>DAHC01000012.1 GCA_002498375.1 Methanocorpusculum sp. UBA424
TGGAGAGTGAATAAGTGAGTACGGAATTAGGGCCTGAAGAATTTACAGAAAAGGAGGCTCACTACCGATATTTTTAAAACACAAAAAAAGGAAAAATATTCTGTTCTTAAAAATCCTGGATCGGCTTTCTTTTCAGTCTGAAATACCTGACACCGGCAATGACAAATACGACACCCCATATCCCTATGAATATATAGAGAAGAGGTTCGCGCACGTCATCATAAAACGTGAGAGAGGCAGTCGTTGTCTTCTCAAACGTTACCATCGAACCATAAGATGAATTATCTGATGGGGAAATGACCCCTCCGTTCCCAACCGTGCCTAAGATCAGATGTCCTGTCTGAAACTTCTCCGGCAGATAGATGGAAACATTGTACGGCTCGGCATATCTCAGATAGATCAGCCCGTTCTCGATCTTCGCAGAGTAATTCAGCGTATAGTTCCCTGCTGGAAACGAGACGGTTTTTCCATTCTGAGTAAACGCGACAACCCCGCTCTCATTTTGGATCGTCAGATTGTCTACCGGAAGGGCGACCTCCTCACCTAAAAATCCAGGTTTCACCAGCAGAAATGTACTCTGATTGATCAGAGTAGCATTCGCCGTGAGAACGGTCCCGTCTTCAGATACAAAATACTCTGCTGAGTTTGCAGCCGCAGGGACTGCAAACAAAGCAAGCAGGATCACAAAGATGCTTACAATACAGCAAGCAGTGCTTCGATGGTTGGGTCGATCTCGATTGGCGGAGCGCATTGTTTAATTACAGTTTCTGGATCTTTCAGCAGGTGGCCGGTCACGACACAGACGATCTTTTCATCCTTGTCAAGAAGTCCCATCTCTGCCATCTTGCGAATACCTGCAACCGAGGCAGCAGATGCTGGTTCTACACCGATACCTTCGTATCTGGCGAGATCGCGCTGCATAGCAAGGATCTCGGCATCGGTCACGGACTCTGCAGTTCCGCCGGTCTCGCGGATCGCGCGCAGAGCTTTTTCTGCATTCACCGGAGCACCGATACGGATTGCAGAGGCAACCGTCTCAGGATTCTGCTCAACGACAACTTCCGGAAGCTGACCTTTGATCGCAGCAACGACAGGAGCTGCGCCCTCAGCCTGGATCGCCGTCATCTTCGGAATGCGGTCAATGTATCCGATCTCCTTCCACTCGCAAAGTCCTTTGTAGACTGCAGAAATATTTCCTGCATTTCCTACCGGCAGAACGATCCTGTCCGGAACGCAGCCAAGCTGATCGACTACCTCGAATCCGATGGTCTTCTGTCCTTCAAGACGATAGGGGTTGATGGAGTTTAAGAGATAGATCCCATGGGAGATACAGAGCTCATGAACCATCTCAAGCGCGCGGTCAAAGTTGCCGCGAATCGAGATGACCTTTGCTCCATGCATAAGTGCCTGGGCAACTTTTCCAAGAGCAACGTGACCTGCTGGAAGTAAAACAACAGCCGGCATTCCCGCTTTTGCTGCGTAAACCGCCATAGATGCTGACGTGTTTCCGGTTGATGCACAGGCAACGATATTTTTGCCGAGCTGTTTTGCCATGGAAACCCCTAGCGTCATGCCGCGGTCTTTGAACGATCCCGACGGATTCATTCCCTCGTGCTTTGCATATAGATTGGTCAGCCCCATCTCCTCACCAAGTTTTTTCAGGTGATACAGAGGTGTGCCTCCCTCCTGAAGGGTTACGGGTTCGATTTTGACCGGCAGAAACTCTTTGTAGCGCCAAAGGGAGATCGGGCGCTGTAAAATCTCTTCGTGGGTGATCGTGATCTTGCTCAGATCATATTTTACTGCAAGCAGATGGCCGCATTTCTCACAATTATACACTATCGCGTCGGGGGGATACTCGGCGCCGCAGTGTACACAGACGAGTTTATACATGGTTATGTATTTGATTCTTCAGGATTAGAAGCTTATTCCCGGACCTCTTTTCTTGCCGGTACGCCTGATGCTTTCAGGAAGATGACCCAGAGCACGATCGGGACCATAAGTGTTGTTGGATAAGCGAATTCCGGAGGAATAATGCGGGTTATAGAGAGAGGAATAAGAACAACGGCAGCTGTCAGCAGAATGGCAGCAAAGATCTTTGGCTGGACATCAGTTCCGTCTCCTTTAATCCTTCCGCGAAGGCGGCTGAAACTGAACGGATAGAAGTAATGGATCCCAGAATTATCGCATGTATCTTCGAGTAAATGAAGGAAACAGCCCAGGAGAAACGCCGAGCCGAACACATAGATGAGGGAGTTATTGTACAAAAAATTCAGATACGGAACGAATGAAAGCCCAAAGCAGATGAGCCAGATATAGGCCGTTACGAGAACTGAGATGAGCACTATCCCGATTGGCGAGTGGGGAAGTTCACGATGTCCGTTTATTGCATATATTTTTTTACCGAAGATTATCCGGAAAATAAACTGAAGCGGTTTGTAGCAGGCATAGTAGAGGGCATAACCGAATACCGGCGTGAGATGAAATTTTCTGCCGCCAGCTCCGGGAATTTCTGCATGATATATCGCAGCTTCCTTTCCTTTATCAATATCGGGGGTGAGCGAGCCGAAGAAAGCGCCAAGGAGGAGAAGAAGCACCGCCGGAATCGATTCCCATGTGAGGAGAGACGGAGTTAACGGCGCAAGGATAACAAGCATCGTTGCCATGGTGAGGGTGATATGGGTTATACCTTTCATTTGTTGGAGAAGTATTTCTTTTATAGGGAAATAAGGGCAGGGGTCACAGCCATTTGGGCCAGGGGAGGCCGAATGTAGTCACCATGCCGGCAATCTCATCACGGATGCCGCGGTCAAGTTTGAGGAGGAGGGGGAAGTAGATGATAGCCCCGATGACCACCGGGATAAGGGTGACGATGATGTTGTCAAGAGGGATGAACCGGATGTATATGAATACGAAGAGTGCCATGACAACGGAGGCGATGACGATGTGGGCAATCGGGAGGAGTTCAAGACGGATGGTGATGTAGCGTTTCAGGAAATGCGAGATCAGAATGGCGTTCAGGGTGTAACTTATCAGTGTCGCGACCGCGGCGCCGTTGATCCCAAAGATCGGGATCAAGGTTACATTGAGAACAATATTAAGCAGGGCGGCAATACCGGCGGCATAGAATGCCTGACGGGCGTGATCCGAGGCGGTAAGCCCGACGCCAAGAAGCAGGGTGAACACCGCGATGATCTGCATGACGAGCAGAATAGAACATACTGTAGAACCCGTGGCGAAATCTGCTCCGTAGAAGAAGTAGAGGAGACGTTCAGAGAGGAGGATCCCGCCAAAAGCAACCGGAATTGCGAGGATAAGTGACATAGTTATCCCGCGGGTCACCGCGGGAGAGATCCGATCCATCTGACCGTTTGAACTCCAGTGACTTATTTTCGGGGTGAGAGTTGTGGCGATCGCAAGTGCAAGAAATCCGGCAAGTGAGGTAAACTGATAGGCAGTACGATAGACACCGACATCACCGTTGGTCATAAAATAACCTATGAAAATCGTATCAGCATAGGCAAAAACGATGGATCCGGTCCCTATCAGAAATATCCAGAATCCGTACACCGCAAGGCTGCTGATGTGACGGAAACTGAATTTTGCAGGTTTGAAGGTGAAATATTTTAAGCAGATGATTCCGGAAATGATGATGCCCGCAATAACTCCGCCGAATAATCCGAATACTGAGAATCCAAGGAGAACCGCTATGATCTGGAATACTATTCTGACAAACTCACTTATGCCGTTGGCTATGCTGTATATGCCAACATGGCCCAGGCCATAAATTCCATAGGTTACCGTGTGGCCAAAAAATGAAGCCGTAAGTGCGATGATGATCCAGAGAACAAGATCATATGACTGCAGATCGATAAAGTAGGGACTCAGCAGAAGAAGGAGCAATGTCGAAACGATGATGAGTAGAGCACGCAGACTTGCATACGCGGTAATATATGCATTCTGATCATTTCCTTCGGATATCCTTTTCACTGCGGCTTGTCCAAATCCTCCGTCCCCGATCATGTTGAATACGCCGTAATACGCAAGGAAAAGGTAGTAGACACCCATCAGATCTTTGCCAAGGAGGTGGGAAAAGAGCATGGTGGAGATAAATCCGAAAAAGGTGATGGTTATTGTCGATAGAAGAGAGAGGGTACTCTGGCGCTGTATTGCCGGGATACGCATGATATTGGAGATGATGGGTTTTGACATCTGAGATAGGTTGACTATTATTTATATTCCTGGGATGATGAAATAAGTATACTATTCAATGAACGTATACTGGAAATCTGTACAAACAATATACAAATTTATCTAACAGACTCTCAAGATTTGCCCAGATATTAACAACCGTTATAATTAAAAAAAACAAATAACACATCTAATGAAAGTCCTCATCCTAGCCGGCGGTATGGGCACGCGCCTTGCCGAAGAAACCAACATAATCCCAAAACCCATGGTCGAGATCGGTGGTCACCCGATCCTCTGGCACATTATGAAGATCTACTCGCGCTACGGATATAACGACTTCATCATTCTCCTTGGATACAAAGGCTATATCATCAAAGAATATTTTGCAAATTACTTCCTGCACAGAAGCGACGTCACCTTCGATCTGGAAAAGAACGAGATGACCATCCATGAACAGCACTGCGAACCCTGGAAAGTCACTCTCATTGACACCGGTCTGAACACCATGACCGGAGGAAGGGTTCTTCGCGCAAAAAAATATGTTGGAAACGAACCGTTCATGCTCACTTACGGTGACGGAGTCTCGGATGTCGATATCAAAGAACTCGTCGAGTTCCATAAAACTCATGGCAAGATTGCCACCATGACGTCAGTCCAGCCGGAAGGAAGATTCGGTGCTCTCGTCTCCAAACCGGACGGAGAGATCACGTCCTTTATGGAAAAGCCGGCAGGTGACGGAGCATGGATCAACGCAGGATTCTTTGTCCTTCAGCCGGAAGTCTTCGATTACATCAAAGAGGGGGACGCCACGATATTTGAACGTGCGCCCTTAGAGCAGCTCGCAAAAGACGGAGAGTTGTACACCTACAAACACACAAACTTCTGGAAATGCATGGATACGCTCCGTGACAAACAGCAGCTGCAGGAGATGTGGGATAAGGGAACCGCGCAGTGGAAAGGCTGGGAAGAATGATCTTTGACATCTTCAAAGACAAAACGGTCCTTGTCACCGGACACACGGGATTCAAAGGCTCATGGTTGTGCCTCTGGCTTGCAGAACTTGGAGCAAACGTCCACGGATTCTCTCTCCCGCCAAACACCGACCCAAACCATTACACAGCGGCCCGCATATCTGAACTCTTGAAATCGGAACAGTCAGGCGATATCAGAGACAAAAGCACGCTAACGAATTACATCAAGAGCGTGCAGCCGGACTGCATATTCCATCTGGCAGCTCAGCCTCTTGTGAGAAGATCATACGCAGAGCCCGTAGAGACCTTCGACACAAATGTTATGGGAAGCATCTATCTTATGGATGCTGTGCGATCATTGGGTAAACCATGTTCTGTGGTGATGATCACGAGCGACAAATGCTATGAGAACGTGGGAAAAGCCGAGGGGTATGTCGAGACCGACCCGATGGGCGGCCATGATCCCTACAGTGCAAGCAAAGGCTGCGCCGAGCTCGCCGTTGCATCATACCGCCGCTCCTTTTTCCCTCCTGCAGATATCGCAAAGCATGGTGTGATGCTCGCAGCAGTTCGTGCGGGGAACGTTGTTGGGGGTGGAGACTGGGCAGTGGACAGGATCATTCCGGATGCCGTGCGGGCGGTCACCTCGGGAAGATCTCTCGAGATCAGAAGTCCAAACGCAGTCCGGCCCTGGCAGCACGTGCTGGAGCCTCTCTCCGGATATATGCTTCTCGCGGCAAAGATGATGGGGACGAATGCAGCTGTTTATGCTGACGGCTGGAACTTTGGCCCAAAAGAGAACAGCCCGGCGGTCACTGTCGCTGAGATCATTGACACCTTCTATAACGTATGGGGAAAAGGAAAAGCAGAATATGATACAAATACAAAGCATCTGCATGAAGCCGCGTTCCTGACGCTCTCCTCAAATAAAGCTGAGAGCGTTCTTGGCTGGAAACAGCAGTGGGACGTCACTGAGACGATGAAGAGAACTGCAGAATGGTATAAGAATTATTATGCTGGAACAGATGCACGAGAACTAAGTCAGGCTGATATCACCGCTTACACGGAAAATCTGGAGTATTGAGATGGGAAAATTAACGATCATCGAAACACCGCTGAAAGGATTATACATCGTAGGGACAAATGCGTTCGTCGATCACCGGGGCGCATTTGCCCGCTGGTTCTGTGAAGAGGAATTGGCTGAGGTCCTCGGGCAACGTCATATCAAAAACGTGAACTTTTCCAGAACGGTGAAGAAAGGTTCCATCAGGGGAATGCATTTCCAGAAGCCCCCTCATGCGGAGATGAAACTTGTTCGGTGTATCCGGGGAAGGATCCTGGATGTGGTGGTGGATATCCGTGCAGGGTCTCCAACCTTTTTACAGCACTACTCTGTGGAGTTGTCGGCAGAGAACATGAAGTTGTTTGCAGTTCCGGAAGGATTCGCCCATGGATTTCAGTCTCTTGAAGATGATTCGGAGATCATGTATCTGGTGACAGAGTTCTACTCGCCGGAAAGTGAGGCAGGTCTTCGGTTCAGCGATCCGGCGCTGAAGATCGAGTGGACGCTTCCGGTGACGGACATTTCGGCAAAGGATGCAGAACATCCGCTGGTGGATAATGATTTTGTAGGACTTGACGTTTCGATGTATGAGGAGCGGGTATGAAAATTCTTGTAACCGGTTCCTCTGGATTTGTTGGCCGCCATGTAGTACAGTGGCTTGTCGATCACGGATATGATGATGTGGTCGCAACCGGCACGTCAATTGAAAAAGCAAAGCAGTTTTCCTGGTTTTCGCATGTCAGGTTTATCCCCTGCGATTATTTCGCAGAAGATATCAACTATTACGAGTTCTTCGGCCGCCCGGATCTTATGATCCATCTTGCATGGAAAGGGTTGCCGAATTATATGGCACGCTTTCATATGGAGGAGAATCTTCCAGTCGAGATGCGGTTTCTGCGGTCATTTGCATCATCGAAAAAGACAAAGATCGCGGCGATTGGGACCTGCTATGAGTACGGGGTCGTGAACGGCTGTATTTCTGAGGATCATCCGACGAACCCGAATACCGTTTACGCAGCCGCGAAGGATACACTTCGCAGATATCTCGCATTCCTGGCGGCAGAGTCCGGCATTTCCTGGAACTGGATCAGATTGTTTTTCCTGTATGGGGAAGGGCAGAGCTCGAAATCACTTCTGCCGCAGTTGGATGCGGCGATCGCACGCGGGGACGCGGAGTTCCCGATGTCAGGCGGGGAGCAGCTGAGAGATTATCTTCCGGTGGAAAAAGTGGCTGAGTATATCTGCAGGATCGCTTTGTCCAAGGAGAGCGGAATCGTGAACTGCTGCTCGGGCGAAACGATCTCGGTGCGGCGCCTGGTCGAAGAACGGGTTGCTGCAAGCGGTTCTTCGATTCGGCTGAAGACCGGAGTATACGGCTATCCAGCATATGAAGGGATGGCTTTTTGGGGCGATGCTGCCCGGCTCCGTGAGGTGATCGATGATGCGTGAGCCTGATTTTGTGGATGAGTGTTATGCGGGTAAGGATCTGAGTCTGCTGAAAAAGCTGACACTGGTGATCCCAACCTATAATCGCAATTATTATCTGAGTAGGTGCCTGTGGTATCATGCCCACTTTCCCTTTGGTGAGATCATTGTCGCTGATTCCTCTCCTGAGGAAAAGAAGGTGGTGAATCGGGAGACTGTGGCAAAAGTGCGGGAGATGTTCGGGGCTAATGTGAGGTATCTGGAGTATGAGCCGGAGACTGAGAAGTATGGGGGAGATATTTATCGGAAATGGGGGGATGCAGTGCAGCATGTGGAGACGGAGTATTCGCAAATTTGTACTGATAAAGAATTTCTGATTCCGACAACGGTAAATGAATGCATCTCATTCTTGGATCAACATCATGATTACTGCATTGCAGAAGGAGCTGATTATCAGTTAATCTGGTCCGGCAAGAAGATCATATTTTGTCCCTGGCAGAATTTAGTATCCTTAACCGATAGCAATGGCATAGACCGATTACATGCATATAATATGTCGAAGGGGGAGCCATTAGGAACACAGTTCAGTGTTCAACGGTCCATTAATCACAAAAATAATTATGCTAATCTGACTCTCTATCAGATAAATGATATCCGTTTTGGAGAGACAGCAATCGAACTTCAGCCAGTAATACTTGGGAAAACGAAAAGATTTATTGAATTGCCGGGAAATTGTAGGGATTGTTTGCACATCAAAACAAACACTACAAAAGGTGTTTTAAAAACTACTTCAGAAAGCTCATTTACCCGTTATCCAATACTGATAGATTATCCTCGGGAAAGATACACCATATTATTGTCTAACATTGTCCGATGTTTTCATGATTTAATAGGCAAAACAAATGATAATGAAGGTATTGCTGAATTAGATAATCAAATGCCTGATTTAATATTAAAGATATTGATGAAACGTTACGCGGGCACATATCGCAATCCATTACTGAATAAATCACCGATTATCCAATATATATGGGAAAATATGTCATATCCCTTAAAAAGCTTAATCTCAAATAGAATAGGAGCTGGATTTGTTCCAGCCCCTCTGCCCCACTCTGCAATTACGGATGAACTACGTTGCGTTCTTCATATTATTTCTTTAACAAATACCTCTCATGACTCAGACATGCCGGTTCATCTCTTATTGGAACGTACGCGGCTAAAAATGTTCAGGTGACTTGGAATGGATTATGATGATGATTATTATGTTAAATCAGATTTGACAATGTTGAAAAAACTCACACTAATCATACCAACGTTCAACCGCGATTATCTTGAACGATGCTTGGATTATGTATCCAAGTATCCATTTGGAGCCATAATCGTTGCAGATTCCAGTTATGATGAGAAAAAAAATCAGAACAGAGAAATAATTGAGAAGTTACGTTTAACAACCCGTTCAAATATCGTATATCTTCAATATCCTTCTGAATCTGAAAAATATGGCGGTGACATCTACCGGAAATGGGCTGATGCTGTATCTCATGTAGACACAGAATATTGTCAGATTTGTACCGATAAAGAGTTTCCAATACCAATAACTCAATGCAAATGTATGAAATTTTTAGAAGCTAATATTGAATATGGTGTTGCTGACGGGATTCATTTTAATATTGAATCTGGAAAAGAGGAGGGATCCTATATTTTGCGTAGGATTCCCACCACAACACTTTGCGAATCTGATGGATGGATGAGATTTACGCATATGTGCCAAAATCCGGGATGTACTCTGTTGGGCTTACATCGTACATCCTTACAAAAGAATGTATACTCAAAATTAACTCATTACAATATAAATGACATTCGATTTGGTGAAATCTATCTGGAGTTACAAGATGTAATTTTAGGTAAATGCATGACATTTGAAGACAGTGTCATGACCTATCGGGATGCACTGCAATCTGGACAGAACAGTGGTTATGCACGCAAAGCGGACAGTTCAGCAATTCGTTATCCACAAATATGGAAGTATCCATCTGAAGAATATGTAATAAAATATGCACGATTTAAAAATGGACTGAAAGAGAGTATACTTGAGGTTTCCCCAGACTGCAAAGATATTATGGAAATGGATCCGTTACTGACTCATTTTATTGAAAACAGATTTGGTAAGCCACATTTACTCCAGAAAATGAGTATTCTTACCAGCTTATATTATAAATTATGCCTTCCTAGATGGGTGAGGAATATGATTCAGAATGTATTCCTTAAAGATAGATGTGGTATATCATACATCAGCCCGACTATACCAAATGAGAATCCGGACTACAAACAGATATGTCAGATTATCTCCGATTATCAAAAAAAGAACACGCTACTATGACAACTGAAATAACTTGTGGGTCCGAACCCGAATTCCTAAAACAATTAACCATAGTAATACCCACATCCAATAGGAACTACTATCTTAGTCGTTGCCTGGACTATTTATCCCGCATTTCATTTGTAAAACTAATAGTTGCTGATTCTAGTTTCAACAGTAAAATGTCTGAGAACAAAAAAATTGTTAAATATAACAGCTCAGATATCAACATAGAATATCTCCAATATCTCCCCGAAACAGAACCCTATGGTGATGATATCTATCGAAAATGGGCTGATGCTTTGGAGCATGTCGAGACCAAATACAGCATGTTTTGTACTGATAAGGAATTTCCCATTCCCTCAACATTATGCAAATGTATTGAATACCTGGAGATGCACAAAGACTGCAATACTGCTGAAGGAAATTACTATTACATTGAATCTCCTTCTGCAGGAAAATATCGTGGGCGTTCAATGTATCCTACCAAATGCTCACTTCTGCAAACGGATGCGGTAGCCCGACTGAATGCAGCAAAGACCGGAAAGAACATCTCAAGTAATCAGATGGCATTACGGAGGAGCGATTTCCACAAACAATTGTATCGAACGCTGGCAGATGAACATATCGATGATATCCGGTTTGGAGAATTTAGCCTAGAATTCCTATCAATAATTCGATCAAAATCAATATATCTGGATTTGCCGTTCCGATATCGTGATGTATGCAACCTAACGTCATCAGGAACATTACAGAAGCATGAGTCAAGTTCTCTACGCTATCCAGATCTTGACACATATATTTCCGAAGGGATATACGATGAATATTATGCACGTTTTTTAAACTGTATGTCTAAAGAAATCTCAAAAAATAGTTCATATGACAAAGAACAAGCAAGAACCTTTGCAGGTGAGATACTGCCTCAGATAATTCGAATGAGGGGATTTTATGGTAATACTAAATTTACTGAGGATCCACTTTGGTACCTTTGGCGTCACTCTCCAACTTGTGTTAAGGATTTTGCAGGACGTATTGTTCCAAAACAATATCTGGATTACTCATCAGATTTCCCAGACGAAGCAAAACCAATATTATCACTGATCGAAACAACAAAGCATCTCTATGCTACGGATACACCGGTCTGTAATGAGGGAACATGATTTTTACACACTCATCCCCCACTCCCTCCTCATCTCCCTGACCCCCTCCACATCCACGTCCCCCCCACACTCCCCCTCAAACACGCCCCCGTCACTGATCACACGCCCCTCATAATCACACACCATACTCCGCCCGCAGTAATCAGTACCTGACAAAGGATCATACCCCATACATGCAGCCCCGACAACAAACCCGCGATTCTCCAGCGCCCTCGCCCGAAGCAGAAGTTCCCAGTCTGAAACACGAGCCGCAGGCCAGGCAGCCTGAATAAGCACGCACTCGCATCCCATCTTCAGATATGCGCGAAACAACTCAGGAAACCGCAGATCAAAACAGATCGCACACCCGAACTTCACACCGCCGTAAGTAAATGTCACCGGCTCGGCACCGGGTGAAAAACACCGATCCTCTTTTCCGGGAACGAATAAATACATCTTCGAATACTCGGCAATGATCTCCCCCGAGGGTCCGCACACAAGCATCGTATTTTGCGGCAAACCTCCCGCCACGGTTTTCTGATACGAACCGACAACGCACACATTATGCTTTTCTGCAAGGGCAAGCCAGCGGTTTTTCACATCCACGCCCGAAACCTGAGCGGGCGCAGGCCGCCATCCGGTTGCATACTGCTCGGAAAACACCGCCATATCCGCTTTACCTGCTTTTCCGCTAAGAAAAGCATCAGCCTTCAAAAAAGCCGCATCCACATCATCCCAGACCTGAGTCAGCTGGGCACAACAAACACGCATACTACTAGTAACGCATGCCTGACAAAAAAAGAATTGGGTACAATTACTCCTTCTTGTCTTTCACGACCTTATCCTTTGTCTTATTCGCGACATACCCGATCCAGATCGTAAAGACGACTGCAATGATCGTCACAAAACCTGCATAACCGAGCATTGCCGGGATACTGCTCTGGTCTCCAAAAATTTCCTTAAAAACTGCCTGAATCGCGGTATTCCATGCAAGAGCCGCGACCAGTCCAAAAGCAGCTGTGATCAGCGCAGCAAGCTTATCTATAACATCAACTGATAATGCCATGAAAGAGAATTGGCATAAAAAGTATTTAAATAATTGTAAAGTGGATTTACTTCCCTTTTTCAGTTTTCACAGCAGCGCCCGACACACCCGGTATCGCATATTTTTTCTCAAGCCAGGTGACCCCGAATGTTGTGATCGTCACAAGAACCAGATAGAAGATGCCGACTGCTGCAAACGCCTCGAAGTACATAAAATACTTGCTGGCAATGATTTTTGCCGCACCGGTAAGCTCGATAACCGCGACCACGTACGCAAGTGACGAGTATTTAATCAGATAGATGAACTCATTTGAGACGCCGGGAAGGGCACGGCGGAGTGCCTGCGGGACCACCACATACAGAACACCCTGTGCCTTCGTCATGCCAAGAGATCTTGCCGCGAGCAGCTGACCGCGCTTGATCGACTGAAGTGCTCCCCGGAGATACTCGGAGTTATAAGCCGAGTTACATAAAATAAATCCGACAAGGGCCGACATAAACGATCCTAAAACAATTCCTATAGACGGCAGACCAAAGTACAGAATGAACAGCAGAACCAAAAGCGGACATCCGCGGAAAAATATCACATACAGCTGAGCCAGCCATTTGACCGGGGCGGGCCCGTAGACTCTGGATACGGCCACGAGAAGACCAAGCAGAAATCCGAGGGGAGCCGTCATGATCACAAGCTGCATCGTCACCCATAACCCATCCCAGAGAGCAGGGAGCAGAATGTCCTGCCAGAACGGGATCTGGGAGATGATCGAGTCCAGCATACTCTGGAAAAATCCGATCGGCCCGTCAGAAGGCACCGGGGTACTGGTCAGATTATCCATATCACTCGTCTGCGTAACTGCCCATAAACGCACGCGTCTTTACAAAATTCGGGCTTGTCGGGATCTCCGACGGCGGTCCGTGTTCAACGATCTCGCCCTTCTCCATCAGGTAGATCTCGGTCGCAAACGAGGTTGCAAACTTCATCTCATGCGTAACGACGATACAGGTCATTCCCTGCGCTGCAAGGGTCCGCATGACCTCCATCACCTCACGCTTCAGTTCCGGATCAAGAGCCGAGGTGGGTTCATCAAAAAGCATGACCTCAGGATCCATGGCAAGTGCCCGGGCGATAGAAACCCGCTGGGCCTGGCCTCCTGACAGCTGAGCAGGATAAAAGTCTGCACGGTCGGCCATACCGACCTGTTCCAACTCATACATCGCCTTCTCGCGTGCAGACTTCCTGTCCATCTTTTTCACTTTCAGGAGGGCAAGTTCCACGTTTCTGACGGCCGTCAGATGATCGAAAAGGTTGAAGTTCTGAAAGACCATGCCCATCTTCTGCCGGTATGCATTGATCTTTTTTCCGGAGTGAACGATCTCCTCGCCGTTCAGATACACAAAACCGCTGTCCGGAGCGGTCAGCTGGTTGATGCACCGGAGAAGCGTGGATTTTCCGGTTCCCGACGGACCGACAAACACCTTCTTTTCACCCTTACGCACTTCGAAGGATACGGATTTCAACACCTCGAGATCGCCGTACGACTTGCAGAGATTCTCGACTTTGAGAATGGGAACATCGCTCATAAACACTCAGCCTCGTTATTGCCGAATCCAGGGATCCGGACTTTCTTTTCCACATATTGAATGATCATCATGCCACCGTAATTTAACAGAATGAATATGACCGCGCAGGTAAGGTATAATATCATCGGCTCACCGGTACGGGAAATCACCTGACTCGTTCTGGTCAGGAGTTCGGCCACGCCGATCACATACGCAACTGATGAATCGGTCAGCAGAACCGGATACTCGTTTGACCAGCCAGGGAGGGAAAGACGAAGCGACTGGGGCAGAATGATCGAGCGGATCGCCTGCCATCTGGTCATGCCAAGGGAACGTGCGGCAAGCATCTGACCATCCGATAACGACTGGATTGCTCCCCGGAAGATCTGCGACTGATAGGCTGCACTTCTGAGACCTAAAACCGTCACGGCAACGCCGAATGCCGGCATATCAAAGCCCATGAAGGGGAAGAGCGCGAAGTAAAACAAAAACAGTAAAACGATATTGGGAAGTCCGCGGAAGAACCAGACATAGACGCCGACGAACCTGCGGACGAGAGCCGGACCATAGACCTGGCCGAGAGTCAGCACTATCCCGCAGATGAACCCAATGAAAAGGGAGAGGCCCACTAAAAGAAGGGTCACACCCACTCCTCCCAGAATATATCCTGCGGAGTTCGTTACTGCGGAAATCGACTCAAACATGGTATCTAAAAACCCGAAAGACTGTTGTTCATTTTATTGGACCTGCCATCTGAAAAAAGGTGTGGAAATACTATTCAGCGGCCCGGATAAGTTTACCTCCCTCAGCGATGATGGATCCGGTAGAAATCGCAGCATCAATACCCATTTCAATCCGTTCTTTTACCGGGGCAGTGACCTTGAACCCAAGGACAAGCGCAGTCTGCCGGACAAGATCCGATTTCGGCGTGGCAAACTGTTTGCCGAGAATGACCTCCGCTGCAAGACCTATCTCCAAAAGCGACACGTCGGAACATGACCACTTCGCGGGACGTTCGCGTGCGGCCAACTCCTTCTGGGGCACTGAGTAAAAACCCTCGTTATCCACAGTCAAACGATCGGCATTCACCTCATCCTCCGCAAGAGAAGCGATCTTCTTCTTGATCGCGGGCGTCATCTTCGATACGCTTCCGAGCTCCTTTATCCGGGCATGCAGCACGCTCAAAGAGATCGGACCCTCGACGGAAACTATCTGAAGTATCGCCGTAGCAAGTACGGAATCGGGAACGGAGGAAAACTGGTGATACTTATTCAGATCGCATTCGGTGCAGAAAACATACGGTTCGACCTTTACCTTGGCATAAGCGGGCTGTTTTATCACTGGGGTTTCTTCTATGATCAGTTCCGGAGACGCCGGAGTGGTCTCTTGGACCTCTTCCTTTGGAGGTTCAGTCACCGGCACAACGACAGGTTCAGCCGGTTTTTGTACCTCCTCAAGGAAATCCAGAAGAATCTTCGTGCAGGAAACCGGATGCTGGAACCACTCGGCCGACCATATCCTGATGAGATGCCACCCGAGTCCTTCGAGGACCTGGCTTCGCAGACGGTCACGATCGCGTGCCACTTCGGAAGACCAGTAGTTCGATCCGTCGCAGAGAATCCCCGCCATATACACTCCTGGATCTTTCGGATCGGAAACGGCGATATCGATTCTGAAGCCGGCACACCCGATGTTACGTGAAACGGTATATCCATAATCCTCAAGCATTACTGCCACGGATTCAGGGAAGTATTCCGTATCATCCATGCCCCTGAAATCCGAGCCGCTCGTCATTGAAGATCGGTCTTCCGCATAGGTCAGGAAACGCGAGAGGGCGGCAACCCCGGAGGAAGAATCCGGATCGATCTGCAGATCTGCCCCGCGGAAGTTGGAAAACACCACGCACCGTTCCCGTGCACGGGTAATCAGAACATTCAGTCTCCTTTCACCGCCTGCCTGATTCAGCGGCCCAAAGTTTCGGGAAAGCCGGTGGTTCTCATCGAACCCATACCCGATACTGATAAGCATCGTATCACGTTCATCGCCCTGAACCGTTTCCAGATTCTTTACAAAGAAGTTCTCGCCGTTTGCCGGCCGCATCAGCATCTCGACCTCCGGATGGTCGCGGAGAAGAACATCCACCTCGTGACGGATGGCTTCCTGCTGACGGGTGGAGAACGTGGCAACGCCAAGCGTCTTATCAGGATACTTCAGATAATATTCGATCACTGATTTGGCTACCGCTTGGGCTTCACCTTTGTTCACGCCAGATTTTCCGCGTTCATATATCGTATTCGGCAGATGAACAAAGGAAAGGCCAAGATCAGGTGTTTCGTGCCGCGGTGAGGGGAAAACCATCAGGCTTCCGTCATAGAACTCCTCATTCGACAGGGCAATAAGCGATTCGTGTCTTGATCGGTAATGCCAGCGAAGCCTCCTAGTCGGGTACGACTGTTTGCAGACATGCAGAAGACTCTCCATGTCCCCGATCCCGGCAACAGACTCCTCGTCATCCTCATTCGGACCCGCGATCTGATCGAAAAATGTGGTCGGCGGGAGCTGACGGGAATCACCCATCACCACAAGCTGACGGCCGCGCATCAAAGCACCCAAAGCATCCTCCGGTCTGACCTGACTGGCTTCATCAAAAATGATGATATCGAACCGGACGGAACGTGGATCCAGATACTGAGCAACGGAAAGGGGACTCATCATAAAACAGGGTTTGATCTGCTGAATGAGTCCGCCGGCCTTTGTCATCAGGGTTCGAATCGACATATGACCGCGTTTTCTGTTGAACTCGCCGGTCAAAACACCCATCTCCGAATCACGGGAGGCACCCACATAGATTTCAGGAATCTTTTGATCCAGTTTCTGAATGATTCTGGCCGCATTTGCGGAAATCGCTGCCCGGTCATACTCGGCAAACGTCTTGATCTTCAGTTCATGGGGCGCCTGGGCAAACCTTGCAAGAAGCGGACGAACACGATATGCTTCTTTCAAAAGAGCATCCGCATAGCCGGTAAGATATGCCGGGATGAGAGCCTCGGCTGAGATCTTGTCAGTGAAAAGCAGAGGGAGAACGGGGGCCGCCGTTGTCTTCCCACAGGTTTCCGCATACGTAAGGAACGTACTCCATTCGCTCAGCCGATCGATCTCCGTGATCCATACATCGGTCAGTTTGCGAACGGAAGCGAACGTCTGCTCTGTATCCT
This sequence comes from Methanocorpusculum sp. UBA424, assembly GCA_002498375.1. GTDB lineage: Archaea > Halobacteriota > Methanomicrobia > Methanomicrobiales > Methanocorpusculaceae > Methanocorpusculum. The sequence goes on from DAHC01000012.1 coordinate 16,968, forward strand.
GATCCAGTATGCCAAGCCGGGTAAACAGCACGTCACGCGCTTCACTGTGAGCGATCACCGCCTTTTCTAGCTTTTCAAAAAGCGGCGTGAGAGTAGAGGATGTAATCTTCCCGGAACAAAGCAGTTCAATCGTATGCGGGGTGATCAGCGCTTCCTGCACCATCGTCAAGACCGCAAGAACCCATGCGGCATATTGACGTAGTGAATCCGGATGGGTGTATTCATCCTTCCAGACAGGAGCAAACAGGGATAGATAGACTCCTTTGTCCTGCTCCCACTCATCCCGTGCGGTCAGATAATTCCTGGCATCCTTCAGATCCGAGAGGATCTTCGCATCTTCCGGCATTGAACCAACATAATATTCGGCGATCTCTGTTTTGAGCTTCTTATACCCGCCGGAGAATAGTTTCCCAAACGCGCCTTTCTCCGAGTATGCAAGGAGCTCCGAGTAGAGACGGGCAGGATTTCGCAAAAAAATTTCCGGGGTAAAGTTTGCCAATATCCGGGAACTGTGATCATAAAGATCCTGCATATTGGCAATAAGACGGTTCATCTCTGCCTGATTTCCCCACAAAGGATTTTTCAGGATATCGATTGTCACTGAATACTCCTTCAGCAGATACCTGCAGGTCTCGATCAGACGGGAAACCTCGGTCTCGCTTCTGGGGACCGGGATATCCGTCAAATCGGAGACGGCACGCATAGCGATCTGAAGATTCTGAATTTTGTCCTGGTATGCTATAACAAGTTCGCGGATATCATCCTGATCCCGCGGCAGAATCGTCCCGGGTCTGGTCATTGCCCATGGATGTTCTGAAAGAGATTCGCCATCCTTAAGAAGAACCGGGAGGTAAGATGCTATCTCCTGCAAAGCAGAGAGTGCAGCTTTGTAATCATCAGGAGTAAGCTCAACTGCATTTTCTACCGGGATCTTCTGGAGCCTATAGTTTGTCCGGTAGCGGCTATTTTCAAACTCATACCGATACTGCTCCCTGATGCCGAACAGGTCATACGGCGTGAACCCGCAGGCACCTATCGGTGTCTTGATTTCGTTACAGTACCCGTTCAACTCGGATCGCAGAGAATCTATCTGAGCATGAGCCGACGTTAAACAAGATGCATCAGGTGAAGGATGCTGAAGACTTTTTTCAAGTTCACGGATGAGATCGGTCTTTTTTGCTTTTTGGCTGTGAAGTTCCAGACAATATGGAGAGAGGCCGGCCGCGTCCAACCGGCGTTTCACAACTTCAAGAGCAGCCATCTTTTCGCTGACGAAGAGAACGGTTTTCCCGTTCGCCAGCATCTCGGCAATCATGTTCGCGATCGTCTGACTTTTCCCCGTACCAGGCGGCCCTTCGACCACGAGATTTCGGCCGGCCTTAGCTTCTTCTATCACGGCGATCTGAGATGAGTCGGCATCCAGAATATTGAAAGTGCGTTCGCTCGGCAGCCGAAGATCCACTTCGTTTTCCTGGAAAAGCGGGGCAGGATTTTGATCGGCTTGTGGATGGAAGAGCCGTTTGATCAGCGGATTATTTTCAAGCGGGGAGCCGTCATCCCAGATTGCCGGATCAAGATCCTTGAACATCACAAACTTACGGAAACTAAAAAGATCAAGAGAAATGCCAGGTATAAAGAGCCAGTCCTTTTCGGCAACCGTTTCCCGGATCACCGTGAAATACGCTGATATCTCCTCAATTGTCTCCGGATGTCCAAGATCGGGAAGAATAACTCCCTGTTCGGCAAGCTTTGCGACCAGCGATAAGGACAGGGTTGGATCCTCTCCGGTCCACCTAAGCGTATAGTTTTCCTTGATCTTCTGACGTTCCAGATCGACTGGGATAAGAAGAAGAGGAGCTTTGAATGGTTTTCCCGAGCAGTCACGCTCGGTCCATTCCACGAATCCAAGAGCGAGATAGAGAACCGGGTATCCCTGTTCTTCGAAGACGGTCCGGCTTTTATTCTGGAGAGTGTAGAGTTTTTTCCTGAGCTCGATATCTGTATAAGGGGTATGAAGGACGAGATCGGCATACTTTGCCGTCTTGGAAAAAGTAGGGTACTTCCAGATGCGTTTATCTTCCGGTTCACTTCGGGAAGCTTTGCTTGCCGGATAAAACCTCATTCCTTTCTCTTCGAGAACAAGGAGCCGATAGATTTCCGCCGGATCACCGTCGATGACCTCGATCGATCTGCCGGGAGATGGTTTATAGTTCAGCAGATTATTGCGGATCGTCAAATCCAGTAATCTGCTGCGTAGTTCTTCCAGTTCCGCGATTCCCTGTTCCATGTACATATCCCTATAGATGTACTTATATTGGCGGGGAGAGTCTTAGTAGTTACGTGATTTGTCCGGTCAGACCGGACTTCTGGTGAAGATGTCGAAGTTGTAACTGCCGATTTTTCCTGCACGGGTAAAGTAGTAGGCGATCCAGCCGGGATCCTCCCCGGTGCCGGGACAGTCGATCCAGTAGCTCAGCCGGATCGTTTCTTTGGCGTACCCGTCAAGCGAGTCATAACTCTCGTCATCATGGGTGATGATGATGTCATAGTCTCCCGAGAGAAGTGTGGAAGGATCTTGTTTCACTGCTCCATAATACGTAAATTTGTCCCAGGCATCGCCGCGGTAATACCACATAAACGGCCAGGCCTGATCGGTCGCAAGAGCAACCCTATCAGAGGCATCGATCGCTGCCATAAGAGGTACAAGATCCTCCGAGTTCTGGACCTGAATGATGGGCTCGGCGATATCTGCCGGCGTGTATGCCACATAACAGGTCGTGGCGAACAAAAGGACGGCAGATACGGCAAGCAGGACCTTCCAGTATTTTCCGGTAAAGGTGAGAGCGAACGCTGCGACGAAAATCATCGGCACCAGCTGATGAAGAGAGAGCCAGGGAACTTTTTCCCCGATGTAGGCGTAGGTCAGACAGGCGATCAATGTCCAGTAAACGGCAAACCGGATGAACTCCTTTTTTCTGTCAACAAAGACGGGAGCTTCCGGCCGGCGGAACAAAGCCGCAAATGAGAACGTCTTCTTTGGCTCTTTTTGTTCTTGTTCCTCCAAATTATCCGACTCGTCTTCTTTTTCAGATGACCGTTTTTTGCCGGTCACAAGGAAGAGGATGACGCCTGCCAAGGCGAGGAGAAGGATCGGCAGTTCATACAGGACAAACAACAGGAGATAGAACACCGGCGGCCCGGCGATCCGCTGTTCGTTGTGCATCGCAAGCCAGTGTTCGATGGCCATAGGACCTGCCTGCAGAATCATTTCAGGATGGGCCCAGAATGATGAGTACAGGGTGAAGATGATCCCAAAGAAGATGATAACCGCAATGATGAGATCGCGTATCCATTTTTTCGGAAGAGTGATCTTTCGGGTCCAAAGAAGATAGAGGAAGAAAACGCCGAAGGTAACAAGGATCAGCGGCATGTTTTCTTTGGAGCACATGCCAAGAGCCGCCGCCACGGCCGCGAGGGCCAGATAATACCATTTGCCTTTATCCAGCCAGGCAAGGAAGGCAACTACCAGAAGGAGAGAGAAGAAGACCACGAAGATATCGTTGCGTAAAAACCGGGAGAAGTAGACCAGTTCCGGAGCTATCGCAAGGAAAAGTGCCGCGATGACGGCGACTTTGCCGGTGAGATACCGCAGTCTGTAAAGCCAGTAGACGAGAGGGATGAGAGCACAACCGGCAATACAGGGAAGGATCCTGCCGACAAGATCGGAATCCCCAAATATAGCGAACATGGATGCCGTGATGTAGTAGAGGAAGGGTCCGTGATATACCGGATCATACAGATAATTGCCGGTGGTCAGAAGCTGATAGGAGAACCAGGCATGGATCGCTTCATCGTGATGAAAGAGTTTGAGATCCAGGAAAGCGAATCTGAGAAGAATTGCGAGGATCAGGATCGCAAAGATCACGTGTTCGACACGGATACGATTTTTTATATTCTGTATGAACGGAGGCATGGATGCGTAAAGTATGTTTGTCAGGATAGAATATGAATATCTTTGTCCGAACGATCATTTTCGAACAGGTTATACAGCATACCCTAAATAATCTGTCCTGAATAACGGACCTCACCCCCATTTCTGTAGAATGGAACCACGGAAAATATCGGATGTGATACAATTATAAAAACAGAAAAATATATCCAAAGAAAAAAACGGGGGGATCCCGTTTTAGTTCTCTAAAACGATCTCGATGCTGATATCTTTTGGAACCTGGATTCGCATAAGCTGCCTGAGTGCACGCTCATCGGCGTCAAGGTCGATGAGGCGTTTGTGCACACGCATCTGCCAGCGATCCCACGTTGCCGTACCTTCTCCATCGGGGGACTTCCGGATTGGGACGATAAGTCTCTTGGTCGGCAGGGGGATAGGTCCAGCCATATTTACACCGGTACGTTCTGCAATCTCACGGATACGGGTACATACCGTCTCCACTTTCTCATAATCAGTCCCTGTCAGGCGTATTCTGGCTTTTTGCATTTTCTAAGTCACCACAAAAAATTCGAGTGAGCGATGAGATTATCTCATCTGCTTTGCTTTAACGCTCAGAACAAGACCTGCTGCAACGGTCATACCCATATCACGGACAGCGAATCTGCCGAGCTGCGGGAGTTCCTTTGCAGTCTCAATGACGAGCGGGCGGGTCGGAGTGATGGTACAGATTGCTGCATCGCCGGCCTTGAGGAATGCCGGGTTCTCTTCCTTAACCTGTCCGGAGCGGGGGTCCAGCTTCTTGTTAAGTTCGGTGAACATACATGCAGTCTGTGAGGTGTGGCAGTGGAACACCGGGGTGTATCCTACGGAAAGGACGGACGGGTGCTGAAGAACAACGACCTGTGCGGTGAATTCCTCTGCAACGGTCGGCGGGTTCTCGACCGGACCGCAGACATCGCCGCGGCGGACATCGTTCTTTGCAATACCACGGACGTTGAAACCGACGTTGTCTCCCGGAAGTGCTTCTGGGAACTCTTCGTGGTGCATTTCAATGGATTTGACCTCACCATTTACGTTTGCCGGCATGAAGGAGATCTTCTGTCCTTTCTTGAGGATACCGGTCTCAACACGGCCTACTGGGACGGTTCCGACACCGGAGATGGTGTAGACGTCCTGGATCGGGAGTCTGAGCGGCTTGTCGGTCGGCATCTCGGGCATCGAGAACTGGTCAAGTGCTGCAAGAAGTGTCGGGCCCTTGTACCATGGGGTGTTTGCGGATGCTTCCTTAATGTTGTCGCCAACAAATGCGCTGATTGGGATGAATGGGGTGTTTGCCGGTTTGAATCCAACGGACATGATGAGTTTGGTCATCTTGTCTTTTGCTTCGTTGTACTTCTCTTCGGAGTATTTGACGGCATCCATCTTGTTGATGGCGACGATGATCTGGTTGATACCAAGAGTCTTGGAAAGGAAGACGTGCTCTTTGGTCTGTTCCATCGGACCTTCGGTTCCGGAAACGACAATGATTGCTGCATCGGCCTGGGATGCACCAGTGATCATGTTCTTAACGAAGTCACGGTGACCTGGACAGTCAACAACGGTAAAATTGTATTTCGGGGTTTCGAATTTCTTGTGAGCGATATCGATGGTAATACCACGTTCGCGTTCTTCCTTGAGGGAGTCCATTACCCAGGCGAACTCGAAAGTACCCTTTCCTTTGGATTCTGCTTCTTTCTTGTATCCATCAAGAACGTGCTGTGCTACAACACCGGACTCAAAGAGAATCCGGCCAACGGTTGTTGACTTACCGTGGTCGATGTGACCAATAACGGCAAGATTCATGTGGGGCTTTGCTGCTGCCATGATAATGTATCTCCACTTTGACTCATTGATAAGGACACAAAAGATTGCGATCCAAATCAACACGAGTGTAAACAGATTGGTCGTACAACCATATAAAATAATTCCCTGTGTCAAAGATCAGAACCGACAGACTAATAGGAAAATAATTCAGTATTCTCTGTGATGAAATCATTACCTCTTGAGAGAAAACCGAGCGGTAAATCGACCGTGATGTGCGGAGACAAGGAAGTTTCCGTACACAGCACCTGTGTTTTCTGCGCAAATTGCGCAGGAATACGGGTGAACCGGAGAGTTACCCCGAATCCGTATGCCCAGGCAATGCGCGGATCAAAGGGAGGATTATCCCTTGATGAACAGCTGATGGACGGGATGGTCCTTTTCAACACCGTGATCGAAGACAAGAACGCCACCGATATTGAGTGTTCGGATGATGCAGGATCCGGATACCAGCCGCTCTCACGCAGACGTTAGCATAATCGACACAACAAGGAGGACGGCCATCCGGGTAAGTTCGTTGCCGGCTCCGGTGACATCCCCGTTCGTCCCGCCGAAGAGTTTTCGCGCGAGGAGAAGAAGGCACAGGAACGTGACGAGAGCCGCTGCGAGTCCTGCCCCGACATACATTTTTCCCGGCAGAAGAAAGAGCGGGAGAGTCAAGACTACGGCATAGATACAGAACCGCTTTTTTGAACGATCGTAGATATATTTCTGAATCCCGTCGTGAAAGGGTTTTCCAAGTGCCGACAAAAACGCCATGGCAAGTTTCCCGAAAACTTCTGCTATGAACACGGCAAAAGCGATCTGCAGAACGGTTATGGATGAGAGTGCAGCGTAGGAGATCAAAACGACCATGATTCCAAGAGCGAGTGCCCCGGCACCTGTCGTTCGGTCGGTCATGGCACGGATCCGTTTTTCCCTGCTGCCGTGCGCCATGAGTCCGTCGCCGAAATCGAGAAGGCCGTCGAAGTGATTGCCGCCGGAAATGAAGACCGCTAAGGCAAGGGTGAGGGCGGCAATTATTGCAGAGTTTTCAAAACCAAGATACCAGGCAATGAGCCCGGGAACTGCCGCGATACCGCCGGTGACGTACCCGGCTATCGGATAGAGCCAGCTTCGCTTCGCAAAACATTCATAATCCGCCGGTTTTCCCAGAGGGAGGATCGTGGTGAACTGTAAGAGAGCACGAAGTGACTGCATTTATATTATATCTTGTCAGTTCTAAATGATATAATATCATGTCATTTGTCTCAACGAGAGCGGATTTCTCTGCCGAGTCGCCGATGTTCGCCCTGATCCTGTCCAACTCCCTGATCTCCACGGTCCCCGGAGTATCCGGAGCAGGAGAAAGCCCGGAAAAAAGCCTGATGGTCCCGCCGCTGGATGCCGAACTCATCATTAACGGAAAGATCACCTCCGTTGACATGACACCAAACACGCCGACCGGCTGCCCGACGCCGGCGGTGATGACACGCGCCGTAATGGAACTGACCGGCATAAAACCCCTCATGATCGCCGCAGGCCTGGACCACGAGGTCCCCGTCCCCCATATGCATCTGGGAGAAAAAGCCGGAGGAGATCCGCGGGAAGGAAACGCCGTCCCTCAGGCGAAGACGCTGTTTGAAAAAGGCCGATGGATCGGCGAGTATCTTTCCCGGAGTCATGATCTCCTCGTTCTCGGCGAGTGTCTTCCCGGCGGAACAACGACCGCGCTCTGCGTTCTTCGCGCTCTTGGCTATCAGGCAAAGGTCAGCAGCTGCCTGGTGGACAACCCGGTCTGCATCAAGGAAAAAATCGCGGAAACAGCCGTGGAAAAAGTACAGAAAGCAGGCTTGACCGATCCGCTTGACATCGTGTCCATGGTCGGCGACCCGATGATCCCGGTCGCCGCAGGCATCGCTGCAGGATTCCGCGGAAAACTGTTCCTTGCGGGAGGCACCCAGATGCTGGCGGCCGCTGCCGTGATCCGGGCACTTGGAAACACCGTTCCCGATATCGTGACAACGATCTATGTCTACGAGGACAAGACGGCCTCGTTCAAAGAAACGGCCGCCGCAATCGGAACTGACGCCTATTATGTAGATCCTGAATTCGGATCGATCGGCCATGCAGGCCTTGCCCGGTATGCGGAGGGCGAGATCAAAGAAGGCTCCGGGATCGGCGGGGCGATGTTTCTTGCAAGCATCCTCGGGTATGCCCCCGAAGACATCCGGAACACGATCCGCGAACATGTAAGCAGATACGCATAATGGAGCTGGAGGACCGGATCCGCAAAGCAGAGTTCATCTGCAGATGCTGCGGGGAGTGCTGCAGCGGAAAAGATAATGAAGTGATGGTCTCCCCCGACGAGATCGACCGGCTCTGTGAAGCGACCGGTCTTACCCAGGATCAGATCACCGAACCGTATCCGGAATGGATCCATGATCAGGGAGCGATCTTCACCTTCGGCCGGGTTTTGCGGCGGGGAGAGGACGGGAACTGTATGTTTCTTGCAGACAGCAAATGCACCGTCTACGAACATCGTCCGCATATCTGCCGGACCTATCCCTTCATGCTCGACGGGGAGAATCTCCTCGTCTTTGAGTGCTCTGGATGTAAATGCGGCGCGGAAACGCCTGATGCAGAACAGATTGCAAAAGACCTCCTCGCCCGCCGGGAAGCTGAGGACAAAGAGTTTCTTTTAACAAAAGAGCAGTACCAAAAGCATAGTATGGTTTTGGGATCAACAATCATCTTCGACAGCAGAGGAGCTCATCTGCACAAATAACAATGACCGAAATACACATCGTTGGAACCGCCCATGTTTCACAAAAAAGCATCGACGAAGTTCGTGAGAAAGTGGAAGCCGCAGATCCCGATGTGATCGCGATCGAACTGGATCCGGGACGTTTTGCGGCACTAAAACAGCAGATGAAGGAGGCAGAGGATCGGGAATCAGGTGCCCCTCCAAGCGAAGAGGAGAAAACCCAAGCCCCGGAAGTGCAGAGTCTTTTAAAAGGAAACTTTACTCTGATGCTTGTTCAGTGGATCCTCGCCTATGTTCAGCGAAAGATCGGGATGAACGTCGGGATCGAGCCGGGAGCCGAGATGAAAGAGGCGATAAAAATCGCCGAAGAACGAAATATCAGAATATTTCTCATCGACCGGAACATCAACACGACCCTCGCCCGGTTCTGGGGGAATATGAAATTCCTCGAGAAGATAAAACTCGTGTGGATCCTGATCAGAACGATGGTCGGAACGGATGACGAAACGGAAAGTATCGATACCGAGATGGTCGATTCGCTGACGAATCCGGATATGATCGAGCTTGCCCTTGCCGAGTTTCAGAAGTTTTCCCCGACCGGAGCAAATGCCCTTATCACGGAGAGGGATGCCTATCTGGCGCATGGGATCATCGGTCTGGAGCACAGTTCCTTTGAGCGGGCGGTGGTCGTGGTGGGTGCGGGGCATCTGCCGGGGATCAACCGATTCAGGGAACATCCCGAAACACTGCCTTCCATGAAAAGTCTCAATGAACTGCCAAAGAAGTATCCTTGGGGTAAGATCATCGGCAGTCTATTCGTCGCCATGTTTGCGGTCATCATTCTGGCGATCGCATTTTCGGGAGCGACCGATCTTCTCATCTGGGCGATCATCTATTGGGTGGTTATCAATGGCGTGTTTGCCGGAATCGCAACACTGCTCGTAAAAGGTCACCCGTTTTCTGCAGCGACCGCGGCGGGTCTAGCATGGATGACCTCCTTAAACCCGTTCCTTGCCTGCGGATGGTTTGCGGCGATCGTGGAGGCCCGGATGCGGCCGCCGACTGCCGGGGACTTTAAGGCGATCGCAAAGGCCGAAACGATTCACGATATGTTTTCGGTCCCGCTGTTTAAGATCCTCCTTGTCGCTGCTGCGGCGAATATCGGAAGCACGATCGCGACATTTGCGTTCTTTATCTTCCTGACGCCGCTCTTAGGAGTCGATCTTGAAATGATGACCAATATCCTGACGACCGGATTTGCAAACCTCTGGGCATTTCTGACCGGCTGGATCTGAAAGTTATCCCATTTTTTTATTTTTCCCACCAGATGTGGGCGGTCTTGGAAATTCCCGGAAGAACAAAGCCATTATCCGTTTTGCGCATACGTTCACCCAGATACCGGTCAACGATGCTTTTTTGTTCATCGGTCTTTGCGAGAACCCGGGTATAATAATCCTGATGCATTTCTTCAACTGACGTATACGCCTGACCGACCGTTCTCGATTCGACGGTAAGGTTTGCATGGATGCCAAGCTGGAACAGAACATTCCAGAGTATGTCGGCGGTAGGTTCATAGTCGTAAGGTTCTCCGTGCAGAAGCGGCCAGAGTTCTTTGTTTCCCCGCGAAAGGGAGGGAGGTATGAGAAACCAGAAGAGATGGACCGCAGATTCCGCGCAGTCATCCATTTTTTTGATACAATCCCGGATGTTTTCCATCATCAAAGAGAGAGAAGCTATCACAACATCATGTTGTCCGATCTCTTCCGGCGCGGCATCCTCCCAGGTTGTATGAAGTATGCGAATGGGGGGGGCATCGGTGAGTCGGCGGTATGTTTCGATTCCTTCGATCATGGGGGAAGACGGCTCGACAACGGTCACGGGACAACCGGAAAGAGCGAGCGGGACGGAAAGAGTGCCGGGTCCTGCACCGATATCCAGAACCGAAGAACCTGACGCGATGTTCATCGAATCAAGCTGTGTCTGCACTCTCCCCCGGTCATCATTCTTCAGCCTTCTGACGTATCTGTCTACATTCACCGGATTGTCCCAGAAGGTTTCGTTGTCCTCTCCTGCGGTGCGTTTCTGCCGAAATGCACGGGCCATCTGTTCATCCCACATCCGGATATAGTCCGGCTTTTCGGAACACATATACTATAATACCGGGTGGAAAGTAATAAACTGCGCGGACTTGAGAGAAAGACTATTTTACCTTTCACACATAAGGTTAATCATGAATACGAGAAATCCGGGTATTGCAAACTTCGGTGTGACGATTATCCAGTCGAGACACAGTGTCAGAAAGTTCAAAGACGCGGAAATTCCGCCGGAGTTCATCAGAAAAGCCCTCGAGTGCGCTTCAAAAGCTCCGACTGCACGAAATGCCCAGCCGTGGATCTTTGTTGTCGTGAAAAACAAAGAGACGCTCGCAAAGATCGCAGAACTCGCCCCGAACGGAAAATTCATCGAAGGAGCCGCCGTTGGGTTCCTGGTCTTTGGTAAAGCCGACTGGCAGTATGTGATCGAAGACTGCTCGGCGGCAACCGAAAACCTTCTTCTCGCCCTCCATGCTTATGGATACGGCGGCTGCTGGATCGCCGGCGACAAAAAGGATTACGCAGAAGACGTCCGTAAACTCGTCAATGTCCCGGCCGAGTACAAACTCGTCTCGATCGTTGCGGCCGGCGTTCCGGATGTCGGCGGGATCACTCTCGCAGAGAAGATGCCGCTTGAACGTATCGTCTTTGACGAAAAATACCAGTGATCTGCGGGATCATCCGCACCCTTTTTTTGAGATGAAGAAAACGCCGGATCTTATGCAGAAGATATGCTGATCTTTCATCATCTTTTTCTCGGCCTGATCGTAGGGATCATGCTCGCAGTGATTCTTTCGAATAAATGGGCCGTTCTCTACGGAGGTATCGGAGCGATCCTTCCGGATCTTCTCGATAAACCGCTTGGACAGATCCTTCTTGCGGAGACCATGAACTGGGGAAGGATCTACGCCCACACGCTGATCATAGCTGTGATCCTGATCATCATAGGACTTTTGATCTGGTACAAAAACCGGAAACGTATCCTTCTTCTCTGCATAGGGGCAGGCGTTCTCATCCATCAGATCGGCGATGCAATGTGGACAGCACCCGTGAACTGGTTTTGGCCGTTTCTCGGACCTTTCCCGCCTTCATCAGAGGTATATCTCCCCATACCGGACGGATATCTGCCGTATCTGTATCTCGCATCATGGATACTGGCAGTGATCGCGGGAGCCGCGGTGATAACCGTTTTGCACCGTCATCTGGGTCATTATCTCGCCCGTGGGGCCGTGGGTAAACGGCTTCTCACCGGAACGGGGATGGTTCTGACGGGAGCAGGAACAATACTGTTGATAAAATATCTCATATGGGATCTGTTTCTCACCGGACCCTGGGCAAATTATTTTGGAACGATGTATCTTCATGAACTGTTGTCGATATCCGAGTGGATATATGGCCTGACCTCCCTCATCCTGATACTCCTGCTTCTCGATTATCCGGTACGTTTTTCACAAACCACAAAAAAACGCATTATCAGGATATGCGGAGCAGGCGTTGTCGGCGTATCTCTTCTTCTCATGCTGTGCATCGGCCTGGGAGTCCCGGCGGATGAGGTGTACGGTGAAACTATTTGGAGGATCCTGGCAGCCGCGGGATTATTTTGCGGAGGGATCGTTCTTCTTTTTCTTGGAGACAGGATATGGGCACTGCCGGATGACAGGGTCTCACCAAAATGATGAGATGTTTCCCGGGCATTAATTTTTTTGGAGACCTGAGGTAAACTCTTATGTGTTAACCATACCTATTGTATATTCTGATAGCGTATGAATGATTTTCTCCTGAACTGGGCAGGTTCCATGGGTATGATTTTCCTAATCTGGCTGTTTTGCGCAGCTATGGTTGATCTGACCATGAAACGCCGGTATTCCCGTCTGCGCACGGCGGCACTCTGGGCTGGAGGATTTCTGATACTTGTTGTTCTCACCTCTTTGGTCGATATGATCTACGAGGCGTGTGTCTTTCTTATACCAAGCGGATATGATTTCATTTCTTTTATTGCCGACAGTCTGTTTGTGGCAGTAGTCGGTTTAGGGTTTATTTTTGTGTCATGGCGGATCTACCGCGGGACCACATCTTCCAAATTCTTCATAGCATCATTTATTCTTTTTATCGGCTTAAGCATCTGTGATCTTTCGTTTAGCATCATTCATATGGTTTTCCCCTGGGATCTCTATCAGCTGAAATTTGCAACGTGCGTTCTGATTTTGATCATTCTGACGATCGGCCTGATCCTGACGAATCGTTTCCTGATCAAAACAATGCAGGAAACAAACAGAGACCTTCGGGGGGATTTTCGAAATGTCCTGTTCATCCCGCTCGCGGTCTATCTGATCTATGCAGTAATCAGCTCCCTGTGGAACAGTCAGGAAGGAGCCGTATTTTTCATTCCGGAGATCACAACCAGAATCATTTTCATCATCATGGTCATCCTGCTCTATATGCAGGTTTTTTACGGGATAACTAAGACCATCAAACATATCCATATCGATGAAGAGATGCTTCTGGCACATGATCTGCAGTCGAGTATTCTCCCGTCGCCCGGACGATTTGAGAACATGCCCGGAGTTGAGATATTCGCATCGATCTCAGAATCAGAACTTGTCGGCGGGGACTTCTACGATATTATCCGGATCGGAGACTATCATCTCGCCTTTGTCATTGCTGATGTATCGGGCAAAGGTATTTCTGCCGCACTCATGATGATGCGTGTCAAAACCATGATCAAGATGTCAGTACGGGCATTATTTACCCAGCCAGGCAGGATGCTTACCCTGGTAAACCGCGAAATAATGGAAAACAATGATACCTGCAGGTTCGTTACGGTCTTTCTCGGGCTGCTTAACCTCAAAACCGGCAGGTTCACCTACTCATGTGCCGGACACAATCCTCCGATACTCTGCACATGCGGAACCTGTGACCCGCTTGTCTGTGAAAAAGCACCAGGACTTGGAATCATGGACCACACATACATCGATCATCGAACAGTTCTGAAGAGAACTGATACGCTGTTTATGTACACCGACGGGGTAACGGATGCGCAGAACAAAAATGGCGAAATGTACGGGATGGGCCGGCTCCTTTCGATAGTCCAGAGATCAGACAGTCCTGAAACCATGATCAATTCGGTAACTGAAGATATGAACATCTTTACCGGGGCAAGCGGACAGGCGGACGATATGACGATGCTCGGAGTCAGATACACCGGAGAAGAATAAAAAAAGGAATTAAACCCAAAACACAGTTCTTTACTCACTCTTTTGCCAGAAGATCATCGAACCCCGAGATCTCAAATACTTCGCGGACCAGGCCGTGGGCATTGATTATCACTAATGTCCCGGCAGGCCCAAGCATCTTTTTCATAGTCAGGATGATCGAAAGACCGACACTTGACATGTAGGTAAGTTTTGCAAAATTGAGCGTAATGGATGAGATCCCGTCAAGGGACGACTCGATACATCCCCGAAACGCAGGAGCGCTTTTGGTATCAAGTTTACCATCCAGCTCAAGGATAAGTTTGGATTCATTAACAGTTTTAGTAATTTTCATAGAATTTGTTCTCCCATTTTTTAGACACTAGTTGTAGAGTTTTTTGTAAACGGTCAGGACGTTTGTTCCGTTCACACGCTCATATGTGATCCTGTCCGTCAGTTTTTTGGACAGGAATATACCCAAACCGCCGACGTTTCGATCATCGATCGGCAGCGTAACATCAGGCTCTGAAAACTCCAACGGGTTAAACGGCACCCCGGTATCGGAAATGATCAGTTTCAGACAGGGATCCAGATACATCGTAAAGTTCACCGAGCCGGGTTCATCCGGATAGGCATAGTTCACGATGTTGACAAACAGCTCTTCGATCACCAGCGTCATCTTTGCGATGAAAGGCTCGGCGACCCCGTTTGGACGAAGTGATGCATCCACCCACACAACGATCTCATCCAGACTTTCGACCGTTGCCGGGGTCGTGAGTCTGGCAAAATGCTTCGGATAAAGATGGACATACTTCTGATCGGCGTATGGACAGGGTTCGGCACTGGTCCCGGATTTTCCACAGAGGGTGATGATATCTTTTTCACAGATAGATTCATGATCTTCCAGACAGAGAGCTGCTTTTTTGCCGTATGCGGTAAATGCCTCGCCCGTGAAGGAAAGATGTTTTGCCGCGACCCCGCAGACACTCCCTTCAGCATCAAGATCCCCCTTCAGCACCGAAACAGTACTTTGTTCGCCCCGAACCCCGTACATGCCGCCGGAAATATCCACCCGGGTCCCGGAAACGATGAGATCGCCGCTGCCGAGATGTATCCCGGCCGAGGTTTCTTCGCTATTGGCTGTTCTGATCTGGAGCGAACCTCCTTTTGCATAGATCGAACCCGAGGTAATCAGTATTCCATAGACATCTGCAGATATGTCATGCATCCCGCTGTGGATCAAAACATCTCCAGCGCAGGAAAAGATCCCTGCGTATTGACCGGAAATCTGCACCGCCCCCCCGGAAACGTTCACGGTATTCCCGGCATAGAATCCCACGTCTCCGGCAATATCGACAACTGCCCCGCCGATACTGGTTGTCCCGCTGGACACATAGAGACCAAACTCGTCGCCAAAGACGGTAAGGTATCCCCCGGAATCTTCGAAAGATCCTGTCACCTTCAGCCCGGTCTTTCCGGAAGCGGTCAGCAGACCGGATTTAAGTATGAGATCATCAAGAACGGAAAGACCGGTTATATACCCGGCTGCCTCGATCTTCCCGCCGTATACAGTCATCAATTTTCCGACGCAAATCCCATCCCCGGTCATACCGGTGCCGCAGATCATGCCGGAGTTCTGGATATATGTCCCTTTGACATCGATCCCGGTGCCTTCATTGATAGAGGTGAGGGTTCCGTTCGAAACCTCGAGATTTCCGTTGACGACAAGGCCGGTTTGACCACGTATCTCCAGACTCCTGCCGGAAAAGTGCATATCAGTTCCGACACGAATGCCAATCTCTTTTCCGCTGATGACAGAAACGGAACTTTCTTCCAACAAAAAGCCCGCACCCGTTATGATCCCGGTCACTTCTCCTTCAGCCGTGACATTCATCTGCTTAAATGCCGCGTCATGTGAAAAGGATAATGCCGCATTGCCAAAAACCGCACAACTTCCGTCTGAAAGACGGCAAATCTCCCCTTCGACGCAAATCCCGGCATCCTCCCCATTAATGAATAGATGCAGATATGTTCCGACAAGTGATCCGCTGACCGAAATACCCGTTCCCGCACTGATCTCGGCGGTGACAGAGGAGATCTGGAGATCCCCCTTTTCAGCGAGTATCCCGATTTTCCGGGAAGCTACCCTCAAAAAACAGTTTTTGAGAGTACATGAACCATCACAGACATGGATCCCTATCCCGTCAGGGGTCTCGATCAGATGAGTTCCCCCATCCAGATCAAGGCTGCCAAAACACTCTATCCCGACACCGACCGAAATAATCTGAAGAGAAGATGTATCTACGGTTATGCCGGCGCCGGAACCGGACGTGACACCAGTATCCTGAGATCGTATACTGATGGTCGAGCCGGAGATCGTGATATCATTGTGCGCACGGATCCCGCAGGTCCCGCAGGATATGCCCACATGTACCGACGTTATGGACAAGGTTCCCGCATCAACACAAATGCCGGTTTCACTTTCAGTAAAGATGAGTGCCCCTTCACCCGAAATAGTCAGATCGCCGTTTCTCACGCATATCCCCGGGCGATGTTTCCCAACTATGGTATTTTCTGCACCCGAGGCAATGATAGAGATATCCCCGAAACAGTCGATCCCGGATCCATGATATGAATTCAGTGAAAGAACACGAGACCCCGCATCCCAGTTCCAGCCGTTCCCGTAACAATTCTCTTCGGGATTGTAGATTTTTCCGTTGATGATAAGTTGAGCTTCGGAATAGATTTGCGGTGTCATATCCTCAAGTACGTTTTATAATATGTTTTTGGTATTCATAACTGTATGTCAGGAACCCTTTTGTGAGATGAGTGTGAGTTACCAGGGGATTTTTGGAGATAATTCAGAAGAGAGAAGATGTGTACGGGATGATCGAAACGCGCAGTACTGCCCGGGTATTCGATCAGATATTCCAACCCCGGAAACCGGTTATTTTCTGAATAAATACCCAATAATAATAAAGTATAAATATAACATAACTTTTCAAAAAAGAATTATTTAAATATAATAACACGCATATTACTAATTGTCTCTGAACTCAGGACTCAGGGGCTTAATGACACTGGGATGTACGAAAAATGACAAATGTAATTGCCGAACTAAAGCGGACAAGTTTTACCAGGGAAAATCATATCCCTTATCACTATCCGGACCGCCCGACGTGTAATGCCGATATGGCGGAACTGTATGAAGAAATCTGTGAGAGACCGGTGGGATCGTTACTTTCAAATCTGTTAACAGCACATGGATCATGTTCTCCCGAAACCTCCAATGCACGGTGTTTCCTTCTCGAAAAGAGATATCGTTAATAGGAAAATTCTGCTGTAATAATCTGTGATCCTATCACAATACTCCCTCCTTTTTTCAAAAAGAGATAAAATAAGCCAGACATCCGCAAAGAAATAACCATTCTGTGAACCTCAATGCAGACCTCAGCGTATCTTTTACTCACCCACCAGCCTTATCCCCTTCTCCTTCCAAACTATTCTCCATGCAAAGCCCTATCCTCCAGGTGGCCCTTGACGTAACCGAGCTTACCCGGGCCCAAAAAATAGCAGAAGAGGCACTGGCAGGAGGTGCCGACTGGATAGAAATAGGCACTCCTCTGGTTAAAAGCGAAGGAATGCAGGCAGTTCGCGTTCTCCGGGCGCAGTTTCCGACCACAACACTCGTCGCCGATCTGAAAACATCCGATACCGGCGGTCTGGAGGTCGAGATGGCGGCAAAGGCCGGAGCAAATATCGTCTGCGTTCTCGCAAATACGGATAACGCCGTGATAACGGACGCACTTCGCGGAGCCGCCCTGTACGGAGTGCAGATCATGGCAGACATGATGAATGTCTCGGACGTGGTCACGCGTTCACGGGAACTTGCCGGCCTCGGTGTCCAGATCATCAATGCCCATGTGGGGATCGATCAGCAGATGGAGGGGAAGGATCCGCTTGATCTGCTGGATAAACTCGGGAACCTGCCGATCAAAATTGCCGTTGCCGGAGGACTGAACGCAGAGACCTCATCCAAAGCTGCGGCACGCGGCGCCGACATCGTGATCGTCGGAGGGTCGATCATCAAAGCAGCCGACGTCACCAAAGCAACGCGGGATGTGCGGGATGCGATCGACCGGCCGACGGAAGGAACGACCGTGAAAACCAGTCTGGATGACACGATCCGCGGACTTCTTGAACAGGTCTCCGCCCCGAACGTGACGGATGCCCTCTACCGGAAAGGGGCAATGAGCGGCCTTACCGTTCAGCATGTTCCAAAGAAGATGATCGGAAAAGCGGTCACCGTACAAACATTCGGGGGGGACTGGTCCAAACCGGTCCAGGCGATCGATGAATGCAGACCGGGAGATGTTCTCGTCATCAGCAATGACAAACGAACCGATATCGCGCCGTGGGGCGAACTTGCCACCCGTTCGGCCGGGAACAAAGGGGTCGCAGGGATCATTATCGACGGGGCCGTACGTGACTGGGATGATATCATCACCCTTGATATGCCGGTCTATGCGACGGCGATCCAGCCGAATGCGGGCGAACCGAAAGGATTCGGCGAGATCAACGCCGAGATCTCCTGCTGCGGCCAGACCGTGAGACCCGGAGACTGGCTGATCGGCGATCAGTCCGGGGTCGTCGTTATACCAAGGGAACGGGCATACGAGGTCGCACGGCGTGCGGTAGAAGTCCAAAAAACTGAGGTCAGGATCCGTGAAGAGATCAGACGAGGAGGCACGCTTGGCAGTCTCTCGCAGCTTCTCCGGTGGGAGAAAAAGTGAGCAGAAAACCGCGAGTGGCAAACCCTTCGGACCCGGTTCTCTGGTGTAAGGAAGCTGCAGGGATGATGACACGCGGTGACGAAAAAGGAGCCATCTTCTGCTATCAGGAGTCGATCAAACTGCGGCCGGGCATTCCCGATGTCTGGTACAATCTTGCCCGTCTCTTTGAAAAAACCGGCGAAAGAAAAGAAGCACTGGCAACGCACATCACGGCCGGAAAACTGTTTCCCGGAGACTTTCGGTTTTCCGCAGAGCGTGCCAGGCTTCTTGCCGAATCCGGGAAATACACCGAGGCCGTCGCCGCGGCATCGGATGCTTTGGTAAGTGCCCCGTACTCCCCGACCCTGCTTGCAAACAAAGCAGGCTATCTCATCTTTGCGGGTAACCCAAACGAAGCCCTGCAGACGGCAGAACAGGCCCTCGCCATCGATCCGGGATGTTCGCTTGCAATTCTCCACAAAGCCCATGCACAGGCCGCGCTCGGCGATGCGGCACAGGCGAAAGAAACCCTGGAAAACGGGCTCTCGGCCGTGCCGGATGACTGCCGCCTGCTGAAACTGCTGGCAAATCTCCAGATCAGAAGCAAAGAATATGAAGCAGGTCTTGCTTCGATAGAAAAAGTCCTTCTGCTCGACCCAAACGATGCCGAAAGCTGGAGCCTGAAAGGCGCGGCCAGCGCGTATCTTGGCCGGAAAGAAGAAGCGGTTTCTGCATTTGAACAGGCAATGAAGCTTGATCCGAAAGAGAAATCCTACCGGAAAAACCGCGACGCGGTGCGGAAAGGATAGAATCCTTCATTCTTTTTTTCAGAATAAAAAAAAGAAAAAAAATATTCAGATCAGAAATTATAATCTTTCGCCGGAAGCAGTTCGATGCCGGCTTCCACGATTTTCAGTGCCGCTTCCCGCGGATTTGTCACCTTCACGATCAACGCGCCGTACTCGCCCGAACGGAACGCATACGCATACTCGATGTTGATGCCAAGACCGCCAAGAAGATTTGCCACTTCATACAGGCCTCCCGGAACATCCTTCATTTTGATCGCGAGAACATCCGTGTACTGCAAAGCGTAATTCTGCTTCGCAAACTCATTGAACGCAACTTCCGGTTTATCAACGATTGCCCGGACGACCCCGAAGTTGTTTGCTTCGGCTATGTTGAATGCCTGGATGGAAACCCCTGTATCAAGAAATATCTTCGCGATCGCGGCAAGCTTCCCGGCTTTATTCTCTGAAAAGATCGACAGCTGTTTGATGATGTATTTTTCCGTCATTTAGATCACCCGATGATCGATTACACGTTTTGCTTTACCCTCAAAACGCGGGAGGGAGTTCGGCGGACAGAGCTCGATCTTGGCAGAGACATTCAGTGCATCCCGAAGAGCACGCTCGGTACGCATCTGCATCTCCATGAGACCGGTAATACTATCTGTCATCGCATCAGGCTTTAATTCTACCTTTACGAGCATATCGTCAAGAGGGCCGGTCCGTGACACCTCGATCATGAAATGGCTCGTGAGATATGGGTTTTTCAACAGAGCATGCTCGATAGCCGACGGGAACACATTGATCCCGCGGATGATCAGCATATCGTCGACCCTTCCCTGCAGACGGTCGATCCGCGGCGACGTTCTGCCGCAGGCACAATCTCCTTCAATAATAGACGTGATATCTCCGATCCGATACCGGATCATCGGGATCGCCTCCTTTTTCAGGACCGTGATCGTCAGTTCTCCCTTCTCGCCCGGAGGAAGCTGCTCGCCGGTCTTTGGATCGATGATCTCGGTGTAGGCGATATCACCGCAGATATGCATACCGTTCAGCTCGCTGCAGTCCGTAAACATCGGCCCGGATATCTCGGACGTTCCGAAGATATTATGCGCCGTAACGCCGGACTCGGCGTAAATATACCGGCGCATCGCATCCGTCCAGGGCTCGGCGCCGAGAATGGCGGTCCGAAGAAGCGTGTCTTTCTTGAAGTCCACGCCCATTTTTTTGGCGACATCGATCAGATGGACGAAATACGACGGAGTACAGGCTATCACCGTCGTTTTCAGATCCTGGATTAACTCTATCTGCCGCTCGGAGTTTCCGGTCGATGCCGGAATCACCGTCGCGCCGACCTTCTCGCCGCCGTAATGCAGACCGAGACCGCCGGTAAACAGACCGTATCCATAACAGACCTGCAAAACATCCTTTTTGCCGATCCCGCAGGACACGAGAGAGCGGGCGACACACTCGCTCCAGAGATCGATATCGTTCTGCGTGTAGGCAACGACCGTCGGCTTGCCGGTCGTTCCGGACGAAACATGATACCTGACCAGATCGTCGTGCGGAACGCAGACGAGCCCGTCCGGATAATTATCACGGAGATCCGTCTTTTTCATAAACGGCAGCTTCGTGATATCTGTGATTGACGTGATGTCTGCAGGTTTTACACCGGTCTCGTCCATCTTTTTGTGATAGAATGCCGATGAATCATACAGACGCGTGACTAGTTTTTTCAGTTCCTGATACTGGAGCTTTGCAAGCTCCCCTTTAGGCATCGTTTCGATTTTTTCGTTATAATACGCCATACTTAAATGACCCTCCGGTCAACGACTCTCTTTGCTTTCCCTTCAAAGCGGGGGAGAGACCCCGGCTCTACAAGCTCGACTCTGGCACGCAGCGTCAGCGTCTCTTGGAGGGCCTTCATGATCTTCGTCTGCAGCTTCGAGAGATCCTGAAGTTCTCCCGAGAAGATATTCTTATTCATCTCCACCTCGATCATCATCTCGTCAAGATGGTTCACCCGGTCGATGTAGACCATGAACTGATCGCCCACTTCCGGGATGTTCTTCAGCACATGCTCGATCTGGCTTGGGAACACGTTGATCCCGCGGACCGTCAGCATATCGTCGCTTCTGCCGAGAAGTCTTGCGATCTTCTGACCGCGGCCGCACGGACACTCATCCTCCATGAGCATCGTGATATCGCCGGTCCGATAACGCAGGAGAGGCATGGCCTCCTTCATGATCGGGGTCACGACCATCTCTCCCTTCTCTTCCGGACCAAGCACTTCGCCGGTCTTCGGATCGATGATCTCGACGATATAACAGTCATGCCAGATATGGAGCCCGTCCTGTTCTGGGCATTCAAAGGCAACGCCCGGACCGAAAAGTTCGCTCATCCCGTAACTGTCATACGCCTTGAGGCCAAGACGGTTCTCCAGATCCCGGCGCATATTCTCCGACCAGGCTTCCGCTCCGAAGCAGCCGATCTCAAGCGAAGCAAGATCCGCATGCATCTCCTCTGCCACCTCGGTCAGATGCATCGCATAACTCGGCGTGCAGTGAAGACCACGCACTTTGAAGTCCTGGATCATCTCGATCTGCCGTTTGGTATTCCCGACGCCTGACGGAACGACGGCGCAGCCGATCTTCTCCGCACCCATATGGATGCCGAGACCGCCGGTGAAAAGAGAGTAGTTCGAAGCATTCTGGAAAATATCGCCGGCGCGAAGCCCGACCATCGTCAGGTTCCGTGCGATAAGCTCCGACCACATAGTGAGATCGTTTTTCGTATAGGCAACGACCGTCGGTTTCCCGGTCGTTCCTGACGTCGTATGGATCCGGTTGACCTGGGACATCGGGACCGCCAAAAAGCCGAACGGATATCCGCCGCGGAGATCTGCTTTCTTCGTGAACGGGATCTTTGCCAGATCGTCAAGTGATTTTATATCAGACGGGGTTATTCCCGCATCCTTGAACAGGGTATTGTAGAAACCGATATTCTGCGTCCGTGCAACCGTTTCCTTCAGACGTTTGAGCTGAAGCTCTTCAAGAGCCGGACCGGACAAGGTTTCCATCTTCTCATTCCAGAACATATGGTTAAGTCCTCTGCAGATGGGGGCATGACATAGTGTGTCATGCTACACTTTAGCACCCTATTACATTGTTTTATACGGACATAATGGTTATTACTTGGACTCGGGCTCTACATTACCATGCTGATCAGGACATAGGCGAGTGAACCAAGAGCGAGCATGATGCATGAATACTGGATACCCCCCTTGATAGACCCCGTACCCATCATCCCGGCCACAAGCCCCGAACAGAACCCGTGAATAAGGATCGAATGATAAATGATCATCTGATACAGCTGGGCAGGAAATCCGGACCCCGAACTGGAACTAAGAGATGAGAGGGCTTCGGAATTTTCCATCATGATATTGAGAAACACCTCAGACATGATGACCTGAACGAACACGAAGACCGCAAACGCCATGAAAACGATGACGACATACACGCCCATGTCGCTCTTTCTTTCCCTTTTCAAAGACTCTCTGTTTTTTGCTTCATGATACTGCAGATCGATCGTGAGCGAGAGATCGTTGGTGAAGTGTTCGGTCTGGGAGAGAAGAATGACCAGACGGTCGACGGACAGATTTTTCATACGGTCCGCAAACCGCTTTAATGCAGACGAGAGTTTCTCTCCCCACAGAAGATCACGGGAGAGAATACGGATATCCTCCTGGATGTAACTTTTTCCTTCCTCTGCGGTGAGTTCAATGGCGTGGGTCAGCGTCATATTGTATTTTACCAGAGAACTCAGCTGACGGCAGAAATCGGGAAGAGCGCCTTCCACCTTATCTATTCTGCGGACGTATTGCCGATAACTTACTGCATACGGCACGAGAGCCACCAAAATCATGACAATGATCACATCATCGACGGCCATGCCCCATTCGTAGATCATATACGGATTAAAAAAGACCTTTACCGTGGAAAAGTAAAGGATAACACCCGTTATCAGCGACAGAGGGATACTGAACACGAAAACAAGCGCCGGTTCCTCACGAATAGCCAGCAGCGGGTGACGAATGAACTCCATATATTTCAGGCGTTTGTCGTATTTTTTCAGTTTTTCAAAGAGGGGGGTTTCATCAACTTCCGATTCGACTACCGTAAGCTGAGGATACAGGGGAACGGTCGATCAGGGCATCTGGATGCGTTTGATGATGTAGGTCTGACCAAGTGTGTCCAGCAGGAGGAGAAAGATCACCGTTCCAATCGGAAGCATCAGATACACGACCAGGGCGAGGATCAGAGGATCCGATCCGGAGATGAGCCCGATAACCATGATGACGATCACCACAAAAAGGGGACCGGCAACGAACAGAGTGATATACATCTCGGCGATCGCCCCAAGTGAGGAGAGATAACTTCTCTGGTTGATCTCAGCCTCTTTCTGCATCTCCCGACGTTTACCCTCCAAAAACACCTCGGCATTACCGATCGACCGGTATGTCGAAGATAATTCCGAAAGGAAGAACCGAAGTTTATCGGAAGGCGTGGTATCGGTAAGCCGCTGGATGGCAGTGAACTGGTCGTAGCCGCAGAAATCCATATCGGAAACTACCTGACGGAACTCTTTTGCCGCATCGCCGTAAAAATCGGCATACTTGGCGATGGAATGAAGGGAGGCATACAGGGTCGCACCGCAGTGGTGCAGAGCATACATGAACGATACCATTTCATACATGGATGCTTCGATGAACCGTTTCCGGGTCCGCATTTCCAGTTTCGGATAGGAGATAATAGCGTAATAGACGGCAACATTTGCTAGAATAGCGATGCCGGCGGTCAGAGGATACGTGAAGATAATATATTCAGGATCTATGAACAGATTGGCAACAGGGAAGAAGAGCAGGTCGATGAAGACGAAGGCAAAGATGATGAGAAGACTGGCAATGAAACCAAATACCCGCGCATAGCGAACAAGCCCCTTGACATCGATATCGATACGTGCCGAGAAGAGTTCCTTTTCAAGAGCTCGAATGCGTTCCGGAGATGGAGTTAAGGGATTTCTCATGGCCTACTGCTGCTTCTTTTCCGGGGCTGACCCGGAGGTCTGTTCATCTGCATACAGATCAAACGAGGTGAGCTCACGGTCCGCTTCCACTTCGAAGAGAGGGTCGGGTTCGGGTTCAGACGGGCCGAAGATCTCCTCTTCGGGCTGGAGAGGGGTATGGATGTCAAAGAAGAAATCCTCAACATCATCCGGAGCTGCCTTTACGTCTGGTTCAGCGGGTTCTGGAACTGGTTCTGAGGGGAGATCAACCGGAGGTTCGACGGATCCAGGGACAGACTCCGAGGGAAGATCGACCACTAGTTCACCGGATCCGTCAGCAGGTTTGGGGGGGAGAACGAATGCCGGCTCAGCTGATTCGGGAACTGGCTTTGGGGGGAGAGAGAACGCAGGTTCTGCTGATTTTGGAGCAGGCTCCGATCCGGCACCCGAGGTATCAATCGGCATGAAATCAACTTTCGGCAGCTTATCCTCGGAAACGGGCACCAGTTTCGTAAAGGAGCCGGACCCTTCGTCCGCGGCTTTGGACTCCCGGGAGGGTTCCGGAGTATAACAGACCCGAGCCGGCGCATTCCTGCGGTCAGAGATGGTAGAACCCACCACGTAGGCAGCGTCAGAATCGGCAGGTCCTTCCACCATCTCCGGATACTCATCCTTACCAATCGGGCGGTTGGCAAGCGTCTCATGCAGCTTGCATTTTCCGGGCAGGATCTGCGTAAGGTCCCCGACATTCGCCATAACATACTTGGGGTTTGAAAGAAACAGCCAGACGATCCGTGCAAAGTCCCGGTAATCCCTGATATCCTGATCAAGCATTGCCTGTAAAACCGCCGTGCGCCTGCGGAGATCCTCGCCCAGCGTTGTCATATTCATACCGGTCTTTTCAGCGATCGATGCATAGACCTGAGACGTGCCGGAGAAACTGGGTGCATCCTTCTGGTAATTATACAAATACACCGTGTTGATCTCAAGTTCGCCTTTATCGGTCATGCCCACGATCTCGGTGATCTCCTTACACCGGCGAACCTGCTTCTTGTTCCTAAACATACTTCCCTGACACAAAACGATATCGAGGGTTTCGATCGTTGCCTTGGGCACATCCAGCGGAGGGTTCTCCAGACGGTGGATCGCCATCGTCACATCTCCGCCGTGCAGCGTGGAGTACGTCGTGTGTCCCGAGTTCATCGCCTGGAAAAGGGTCTGGGCCTCAACACCGCGGACCTCTCCAAGAAGGATATACTCGGGTCTCTGACGCATCGCCGCTTTCAGCAGATCGAACATGGAGATATCCCTCTGTGTGGGGGTGATAGCGCCGGACGAAAGCGGCACGAGACTCGCGATCCAGTTGTCATGCTCCAGCATGATCTCGCGGGTATCTTCGATGGATACCACTTTAGATAGAGCAGGGATGAACTGAGAGATAGCATTCAACGTAGTCGTTTTTCCCGAAGCCGTTCCTCCGACGATCAAAATGGAGTAGTTATACTGGACCGCCATCCAGAGGTAGACCATCTCATCGATCGTAAACGTCTTATTGACCAGCAGATCGATCGGCGAGAACGGATTCTTTCTAAACTTGCGTATCGTAAATGAAGAACCGCGGGTCGAGACCACCGTACTGTAGGTCAGCTGGATACGCGATCCGTCGGACAAGGTCGCGTCCACGATCGGGTTGGAAAGCGAGATGTGTTTTCCGGCTTTCTGGGCAAACAGAACGACCAGACTGTCCAGTTCACGCGGATCGGTGAAGAAGATCGAGGTCTTGATATCCCGGTATTTACGGTGATACAGATAGACAGGCAGATCATACCCGGAACAGGAGATATCCTCGATGTCGTGGTCGCCGCGAAGGATATCGACACGACCCCACCCGAAAAACGTGCGTTTCAGATAATACCGCATCTTATAGACGGTGGCATTGGTAATATCCACATTATAGGACTCAAGAAGCAGGTCGATCGATTCATACAAAACCTCCTGCATATCGTTCACTTCGACATCCTTCAGGATAAGCAGGTCGCGGACAGCCGGCTGAAGGCGTTCGAGAAGTTCGGCTTCAAAAGGGGTCAGAGCAGGTTCATGGGCAATATAGACGTTTTCATACTCGGCGGTTCTGATGATGGAAACACGCGTGAGACCCGGTTCGATCCAGTAGGCTTCGAGAACTTCATCAGTTTTTCGGAGTTTGGGAGAGACTAAGGGCCCGTCCCGTTCGAAATCATACTCCGGGAGGGTCTCATATACATCCTCATTTGCCTCTTCCCTCTTTTTTTTGCCGAACATCTGTACTATTCCCGTGAAATTATTTGGAGTGCCTGACTGCACAATTATAGTATGGATAATAGATTTGCTTAATGCAGTAATATTATTTCCTTAGATGATGAATATATTCCTTCGCAAAGAAGTATATTCGCGGAGAAGAAACGCATAGTATCATGGATGAAGACGGCAGAGGAGGGGAAAGCGGCGTGTCGCCGGTGATCGCCGCACTTTTGATCCTTGCGCTCACCGTTCTGCTGACCGGCGTTTTGGCGGTCGGGATCCTTTCGCTTGGGATGCAGGCTCCGGCGCCGGCGGCAGGGATCATGATCTCGGAAAATACCGGGGTGATCACTCTCGCCCATTTTTCTGGAGCGACGCTTTCTGCGGGGGAGTATGCCGTTTTGGTGAACGGTATCGATCATACCGCAGATTTTCAGGCGGATGAGCGGGATTTTGGCCCGGGAATGAGACTTACCTGGAATTACGGAGTGACAAAACCGCTTAGTTCGGTGTCTGTTGTGTATACGGGAGGGGGAGGGTCAGTGGTGATCGCTGAAAAACAGTTTTACCGGGAGGGAAAAGGAGAGGTGAATGCGGCATTTACGGCGAGTGTGGCTGAAGGAAGGAATGCGACGAGTCAGGTGAAGACGGGAGTTTCAGGGACAAAACCGCTTCCGGGAGTGATCGCTGGTAAGGCTGATCTTTGGGTGGTTCTGGATCAAGTTTCAAATCAAGCGACGGTGGAGTTCACTGCTGATGAGGATGGGTCTGATCTGACTTTTTCCTGGGCGAGCGGGAACGAGCAGACTGCCTATGGAAGGAAGGCGGATTTTGCCTATCATTCTGCGGGTCTCTATACGGTTCGTCTGGATGTTCGGAATGTTACATCTGGAGAGGTTGGAGCAAGCTCGATGAAGATTTTTGTGCGGGATCCGGGGCTTTCGGCGCTGGCGTGGGTGAAGAGTAATGAAACGTATACGACTGAGTTGTGGAATATTGCAGGACGCGGGTATATCGATGGTGGTGGCGGCACTGGCCATACCGACAGAGTATGGAGACTGCAATTTTCATACCCAACTACTCATGGTTTTCAGATGGTCTTCTATTTTGAAAAAACAGATGAAACTCCATCCACACAGGTTGAATACCATGTTTCGAGTCTTGAGAGAAAATGGTATCATATAACTGGCGTGTATGACCAACGAGGCACTTCTCCGCAGGAGCGATCCAAACTGTATATTTACGGCACGGATAGCGGCACTATACGCGGGCTGATAAATGAGAACCTGCCTCTCAATACCCCTACACAACCACGTTACGATGTTACCCGCTGGACTATTGAAAACGGCAATTTTACTACAGAAATGCAGCACGAGGTTGACTTCCCGCTGACCTCCGAGGAAATTACGGCAATCTACACTCTTGAAAGTGGAGAATATATAGAATAGCAGACATGAACAGTTCATGTATGGTATCTCATATTTCCAAAATGAGAGAGATACAATAAATATAGACACCCATTTCTTCACAAAAATTAAGGTTAACTCTTTATGATAAGGGGATGAAAATCTTGACAAAAAAAGGCTTTTTCTAATCGATTTGAAACCACATCACAATCTGAAACAGAGGAAAATATGTTCATAGGAATTAACTATCTGATGAGAAGACAACTATTTTTCGGACACATATCCTGATCAGAAAGAGATACACTCCCTTGTGAAGAAGAGATAGTATGTCAGGAAGAGATATCTTGCTTCAGCGAGTGCGACCATCAAAACAAATTCGTCATTCAACGTGGCATCGTACTCTGAAGTGCCGTTCCCATTGAACGGTGCTGAGATCGCCGAGGTCTATGCTGCTGAGATGGATGATCCGCGGTAACGAGGGGGTTCTCGGCCGAAATACCTGATGTACGGATAAGATGGAGAGAATATCTGCAGTCCCAACCTCATTTTTTTGCATCGTAAAACCCCCCACTCATTCACTGAGCATCTCATATACGCAAAAAACGGAGGCATTATCGCACCGCGCGGTTTGGGGTATATATAAATCCGGATCGAAGTTTTTGTATGAATACCACGACCCCATCCACCTCATCCGCCCTGGACAAAGCTGACTCTGCCGGAGAGATCCGTGCAGAACTGGAAAAACTCTGCGACCCTGAATTTATTCCCGACATACCCGACGATGTCGACCCCGAATACATGGCCCTTCTTCCCTGGCACGGTTCCGGCATGCGGGAATACCGGATCACATCGCTGGACACCACTGACTTCCTGGAACGGCTGGTCCTGCCTCACGGCTGGGAGCTCGTATGTCCGTTCGAGCTCGTCTATGCGAAAACCGAAACCTTTCCCCGCTATTTCGAATCCGTCTGGGCACTCACCCATAACGGATGGGTCTGCCACTCCTTTCCCTCGTTTGACTCAAGCAGAGAAGCGCTGTGGGAAGGCATCAAAGACTTCCTTTCACGGGTGGAAACCGCCGAGGTCTTTGCCGACATAAAATACCTCCTCTCTCCCGAGACGGGGTCCTGGATCGAACCGGATAAAGACGACTACTACTCCCTTTCTCACGGCTATTATCTCGAAAAAACCGCGACCCTCGACAAAGGCGAACGTCTCGAAGGCCTCAAACTTTTCGAAGCTCACGAATGGAGTCTTTGGCACAACGGATCTGAGATCGGCCGATGGGCGAAAGGACGCGACGCGGACCCGGAAGATATCTTCGAAGGCGCCCGGCCCTACATCCCTGCCGACCTCTTTTCCGCGTGCCGTCTTTCCTTCTATCTGACCCAGCCCTCAACGAGAGAACATGCCGCCGAGGTCTATGCCGGACAGATCTGGGAGAAGGGAGAGATGCTTGCCTTTCTGAGAAAGATCTGCGCTAAGATCCATGTCGGCGACACCCAGATCATACAGGCCATGCTTCTTTCCTATGCAGCGACCCGGGTCGAGAACTCGGAAGGCATCCATATCAGCATCTCCGGCAGGACAGGCACCGGAAAAAGTCATGCGGCCGTTGTCGCCTCGTCGTGTCTTCCAAAATCAGCGGTCGTCAATGCCCATCTTTCGGACAAATCTCTGTATTATCATCCGATAAAGGACCGATCCGTCCTTATTCTGGATGATCAGGAGATGTCGCCGGATTTTCAGGAGCTGTTCAAAACGGCGACGTCTGACTGGGATCATCCGGGAGAATACAAGACCGTGGCGAGAAATGCCGGCCTTACGCTTGCTCTTCCACGCCGCTGCGTGTTCTGGGTCTGCAAAGTCGATCTGAACGGGGATGATCAGGTTCTGGACCGTCAGCTGCTTTTCTGGACCGATGAGTCCGATGAACAGAGAAAGAGCGTGCATGCCGCGATCATGAAGCGGGCAGAGATGCCCCGGATGAAAGAGGGGGAGGATACGAATTTTGCGATTGCCCGTGCTCTTTGGGGTCTGGTGGAGCCAAAAGTCGTGTCGGTGCCCTTTGCGAACCGGGTCCGGTGTGATCCGATGATGGATTCACGGAATCTGAAGCTGATGTTTTGTCTTGTCTCAGCCCACGCTCTTTTGCATTCTCCTGTTCGCAGATCGATGATCGGCGGGGATCTTCTGGCAGAGGAGGAGGATTTTTATGCGGTGATGGAGATTTTGGAGCCGCTGTTTGCCAATCAGAAGGGGAGTCAGCATGATAAGCTGTCGAAATCCGGGGCAAAGATCCTTGGATGGCTGTGTGAGCAGGAGTCGGGTCTGATTCCGTTTGGGGATATCCGGGTCGCGACAGGTCTTTCCCAGAGCCAGCTTTCCCATGCATTGTACGGGAAGAATGAGCAGGGTTCGGACGGCCTCTTAGCCCAGACAGCGGCGATAGGTGTGGAACGGTTGTCGGAGACACGGACGGATGCCGATGATCCGGAGCTTCGCAGGTCGGAGAATAAGAAGGTGGTCCGGTGGAACAGGGAGCTTTATCAAAAAGCCGGGATGAGGAGGAACGGGTTCTGGCTTGCCGAAAGGTGAGGGTAGTTGTCAAATGGTCCGTCAAGTGTTTACGGTCGAATTTGCGCAATCGAAGGCAGATAACGGCTTTGATTTTGGTATTTGTCTATTTTACCAA
Organism: Methanocorpusculum sp. UBA424; assembly: GCA_002498375.1. Lineage (GTDB taxonomy): Archaea > Halobacteriota > Methanomicrobia > Methanomicrobiales > Methanocorpusculaceae > Methanocorpusculum. The sequence goes on from DAHC01000012.1 coordinate 47,812, forward strand.
CTTGACGGGAGTGTGATAAGAGGAGAGGGGGGATGGTCAGGTATGCCGGGCGAAGAGGATCTGCGGGCCTTTCTCTCTCTTTTGGGTAAAATAGTAAAATATAATAAAATAAAATAATTATAATTATAATATAAGGTATTTTTCAATTTCAAGGAAGATATGGGGTTTGTTTTGTTGTCAAACGATTCGACAAGTAGGTGACAAGTATCGTCAAATACGTTTTTGCCGGTAAAGGGAAGAATTTCAGAGAATATCCCAGGTCATGATGATTTTGTGACGGGGGGTTTTGCGGAAGGGCGGGATGGTGTTCAGCACAGGAGATCAGCGGAGATGTACTGTTTTTGATTTAGAGCGCTGCGAGTAAAAACCTGTAAGAAAAAAAAATAGTGGTTAACCTCAGAGGGTGAGGTTATTTCAGGTAGATCGTGCCGGTGTAGATGGTCTGGGGGCCATCGGCAAACGTGCCGACGACGGAGATTGATGCCTGACCAGCAGTCAGATTATCGCCATTGGTGAAGTTCATCGGGACACCTACAGATGTGAATTTCTTTTCTTCCACAAATTTATCCCCGTTGTAGACAGTCAGATTGCCCAGACCAGTGGTGTCGCCGCCGGTGATGGTAACCAGTAACGATTTGTTATCAGCAGCAGCATCAGTGCCCTGAACTACTTTCACGCCGACTACATGGCTTGTTTCGATCCCGCCGGTCATACCCATGACGACAGCCGAGATGATGGCGACAAGGACGACCGTGATTGCCACAAGGAGGATCGTACCGATGACCGGGGATACTCCGTCGTTTTTCTTTGTACTTACTTTCATAATATGCAGTTAAGTTGTACGATATATTTGATGATAATACTATCGGACAGAGAACAAATTGTCCGACAGATTTGGACGTATTTTTGGATTAATACTCAGGCATGGGGGTAAAAAAATCAATGATGGGTTTTTCGCGCTTGAGGCGGTGATGTGCATCATCCCGATGTGGACGTCAGACCCCGCCTCCCCTTATTTGATAACAACGGTCCCTGAATAGAGGGTCTGATTTCCGTCCCTAAACCTGCCGACGACCGAAATATCGGCCTTCCCGGACGCCAGAGACGCCGGATTTTTAAAACTCAGCGGCGTGCCGACCGTCGAAAAAGCCGCCTCGGCGACGATCCTGGAACCGTTATACACCGTGATCGTTTCAAGATCGTCGGTCTTCCCGCAGAAAACAGTAACAAGAAGCTCCCCCTCTTCCCCCGGATCAACACTCACGCCGATGATATGGCTCGTCCGGATCCCGGACGCCATCCCCAGGGCAGATGCCGAGACGAGAGCTGCCAGCACAACGGTGAGCGCCACTAGAAGAATCGTGCCGATAACAGGAGATACGCCGTCATCTGACCTTCTCTGCTGTTTCATGGTATGCAGAATATATTAACATATTAAGACGATAAACGTTTCTGGAGTGATTTGCGTCCGATAAAAAATAGAATTTTGCAGATTTATCTATTTTCAGCAGAAAAACATTAGAAATATGAACTAAACAGTATCCGTCCAACAAAAAGGATGTACTTTTGGAATGTACGTTAATTTCATGTAAGGAATATGTATTGACATCTAATATGACCAAACGCGGTTTGCGCCGATTCACAGTTGATTTTTTTCTCTTGTTTCGATACTAATGCCGTAAACGAAATCGAAGTACATCTCATAACCACGTCAGTTTTTTCCGATTGAGATTACACCGAGTAGTCCTAATCTAAAAAATGGTATGATTTATCCCCAATAAGGTAGATAGAGGTTAACTGCCTGATCAACAGTTGGTGTCGTTGTTTGTTGACCGGGTGCAAAACGCATGTAGATGGCTTGACTATTTGTTGAACCGGCTACAGCATAATAAACAGATCCAACTGGCGCAGTATTAGTTTCATCAATGCTTCCGGAGTTTAATGTGTGTGTCCCTTCATTATAGACTCCCCCACCTTTCAATGTAGCAGAGTTTCCAGTAATACCACCACCACTCATCGTTAAACTTCCCCCATCATCAATGAAAATACCTCCACCATATTTCGCAGAATTACCGGTAATACTTGTAGAACCATGGAAATCAACAGTTCCTGCTATATACATACCCCCGCCCTCAACACCAACACCATCTTCGTTCACTCCATTCTTAACAGTGAAATAATCAGCTGCATAAAATGTTGTGCCTTCCCCAACAATTATTATAGGCTCATTGCCATGACTCATTCCATCAAATGTGATTGCACCATATGAGATTTGAAAGCCTTCTGCTTCAATCACCAGTAACGCACCATCATATCCCGGAGCACGACTGATAACGGGAATATCCCCTGTCTTACTACCTGCTATTTCGAAAACACCACTTGAACCTATCAGTTCAGCCGTGATGAGAATTGGTTCATTTCCTACGATAATATCCTTTTTTAGAATAGGGCGACCAGTATGATGATAATCATCTTCGTAGACAAACGTCCCTGCTTGCCAATCGTTAACTGATTGAATGAATGCAGAAGCATTTGCATAGGGTTCGCTGCCGACGGTATAATACGGGTTGGGCGTTGGTTCCGGAGTCGGCGTTGGTGTTGTAGTTGGAGTAGGTGTTGTCGGAGTGGGTGTCGGCGTTGTCGGAGTCACGGTCGGAGTAGGCGTTATCGGAGTCGGCAAAGGTGTCGTTGGTACGCCCGAACCCCGATAGAGCAGCTGCTCCCGGCCCAGATTATCCAGAGCGATGATCGTAAGATTGCTGACAGAATTACTTCCAGGTAACTGGACCGCCTGACCTGTACGCCACTCGACCCAGGCATCATCACCGTCGATACTCGTCAGATCGGTTATATCCACGCCATTATTATAAAACACCAGCCGGTTTTTGTACAAAATATCCCCGCCGCTGTGATACAGCATCTGGGAACTGGCCGAAGGAGTAAAAATAACATTCGGCGTACTTTCAGCAGCGTTCTGCGTGGCCATTGACAGGGTAACGCCGATCACCGAAGCGGCGAGAACGACCAGAAGCAGCAGAAGAACAACGCCGACGACACTGGATACACCTGATTCATTTTCCATATCTTAGTATCTCCTGACATCAACGATATACTCAGGGTTGATAACGTTCAGATAAATATACCCAACAACCGAGGGATAAATCGTCAGTGATGTGGTATTAATTGATGGTTTGTCACTCATGATGTTTACTCCCATATTCTGATACAGTATTGCTTTTTCGTAGAAAAAAGTATTCCATACACTTGCATCCCAAGGGTCATCAGCAGTAAACGTGACAACTACCGTCTGATTTGTAGGTGGAAGCACCTGAGTTGGGACAGAGAGAAGGCCGGTATCCACCGGGATTCCCTCTGAACTTCCAACCGCAAACGACCCCTGCATTTCCGGAACGATCAATGTTACATACAGATCATCACCTGCTGTCTCCATGGTGATCGAAGGCGGTGTCACCCAAGCAGCATATCCGTAATCGTTTCGAAACACGCCGCCCCCTTCATAACCTACAAGCGTATTTGTTGTCCCAAATGTCGCATACAGCCGACTGATATTATAAGTACTGTTTTCTGTACCGCCAATATAGACCCTGAGCATTCCTACATCCTCCTTCATAAAGAGCGCTCCGTCGGCATAAGCAGATGCTGCAGGGATGAGCATACTGATATTCGACCCGACCCATCCATTCAGACGCTGATTGTCAACGGCAATTTTGTAATCAAGGAACGCATTGGTCACCCCGATAGCATGATACTCCTCGGCATCCCTGATCTGCTCAGGCACGCCGATGACCGCCCACATACCTATGATCATCGCAATGATCATAAGGATCATCACAAATCCAACCGCCATCGAAAGACCGGAATCACGTTTGTGGATCATGATTACTGCAGCTCCATTCTGAATACACACAGATGATCCGAACCTGAAGATACAATGTTCTCCAGACGGTATTCCAACGTAGCGACACCTGCCCCTCCAATGGATCTCTCGGCAACTTCTGCGGTATTGACCACAACAACATATCGTCCTGAACCTGACACTGAACCAGGAAGAAGGATGCGGTCATTTTGGAAAAGGGCACCGCCGTCATAAATAATCTCGATATCTTCGGCATACATGTTGGAAGAGGTGTAGGTGAGGATCACCTCAGCATACTCACCATGAGGGATACCATATGATAGCGACACCGTACCAAATGACGCTGCCGACAAAAGATTGGGAAAGACGGTGATCTCGGTCCGGTCGGCGGCGGGCGAGAGCGTGAACACCGCCTGACGGGTGATATTGGTTGAATTGGACAGCCAGACGGTATCCATATCAGCTTTCATCTGACAAAACTCCAGAAGAACATCCCCGTTATGCACCCGGTCCGCATTGGTCCCCATGACGGGAAGAGCAATGAGTGCCGTCATCGCGATCGTAATAATCAGGACCGTCAGGATAAGGGCCACGCTGACGACTTCAGAAAGACCTGGATCCGCATTTTTGTTCATTGCAGCCCCCTGACCGTGACATTATATTCAACTACGGTCACTTTGGTGAACGTTCCGAGAAATGCATTCCAGGGACTGGCCGGATCGGGCTTGTACAATGATACATTTGCAGTAGAGTAGGTTTGATTTCCAAGATATTTGTAGGTAAGACTGAGGGGGATATTTCCAAGGATCTGCTGTTCGCTGTAGTTTGCGGGGACACACACGAGAACCAGATTGGTGTTCCCGGAAGAGGGAGGGAGGATCACATACTGCGTCTCATTTTTCTGTCCCCGAAACACCGCTCCCCCTTCATACACGATGCGAAGATCCTTCGCGTAATAATTCGCCGAGTTAAAGGTTATTTTAAGAGAAGAAACCGGCTTTGGTCCTGCGCTGGAATTTATCCAAAATGCCGTCCCGTTGCTCACGGTGACCGTACCTGTGCCAAGGGGCGGAGATAAAAACAGCAGACCGGAAAGATCCGTTCCCTGGACCGGGGACGGGGAAATAACCCGGCTTGCGTTCGTATCGGTCTTGCCGTTCATCCACAGCAGATCGATCCCGTATTTGACATCAGCGATCTCTTCTGTAACCAGACGGGCGTGTTCTGTTTCGACCGCCTGCCCCTGGGCCGGGATATAAAAGAGGATCCAGACAGCTGCAACTGACACGACCAAAGCAATGATCAGTACAAAACCGATAACCTCGGCGACTCCGTCGTCAGCTGTCTTCTTCTTCATAATATCCGAAAGAATGGTTATGGTCTATTTTTGCTGTGAAGAGTATAGAATACTTCTGCACATGGAATAAAGAACAGGGACGCAATGCATATATGCAAAAACCGAGTACATAGTATCATGGATAAAACTGGACTTATCACACTGATCGTAGGTATTATTCTTCTCGCTTTAGGTATTCTTGGCATATGGTTCAACCTTGATCTGTTCATTCAGTTCGTACTGGGAGGATTTGGACTCGTTCTCGCACTCTGCGGTCTTGGCGCAGTTCTTCTGGGCATTCTGATGCTCAAAGAATAACTTTTTTTTTATGCAGACATTTGCTCTTGAAGATATCCCTTTTCAGCTGGATCTGACCGTTTCCTGCGGGCAGGCATTTCGCTGGCAAAAGCAGAACGGATTCTGGTATGCGCCGGTCAAAGACAAGGTCTGGAAGGTCCGTCAGGAGGGAGATACTCTGTGGTATGACGGACCGACTGAAGAGGAACTCGTCAGATACTTCGGACTGGATGTCCCCCTGGACACTATTCTGGATGAGATCGATACGGATCCGCTGATCCATGCGGCGATCGAAACGTGCCGGGGTCTTCGGATCATCAGGCAGGATCCCTGGGAGTGTCTGATTTCGTATATTTGTGCGACGTGTGCGAATATTCCCGGGATCACGATGCGTATCGAGAATCTTTCAAAGAGTTACGGGAGGAGAGTTGAGGCGGACGGTTCGGTGTTTTACACGTTTCCAAAAGCGGAACGGCTCGCCGCCGAAGAGATCTGCTCTGTTCGGGCATGTAAAGTCGGGTACCGGGATACCTACATCTGCAAAGCGGCAAAGACGGCGGCCGAAAATCCCCGCTGGGCAGATGAGATCAGGAGTCTGCCCTATCTTTCAGCGAAAGAGAGACTGATGATGCTGCCTGGCGTCGGGCCAAAAGTGGCTGACTGTGTGCTTTTGTTTGCGTTTGAAAAGTATGAGGCGTTTCCGATCGATGTGTGGATCGAAAGGATCCTTAGGACGAAGTATCTGGGCGGAGAGAAAAAACTCTCATATAATAAGGCAGGAACATTTGCAAGAGACCATTTCGGGCAGTATGCAGGATATGCTCAGGAGTATCTGTTCGGGATCAGGGAGGAGATAGCCGGGAAAGGGGCGTGATGACGGGAGAGAATAGTGTACTGACCCGGGAGTGGTTAACAGATGAATTTTCCAAGCGGACAAATTATCTGGTTTAAGGAGAGGTAATCCCCGCAATTGTAAGTAAAAACCCATTTTTGGTACAAAAAATGACGCAAAATTTCCGTCTCCGACAGATATAAGGTGCGAAAGGATCCATTACTATACTCATGAAATTGAGCATACTCACCCTTGCCGTCCTAGCAGCAGTACTCTGTTCGGCAGGATGCGTGAGCAGTCAGGACGATATCATCGGGACATGGATAAGTGAAGAGCTCACGAATTTTCCCTCGCCCGATGTGAACAGGATACTTCTGGAATTCAATGATGATAGGAGAGGGACCGAGACCTGGGTCTACGCACACGGGGATACGTATGTCTTCAACATCTCCTGGATCGAAAACGACGACGGTTCTTTTGCTTATGCTTATGACTCCTGGCTGACGACCGTGTCAGAAAACGGAACGCTTGCCTCTGATGAAGAAGGACGGGTCTTTGTACGGGAAGGGGGCGATGCCGACAGCGGATATGTCGGAACGTGGACGAACCTTGGGGCGTATGCATATAACGGGATGCTCTATACCATAACCAACGAGATCTATCCAGACAACACCGGTGTTTCGATCTGGACGGATCAAAACGGCGTGACCGAACCGCCGTGGGAAATCGTCTGGTACCCCTACAAAGAAAACACGTACATCAATTATTACAAAGAGGGCCTGATCAGATTAACTCTACTGGATAACTCAGCGGGGCTGGATAATTACAACCTGACCTTTACCAAGTCATAATTTTTTCAAAAAAAGAGATTTTACATCGGACCCATAGGTCCCATGCCGCCTTTCTGCATCTGTTTCATCATTTTGCCCATCGCCATCCTGTTTCCTCTGAATCCTTTCAGCGTTTTCTGCATCATCTTATAGTATTTGATGAGATCCCTGACCTCTTCGACCGAAGAACCGGAACCTTTGGCTACCCGCATCATCCTGGACGTGTTGATCAGAGCAGGCTCATCAAGTTCCTGCGGCGTCATGGAATCCATGATGATCCTAAACTTTTTCATCTTGTCAGCGGTTCCGTCCAGAGCGTCGGATGGAACGTTCAAATTGCCCATCGGCAGCATGGAAAGGACCTGCTTTAACGGACCCATCTTCTGCACCGCTTCGAGCTGTTTATACATATCGTTCAGGGTAAACTTTCCCCGAAGCATGGCGTTGACATCGACATCCTCGGCATTGATGGACTCTTCAGCCTTTTCGACGAGGGCTTTGAGATCGCCCATGCCGAGAAGTCTGGAAATAAATCCGTTGGGATCGAACCGTTCGAGATCATCGATCGTCTCACCGTTACCGATAAAAACGATCCCCGACTGGGTCTCGGCGACGGCGGACATAGCGCCTCCTCCTTTCGCCGTTCCGTCCATCTTGGTCACGATAACGCCGTCGATCCCGATCGCTTCATGGAACCGTTTGGCCTGATCACGGGCCGCCTGACCAAGAGCCGCGTCGATGACGAGCCAGCGGTGATCGGGTTTGAGGTACGCATTGACCTCTGTGATCTCATCGATCAGATCATCTTCCAGGGCATGACGTCCGGCGGTATCGACGATGACGACATCCACATCTTTCAGGGCGGCAAGTCCGTCTTTGACGATTTTTACAGCATCCTTCTCCTTTGGATCTCCGTAACTTGGGACATTGATCTTTTTGCAGAGCGTTTCGAGCTGGGCATAGGCTCCGGGCCGGAAGTTGTCGGCGCCGATCGCCCCGACTTTCAGACCTTTTCTCTGGAAGTAGCGGCAGAGTTTTCCGGTCGTGGTGGTCTTACCAGAACCCTGCAGACCGGCCATCAGGATCTTCTGCGGTTTTAAGGAGAACTCTGCCTCTTTGCCGACAAGGTTCACCAGCTCCTGATACACGATCCTGAGTACATGTTCGCGGGCGTTGATGCCTTTGGGGAGATTTTCGTCCAGAGAGCGGGCTTTTATCTGCTTGGAAAGCTCCATCACGAGTTTGACATTGACGTCAGAGGAAAGCAGAGCCCGCTGGAGATCGCGGACGAGTTCGTCGACAGCGGCACGGTCGATGACCGTTTTGCCGGCGAGTTTCTTCATCGCGTCTTTGAGTGAGTTGGATAATGTATCAAGTCCCATGTTAGTCATCTCCGAATATTTCATCAATGATCAGCGAAGGGGTGAACGGTTTCATATCATCATACCCCTGCCCGACTCCGAGAAAAACGAGCGGTTTGCCGATCGTGTAGGCGATCGAGATGGCAGCTCCGCCTTTTGGATCCATGTCGACTTTGGTGAGAATGACGCCGTCTGTCGAGACGGTTTTTTCAAACTCTTCGGCACGGATGACCGCATCGTTTCCGGCTACGGCCTCATCTACGTAGAAGACGAGATCGGGTTTCATCACCCGTTTGATCTTTTCCAGCTGGTTCATGAGATTGACCCGGTTGTGGAACCGGCCTGCCGAGTCGGCGAGGACAACATCCGTCTTGTGGGCTTTGGCATACTCGACGGTGTCATAGAGAACGGCCGACGGATCGGCTCCTTCCTGATGGGCGATGAGTTTGATGCCAAGTCTTTCACAGTGAACACGGATCTGTTCGATTGCCCCGGCACGGAACGTGTCGCCGGCTCCGACCACGACGGAGAGTCCCTGACTCTGAAGATAGTGGGCGATCTTGGCGACCGAAGTTGTTTTCCCGGTCCCGTTTACCCCGGTGAAGAGGATCTTGACCGGCTTTTCATGGTTTTTAATATAGGAGACGAGATCGAATCCTTCACCAAGCACCTTTTCGATCGCATGTCTGAGAGCGTCCGTGACGACATCGTCAGCGGATTCCCGGAGTTTCCTGTGCGTGCCGACGAGCTCTTTTTTCATATGTTCAGTGATCGCCTCGGCTACCGGATAGGCTACGTCGGACTCCAGGAGGACCATCTGGAGTTCGAAGAGCGATTCCTCGATATCTTTTTCGGAGAGGACAAACTCGTGTTCTACGACAAGAGTTTTGATTTTATTGAGGAAGCCCGGGGCTTTTTTCTCCTCCGGCTGGGGTGATGGTATAGTTTCGACGGCGGCGGGAACCGGCGCTTCCGTCTCCGGAATCGGGTTCTTTTTCTTCCCGAGGCCGAGTTTATTTTTCAGTCCTTCAAACATTATCTATTCATTCGGTCCTGTGAATATAAATTCCTCTCTGTTAGTATAGAGAGAAGAGGTACATTAATCAAACCTCAGGATGGCCTGATACCGAACATCAGAATAGATTGAGAGAACGCATTACGTAATACTGTATAAAAAAGAGAAGTTCAGCGGTGCTGAGTCTGAGAATAGATTTCCTGCATTCTCTGCTCAACGGCCCGCATCTGTTCCTGAAGCTTTCCAAGAGACTCAGAAAGCCGTTTTGCGGATGCATCCATCTCAGTGACCCGGTCGTGAAGGAACGTGATCGCTTCTTCGACCGGTTTTTCGACCGTGATGCCTGCGCCGATCCCAACCAGGATCTTCTTCGTGTCGGTGACGACGGCATGAACTGATATGCCCCCGCCCAGATTCAGAAGAGTCGGTACATCTCCTTCCAGACCGCTGAAAGCCTCGAGCGACTCGGTGGACGCCAGTGCCTCCCCGCGTGCTGATTCGATGAACCGCAGCTGCTGGGTCAGAAGTTCAAACTGCTGGGAATATTCATTGGCATATGCCTGGAGGGAGCGGACCTCCTGCTCCAGGGATGCCTGATCAGTATTACTCGCCATTAATAGCCTTTGCAGCGTCAATGGTAATATACTTGCGTTCGAGTCTGTGCTTGCTTCCGATCGTTGCAAGAGTGAATTCTCCAGCAAGTTTCTCGGAAGGTGCATCGACTATTTTTGTGAAGGGCTTCATCTGTCCATCATTTTTGAACGTGCCCTTTACCTCGAATTTCGGCATTCATTTCACCTCACAGAAATCGCATACTTTTTTTTTAGCATGCTCAACTCGTGAAAAATAGAAATTTTTCACAAGAATCCAAATACATCTTCGATTCTACCAAGTTCATAGCCTGTGGTAGCGTTACCTGCCAGATATCCTTTACTGTTGATCAGAAGACCGGTACCTATCAGCCCCGAACCCATGTTTACGGATCCGGTTCCGATAGCGACGTTAGCATCATCAATGCTGCGTTCCAGTTTTTCGATCTCCTCGGGAGTGCTTCGTGCCGGCAGAAGAACACCTGTATTCGTACAGGCGCATGTCATACCGACCGTTCCGACTCCTGCAAAGGACATCGGGATTATCTTGACTTTCAGAAAATCCGCCACCATTTCACGCATCGCAGACGACATGTCCGGATGCACGACGGCAAACGAATCGTTGGTCAGAATTACGTTCCCTGCCGCATTCATCTCTTCTCCGAGGAGCAGGCAGTCGCCGTACTCCTGAAGGATTTCGAGTTCTGAATCCTGAATGAGACCGGAAACGACAAATCCGCGGGAATTGCCGGTCAGGAGGAGACCTATGACAGAGGAGCCCTGGATGAAGGTTTCAATAACCTCGACATCCAAAGCTTCCGCTATTTTGTCCCGGAACTCTTTTGGAGCTTCGACCGGGACTACGGCAAGATCTTCAAAGACACGGGCATACACGCCGATGTTCGGGTCACCATTCAATGACAGGGTCGGGTCCATTTATTCCTCAGCAAGTTCTGCCTGGACCTGACCGTCTTCGAACTTCATTGCCCGAACACGAATGCGTCTTGGCGGTTTCTGGGATCCGCGTGCCCAGACGAGTTCGTTAATACTCTTATCGAGTTTAACGTCATCACTTTTCATGTGATGCTCGAGATAGCCGCGGATGTCTTTGATAGCTGCGTTTGCACGCTTGTAGCACGGAACACGCTTAACATCGCGGAGCGGGATCACGTATACCTGTTCTTTTTGCACTTCTACCATTTTTTTACACCTTCAGCGTGCTGCGTCTCCAGTTGCGCCTCTTTGGATGAGACACAACGGTACGCTTGGTTTTGATCATGACCCATGCAGGAACACGGCGGTTCTGCTGGGTTGCCTTTGCAAGACGAATCTTACGGCTTTTGGTAAGTTTGCTCATGGTTCATTCACCATTTTTTTCTTGATGATCAGAGACTGTTCATGATTTTTCGGGAAGAGAGACACAAAGTCTATTCCTCTCCGGGTCATTTCAGCCCTGATCTCGTTTTCGAAGTCACCGTTTGGAATCGTTCCGGTCTCGCCGTAGGCGATCTCGAAGAACTTTTCCGCCAACCGGATGATCTCTTTTTTTCCGATGCCAAGTAAGGGGCGGATATAACTTACCCCGTACTTCATCTCCAGACTCTGCACTTCAGACTGTGTCCGCATCGGAACCCTGTCATCTCGTCGGGTCCCGTCGGCGACCACCTCATATTCCTGTGCTGCAGCACAGAGGGACCGTCGGTGGATTTCGTTGATAGCATTTGCAGGATGCCCGTCGTGAACGATTTGGTCCACGACCTCATCAAGGAAACCTGGCGCAAAGACCAGTTTCTTCCAGGGGAAACCGGTTTCCTTTGCCGCCGCCTCGATAGAAGGCACAGCATGGGTTTCGTCAAAGACAAAGGTCAAAAGCTCCACATCATAATCCCGTGACAACAGGACCGCGGCAAGACTGCTGTCTTTACCGCCGCTGTAGAGCACACCTACTTTCATCCAACCCTGCGGATATTGAATTCCTTCTTCTGCGGGACAATCTGAGTTAACAGCTGTCTGAGTTGTTCATCGGTAATTTTCTGACGCAGGCGTCCAGATTGGGCGAGAGATACAATCTGCTGCTCGACGGAAGCGGCAAACTCCGGTTTTGTAAGCCGGATGGTGTTTAACCGCTCACGAGCTTCAGGCTCCATTACCTGCATGAGTACAGACTGAATCTGTGCCTGCATCTGCTGCTGACGCTGGATCTGGTCTTGTTCCGCCATCTGCTGCTGCTGCATCTGCATCATACGCTGACGGCGGATCTCTGCGAGTTCATCGTCTCCCATTCTTGAATCACCTTCAATTGGTCAGTAATTATTTTTAATACTTTGCGAGTCCGGGCGCAGTCTCGACTGCCTGATCCTTAATGGAATAGGCGATGTTGTCGAGGAATTTGCGGCCTTTTGCAGAAACACTGCGGCCACCGGTAACCTTTTCGAGGTAGCCAGCAGTTTCGAGCTGCTGCATGACTTTTCTGGCAATGCTGCCACTGCCTTTTCTAAAGTGGGACGGCTTGGAACCGCGGTCCTGCAGACCGCCGTAAACAGAGCGCATACGCTCAACTCCAATTGGGCCGTCAACGTAAATTCTACGCAGCACTGCTGCGGAACGAACATACCACCAGTCTGGATTTTCCGGCGGCATCTCCTTGTGTACTCCCGTCTTGACGAACTCGGCCCACTCGGGTGCTTTAATAACGGACTCGTTCTTGAGTTCGTCTGCTACCTTTGCGATGAGTAAGTCTGCCGGAATATCAAACACTGTAGTCATTGACAATCCTCACTGTATGCCGCATGTTGGAGACATGCTTTACGGAACATTTCCGTAATTGATGACATTAACAGTCTGTATAAATTAGAGTCAAAAGATAATATATGTTCCCTAGAAAAAAGTGAGATATTATTTCCTTCCCAGGTAGGAAGACTTGATTTTGTTTCGTGCTGAGAGATTTTTCGGCGGCGTTCGTCTCGAAGGCGCGGTTTCGGAGACCTTTCCCCGGTTTTTCGCACCAAGGACGACCATTCTCCCGCGCGCGGCAATAACATCTGCAGAGGCGGCTTTGGCAAGGTCCTGTACCTCTTCGGCATTCATGTCGGCGTTCTGAAGCCATTTAATTTTGATAACTTTGCGTGCATCAAGCTGACGGCGAACCTCGGCAACGAGATCTTCGGTGTAGCCGTTTTTGCCGACCCATATGGTTGGTTTCAGGGTCTGGATATAGGATTCTGTAATATCTGAGATTGTTTTTCACCTTGATTCGGTTTTTTTATTGAGGGGGATACGGGTAACTGCTCCGCAGCTACCGCAGGTATAGATGATCTTCCCATGCTGGATCCTGACCCGGAGATTTGTTCCCGGGATAAAGTAAGCATGACATGACGGGCAGAATGAGCGCCGGTGATAGTGTGCCAGACGAACACGCTGTTTCATCGCCATCTCGCGGGCAAGGGAGACATAGCGAGCAGAGAGTTCAGGCTCATCTCGTGCCTCTTTTGCACGTTCAAACAAAATATCGACCCGTTCCTGAGCGATTTTTTTTGCTGAGACGCCTTTTTCTGCTTTTGCCATAGAGATTATGCCTTATACAATAAGGGTTCAGACCTATTGATTGTTTGCCTCGGGTAGGATTTTCACCTGACGACCGACAACCGTCAGGCGATCGGCACAGAACAAAGCTACGGCTTCGGGAAAAGCCTGGTGTTCCTGTTCTAAGATCCTCTCGGACAAAGAGTCTTCGTCATCATCATCCAGAACCTCGACAGCCTTTTGCAAAATGATCGGGCCGGAGTCGAGACCTTCGTCCACGAAATGAACCGTGCAGCCGGCGATTTTTACCCCATACTCCAGAGCCTGGCGCTGCCCATGGAGACCGGAAAAGGCAGGGAGAAGGGCCGGATGGATATTGATCATTTTTCCGGAAAATTCCCGGGCAATCCCAGAACCGATGATACGCATATATCCCGCACAAACAAAAAGATCGGCACAAACATCCTGCATAGTAGTAAGAAGATCGCGTTCATACGCCTCTTTGGAGGGATAATCCTTGTAATTCAGAACAATAGCAGGAATCCCGGCCGCATCTGCCCGTTCAATTGCATAGGCATCTCTGTTGTCCGTCAAAAGAGCCACGATCTCTCCGTTGATTTTGCCTGCCGCAAGAGCATCCAGAATCGCCTGGAAGTTGGACCCGCGTCCGGATGCAAGTACCGCGATACGCTTCATGATAGTTATGTGGGAAGTAGAGAGATAATTAATCTTCCCTCAGACGAGATACGGCATGATCAGCGGGATAACGATCAGCAGGACAAGAACGTAGGAGATCGACCTGCAAATGCTGAATGCGGTTCTTTCATCTTTCCCGCGTTTGACAAACCATGAACGCAGACTTTCACGCAGCATCTGACCGCCGTCGAACGGCCCAAGCGGCAAAGCGTTGAATATGCCGAGAAGGATGTTGACCCAGGCACACCAGTAGAGGATATGGATGATCTCCCAGAAGCCGGCAAACGGAGCAGCCAATATTGCCGGATCCGGCGTATCCACGATCAGGAAACTCAAGGCTTCCGATCCGGCGAGTGAGGAGAAAGGAAGGGCAACAAACGTCAGGAGTGAACCGGCAGCGCCCAGAAGAGAGGACGGATACATCATTGTATGCAGAGCATTCACAATGACAGAAGGTTCGGAGAAGGAGACGCCAATAAACCCTGCTCCCGAATCAGGTACAAGAACACTGCCGGAAAGATCCGGCGGGATAGAGGTCAAAGTCACATCATATGTCTGAGGAGTTCCCCGATATTCGCCGTGAAGAGTTATCGTCTGATTCGGCTTCGTCGCTGCAAGAAATGCAGAAATATCCGCAAGACTGGAAACTGAGGTGTTGTCAAGAGCGAAAATGACCGTGCCGGGTATTACGCCGGCTTCGTCAGCAGGATAGCCTTCGTATACCCCGTATACATACGGCGATGTACCCGGGACGACCAGACCAAGAAGAAGGATTAAGCAAAGGATACAGATTCCCCCAACAAGCAGGTTGTTGGTGATCCCGGCAGCGTACATTCTGAGTTTTGCTCCAAGCGAAGATTTGGCAATCTCTTCTTCATCGGGTTCGACAAACGCACCGATCGGGATAACAAGGGCGAGGACCCCCGTAGATTTGACTTTGATGTTTTCCACACGGGAAAGAATGCCGTGCCCAAACTCATGGATCACCATCGCAAAAATGAGAGCAAACCAGACGGCAAACGTCGAGGGAACATAATCATTTATTCCCGGGATCAGCAGAAGATTCTGCGGGGCAATCGGTTCGATCTCGATAATCAAACTCATGAAAGCGGTCAGCACAAAGAGAAGAGTGACGACCACACTGCTGATAACGGTCAGAATGACACCCAGATTCCCATACGCAATCAGGAGACGTTTCGGTCTGGAGAGTTTGTCAAAGATACCGGTATGGGTCGTTTTGATCATCAGACAGGGACCCATGAAGGAAAAGGTGTTTGGAAGAATATTGTATTTTAAAATGGCATAGCATATGCATGCATAAATCATCACTGCAGTGAGTACCGGAATAAGCCAGCCAAGATCCATTCTATACTTATTGGAAGTAGGATAATAAGAGGTTGCTTAGAAGAAGGCTGAAAGATCTGTCTGTGACACCCGATCAAGGATGTCCTGTACGGTCTGCCATGATCTGCGGGCGCAGAGCGGAACTTCTCCGCGTGTACTGATATACCCAGTTAGAAAAGAGATCGTCGCCGGATCCGAGGGATACCCGCTCCCGATTTCGCCGTATTCTTCCTTGAGGTCGGCGATACATCTGTCCCGGGTAACTTTTGCAACGATGCTGGCCGCTCCGACAACCGCATATCTGGCATCGGCTTTGTGCTCGGAACATATCTGAGCGGAACTCCCGCTCAGCATGAGGACATTTTCACCGAAACGCTGTGCATTCACATCGCAGGCATCAAGATACACGATATCGGCACAAAGAGCACGGACAACTTCTGCATGGCAGGAGGCCGTAAAGGCATTCATTGTCCCTTCACGTGAATCGATATCAAAAGGAGTTCGCACGACCGTATATGTCTGCCATGAAGCAGTGATTTCTTCAAACAGGCTCTCGCGTTTTTTCGGGCTGAGTTTTTTGGAGTCTTTGATGCCCAGCATCTCCAGTTCGGACATATCCGATACGAGAACACCGGCGGTGACCATCGGACCAAGGACCGGACCTTTGCCTGCCTCATCAACTCCGCAGATTGTCATCGGATACGTATATTTCAGGGAATAGATATAATACCACCTGACAGCATACGATTTTCTATGTATCTCATCATCGTTGGTCTGGGCGGGATCGGAAGAAGTCTTGCCGGGATTGCATCGGAGAACGGGCACAGTGTTGTGGTAATCGATAAGGATGAGGATCGGTGTGCAGATATCCTCTCCCAGCACGATCTCCTGGCAATCGCCGGAAATGCGACCGATAAAGCAATTTTAGAAGATGCCGGGATCGATCGGGCAGACGCACTTGTCGCGACGACCAGCGATGATGCGTTGAATCTCATGGCCTGCTGGCTTGCTAAAAAATACGCGGTGAAGACTCTTGTTTCGATCGTGAATCAGAAAGAACATGCTGATCTGTTCAAAGAAGTCGGCGTCAGGATCAGTGAGAATCCGGATGAGATCGTGGCCCGCAGCCTGTATCTCTGGTCGGAAAATCCGGACACGCAGCTTCTTGCATCGATTGAGGGGGGAAGCATTTTTGAGGTGACGGCGAGCGAAGGGGCAAAAGGCGTGAACAGGACGGTGAAAGATGCTTCGGATATGAAGGATATGCTCTACATTGCCATTCGAAGGGGAGGCAAACTGATCATCCCAAGCGGGAACGTTATGTTTATGCCGGGTGATGTGATCACGGTTTTTACAAAGAAGGAATCTGAGGGAAGATCCGTAGAGTATATGGACGAACTCTTTCACTAAATCAAATCACTGTTTTTCAAAAAAAAGGTGTCAAAGAGGAGAGAAGACTCCTCAAAAATTAGGTTTTATCCAAGCTCGTCCCAGCCGCCTCTGCGTTTTCGAATGAAAATGATTGCACCGAGGACAACGACGACCGCGACAACGATCACTATTATGATGGGTAAGACGCTGCCAACTGCGGCAAGCGGTGAGGCAGAAGCATTTTCCTGATACGCGGTTCCGTCAGCTAATGCCTGCTCCGAGGCTTTAAGGTTTTCATCGACGTTCGGTGAACCACCGGAGTTATAACGATCTGCATCCAGGTTGTAAGTGTTTTTGATACCCTGATTGGTCGTTTGAAGAAGTTTTGCTTCGGTATCCCAGCCTTTGCCGTATAATTCAGTGATGATGAGATCAACAGAGTCCGTATTTGCTTTGATAGCAGTCAAACCAGAGATAGAGAGAGCTTTTTCAGCTGCAGCCAGTGAAGTGGTCGCTGCTTCCAGTTTTTTATTGGCAACCGAAATATCTGCAGTGCCGGCTGCTTTTGCTGCTGCAAGAGAGGTTTTGGCAGATTCCAGATTCGTAACTACGGAAGACACATCGACCCCGTACGATGTATACGTAGCAACACGAGCCTCAAGAGAGGTGATCTGTTCCTGTGTAGCCGCGAACATGCCGTTAAAGTCATCCGGATTATAGACCTTCTGTGAAGGAGAGGAGTATGTCACCGATTCTCCGGCCGGGGCAGTAGGTTCCTGATCGATTTTGAGAATGGTAACAGACTGGCCTTTCAAGCTTTCGGGAACAAGCCCGCTCAGAGCAATATACAGAGTGACCGGCTGATCATAATCCAGAACGAATCCTGAGATGGTATAGGCAAAGTTGGAAGAAGAGAGTGTCGTAATAAGAGCTTCCTCGCTGGGCTTACTATTATTTACAACCGTACCCTTATACACATACACGGTCCAAAGAGTTGAGTCTCTAAGGGCAGTCGTCAGTTTAAGAGATCCCGACGTGCTGATACTGTCCTTTGGAAGAGATATGGTCATCGACGCCGTCACAGCCTCACCGGGACTTAAGGAGCCCGAAGGATCGATCGTTGCTCCGTTCGTATACGTAAATGCCGATCCGGTGCCGATAAACGTTGCACAGACCAGGAGTGCCAATAATATATATGTTATTTTCTTCATTGTGTCCTCATTCAAACAGGGGATCGATACCATCCTCAAACATCGATGAAGTGGCCCGCTCACGGGATCTCACGACCTCTTCCTTTGCTTCCTTTGCAAGCTCCATCAGCTCGCGAATGCGGGGAGCATTCCCGATCGTTGCAAGCAGGACCACTGCCGCAACATACCCGCTGTCAACCGGGTAGTCACCGCCGCGGACCTCGACACCAGCGATATTTTCTTCGACCCAGCTTTTGGATTTTTCCACACCTTTGCGGTCAAGCTCCGTCGGCGGACCGGCAACAAGAACAAGAGCACGCTCAGCAGTTGAATAGTCACAGGGAAGCGTCAGACGCCCAAGCATTGCACGGCGGACAAGACCAATAATTTTCGCGGATTTGTCCTCGCTGGATGTGATATCGATATGAGGTTCCTGTTTCTTGTCCTTCTTCCCGAGGAGTCCGCCTAATAGCCCGCCTCCCGATTTCGATGCAGGCCGACCGCCTTTGGGGATAGCCTCGCTGATCGCATAGCCGACCGAAGAGATACCTCCGCCCCGGAGAGTGTTGATGATCTCACTCGAGTCGACGACCATCTCTCCAACACCGAACTTATTCACCTCGCCGGCACGGAACAGGACACCGAATCTGCGGACGATCTCCTCATTGAGCCGGTCGAACGCACTCTTCACACTCTCGCCGTCGTTCTTCCAGGCACTGTTGTCAAAGACGATGACATTGTCGGCCTCATTTACCAGCGTGGATAAACTTCTGGCGGCATTGAGAGAATAGAGACGCCCCTCTTCCGGAGCAGGGATGATGCCCAGAGCATAGACCGGTTCACGATAGATACGTTTTAAATGACGGCAGAGAACCGGAGCTCCGCCGGAACCCGTACCTCCGCCTAATCCGGCACAAACAACGAATGCATCGACATCATGGGTCCCGCGTTTGTCGATCGCATTGATGATCGTGTCGATCTCATCAGCTGCCACCTTGGCGCCGGTTACGTTATCAGTTCCGACCCCGTGGCCTTTGACCATTGTCTGGCCAATCAGGAGACGATCCTCCATAGGGATGTATTTTACCCCCATCAGATCGGTCCGGGCAGTATTGATTACAATACCCCGGAAGCTCGTGGACCCTAACTTTCTGTCCTGTGCCAGGAACATATCCACGATCTTTCCTCCTGCTTGTCCAAATCCTATAAAAAACACTCGCATTTACTGTAGACACCTTTAATTGTGATATATATGTAAGTCATCGAATATATATGACTTCCATACTATACGACGACGTCTGCCAAAAACTTTCTTATCATACAAAGCTATCTTATACTACAATGAAGATAGGGATTCTCGGTTCAGGACTTGCGGGATTGTCAGCCGGCTTGCAGCTTGCTGATAATCATGAGGTCGTTATTTTTGAAAAAAATACAGTTCCCGGCGGCTGTATGTCCTCTCAGACCTACAACGACACCTATACTCTTGAAACCCTCTATCACCACTGTTTTTCCGGCGACAAAAATCTGTTTTCCCTTCTGGATGAGCTTGGTCTGAGATCCGATCTGATCTGGCTCAAAGGTTCGACCGGATATTACATGAACGGAAAACTCCACCCGCTCACAACGCCTCTGGAGATCCTGAAATATCCCTGCCTGACATTTTTCCAGAAATGCAGGCTTGGACTCTTCGTGATCAGTTCACGAAAGATCGATCTTCTCCCGCTTGACAAAATCACGGCAAAAGAGTATCTGTATGAGAAAGTAGGAGAGGATATCTATAATGCGTTCTTCGCACCCCTGCTCACCAGCAAATTCGGGTCGATGAAGGATGATGTTTCAGCAGCCTGGCTCATGAGCAGGATTGCCATCCGCTCCGACAGAGGTTCGGAAGGAGAACGGCTCGGTTATCTGAAAGGAGGGTGGCATAAACTAATAGATGCGATGGTGGAGAGACTCAAGGAAAAGGGGGCAGAGATCAGACTCGGCACACCTGCAGTCACCCTTGTCAGGGAAAAGGACAAATGGCTGATCAACGGCGAAGCGTATGACGCCGTAATTTCAACACTTCCGCCAAAGGTTACGAATTCGCTCCTGAAGAATGGAGAAACCCAACTCCCAAATCTGATGTATCAGGGAGCAGCATGCATGACCCTGGGTCTTACCCGCGACCCGACAAACGGCATCTACTGGACCAATATGGGAGACCCGGCTCCATACGGAGCAGTGGTCACGCACACGAATTTTGCACCGTTCGAATGGTACGGCGAACATGTGGTGTATCTTGCCTCCTACTTCAAGGATGAACCTGACAGCGGACTGAAAGAACGGATGATTGATGACTTCTGCAGACGTTTTTCTATAGATAAAAGCGAGATCCGTCACGCAGACCTGTACATCGACAAATTCGCAGGGCCGGTGTATGTAACAGGATACAAAGATACCATCCCCCCTGCCGATGTGGGGAACGATCTGTATATCGCCGGAATGTTTTCACCGGAAAATTATCCAGAGAGAAGTATGGAGGGGTCGATTCTGGCGGGGCTCAATGCTGCAAAATACTTAGAGGAGAAAAATCGTTGACACCCGTTTCCGTCACCGCAGTCCTTCCTGTCTATAATGATGTGGAAGCTTTGAAGACAGCAATTCCCAAATCCATCGAAGCACTCGAAGCATATGGGAAAAGCTTCGAACTGATCATCGCAGAAGACGGCAGTACCGACGGAAGCCGCGAGTGTGTAGAGGAGTGGGAGAAAAAAGATCCGCGGGTCCGGCTGCTTCACTCCGACGAACGTCAGGGCAGAGGCAGGGCATTGAATCGGGCGCTTGCAGAATCACGCGGCGAGATTTTCTGTTATTATGATGTCGATCTGGCAACCGACATCAGCCATCTCAAAGAACTTCTCGATCACATCGAAGACGGAGCTGACGTCGCGACCGGATCACGTCTGATGAAAGACAGCAGTATCGTTCGAAGCGGCGACCGTGAGATCGCGAGCCGAGGCTATAATTTTCTGGTCAGGCTGTTCCTCGGCAGCAAACTCAATGACCATCAGTGCGGATTCAAGGCATATAGATCCCCGGTTCTCCGCGAACTCGTGCCGAAAATCCGGGCTCCCCACTGGTTCTGGGATACGGAATCACTCGTCCTTGCACAAAAAGCCGGACTTCGGGTCGATGAGTTCCCAGTGATCTGGCGGCAGGGACCGGGAACTACCGTCAGATTCAAAGATGTGAGCAATATGGGAAAAGACATCCTGAAGATGTGGTGGAGACTGCATGTGGAAAAAAGTTAGTGCCGTTGTCATTCCAACAGTGATTGCCGCCGCATTACTGGGCTACATGCTGATGCGTGTCTGGGATGAACTCCAGGGAAATCTCGAAAATATTCTTGAATCCCTAGTCCCTACCTGGCTGATCGCAGCAATAGGCATATGTATCCTTGCATGGTTTCTCCGGGGTTTTCGTTACAAATACATTATCAAACGCCTCGGAACAGAGATAGGTGTCATCTTTTCCACTGCATCCATCTATGTTTCCCAGACGGCAAACCTGATCATCCCGGCACGCCTCGGCGACTTTGTCCGGATGTTCATCCTCAAACACGAGAAAGGGATGCCCTATACGAAGGGATTCACATCGCTCATCGCCGAACGGGTGTATGATATTCTCGTTCTGGCAGTTCTCGGATTGTGTTCCCTGCCGGTTTTGATCAGTCTGATTCCAAAAGAGTATACATGGTTTATCTGGCTGATCATCTTTGTCCTGATCGCCGGCATCGCAGGAATCGTCATTCTTCTGCTCGCCAGATGGGTGCATGCCAAAAACCGGATCCTGAAAAAGATCCTGGAGATCTTTGCACAGTTCAGACAGGTCTCCTCCACACCGGCATCCCTTGGGATCCTCTCGGGAACATCTGCTGTGATCTGGATGATGGATGTCCTTACCTGTTATCTGGTATGCATGATGTTGTCCGTTGAAGTTCCGTTCATGCTGGTCCTTCTGGCGATCGTGATCGGCAATCTCATAAAAGCCGTGCCGATAACCCCGGGAGGAATAGGAACGTACGAAGCAGCCCTTGCCGTAGTTTTTGAGATGGGGGGCGTTGTGCCGTTCACTGCCTTTTTGATCGCCGTGATCGACCATCTGATCAAAAACCTGGTCACGCTTGCCGGAGGTCTGATCTCACTCTATTACTTCGGCGGCTGGTCAGTGACGCTATTGAAAAAACTCTTCAAAGGCAGCACAGAACAACTCAAGGAAGAAAATGGCAGCAGTTGAAACTCAGATACTTACCGTCATCCTCTGGCTGATCATTCTCAAATTCAGCCAGATCACGGTTTATCCCTATCTGAAACCTGCGCTCGGATCGATCTCCTACGTACTTGCATATCCGGTCAGCATCCTTCTTCTCACGATCGTATCATGGTATCTTGGTCTGGCAGGTCTTCCGGTCCAGATTGTATTGATTCTTTTCGCCGTACTTGGCGGTTTTGCGTTCTACAAAAAACAGTATGAACTGACCGATTTGAAAAGTATGGTCCGCTGGGACATGATTTTCCTTGCTGCGTTCGCATTACTTCTGATCGTTCGGTGGTTCTCTCCGGGGATCATCCCTTCCGGCGAAAAATTCATGGACGCGGCATTTCTTGGGAGCATAATGCTTGATCCGACGGTCACGCCGTTAGATCCCTGGTTTGCAGGGGAAACCCTCAATATCTATTATTATCTCGGCCACTGGATGATGGGGGTGTTAGGGATCCTGGCAATGGGATCGAACACCGTTGTCTTTAATCTGATGCTTCCAACAGTGTTTGCTCTCGCAGCTGTTTCTGCCTATGCGATCGGCGTTCTGCTTCTGAAACGCCACCAATGGATCCCGATGCTGGTTTTGATTATCCCGAATGCAGCCCTTCTCTGGCATGCATTCACGGGCAAAGGGCCCATTGATGCATGGTGGGCATCAACCCGGGTAATCGGTGATGGGGCAACCATCAATGAGTATCCCCTTTTCTCCTTTTTATGGGGCGATCCCCATGCACATCTTCTTGCCTGTTTCAATCAGCTGGTGTTTATCTGTCTGCTTGCAGTGATGATAACACGATGGCAGTATCTAAAAGGCTGGGGCAAGTATCTTCTGATTTGTCTTCTCTCATTGTCTCTTGGAACAATGCCTGCCATGAACTCGTGGGATGTGATAATCTATGCAGGCGTATATGTCATCGTCGCGTTTATGGTCTGGTGGAGATTCGACCATCATCAGATACGTAAACTTCTGCCGTTTCTCCTTGTACCGGTGCTTTCGCTTCTATCCTATGCGCCGTTTTTATATCTGATGCTCACAACAGGCGGATCAAGCATCGAGGGATTTTTCCTTGTAACAACACCGTCTCCGATCATTGAATTCCTTGGAGTGTATCTGTTTTTCCTCGTGGTTTTTGTTATCTACGGATTCCCGGTCCTGAAAAAATATCCCTGGCTGATTGCACTCCCAATCATATTCGGAATTTTCGGCTACGCATCGCTGGGAGTTGCTCTGTTCTGTATAATTCTGCTCCTTGGAAAGAAAGAGTGGCTGCCTGAGACTATCTTCGGTGTGATAGGACTTGCCATTCTGGTGTTTCTCGAAATCTTTTATCTCAAAGACTACATGGGTGATTCCTACTACCGGATGAACACCGTCTTCAAGTTCGGATTTTGTGCCTGGTTCTTCCTTGGGATTTCATCAATGCTGATTATCGGGAAATGGCTCAAAAACCGGGGTTCTCCGGTGAATTCCACAAAGAAATGGAAGGCTTGGGCCGCGGCATGCGTGGTATTTGTCTGTCTTGCCGGAATATTTGTTGTCGGAGGTATCAATCTGGGTTATCCGGGCGGGAATCTGGATGGGGATGCCTGGGTTGCCGTATCGCACCCGGCGGACTATCAGGGAATAGAATATCTGCAGAGTCTAAACGAGCCCTCGATAATCGTTGTCGAAGCGGAAGGAACATCATATACATACGGGTCCCGGGTTTCGACAATGACCGGTTTATCCACGATTATCGGGTGGACGGGACATGAAGTCGGATGGAGAACGGGGATAGACGAAACTGAAGATGTATCCACACGGATGGCCGACGTGCGTGCGATCTACGAAGACCCGACACAAACGATTTCCCTGATGGAAAAATACGGAGCAACGCATCTGTTCGTCGGCGAAGTAGAGCAGGAAATGTATACGATCAATCTCCCGCTGGAAGATCTCGTAAACGTATTCTCATCTGACGGCGTAGACGTATATCAAATCAGGTAAACCACCTATCTTCAGGTTTACGAATCCTCTGCGCGGGACGCGGGAGGAAAAATCATACGTTCCTAGTCCCTGAAAACAAAACATCCCGCCATGAAAATTATTTGCCGGCAGAATAAAGGTTAAAATGGCTCACCCGGCTCAAACTGAAATTATTTGGTTCCAGAACCTTGCCGCAGCCTTCCGTTCGTCAAAAGGTGAAGAGAGAATTTCGCTGTCAGCGATGCACGTTATCCAATGACGTTCATCCATATCTTTATCTCAAAATCAGACCCATAAATATAGTTACGCCAGCAACGGTTACCCCGTACGGGGGGAACTAATCAGGATTTATTCTGAGACTGTTTTGTACCTACCAGTATGACCGCTGATGAGCGATGACAGAGGGTAAAACCTCTCGAGTGAAGTGAGTAATTATGGCAAAGATTTACCAGAAGTTTGAAGTCCCCGAAGAACTTCAGAACAAAGCACTTGAAGCTCTTGAGCTTGCACGTGACACCGGAAAGATTAAGAAAGGCGCAAACGAGGCAACCAAGGCCGTCGAGCGTGGAATTGCAGCTCTCGTCTTAATCGGCGCAGACGTTGCACCCGAAGAGATCGTCATGCACATCCCCGGACTTGCAGACGAGAAGGAAATTCCGTTTGTTTTCATCAACAAGCAGGCAGACATCGGAGCCGCATGCGGCCTTGACGTCGGATGCACTGCAGTAGCGATCGTTAAAGTCGGCAAAGGCAAAGAGCTCGTAGGAGATCTTGCCGGTCAGATCAAGGCACTGAGAGGATAATTCCATGCCTGATGATGCAACGCCAGCAGAAGTTATTGAGGTCATCGGCCTTACCGGAATGCACGGAGAGGCATCCCAGATCAAATGCCGTGTCCTTGATGGCTCAAACAAGGGGCGTATCATTACCCGTAACACTTTCGGACCTATCCGTGAGGGTGACATTCTGATGCTCCTTGAAACGGAACGCGAAGCAAAGAAACTTTCCCGGAGGTAAAAAGCATGGTTGATACATATACCTGCAGCTACTGCGGAAAGCAGCTTGAGCCCGGAACCGGTAAGCTCTTTGTGAGAAAAGATGGCGCAGTCTTTTATTTCTGCTCATCAAAATGCCAGAGCAATTATAATCTCGGCAGAATCCCCAGACGTGTAGCCTGGACCGCAGCAGGTCGCAAGGCACGCGGCAAGGAGTGATGTAATTTATGGAACGCACCTTTGTGATGATCAAACCCGACGGTGTTCAGCGCGGTCTCGTCGGTGAGATTCTCTCCCGCTTTGAAAATAAGGGATTCAAGATCGTTGCCGCTAAATTCGGTGTTCTTGCAGAATCCATTGTCGACAAGCACTACGAGGAACACCTCGCAAAACCCTTCTACCCAGGTATGAAAGCATACATTACGAGTGGACCGGTATTCCGCTTTGTCCTCGAAGGTGACAATGTTGTTGCAACAGTTCGGAAAATGAACGGTGCAACCAACCCGACAGAAGCTAACCCCGGAACTATCCGCGGCGATTATGCTCTGTCCATCGGCAAAAATGTCATTCACGCAGCAGACTCTCCCGAGAGTGCAGCCCGCGAGATCGGCATCCACTTTACTCCGGCCGAACTTGTCTCTTACACTAAGATCGACGAGTCAGAGCTTTACGAGTAAGGCCGTATATCTGAGAAATATTCTCAGCCAATCTTTTTTATCTGCATGTTTTCAATGATCCGATTCTGAGAGAGGTATCTCAGGTCCAGAGACGAACAATATTTTTGAAAAAAAGAGAGTTACCTTTTCAGGTAATCATATGCTGAAAGAAGTGCTTTTACTCCTTCGCCGACTGATGATGCGATCTGCTTGGCTTTGATGGAGGTTGCATCTCCGGCCGCATAGAATCCCGGAACATTCGTATTGCAGTCGATATCAACGATGATCTCTTTATTCTGATTCATTGCTGCAAGACCCTCGAAAATCGAGGTGTTCGGATCGAGACCGATCCCAATGAAGACGCCGTCGACAGGGATCTTTTCTTCACCCTTTCCAAGGAGGCTGGTGATTCCGCCCTGTTTTTTCACAATCACATACTCCAGAAACTGACCGCCGCCAAACTCTTCAATGGTATATCCTTTGTGCAGAACAATGTTCTTTTTCGTTTTGAGCCGGTCGATCAGCACCTTGTCGGCTTTCAGTTTACTGCGGACGATAAGATGGATAGTTGATGCAATATCGCTGAGTTCGAGGGCCATATCAACTGCCGTGTTGCCTCCGCCGAAAATCCCCACAACTTTATTTTTGTACAACGGTCCGTCACAGGTCGTACAAACCGCAACACCTTTCCCAAGATAGTCAGTCTCGCCTTTCGCTCCGCAGAGGCGCGGAGACCTCCCGGTGGCCGCTATGACGGCCTTTGCAGTATAATGGGCTCCGTTGAGCGTGTCGATGGAAAAGACATCCCCGGTTTTGGAAATACCGGTCACGACATCCTCAACGAAAATCCCCCCGGAATTTACCGCATGATCATAGATTTTTTTCATCAGATCTGCGCCGGATATATCGGGGATGCCGGGGTAGTTTTCAACAAGATAACTCTGATTCACCATCCCGCCGATTGCACCGGTGATCACGATCAGATCCAGACCTTTTCGGACGCCGTACATGGCAGCCGAAAGACCGCCGGCTCCGGCACCGATCACTATGAGATCATGATCCGCAGAAACATCCGGGGTCTTTTTTACCGACATCGGAGCATCAAGATACTCCATGACTTTTTTCGAATCATCGCCAATAACGATTTTTTCACCATCGATAACCGTGACAGGAACACCCCTCTGACCGGAGATCTTAATCATTTCTGCGGCGGCTTTTTCATCTTCGCCTACATCGATATTGGTGTACGTTATATTCTGATTATCAAGGAATGTTTTCAATGCTTTACAGTGAGGACAACCCGAAAGAGAGTACACAACTACTTCATGTATCATACCAATAAGTCTGCACTCAAAGGATTAATACTATTGGTTCCTGATAAAAAATGGGTGAAAAAGAGCGTTAATTATATTTTTTGATTTTACGGGTCTCTGAAGAGACGAGGACCTCATCCATCTCCAGCGGGGTCAGGGTGTCGATTTTTTTCACACCGATCGCGTGAACGACTAGATCTCCTGCAAAGGCAAATCGTTTGACGACCATCCCGACGACCTGCACATTGTCTCCGACCCTGACATTGAAATCAAGAGGGGTGGACCGCTGGGCGGTGATGGTTCCCGACCCGTCAAAGATCTTATATCCCGGGCGGTTGATGAACGTGCCTTTCACACTCTGGACGACACCTTCGATGCGGACGGGTTTGCCTGCCATGGAAGGGCCGAGCTGTTTTATCCTGCAGGGTTTTGCTTCAGCTTCGTATTCGGGAAGAAGTCTGAGATACTGACTTCCCACACTGTAACTGTTCACCAGAGGAATGATCAACAAACACAGAGAGAGCGGGATCCCCCAGTAAAGGAACATACCGTCGCCAGTTGCATAAAATGACCAGACAAAGAGTGCAAGGAAAAATATGACAACAATATAGTGCATAGGGGCCAAGCTGATTTTTACGCCTTTTATTTTCATGAGAGACACCGGTGGTTAGTGATAGTGCTATTTCTTAGGTTAAATAGATGCATGTCTTGTGTGACGCAGGAAAAGAAAAAGAGATGGTTTGGATAAGATGCGTGGAATCACGCAGAACTTATCTTATTTTGCTTCACAGAGTGCACAGATTTCTGACTTGTAGCAGTAGTAGTAGACGATCGCCATAAAGATGACAGCACCAACGATGTTACCAAGGGTAGACCAGATGATGTTGTTCGTCCACATACCGACCCAGTTCAGATTTGCGACAGTGTTTCCGGTAAATCCGTTTGTCAGGATTGCTGCCGGGATGAAGTACATGTTTGCAACACAGTGTTCAAATCCGGAGGCAACGAAGGCCATGATCGGGAACCAGATTGCAAAGATCTTGGATATGACTTCATCAGCTGCAAGGGCAAGGAAGATTGCAAGGCAGACAAGCCAGTTACAAAGGATGCCTTTGAAGAAGACAGAGAGAATGCCCATTGCTCCGGTGTAGGAGACTTTGGCAGCTCCGATAGCGATAGCGCGGGTACCGAATGCGGTCACCGTTGCAACGCCTGCTGCGTCCCATGCGGTGTACGGACCATAGGTGACAAGGAATGCCATGAAGACGGATCCGATAAGGTTACCGACGTAGACAATAACCCAGAGATAAACAAGCTTGCCGATACCGATCTGTCCCTGAAGAACTGACATCGGGGCGAACATTGCGTCACCGGTAAAGAGTTCTGCTCCGGTTAAAACAACGAGAATTAAACCAACTGGGAAAAGAGCACCAGTTACGAACTGTCCTAAACCTGCGCCCCAGACTGCTGCGACACCGGTCGATCCAACTGTTGCAAGGGCAGCACCCATTGCAATATACGCACCTGCAAGAAATGCACGAACCAGCATGTTGACTGCTGGAAGGTTGCTTTTACCTTTGCCGGCCGTTCCAATTTTGACGCATACCTGCGCCGGACTGAATGTGACCATAAATAAACACCTCACAACCCTGCCGGGAAAATACCAGACCGGGTTGCGTTATTTTCTGATTGGGGGAGTTTCTATTTAAATCATACCAATTGACATGATGATTCATGATAATTTCCGACCGAGTTTTAATAGATTGGTTAATTAACATGAATATATTATTAAAATTTGTAAATTTAAAACAATAAACAATGCCTATTTTCTTGAATGCGCGGAGAAAGAGGAGAAAAGCGTAAGCGCCAATTAACAGAACAAAACAGAAACTATATAGAACATAACAAGATACGCGCAATAAATACACAAATTTTGTAAGAAATTCTCACGAAAAATACCGGGCTGGCTAAAATAATTGAGCATCCAACTGATTAAGCCTGCTTAGGATAAGTACCCAAAATATAACCGTTCGACAAAGGAAAGATATAGGACAAAATTGATGTTTATGGTCATTATTTCCCATGAAATCACAAATCATTGATGATAAGAATATGTTTGATCGGGAAGGATAAACTTCGTACCAGATTGAAAAAAAAGATAGTTTGAATAAGATTCTGTGTAGTACACTGACCATATCATTATGCTGTTTTACACAATGCACATATCTCCGACTTGTAACAATAATAATAGACGATCGCCATAAAAACGACCGCACCAACAATATTGCCAAGGGTTGTCCAGATTATGTTGTTTGTCCACATACCGACCCAGTTCAGATTTGTGACAGTATTCCCGGTAAAGCCGTTCGTAATGATCGCTGCCGGGATAAAGAACATATTTGCAACACAGTGTTCAAATCCCGAGGTCGCAAAGGCCATGATCGGAAACCAGAGGGCGGCGATCTTCGATATCACATCATCCGCGGCAAAACCGAGGAACAACGCAAGACATACAAGCCAGTTACAAAGGATTCCTTTAAAGAAGCAGGAGAGAAGACCCATCGTTCCGGTATAAGCAACTTTGGCTGACCCAATCTGGATCGCACGAAGGCCAAAACTCGTCACTGTTGCGGCGCCAAGCGCATCCCACGATGAATAGGGGCCGTAACTGACCAGAAACGCCATGAATACGGATCCGATAAGATTTCCGGCGTAAACGACAACCCACAGATAAATGAGTTTTCTCATTCCTATTTGACCCTGAAGGATCGCCATCGGAGCAAACATCGCGTCGCCGGTAAAAAGTTCAGCCCCGGTGAAGACGACAAGCATTAACCCGACCGGGAAAACCGCACCAACGATGAATTGAGCGATCCCCGGACCAAAAATGTTTGCGACCCCGGTCGAACTAACTGTTGCAAGCGTAGCGCCCATTGCAACATAGGCGCCGGCAAGAAACGCACGAACCAGCATATTCAATGCCGGAAGACTGGTCTTAGATTTACCAGCGGTTCCAATTTTCACGCATACCTGCGCAGGACTGAATGTAACCATACATGTACCCCTTCACAATTCAGTCGAAAAACCCAATGTGACGTGATTATACTCATTAGGCAGGAACAAATATATCAATCATTCTTTTTGACATGATTAATCGTGATAAATTATTATCACCTCTTTTTTAATCACATTCCCATGATTGTATATCTCATCTTCAGTGATCTTACGCTAACATTAAGCGTTTGGAAAAACCACTCCATATGAATGAAGAGTGGATACAACAGAATAATACCCATGATTTCCGAGGGACGCGCATGAGATTTCTCAAACTTGTATCAGTCGAGAAAGCGGAAAAAACGCTCCTTTCACTTGCAAAACTCCTCCCTGCCGAAGAGATCTCTTTGGATAATGCCTCTGGAAGAATATTAGCAGAACCAGTCTGCTCACCGGCAAATATACCGGGATTCAACCGATCGGTAAAAGACGGATATGCCGTACGTTCCATAGACACGCTTGGAGCCGGGGAACTGCGTCCAAACCTTCTCAAGCTTGTTGGAAAAATAGCCATGGGCGAAAACAACTCAGGCAGCATTGGGGAAAAAGAGGCAAAATATATTCCGACCGGTGGGGTCATGCCGGACGGAGCAGATTCGGTCATAATGCAGGAACAGGTAGAATGTGCCGAAACAACACTGCTCATCAAAGGAGCTGTGAACCCGGGACTTGATGTGCTGAAATACAACGAAGATTTTTCAAAAGGCGAAGAAGTGTTTCCGGCAGGTCACATCATTACAGCACAGACGGCAGGCGTTCTCGCTGCATTTGGAGTTGACCCGGTTCTCGTCAGGAAATGTCCGCGGGTTGGAATCATCTCAACCGGAAACGAACTCATTCCTCCGGGAAAGACGCCGGATATCGGCCAAATACGTGATACAAACACGTCCCTCCTGCGAGCTTTCACGACCGAGCACGGGGGAGAACCAATAGTATATGGAATCATCAGGGACGAAGCCGAGGCACTCAAGCCAGTACTTGCCAAAGCCTCAGCAGAATGTGATCTGGTTATTCTGTCTGGAGGGAGTTCCAAAGATGAACGGGACGTAACTTCAAAAGTCATCGAGAATCTCGGAAAAGTTCTTGTTCACGGAGTATCCGTCGCTCCGGGAAAACCTACGATAATTGGGTGTATCAACGAGGTCCCGATTCTTGGTCTCCCAGGACATCCGGCTTCGACATTTATGATCGCA
Source organism: Methanocorpusculum sp. UBA424 (assembly GCA_002498375.1). Classification (GTDB taxonomy): domain Archaea; phylum Halobacteriota; class Methanomicrobia; order Methanomicrobiales; family Methanocorpusculaceae; genus Methanocorpusculum. Next base: position 79,558 of record DAHC01000012.1, read on the forward strand.
ACACTCTTCATAGCACCCCTTCTCGCAAAAATGACCGGAGAAAATCGGAAAGTACAGAGCATCAAAGCCCGTATCTCAAAGAGCTTCCCCTCCGAGAGAGGGCGGGTCGATCTCATCAGAGTGAAACTTCTCCAAAACGGCGATATCGAACCGGTTCTTGGAAAATCCGGGTTATTGAACACCCTCGTCAAAAGTGACGGATATATCAAGGTCCCGGCCGGACTCGACGGATATGAACCTGGAGAAGTTGTGGAGGTATACTTATGGTAAAACGCTATCTTGACCAGATCACTCTCGAAAATGCAGTCGAAATAATCAAAAACATCCCGCCCGTCATCGGATCGAGACATCTCCCTCTTATTGACGCCTGCGGACATATCCTCGCTGAATCCCTGTATGCCAAATACTCTGTCCCGGAAGTCCCGACGTCTGCCATGGACGGATTCGCGATCCGTTCTCGGGAGACCTCATCGGCAGGTGACCAGAATCCGGTAACTCTCACTGATTTTGCACGGGTCAATACGGGCAATGTCATTGCAAAAGGATTTGACGCAGTCATAAAAGTTGAAGACGCCTGGTTTGACGAGCAGAATCTGAATCAGATCGTCATCAGAAAAAGTATCAACCCGGGAACAAACATCCGGCCTCCGGGCGAAGATATCAAAAAAGATCAGCTGATCCTTCCGTCAGGCACAAAGATCCTTCCGTCCAATATCGGCGTGATCGCGGCGTATGGTTTCACCTCGGTCAAAGTAAAACGGATCTTAATCGGGATTATCCCTACCGGAACCGAACTTATCACGCCGGGCACCCGGCCGGCACCCGGCCAGGTTGTTGAAAGCAACACCTTAATGGCTGAAGCGTATCTTCGGCAGTTTGGCGCCGACGTCGTCAGATATCCTCCGGTAACAGACAATAAGGTGCTTATTCGGGGAGCTTTGGAAAAAGCCGTTGACGAATGCGATATCATCATCGTTTCCGCGGGTTCGTCAGCCGGAACGAAAGATTTCACGGCATCGGTAATTTCCGAGGTCGGAGAACTGCTGTTCCACGGAATCGCCGTAAAACCAGGTAAACCTGCGATGGTTGGGATAATCAATAAGAAACCCGTCTTCGGTCTTCCGGGATACCCATTAGCAGCTCAGACAGTATTGAGATTACTCGTTTCACCACTGCTTGAAAATTGGGGGTGGAGCGGACCTGAGCAGAAAACGATTCCGATCGTCCTTGGTTCGCCGGTCGCATCCGACGGAGGAGTCGATGAATTCAGCCTCTATGCCGCTGGGCGTATCGGAGACAATTATACAGCGATCCCTCTCTCCAGGGGGGCAAGCGTACAAATGACGGGTGTTCGAAGCAACTGTATTGTACATATTCCCCTCGGGGTCGAAGGATATGAAACCGGCGAAGTAGTAGATGCGCTGCTGCTGGTTGAAAAAGAAGAACTTGATCAGACAGTTCTCATTTGCGGTGTTGATAACGGATCACTGGAACATCTTACTGAAAAATGTATGAAAGAACATATCCGGATAAGGGTCGGGCCGGCAAGCGGGATCTCTGCTCTCATGCTTCTGAAAAATGAATCATGTCATCTGGCATCCGTCCAAAACGGAGAGGATTGTTCGTTCTGCGGTCCTGAATATCAGACAATAACCATCGGCGATCTCCTCCTTGTCGCAAAAAAAGAGATCCCCGGTGAAAAAGTGAGAAGAGTGCTGGATCTCGCAGCTGAGATTTAAATCTCTTCCAGATATTTTTTGAGCTTTTGCCAGTCGCGAATTTTGATCAAAGCTTCGGCTTCTTTTCTCTCCGGGACATTCAGGCATTTGGCTGCAGAAACTGCGTCGGAGAGTTTTGCGATCCTGACCTCTCTGACATCATTGTCACCTTCTTTTACCACCTGGGCCAGCTGCTCAAGGAGCAAAACCGCATCAGCTGCTTTTGTTTTTGACATATTTGTTACTGGCACGGATGAGAATATAATAGATTCTATCGGGGTAAAAAAGAAATCAGGCTTAATGCCTGATTTACATACTTTCCAGGGCCTCAATGCCGAGGACGCCGAGGGCCTGATAAAGAGTATTTCTGCACGCATCAACAAGAGTGAGCCGTGCATCCCTGACATTTCCTTCTGCCTTCAGGACCGGAGCAAACCGGTAGAAGGAGTTGAAAAGATCCGCAAGATCGCGAACATAGGTTGCGAGGAGATGCGGGCGGAGTTCCACCACGACTTTTTCGAGAACATACGGGAACCGGGCGATGTGTTTTGCCAGAGCAAGTTCATAGGGGTCCGAATATTCATAACACTCGGCAAACCCGCCTTCGGCCTTCGCTTTCTCCATGATCGAGCAGGCCCTTGCATGGGCATACTGGATGTACGGAGCACTCTGACGTTCGAAATCAAGAGCTTCCTTCCAGTCGAAGACCGTCGATTTCTCCGCAGAAACTTTGACGATATCATAGCGGACCGCTCCAACCGCGACGGCGGCGGCGATCTTTGTCCGTTCTTCTTCGCTGAGTTCCGGCCGGCGGACGGTAACCTCCTCCATCGCACGCTTCTTTGTCTCGGCGATCAGCTCGTCGGCCGTGATGAAAACGCCGCCCCTGGTCGTCATGGAGCCTTCCGGAAGTGAGACGAACTCGAAGTGAACGATCTCCGGGGGGCGCTCGCCGATAAGTTTCAGCGTTGTCTGCAGTTGTGCTCCGATCAGTTTGTGGTCGGCGCCGAGAACATCGATGCTTCGGTCGCACTGGGCATTTTTCCAGAGATGGAAAGCAAGATCACGCGCTGCATACACAGAGGTCCCGTTGCTTCGCCGAAGAACGTATCTGTTTCCAAATCCTTCTCCGGAAAGATCGAGATACATCATCTGTCCTTCGTGATGCACGGTTGGAAGCTTTTCAATTCTGTTGAGAACATCCTGCATCGAACCGTTCCAAAGGAAGGTTGTCTCACGCACGAATTTGTCATGGACGACGTTCATTGAAGACAAGGTCTCTTTGATTCCGTCAGCGCAGATATCCACTGAGTCGTGGAAGAGTTTGACGGTTTCGGGATCCCCGGCTTCGATCTTTTCCATCATTGAATCGAACTCGGGTTCGATCTCGGGTTTTGTCTTCGCGATCCTGTTTGCCTCGACGTAATGACGGACGATATACTCGTCGCCTTTTTCTCCGGGAAGACGGTCGTAATGAAGGTTTTTGACTCCCCAGGCAACGATCGCGATCTGACGGCCCATATCATTCAAATAATATTGAGCCTCGACCGGGTAGCCTGCTTTCCGGAATGCACGAACAAGCGTGTCGCCGATCACGGTATTTCTGATGTGGCCCACATGCAGGGGTCCGTTAGGATTTGCACTGGTGTGTTCGATGATGACTTTGTCGGTTCTCGCCGGGAGAGTTCCGTAGTCATCTCTGCGTGCCGCGCGAACGGATTCAGCGACGTAGTCTCCGCCGAAGATGAAGTTGATATACGGCCCTTTGGCAGAAATTTCGATACCTTTTGCCTCGGGTTTTGCCGAAAGCACGGCGACGAGTTCGCCGGCAATCACGGCAGGATTCTTTCTCTGCGTTTTTGTAAGCGCAAATGAAACGGTTGAGGCAAGATCCGCATGATCTCCTCCGTCAGTGATCATGACATCCTCAAGACCTGTTACTTCGCGAAGCAGATCGATTGTTTTCTGAATATATTCTCGATACATGTTACATCCCCGTTGGATACCGAAGGACAGCCGCAATACCGCCGAATGCAGAGTAAAGCATGGCCCCTTCCTCGAAATCTTCCGAAATGATCTCTACTCTGGTGTTTGACGCATCGGCAAGCTCGGTGAGTTCATCGATGATATCAGCTTCCTTGGCAAGGAAGAGTGACGACTGACAGTTCGGACAGTGACCGAACGGCAGATCTTTGAACTTTTTACCTGCTTCGATCTGCATGGTTTTGATTTCTTCGTAGTCACAGTTCCCGCATTTGATGGTGAGCCGTGCCTTTCTCAGTTTTTCGGAAAGGAGGAGCGTATCAACCGCACCGGCCTGCAGATTGAGACGAACACTGTCTTCTCCGTAAGCAGCCGCCCCGTTCTCTTTGATGAGTTCTTTGAAGAATCTGGACATTTCTGCTTTTTCATCCATTATTCCGACACCGCGAAGAGCATCCTGAGCATTATCCACCAGTTCGCGGAGACCGAATTCATTGGTATAGGATGCATCAAAGAGACCGATGATCCGTTTTTTGACTTCGTGGTGAAGGAAATCGCCGGAAGCAAACTCCTCTTTGGTCGGCATCGGACCGCCGATCAAAACTCCCTTGAACTTTTCAAAGAAGTTGGGTTCGGCAAGAAATGCCGCCGAGGCGCGTTCGCCGACTTTGCTGTAGAAATCATGGATCGCGATCAATCTCAGGCGTTCGAAACGGACACTGGACTGACCTCCTTTCCTTTGCTTTCCAGGAACGGTGGAGTTTGTTCCGTTGATCGGCTCAATGTGTGTGCCCCGAAGAAAACCCCAGTAGGCTTCACGGCGGTCGATGACTAATAGACCGTATACATATTTGTCATCGAGCATCGCCTTCAAGGGTTCGAGTTCAAACGTAGAACTGCACCGGTAACTGTAGGTCTGGATGACCTCCGGCGGCTCGACAATGATGGACTCCAGATCGGTTTTGTCGCCGCCTACATTGATTGCTCCGCAGAAAATCGCCATGCCGTTTTCCGGGGGTGTTTTAAAGTATTTCAGGCGTGCAAGAATTGAAGAGAGAGCGCTCTGGACATTTGACCGTGTCTGTTTGCTTTTGATGTTCGCGCACTGACCGTATTCATCGCGAAGCTGGGCAGTTACATCGTATATCTGCTTATCCGGAGGGATGTAGAGAGAGATCAGTTCTGTTCCGGATCCCTCTTTCTCTTCCAGTCGTTCCAATGATTTTTTGAACTCATATCGCTTTCTTGCTTCATCCTTTTCGATTTCGTGCTGGGAATGTTCCTCTGCCATTGTATATACAACCCTTTAATATCCGGCATTTATCCGGCGGTAGAATGTGGTGTATTATTAGATGTGCAAGGTGATTAAACATCGTGTCAGGAAATCACGAGAAAACGGGCCATGAAAAATAGTAACGCTCATTACATCTCCTGCTCAATAAAATACGTTATGAAAAAAGGTTATGGGTTAATACTGGGCATCGCAGCTTTTCTTATTCTGCTGATCGCTCCAATTGATCCTGCCGTTTTACCGGTTGAAGCGCGTCTCGCAGCCGCCGTAACCGTTATGATGGCCATTTTTTGGATTACCCAGCCGATTCCGATTGAGGCAACGGCCCTCATACCATTGGTTGCATTTCCCCTTCTGGGAATTCTTACACCCACCGAAGCGGCAGTTCCATATGCGGATAAGGTTATTTTCCTCTTCCTCGGCGGTTTTATCATTGCCATGTCGATGCAGAGATGGGGACTCCATAAAAGGATTGCATTAAAAATTATCAATATCACAGGAACAAGTCCAAGGCGCCTTATCCTCGGATTTATGATCGCTACGGCGTTTCTTTCGATGTGGATGTCAAATACCGCGACCGCGATGATGATGATTCCAATCGCGATCGCGATCATTGCAACGATCCTCCCGACAAAAGTGTTTTCGGAGATGGAACCTCCCCACAAAGCATTTGCCGGCTGCCTTGTTCTCGCGGTTGCCTATGCGGCAAGTATCGGAGGTATCGGGACCCTGATCGGAACGCCGGCAAACGGCATCCTGGCGGCACAGATGGCACTCATTTTCCCGGAAAGCACACCGATCGACTTCTTTACCTGGATGCAGTTTGGTGTCCCCTTTGTTATCGTGATGATTTTTTTGATATGGATATGGCTTACCAAAGTCGCATACAGAAAAATGCCGAATGTATTAGTCAATGCAAAAGAGGCGCTCGATAAAGAGGTCAAAGAACTTGGGCCGATGTCGCGCGGTGAAAAAAATACCCTCTTCGTTTTTGTTCTCACGGCACTTTGCTGGATCTTTGCGAAAAGCAAAGATTTCGGTGCGTTCACTCTTCCCGGCCTCGATGTGTTCATTCCAGGGATCGATGACTCGACGATCGCTATTTTCGGTGCACTTCTTTTGTTTTTCCTGCCGGTCAGCTGGAAAAAACAGGAATACACGATGAACTGGCAATGGGCAGTCCGCATTCCCTGGGGGATCCTTCTGCTCTTCGGCGGAGGTATGTGTCTGTCGGCTTCTTTTATCAAGAGCGGTCTCGCACAGACGATCGTGGGGTATCTTGATGTGCTGAACGGGGTCCCGATCCTGCTCATCGTTCTCGCCATAGCGATTTTGGTCACGTTCCTGACGGAACTCACCTCAAATACGGCGATCGCTTCGGTTATGATGCCGATTCTCGCAGTTACGGCGATCTCCCTCTCCGTGAATCCGCTGGTTCTTATGATGACCGCAGCAGTCTGTTCATCGCTTGCCTTCATGCTTCCGGTAGCCACCCCACCAAACGCGATCGCCTACGGAACAGAGTATGTGGAGATGAAGGATATGGTCACCGCCGGATGGTTCATCAATCTGATAGGAGTCGCAATATTCACCATCTTCGTCTTCACGATCGTGTTATGGGCATTCGGCATCACGACCGATCTTCCGTCATGGGCGCTTGTATCGACCGTGAATATCTAATCTTTTTTTCACCAAACGAATCCGCTTTTTTTCAGTACGGTTTTTCTTACAAAAATACACAACGCAAAGCCTGCACTGCGGATGAAATTTCGCAAAAACCATTTCGATGACCGAAGGTAGTGTGCCGACTTTTCCGTAAATTCTTCAAGCCCTAATTCCGTACTCACTTATTCACTCTCC
>DAHC01000014.1:0-100466 GCA_002498375.1 Methanocorpusculum sp. UBA424
TTCTATTTTTCATACGGATATGGGGGTATGTCATGTGCGGAATTCGTGTATCATTTCAGCGGACTTGTTGTGTCATGGTGAGCGGAATGGGTGTGTCATATGGGACGTAATATTCAATTTTATCTATGAAATTCCTCAGAGATATCTCAATATAATACATTGCTAGATAAACTTCGGCCATTTCTTTTCCGTTAATTTTTAAGAGTCCGATAGTGTTTTTAAAAAAGTCCGATTTTGATTCAGAGATAATTTCTGAAACCTGTGAAGATAGAGGATCCTCAATTAAAGGCATAACTTTTGGAAAAACCCATATCCGAAGATGATACCCTGTTGATGGGGAGAGGAGATTATTTGCAGCACTTGAGAGACTTTGAACGTATTCATCAATAAAGTGAAAATAGGGATAATTTTCTATTAATACTTCTACCCGAACATCGCACTCCAATTCGAACTCTCTTTCGAATGTAACTTCATCTGTGGGCTCAAAATAACACAATGCCCCCTCTAATCTTTTTGCCAGATCCTCACCATTGTCTTTATCCAAGTATTCAACGTATTGTACCAGAGTCTGCATAAAAGCAGCTTCATCTGGTAATTGATAGGTAAAAGAGCTCATACCTTAATCTCACCATTCATCAATTTTGGCAACAGAGTATCTCTGATCTCTCTCAGCATCAATTTCTCTTTTTGATTCACAACAATCATTGAGTAATATTTCTCTATGGTGTCACTAAATTCTCGAGCGAGACTTGATGCGGGAGCTAATATTTTATAATTTTTAATTATGCTTACGTTTAGATTCTGCTGAGCTGAACCTACAGAAATACTCTGTAAGTTATCTCTTGCAAGATATAGGGAATAATAGAGAAACAAATAACCATATTCTTTCTTTGTCACTAATGCTGCACACGCCTGATTTGATGTTCCAGTTATTTCAAGAATACCCATATGACCTACAGTTGGGGCTGCATATAATGCAATTAGAATCGTTTTTGGTTCCCAAAACTTACAGTTTGACTCTTTCAATCCCAGAGGGGTTATTTGTTCAGCTGAAGATAAGAGTGGTGCATCAATTAATTCACCTGTTTTAAACCATGGGATCGTTCCCTCTTCCCAGTAAGTTTTTACATTTCTTTTTGGCGTGCCACCAGTCTCTATTTTGTCACAGAAATCTACGACAGGTCGAATATCCCACCCCTCCGGCACCATTCCCATCTCGCTCTCCACCATCTTCCCACCCGCCGATTTATACGGCTTTCCCTCAGCATTTGGAAACTCGAACTCAACAAACCACCTGCAGAACAACGCCCGGGCGATCTCTTCGAGAACATTGTTCATGCGGGTGTTGAGCTCGATCTTGTCGTCGAGTGAGGAGAGGATGGCGGCGATCTTCTTTTGGACGGGGAGAGGGGGGAGAGGGATTATTACTTTTTTTAGAGAGGAAAGGGGGCGGCTAATTGCAGGGACTCCTGTTGTAGACGTATTTGATAGGAGTCCATTTTGTCCAATTGGGGAAAGGAAAAAATAAAAGACAAATTTTGGCTCAGCTTTTGTCTTATCACATGTAATTCTCATCTGACTTTGAGACACCACATATCGAGGATATTTGGAATTATGTGGTATCAATCCAACCTGTCCTAATGTTCCCCTATGCGTGAATACAATGTCTTCAGGAAATGCATTAGAATTTTTCAAACTGTCTGCTTTCTCTTCGGTCAGATAAACAAAATCTTCATCATGAAATTTGCCATCAACTAGATTCCCGCCTCGAATAATGGGAACTCCATCATTCACAAAATTAGAGGATTTAATATCTGAACCAAAAGGTCCCATCGAAATACTGGTAACAATATCTTCTATTTTTGTTTCAATCCATTCTCCACTCATGAATCTAAACTCTCCTTTAACTCTCTCAAATAATCCATATCATTTTCAATAAACATCTCTAATTTTTTCTTGGCATTATTGTTCGGGGAAGCTCCAACAATATTTCCTGTTCTGAATTCTCGTACATAATCAATTGGTTTATCCATTGCCTTATCTATTTCCTGTAATTTTTCAATCATATCAAAATAAACATGAATATCCATCTTTGGCAATTCAGCAATCTCTCTGTAATTGTAAAAAATATTATCATCTATAAGATGTGTTTTTATGAACGTCTCTAATGCACTATGATCATGTGAAGTAAGTGCATCCTCAAATTCACATAATCGAGAGTATAACTTATTAATATAAAGTTTGAACACTAATTTGAAGGCATTATTCTCCTCCTCCTTTTTCTTCCGATCTCTTATTGTATCAATTATAATAGTAACTCCAATCCCCGTTATGGATGCGAGTACCGCTCCGCCAACCAATGATAGAATAGTAATCCAAACGTCATCCATACTATCCTTTAACTCCCACCATTTTCATTATCCCTTCCTACATGCCGATACTCCACTTCCATCTCCCTCAGCACGTTAACCTCATGCTCCACAAACCGTTCCAGCTCCTCGATGCTCGGCAAAACAACTTCGTACTTCGACACAAAAACCTCATTTGAAAGACCTCCAGTAGCATACTCAACGACCATATCATTCTTCCTTGGGCAAAGCAGCAAACCCACCGGCGGATTATCTCCCTCCACCATCTCATTTCTCCTAAACCAATTCAGATACATATTCATCTAAGTCCTCCTGCTGCTAAAGCAGCGGGGGACGGCACGCAAGCCCAACGGGCTTGCACGCGTCCCACATGTGCATGACTCAAACCCTCCATTTTGAGATCCACCAAAACATGGCACTTCAAAATCCGGTGATAAAACACCAGATCCACAAAATAATACTCATCTCCAACGAGCATTTTCTTCTGCCGTGCCTCAAAACAAAACCCGTGCCCAAGCTCCAGCAAAAACTCCTTCAACTTATCAAGAAGTGCCGACTCGAAGGCAGACTCATCCATCACCTCGGCGGGCTTCAGACCGAGGAATTCAAACACATAGGGATCACGAATCACCTGAGCTGGAGACGAAACCTCCGCTCCCTCATTCACCAGACGACAGAGCGCCTCCTTATCCTTCGACAGACCCGACCGTTCAAAATACATCGAATCAATCTGCCGCTTCAGTTCCCGGACCGACCAGACGCCCCGCATACACTCAACTTCATAAAATGCACGCTTAAGAGGGTTTTCTATCTGCATAATTTCGGAAATATGCGAAAAAGATAATGATGAAACAAGTTTATCGATAGGTGCTTTGAATTGTGGGGACACTGTACCCACAATTCCTTCTATTAAAGTGTATCGCTCAGGCTCCAGATCTCTGCAGACCGCAAGACACGCGTCCCTAACCTCACCTGAAAGCAAACCCAGAACCTCCGGATACCGCTCATAAAACTGCACATACCGGAAAAGTGCCCGCTTATCACAACTCCGCATCCCAGAATCCGACAACGACAAAGAAAGCCGGTCAAACAACTTATCCCCGTATCCTGCCCGATCTGCACCATGCAGCTCGAACTCCTTAATATATGCTCCAATACACCAATTTCGAAGCGTCAGCGAAACATTCACCGCCTTCACTGCAGACGAAACAAACCGTGAATCGACATCGCGAATCGACCCGACCAGCGCATTAAACGAAAAATCCCCCATCTTACACCTCAAACCCCACGCTCTTCAGCTGCTCCTTAATCTCCTCCTCCGCTTTTTTACTCTCTGCAAACAACTCCCTCAGCTCCCCGGTCAATCGTTTCATCTTATCCTCGAACGCTTCCCCGTCATCCTCCACCTCGGCAAGGCCCACATACCGACCGGGTGTCAAAATATAATCCTGCTTTGCGATATCCTCCGTAGAAACAACCGCACAGAACCCCTTTACCTCCTCCAGCGTTCCCTTCTCGAACTCGGCAACCGTCCGTCCGATCAGCTCGATCTCTTCCTGCGTCAGCTCGCGAAGCTTCCTCGACTTCATCGTGCCCATACTTCGGGCATCGATAAACACCGTCTTGTTCTTCTGCTTCTTATCCTTGTTAATAAACCACAGAGACACCGGGATCTGCGTCGTATAAAACAACTGAGGCGGCATCGCGACGATACACTCCACCAGATCGGCCGCTACAATATTCTTCCGGATATCCCCCTCGCCGCCCGACTGCGAAGAAAGCGAACCGTTCGCGAGAACCAGACCAAGCCTTCCATGCGGAGCCAGATGGTGGATCATATGCTGCATCCATGCGAAGTTCGCATTCCCCGCAGGAGGAATCCCATACTTCCATCGAGCATCATCCGCCAGCTTATCCGCTCCCCAGTTCGACAAATTAAACGGCGGATTCGCCATAATAAAATCCGCCTTCAGCGTCGGGTGAAGATCATTATAGAACGTATCCGCAGCGAACCGTCCAAGATCCGCCTCGATCCCCCGAATCGCCAGATTCATCTGTGCCATCTTCCAGGTCGTCGGGTTCGAATCCTGACCATACACCGAGATATTATTGATATTTCCCCGGTGGTCCTCGATAAACTTCGCCGACTGCACAAACATACCACCCGAACCGCAGCACGGATCATACACCCGCCCCTTGCACGGCTGAATAACCTCGACAAGCGTCTTCACCACACAGGCAGGCGTGAAAAATTCACCTGCGAGCTTCCCCTCCTGCTCTGCAAACATCGACAGACAATATTCATACGTTCGCCCGAGAATATCCTTACTCTCCCCGTGATCTGCCATCTTGATATTCGTAAACAGATCCACCACTTCACCGAGCCGGCGTTTATCCAGCTCAGGGCGGGCAAACGTCTTTGGCAGAATATCTTTCAGACGCTTATTTTCCTTTTCGATCTCCCGCATTGCGTTATCGATCGTCGTTCCGATCTCGGCAGTGTGAGAGTTTGCAGCAATAACCTCCCAGCGTGCATCGGCAGGAACATAAAACACGCCTTCCGCGAGATACTCATCCCGATCCTCCTCAAACCCCTTACCCTCCTTTTTCAGAGCGGTATATTTCTGCTCAAACCTGTCAGAAATATACTTCAGAAAAATAAGACCCAAAACAACATGCTTGTACTCCGATGCATCCATATTCCCCCGAAGAACGCAGGCTGCATCCCAAATTTTCTTTTCAAAACCTAAATCTGCTGTATTATTATCTGCCATGCCAATCGCCACTTCAAAAATGAAGATATAATGATTCTTTATGGTGATTTAGGAGGGATAAATTCATCGTTAGGTTCTCCTCAGCCTTCTCCTATATATACCCGCATTATCACGTATTACGTCAAAACAAACTTTAAAATAACCTCAAAACCAACGAAAATATAGACAAAGTTCGTACAGGAAAAAAAGAATCAGTGCGGTCCGGCATACGAGTCCTGCGGGACGGTGAGCTATTTTAGGGTACGGTTCGCAGCCAAATAAGTCGTCCTCCTCTGCCCACGGGCCAAACTGAAAATTTCTTCCTCTCCGAACTGATCACGAACCCCAGGTTCGCGACACAACGGAACTCAGGCCCCGCGTTTGGTCTGAAAAATTGTATGGATACCCGCCAGGGGTAAACTTGAATTAACAATGAACACATTAATGCAAATGACGGAACTCGACAATTCCAAGAATGTAACGACAGTCAGACTCAACACTGCGATCAACTCGAGCCGCGTCAGATTCCCTGACTCGCTGTCCGTAAAGATCCCTACCTACGCACGGCAGGGACTCGAGATCGCAGCACAGGAACAGGGACTCACCCTCTCCGAACTCACACGGGATATCATCGAGGGATACCTCGAAGGATCCTTCAAAACCAAAAATCGCTGAAAAGCGAATCCATTTCTCTTTTTTTCAATTAGGAGTTACGCAATATTGGCTGGGATCCTTGGTGGAATACAATCAGGGAAGGAGATGGTTAGGTGTGGAAGCATGAGAATAAAACCAACCGCGAATCGGCGCGAATCTGAGCCCTGCGGGCTCTCAGAATCGGATTTGCTGATCCTCACTCTCGCAATCCAGCTCCGCTGTCTTGCTCCTCCCTCATCGGGACCGTTCGGGCAAATCCTGTCGGCGCCCCAGCGCCTCCTTAGGGAGAGTTTGGCATATTTTGATTTTTCAGATATTTTTCATCGGAATAGACAAATCTCTGCCATTCAAGTTTACCCTTCTTGCCGAAGTTCAATAAGATCCCTGCTTTGATCCCGGTTGCTTTCAGATAATGAAGAAGCTGGGCAGTGTCCGCATCGGTGAGTTTGGTTATTGCTTTGAGCTCAAGGATGATCTTTTCATAACAGATGATATCGGCTTGATAGGTGCTTGGAAGTTTTTCACCTCTATAGTAAACATCCAGATGTTTCTCCATCTCGGCAGGAATGCCGGCATCCCTGAACTCCACCATTAAAGCATCACGATAGACTGCTTCCAGAAACCCGCTGCCGAGGGAATTATACACCCGAAAAGCGCAGCCGACGATCGTGCGAATCTCGGAAAAATAGAGAATATCCTTATCTTCAGAGTTGCTTAGATCTCCAGAATCCATGATTTTTCATTCATAATCCAAAGACGATATAATTTTCCAAGGAGCCGCCGGGGCGGCGACAGGATTTGCCCGAACGGTCCCGATGAGGGAGGAGCAAGACTGCAGAGCAGGCTTGCGAGAGTGAGGATCAGCAAATCCGATTTTTCTCGCCCGAAGGGCGGCTTCGCGCCGATTCGCGGTTGGTTTTTTCTCTTCTTTATACCCTAATGCCGTACACGAGATCGAAGTACATGTTTCGTGTTTTTTCCGTTCAGACCACCCCGGCCGCCGTCTTGCCGGAACATACCACAACACACCATAAGACATCACAAGATATCATAAAATACCATCAAATATCATCACATATCACTCAAAAACACAGTATTTTATCAAAAAACATCCAACAATAGTGTGAGGAAAAAAAACACCTCGGGAAGTGATCAAAACAACCAGCACAAATGAAAAAACGTGTCTGCCCGATTCTGACTTTAGAGGGAAAGAAAAGAACAGACACTACTCTCTTAGACCTTTGGGATAATCAAAATATTTGAAACATCCCGATCGACCCTTCGTCCCGGTTGACATCAGACGGCAGACGTCAGACGTCACCCGCATTTTCAGAAAAAAGAACTACCTGGAAAAATCGAGCCGCACTCTCCACGAGAGAGATGAGCTGCCGAAATACTCTTGTGTTATTTCTTTCTTTCTAAAAGTATATATAGTTACCTAAGGGTCTCGAAAAAAGATGGAAGAAAACGATCCCCGAAAAATTGTCCGGGTATCTGTTTTCCAAAAAACAACCTGACGTCTGACGTCTGCCGCCTGACGTCAACCTACAAAGTAAAAATGCGACAACATGCATATCTCAGAATAACCGACGAGGAAGGAAACACCCTCGACAGCATCGCAAAAAACCTCGGCTTTGTCAGCCGCACCGACCTCTTCACCGCCTGTGCCCATCTCCTCATCTACGGAGAGGCAGCAGACGGCGAACCCTCCCCCGACCCCGTCACGGAACAGGAACTCAAAAACCTCCACGGACTCAACGAAAAATATCTCCTCCAGATGCGGACCTTCGTCCAGATCCTCGACGAGATCGCCCTCCCCGTCATCGCCATGCGGGGCATCGGCATCGTCATCAGCAGCCTCGGTCATGACATCAAACTCCTCATGCTCGAACGCTGCGGCATGGTCCCCGAGGATACCGACATCCGTGACTGGCTCAAGATCTACAAAAACACCCGCCGGTCCAGGATCATCGAATACCGGACAAAACAGTTCCAGAACATCATCACCCGGGAGGAGGAATGACTCGCAAGGCAAAGCCTTGTTCGCAAGTCTTCACTTCGCTCAGCCTTGCTGCGCTAAGGGACCTAAAGGTCCCCGCCTCGGCTGAGCCCGCCCCTGTGGGTCGGCCCGCCACCGCTGAGGGCGTCCGCGTTCCGCGTCCCCCCCGTTTGCTTCCCGGCATCCGGCTCCAGGACCTCGTCATCATGACCAAGCTCACCGAACGGAACTGGACCTTTGACCCCGTCAAAGGAGAGATCATCTCCTCCCGGACCGGAAAACCGATCCGGTTCCAAACAGGCGACGACGGCTACCAGGCGGTCTCCGTCAGATTCAGAGGACATCGTGTCAAGGTCCTGCGGCACCGGGCCGTCTACATCGCCGGGGCCTGCCGGAGCTTCAAAGACCTCCCGACCGACTTCGACCTCCAGGTCGATCACATAAACGGCGACCTCACCGACTGCCGGTTCGAAAACCTCCGGCTCATCACCGCACGGGAAAACAATCGTCCCCAGTCGGGGTATTTGCTCAGGCTCTTCGGCACGGACGAGGTCGCCAGGCTTCGGGAGAGGTATGCCGCGGGCGTTTCCACGCAGAAAATGGCAGATGAGTATGGCGTTTCGCGATCCACGATCTGGCGGCTCGTGACCCGACGGACCTACAAGGAGGTGCTGTGATGGAATCACCCTCACCGATCGATCTCGAGATGCTGCTCTTCGCATGGCGCCCGGTCCCGGTCGACGAATTCACCGCGGCATTCCGGTATCAGGAGTTCCTTTACTGTATGAAGGAGCTGACGAAGGTCTTCGAAACCCGCCATAAGGAGCTGATCGGCATCATCAGAGCCGAAGGTCTCGCCTCGGACGAGTTCGTGCTCGAGATCCCGACCGATGATGTCGTGAACACGGATCTCCTGCAGGACGAGCTGCCGGATGTGTATGACGAGCTGGTTTTCATCCGGCCGTCGGATGCGAAACGGTTCATTGGTCTTGCGGCCCTGTATGATCTGGCGGTGGAGACGGCGGGCCGCGAACGGGTGGCAGAGGTAGAGCGGGTGAATCTGCAGGATCTGAGAAAGGCGCTCCCGGCAAAGGAGGCGGCAAGGTACACGAAGGCGGAGCCGCATGAGAGTCTCGCGAAAGTGGTGCGGGTCGGGAAATGATCTGGTACGATTATCCCGAGCTGCGGGATAAGGAGACGCTTCTTTGGATGCTGCGAAAAGGCATGACCCGGGAGGAGATCGCGGAGGTGGTCGGGTGTCCCGTGTCGGCGGTGCGGACTGCGGAGCTTCGGCATACGCTTAAAAAGCCCGTGATCATTATGTCAGACGAGCTTCGGCAAAAGCTGAAGCTTTAGGGCTTGCGGGGTGGGCGCTGAAAGCGGCCGACCTCAGCGGAGCAAGTCGAAAGACTTGCGACCAGGTTTTCGAAGGAAACTTGCGACTGCGGGTTGGACACGAGCGGATGGAAAAATCCAATTACTAATTTATTACTAATATCTGTCAAATTAGTAATTGGACCTGCAGACTTCCCGACACCCCTCCACAGACCCACATATAAACCCACCTTTTTTGTGAAAAATCCGCAAAAACTTTACCGCTATCCCCCTCCCTCTCCAAGAATATAATCAGAGGTTGGACGGGGCCCCAGCTGATCTCGGGAAAGAAAAACCATGACAGCTGATTTTATTCAGACAGCAATCTCGAAGTCCGCAAAGCGGATCTTCACCGCAGAGTTTACGAACGCCGCCGCGTATGATGCGATCATCGCAGAAATTACCGGCGTGGAAAATCCCCTCGGCCTTGCCGAAGTCGAGCTCGGGAAGCAGACCTATAAGACCTATGTGGGCTACTTCGACCCGAACACTTCCGAGATGAACGGCAAGGTTCAGGTCACGGCATATACCCGTGCTGAATATGCCGCAGCAGTCACCGCCCTTACCGGCAGTGCGGATCTCAAGACCGCATTCGGGAACGGCGGGACTGCCGAGACCTCCGAGATCGGGACCGAAGCAACGTGGAATGTCCGCATTTCCGCAAAGCTCGGGACCGATACCTTCCAGATCAGTCTCAACCGCGATTCGATGACCGTCTCCGGCTATGCCGACGACGCCACCCTTGCAGCGGTCGATGCCTGGGCAGACACGAAGCCGGCCCTGAACTAACGGGGGCGGGAGATGCAGATCTCCAGCCGGCTTAGGAAGCTGATCCTTGTGTTCCTCGGGTTTCTCATTATGCTTTTTGGGAAGCTTGTAGATGGTTGGGTTGGACGCTAAAGGCGGCCAACCTCAACTGAGCAAGTCGATAGACTTGCGAGTGGCGGGGACCTTTAGGTCCCTCAGCTGAGGCGGGCTGCCCCGAAAGGGGCGGCCTCAGCAGAGCAAGTTTTCGAAGGAAACTTGCGACCAAATCTTTGATTTGCGTTGTTTTTCGTGCATTTCGTGTGATGGGCGGGGTGGTCACTGATCCAAAAAAAGAGAGATAGAATACAACCCGCATTCATACTAACATACTAAAGAACTGTGAAAAACAAGTGCGAAGGAAGGGATTCGAACCCCAGAACTCCTACGAGACCAGCCCCTGAAGCTGGCGCCTTTAACCTGGCTTGGCTACCTTCGCAGATATGCTTGACCCTCTGCATGAACAAAGGAATCACTGCACAAACGTGCTTTTAGATATTTGATGTCCTGCTAAATATACATGCGGTTTTATTCGCGGAAAACCGGCTCGTCCGCGGGGAAAAATATCCGTGGATCCGCCGGCTCACGCGCTTTTGACCATTACCAATATCTTATCTTACTGGCCGCCGTTCCCTTCTTCCTCGAAACGTTTCATCTCGCGCTCACGCAGCTCGCCCCTTCTGATCTTTCCGGAGAACGACTTCGGAAGCTCCGGCACGAACTCGATGAGTCGTGGATATTTGTACGGTGCGGTCGTCCGCTTCACATACGCCTGGATATCTCTTGCGAGTTTTTCCGTCGGCTGGTATCCGTCGTGCAGCACGATGAATGCTTTGATGACCATGCCGCGGATCTCATCCGGCGAACCGACTACGGCACTCTCTTTGACTGCAGGGTGCTCAAGAAGGGTTGACTCTACCTCGAACGGAGAGATACGATATCCCGAACTCTTGATCACATCATCGTTTCTGCCGACGAACCAGTAGTATCCATCCTCATCAAGACGTGCCTTATCTCCGGTGTAATACCAGCCGTTCACAAACATCGCCGCGTTCTCTTCCGGATTATTCAGATACTCCCTGACAAGTCCGACCGGTCTTGGATTCAGCGATACCGCGATCTTTCCGATGTCTCCTATCTCGACTTCTTTTCCGTCGTCGTCATGCAGCTGGATATGCCAGCCCGGGACCGGTTTACCCATCGAACCCTGCTTAACTTCCATTCCCGGCAGAGTTGCAATACAGCAGCAGGTCTCGGTCTGTCCGTATCCTTCGCGGATCGTAAGGCCGGTTCCTTCGCGCCAGATCCTAATGACCTCCGGGTTCAGCGGCTCGCCCGCACTCGTGCAGGTTCGAAGTTCCGAGAAGGAGAACTTCTTCAGGTCAGCGATGATCAGCATACGGTAGATCGTCGGCGGGGCACAAAACGACGTGATGCCGTATTTTTCGATGAGCGGGAGAAGCTCGGTCGCGTGGAACTTCGTGCGGTAGTCGTACACGAAAATACAGGCTCCGCAGATCCACTGCCCAAAAATCTTACCCCAGCCGCATTTTGCCCATCCGGTGTCCGATGACGTGAAGTGGACATCATGTTCCGTTAAGTCGTGCCAGAACTTCGCCGTCACCGTCTGTCCAAGCGGGTGGGCATAATCGTGCAGCACCATCTTCGGATCTTTCGTTGTTCCTGACGTGAAGTAGATCAGCATCGGGTCGGTCGCAAGAACTTTGCGTCCGGCCGAGCTTACCAGTTTCGTCGAGACCGGAGCCGGGTATTTGAGTTCGTTCTGGTAGCCGATCCAGGGAATCGGGACCTTTTCTCCCGGCTTGTCGTCAACGATCATGCGGAGCTGAAGGTGGGGGCACTGGGTCGCTACCTCATCCACTTTAGCCATATTTTCGCTGTCGGTGATGACCATCTTAAAGCCGCCGACCTTGATACGGTAAGCGATATCCTTGACGGTAAGCATGTGGGGCGACGGACTGTAGACAGCACCGAGCTTCATGATACCGAGAACCAGGATCCACCACTCAGGAACCCGCGGGAGCATCAGAAGAACACGGTCACCTTTCTGGATGCCGAACTTCATCAGGATATTTGCCGCCTCGTTTGAGTGGAT
The DNA here is from genome assembly GCA_002498375.1 of Methanocorpusculum sp. UBA424. Classification (GTDB taxonomy): domain Archaea; phylum Halobacteriota; class Methanomicrobia; order Methanomicrobiales; family Methanocorpusculaceae; genus Methanocorpusculum. The sequence goes on from DAHC01000014.1 coordinate 12,070, forward strand.
CATCATGTCCCAGAAGGTGAACTTTTTTTCCTCACCTTCCTGGTTCGTCCATATCATCGCAAGATGGTTGCGGTCGCGTTTTGCCCAGGCGTCAATGACGTCGAACGCAAAGTTGTAATGTTTCGGGACATCGATGGAGAAGGTCTTGTAAGTCTCCTCGTAGTCTCCGATGTTGCCGGTAGGTTCTGTCATATGGAATTCTGCTTATGTATTGGAGGTATACTCTAATTAATTCTCTGTAATCGTCAGTTATTGCGCAAAAAAATACGGGCTCCGGTTCTTCACTGCAGCTCCGACCGCTGCTTTGAGTTCATCCCCGTGAAGTCCCCGGATCGATACTTCATTTCCGGTTCGAAGAAGACAGGGTTTTAAAAGCCCGTCGGAGGTCACACGAAGCCGGTTGCAGTTTGCACAAAACTCCGGGTTGTGCATCGGCCGGACGACCTCGACTAAAGCGCCGTCGACCAGATACTTTCTCCGGTGGTGCATGTGTCTCGTCGTTACCTGAGAGGAGTTTTTGGCAAACATCTCTTCAAGACCCGCAACCATTTCCGGATTTCCATGGACGGCAGGATCCATGTCGTCCGTCCATCCGTTTATATCCATCAGTTCGATGATCTGCAGAATGAGATTATCCCCGCGTGCACGAACATATGCAAGAAAGTCGGGGATCTCGTGATCATTCATCCCTTTCAAAATGACCATATTCAGTTTGACCGGGGTCAGACCTGCCGCGAGAGCCGCATCGATCCCGTCAAGAACATCTTTCAGTTTGTCGCGTCCGGTGATTTTTTTGTAGGTTTCCCGGTTCATCGTGTCCAGACTTACATTCACCCGGGAAAGGCCCGCTGCTTTCAGTTGAGGGGCAAGTTCTGCCAGATGGGTGCCGTTTGTTGTGAGCGACGACTCGATGTGGGGGGGAATGGATCTGATGATGTCGAGAAGATCGGGCCTGAGAAGAGGTTCTCCTCCGGTGATTTTTATAGTCTTGATGCCAAGCTCGGCGAAAACGCCGATCAGTTCCGATATCTCTTCTTTCGTCATCTGAGAAGCACGGTCATCTCTGGTACAGCCGTTCTCCCCTTCTCCTTCTCTATGACAGTAAATACATCGAAGATCGCATGCACTGGTTACAGCTATCCTGACATTCGATATTGTTCGATTGTATGAGTCGGTAAGGATGTCACTCGCGTCTCTTTCTATCGTCATTTCCTTCTCCTATGAAGTTCTTTGCAACGATATAACATTCGGCACTCCCCCGACGGGTTGCCGTGGAACGGATGACCCGAACCGAGTAGAACTTCTCCCTAACGAGAGCAAGCAGGTCGTTGAAGTCGGAACCCTGGAAGGATTTCATGACCAGATTTCCTCCCTGCTTAAGAAGCGTGGAGGCAAAGTTCAGTGCTTCTTCATTGAGACCCATGACCCGTGCCTGATCGTAGGCTTTTGCTCCCGACAGGTGAGGTGATGCGTCGCAGACCACCACATTCACAAGCGGCATGGCTTCTCTGACTTTTGCCTGAACGGCAGGGTCGGTGAAATCCCCGGTGATGGTTATGACGTTTTCTAAGGAAACGATCGGATTCAGGTCAACGCCGCAGAGCTGCCCTTCGGTCATCGTTTTTAAGACCTGAAGCCAGCTGCCGGGTGCCGCCCCGAGATCCACCACATTATCCGTTGGCCGGATTACATTGAATCGTTCATTGATATCTATGAGTTTGTATGCCGAGCGGGCTCTATACCCGTCCCTCATCGCTTTTCTATATACATTATCTTTTGTCCATTGTGATCCCATTGTTTTTCCTCCCAACTTAACGTATATCTTATATGAGCGCGGATATAATTATACTATTAAAGTTTGTCACGCTAATATAAGAGAGTGTGTCAAGGGGTTATATTGATGTTAAAAGCAACCATTGAAGCAGATATTTTCCGTGAGACCATCGATGCGGTTTCAGCACTGGTAAACGAATGCCGTCTTCACGTTGACGAGAAGGGAATCAGAACGATCACGGTGGACACCTCCAACGTGGCAATGGTTTCTTTGGAACTCTCTGCATCGGCGTTTCTCACATTCGCGGCAGAACCCTGTGAAATCGGTCTCGACATTGAAAAAATCAGATCGATGATGTCCATGATCGGAAAGACGGACATCGTCTCTCTCGAACTCGACGACTCGGGCAAAAAACTCAAAATCAGTTTCGGCGGATATGAATATTCGATAACCCTGCTTGATACAAAGACCATCCGAAAAGACCCGAACGCGCCGAACCTGAATCTGCCGGCAACCTTTGAAGTGCCAGGCGCAATGTTCTATGACGCCATCAAGGCATCAGGGATGGTTTCCGATAAGATCTCCCTTGCCGTTTCTGCGGACACCTGCGTTTTTACCATGAATGCCGAAGGTGATTCCGATCGGATCAAACGCGAACTTGCCGGTGATGATGTTCATTATATTACCTGTGCCGATGCAAGATCCCTGTTCTCTCTGGACTATCTGAAGGATATGGGCAAATCGATCGGCCGTGCCGAGAAGGTCCAGATCCGTCTGGGCACCGATCATCCGGTCCAGTTCTCCTTCGTCTATGCAGGCGGCAAGGGGAGTGTGGGCTATCTTCTTGCCCCGAGGATCGAGGCAGATTAACATTTATGCGCACATCCGTTGAAAAGCGCGATCTGGCACATTATCCTTTTTTACCTGAAGCTCAGGGGCTGCTTGCATCCCGCGGAATCAAAGTGGCAGGTCTTTCCGGTTCGAAGATCGGCTGTTCATACCTTGACCGCGCCGCTGAACGGGTGATTACGGCGCTGGATGGAAAAACCGTCTATCCCGAGTCGGAAGACGATGTTGTTTCCGATATCATAACATATGTTCTTGCACGGGTGCTCGCCTCGGCCGCAAAAGACAAACGAACAATGGACCGGCTCTGTAAGATGGAGGCAGCCCGTGTTTATGCGTATTTCCATGCCGAGGAGAACGAGCTTTTGAAAAAGCGTGTCTGCGAGGAGCTGGGTCTCGAACTGGGAGACGGTTCGCTTCCGGTGATTCGGTATGTGGAGCTTGCGTCCCGCGTGCGTGATGCGAAGTGGCGGCTGATCAACCGGGACGTTGAAAGCGGGTTTGTCTCCGTCTCTTCCGACGAGATGGATGTTTTGATCGCGGAGAGGATACGGGCGATCCTCTCATCAGGTCTGCCGCTCGACATCCCGGAGTCGATCGCAAAAGAGTTTCTTCCCTGGAGCGACAAGATCCTCTCTGCCGTGCAGGAGCGAACGCTTGTTGAGTTCGGGGCGATCGACGAGTCGGCGTATCCTCCCTGTATCCAGGCGTTGATCGCGGCGGCGGCGGCAGGCGTGAATCTCACGCATTCGGGCCGTTTTTCCATGACGGCATTTCTGCACAATGTCGGGATGAACGCGGAGCAGGTTGCGGGAATTTTTGCACGAAGCCCGGATTACAATCCTGATATGACGAACTATCAGGTCGACCATATCCTGACGAACGAGTACACGACTCCTTCCTGCGCCACCATGCTGACCCACGGGGTCTGCGTAAATAAGGATAGGCTCTGCGAGTCGGTTTCGCATCCGCTGAATTACTACCGTTCCAAAAAGAAGATGCTGGAAAAAATGCGGATCAAAGAGGAAGCTCTGGCAAAGAAAGCGGAGACGGCAGAGAAAGAAAATCCCGAAGTCACGTCTCCCGGGCCGTGAAGACACTTGGTATTTATAGGTACAAAAAGCCAATCTTTTTGATATGAACTTTGGGACTCTCGCAGATATTGAGACACGCGGAAAAACCGTTCTCGTCCGTGTGGATTTCAACTCCCCTATAGATCCTTCCTCCAATACTATTTTGGACGACAAACGGTTCCGCGAACACATCCCCACCCTGCAGGCACTGGAAGATTCCCGCGTCGTGGTCCTTGCCCACCAGAGCAGGCCCGGGAAAAAGGATTTCACCACACTTGCCGCCCATGCCGAGAAACTGGAGCGGCTCATGAATATGCCGGTCACCTATGTGGATGATATCTTCGGCACCTGTGCGAAGCATGCTGTCCGCGATTCTCACCCGGGAGATATCGTCCTTCTGGAAAATGTCAGGTTCTCGGCAGAAGAGAATCTGACTCTGAAGCCGGAGGACGGAGCAAAGACCCATCTTGTGAAAAAACTTGCTTCGATGGCGGATCTTTTTGTGTATGATGCGTTTGGAACGGCCCACCGGTCCCAGCCGACGATCACCGGTCTTTCCTATTCCATGAAAACGGTTGCCGGACTCCTGATGGAAAAGGAAGTGTCCATGCTTTCCAAAGTGTTCACCTCGGCGCCCAAACCCGTGACCTTCGTTCTGGGCGGAACGAAGGTGGATGATTCCATCGCGGTTGCCGGAAATGTTCTGGCAAACAAGACCGCCGACAAAGTTGCCATTATCGGTGTGGTTGCAAACGTCTTTTATCTGGCAAAAGGGATCGACATCGGCGAGCCTTCACGCAACCTGATCCATATGCTCGGCTATGACGATGAAGTGGCCAAGGCAAAATCCATTCTCGACTCCTATCCTGATAAGGTCCTTTTGCCGGAATACGTCGCGGTCAAAGAACATGACGAGCGTAAGGAGTATCCGATCACCCGTGTTCCCAAAGACTGCCCGATCCTCGATATGGGTACGGAGTCTATTGTGCAGTTCTCAAAAGCACTGAGGAACTCGGGCTCGATCGTGTTCAACGGTCCGGCCGGCGTTTTTGAAGATGTAAATTATGCACCCGGTACGTTCGAACTCCTGCGTGCGGCGGCGAATGCGGACTTTTCCGTATGCGGCGGCGGTCATACGGCGGCGGTCATCGAACAGCTGGGTCTTGAACCCCAGTACTCCCATCTGTCAACCGGCGGGGGGGCCTGCATCGAATTTTTGACGGGAAAGAAGCTTCCGGCGATCGCAGCGCTGGAAGAGTCCTGGAAGAAATTCGGGAACTGACCCGCTTCTTTTTTCTCCTCCTTTTTTACTCTCGTATGATGATGAGTGTTGTCTGTTCGGCAAGTTTTGTTTTGTTTATATCATATACGCTGAGGGTGAAGGTTATTGAGGATTTGTTTGCCGTATTCGGGTAGAATGTCGACAGATTTCCTTCATAGGTCTCACCGCTCGCAAAATATGCGGTACTGCCCACGCGGAATTCGGTATCGCAGGTAACGGTCACTGAATATGCCCCATTTTTAGGTGAATTAAGATTGATCTGAAGAGCAGGGACGTTATCTCCGTCCACTATGATATATCTCCCGGCAATATCCTCTCTCCATATCTCGGCGGATGTTGTTCCAATCAGCGGTATGTGATGTGTGGAATCCCCTGTTCCCTGGAGGGATTCTCCCCCGATCTTATAATTTCCGATGAATTCTCCGATTTCATCTTCCTGTTTGCTTGTATGGAGCCGTATTGTTTTCCGGATGGTGGTTTTGGTTTTCCCGTCGGTATAATATGCCGTATATGTGATCAGAAAGTCTTGTTCCGGGCTGGTGAATACCTCTAAGGGGTATGTATACTCAACATCAACAAGCGGTTCGAATAATATCTGTGTGACGGCTCCGGTATATCCCAAGTCAAGCATCCAGTAGGAAACGTTACTTCTATTTGTGTAGGGTGTTGTGTCGGTCAGAGAAATCTGATTTGGTTTCCAGATGCGATATTCTGCAACCAGGATCGGCTTTTCTGTACTTACTTCCTGTATCTTTTGTCCCTCAGCTTCCAGGGTCATGGTCCTGATGCAGAGAACCTGCTCGCTCCCGTCATCAAAGACGCCGGTCACGATGACTGTATAGCTGCCTTTTGGAAATCCGATATCGAATCTGATTGGAATGCTGCTTCCTTCAATATATCTTTCCTGCTCCGGGCAGGGTGTCCCGACGGATATGCCGGCAGGTGTGCTGACCGAAACATATACTGATTTCAGGGCGGATCCCTCGTCAGTTTTCCAGAGATGGATCATGAGGGGTTCAATGCTGCTGCCTGTCGCTTCGGCAGTAAGATAGGTGTGTTTTGCATCCGCGGTACCGCCGGCGAAACTGAAAAATACCAGAGCTGCCGCTCCGACCAGAACCAGAGTTAAAAATATGAGCAGTATGACGCTGATTATCGGGGATATGCCGGACTCATCTCTCTGTATCATGAAAAAATTCCGAACGCAGACGTTATTGTACTTTACCTCCTTTTTTGAAACGACAAAAGTCTTTCTGTGTTCGGGCCCTCTTTTCCTCCTCTCCCCCTCCGTATTTGGCATGTTATTCTGATCAGGCGGGATTCAAATGCCAGGGGTCGTTTTTTCCAGTCTGCATCAGACCTATATGTTCTCACAACCAACGTGTATGTATTATGGTGCAGTCATACGAAGATATGTTAACGGCCGCGTATTCCGGGATAGGGGAACCGACGGAGACCGGCGAACGGTTCGTCATGCCGAAGGCGAAGATCTACATCGAGGGGAAAACGACGGTTCTTGAGAATTTTTCCGAGATCGTCGATACACTCAACCGTGATCCCGATCACTTCATGAAGTTCATTCTGGGCGAACTTGGTACGGCAGGCAAGATCGACGGAAACCGCGCGGTGTTCAATGGAAAGTTCGAACAGGCGCAGTTCGATGCGATTCTTGAGACGTATGTCGGCGATTACGTCATCTGCTCCGAGTGCGGCAGACCTGACACGAAACTCGTCAAAGACGACCGTGTCCTGATGCTTCTTTGCGAGGCGTGCGGGTCGAAAAGACCGATCCGTAAGCGGAAAGCCAAGACCGAGGTTCAGGGCCCTGCGATCGAGGAAGGAAAGGAGCTCGAGGTCCATATCGAATCCATCAGCAAGAAAGGCGACGGCGTTGCAAGAATCGGCAAATATATTCTCTATGTCGCCGGAACCAAGGCCGGTCAGAATGTGAAAGTGCGGATCACCAGGATCTCCGGTCAGGTTGCCTTCACTCAGAAAATCCTTTAAATCCCTTTTTTGTTATTGATCCATCCCACAATTATATAGTATCGTCCGACGAATGTATAAGGGAATGAAGCTGAAGATTATCGAGCTTGAGATGGATAAGATACGGGTCACTCTGGAGGGTGAAGGGCACACGATCGTGAATGCGCTGGTGGATGAGATCCTTGCAGATCCTGAAGTGGATGTTGCCAAATACGAGATCAAATACCAGTTCTCCGACCCCGAAGTGTTTATCTCCATGAAGCCCGGAGCTACAAAAGAACCGCTCACGGTTATCCGTGAAGCCGCCCAGCATATGATCGACCGCTGCGACGCTCTTCTGAGCTGTCTGAAGAACTAATACTTTTTTTGTATCTCTTCAGAGGGATAGGCGAAGTATTATATTGCTCTAAACCTTACATAATAGAGCACTCAGTTTAGTGGAGCAGTATCTGGCATACTGCGAGTGTCGACCTGCATATATCTTTTAGATAATATGCAGCCTTCCGATCCGTCGGAAGGAAAGATGCGGAGTTCTCTGTAGACGTAGCCAAGCCTGGTATGGCGCAGGTTTGCTAAACCTGTGTCCCCCTGGGACTCGAGGGTTCAAATCCCTCCGTCTGCGCTTAACATACGCAACACGCACATTTTGTGTGTTTCAAATTTAGACTAAACTCTCCAAAAGAGAGGCGAAAAAATGGTTGAAGAGTCAGAATTAAAATATTTTGTGCGGATCATTAACACTGATCTGGACGGTACCCAGCCTGTGCAGCTCGCGCTCACCGGCATTAAGGGCATCGGCCTCCATGCCGCACTCATCATCGCCCGCCGTGCAGGCGTCGACACCCGTGCAACCATGGGTCTCTTAGGCGATGAAGATGTGGCCGCGATTGAAGAGCAGGTAAAAGCATACCCTGCCTCAGTGCCAAAATGGATGGTCAACCGCCCGGTAGACGTGTATTCGGGAGAACCGAAACACCTCTACGGCAGCGACCTTTCCCTTGCGAAGGAAGATGACATCAACCTCATGAAGAAGATGCGGTGTTACCGCGGTATCCGTCATGAGAATGGTCTCAAAGTTCGCGGACAGCGTACGAAAGCAACCGGCAGATTCGGTAAGATCGTCGGTGTCTCCAAGAGGCGGAACTAATCAGGTGATTTAAAATGGGATACCCAGGAAAGAACACCAAACAATACTCTTCCCCGAAGCGCCGCTTCGAGAAGTCGCGTATTGAATCAGAACGCGTCCTTGCGATCACCTATGGTCTGCGTAACAAACGCGAGATCTGGAGAGCCACCGAAGTACTTAGAAAGCACAGAAGCGGCGCCCGTGAAGTTCTCGCAATGACCTCCGCCATAGGTGAGGCACCAAAGACGATCGCCCGCCGCGAGGAACTTGTCACCACGCTCCAGCGCTACGGCCTTGTTGGTCCGGACGCAGCAATGGATAACATTCTGTCTTTAAAAGTCGAAGACATCCTTGAGCGCCGGCTCCAGACAATCGTCTACCGCAAAGGTCTTGCACGCAGCCCGAAACAGGCACGTCAGCTTATCACCCACGGACACATTGCTATCAATGGTCAGCGTGTAAGTGTTCCAAGCTACATGGTCTCAATTGCAGAAGAAGCTGGAGTTATGTATTACGCAACCTCCACTCTTGTTGATGAAGCCAACGGTGAACGTCAGCGTATCATGAATCAGAGGGCATAATCATGGCAGAAGCAACTGAAAAATGGGGTATTGCCCACATCTTTGCCTCATTCAACAACACCATCATCACCGTAACCGATCTTTCGGGTGCAGAAACCATCTGCAAATCCAGCGGTGGAATGGTCGTTAAGCAGGCCCGCAATGAGTCATCGCCCTACGCAGCAATGCAGATGGCAATCAACATCGCCCAGGCCTCAAAGGACAAAGGCATCACCGGACTCCACATTCGTGTTCGTGCTCCCGGAAACGGAAGACAGCGGTCACCCGGACCCGGCGCACAGGCAGCAATTCGTGCACTTTCACGTGCAGGTATGCGCATCGGCAGAATCGAAGACGTAACTCCGGTACCACACGACAGCATTCGTGCCAAAGGTGGCAGAAGAGGCAGGAGAGTCTGAATGGATCTGGTATTCAGCAGGCTCGATGACTCTGTCGCACGTTTTACTATTCACGGAGCGACTCCTGCATTCGCCAACGCACTTCGTCGCTCGATGATCGGTGAGGTGCCAACCCTCGCCATCGAAGATATCCGCATCTATGACAATACCAGTGTCCTCTTTGACGAGATGCTGGCACACAGACTTGGTCTCATCCCAATCAAGACCGACCTCTCGCAGTATGTTCCAAGAAGCGAATGTTCCTGCGGCGGCGAGGGATGTCCACACTGCACGGTAATGTTTACCCTGAGTGTTGAAGGCCCGAAGATGGTCACCTCCGGTGATCTTATCTCCATGGACGAGAACATCGTCCCGGTCCACAACAACATCCCGATCGTCAAACTTTGGGAAAATCAGAAGGTCGTCTTAGAAGCGGTGGCAGAAGTAAACTACGGAAAAGAGCATGCCAAATGGCAGCCGACTCTTGCCTGCGGTTACTCCGAATATCCGGTCATCACCATCAAAGATACCTGTGACGGCTGCGGAAAATGTGTTGCCGAATGTCCCCGCGACGTTCTGGAACTCACGAAAGATACCGTCAGCATCCGTGTTGTAAACGGCGAAAGCAAGGAAAAAGACTGTTCGTTATGCCGTCTCTGCGAGACAGCATGTATGGACAGCGGCATCGGTCAGGACCCGGCTATTAATATTAGCTCAGACAGCACGAAGTTCATCTTCGTTGTTGAAAGCGACGGGTCCTTACCGGTGAAAGAGATCATTGAAAGAGCACTGCTGCATATCAAGTCAAGATCCTCAGATCTTATTGAAGCATTACAGGAGGGACTGTAAATGAATAAAACTAACCCACGTCTCGAATCCTTAATTATGATGCTTAAACGCGCATCCCGGGAGAACGAGGCAAACATCTGGCGTGAAATTGCCGGCCGTCTGAACACGTCCAGCAAGAATCAGGCAGAAGTGAACGTCGGTAAAATCAACCGCTATGCAAACGAGAATGAGATCATCCTGGTTCCGGGCAAAGTGCTCGCAGCAGGGGTAATTGGTACTTCCGTATCAGTTGCAGCTCTCAACTTCTCCGATGCAGCCCGCGAGAAAATAACTGAAGCAAAAGGCACCTGCATGACAATCGAAGAGCTTGTTGCTGCAAATCCGAAAGGAAGCCGCGTAAGGATCCTGAGGTGAGATGAGTATGGTAACAGTTATTGATGGAGAAAATCTCCTTCTTGGAAGACTTTCCAGTATTGTTGCAACCCGCATCCTCGCCGGTGAGGAGATTGCAATCATCAATGCCGAGAAGGTCATCGTATCCGGTGCCCGTGCAATGGTCTTAAACGAGTACCAGGTAACACGTGTTCGCGGATCCGTTGAGGGAGGTCCATTCTTCCCAAGACGCCCGGATCACCTTGTAAAACGCACCATCCGCGGAATGATCCCCTACAAGACCCGGCCGGGAGCAGCAGCTTTCCGCCGTGTCAAGGCATACGTCGGCGTTCCTTACGAATTCAAGGACGTCGAGGCAGAAGTTCTGGAAGACGCACACCGGAAACGGCTGAGCGGTGCCAGATACATCTCTGTTGGTGAGATCAGCAAAAACCTTGGAGCAAAATTCTAAACAGGTGATCTAAGATGAAAATTATTAACACCAGTGGAAAAAGAAAAACCGCAATTGCCCGCGCCACCCTTCGTGAGGGAAAAGGCAGAGTTAGAATCAACTCCGTCCCCCTTGAAGTATACAGCAACGAGATCATCCGTATGAAGATCTCCGAGGCACTTGCACTTGCACCAGGATCCATCGACAACGTCGATGTTGATATTGATGTCTCCGGCGGAGGCGTCATGGGACAGGCAGAGGCAATCCGCACGGCACTTGGCCGCGGCATCCTTTCCTGGACCAATGACCCGAAGATCAAGGAAGTGTACCTCTCTTACGACAGAACGCTCCTTGTCAACGATTCCCGTCAGAAGGAAGCGAAGAAGCCCCATGGACGCGGTGCACGTGCACGGTTCCAGAAGTCTTATCGTTAAGGCACAGCATACAGACTATATGCGGGGGAAACCCCACATATCAACAATTTAATAAGGACGTAAAGATAACTTATGATACCAGTTCGATGTTTCACCTGTGGAAAAGTAATTTCTACTGTATGGGAAGAATATCAACAGAGAAAAGCTGCAGGCGAGGATCCGAAAGAGATTCTTGATTCACTCGGGTTAGACCGATACTGCTGCAGACGAATGCTTATCTCTCACAAAGAGACTGTTGATGAGTTGTATCCGTACACGTGAGACATGAATGAATTGCGGGGTCGTAGGGTAGCCTGGACCATCCTATTACGTTCGGGACGTAGTGACCTGAGTTCGAATCTCAGCGACCCCATTTTTCCATTCTCTCTTATTTGTGGATGTGATTTTCTATGACATATACACGTTATGAACGTGCCCGTATCGTCGGGGCACGTGCTTTACAGATTTCTATGGGAGCTCCGGTTCTCGTGAAAACCGTAAAGATTGATCCTCTTGACATCGCGTTAGAGGAGTTCGACGCTGATCGGGTCCCGATAACGGTGAAACGCCAGTTCGGTATCCGCTCAGAGGTGCTGTAAGTATGACTGAAATTGCCGACATTCTTCTTCGGACAATTCTGGACTCCCGCGGAAATCCGACCGTCGAAGCCGAGATCTCCACGATCTCCGGCGGATTCGGGCGTGCCTGCGCTCCGAGCGGAGCCTCTACAGGTATCTACGAGGCAAAAGTCCGTCCGTGCGACGAGGCCGTCGCCGATGCCTATATCAACCTCATCCCCAAACTGATCGAACTGGACTCGGCCGACCAGCGCGGATTCGATGAAACCCTGCACGAAGTTGACGGAACGGCTGACCTTTCCGGAATCGGCGCCAACATCGCCGTGGCTCTGTCCCTTGCCAACGCCAAAGCAGCGGCAAGCACGCTCAACATGGAACTCTACCAGTATCTCGGCGGCGCGTTTATCTCCCAGACCCCGTTGCCGCTGGGCAACGTGATCGGCGGCGGAGCACACGCAGTTGACGCGACCGATATTCAGGAGTTCCTTATTGTGCCGACCGGCGCATCTAATGCAGCCGAGGCAGTCTTTACCAATGCACTCGTCCACAAACGCATAAAAGAGATCCTTATCGCGCGCGGCAAGGGCTGCGGTAAAGGCGACGAAGGAGCATGGGCTCCGCACATCGCCGACCTTGAAGCCTTTGAAATCGTGAATGAAGCAACCACGAAAGTCTTTGACGAAACCGGCATCGAAGTCCGCATGGGACTTGACGTTGCCGCATCGGAGATGTGGGATGCCGCAAGCGGCAGATACGTCTATAAGAATGCAAAGCGAACTACTGAGGAGCAGATTGCATACATTGCCGACCTGACCGAAAAATACAACCTGATCTATGTCGAAGACCCGATTCAGGAAGAGGATTTCGAAGGGTTTGCACGTATCACCGAAGAAGTCTCAGGCCGCGACACCCTTATCTGCGGTGATGACCTGTTCGTTACGAATGTTTCCCGTCTGGAAGAAGGTATCAGAAATGATGCCTGCAACTGTGTTCTGATCAAACCAAACCAGATCGGTACGCTGACAGACACCTTCGAAACGATCAGTCTCGCCCATGATTACGGGTATGAAACCGTCATGAGCCACCGATCCGGTGAAACGACCGACAACACCATCGCTCATCTTGCAACGGCTTTTGGCTGCTGCTTTATGAAGAGCGGCGTTGTCGGCGGAGAGCGCATTGCTAAACTAAATGAACTTATAAGAATTGAGGAGCATTTCTAAAATGACCGACAATGAACTTGGAATTGAATTAAACGAACCATTAGTATCTGTAGAAGAATATCTTGCCGCCGGTGTCCATATCGGAACCCAGCAGAAAGACAACGACATGAAAGACTTCATCTACCGTGTCAGATCCGACGGTCTCTATATCATCGATATCAGAAAGACCGATGAGCGGATCAAACAGGTAGCAAAGTTCCTTGCACGCTACGAACCTGCAAAGATCTTCGTCGTCACCTCCCGTCAGTACGGTCAGTACCCGGCACAGAAGTTCGCAGACACGATCGGTGCACTCTCCCACGTTGGCAGATTCATCCCCGGAACCTTAACCAACCCGAAACTCCCGAAGTATGTTGAACCCTCAGTCGTCATCGTGACCGATCCAATCGGAGATGCCCAGGTCATCACCGAGGCAGTCCAGTCAGGCATGCCGGTCATTGCCCTTTGTGATATCAACAACCGTACAAACAATGTTGATCTCGTCATCCCGACCAACAACAAAGGACGCAAAGCACTCTCTATGGTGTACTTCCTGTTAACCAAAGAGTTCCTCAGACAGAAAGGCATCGTCTCGGCCATGACGGTCGAAGACTTCGAGTCTGAGTTCTAAAGCTGACAACCCGCCAAAGGGAATACCTCAGCACAACAATAGAAAATCCCCCCCTTTTTTAGTGAACCAGCGGCTAAACGGTTTTTGATTATTCCTGAAACAATCAGAAGGCATTTAAAGACATATCCCCTTACATAATGTAATCTCGATAAAAATGCTAGATCAGGATAATATATCTCACTTACTGGACATCCTTGGAAACCGGAACCGAAGGCGAATCCTCGATCTACTCCGGCAGAAACCATGCTTCGTCACCGAAATATCCGACCGGCTGGTCATCAACCCGAAAGCAGTTATCGAACACCTTGCGATCATGCAAAAAGAGGCGGTCATCTCCAGTTATCAGGATGACAAGCGGCGCAAATACTACTATCTCGTCAATGACTTCACCCTCTCGGTCCAGGTGACAAAAGCCGAGCAGCCACCACAGACCGTTTCTGCCGATAACGGCGAGATCCTCCCGCTTTCCGACAAGATCATGATGATACGCCGACTTCTCGACTCCCGAGAAAAGCTCATCGAAAACCTTGAAGCTGTCGAGAAGGATATCGACGAGATGATGGGGGACGTGATCGTCAACGGGAGAACGGTGTTCCAGAATAATATCGAGGCCGAACTTCTTCTCGCATTAGTGTATGCTCCCTTAACGCCGATCGAACTCTCCGATACCAGCGGGCGGAGCATCCCCGAAGTTACGGCAGCTTTGCGCTCTCTTGCGTCAAAAGGCTATGTCCACTCAGAAGGGGGCCGATACTCCCTGTGCGGCGTCACGCATCACGCGCTTGAGACCACCGAGCTCACTTCATAATAAGAAACCTCTATATCTCTGCAAGCAATATATTACTGAGATGCGGTAATGGTCTAATGGCATGACAGGGGCTTCCCAAGCCTCTAATCCGGGTTCGATCCCCGGTTATCGCATTCGATTTTTATGGTGTCCCATCACGCAATCAGTCTCATAGCCGACAACCAGAAAGGTATCCTCAGAGATATCGGTTCGGTATGTGCTGAACACAATGCGAACATCACCGCGATCCAGCAGGAGATTCTGACCCGCGGACCGGATAAGGGATTTGCGTGGGCGGACATCGAGATAGAAGGAGGGGACAACACCGATGCGATCCTCTCGGACCTCCGTTGTGTAACCGGTGTGCGCGAGGTCGTTTTGCACGACACGTTCGGGGAAATTTTTGGAAAGCGCGTCATCATCATCGGCGGAGGAGCTCAGGTGGCCCAGGTCGCGATGGGAGCGGTCAATGAAGCCGACCGGCATAATATCAGAGGCGAACGCATTTCCGTTGATACCATCCCGCTGGTCGGAGAACAAAATCTGGCGCGTGCCGTGGAAGCGGTCGGCCGCCTTCCCCGGGCTTCGATCCTTGTTCTTGCCGGCTCATTGATGGGCGGCGAAATAACTACGGCAATTAAATCGATCCAGGCTGACGGCATCCCGGTGATCTGTCTCAAAATGGCGGGAAGCGCCTCATCGGCCGCCGATCTCGTCGTCACCGATCCGATCCAGGCCGGGGTCATGGCCGTGATGCATATCAGCACGATCGGCGTATTCGATATTGCAAAAGTGAAAGGGGAAGAGTTCTGATGATAACACCAACTGAAGAGGGCAGAATAGAAAAAGCCGTCCGCGTCTTGTCCCGCGACGGCCTTGTTGTATATCCGACGGAAACGGTCTACGGGCTTGGTGCGGACGCGTTATCGGACACCGCGGTCATCAAAGTCTACGAAGCAAAACAGCGGCTTCTTGGAAAACCGATCTCGGTCGCCGTTTCCGATATCGAGATGATCTACGGCATTGCAGACGTCAGCCCGTTTGCGGAACGGTTCATCAGCAAATTCCTGCCGGGTCCAATCACGATCGTTCTCCCGGTGAAAAACTGTCTGCCCGGAGACTTGTCCGGAGGGACGGGTACGATCGGTATCCGGTATCCGGATCACACCCTCGCTCTTGAACTGATCTCCATGTTCGATTGTCCGATAACCGCGACCTCGGCAAACATCTCCGGCGAGATCTCGCCGGTAAGCGTCGACCAGGTCAACGTTCCTCATGATTATCTGCTTGACGGCGGCGTTCTTCCGGGCATCCCGAGCACGGTCGTCAATCTTGAAACAAGAAAAATCGAGCGTCCCGGCGCGATGCTGGATGAAATCGCTCATTTCTTTATAGAAAATGCGAAATGAAAAAAACCTACTCAGTATCCGGCATGACCTGTTCGGCATGCTCTCTTCATGTTGAAAAGGCCGCAA
Source organism: Methanocorpusculum sp. UBA424 (assembly GCA_002498375.1). Lineage (GTDB taxonomy): Archaea > Halobacteriota > Methanomicrobia > Methanomicrobiales > Methanocorpusculaceae > Methanocorpusculum. The sequence continues at coordinate 27,813 of DAHC01000014.1, forward strand.
AAAGTGTAGAGGGCGTGAAATCCGCGTCAGTGAATCTTCTGGAAAATCGTCTGGTCGTCGACTCGGATGATGTGTCCGATGATCAGATCAGGCAGGCCGTGCGCGCAGCCGGATATGATCTGGTTCTGGGCGATACCTCCCGCGGAGGAGTTTCGCTTCGCCCAATGCAGATCCGGCTTATCATCTCTTTTGCATTTCTTATCCCGCTTATGTATGTCTCCATGGGTCATATGTGGGGGTTCCCCCTCCTCGAATGGACCCATGATCCGGCAAACGCCGGGATATTTGCTCTCCTTCAGCTTGGTTTGACCATCCCGATCGTCGTCGCGAACAACAAATATTACACGTCCGGCATCCCTGCACTCTTCCGCCGTGCTCCGAACATGGACTCTCTTGTGGCGATCGGTTCTCTTGCAGCGCTTGCATACGGGCTGTATGCGATCTACATGATTTTTTCAGCTCTGGCGATCGGCGATACGGCCGCTGCCGGAACCTGGTCCATGGATCTCTACTTCGAATCGGCGGCGATGATCCTTTCGCTCGTTACGATCGGCAAGTATCTGGAGGCGAGGTCGAAAGGCAAGACCACCGAGGCGGTCAGAAAACTCATAGACCTTGCGCCGAAGACGGCCACAGTTCTTCGAAGCGGCGTTGAAATGATCGTCCCCGCCGAAGAAGTCGTGGTCGGCGACCTTATCGTGGTCAGACCGGGGGCAGGCATCCCGGTCGACGGCACGATAACGGAAGGTTCTGCCCCGATCGATATGTCGGCTTTGACCGGCGAAAGCATTCCCGTGATCAAAAATCTGGGCGATGCCGTCTCTGCAGGAACGATCTCACTTGGAAGTTTTACGTTCCGTGCGGAAAAGGTCGGCGAAGACACGACGCTCGCCGCGATCGTCGAACTCGTGCAGAATGCCAACGCATCCAAGGCTCCGATCGGGAAGATCGCCGACAAAGTGAGCGGGATCTTTGTCCCTCTGGTCATGACCATCGCCGTTCTTTCGGGAGCGGTCTGGCTGTTTCTCGGCGAGCCGTTTACGTTTGCCCTTTCCATCGCGATCTCAGTTCTCGTTATCTCCTGTCCCTGTGCATTGGGACTTGCAACTCCGGTCGCCATCATGGTTGCGACCGGGAAGGCCGCTTCGCTTGGCATTCTGATCAAATCCGCAGAGTCGCTTGAGACCGCGGGACGTGCCGACACCATCCTTCTCGATAAAACGGGAACGGTCACGATTGGAAAGCCCGAGGTCACCAGGGTCGTAACACTTTCCGGGACAACAGAAGATCTCCTGCTGATCGCCGCCTCGGTCGAATCCGCATCGGAGCATCCTCTCTCAAAAGCCGTCGTCACCTATGCCGGAGAACAGGGTATCGTGCTGGTTAAAGCGCAGGATTTCGTCTCGGTTCCGGGACGAGGCGTCTCGGCTTCGCTGAACGGGAAGATCTGTTATGCCGGAAACGCCGCCTTCATGGAAGAAAACGGGATACCTCTTACCCAGGCGAACATGACCGGGACTCCGCTCTACTTTGCCGCCGGAAAGGAAATGCTTGGCATCATCTCCGTTGCCGACCAGATTCGACCAACCTCCAAAGCGGCTATTGCCGGACTGCAGGATCTCGGTCTGGACGTGGTGCTTTTGACCGGAGATACACGGAAGGTTGCCGAATCCATCGCTGGGCAGCTGTCGATCGGTAACGTGATCGCCGAAGTTATGCCTGCAGAAAAAGAGGAAAAGGTCAGAGCACTGCAGGATGCCGGACACCATGTCATCATGGTCGGCGACGGGATCAACGACTCCCCCTCTCTTGCGAGGGCTGACGTGGGTATCGCGATCGGAGCGGGTTCTGACATTGCTCTTGAATCAGCCGACTTCGTTTTGATGAAAAGCGATCCCTGGGACATCGTTTCGGCGATCCGCCTCAGCCGTGCCACGCTTCGAAACATCAAGCAGAACCTTTTCTGGGCCTTCATCTACAACACGATCGGCATCCCTCTTGCAGCCGGCGTGTTTTTCGTGCCGTTTGGATGGAAACTCTCGCCAGGGTTTGCCGCTCTTGCGATGAGTCTCTCTTCCGTCTGCGTCGTATCGAATGCGCTCAGGCTTAGATTTTTTACATCTGAGATACCAACTAATTTAAAAGAGGAAACCATGAAAAAAACACTTACTATCGACGGCATGATGTGCGAACACTGCAAAATGGCAGTTGAAAAAGCCCTGTCAAAAATTCCGGGCGTCGTATCCGCAAGTGTGGATCTCAAGGCAAAGACCGCAGCAGTGGAACTTTCGGCCGATGTTTCGGATACCGAGTTTATTCGGGTAATTTCTGAGTCAGGTTACACAATTCTGTCTATTAAGTGATAAAATAGACAAAAATATTTCCGTTTCTATTATATGTTCCCCCGCAAATAATACTATGAGATTTTTTTCACCGCTTAATCGGAGGATACATATTTGACATTACATTACTCTGAAGAAAACAAACGTTCGCTGTATGAAGCACTTCTATACGGTTTCAACCGGGCAGGCAATACTTCACCCGCAGCCGCATATTACGGAAGGCACATCTCGTTCAAACAGTTCATGGAGGAAGTCCATGCGATATCTGCGGCCTTAGTAAAACATGGTGTAAAAAAAGGCGATTATGTCACCATTTTCCTGCCGAATATCCCTCAGGGAGTTCTGGCGATATATGCCGTCAACCGGATCGGCGCAATATGCAATATGGTCCATCCCTTATCACCTCAGGAAGATATCGATTATGCAATAAAACTCACGGAAAGCAGGATCGTTCTCGCGTGTGAGGTCAATGAAGGTTTCCTTTCCGGGAAAAATATCGAGGTCATCAGATGCAGGACCTCCGGCTACTTCCCTTCGACTCCAAAAGGATTCGTGCTGGACAAAGGATTCCGGTTTGTGATGCGGAAGAACCCAAAGGCACAAAATGTCGCAAAGATCACGCTGTGGACCGATCTTCTTGCCGAAGGAAAGAAGCTGGTCAATGAAGGCTTCCAGCTCCCGGCTGACGACGTGAAACCGGACGATACCGCCGTGATCATGTATACCGGCGGAACAACAGGCGACTCGAAAGGCGTCATGCTCTCCAATTATGCGGTGAACTCGATGTCCATCCAGCTCCTGATCGACATCGGCGATGGAAAAACCGATGTGGGCGACGGGTTCCTTGCGATCCTGCCGATTTTCCACGCATTCGGACTTGCCGTATCCGTCCATGCGCCGCTTATCTCCGGCATGAAGGTCGTTCTGATCCCAAGGTTCGATCCGAAAGGATGCGCCCAGCAGATATTCTCCGAAGACATCCTGTTCCTCCCGGGAGTGCCGGCTTTGTTCGAACGCATGTATCCCTACTTCGAAAATAAAGATCTCTCCAGAATGAAGCTTATGGTCAGCGGAGGAGACCGTGTCTCCGAAGAACTCGCCAATAAATACAATGTTCTTTTGAAAAAATCCAAGGCCGATATTCTTTTCAGGACCGGTTACGGGCTGACGGAGGCATGCGGAGCCTGTTCTCTTGTCGCAAACAATTATGAAAAACTCCCGACAGGCTGTGTCGGAGCTCCCGTTACCGGGACAAGGGTCTGTGTTGTCAAACCCGGCACTACGGAAGTCGTGCCCGACGGCGTGGAAGGCGAACTCTGTTTCCTCGGTCCTTCGGTGATGAAAGGATACTACAAAAACGAGGAGGCCACAAAGGATGTTCTCCGGCTCCATGACGACGGAAACGTCTGGCTCCACACCGGCGATCTCGTCGTGATCAGGAAGGACGGGAACATCTGTTTCCGTTCCCGGCACAAACGTCTTGTGAAGGTGAATGGGTATAATGTGTATCCAACCCTCATCGAGGAGGCGATGCAGAATCATCCCGATATCAAACAGGTCTGCGCCGTTGCGACCCCCTGGAAACTTGATCGGAAGATCAAACTCTTTGTTGTTCCGGAAAAGCCGCTCGGCTCCTTTGATGCGGCGGAGGAAGAGAAGATCCTGATCGAGTATGCCAAAGGCCAGATGAACCGCTGGAGTGTTCCAGTCAAGGTGGAGTTCGTCGCCGACCTTCCCATGACGAAGTTCAACAAGATAGATTACCGTCTGTTGGAAAAGCAGGAACTTTCCCGGGCGAACGAAAAAAAGCAGGTTGAGTAACATCATGTCACATCCTGTGTTTAGAGACGATAAGAAGACGGAACTGGAATACTCGGATGAGACGAAGCAGTCTCTCTATTCCATGTTCAACTATGGAGTGGAACATGCAGGCCGCGAGGCCGTGGCCATTCAATATTTCGATAACCGCATCACCTACGGGGAACTGTATGATCTTGTCAACAGATGTGCTGCCGGATTTCTCGAGCACGGCGTAAAGAAAGGAGATTTCGTCACGCTCTTTCTGCCGAACATCCCGCAGTGCGTCATTGCGGTCTATGCCCTGAATCGGATCGGTGCGGTATGCAATATGGTCCACCCTCTCTCGACCCTGTCGGAGCTGGAGAATGCAGTCAAACTTACGGACAGTAAACTCGTCCTCACATTCGAGCTGAACGAAGGTCTGGCGGCCAACTTCGATGTTGATATCATCCGGTGCAGAACGCCGGGCTACTTCCCCGCGGGTCCGAAAGGATTTGTAATGAAGACCGTGTACACCCACTCGGTCAGGAAATCGCCGAAGGCATCATCCCGCGTCACCGAGTGGACCGATCTTCTGGCTGCCGGAGAAAAGCGGCTCCAGACAAAGCCGCTCCCTCCCTCTGATGTGAAAGCAGACGACACGGCCGTCATCATGTACACCGGCGGGACGACCGGGCCTGCGAAAGGCGTGATGATCTCGAACTGGTCGGTGAACTATGTCACGACACGCCTTCTTCTGGAAAACGTCACGCACACTCCTCATATCGGGGACGGATTCCTCGCGATCCTTCCGCTGTTTCATGCGTTCGGACTTGCGGTCTGTATCCAGGCCCCGCTTTCATCAGGCATGCGGGTCATGCTCTCTCCCCGTTTCAATGATAAGGAGTGCAGCAGTCTTCTTCTGAAAGAAAAGGTCGCCTATGTGATCGGCGTTCCCGCGATGTACGAGCGGATGTATCCGTATCTGAAAGATCACGACCTCTCGTTTATGAAACATGTGGTCTGCGGAGGCGACTGGGTGAGTCACGACCTCGCCTACCGGTATAACGACATCTTAGGAAAGGACAAGGGGGGTGCGGAGTTCCGTCCGGGCTATGGTCTGACCGAAGCATGCGGGACCTGTTCTCTTACGCGGAATCATTACCAGGCATTCCCCGAAGGATGCGTCGGAATCCCGGTCGAGGGAACGGACATCTGCCTCGTGAAACCCGGGACCTGCGAGCCTGTTCCCGAAGGCGAAGAAGGAGAGCTGTGTATATCCAGTCCTTCGCTGATGAAAGGCTATTATAAAAATCCCGAGGCGACGGATGATGTCCTGAAAATCCATCCCGACGGAAAACGCTGGCTCCACACGGGAGATATATTCGTCATCGGCGAAGAGAACAATCTCTGCTTCAGATCACGTATCAAACGGCTGGTCAAGGTGAACGGGTATAATGTCTATCCTCCTTTAATCGAAGCGGCGATTGAAGGCTGTCCGATCGTCGCAAAAGCCTGCGCCGTCGGATTTAAGTGGCGGGATGACCGGCGGATCAAACTCTATGTGACGCTTAAGCGGAAGATGGATCATGCTGACGCAGAAAAGGAGATCCTTTCCTATGCAAACGAACACCTGAATCACTGGAGTGTTCCAAAAGCTGTCGTCATTCTTGATGAGATGCCGATGACGAAAATGAATAAACTCGATTACATGGCGCTCCAGGATAAGGTCTAACCTTTTTTTCATACTTTTCCCCGTATGGGGGCCCATGTTGGGCTGAAGTATAAATACTCTCTGGTCATTTCGTATGTCAATAATTTATGCAGAATTTGTTCAAATTTTGCGTGACCACCAGCTATAATATGCTACCATTCATATGTATATAGTTCATGAACGCCCGCATATACAGAAATGATTCCATCACCAAACTTGAGTATACAAACGAGACAAAAAGGTCTCTCTATACTATGCTCACCTACGGTGGAACCCATGCAGGACCTGAAGCGACCGCTATTCAGTATTATAATAATCATATAAGTTATGCCAGTCTCATGGATCAGGTCCATGCCTGTGCAGCCGGACTTATGCAGCACGGTGTGAAAAAAGGCGATTTCGTCACCATTTTTCTGCCGAATATCCCTCAAAGTGTGATCGCAGTTTATGCAGTAAATAGAATAGGCGCGGTATGCAATCTCGTTCACCCGTTGTCGACTAAGGATGAATTCCGGTACGCGGTGGAACTTACCGAGTCCAGGATCGTTTTGACCTTCGAACTCAACGAGGAACACTGTTCCGGTCTCGATGTCGAGGTCATCCGCTGTAAAACGCCGGCATACTTCCCTGCAAATGTCAAAGGCAGGATCATGAAGACGGTGTACAACCACAAGGTCCGTCATGCCAAACAGACGACCGGCAGATCCTCTGAATGGGAGGCTCTTCTCGAAGAAGGACGCGAATTTTTGAAGACCGCGTCCCTTCCTCCGCACGATGTCAGGGCTGAGGATACTGCCGTCATCATGTACACCGGCGGCACGACCGGCCCCTCGAAAGGCGTGATGCTTTCAAACACCTCGGCAAATTATCTGGCAACCCAGCTTCTCTATGACTATGTGGACGGCAAACCGCATATCGGAGACGGGTTCCTTGCCGTGCTGCCGATCTTCCATGCATTTGGTCTGACCGTCTGCATCCACACGCCGCTCTCGTCAGGGATGCGGGTCGCTCTTTGTCCGCGGTTCGATGCGAAGGAGTGCGCAAAGCTCATCGTAGAAGAGAAGATGGCGTTTCTCTGCGGCGTTCCTGCGATGTACGAGCGGATGTATCCGCATCTCAAAGGGAAGGATCTCTCCTGCGTCAAGCATCTGGTATGCGGCGGGGATCGCGTCTCGCCTGAGCTTGCCTACCGGTATAACGACATTCTCGGAAAAGACAAAGGCGGAGCCGAGTTCCGTCCGGGTTACGGACTGACCGAAGCCGGCGGAGCATGCGTCATCACCGGCATTCATTACTCCACGTTAAAGGAAGGGGGCGTGGGCGTTCCTCTTGCCGGAACGGAGATTTGCGTTGTCGCTCCCGGAACGACAGACGTCCTGCCTAACAGCGAGGAAGGAGAACTGTGTATGATCGGTCCGGCAATCATGACCGGCTACTACAAAAATCCTGAAGAAACTGCTGCCGTTCTCCGCATGCATGAGGACGGCCGCGTCTGGCTCCACACAGGGGATATCGTTTCGATCGGGGAAGGAAACAATATCAATTTCCGGTGCAGATACAAGCGGCTCGTCAAAGTCAACGGATACAATGTGTATCCTCTCATGATCGAGGCAGTCATGGAAAAGTGTCCGATCATCTCGCAGTCGTGCGCAATGGGAATTCCCTGGAAGACGGATACGCGGATCAAACTCTACGTAACGCTGAAGCAGAAGATGGATCCCGAGACCGCGGTAAAAGACATTATCGCCTTTGCCAAAGCAAATCTGAATCACTGGAGCGTTCCGGTATCGATCTCGATTCTGGATGCGATGCCGCTTACCAAGATGAATAAAACGGATTACAAAGCGCTGGAAAAGCAGGAATAGCTTTTCGCGGTTTAGTAAAAAAATATAAATTTATTTTTGAATCGATTTTTTAATTACTGTTAATCCTGCGATCGTGAGGTATGCCACGAAAATCAGGAAAGCTGCTACGTATCCATAGGCCGCCGGGAGAACGCTGGGCAGACCCAGAAGCAGAATGGCAAACAAAATGATTGCCGAGACGCCGATGATCACATCAAGTATCCAATCTTGCATACAAATACATTGTGCGTCGAGACTCTTATCCCTTTTCATATCCAATAACTAGGGTATGGAAAAAGCAGAGGCACTCACGCTCCTCAAACAACATGTAACCACGCCCTCGCTTGTCGGTCACTGTATTTCTACCGCAGCCGTCATGAAAGGTCTGGCTGCTGAGTTAGGGCAAGATGATGTCCTTTGGGAAACGATAGGCATCCTTCACGACATTGACTTCGAGGAGATCGATGAGGATATGGAAAAGCATGGACTTGCCGGATACGAGATCCTTCGTGCGGCCGGTGTCGGCGACGAGATCGCTCTTCCAATCAAACGCCACAATCATATGATATTCGGCACCGACTACACGACCCCTGTGGAGATATGTCTCCAGGTCGCCGACAGTGTGTCTGGACTGATCGTCGCCTGTGCGTATGTCAAGGGAGGAAACATCTCGGATGTAACCGTGAAGACGGTCACGAAGAAGTACAAGACCCCTTCGTTCGCCGCAGGATGCGACCGAACCCGGATGGCTCTTGGCGATGCTCTCATCCCAAGAGAACGAATGTATGAGATCGCCATTGCCGAGATCACTGCGGTGAAAGACGAACTGGGGCTGAACTGATGGGTGCCGGAGCACAGTCGGCGGTTCTCCGCGATCTCCAGAAGGCTCACGGCAAACTGCAGGATGTCTCGCGCTATATCCTTCCGCGTGACGATCTGGCGATCGCCTATGCGACCTCTGACGCCGTCGACAAGAAAGGCGTCGCAATCGCCAGAGGTTCGAGCGTCGGGTTCGGCGTCGATGAACCGATAGTAAAGACCCTTCTTACCGTCCGGCGGTTCGATCCCTCCATCCGCTCGGCGGCATGCATACGCTATGAGGACGACATTCTCGCAACGGCCGTTGAAACTCTTCGGGACGTCGAGGTTTATGACCCGGAAAAGTTTCCGGCCGGTATCTCTACCATGGACTGGGGGATCGCTTCGGTATGCAGAAAAGGCGTGCCGCTTGCCATAGCAAATCCCGAATCTTCCCGCGGACCGGGCAGGATATGCCTCCTTGGAACCACTCCTGAGGAGGTAGCAAACAGAATACTTATCATATCTCAACGTCTTACATATATAGACATCTGAGGAATACTCATGGGAATCAAGCCAAGTTATATCAAATCAATGGGCACTGCCCTTCTCGAACAGCACGGAAAAAGCTTCAACGGCAACTATGACGACAACAAGAAAGTTGTTACTGAGATCACGACCATTGAAAGCAAAATGATCCGCAACCGTGTCGCAGGATACGTTACCCGCAAGGTCAACACCACTCCCGCACGCCGGTAAATTCCCGGCTCAATATCTTTTTCCAACGTCTTTTCGTTTTTTCTTTACTTACTAGTATAGACCTGTTTTTTGATGAATACGCATCGTAGGTAAAAAAGCGAAAAAAAGGGTTTTACAGCTGGAAAACGTTCCCGTGCCCGGGACAGATCATCCACCGTCTTCCCTGCATCATATCATACACCGCAAACCGCTCTGCGGCAGCCTTTTTAGAATCCTCGTTCACGCTTCCGCCTGCAAGGATTGCCGGATAGCGGATGACTTTCAGCTGCTCGGGCGTGAAGCCGTCGGGATTGATCAGGATATCGCCGGTAAAAATGAGTCCGATTTCGTTTTCCAGAAAGAGCATCGACCCTTCCACATGGCCGCCGAAGCTTTCGTACACCGAAAAGGTGAGGCCTGCGGTTTTCAGATCGCCGATATATGAAAGAGGAAGGGTCGGGTCTGGCGTTATGTTTCCAATGAGAGTGACGTTTTCCAATGACGGGGTTTTATAGCCGGTCAGCATCACCACCATATCATAGAACGGGGCACGGCTCGGATTCTTGACCCGGTAGTTCGCGACCCCGGCTTTTTCCCGCGTGAAGTTCTCCAGACACGCTGCATTCAGATATACGCAGTCGAACATATCCATGGCCCCCATATGGTCCATATCGATGTGGGTGATGATATGCTCGGCCTTCTGCTTTCCAAAATCAGGATAGAGCGAGAGGATCGTCTGTTTCAGATCTTCGGCATAGCAGGGAAATCCGCTGTCGATCACGAGAAAGCCTTCCTTTGTTTCCAGGATATAGGTGTTGCTCCCGCACGGCGGTTCAATGCTGGTTAGAAGAACATCTCCGATCTTCTGCTGGTCGATTTTTGGCGTGTAGCCGGCTCCTTTGCTATTGGCTATGAGTTCTGCATACTCGCAGACGGCAGTGATTATTTTATGTGGATCCTCGTTGTTGTGGGCCAGAAGGATGCCATCGGCATTCTTGCAGAACGATTGCTTTTCATCATCGGTAAAACAAAACATTTCCGCTATTTTATCGGCTTTATCGGCGGGGAAGTGAATATTCATTGCTAATTTAAAGGGACGGGAGATAATATGAATATTCTTATCGGAAAACCAGTCCGGCATCCAACTTGAAATGAAAAAAACAGTCGAAAAAAGAATAAAGAGATTCGGGTTAGAAGATCCCGGATATCTCCGGGGATCCCTGAGGTTCTCCCGGTCTCCTGCAGTACCGCATTATCATTCTGCTGCGTGTGCAGCGGAGAGTTTTGCGGCCTTTGCGGCAGACTTACCCTTTGTTCTTTTCATACGGAACAACTCTTCGCGTTCCATTTCGTCGAGCCGCATCTTGATAAAGTTACGGGCTTCGATCAACTCCGGAATAACCTTGAATTCCAGGGCATTCACACGGCGCTTTGTACTTTCGATTTCATCCAGGAGGCGCTTCATAGTCGTCTCCAGTTCAGCGGAGAGAATGATACACTCTACTAATTCCTCGAATGCGTCGGCAGCCTCATCGATCGCGGCGGACGTTCCAAGAACGCCGTATCCGCGGTTCGTGAGAGACTTCTTCACACTCTGAGATTCGATCTTTGGTACAACAACTCCCATAATGTTCTTGCTTTTCAGGTCGATCACCGGATTTTCAGATGCTGAAAACGCCGCTGACTTCACACCGATACTTCCGTCCACAGTTTCTGCGATTGCAATCATTCTCTGTGCACGTTCGTACTTTTCGGCAAGTTGATTTTTGAGATCTTTAGCTTCCGCTAACACCTTGAAGAATTCAAGGATAAGTCCGTCGCGCTTCATTTTCAGAAGCTTATACCCACGCTCCGAGAGCTTGATACGCTTTTTGAGGGCGATCAGTTCGGATCTGGTAGGCTTCACGTTCAGCGCCATGACTTACTCACTTCCTGTAGTTCGGGTGATAGGTCTTGATGAGGTCACGGTCGATACGCTTCTCAAGTTCGCTCTCCGGGAGCTGGGTGAACATACCCCATCCGACGTCAAGCGTCTGAGCGATGGTTCTGTCCTCGTCGGATCCCTGACGAACGAACTTGTTTTCGAATGCATCGGCGAACTCTAAGAATTTCTGGTCACGCTCTGAAAGTGCATCTTTTCCGACAATGGCCACTAAGCCGCGGAGATCGACACCTTCTGCGTAACCGGAATACATCATATCAGAGACCTTCTTGTGGTCCTCACGGGTCATGCCCTTTCCGATACCGAGGTTCATCAGACGGGACAGGGACGGCAGAACGTTGATCGGCGGATAGATACCCTTACGGTGTAACTCCGGGGAAATAACGATCTGACCTTCCGTGATGTATCCGGTAAGATCGGGGATCGGGTGGGTGATATCGTCGCCGGGCATGGTAAGGATCGGGATCTGGGTAACGGATCCTTTCAGGCCCTTGATGATACCTGCACGCTCGTAGATGGATGCGAGATCGGTATACATGTAACCCGGATATCCGCGGCGACCCGGAACTTCTTCACGGGCAGCACCGATCTGACGAAGTGCTTCACAGTAGTTCGTCATATCGGTCAGGATAACCAGCACGTGGTAACCAAGCTCGTATGCAAGGTACTCGGCAGTGGTGAGTGCGAGACGCGGGGTGACCGTACGCTCAACAGCAGGGTCGTCAGCGAGGTTCAGGAACACGACTGCACGCTCGAGTGCACCGGTTCTCTCGAAGTCTGCCATGAAGTAGTTTGCTTCTTCACGGGTGATACCCATTGCAGCGAATACTACGGCGAACTCGTCGGATGATCCGGGCACTTTTGCCTGACGGGCGATCTGAAGTGCGATCTCGTTGTGCGGTAAACCGGCAGACGAGAAGATCGGGAGCTTCTGACCACGGACAAGGGTGTTCGTTCCATCGATGGTGGAGATACCGGTCTGGATGAAATCCCTCGGCGTTCCGCGTGCGTACGGGTTGATAGCTGCTCCGTTGATGTCGAGACGCTTGTCGGGGACGATCGCCGGTCCGCCGTCGATGGGTTTTCCACCGCCGGACAGGATACGTCCGAGCATGGTTTTTGAGACCGGCATCTTGAAGGTTTCACCAAGGAAACGGACACCAGTGTCGCGTCCAAGACCGGTCGTGGTCTCGAAACACTGGACAACGACGAGATCTTCGGAGGTATCAAGGACCTGACCGCGTTTCATCGTGCCGTCGGCAAGAACAAGGCTGACCTGCTCTTCGTAGCTGACCGGCTCTGTCTTCTCGACGAAAAGCAGTGGTCCGGCAACTTTAGAGACTGTCTTATATTCTTTCATGATTATGCCCTCAGTGCCTTGAATTCTGCTTCCATGCCTGCGTAGATCTTGTCGAGGACCGGTTTGTAGTCCTTGGCAAACTTGACCTGCGGCATTTCGTTCTTTGCTTTGACTGCAAGGATCTGCGACGGCGGGACGCCTGCTGCCTGTGCGGCGTATGCAAGGTCTGCATATGCTCTGATCATCTTGAACATGTCAAGCTGTTTGGGCAGATCGCAGTAGGTATCGACCGGATCGAAACCGTTCTGCTGCAGGAAAAGTTCCCGCATCATTCTGGCGACTTCGATGGTGATCTGTTCGGTCTCCGGCAGTGCGTCGGATCCGACGAGCTGCACGATTTCCTGCAGTTCTGCTTCCTTCTGAAGAACTTCCATGAACCATGACCGGAGTTTGTTCCAGTCGGGTGAGACCTTCTCGTCGTAGTAATCATTCAGCTGAGCCATGTACAGAGAGTAGGACTGCAGCCAGTTGATTGCCGGGAAGTGCCGGCGGCGGGAGAGGTTTGCATCAAGTGCCCAGAAGACTTTGACGATACGAAGCGTGTTCTGCGTAACCGGTTCGGAGAAATCTCCGCCTGCAGGCGAAACTGCGCCGATAACGGAAACAGAGCCTGATCCGCCTGCGAGCGGCTCGACAAGTCCTGCACGCTCGTAGAACTCGGAGAGTCTGGACGACAGGTATGCCGGGTATCCTTCTTCTCCGGGCATCTCTTCAAGACGTGAACAGATCTCACGCATTGCTTCTGCCCACCGGGAGGTGGAGTCTGCCATCAATGCAACGTCGTAGCCCATATCACGGAAGTACTCTGCAAGAGTGATACCGGTGTATACGGATGCTTCACGGGCTGCCACAGGCATGTTGGAAGTGTTTGCGATGAGAATCGTTCTCTCCATCAGAGAGTTTCCGGTTTTCGGGTCCTGGAGTTCGGGGAACTCGGTCAGAACTTCGGTCATCTCGTTACCGCGTTCACCGCAGCCGATATAGACCACGATTTCTGCGTCGGACCATTTTGCCAGCTGCTGCTGGGTAACGGTCTTTCCGGATCCGAATGGTCCGGGGATAGCTGCTGTTCCGCCTTTTGCGATTGGGAAGAGTCCGTCAAGGATTCTCTGTCCAGTCAGAAGGGGGATGCTCGGGCTGTGTTTTTCCACGTAAGGACGCGGGACACGGACCGGCCATTTCTGCATCATCGGGAAGGATTCACCGGAGTCGAGTTCGATAACGATCTCATCAACGGTGAAGTCTCCTGCATTGATCTTGGTGACCTTGCCGCCCTTTGCGAGTGGCGGGACCATGATTTTGTGCACGATACTGCGGGTTTCCTGGACTTCACCGATGATCTGACCGGGGACAACGGAGTCTCCGACATGAACGACCGGTTTGAAGGCCCATTTCTTCTCGTGGTCCAGTCCCGGTGCGGTAACACCGCGTGCAATGAAGTTACCCATCTTCTGGATAAGAACTTCGAGCGGACGCTGGATACCGTCGTAGATACTGGTCAAGAGACCCGGGCCAAGCTCGACTGCGAGCGAAAGGCCGGTGTTTATGACGGGTTCCCCCGGGCGGATGCCCGTGGTAGATTCATAGACCTGAATAACGGTATCTGCACCGTCGATCTTGATGACCTCTCCCATCAGTTCCTCGTTTCCGACCTTGACCACATCATACATATGTGCATCAAGATCAACTGCAGTGACGACTGGTCCTGCAATTCTTTTGAGTATTCCTGGTTTGCTAGTTACTTCCACAAATCAACACCCACCGAACGTTTTATACGCTCCCTCAGGGAGAGACCTGCCTCCTGCCCACCGATCGTCACGATGGTCGGTTTGACAGAATTTTCAATGATTACCTGCAGGCGACGCGGGATCTGGTCAAGGTCCGTGCTTTGCAGCACAAGTATTCCGACATTTGTATCTTCAAGTACCTTTGTAATGGTCTCGGTAAGTTTTTCGGGATTTTCGGCAGAGTAGGTCTTTTTGATGCCAGCGAGCTGGAACCCTAAGACGAACTCCTTCTTTCCTATAACTGCGATTTCCATTTACATCACCAGGTACTTTTCGAGAATCTCTGCGTCCAGGCCTGCTTCTTTTCCACGGGCAATGGCACGGAGATTGGATACTTCATACTTCTTTCTTTCGAGATACACGAGAAGCGGCGAGATTGAGAACGGATTGCGTTTCGATACTTTATCCATCTGATTGAGCTGTGTTGCAATCAGAGTGCTTTCGATCGAATAAATCGGTTTCTTTTCCCGCAGTGATTCCAATGCATCAAGGAGTACGGTGACTTTGATCTTCTTTTTCAGCGAATCGACCACTTCATCGGTACTTTCAACACTACTGAGTCTTTCGAGCTCTTCAGGCTTGAAGGAACCGCCGGGGATCCAGATGTTCTGCTGGGCCGCGTTGTCGCCGCCCTGTGCACGCATTCTGAAAACACTGGTGATGTTTTTGATGTCGATCTCGAACATGACATATTTCAGGAACGGAAGTCCGCCCTTCATACCGCCACGTGCTGCTTTGATCAGCGTTGCATAATAGTACTTGTACAGCTCGTTCTCGATCTTCCCAAAGGAATGTGTCTCGAGTGCCTCGCTGAGCCCTTCACTGAGAATCGCTGACATCTGCTTGATCGGCAGCTGTTCAACGATGCGCTCACTTGAAGATTCAGCAATGAGCCTGTCCAGTGTCGGGGCATCGAGTGCACCGGCCGGAACAAGTACTGCACGGATCTTCCCATCGGAAAATCCGAGTTCTTTACCTCGCAGGATACTCAGAATGTTCTGGATATCCCACTTGTGCAGGTAATCACGGGTAAATCCTTTCATCTCTCCGGGAGCCAGAGCGATTACGCGCTGATACTCCTTTGCAAGGTTCCAGGACATGGCGTTTTCAATGAGATCCACACCTTTAAAGGATGCAGAGAGTTCATCGATTTCGCGTTTGTACTCCAATTCCTCAATGAGTCTTGTGAACTCAGGGAGACCCATGTTCAGCATGCGAAGATATTCTTCCCGGGGGATGAGCTTCGCTTTGCGGACCCGCATGCGGGTTGAGACATAGATATAGGGAGCAATTCCGCTCATTACCTCAGTCATTGTTTACCTCATCCGAACAATATCTCCGATGCATCTTTCAGACTTGCTTCCCAGACTTCACCCATGAAGGTCTGGTATGAGAAGTCAAGTGTGAGCTGACCATCGGCACTTTGTACAACGACACCGCCTGCGATGTCGGTGATTCCTCCAAACGTAAATCCGCTCAGGGTTTTTAAACTGCTTAATGCTTCTTTTGCAGACTTTTCGTCGCGTGCGTTCGTGAAAACGACACCGGCTTTGATCTGCTTGGCAGACTCTTTTAAGAGTTCTCGTACCGCTTTTGCGTGTACGTCTGCCGGAAGGTTAGCGATTTCCTCGGCTGCACTGGTGTAGACTTTGTCAAGAAGTTCCTTTTGTGCGTTCAAGAAATCACGTTTCACGACCAGATTGGCGCTGGCGACTTCACGGATCATGATCCGGTCTGCCTGAATATCAGCGTCTTTCTCGGCTGCGAGACGGATCTCGTTTGCACGGAGGTTTGCTTCGTTGACGATCTCTTTTGCCTGTGCCTCGGCTGCGGCTTTGATGCCGGCAGCTTCGCGGTCACCCTTTGCTTTGATTTCGTCTACTACTACCTCAAGTCCCATATCAGACTGCTCCGCTTAGACGAAGATCAAGAGCAGTGCGATAACGAGACCGAAGATAACGACGGTTTCCGGAAGAACGGTGAAGAGTAATGCAAGACCGAACATTCCGCGGTCTTCTGCGGTTGCGCCGACTGCGGCTGCTCCGATACCCATTTCACCAATACCGGTACCTACACCGGCGAGACCTACTGCGAGACCTGCACCGATTGCGGTGTATCCGGATGCCAATGCTGTTGCTGCTTCTACTGTCATAGATTCGATTGCCATTTTTTATTCCTCAGAGAATTTTCTTTTAAGTCCAAAGGGCTTGTAAATGATTCCTCCGCCCTGGTAGAATTTGGTAAAGAATTCGACATAGTGTAAACGAATCGGGTGGAGTGCACCACCAAGAATACCAAGGGCGACGTTGAGTGCGTGACCTAATATAAGAATTATGACACCCACAATAATCAATAGTACACCAACAACATCCAGGTTGGCCATTGCAGGGCTGATGAATAAATCGACAGCCATGAAGTTTACGACCATTGCGATCGCCACGGATGAAAGACCGACTGCAGCAAGACGGCAGAAGGACAGCATGTGGGAAAGCGTGTTTGTTGGGATTTCCATCAGGTCAAGTGGGTTCTCGATAGCGACGAACACACAACCAACGACGATCAGAATTGCACCTATAATTCCAGCAATGGTCGGGATTCCGACAAATGTGGGAAGTGCAAAGGGGAACTGGCAGTATTCGTTTAAGTCAGCCACACTGAGAATAAGTACCAGGATGCCCCACAGGATAAAGTTCCATCCAAGCTGAGCAAGGATTGCTTTTGTCCGGTGGCTTCCGGGGTGATCCATTCTGTAGTGATTGATCATTCCGAAGAAACGGCCAACGCTGATGTAAATTACACCAAGAAGGGCTGATATTATCAGCAGTTCGATTACCTGGGGCATCGCATGTTCCATGCCGGCACCAATTGGAAGGTGGCGGGAGAAAATGATCGAGTGCCAGGGAAGACTCGTACCAAAGAACTCACTATAGAGCAGTCCGAAGACGCTCGTGGAAATAGCTGCTCCAAGGATGACGATAAAGGCTTTCGTACCCATTTCGCCCATCTTGAGTAAGAACTTCCGAAGGACAAGGGCAAGTGCCAGATAAAGAAGACCGTATCCAAGATCCCCGACGATAAATCCAAAGAGTAAGGGGAACATGATCGCAAGGATAATGGTCGGGTCCAGTTCTTTGTATTTCGGACGGGAATAGAGGTCCATAAATAATTCTGCGGGCTTTGCAAATGATGGATTGTTATATTCCACCGGAACCGCGGTCGCTTCGTAATCCGAAGGATCCACGGTTACATAAACGCGTTCACCAGTTGCCTGGTTGAGTGCTGCTGTGATTTTATCCACCGTGTCGGCCGGGATCCAGCCGTCAATGACGAAAGCTTCGTCGGTGGTTGCAAATCGAAGCGGCGCTTCGGCACGTTCCACATCGCAGGACAGTACTTCGTCGCAAGCGGCGAGCAAGTCTGCGTATTTTGCTTTGAGTTCAACGATCTTTGCGGTACAGTCTTCGCGGATCTGTGTCACTTTGCCCAGTTCGACAGTGTATTTCTCCACTGCTGCCTGGACCGTGCCGGATTCGACCGGCAGGGAAACGCTCTGGAAGCCTGCATCAGCCAGCTGCCTTTCGATGTCTGCTGCGTTTTTGCTCTCTGCAAAGACGACTATGAAGTTTCCGTCTTTTCCCGCAACGTAATTCTTTTCGTGCGGAACAGAGATGTCAAGGTCATGCTCGATGTACCCTGCAAAAACCGTCAGACTCTCGTAACCCCGATAGAGATCAAGCTCCAGGGGCACTAAGGCAAATGGTTTGAGTTCGTTGATACGCTGTTCACATTCCCGGATACGGGTCTCTGCATTCGATCGCTTTACCGTGAGACTGCTAACTTCCCCCTCAATTTTGGGAAGCTCGCTATCTATTGCTGCTCGAATCGTTTCTGCAGGACGCATCTGGACAGTGCTTTGCGTAGACGGGGCGGTCTGGAACACGCTTTCAATGGAGCGTATTTTCAGGAGGTTGTTCGAGAGCTCGCCGGCGTTTTCAAAAGGAACGCCGATTTTGACTCCTTCATAACCTTCTTTCCCCTGATCTACAAAATCGGTGATGTGGAAAATCTGGTGACGATATAATTCGGTCACAACTGACGCCATCTGCTCCTTGCTCGCGGCAATTAACAAATGGGTCATCGGTCTAGGCTGAAACATGCAGTTTCTCCTTGAACCGCTCTACGAATAGCGAAGTTGCCTGCGGGAGCTTTTTGCTTCCTGCGTTAATCAGGTGATCGGCGTCTGCCTTTCCCTGAGTAACAATAGCGGCATGCTTTGCTGTTGCTACATTCCGTGCATCTAAAAGTCTCTGCTTTTTGTAATCCTCGGCAATGGTTGCTGCCTTGGCAATCAGGTTGTCAGCTTCGAGTTTTGCGTTTGCAAGTGTCTGCTCGGCGGCACTCTCAGCTGCGGTGATTGTGGATTTACTTTTTGCTTCGGTTTCTTTAATGCTTTTCAGAACCTCAGTTTTCATCCAACCCTCCTCTCACGGCATATATTATTTGGTAACGGATATGTTTATACTTACGTTATTTACCCGGGCTTGCTGCAGTCTGAACATCCATCTATGGTGAACATACCATATGACCAGGGAAAAATGCCCGGGTGTCCGGCTTTGGCAAACAATATCTACAAATAGATTGCACTCCGAAAGTTTACCATGAATAAGCCGGGGAGAACAACTGTTTCAGTTTTGATCTCAGCTCTTTTGGTCGTCGGTATCATGCTGACGGCCGGGTGCGTGGGGCTGGTGAATCCGACCCCAAACGAGGTCATGATCCGCGGGAATCTGATTTCGGTCGATCCGACGTATGTCGACGGGGCGTTTATCTGGAAACTTCTGCTGGATCCAAACGGCTATGAACCGGAGATGGTCGCCGCAGTGGATGGGTATCTGATCCCGCAGAATCCGCTGATCGAACTCGGTGCGGGAATCGGGTCGCTTTCGGCGTATATGAACGATAAGCTGACGATGTCGGTGAACCAGGTTTCGGTCGAGCCGAATCCGTACTTGATTCCGTCTCTGAACCTGACGAAACAGAATAACGATCTCGGCGTGACGTTCGTGCAGAAGGCAATCGGATACGGATCGAACACGGTCGCGATCTCGGTGACATCGGATATCACGAACAACCGTATCGTACGGCCGGACGGCGTGCTCGTGAAGTCCGTCGAAGTGGAGACGACAACCGTCCAGAAGCTTGCACAGAACGCAGGGTTCAAGTCGAATATAACCCTCGTCATGAATATCGTCGGATACGAGTATTCCGTCGTCCAGTATGAGGCCGACTTCCTCAGTCAGAACGTCAGCACGGTGATCGCAGCGGTCTATACCGAAGGAAAAAACACGCCGGATTCGTTTGCGGACAAGATGACGATGATCGGCTTTACGGAAAAGAGCCGTGAACTGGCGAATGAAAACAACTATGTGGTGATGGTCTTCACCAAATAAAAAAGGGGGTTTACCCCACGACCATACTATTTTCTTCGGCGATCTCGATGAACGCATCAGCGAGATACTCCGCCTGTGCGGAGGTCAGTCCGTAGGTGTTGAACTTCCACTGTTTGGTGACGCCCGGCATGATGCCGGTGATCCCCCGCTTGTTTAAGGCGCTCGAGAGGAAGAAGCCGCGTTTTTTATGGGTTTGTGCGACTACATCGAATGATTCTGCGGTATCCATTCGGGTGAGCGTGTGTTTTCGCGGATACTCGGAAGCGACCTTCGTCCCTTCGATCGAGAGCAGAGCGTCGGTGACGATCTTATGGTTTTTCAGCTCCTCGTCGAAGTGGTTGACTCGCTCTTTCACCCGCGGGAAAGACGCGATCAGCCCGACTGCGGGGTCGCCCATCAGCGAACAACCGAGGATCCCGACCTGCTTGATGCCGAACTTTCTGCCGGTGAGATCCCCCTGGATCTTTGTTGTGCGAAGAACGGTGTCCGCATACTCGTCGGTTGTTGCGAGAATCCCGGACGGGGCGGGAGCCGCCATGCTTTTGTGCCCGGACCCGACCACGAAATCGACGCCGAGCTTTTTCCCGTCCACCGGAAGAACGCCGACGGTGTATACGCCGTTGTAGAGAACGGGGATGTCGTACTGGTGGGCGACTTTGGCGATCTTTTCTACCTCATGCATGTTGCCGTACATAAAATCGACCGCATCCACAAAGACCAGTTTTGGAGAATAGCCGAACTCGCGTACGGCGTTTTCGATCGACTCGGCGGCGGCATCGGCGGTGATGTGGTGGTCGGCCGTCGGCCTGATCTCTCTGACGACGCCGTTCACAACCTCCACGGACAAATACGCCGTGTAATGTCCCATTCCGGTCATGATCACCGGCTCGCCTTTTCCGACGAGTGCCCCGGTCACTTCCTGAAATGCCCGCCGAGCTCCGGGCACGAGCTGGACCTTGTCCATCCCGAGCCATGCGGCCGCTTCTTCGTGGAAGTCTGCGATCGGCGGTTTTGTCACATAGTCCAGGCGGAAGGGTTTATGACAGTTGTCACAGACGGAGTATCCGTCCCCCCACGCGATGACAGCTTTCATCGCCTCGGGGGTAAGTCTTCCTGCCGCCTGGATAGGATCGAGATTGATCGAGGATTCTTCAACGGCACGGGTTTCGATCTGCCCTGCGCATTTCATAAGAGCTCTCCCTCGATGATCTCAAGCTGTTTTCTTACATGCCCGACTGCTTTTCTCGCTCGTTCCTTCTGCTCATCGGTGAGATGATGCAAAGGGGCGGTCTCCCGCAGAATAACACGTATGTCGGTCAGATCAAATAGACCGGTGAATACTGCATCTATCGCTTTTTGTGACATTTTTTTAGAGAGTATCTGCATTTTCTCCGCACAGATACCATGCGGTTTTTCCAAAAGGAATAAGCCAGGTGCCTGAATTGAACAGGCGTAGAACTGCTCTGCAGGCAGTCGCGTTACCACTCCGCCAACCTGGCATGCCTTGTAATTCACAGTGTGATGTTCACAGTGTGAATAATACATTTGAGGTTTTTGTATTTAATAGTTTCGTGAATTTTTGAATGATGAAAGCGGTATCGGCGGTTTGCAGTCGATTTTCGGGCTGCACGCGGAACGTGCGTTGGGATGTTTTAGAAAAATACTGATATGCAAAAAAAGAAACGACGCACCGGTCGGGCTTACTGGATTAACCAGTAACGCTCTATGGCGTGGTTTCAAATACTATCTTACCGTATTTTGAATTGGTTAAAATGAAAAACCAACGCCCTCAAACAGGCTATGGCTGACTCATCAGACACGATCGATGATCTCAACAGTACGGTCGATAAAAATGCGGGTGTTTTTGATGATCTCAATGTCCCGCTTAGCGACAACGCTACGCTGATGTACGGTACTACCGATGCGACTGACGCGGCCATGAGTCAGAGCGAGCGAGATCTACTACATTCTCTGGAGAAATGGCTTTGTCCAGGATAATATCGGCACACGGTGCCGCAGGGATCCGAGATATAACTATGTAGGAGGGGACGGAGATTATATGCCCTCAGCCGACAATTGTCAAGTATGGATTCCGAAGAACGACTAGGGCGCATCGATCGCTGGCTTAAGATTCTTGTCTGCTCTGCAATATTCCTTGTCTTAACTCTGATGTTTTACCTATGGGTGATTATTGGAAATCTCTCGTCGCTACTAAGCGGATTTATGCTTCTTGCTCTATTTATTGCCTGGATCATCAGCATTGTTGCCGCGGTGGAGCGCGATTAGAGATTCATTTCACCATGCTATTTTTGACTTGGCGAACAACATCGCAAGTATGGCGAATTTCAATATGAATATGCGTGAAGATGTCAAAAAACGGAGGAGCGTTACAGGTTAATCAAAAACGCACCGGTCGGGATTTGAACCCGAGTCATAGGCTCCGGAGGCCCATAGGATATCCTGACTACCCTATCGGTGCAGATACGTTGGATTGAACGCCTTAGTATATTACACGTGAGAGTATTTATACCTGGGGTGACAGGATCCTTTTCAGATCCTGCACGCTTTCGGCGATGAGATCCGCTCCGGCGTTTTCCAGCTCTTCTTTTGTTCCGTAGCCGAACAGCACGCCGATCGAATCGATGCTAGCGTATTTCGCGCCGAGCATGTCGTGCATCCGGTCGCCGATCATCACGGTATGTTCCCTATCGGTTATTTCGCAGTGTTCGAGAACGGAGAGGATGATCTCGCCTTTATACGTTATCGTGTTTTCCAGATCGCTGCCGGCAATGCAGGTGAAATATTTTGCGATCCCGAAGTGTTTGAGGACGGTCTCTGCAAACTGCTCGACCTTTGCCGTTGCGACCATCAGGTTTTTTCCGTTTTCCTTGAGGGATATCAGGAGGTCTTCGATCCCCGGAAAGACGCTGTTTTCAAACATGCCTTTTGCCAGATAGTATTCGCGGTAATACGCGACGGCGGTCTTTGCCTCATCGCGGGAAAGACCGTAAAACTCCTGAAACGATTCGATGAGGGGCGGCCCGATAAACTTCAGCAGCTCGCTCCTGTCAGGCACGGGGATCCCGTATTTTTCCAGCGCATACATGACGGAGTTGGTTATGCCGAGAGCCGGATCGGTGAGTGTCCCGTCGAGATCGAAGACAATGTTCGTGTAGGTTTTCATTCCCGGAACTGTTATCTTTTCTGCTGATACTGATACCAGATCCGGCATGCTCCTTCGTGGGAGACCATGCACGGACCGACCGGGACCCGCGGGGTGCATGCTTTGCCGAAGAGTTTGCAGTCCGAGGGGTCGGCGAGACCTCGAAGGACGCGGTCACAGATGCAGCCGTCCTTTTTCGTGATCTTTTCATACACGAGGTCGAACTTTTTCTGGGCGTCGTATGCCTCGAACTCAGGCTTCAGGGCAAGGCCTGATTCGGGAATGACGGGGAATCCGCGCCACTCGACGTCGGAGGGGGTGAAGACCTCTTTCATGAGGTTCTGGGCTTTGACGTTTCCTTCGTAGGTCACGACGCGGGGATAGGCGTTTTCGACTTTGGCTTCGCCGTTTTTGATCTGTTCGGCGAGCATGAGAAGGGCAAGGAGGATGTCTTCGGGTTCGAATCCGGCGACGACCTGCGGGACTTTGAACTGTTCATATTCATGGTATCCCATGACGGCGCAGACGTGTCCCGGGAGAATGAATCCGTGGAGGTCGGCTTCGCCCTGTTCCATGAGCCATTTCATTGCGGGAGGGACGAGCCGGTGGGAGACGAGGATGCTGAAGTTTTCGGGCGGGTTCGTGATGAGGGTCGCGGCGACGGTCGGGACGGTGGTTTCGAATCCGACGGAGATGAAGACGACTTCTTTGTCCGGGTTCTGGCGTGCGATCTCGACTGCCTTGGTTATTCCCTGGACGATCCTGACATCGCCTTTGACGTGTTCGAGGGAGGTTTTGGATCCGGGGACGCGGAGGAGGTCTCCGTAGGTGCAGACGATGCAGCCCCGCTCGGCAAGTTCGCAGGCGGCATCGATCTCTCCCTGAGGGGTGATGCAGACCGGGCAGCCGGGTCCCATCACGATTTTCATCTGGGGAGGAATGACGGATCTGACGCCGTATTTTGCGATGGCGGCTTCATGGGTGCCGCAGACGTGCATGATCCTGATGTCGGTGTCTACTACTTCGGAGAGTTTTTGTGCAATATCCGTGCCGAGCGTCATAATGTATGTATATTGCACGTCACTCCAGATAATCACACCTCTTTTTGCGTTGTGAGATAATGGTGAGCGGTAGGAAAAGAGTGTTGAATCTCTTTTCTGATTTCGGGGTAAGGCGAGAGTACCGAAAGCCTCCAACCTGCAGTCGCAAGTTTCCTTCGAAAACTTGGTCGGCTGAAGGCGAGCCTGACGGCTCATCACGCCTTCGCTAAGACCGCCCCTTCGGGACAAACCACACCTTAAATATTTTCCACACCCAATGGAATCACATATGGACACCTTCTCCGCCATCCTCTCCGAATACGCCTCACATGCCAAAACCGACCCTTTCGGAACATGGATCCTCTTGGAAAACACCTCTCATGCAAACACCGCCGTACAAAAACTCCGCGAAGAAGGCCCCATCCTCAAAGACCACATAACAACCATAAAAGGCCTTGCAAAAAGCATCCTCAGCACCCTCTCCCCCGCCACACGCATCACCGACCCCGAAGAACAGCACCTCCTCTTCGCCCGGATCGGGTCAGACGTGCTCGGAAAAAAACGCATCACCGACACCCAGACCGAAAACCTCGTCAACCTTTTCATCACCCTCAAAACAAACAAACTCGTCCTCCCGGAGGGGGATGATAAATTCAACGACTTCCAGGAAATATTTTCCCGCTATGAAGAGTTCTGCCGCAAAAACGACTGCTGCGACTCCATCCTCGCAATAGAGCAGGCCGCAGGTATCGCCGGCGAAATGGAAATCGGCACCGTCCTCTGCTATGCATTATACAAACCAACCCCCCTCGCCGTCGACCTCCTCCTCGCCCTAAAAGGCACCATCATAACCCGGCCGCCGGTAGCCGAAAACCTCACCATCCTCCCGGAAACCTGCAGAGGCGTCTTTCAATACACCGACACCCGGACCGAACTCCGCTCCGCTCTCGAATCCATCGCCAGACTCATCGAATCCGGCGTCCGACCAAAAGACATCGCCCTCCTTACGCCCTCCCTCCCATCCGCTCTGCCCCTCCTCGACGAACTCGTCCATGACTTCAGCGTCCTTTTAGACGGAACACGGCATCCTCTCCGATTCACCGCCGGCGAAGACATCCCCATCGAAAACCTCCCGCCCATCCGCTCTGCCCTCGCCTGGCTCGCCGCATTCGCCTTCGACTGCAGAATCGACGACCTGAAAATTATCATCGAAAGCCCCTACTTCTCCCTGAGAAAGGATTGGCTCACCGCCGGCAGACTCGAAAAAGCCGGCATCATCACCAAAACCGAAAAAGGCAGAGCCGCCTGGCGGACAGTCGGCGAGAGGCTCGCATCAGCAAGGAAAAAAGAGATCGGCGAACAGGAAGCCGCATTTCAGTCAAGCCTCGATCGACTCCTTGACCGGCTCGACGCAAACCTCGAACACTCAGGAACCCTTGCCGCACACTGCCGGGCACTCAAAGCCGATCTCTCCGCCCTTGGGTGGACCAGCCTGCAGATGGAACCGCAGGACGAAGCCGCCCGTCACGCCTTTTTACGCCTGCTCGACAAACTCGCCCTCACCTCGCTTGCCGAAGTTTCCTACACCATTCGCGAATTCTACGCGATGCTTTGCCGGTTCTGTGAGAAAACCACCAAGATCAGCTACCCCGAATCAGAGGAAGCCTTCTTCGCAGGCGATCTCCGCTCCGTCGCCGGCACGAAGATACCCTATGTTTTCATCACCGGCCTCTCATCCGACCGGATCCCGAGGATCGAGGCTTCCATCCCTCTCCTGAACACTCAGGAGACCGCCCGCATCCAGCCGGAAAGAGTCCAGAATCTCCTGGATGCGAGCAGATACTACTTCCACTCCTCCGTCCTTGCCGCCGAAAAACAGCTCATCCTCTCCTGCGCCGGTCATGACGGAGAAAAAAGCCTGACCCCGTCCCCGTATCTCACCCGCCTCGCCGAGCCGGAGGAGAAGAGCCCAGAGTTTCTAGCCCATTCAGTGACCGCGAACCAAACAAGGGCCGGAGAACTGCTCGCCACCGGCAGGGAAAACGAATGCGAAGGTCTCTTCGGCATCCCCTCGCTGGAGGCCGCGGCGGAGATCATCGGGATCGAGACTGTGGACAGAACCGGAACGCCAGGCATCTACGATGCGGAATTTGCAGGCAACGAAATCGCCGAAACATTCGCCGCGGCCTACACGGAAAAAACCCAGTTCGCCCCGACCGTGCTCGAACGCTACCGGGAATGCCCGTTCAAATGGTATCTCACCGACCACCTCCGCCTCGAAAACCCCGCAGACTTCAGTGCGGAAAAAATCATCGTCGGAACCGTCATGCACAAAGCGATGGAGCGGTTTTTCCGCGAATACACAGAACCCCTAACCCAGGAAAACGAGACAGAAGCCGCGGAGGTTCTGAAAAAAATCGTGAGAGAGGAGTTCGACAGCTGGCAGATCAAAACGCCTTCCTGGCAGTCGCTGCAAAACGGATACCTTGGAAACGGCGGGCTTGAAAGCAGCTGTGAACAAATCATCCGGCTCGAGACCGGATTCTACGCCAAAGGATTTCGCACCCTGCCCGAGTGGCTGGAACAGAAGGTCACGGCGGATATCCCGGGCGGAGATCCGTTCACGGTCACCGGATGGGTCGACCGGGTGATGTTCAACGAACAGACCAAAGAGTTCGCGGTCGTCGACTACAAAACCGGGAGCGTAAAAAAGTGGAAGGAACTCGAGGAAGGATCCGCACTCCAGATCCCCCTCTACACCGAGGCCGTACGGCAGATGACCGGCTGCAACCCGCTGCCCGGAACCTATCTTAAGATCGCTCCCGACGAGGTGGAGGACAAAAATCCCTACCTTGTTAGAGGAAAACAGCAGAAAAGCGTCGAAGAGGTCTGTGACGCGGCATTCGAATTCTGCCGGGAGACGCGGGAGATGATGAAGGCAGGAAAATGCGGCACCGTGTCCGGCGAAACGTGCCCGGACGACTACTGCCCGTACAAACGGATCTGCCGGTTCGTCCCGTTCCGGGGGGAGGAGGCATGACAGCCGAACTGACCGAGGCCCAGAGACGGGCGCTCTTTATGGAAGAAAGCGTCTGCGTGACCGCGGGGGCCGGGACCGGAAAGACGTTCCTTTTGACCAAACGGTATATCGCCGCGCTCACCTACCGGCGGGAGACCATGCATACCGGGGCAGGCGACATCCTCGCCCTCACCTACACCGACAAGGCGGCGGCCGAGATGCGGACGAAGATCGGGCGGGAACTAAAAAAAGCGGCGGAAGAGGATCCGGTGCTCGAAGAGGTCTGGGAGAGTTTTTCGCGGTGCAGTATCAGCACGTTCCACGGGTTCTGCCTCTCGCTATTGAAAGAGTTCGCCTACGAGGCAGGACTTGATGCGGGATTTTCCGTGATGGATGAGCTCGACCGTCACGAACTCGTGACCGGCACGATCCGGGAGATGCTGGAACATCCGCCGGCCACCCTTTTCGACGACGTGGTCACCCTCTTCGATCATCTGCGGGACGCGACGATCGCCGACTACCTCCGGAAACTGCTGCATATCTGGGAAGAGGCAAAGGACTGGTTTTCTCTGCTGGAGAAAAACCCCTCGGCCGTGATCGCGGTCTGGCAGAAGGCCTGGGACGAAGAGATCACGGCGTATCGGAACGATCTTGCCGGCGACGAACTCGTAAACGTTCTGATTGCCGAACTGCGTGCCCTCGCCCCCGAACGAAAAGGCGAGCTCTTCCAGAAGGGACCGGCGGCCTTTGCGGAATTTTGCGAGGCAAACGAACCGGAGGATATGTATGCCGCAGGAAAAGTCCTCGCAGGCATCAATACCAACCCCTACAAAGCCCCTCTCCCGAAAGGAAGCCTGGAACGGTTCAAGGAAAAACGCGAGGTGTTCAAAGAATTTCCGTGTCGGCCGGAAAAATCCGATCCGAGAACGCAGCTCACCCTCGAGATCCTCGCGGCCCTCGGGCGGGTAGCCTCCGCGGTGTATGGAAGAACGGTCCGCGAAAAACAGCAGAGGGGCGTCCTCGACTTCGACGACCTGATTAAAAAAACCCGCAATCTGATCGAAAACGACGCCGTCCAAAAAACGCTCAACGCCAGATACCGGTACATCCTCGTCGACGAGGTCCAGGACAACGATCCGACCCTCACCGACATCATCCGGATCCTCTGCGGCGACCCGAAGGAGAACAACCGGCTGTTCATCGTCGGGGACGCGAAGCAGTCGATCTATCTATTCAGAGGAGCGGACGTCTCGGGATTCAACGCCTTCCAGAAGGTTTTTGCGAAAAAACCGGTGGAACTCGACACGAGCTTTAGGACCGTGCCCGAGATCATCCAGCTGGTGAATCACGTGTTTTCGTCCGTGTTTGCGGACCCAAAAGAGATCTGGGAGGCAGGATACGGCGAACTCACCCCTCACAGGGCAAACCACTCAGGAACGGTGACCCTGATCCGGCTTCCGGCAAACGAGACCAAGGGCGAGTCGATGCGGCGTGAGGCACGGACCCTCGCATCCTGGATTTCCGACACGGTTTCCTGCAAAAAACTGAGCGTCTACGAAAAAGACGGAACGTCCCGGCCCGCAAGGTTTGGCGACATCGCGATCCTCATCGAGGCACGGACCCATATGGACAAACTCCGGCACGCTCTGGAGAGCTACGGGATCCCCTATACCGAGGAGAAGGGATTCAGCTTCTATAAAAAGCAGGAGGTCTTCGACTTCACGAATCTTTTGAAGGCGATCGTGTATCCCGAGGAGGACATCCCGCTCTACGGCGTGCTGCGGTCCCCCTACTTCGGGATCTCCGACGCGGAACTCTGCAGGGCCGCTTCAAACAGCGGTGGGCCGCTGATCCGGCGGCTGCGAACATACGCGGCCGCTAATCCTGATTCAAAGATCAAAAAAGCGGTCGAACACCTCGGCCACTGGCATGCAGAGATCGGGACCGAGCCTTTCGTCCCCTTCCTTTCCCGGCTGATCGCGGAGTCGGGGATCGCGGCGGTCTACGGAGGTCTGCCGTTTGGGCGGGAAACCACGGCCAATCTGGAGAAGTTGGTCGGAGTCGCCCGTTCGCGTTCCATGAACCGACCGTTTTCGGTGTACGAGTATCTCGGGATCCTGGACACCTGCATGGAGGAAGAGTTCGATGAACGGGAAGGGACGGTCACGGGCGAAGAGGACGACCGGGTGAAAATCATGACGGTGCATGCCTCGAAGGGGCTGGAGTATCCGATCCTCGCACTTTGCTTTGCCGGGACGGGGAATGGCCTGAAGGTTTCGCCCCCGGTGTTCGATACGGAGCTTGGTGTGGGGATCCCGGTAAAACTCCCGGGCGAAGGAGAGCCCCTTTCATTCGTGATCGAGTGCCTGAAACCGGAGATGAAGGCAAAGCTGCTTGCAGAGAGAAAACGGCTGTTTTACGTGGCGATGACGCGGGCGCGGGATCATCTGGTGATCTGCGGGACCGACGGGAAGAAGGGACCGGAGGCGAACTCGTTCCTTTCGATGTATGATGAGGGGATCAGCGGATGTATGTATCGTCCGGAGCTGATCACCGACGTGATCGCAGAGCCGGGTGAACTTTCCCGGATCCGGCCGAAGGTCCCGGACGGGTGGACGGATACTCCTCTGCCGGCAAAGGGGGAGGAAGCCGCACAAAGCCTGACCGCGGCCGTGAGAAACCGTGCCCCCTCAAAGGCGGAAGAGGCCGCGATGCTTCGGGGAACGGCGCTCCACGAGGTGTTCGAAGGAAAGCCGGTCGATGCGACGATACAACGCTACGGACTTCCCCCCGCAGCGGCAGAAGAGTTTGCGGCGAAGTATGCGGCGTTTCTTGCGTCGCCCGTTATGCAGAATGCGGTAAAAAGTATCTGCGAGCAGGAGGTCGCGTATTCCTTCGAGGGGGCGCCGCAGAACGGCGTGATCGACCGGCTCGTGCAGTATGCGGACGGAACATGGATGATCATCGATTATAAAACCGGGAAGCCCTCTAAGAAGGAGCTGGAGAGATACGAGAGCCAGCTCGCGGTGTATTTCCTGTGGGCGAAACGTCTGTTCGGGACGGATCCGGGCGTTTGTTTATATTTAGCTGACCAGAATGAGGTCGTGCCGTTTACGATGGATGAGGAGCGGGCGAAGGGGCTGGTGGCGGAGAAGATGCGGGAGAGTAAACCCCGTCCAAACTAAAATGACGCTTTCGTTTGGACGGATATTTTTCTAACCCCAATAGGGGCGGTGGTGTGGATCCAATTCGGGAAGGAGTTTGTTCGGCGTGGAAACATGAGATCTCCACCGCGAATAAGCCCAACAAACATCTTCCCGAATTGGATCGTGATTAACACCGCAGACGTCCGATTCAAAAAAAGAAAGAGGAGACCCCCTCACATCGCAAACAGCGGAGCGAGCTCCACCTTCTGCCAGTCCAGATCGATAACCTTCATCCAGAGGGTCTGGTTCGCCGGAACAAAAACCGCCTGATGGTTCGAGGAATACAGATACCCCTCAAGGATCGAGTGACGGAAGGTCGCCCCGCCGTCTTCCAAGAGCACATCGCGGATCTGCATCATCCCCTCAGCATCGATCGTCCCCTTCGCGGCCTCCGCCTGACTCAGCAGATTCGTATATCTGGTCAGCGAGTGTTCTTCCGGCGGGGTCGTCAGGTTCCAGCTCGGATCGGCAAAGTGGTTCGCCGCCGCGACGACCCCGTCGCCTGTCCGCACCTTCGTCTCGGTAAGACCGGCCTCTAAGACATATGCTCCATCCGGTCCGGCGATATCCACGATCCAGGCAGCATCCGGACGGGTCGCGAGAACGCCCGTTTTCAGACCGGCAAGATCCGAGTAATCGAGCATCATCCGGAAAAATTCCGAGATGAGATCAGGGCGGTCACCCTGTTCCACGGAAACGAGACCAGAGTTATCATCCGCGATAAAAAGACCGGCGCTGTTCATCAGCGTCTCGGGCCTGGAACCCGCAGGACCGAAGGTCGCGACCCCGTTGCTGCCGTCCGTCGGCCGGTACACGGCAAGCACATAATACGGATTGAACGGCTCCAGGAGATCAGGGAGGTCCCAGTTCCGCGAAACGATGACCGAGCCGTCTGTTGTGTATTCACCCCAGACAGTGAGATAGGAACAGCCGGCCGGCATGGAGATATACAGGGCCGGGCCGTAATAGAGGATCGAGACATCCTCTTCGGTGAGTCCGGTCGTCTCGGCCATACCGCGGGCGATCTCCTTCATCCGCTCGGGCTGGAACTGCGTGCCGGCTGCCGCATAGCTCTGGAGATAATCGATGGTATATCCGCGGTCTTCGAGAGCGCCGGTGAGCATAGCGTACTCGGCGAGAAGCTCGGTTTTCATAAGACCGCCGTACTGCCGGCCCATCTCCCGATAGGATCCTTCAAGCAGGATCACAGTATAGTTTCCGGCAAGATACCGGCCGCCTCCTTCAAAAGAAGAGACGAAGGTCATCTCGGGGTTGTCAGGGGGCGAAACGGGGTTCGAAGTAATACATCCGGCTGCGATAACAAGAGAAAACAGCAGCAAGATCACAAATATCGGTTTTTTCAGAATCATATGACCACTCCACGCACAATCATTAGGAGAATACTCTCACGTGCAAAGTATATTATCTCTCCTGACCGATGTTTCTCCGGATAAAAAAACGATCCTCCGATTTTCGTAACCCACCTCTCTGAGTGAGAACGCAGTTTTTGCCTCTCCCCCGGGCATTATCGCACCGCGCGGTCTGGGATTTATATTGCGTCGAATCACAGGTTGATTACACATTCCGGGAGTCCCGGAGAGGAGGTAAGATATGATGAAGCGGGGTGAGCCGTCAAGCGAGGGTTGTAGACCCGAGTCGGAGAGCAAACCGAAGGTTTGCGAACAGGCTCGCCCTCAGCTGAGGCGGGTCGGACGCGGAACGCGGACGACCTCAGCCGAGCAAATCTTTGATTTGCGACCTGACGGGCCGGCCGAAAGATCCGCCGGTCCGGAGGGGATCCAAGAAGAAAAAACGCGCCGGGTAAAAACCCGGCACACCATTCCTTTCAGTTCGTGATCCCGAGCTTTTTCATATCCTCCGGCACCGTCGTGTTCGGCTGCACGCCAAACTCCTTCACGAGCATGTTCAGCACATCAGGCGACAAACATGCCGGCAGATTCGGTCCGATCATAATGTTCTTGATGCCCAGAGCCAGCAGTACCAAAAACACCAGGATCGCCTTCTGTTCATACCAGGCGATATTGAACGAAAGCGGCAGCTCACCCACTTCGACACCCAAAGCCTTCGCCAGCTCCTGGGCGATCACCACTAAGGAATACGAATCATTACACTGTCCGGCATCCAGCACCCGGGGGATCCCCTCGATATCGCCGAGACCAAGACGGTTATACCGGTACTTCGCACACCCTGCCGTAAGAATCACGACATCCTTCGGCAAAGCCTTCGCAAACTCCGTGTAATACACCCGCTCCTTGTGCCGGCCGTCGCATCCCGCCATCACCACGAAGTGCCTGATCTTCCCCCGCTTCACCAGATCAAGAACTTTCGGGGCAAGAGCAAGTACTGCGTCATGGCCCGCCCCGGTCACCAGTTCACTGCACTGCAGATCCTTTGGCGGATCACACTTCTTCGCACAGGCAATGATCGAAGAGAAATCCTTCGACCCGTCCGGCTTCTCCGGGATATGGACTGCATTTGGAAAACCCACCGAACCGGTCGTATAGATCCGGCCTTTATACGTGTCCGGCGGCGGCACCAGACAGTTCGTCGTAAACAGGATCGGGCCGTTGAATGACGGGAACTCTGCCTTCTGGTTCGCCCAGGACGTTCCGTAGTTCCCGATCAGGTGAGGGAACTTCTTAAAACACGGATGGGCGTGGGCGATCAGCATCTCACCGTGTGTATAGACATCGACTCCTTTTCCTTCCGTCTGCTTAAGCAGCATATACAGATCCTTGAGATCGTGACCCGTAACCAGGATGCCGGGATTTTTCCCAACACCGCAGTTCACGTTCGTGATCTCCGTTACCCCGTAGCGTTTGTTCGCCGAATCGAGAAGTGCGAGCACCTGGGCGCCGACTTTCCCGGCTTCCATGACGAGGGCTGCGCGTTCTCCAAACGAGTGCTTCTCAAAACGCGAAGCCAGACCCTTATAGATGAAGTTCACGATTGCCGGATCCGTTTTTCCAAGCACCTCGGCATGAGAATAATATGCGCACATTCCTTTCAGTGCAAACAGAAGCAGGGAAAAGAGCGAGCGTTCATTTGGATCCTCGATCGAAAGAAGCCCGATCCCGCCGTCGAGGGAGATGATCTCCTCACGGGATTTGGGCACCCATGAACACTCTTTGGGCTCTCCCGGGATCTGCGGGTAGGCGTCACGATACGTGATCGCCTTTTTCAGATATGCGTCGAACCGGGATTCATCAAAGTTGACGTTCGTTAAGGTAGCAAACAATGCTTCAACCACAAATTTTTCCTGGGCAGAGGTGTTTGCTGGAATTTTTGCTCCCTTCGGCTGATGGATCCTTCGATACGCGATCCCGGAGAGAACAAAGTTCACGGCATCCTGATAGCATGCCGTATCATTACTTTTACCGCAGACGCCGCCGGCCGTACAGCCGAGGTTTCTGGCGGTTTCTTCGCACTGCTGACAAAACATTTTCAAGCCTCCCTTGTCTCACGGAGGAAAAACCGAGAGATATGTGATAGATAGATCTTTCAGTATATATAGATTGATATATGCGCAAAAAAGAGAGAATTATGAGACATATGCAAATTTAAGCAGGATAACTTTCGATTTTTGAGACATGTTTATTCGGCGTGCTGGTCAGAAGCACGGAACCGGGGAGCGTCAAAGAGCGGCGTGTCGAAAAGATCCACCGGTCCGGTAAGCCTTCCGTCGCAGAGCGAAAAGCCGAGTCCGACCACCGGGATGACCGTTGTTCGAACATTCGACGAATCGCAGAGACTCACAGGACAGATCCCCTGCTGATTCAGACCGCGGCGGGCGAACCGTTCGCAGAACTCGGCCGTGGACGGGAACCCGCCCCCGGCGCGTGTAAGGAACAAAACGCCGTCCGCGATCTGATTTTCATTTTGGATCATCACCTCTCCCCAAGGCATCGTCTCCGACCCGGCGAGGAACAGGAGAAGGGGCTCGTTTTCCCGCTCCTCTATTATCATCCGGCAGACCGAGACCGGATCAGGACCGCAGAACAGATGACGTTTTTCTGCGATCTCCTCGGCCGCGGAGAAGACCGCGGCAATAAGCGTGTCCGGCTGGACGTCCGGATCATGGACCGCGATCAGGACCAGACGGTCGGCCGTGTGGGTCACGAACGAGTCGAGAAGGGCCTCTCCTTCCGCCTTTTTGAGCATCTTTGCCGCCGTCTGCAGGATGTCGGGAAAGACCCGGGTCGTCCCGCATACCCCGCCGACCGATTTTGCAAAGACCGAGACCGCTGTTTTCATGCTCAGCGAATCGCCTCGATCTTCGCGATCATTCCTTTGCTGCCGACATAGACGGGAGTTCTCTGATGGACCTTTGTCGGCACGATGTCCAAAGTCGAGGACTCGCCGTTCGAGACCGCTCCTCCTGCCTGAGCCGCGAGGAAGCCGATCGGGTTGATCTCAAAGACCAGCCGCAGTTTCCCGGAGGCGGACTTCTTCGTCGCCGGATAGGCATACACACCGCCGTACTCCAGGATCTGGTGGAAGTCGGCGACGAAAGAGCCGGAGTACCGGTTCTTCCCGCCTTCGCACTCGATCTCATTCATGTACCTGATGTGTTTTTCGGTCCACTCGGGCCGCAGACCGCCGCTTCCGCAGAGGGTTCCTTCCGGGATCCTCACATTCTCTTTAAGGAGGATGTAGGTCCCGTCCTTATTCATCGCGAAGATCGAGACGCCGTTTCCAAGCGAGATGGTCAAGGTGGTCATCGGGCCGTAGAGCATATAGAACGCGGCGCGAAGCTGGTTCCCCGCCTGAAGAACGTCGCCTTCATAGATCCCGACGATCGTCCCGACGCTGAGGTTTACCTTGATCAGCGAAGAGCCGTCGAGGGGGTCCATCACGACGGAATACTTCGCAGAAGGGGACATCTGCACGATATCCTCCTGTTCTTCGGAAGCAACGGCACGTACAAGCCCGCTTTCCTGCAGAACAGACGTGATCCGGGCATCGGCCCAGGTATCCATCTCGGCCTGATCCTCGCCGGAAGAGTTCGTGGAACCCGCATAATTCTGGTTGCTGATAAATGCGGAACGGATCGGTCCTGCCTGATCCGCGATCAGCATGATTATTTTTCCCAGATCCTCAGGGGCATGTGAGGCGATAAGATACTCCTGCAAGGTTTTCATAGTACCTATGATATGCGTTTCGGAGGCAAAAAAACGTATCCTGATGTGAAAGATCCGGGCCGCGCCGTATCGTGTATATGGTCATCTCATTTGTTTTTTCAGAGATGCGTATCGGGAGCGAAAACATCAAAAACTCATGCGTGGGATGAACTGCCGCCGGCATGTTCAGAATATAATTATTCAGGATGACGGGGGAACGGTCGGGATCGATGGAATACAACATTCTTAGAAAAAGGAATGCGAGGGAAGGGATTCGAACCCTTGAACTCCTAGAGACAGGGTCCTAAACCCTGCGCCGTTAACCTGGCTTGGCAACCCTCGCAATTTTGACTGTAACATATTGACAGGAGAGGAAAAATAACCTTCGCATTAATCTATATGAATGAACAATAGTATTCCATGGTAGTTCAGCACACATGCGGCTTTAAACGCGAGATATTTTGTCGGGAGTGCGGCACCGAACTGACCCAGGACACGCGGGGAAAACTCTACTGTCCGCGGTGCGGCAGGCGGCTTGCGATCCTCTGCCCCCACTGCGGAAAACTCTGGTAGACCCGGTCCTTATACGGGTGTGCCCAGCCACTCCAGATACTTCTCCCGGATCAGGTCGACCTCTTCTCTCGTCAGGTCGAGCCGCCCGGTATGGGAAAGATACCGTTCCACCTCTTTTATGAGCACTTCCGCCTCGGAGAAGTCGTCCACCTCCAGATACACCGGAACGTTTCGAACCGAGATCACCTCTCCGCAGACCGGGCAGAGCTTCCACTTTCCGTAATAGTCGGTGTAGGTAAACTGATGACAGCCGGGGCAGCGGATCACCCGATAGGTACTCATATAGTAATTGATGATTGGCGCAGAGAGTCAAAAAGATTCCCCCGGCATCTAAACCCGTGCTTTTATTAGCCGAGAGGTAAATATGAAGAGTCTATGTCAGTTCAGGTAACGGGAATTTCCGGGATCCCGCTCATTCAGAAAGGCGATGATCTCCCGGCAATAATCTGCAGAAATACCACCTTCGAAGACGGAGATATCCTCTGTATCGCATCAACGATCGTTTCAAAAGCCAAGGGATATACCCGCGCTCTCGCCGATATCACCCCTTCGCCGGATGCCCTGCGGATCTCCGGCCTCACCAAAGAAGACCCACGGTTCATTCAGGCGATCCTGGATTCGTCCACCGAGATCATCCAGGAGTATCCATTCATCCTCTCCGAAGTCCCCTGCGGCCATGTAGGCGTGCGCGCCGGTGTGGACAATAGTAATATAGAAGGCGAAAATATCATCATCCTCCCAAAAGATCCCTCGGCCGAATGCAGAGAGATCAGAGACTCGATCAAAAAGATCACCGGAAAAGATGTCGGCGTTATCGTGACCGACACCTGCGGCAGGGCATTTCGCCGCGGTCAGTGCGGAAACGCGATCGGGTGGGCAGGCATGACCGCGATCCGTGACTTCCGCGGAGACCATGACCTCTTCGGTCTGGAACTCGAGATCACCGAAGAGGCGGTCGTCGATGAGATCGCGGCCTTCTCCAACTTCATTATGGGAGAGAGCAACAACGGGATCCCGGCCGTGAAGTTTTCCGGGTGCGGCACCTGGAAAGGGCATGACTCGCTCTACTTCACCAAAGAAGAAGACCTGATCAGAAAGGCTATGAAACGATAAATGGACGTGATTCTCGCAATGGACCTGATGGACGGGTATGTCGTCCACGGGAAAAGCGGCGACCGGGATCAGTACCGCCCCCTGACCTGGGGGCTTTCCCCTTCTGCCGAGCCTCTGTCGTATCTTTCGGTGATGAGGCCCAAATACGCATACGTGGCGGATCTTGACCGTATCGAACTGTGCGGCGATCATACCGAGACGATCCTGAAACTCGCATCGATCCCGGAGAAGCTCTGGGTCGACCGGGGATGCAGTATCCCGGAGGAGTACCTCCCGGGCGTCGCCAACATTGTCGGAACGGAAACAGCCGATGCTCCTTTAGAAGAGTTCACCGGCGGGTATCTCAGCGTCGATGTAAAAGACGGAAAGGTCATCCCGGACGGGCTTGACCCGGTCGAAGTGATTCGCGAGGCGGATAAATATGCCTTTGACGGGATCATTCTCTTGAACATCTCCTCGGTTGGTACCGGATCCGGGATCGATGTGGATTTTGCAAAGCGTATCCGGGCGGCAACGAAAAAACCGCTCCTCTACGGAGGGGGCGTGAACACGCTGGACGATCTTCGCATTCTCTGCGATGCGGGATACGACGGTGTGATCATCTCGACCGCCGTTCACAAAGGAAAGATTCCGCTGGAGATCATCCGGGAGGGAACATTTTGCTGATCACGCTCGAAGGGATCGACGGAGCGGGAAAGTCAACGCTTTATGAAGGTCTCAAAACAAGGCTCCAGGATCTCAAACCAGTCTTCACCAAAGAGCCGGGCAGTCCGCTGGTAAACGAGGCGGTCCGCCGTGAGATCGGGGCGAACAAGGATCCGTTCGCAGAGGCCACGCTTTTTGTTGCGGACCATGCGGCCCATCTGGCTCAGATCGTGCTTCCCGCGCTCGAAAAGAAGAAACTGGTCATCTCAGACAGGTATTCCGACAGCCGATTCGCCTATCAGCAGGTCTCGCTCGTTGGGATCGTGCCGGATCCAAAAGCCTGGCTCACCGCGGTGCATGCAGGCTGGTCGGTTCGTCCCGACCTGACGATCCTTCTGCTGATCTCGCCCGAGGTTGCCATGAGCAGGCTTGCAGGCAGACCAGGTAAGGAACACTTCGAGGATCCCGCGTTCCTTGAAGAGGTCCAGAAAAGATATCTTGAACGGGTAGCCGAGGACCCGGAACGGTTCCTTCTTATCGATGCTGAGCAGGATCCGGCAACGATCCTCGACTTTGTCGAAAAGAGCATCCGGGACCGGATGTCCGTCTGATCTTTTTTTAATCCGAAAGCTGATATGAGTTCAGAGCATATCTTTCCCCACATGTCGGGTTTTTTCTCTGTATACGGGATTTCCACAGGACTGCTTGTATCCGGCGACGATATAATCGGCCGGGTCATCAGCTCTCTGAGTAATACCGAGGCTAAATCGATAGAAGACGGCGACATCCTGCTTTTTGCCGAGTCGCCGCTCTCCACCACCGAAGGCCGCAATATCAGACTGGATGATATCACGCCGTCCGCCGAGGCAAACCGGCTTTCGGAGAAGTATCAGCTTGACCCCCGACTCGCCGAGGTCGTCATCCAGGAAAGCGATACGATCGTCGGCGGCGTCCCGGGATTTCTCCTTGCCGGAAAATGGAATCTGATCCTTCCGAACGCCGGCGTGGACGAGTCGAACGCCCCGGATGGGTGGGTCACCCGCCTCCCGGCCGATCCGGAAGCGAGCGCCAAACGGCTGCGTGACGAGATTTTGGAACGCACCGGAAAAGAGACTGCGGTCATCATCATCGATTCAAGGACCCATTCGATGCGCCTTGGCGTCTCGGGCGTTGCGATCGGCTGTTCCGGGATCCTGCCGATCACGGACGAGCGCGGTAAACCCGATCTTTACGGAAACAAACTGCAGGTGACCCGGCGGGCGATCGCCGACTCTCTTGCCTCGACCGCCGAACTTCTGATGGGAGAGGCCTCCGAAGGCGTCCCGGTCGTGCTCGTCCGCGGCTACCCGTATATCAGATGCGAAAACTGCAGAATAGAAACGATACCGGCCGAAGAGGATCTCTTCCTCAATCTCGGCAAATAATTTTTTTTTGTAAAAAAAAGTTACTGGGCGGCAGGAACGCCGCTGCTGATTGCTTCCTGGATCTGCTTCTGGAGCTGGGAAGCTTTGGTGGTCATTGCCTTTTCCTGCTTGTCCAGCGAACCGATGCGGAGTTCGAGGGAGTCGACCTTCTCTTCGAGTTCCGCTTTGACGGCTGCTTTCGGTTTCTGGATCAGGATGGATCCAACAGCCGAATAGATCACGGAATCATCCGCTGCGGCCTCGATCTCCTCAAGAGCGCGCTTCGTTTCACGGAGCGTCATCTCATACTGCATTTTCTGGGACGATACCTGCTGAAGCTGCTGCTGGATCTGCTGGAACATTCCAAGCTGCTGCTGGATCTGCGGCGGGATTCCCGCCGCCTGCTGGGGTGCTGTCATTTTTTACAACTCCAATACTTCGTGGGATACATTAACCAACCGCAGCCACATATTGAGGGACGCACGAAGAGACGCCGCGTCCTCCGCTTCCACCCGGAGTGTCACGGAAGAGTCGCCGCAGGTGAGCCGCACGTTGGATTTTTCCCCCGGATCGCTGACGGTTTCCGGGGCGAGAACTTCATACAGTTTTGCTGCAAACGGGGTTTCAAAGACAAAACATGCTGCGTGGTTCATACCATGACCTGCAGGACATACTGCCTTTTCTGGGTGCCGCAAAAAACGATAGGACCGTCGGCGTTCTCATCATAGGTGATGGGAACATGCGGCGAAAGGTAATCGAACAACTCCTTTTCCCGGGTGAAAAACCCTTTAGAAAAGACGCCGATACGTTCGGATTCGGTCACCTTGGTTATCAGCATGGAAAAGACCAGAGAGTCGTTTACCATCAGATCAAAGACGGGACCTTGCCGTTTTGAACCCGACAGAAAAATAACGCGGGGGTCATCCCCCCCTATATCATGAACTCCGGCTTTCCCGCGCTGAACGAACGGAAAGTCCAGAGCAAAGGCGATCTCCTTTGCCAGTTTACGGACTTCCGGAGCCGGTTTGCGCGATGAAGTTACAATTGTCATCTGGCTTTCAGTTCTTTCGTGCCGGCTCCGCGGGCTTTGAAAAGAATACGGTGACCGCAGTAGGGGCAGCGGATGTTCGTACCGATCTCGACCAATTGTTTACAGCGGGCGCACTTATAAGCAACCATTGGGTTATACTCCTTTGGTCTCGATAGTACGAAGAACGACCTTAAGGCCGGGGGTCTGCGGAACGTAGGCGCCGCCTGCGTATTTGTATCCGCATTTTCTGCATTCCCAGATGCCAGTACCGACACGCTTTACAGCGATCGTATCGCACATTGGGCACAGGTGCTTCGCGCGGGAAATCTTCTCGCTCTCATTGACCATCTTACGGCAGAAACGGCCGTATCTGGGACCAAAGCGTCCGGCGCTGCCGGTGACGCGTCCTTTTGCAACATGTTTACTCTTGGATGCCATTTTTTATTCCTCCAGAAATATCTAGTAATATTCGTTCTTAGTTGTTTTAATAGTATGCGTTACTCAAGTATCTTGAGCTGAGCATCTCCTTTCGCCGCAGCGTTCGCCAGATTGAAGAACTCTTCCTGCATCCCGGCAGGAATCGTCACGACGCATATCCAGGACCCGTCGCTTTGCCACTCGTTTTTATCCATAGTGACATACGCCGCGCTGGAGATGGAGGCATACGCTTTTGCCGCAAAATCCATAGGGAATTTAGCGGCGATACGCCGTTCCTCGAACCGGATCGGAAGGATCGGGCGGAGAGCTTTTACGGCCTCCTTGACCAGATCGTCTACGGACTTAAAGGGGTCGTAGTTTATCCGGACCTGATCCAGCGCCATCTCGATACGCATAACGGGATGCGGAAGACCGGTCTGCGGATTCACGGCGTTTCGTGCGATGAAGGTGATGACGCGTCTGCGTTTTTCTTCGATCAAATGACGGCGCTGCTCGGTCGTCAGATGGATTTCGCCTTTGAGAATGATATGTTTTGCGATCTCGGTGAAATCGGTGGTCTTGAACGCTTTTTGCAGATCCTCATCGGGAGATTTGTCTCCGCGCGAAGCGTTCTCGTATACATACATTGCTGCAACAACATCTTCGATGTCGAGATCCTCGCCGTGCCTCATCTTGTCGGCAAGTTCGGGATCGACCAACAGTTCAAATTTCAGCCCGTGTGTCTCCAGACGGGCGATTACAGCATCATCAAGGGAAATCATAGATTAACTCACTCCTTTTTCGCAGGAGTCGTCTTGGTAAATTTGGCAACAGCTGCCTTTACTTCATCCGCATTCAGTTTTCTAAATGCGATGGTAGATATTTTTGTTCCGTTCGCGGTCTCGCTCTCCTTTTTGGAGGAGTGCTTTTTGGAATACTCGCCGGCGATACCGATCTCGACGGTGTTCATATCGAACTTGCCTTCGGTGGCGGTGTGCAGGGCTTTAAGACCAAGCAGGACCGCTTCTTCCGCCGAGCATGTTTCTTTGTACTCCTGTTCGAAGAGTTTGATGACCGCGGGTCTGCCGATACCGATACCGGTGGCGGAGTACTCGAGAAGGGTTCCCGAGGGATCGGTCTCGAAGAGATGATACTTGGTTCCGGTCGGTGATGACTCGGCCCCGGCGATCAGAAGTGCCGTACCGTAAGGACGTGCCCCGCCAAACAGGGTGTAACTCTGCATGTGGTCGCAGAGTTTCTTTGCCAGCGTCTCCACATCGACCGGTTCGCCGTAACTTACCCGATTGATCTGGGCCTCGATTCTGGCACGGTCAACAAGGATCCGGGCATCGCCGACAAGACCCGAGGAAGCAACGCCGATGTGTTCGTCGATCCGGAAGATCTTCTCGATCGAAGAGGGTTCCAGAAGACGGGAGTTGACCCGTTTGTCAACGAGAAGTACGACTCCCGTCTTGCATTTGATACCAACGGCGGTCGTTCCCCGTTTCACCGCTTCGCGTGCATATTCAACCTGATACAGACGTCCGTCGGGGGAGAACATCGTGATGGCACGATCATACCCGCCCATTTGATATTGTTGTGGCTGCATTGTTACTCCTTAATTATATCATCTCTAGTTAGATATCTATGCCCATTCTCTTTTGAGAGATTATTAACCTTCTTACCTGCGCACAAATACCCCGGATATGTGGTGTCGTCGATGCTTTCGGGGATCACCTTCTTTTTTAAAGAAAGGATCGTCCCGGATGTAGCGAGCGACCGAAATGCCGCAGGTTCTCCGCAGACTTTCGTGACAACGGCCAAAGCGGCGATGAGGGACTGTTCATATCCGCGGGTGCATCTGGCGATCGCATACTCGCCCTCGGACCATACGACTGCCGGATGGATTTCTGCCGCGCCGGCATCCCCGAAAAGTGCGGAGACCGAATCCGCCATGGACCGGTACACCTCCTTCTGGGTCGGGTTCCCCAGGGTGATGATCCGAAACAGGACGTAACGCCGGTTTTCCCGAAGGGTCGGCGGAAGAACGCTCATGATTCCTCCTCCACGATCTCGACCGTCTTTTTCGGAGAAAGAATACCTTCAACGGCACAAAGTGCTGCGTCCGCCTCTCCCTTCGTCATTCCAAAGAGAGCGGCGAGCGCAGCGATCTCTGTGATGTTTCTCTGTCCAAGACAGTCGGACGCACCGCTTGCAAGCACAAGCGGAAAGCGGAACTTCCGGTGGAAGGCGAGGATCTCGGCATACCGGGAAAGGGCTGTGCGCCGGGTCTTTGGATCGATGATCCGGGAAAGGTCGAGAACGACTCCGGTGTTCTGCTGCGCCGCCATCTTTGCCGTGATGTGATCGAATCCGCCTTTCGGGAGATCGGCGATACCGGTCAGAAGGTGTACGCCTTTGGTCGTGATCACCGTACGATTGAAACTGTTTTCACCAGCCTGCACAAAAACGACCGTGCCCGCAGGGGTTTTCCTGACGGCATCGAGGAATGCTTTTCCGGTCACTCTGCTAATCAGCTTTCCTTTCAGGATCGAAACGCCGGCATACTCGGGGATATCCTCGGCGGAATCGCAGGCAATGATGCAGGAAAAACCGCAGGAAGCAGCGGTCAGAGCAAAGCGACGAAGCGTGGTGTTTGACGAGTCATTCGCATACACGCATGCGTCTGTTATCATAATGAGAAAAAAATGAGAACCGGGTTATTTACCCTGATTCTTGTGGGAGGTAAGGCTTGGCCGGCACTTTTCAGTTCCGGTTCCGCGGTTGTGGAGTCCGCGTGCCTTTCTTCCGGAGGAAGTCTTTCCGCGGAACACACGTCCACGGGTATCTGCGACCCATGCAAGGTTTTTGTCGGCGAGAACAGACGGGCTGTTTCTGTCAACAAGGATGACCTCGTAGTACTTGCTCTTTCCGTCCTGACCTACCCAGTAGGAGTTTAAAACTTCCATGTTCGGGTAGCGGGTTGCAACGCGCTCTTCTGCGATAGACTGCAGGTTCTTGCCGGGGGTTGCTTTGCGCATTCCCATACGGTTGGTTCTGCGTCCGCGGATGTATCTCGATTTTCTGCGGCCGCCGCGGCGGATGGATGCACGAACAACGATGATGCCCTGCTTTGCTTTATATCCGAGCTCCCGTGCTCTGTCGATACGGGTCGGGCGCTCAAGCCGGACAACGGCGCCCTGACGACGCCAGGTCTGCATTCTCTCCCAGAGGAGCTTCTTTACTCCGGACTCTGCGGGCTTTTTCCACGCGTCACGGACATATCCATACATTGATTTCGACATGTGTTGTTTCACCTCAGGTTCAGCCGTATCGGCTACATTCCTGTGATATACAGACCGCACCTTGATGCGGCTAGCTGTAAACTGTATATTATTGGAGCTATGTTGTATAAATACTCCGTGATAACCGGGAGGCCTTCACTCAGGAGTGCCCTTTTTCTTTTCTATAACGGAGATCCCGTCGATACGGGTCACCGGATACTGGCCGGCCTCATCCTTTTCCGCAGACTTGACCATGTCCCAGATCGTCAGAAGCGAGAGAGAGACGCCGGTCAGGGCTTCCATCTCGATGCCGGTCTTGCCGTAGGTTTTTACGCGGCAGAACGCCTCGATGTACTCGTCTGTTTGTTCAAACCAGATCGTTACTCCGCCGACCGGAAGGGGATGGCACATCGGGATCAAAGCCCAGGTCTGTTTTACCGCAAGCGTCCCGGCCACCTGGGCAGTCGCAAGAACATTTCCTTTCAGGACACGGCCTTCGGCGATGGCCGCAAGCGTCTCGGGCCGCAGGTAGATCCGCCCTTTTGCGGTCGCTTCACGGGATACGTCAGGTTTTGGCGTCACATCCACCATGTGGACTTCGTTATTT
Organism: Methanocorpusculum sp. UBA424; assembly: GCA_002498375.1. Lineage (GTDB taxonomy): Archaea > Halobacteriota > Methanomicrobia > Methanomicrobiales > Methanocorpusculaceae > Methanocorpusculum. The sequence goes on from DAHC01000014.1 coordinate 72,208, forward strand.
TCATTCAGATGAGTAAAAACCGGCATCTTATTTCTCCTTATACACTATGTATGCAAGGTGCCGCAGTAAATCGCTTGCGATTAGACCGTCCCCGGTGTCTTCATCGGCCAGTTCCCCGGCCAACCCCGCGGCATGCACCGCGGCGCAGGCGGCCTCGAAAGCATTCATCCTGGCAAGAAGCCCGCCGCAGACGCCTGAGAGAACATCGCCGGTACCACCCGTGGTCATGCACGGAGCGCCGGACCGGTTGAACTTCACCCGGGAACCGTCCGAGATCACATCGACCGCGCCTTTCAGGATGACCGTTCCGCCGGCACGCTTCGCCGCTTCACGAACGAGGATCCCCCGCTCGCTGAGTTTTTCCGGCACTGGACAGAAGACGCGGGCAAACTCTCCCGCATGCGGGGTGTAGATCGTCTGCTCCCTCGCTTTCGGCAGAGGATTTCGCAGGAGATCCGCGTCCACCACTGCAAGTTTCGCGGCTGAGACCACCTGCGCAGCCACCTCGAGACTTTCCGGATCGGCGCCGAGCCCCGGGCCGGCGATGACCACATCCGCGTTCTCTGCCAAAGCAAGCAGACGGGTCAGATGCTCTTTGCCCACTTTGTCTCCCGGCAGTCTCTCGAGGATCAGATCCGGCATAAATCCGTCAACGGGAGTTGCCACGCGGACGACATCCGCCCCCGAACGAAGGGCGGCGCAACCCGCAAGGAACGGCGCACCCTGATACGGCCCGCCGCCGATCACCAGAACGCAGCCAGCCCAGCCCTTATGCGCACCGGACGGCTTTTCCGGGACGGAGAGAAGATCCCCTTTCCCGCAGAAAACTTCGGCGCCGAACGGGATCCCGATACTATACACCTCGGCACCTTCGGTTTTTGCAAGATGAAATGCGATCACGCGGTCCGCCCGCGCTCCGGGTGTGGGCATATCGCAGGCAAGGACCCGGCCTTTTGCCGCGTTCATCAGCTCCACAAGGGATGCATACGGCTCTCTCAGCGGCAGGGATGCGCCGGTCCCAAGAAGGGCGTCAACGATAACGTCGGCGGAAAAATCTTCGGCCGACCAGGATGAGGCGAGTTCCACCGGGCAGCCATCCAGAGCGGAAAACGCCGCCCGTGCCTCAGGCGTCTTCGGTTCTCCAACAAAGATCACCTTTACCGAACACTCCTTTGCGAGATGTCGGGCGCACACAAATCCGTCCCCCCCGTTGTTTCCCGTTCCGCAGAGGATCAGAACGGAAGCGGGACATTCGGTTAGAACGGCGGCGGCGAGGACACACCCGGCGCTTTCCATGCGCTGGGCCGCGGAGATGCCATAATCATCCGCGTTATTATCAACGACACGCATCGTCTCCGGCGAAACAACGCCGGACAACTCGAACTGAACCAGATCCCGCATCATATATGTTAGTGTGTGTCTCTCGGGTAATGATTTTTCCCCGGATACATCCCATCAGATAAGGAATGGGATTCGTTGAAGATGTCAGCCGTGCCGCAGAGATGATCCGGGAAGCGAACGCCGCGACCCTCATTTCCCATATCGACGCCGACGGGATCACCAGCGAAGCGATCATTTCGCAGGCAGTCTCCCGATTGGGAATCCCGGTAAACCCGGTCTTCGTCCGCCAGCTCGAGCCGATGACCATGAAGCATATCCCTGACGACGACACGCTGAAAATCTTCACCGATCTCGGCGGAGGCCAGCAGAATCTTTTGGAAGAAGCTGGTATCCCGACAGATAAGGTCCTCATCCTCGACCACCACATAAGCCAGCCGGCACCCGGCGGGACCGAATACTTCCAGGTCAACTCCCAGTTTTACGGCGAGGAATACACAAAATGCAGCGCAGCGGGCATTGCCTATCTCGTCGCAAGAAAGCTCGACCCGGCAAACAAGGATCTCGCAAAGCTTTCTGTTGTTGGAAACGTCGGCGATATGATGGCAAGAGAAAACCGCGGACTCGTCGGCGTTGCCAGATGGATCGCAGAAGACGGGGCCGATTTTGGACAGATCAGAATCAGCCGAGGGCTGAATTGCTACGGCCTATCGACACGACCGCTGCACATCTGTCTCTCAAACGCCGATGATCCCATCATTCCCGGCATCTCCGGCAAACCGGGCGAAGCGGCCTCCCTCCTCTGCAGGACCGGGATCTATGAGTCCCCTTCCGATCAGCGGCTCTGGGAGGAACTGTCTCCCGAAGAGGAAAAAATGCTGACGAGCACTCTCGCCGAGCAGATGATCGCAAACGGAGAATCACCGAACGGGCTTGTTGCCGAACTCTACTTTTTCCCGGACGAGATGGAAAAGACGCCGCTTCGAAACGCCTCCGAGTATGCCACGATGCTGAACGCCTGCGGGCGCTGGACCAAGCCGAAGATCGGCGAGGCGGTCTGTTTCGGCGACCGGGGACAGAAGTACCGGGAAGCCGAACATATGCTCAGACACCACCGGTCCATCATCCGCGAACTCTGCGAGTACATTATTGAAACAGGTGTCGAAGATATCGGATCGATACAGGTGATCCATACCGGAGAGAAGTATCCTGATACGATCGTCGGGATCGGCGCAGGAATGGCCCTTTCAAAACTCGACACCAATAAGCCGATCCTTGTTATGTGCAGCGTAACAGACGAGCCGGATCTCATAAAAGTCTCGATGCGGACCTATGAAAAGGTCCTGCGCAGAGGGGTCGATCTGCAGGAGGCTCTGGTCACGGCAGCCGCCGAGGTGGGGGGAGCAGGCGGAGGGCATAATATTGCAGCAGGCGCATATATCCCCAAAGGATGCGAGAATGATTTCACCAGAAGAGTTAACGAGCTTGTCGAAGGGCAGCTTACAGCGGGTCCGAAGGATCGCTGACTTCCAGTTCGGGCGAGGCGCAGGAGAAGCCCTGTTCCCGGATTCGGTCACGTTCTCGTACTCAAATACAAAAAGGGTACGGTACGTCAGCCTCGCAAAGGACCGGCTGGTCACCGTCCGGGCAAACGACGGAAGATTCACGCTCGGGTATCCCGGAGCGAGCGCTCTGCATGCATTTCTCCCAGCCCCGGCGAATCGTGTCGTGATCATGGAGGACGCGGTGCCTTTTGTTGCCGACGGCAAAAATGCCATGGCAAAACACGTAATTTCGAGCGACCCCAATATCCACGCAGAAGACGAGGTGTTCGTCGTCGATGAATCGGACAATCTGATCGCCACCGGGATGGCGATTCTTTCCGGAAGCGAAATGATCGGATTTAATTATGGAACAGCAGTAAAAGTTAGACAAGGAAGGAACAAAAAATGATGCCAGGAGTAAATCCCAAACAGATGAAAGCAGCGATGAAGAAGATGGGCATGAAGATGGACGAGATCGAGGACGTGACCAAAGTCGTCGTGTACACCCCGAACGGAAATTACGTCTTCGAGAATGCCCAGGTCGTCGGAATCACGATGCAGGGACAGACCTCGTATCAGCTTACGGGCGATGTTCACTTCGAAGAGGCCGAAGTAGAGATCCCTGAAACAGATGTGGAGCTTGTTGCCTCCCAGACCTCGGTATCGCCGGAGGCGGCCCGCGAAGCTCTCGTCGAGTGCAAAGGGGACATTGCCGAGGCAATTTTAAAACTGACCTCTGTATGATCGGACCAAACAGAATCATTGTCCGCGGAAACGGACGCGAGTATTACGTCAAGGCCGGCGAGGGAAAGCTCTCGACGGATCTTGGCATGATCGATCTTGCCGAGGCCGCAAATCTTGAGAGCGGGGATGTGATCCTGACCCATCTGGGGAAACCGTTCCACGTTTTCATTCCGAAAGCAACGGACTTTTTCTCGCACGGAAAACGAACCGGCGCTCCGATGATGCCAAAAGACATCGGAATGGTCATGGCATACACGGGAATGTGCAGGCGTGACCGCGTGCTGGATGCCGGAACCGGATCAGGGATCGCGGCCATATTCTTCGGCGGATGTGCGGGAACGGTCGTCACCTGCGAAGCACGGCCCGAATTTTCTAAAATAGCGGAAGGAAACATCCGGGACGCCGGACTCGACAACGTCGAGTGCAGGGCCTGCGATGTTCTGGGGGTCGCAGACGGACCCTACGACATCGTGCATCTGGATATGCAGATCCAGCCCGAACATGTCAGGCATGCCTATTCCCTGCTGAAGATAGGCGGATACTTCGCGACCTATACGCCGTTTCTGGAACAAACGTTCTGCGTGATGGATACCGCCAGGAAACTCTTCGGCGAAGAAGACGTCCTGACCTTTGAGTGCATGGAAAGGGAACTCACCCGAAGCAAACGGGGAACCCGGCCTTCGACACGCGTTTCGCACACCGGTTACCTGACGGTCTGCCGAAAAGTCTGAACTCTTTTTTTTGCCCGACTGAATAGGGCTGCTGACGTGATCGCAAAGCCGGGGAATATCCATATCTTTTAGAAGAACCCATACTCTTTGTATGAAATGCAGCCGGTGCAGCAGAGAGGCGGTCGTGACCCAGCCGTATTCCGGTCTCTCTCTTTGCGAATATCACGCTGCTGCCGACATCGCGGCGAAAGCCAAAAAAGAGATCCGGCATCAGGGGGGCTTCCCCTCGGGATACAAACTCTTTGTCGAAGAAGATCACACGTTCCGCAGTTTTGCCCTGCGGATCTTTCTTGCCGACATGCTTTCGGCCCGGACCGATCTGCTCTTCGTAAAAGATCCAAAGGATGCCGATGTGATCCTTGAACCGGCCACGCTGGACGATACCGCACTCTTCGTTCTGGAATCCGTCTGTGCCGGGACACAGGACCGGCTGGTCGATTCCGGCAAAGGACGGATCGCACCATTTTCGGTGATCCCAACGGGCGAGGTGTTCTGGTATGCACAGCGGCACGGATACAAAGGATCCGAACCAAAGATAAGCGGAAACACTGCGGAGTTCCTTGCCGGATTTACCGCGGAGCATCCCGGGACCCGCTATGCGCTGAAAAATATCCGTGATGCATTAAAATTGGAGGATAAATGACCGAAGTAACCTGTGAATGTATCGGATGCGAGATCGTCAAAACCAAAGACCTCATCAGACAGACCGTCTGGGGGGCAAACGCCCGCGGTGTGGTCATCGGCATATCCGGCGGACTCGATTCGGCAGTCGCCTGTGCGCTCTGCTGTAAAGCCCTCTCCCCCGAACGGGTGCTTGGCGTGAATATGCCGGTCTCATCCAATGATCCGCAGGATCATCTGGACGCGGAAGAACTCTGCCGCGGGCTCGGCGTCGAGCTGATCACGGTCCCTCTGGAAAATGTCATATCCGGGTTCCTTGCAGCCCCCCACATCACCGACACTCCGGTCCTCAGAGGAAACATCGCGGCCCGCCTTCGAATGACCACATTATACAATATCGCCGCAGCCCGCAGTCTCCTCGTCTGCGGAACATCAAACAAGACCGAGTATATGATCGGCTACTCGACCAAATGGGGAGACTCCGCAGCCGACATCCAGCCGCTCCTCCATCTCTGGAAAAAGGACGTGTACCTCCTCGCAAAAGAATTGAGCGTTCCCGAATCGATCATCAGAAAAGCTCCGAGTGCAGGCTTCTGGGAGGGACAAAGCGATGAAGGAGAACTCGGCATGAGTTATGCCGATCTGGACGCCGCGCTGATCGAACTGGAAAAGAACGGCGGTGTTCCAAACAATGCAAACGAGGAAAAGGCACTTGCATTCATCCAATGCTCGAGACACAAACGGGCACCTGCGGCAAACCGGCTCTTCACCTGAACCGAGACTACGGATTTTATGAGAATGGAAAACCAATAGATACTAATTATGGGTGAACTGATTCACACACATGCGGTGACTGAGATACGGCGTGTTCTCGAGACCGCCGGATATGACTGTGAGATTGAAGAGGGGCCGTTCAATCTCTCGGCGGTACGGGATACAAAATGCATCCTCGTCATGTGTTCTGACGACACAGGTCTTCTTCAGCGTTTCGACATGACCCCCTACACGATAACACTCAACGGAACCAAAGTCCGCTGCGACAAAATCATATTTACCGGGAGTTCATACTACCAGCCAAAGGAGTCGGACCTCTGGACGAGGGAGAAACTGCTCAAATACATTAGCGATGCGGCAGCTGCACGCATCTGGAGTATGCCGTTCGATATCGTCGGGGGACCGAGTTATGCATACACGAATGTGGGCATGCAGCCGCCGCCGATCGGATACGATCTTGTTCTTCCGATCAGGATCTCCGGACAGGAGGCAATGCGTGTTGCCCGTCAGCAGGGAACGACTGTTCTTCGTATGATCCCGTACTGGTATTACCACTACAAAAGCGGCGGAGAGGCAACCTACAAAGGAAAGAGCGTCTCCTTCGACGATGAAGGATCAGGCTGGATCAATGCGATCAATGATCTTCCCGGACAGTTCGGCGATGTCGTTCCGCAGGAAGCAGAGCTCCCCCAGGACGCCGAAATCATGCCCCCGGTCACCAGTCTGGATCAGGCAAAAGAGCGGGTCAGATCCGATCTGATCAAAAAGCTCACCAGGAGAGTCAGAATCAAGACCACCGCCGGAGATGCGATTTTTGCCGAAGAGAAGGATTTCAGGCCGAGTGATGATAACATCGAGCTGGTCTTCAAGAAGGTGTATGTCCCGGTATGGCAGGTACGAGGAAAGAAGGACATCGTGGAAGTGAACGCATACTCCGGCGAGGAGCTCACTCTTCCCTCCGATGAAGGCTGCGAAGTGTTCTGAGATGATCTATATTATAGGCGGAGGACCTGCCGGGCGGATGGCGGCCCTCCGCCTCGCCGGAGCCGGAAAAAAGGTTACCCTTCTTGAGAGAAAGGCGATCGGCGGAACATGCATCCATGACGGATGCATGCTCGTCTGCGGGCTGAACGATGTTGCCCGCAGCATCAATACCATATCTTTTTTGAAAAATTCCGGGGTTATCGACGGAAATGCATCCGTCAGATTCCCGGACGTTATCCAGAAACTCGAAGGAGTCCAGCGGAAACTGGAGATCATCCTCGAACGAGAGACAAAAGCAGCCGGCGTCGTTATCGAATACCAGGCGGCGGCCGAGATCAGAAACGGAAAACTGTTTGTGAACGGAGAGCCGCGTGAAGCGGAAAACATCATCATTGCGACCGGAGCCGGCATCCATGTACCGGAAATCCCGGGCAATGCGCTTTTAGGCACATACACCGCAAAAACGCTTCGGACGATGACAACGCTCCCGAAAAAGCTCGCGATCATCGGCGGAGGCATCTCCGCTGCCGAGTTCGCCTACATCTATGCGGCATTCGGGTGCGAAGTGACCCTTTTCTGCAGAAGTGTGCTCCTGCCCATCCTCCCGGAAAAGATGATGAAGGCGGTACACCGGGATCTCGCAAATGTCGCTATCCTCTGTGGAAAAGTCGAGGAGATCCTCGGAAAGGATCATGTTGAAGGAGTCCGCATAGATGGAAAGGACCTGCCTTTCGATGCGGTAATTTTTGCGACCGGTATGAAAGCCGAGACCTCGCTCTTTACCGGCATGGAGAAAAATCCGGACGGTTCGATCAAAGTGAACGAACAGATGGAAACATCGATACCGGGTATCTATGCCGCCGGCGATGTGACCGGCTCACCGTACTTCACCCCGGTCGCCCGTCTTCAGGGATTTGCGGCCGCGGATTCCATACTCGGACACCCGCGGACCGTGGATATGTCTCATATCCCGTTCACTATCGTTCTTGGTCTGGATTATACCATCTGTCCCACGAAAAAAGGAGAGGAGGGCGTAACCTTTTCTTCGCCCAACATCGCCGGCCCCGAGTCGTTCTGGCATGTGGCGGACGGATCGGTCGGATCCATGCATCTTACCGTTTCAAAAGACGACGGACAGATCCTCGGCTTTGCCACCGCGGCGCCGTCCACAAGCATCGTCGGGACCTATCTGGGCTATCTGGTCCGCAAAGGCGTGACCGTACATGAGTTCTCTCCCATGCTCGAGGTCCACCCGACCCCCGACGGCATGTACTCGATGATCCGTCTCGCGGATGAAGCTTTGAACAAACAGTAGTCGGCTTTATCACGTTATATTAACTATATTTACGTAATATGTCGTCCCTGGCACTATTTGACCCGGAAATTTTCCAGCTGATAAACAAAGAACACAAGCGCCAGGTTGAGGGGCTTGAGCTTATTGCTTCGGAAAACGTCGTGGCACGTGAAGTAATGGAAGCAATGGGAACTATTCTGACCAATAAATATGCAGAAGGTTATCCAGGAAAGCGTTACTACGGCGGCTGCGAATTTCATGATCAGATCGAAAACCTCGCACGCGACCGGCTTTGCGAACTCTTCGGCGCAGAGCATGCAAATGTCCAGCCCCACTCGGGAAGCCAGGCAAATGAAGCAGTATATCTCTCATGTCTGAAGCCCGGAGACAAGATCCTCAGTCAGAGCCTGAACAACGGCGGTCACTTGTCCCACGGTGATCCGGCAAACATGTCCGGCAAATTTTTCGACATCTCCTTTTACGGTGTAGACTTTGACACCGAACTTCTCGACTACGGCGTGATCGAGGAGCTCGCACGGAAAAACCGTCCGGATCTTATCGTCTGCGGAGCATCCGCATACCCGCGTGAGATCGATTTCAAAGCTTTCGCAGAGATCGCAGAAGACGTCGGCGCAAGATCGATGGCGGACATCGCCCACATCTCCGGACTCTGCTGCACCGGACTCCACAACTCTCCGGTTGGGGTTACCACCTACACCACCTCGACAACGCACAAAACCCTCCGCGGACCCCGCGGCGGCGTGATCATGTGCAATAAAGAGTATGCAAACTCTATCGACAAGGCGGTTTTCCCCGGCATGCAGGGCGGACCTCTCATGCATGTTATCGCCGCCAAAGCCGTCTGTTTCCGTGAAGCGCTCACCGACGACTACAAAGAATACGCCAAACAGGTCGTCAAAAACTGTAAAGTGCTTGCCTCGACCCTTGAGGACAACAACTTCCGTCTCGTTTCCGGCGGAACCGACAATCATCTCTGTCTGCTCGACCTCTCCGACCACAACATATCCGGCCAGCAGGCGGAAGTCGCTCTTGGAAAAGCCGGCATTACCGTGAACAAGAACACGATCCCAAGACAGGCTCTCTCTCCCTTCGAGACCTCCGGTATCCGGATCGGCACGCCGACCATTACGACCCGCGGCATGAAGGAAGAACAGTGTAAACAGATCGGGGACTGGATCGCCAAGGTCTTAAACCACATCGATGACGAGAAGACGATTGCCGGCGTCAAAGACGAAGTCACGTCGCTTTGCCTGAAGTATCCTCTGTATCCGGAAATTCGGACCTTATAATGGAAGTCAGCATCAAAGGGATCGGCATTGGAGGTGCCAATCCTCCCCGTCTTATGGGAGTACTCAATATCAGTCCAGAGTCCTTCTTCTCGGACTCGTTCACCCCGCTCGACCTTGTAACGACCCGCGTTGAGGAGATGCGCCGCGCAGGTGCCGATATCATCGACATCGGAGCACGAAGTACGGCTCTTACGGCGCCGCCGCTCACCGTCGCTGAAGAAAAAGAACGGGTCGTCCGCACGTTGAAGAATCTGGAGGGATCCGGCGCCGTCTTCTCACTCGATACGATGCATCCCGAGGTCCTTGAGGCGGCACTCAGATACAACATCGACGCAGTGAACGATATCGGCGGACTCTCGAATGTCCAGTATGCAAAAGTTGCGGCAGACAGCGGACTCCCGGTGATCGCCATGACGGCGCACAACCGACCGGGAGACCCGACCAACATTGTCTCCACGCATGAAGCGCTCAAAAAGATCATCGAGCGGGCGGAGAACTACGGGATCGACCAGCTGATCCTGGATCCGGGAATTGGAAAGTGGATCGCAGAACGATCGAGCGAGGCGGACTGGGAGCTCTGCCGCAGATTTTCCGAGCTGGAAGTATATGGATATCCGCTGCTTGCCGCGGCCTCCAGAAAAACATTCATCGGCGACTGTCTGGATAAGCCGCCGCATGAACGGCTGTACGGTTCCCTTGCCGTCCTTTATGCTCTTCTGGAAGGGGGAGCGGACATCGTGCGGGTCCATGACGTGGGGCCTTCGAAGGACATCCTGAAAGTTTTTCAGATGATGCACCCCTAAGGAGAAAAGTATCTATCATCAAAAGGCCCCAAATAGTAGTAATGTACTTCCACGCCCTGATTCCATTCAAACCGGTCAACCCGAAGACCCGGCTCTCATCCGTTCTGTCCCAGGAGGAACGCGAGGAGTTTGCAAGGATAATGCTGGAAGACGTGATCCTCGCAGTCAGAAGGACAGGATGCAGTGCAACCCTCCTTTGTACGTCAAAGTACGAATGCCGGGACGCGCTGGTGGCGATACGAAAGGAGGGACTCAATGAAGCAATCAACTGGGCCCTTCCGCAGTTCCACTGTCCGGCCCTTATCATCATGTCGGATCTTCCCATGGTAACGCCGGGAAGTCTGCAGCGGGTCATCTCCACCAAAGCGGATATGGCGATCGTGCCGGGCCTCGGCGGCGGGACAAATGTGATATTTGTCAAGAAGCCGGAAAAGTTCCATGTGGAATACTACGGATTCTCGTTCAGGCGGCATCTCCAGATAGCCGAAGAACTCGAACTCACTGTCGAGATCATCGACTCCATGCGCATGTCGACCGACGTGGATGAACCGGCCGATCTGGTTGAACTGATGATTCACGGACACGGAAATGCCCGCGAATGGCTGTATGAACACGGCTTCACCCTTTCAGTACAGGATGGACGCGTAAAGGTCCACCGGGACGGTAAGGAAGTTGTCTGATTTTATCGAAACAGCCGAGGAACTGGCTCTCTCAGGAAAGTTTGAGGAGGCTCTTGGAAAATATCACGAGGCGATCAAAGAAGATCCGTCCGACCCTCTTACGTATGTTGGAAAGGCCTCGGTTCTGAAGGCTCTTGGACGATATGATGAGTGCATAGAGTGTATGGATACAGCCGTCAAAATCATCCCTGCGTGGAAAGGCACAGATCCGGAAAGAATCCCGGCGTTTACCTCGATGCTGCTCGTGCTGAAAGCCGAGGCTCTCCTCTATGCAGAGAAACCAGACGAGGCGCTTGTCACGGTGAACGAGGCGGATGAAATCAGCAAAGCGGATGCGGCATCCCTCGTCGTGCGTGCTCAGGCGCATGCCCAGCTGAAAAACTACGAAGAGGCAGGCAACTGTCTGTATCGTGCGGAGGAGTGGTGTTTTCTGCATGACGATGCAATGCTGACCCAGATCTGGCTTTCAAAGGTTCATCTGGCAAAAGAGGCAGGCAAACCTTTTGCTCCGCCGTATGCCGCCGAGGTGTACAAATCCGGAAACTGGCGAAAACCCTCGGGAACCGCAGAGGAACTGTTCGAGCGGGGAAATAACCTTCGCGGCGAGGGTCTGCTCTACGACGCCCACAGATATTATGATGCCTGTCTTGCGGCCGAACCCAAAAATAAGGCACTCGTTCTGTTCTTCAAAGGGATCATCTTTGAACAGCTGAAAAACTTTGGTGAAGCATATTCCATGTACTCGGATGCTTTAGCGGCCGGACCGGCGCCCGAAGATGAAATGAAGATTCGGGTGAGATGGGCAAACGCGAAAACACGGCGTCTCTGAATACTCTTTTTTTATAATCGGTTTGAAAACAGAGTCTGATAATTCTTAAAAAAAACGAAACGCCCAAGTCGGAATTCGAATCCGAGTCGCAGCCGTGACAGGGCTGCATGATAGGCCACTACACTACTTGGGCAACAAACCGCACGTCAATCCCGCACAATCAAAACGAAAGAAGAAGCGCCCAAGTCGGAATTCGAATCCGAGTCGCAGCCGTGACAGGGCTGCATGATAGGCCACTACACTACTTGGGCATTGATTGCGTCTTGAAAATGGTCCCGACTCCCGGATTCGAACCGGGGACATCGCGGTAGCCGCGCAGTACGCCCGCAGGCGTTAATTTCTTTCTACAGCCGCGCACTCTACCATCTGAGTTAAGTCGGGATTGACTGCTTTAACTAGAAGGATTTGTAAAAATATAAACATACCGGTTTTGAAAAACCAGTATCCAACGGGCATGAACATAAATAACCTGATAAAGTGAGAAAAGTAAGATTTACTGAAACTGAAAGAACCATGACAATCAAGGAAGGATTTGCCATAGTAGGATGCATGAAATGCAGAAGGATGCAGGTCGCCGACCTTTCCTATGCCACCAAAACCTGCATCTGCGGAAACAAAATCGATCTTTCGAAAACAAAACTGCTTGCCGTGTCTGAATCGGCAGATGAAGCAGGAGAACATCTCAGACGCATGCAGACGGCGAAAAACACAGGATTCACCTCTGCGAATACGATCGGCGGACCGTTCAAAAAAGAAAGTTAGTCAAAGGGTATTGCTTCAAGAGTCGAAGCAAGCTCCCAGATCCTGGTCCGGGCGTGGATCGGCATATTCGAGTCATTGCTGACCTCATCGATCATTGACAGGGCACTTGCGGCCCGTAGACCGATCGTTTTCTTCTCATCCTGGAGAACCTTCATCGTTTCATCGGCCACGCGGCGGATATTCCGCGGTATCGTTGAATCTTCACTCATTGCATGCAGCATCATAATGCACTGCTTGATCATATCTTCCGGATTTGCCATATTTAGCTCCCAACCCCAAAATCTGTAACTCATGTTAGACCTCTGCAAAAATAAAGACTCCCTTTATTCTTGAGACATTATATACTCTGAAAACCAATTTGTACAGAAGAGATAAACAGCCATGACGAAAAAACCTGAGGATATAATGACGGAGTATCTCCTAAACGGCGCGAAAATGCTCTCGGAACTCTGTCCCAAATGCGAGGCCCCTCTATTTGATGTGAAGGGAAAGAAGATGTGCGTGGTCTGTGCCAATACTCCAGCAGAAGATACAGCGCAAAATAACGCCGCGGAAAAGGTTCAGATGATCGTGCCTAAATATGCCGCTGCCGATCAGACCCCGTCGCCTGCCCCGAAAAACATTCTCGAAAGCCTTGATGCCCTGATTCTCCAGCTTTGCACCCGTGCCGCCGCAGAAACTGAACCGGAACGATGCCGGACCTTAATCGAGTGCATCCGGACCGCAGCCGAAGCAAAAACCATACTCTCAAGATAATGAAGGTCGTCGGCGTTGTCGGGTATCCCGCGAGCGGGAAGGGCGAGTTTTCAAAAATCGCCGGGGAACTGGGAATTCCTGTCGTGGTCATGGGGGATATGATTAGGAGAAAGGTCATCGCAAACGGACTGGAACTCACGGATGAGAACATCGGAGCGGCCGCACGAAACCTCCGTGCCGAACTCGGCATGGACGCGGTCGCAATAGTAACGGCAGAGGAGATCGCAAAAATCAACCCGAACATCGTCGTCATCGACGGGATCAGAGGAGACGCCGAGGTTACCTACTTCAAATCCGTCTTCAGCGACTTTTCGCTTCTCGCGATCACGGCCGATTTCGAGACCCGTCTTCTCAGGATGAAAAACCGCGGAAGAAGCGATGATACGACCACGCCCGAAACACTTCGCTCCCGTGATGAACGCGAAGAGTCATTTGGACTCGCCCGAGCCGTCGCTCTTGCGGACGTAAGAATCGAAAACGAGTCGGGCCGCGAGGAGTTTGCTGCACGGATCCGGCGTTATCTGGAGAGTCTTGCATGAAGATCTTCTTTGCTTCCTCTTCAAAAGTCTGGGAAGATCCGGCATGGGTCTCGGAAATCCCCGAGGTAGGGTTCGACGGCTGGGAGATCTCGGCTGACGGAAACTACCGGCTGGATAAACCGGAAACGTTCTCCGCAGTCAAGCGGGTGATCGATGAAAACGGACTTGATGTCTCCGTGCATGCTCCGTTCAGCGACTTAAACCCGGCATCTATTAATATGCCCATTTGGGAAGAAACGGTTCGACAGTTCACCGTCTGCATCGAACAGGCCGCAGAGCTCACCGACACAGTGGTTCTCCACCCGGGGTATCTCTCTCCCGTGAGCAGATTCGACGGAGCTTCCGCGTGGAACAATCACAAACAGGCATGTATCCGGCTCGGGGAAACCGCACAGCGGGCAGGTGTTACGGCGTGTCTGGAAAATATGCCGAACCTCGATGACTTTTTCTGCCGGGATCCCTACGAACAGGATGGATTCGTCGACGGTGTGCCGGGGATGGGACTCGTGCTGGATATCGGCCACGCCAACACAACCGGCAATCTGGATGAATTCTGTAAAATCGTCCTGCCCAAGGCCCACCATCTCCATATTCATGATAATCATGGGAAATACGATGAACACCTCCCTCTTGGGAGCGGCACCATAAACTGGGATAAGATCATTCCGAGAATAGTTAAGGAATACAAAGGAAAAATCATTGTCGTCGAGGGACGCAACCCGAAAGAGGGAAAGAAAAGCCTCGAATTTTTACGGAAGTGGATCTAAATGGCCGGCGAAACACTCTTCGTGCATTTTCTCGGGACCGCAGGGGCTCTCCCGACGCCGCTTCGAAATCCGTCATGTATAATGATCAGGCGCGGATCCGACACTCTGCTTTTTGACTGCGGGGAGGGAGCGCAGCAGCAGATGATGCGGCTGAAAACCGGATTTACGGTAAATGCCGTATTTATCACCCACTGGCACGCCGATCATTATCTGGGATTATTCGGGCTCATCGAGACGATGGCGTTCAACGGGCGGACCGAACCCTTGACGCTTTACGGTCCGCGGGGTGTCGACTGGTTTGTAAATATCATTCACCAGCTGACCCCCAAGATCCCGTTCACGCTCTCGGCCGTCGAAGTATCGGACGGAGATGTGATTATGTTCGACGGATACTCGGTCGTCGCGTTCAGAACCTTCCATGGAATGGAAAGCATAGGGTACGTGCTGGAGGAGGATATGCGCCCCGGCAGATTCGACCGGGAAGGAGCGATTGCCTTGGGTGTAAAACCCGGACCGATGTTCGGTAAACTCCAGAGGGGGAGTCCTGTCACCATTCTCCGGGGTGACGAAGAGGTGACCATTACCCCGGAGATGGTCATGGGAGAGAGACGGCGCGGGCGAAAAGTTGTGTACACCGGAGATACGCGGCCGGTAAAAAACCAGCCGGAACTTTTAGCAAATGCGGATCTGCTGATCCATGAAGCGACCTTCGATGAAGAGGAAGGGAGCGAACGGGCAAAAGAGGCCTGGCATTCGACCGCATGTGAAGCGGGACAGGTGGCCGCTCTCGTGAAACCGAAAATTCTGGCACTTGTCCATTTCAGTTCACGCTACATTACTGCGGCAAACCATATCAAAGATGCAAAAGAGTATTTCAGCGGAGAGATCATAGCACCAAATGACCTGACGACCGTGGAAATCCCGTACAGTGATGAGTGAGCTCCTAAGCTCTCTCACTGAAAAGATGCCGTATTCCCAATCTACTTAAGATGGAGCGGTTAAACAATACAGTAAACGACAGCCCATGCCAGAACCGGACAGCAAACAACCCCTGATGATCTACTCAAAAAACGGCACTGTGATCACCGTACGCAGTCCGATTCGAAACAGTATCCTCTACCTTTTGGCAGAGGAGGGGCCTGTCTCTTTTGCCAGGATCATGGAGTACACGGGGCTTTCCAAATCCACGGTCTCCGGATATCTCAACACCCTGGTGATGAGAAATTTGATTTCAGTGGTACCGGATCCGCGGGATGCCAGAAAAAAGACCTATGTGATCACCGCATCCCTTATAGGAAATATCACCCCCAGTGTTCAGAACGGGACCTCGGACTTCCGTGAACTCATCAGACAGGCATACGCAAAATACGATAAGATCGATTACAAAGAAATACTCCCTCACATCATCAAAGTAGCTCTCAGTGAGGCCGGGATCAATATTGACCCAGTCATTACACGGGGCGGTGAGATACTTGGTCAGGCAGTCGCCGTGTATCTCGTGGCCGACACGCTGGATAAAACTCTGGCAAACATCACTGAGTTCTGGAACCATTATGGATTTGGGGAGGTGAAGGTCCGATCCCTGGACCCTCTGCAGATCGAGGTCTATCAATGTTATGAATGCATGATCATGCCGAAGGATTCTGGTAAAAACTGTGCGATCTCCTGCGGAATACTCAAAGCGATATTTTCCGCATACTATAATGAAAAGGTCAATGTGGAAGAGATTCAGTGCATGACCGAGGGATATGACTGCTGCTGTATGAAAATCAGCAGACCATAGCAGAAATAATACCAATTATTACGCAAAATACGCTTTTTTGTGATCGGATCAGTCTATTCCACTGATCATCTGATAAATATAGATTGAAGAGAGGATCCGCAGATCCCCTTTAGATCATTCAGCGGTTTTACCGGCGTCGTGCACCAAGGAAGGCAGCAGCTCCGAGAAGGCCGATGACGACTCCCGCCGCCGGGATCGGGCTCGATGCAGCCGAGCCGTCGGTGAGACCCACCAGATATCCGTCAGCGGAGCCGGTAAGGAAACTCCAGCCGGCCAGGACCGCACTGCCGGACGAGGTCTTTGCAACCGCGTTGAACTGACCGGGAACCTCTTCCGGATACACGACATCCAGTAATGCTCCGGACGGGGTAAGGGTCATCCATAATGGCGAATTCCATCCGGTGCCGGCGATCAGATACTCATCGCCGAGTTTGGCAACCCCGTACGGGACCGCCCCGCGCAGTTCTTTTTCCCAGACGACCTTACCATCCGAAGAGATCATCGACCCCCAGATGATACCAAACGCAGTTGAGAGATTATACGGAGCAGCCGTTCCGGCAACAAAGTATCCGCCGTCTTCCCCTTCACAGAGAGCATACGCGGTACTTCCGGGACCATAGTATTCTGTCTGCAGGCTGTCGGTTTTTATAACCGTGTTCCAGACCACCGTTCCGCCGTCTTTTATCTGCATGATCCATGCCTCACTGCTGGTGGTCGAGGTATTGGATGTAGCTCCTCCGACAAGAACATACGCCCCGTCATTATTCTTCATCATTGAAACCGGGATCCTGCCTTCCGGAAGAGACAGCTGATCGTTTGCCGGCGTGCCGTCGCTTAAGAGAAAACTCTGGGTAAATCCGGTGTCGGTCTCCCAGAACCAGCCGGCAAACTTGATCGTATTGCCATTGATCACAACCGGCTGAACACCTGCGCCGATACCAATCAGCGGAAGTTCATACATGATCTTTCCCGTCTGATCAGCACGGCAAAGATAGGTATCGGTCCCAAGAGCGGTGACATAGACACAGCCCCCGTCCGACAAGGTCGTGATCGACCGGAACTCGGAACCGGTGACATTGGCCGACCAGAGCTCTTTTCCTTTGGCATCGGTCTTTATCAGGGACAGATCGCCGTCATGAAGGATACCAAGATAATACCCTCCGCCGCTGGTACCTGACACGGCCATGATGTCAGTGTACATAGTACCAATATGATACGTCTGATTCAGATTTTCGGTGACCGCCGCCTGCCCTGCGCCGCAGAAAAGCACGGCTGCAAGAAGGAGGATGAACACCGCATGTATTCGTTTGGACATAGAAGTATGTTTCACGTTCCTTGTTAGTATCTTTTGTCGTTCTTCCTGCTGCACACCCCCTTCATTAATGATAATAGAGAACAAACCTTAACTCCGCGTGAAAGCAGAATTCGACGGAACCCAGGTAATCGCCCCATCCGAAGCCCTCTCTCTCTACGAGCAGAGCGGCTACGGACGACCGGACAAATCAGGAACCCTCCGTCTCGACACGAAAGAGGCCCTCTATCTGATGGCACGGGGAAAAATCGAGATCCCCGGACTCTCATTTGATCAGCTCCTTGCGGAATGCGCAAAAACACCGGGATTTTTACGAAACTTTGTCGTCTACCGGGACATCAGGGAACGCGGGTATGTCGTGACCACCGGCCCGCAGGATTTCCGCGTCTTTCCCCGCGGCCTTCGACCCGGAAAAGGTCAGTCCAGATATCTGATGCGCGTGCTCTCTGAAAGAGATATGGTCGATCTCGCTGCAGTCATCAAAGATGCCGCAGCCTCGGCAAACATGCGCAAACAGTTTGTCCTGGCCGTGTTGGACGACGAGCATGAACTCACGTATTATGAGATCAGGATCGGGAAGCCGAAAGCCGATGAACGGTTAGAGCTCCCTGCATTGATCCGTGCAAAGATTGCCGGGATTCCCTCATACGTGACTGAGGATGGAAGCGGCATCACCGAGACACTGAAAACTCTCTGGCTCGGCACGATGCTGGACGGGGTCAGACTGTTCCTTTCACCTCTGGAAACCGCGTGGCTTCTGGAAACCGGACATCTTGAAACGGATCCTTCCATGACCGCTGAAGAATACATCAGCCTCGCGGCGTCAGCCGACGGCGAGTTCATGGACAAACTCACCCTGTACCGGTACCTGAAGGGTCTCGGATTTTTCCCGCGGTCAGGGTACAAGTATGGTCACCACTTCCGCGTGTACACCCAAAGCGGCAAACACTCCGAGATGCTGGCCCACGCGGTACCTTTTGGATCGCTCATGTCGATGAGTACGATCTCAAGGTCGGTACGTCTCGCTCACAGCGTACGGAAAAAAATGCTGTTTGCTTCCATCTCCGGAACAGAGATCACCGAAGTCGAATTCGCCAGAATGAAAATGTGATGTGAAAATATATGGCAGAACAAATAAACCCCTGGTCAAGCGCCCCGAAAGTCGACATCAACCGGCTCTTTGAAGAGTTCGGGATCGAATCGTTTGCTGCCCAGAAACCACTCCTAAAAGATCAGCCGGTCTTTATCAGAAGAGATATCGTCGCCGGACACCGCGGATACGAGGCGATATCCGAAGCAATACGAATGAAAAAACCGTTCCACGTCCTGACCGGATTCATGCCCTCGGGTCATCCGCACTTTGGACACCTTATGGTGATGAAAGAGGTCGTCTGGCACATCGATCAGGGCGGACGCGGGTTCATTTCGATGGCGGATCGGGAAGCCCACGCGGTTCGAGGCCTCTCCTGGGATGTCTGTGACAAATACGCCCGGGAATATATGGAATGCCTCTATGCACTCGGATTCAAAGGAGAGATCTACTCCCAGCGGAAAAATAATCTCCTCAAAGATCTTGCATTCGAAGCGGCGACGAAGATAAACTTCTCCGAACTCTCGGCAATATACGGATTTGGTCCGGATACAGAGTTGGCACACGCGATGAGTGTCGCGATGCAAGTGGGAGATATCCTTTACCCGCAGCTTGTCGGGGGAGCAGCCCCTACGATCGTTCCGGTCGGGATCGATCAGGATCCGCATATCAGACTGACCCGCGATGTCACCAAAGCCCTGCGCATGTTCCTTGTCGAAGACAGAGGTTCGCACATCAGCATCCGGGCGAAAAAAGCAACGCCTGAAGCGATCGATGCGGTCGCAAAACGCTTCAAGGGTGCGAAAAAATACGAAGGACACATCGATCTTCCGGCAGGACACAACGCGGCCGAGGTCGATGAGATCGTTCGGTCCATCGAGCAGGAGTTCGGCGGATTTGGATTCATGCTGCCTTCTTCGACGTATCACAGCTTCCTGCAGGGTCTGCAGGGCGGAAAGATGTCCTCATCGGTCCCGGAAAGTCTTGTCTGGTTCGACGACACGGAAAAGGATGCAAAGAAAAAGATCATGGGCGCTCTCACAGGCGGCAGACAGACCCTTGAAGAGCAGAAAAAACTCGGCGGCGAGCCGGAGAAGTGCTCGATCTATCAGCTGAACAAATTCCATATGCAGGAAGACGATAAGGAGCTCGCAAAGATGTGCGAATCCTGTAAAGCAGGCGAGCTGATGTGCGGGACCTGCAAAAAGGAAACACTGGAACGTGTTCTCACCTTCCTCAAAGAATTCAAAGAAAAACGCGATGAAGTATCTCACATGGCGGAGTGGTAATGTATGGATCTTACAATAAATGAAAAAAGGGTTCTTGCAGCCCTGATTGGATCCGGGCCTAAGGCTGCGGAAAACCTCGCGGAAAAGATGGACGCTGCGCTTGAATCGGTGATCCAGTGGGCCCATCTCTGCGCAGACAAGGGTCTTGTGACCCTCGAAAAAACCGTCACCGAACAGGCAAAGCTCACGGAAGAGGGAGAGAAATATGCGAAAGAGGGACTGCCGGAACGCCAGATCCTTGCAGGCATAGACGGCTCCATCCCGATGAGCGAACTGACCAAAAACCCGCTTTCCAAGATCGCGATCGGCTGGCTGAGAAAGAAGAACTGGGTCACGATCAAAGACGGTATCGTTTTCGTTAACGAAAATACCGCCGTCGGCGAGGACGAACTGGCGCTGAAAAACCCGGTCCCGGGTACACCGGCCTGTAAAGAGCTTGTAAAACGCGGTCTGGTGGAGGTCGTCGAAAACACATCCTGGAAGATCGCGCTGACCCCGGAAGGCGAACAAATTGCCAAAGGCGGTCTTGATCTGCGTGAAGAGGTCGCCACTCTCAGCCGTGAACAGATCCTCTCGGGCGAGTGGAAGAGCCTGCCGCTTCGAAAATACAGCATCGAAAAGCTCCCGAAAAAGATCTTCGGCGGCCGGATCCACCCGAACCAGCAGATCCTGGATGAGATCCGCGATCTCCTCTTCGAGATGGGATTCACCGAGTTCCACGGATCAATCGTCCAGAACTCGTTCTGGAACTTCGATTCGCTGTACCAGCCGCAGGATCATCCCGCCCGCGAGATGCAGGACACGTTCCATCTCGCAGAGGAACTTCCCCTTCCAGACGGATGGGAAAAGATCAGGGATATCCACAAATTCGGCGGAGACACCGGTTCGACCGGCTGGGGCGGAGAGTGGAGCCCGGAAGTTGGCAAGAAGTGTGTTCTGAGAACGCACTCCACCTCGCTTTCGATCCAGTACCTCGCCGAGCACCCGAACCCGCCGCTGAAGGCGTTCTCGATCTCCCGTGTCTACCGCAGGGAGACGATCGACCCGACCCATCTGCCGGAGTTCGAACAGCTGGAAGGTATCGTGATGGACAAGGATCTGCACTTCGGCCACCTGCTCGGGTTCTTCAAGGAGTTCTTCGGCAGGATGGGATTCGAGGAGGTCAGGTTCCGCCCGGGATACTTCCCCTACACCGAACCCTCAGTCGAACCCGAGGTCTGGGTCGACGGGCTCGGCTGGGTAGAACTTGGCGGAGCGGGTATTTTCCGAAAGGAAGTCACCGCTCCCTGGGGAATCGACTGTCCGGTCCTCGCCTGGGGGCTGGGGGTTTCCCGTGTCTCCATGCTGAGAATGGGTCTCAAAGACCTGCGTCAGCTGTATAAGAGCGATATCGACTGGATACGCGCAAGCCCGGTAAGGAGGAGCTGAAGATGCCGATCGTAAAACTCAATAATGCATATCTGACCCGCCTGACGGGTGCCGACATTGAAACGATCCGTTCCAATCTTCCCATGATGGGATCCGAGGTGGAACGCGAGGAGGAGGAGCAGACGGATGTTCAGTTCTTCCCGAACCGTCCGGATCTGTACAGCGCTGAAGGCACGGCGCGTGCTCTCCGGGGATATCTCGGCATAGAAACCGGTCTGCCGAAGTATGAAGTGAAGCCCTCGGGGATATCCTTCAGCGTGGATGCGAAGCTTGCAAATATCCGCCCGTATCTTGGATCGGCGGTCATCAGAAATGTCCACATGGATAATGCGATGATCGAATCCCTGATGGGTCTGCAGGAGTCTCTCCACTGGGCAGTCGGCCGCGGCCGCAAAAAGGTGGCGATCGGCGTCCACGATCTCGACAAAATCGAAGCACCGTTCTCGTACATCGCAGCGGACCGGAAGACAACATTCGTTCCGCTCGATTACGATCGTGAGATGACGATGGAAGAGATCCTTGCCGAGCATCCGAAAGGAAAGGCCTATGCAAAGATCGTCGAGGAGTTCGAACGGTTCCCGCTGATCACCGATGCTAAGGGCAGGGTCTGTTCCTTCCCGCCGATCATCAACGGGGAACTGACGAGAGTTACGGAAAACACACACAACATCCTTCTGGATGTTACGGGAATTGAACCGCGTGCCGTGAGCGTTGCGGTAAAAATCCTCTGCGCCGCATTCGTCGAGATGGGCGCTTCAGTCGAGTCAGTAAACATCGACGGTGTCGTCTCTCCCGATCTCAGTCCGGAAAAGCGGATAGTTTCCGTCTCCGCATGCAGTAAACTGACCGGCATTCCGCTGACTGCCCCGCAGATGACCGAACTTCTTATGAAGATGAGGTTCGGCGCCGAGGTGATCGATGAGGAAAGGGTCGCCGTCGAGATTCCCTGTTATCGGGCCGACATCATGCATGATCATGATGTGTATGAGGATGCGGCGATCGCCTACGGGTATGATAAGATCGAGACAAGCCTCCCGCCGAGCTTCACTGTAGGAAAACCGCACCCGGTGCAGAAACTCTACAGCCTTGTAAGAAATATCATGGTCGGGCTGTCGTATATCGAGAATACACCGTTCACGCTGACGAGCGGGGAACTCTCCTACACTATGATGCAGAAACCGGAGAACCCGGCGGCCCTGCATGTTCTTCACCCGATCAGTGAGGATCAGACGATCATCCGAACCGACATCCTGCCGCTGTTGATGGAGTCGCTCTCGATCAACCGTTCACGCGAATTACCGCAGCGGATCTTTGCCTGCGGCGATGTTGTGGAGAATCTGGTCACCTATCCAAAAATGGCAGCTGCTTCTATCCATACGGCTGCGGACTTCTCGGAGATTTACGCAGTGATGGATGCATTCTGCCGGATGATGTCGATCGAATACGAGGTCCGGGAGTCATCAGATGATGCGTTCATTCCCGGAAGACGCGGCGATATTTACGTCTCCGGAGAGAAGGTCGGCGTTTTTGGCGAGATCAATCCGGATGTTCTCGTCGGATTCGGACTTGAACATCAGGCAGCTGCTTTCGAGATGGACCTGAGAGGGTTTGTCGAAGGAAAGTGAGCTTCTGCGGAATTTTTTTCATCTTTTTTTCTCAAAGGAATTACGCGGTGTTATTCCCAATCCAATGCGGGAAGGGTAAGGCCGGGTGTGGAAACCTGAGAAAAAACCAACCGCGTTCGCAAACTTTCAGTTTGCTCTCCGACTCGGGCTTGCAGCCCTCGCTTGAATCCCACTCTAAGTCCCTCCCGCAACGCCCAACTCATAATTTATTTACTTATGTAAGACAAACCATATCATACGATGAAACACGCACGACTACTCCTGGTTTTCCTTCTGGCCCTTGCCGTATTTTCCGGCTCTGCTCTTGGCTGGACCCCGGTGACCATCACCGACGACTCAGGCTTTGCATCCATAATAGAGACCCAGCCCGAGACGATCGTCTCCCTCGCCCCGACAAACACGGAGATCATTTTTGCTCTCGGACTTGGGGACAACGTCGCGGGCGTCACCGAATACTGTAATTACCCAAAAGAAGCGCTGGCCATACAAAAAATCGGCGGATATTCCACCGTAAATATAGAAAAGATCGTGGCGGCAGATCCGGATATCATCTTTGCCAACCCCAAAAACGGGCAGGAAAATATTGATTCTCTCCGCCAGCTCGGATACACGGTCATCGTCATCCATTCCGACAGTGTAGAGGGCACCTATGAGGCGATCCGGATGATCGGAACCTGCACCGGTACAACCGCCGAAGCAGATTCTATCATATCCGATATGAAGATCCGGATCCAGGCAATAACGGATAAACTTCAAGGTGTTACAGAAAAACCAACGGTCATGCACGCAATGAGTGTCGAGTCGTTTTGGGTTTCCGGTTCGAACACATTCCAGAATGAACTGATCACGCTTGCAGGCGGAACAAATGCCTTCGCGGATGTAAAAGGCTGGGGCACGATCACGCTCGAAAAACTGCTCACGACCGATCCGGATATCATTCTGGTTGATTCCGGCTCAAAAATGGGGGAGAGCGGTGAAAATACCATTCAGAAAGCATTCCTGACCGACCCTCAGCTCAGCGGCATCACTGCAGTAAAGAACAAGGCCGTCTATGTTATGGATTCGGATACCTTCGATAGAGGGGGGCCGAGGATCGTTATTTCCTTAGAACAGCTTGCCCAGATCCTTCATCCGGAGATCTTCGGCGAGTATGCTGAACCGAAATCGTCCGCGGCTTCACCCGGATTTGGTGCGAGCCTCATCATCGCCGGAATTATCGGCGGCCTCTTTGTCTGCAGACGGGATTGACCTCCCGATTGCAATTTTTCCCAGTCCCTTTTTTCTACACATCATTTTCGGTGATGAGGGGAAACCCGCTAAAACCAAATTCTAACGTTATAACTAAATTAATTTATATGTAAGTAATATAAATATAATTAAACATCAACCAACTTTATTGTCATTCGCCCGGATCCAAAGATACTTATGAAACTTAAAAAAGTCGAATTATTGATCGTACTGCTTTTCTGTCTCTGTACGGTGTTTGGTACATCTTCGGCTTCATCCCCAGATGTTGATGAAGCTATACAAAGTGCACTTGATTACATTGCTGCCTCACAATTCCCCGACGGAGGTTTTGCAGAATCCAGCATGATAGAAGGATCAATCGGCACCACATGGTTTGCTGTCACGGCAATTTCTTCAGCTGGGGAAGATCCAAACGATTGGAGGGTGAATAACAAATCCCCTCTTGATTACTGGAATTCAATTAATGATGACGCAGACGGGACGGGTGAAATGGCAAAGAAAATCACCTATCTTGTTCTGTTCGGCATAGATCCTCACGATTATAACGGCCATAATTATGTGGCCGATCTGCAGTCCAAGGTAAAAGCCAGCGGCAAAATCGGCGACTTCATCTATACAACCTACTGGGGTATCTTCGGACTTGTTGCCGCAGGTGAAGATGTCAGCACATCTGTTGCGTGGTTAAAACAACAGCAGCAGGAGGATGGAGGATTTGCCTGGGCTGAAGGCGGTGTTTCTGATAGTGACGATACAGCGGCATCGATCATGGCACTCATAGCTGGAGGGGTGAGCCAAAATGATCCGGTCATCACCAAAGCAATCCAGTATCTTCGTGATGTTCAGGAGCCTACTGGAGGATTCAACTACGGCTATTATTCTGAGAGCAACCTTGCTTCAACGGCATGGGTGATTCAGGCACTCGCCGCATGCGGAGTTGATCCTCTGACAGTTACCAATAATGGAAAAAATCCGATTGATTATCTCCTCTCTCTCCAGCAGGCTGACGGTTCATTCAAATATACCGAATATGTTGTAGACAGCCCGGTAAGTATGACGGCTCGTGCAGTCACTGCTTTGACGGGGAAATCATACCCGATCATGCCGCTTCAGACGGGATATGATATGAGAAGCAGTACGTATGCGGATGTAATATCCAAAACACCCGTCCCGACCTCATCTCCTGAAACTGCATCTACCCCGATATCCGCACATTCAACCGGGAAATGGAATCCGGTCACAATTACCGATGACTACGGGTATACAGTAACTATTTCCGAGGAACCATCACGAATCATATCGCTTGCTCCGGCTAATACCGAAATTTTGTTTGCGCTTGGTCTCAATGACTCAATCGTAGGTGTGACCGAGTATTGTAACTATCCAGAGGAGGCAGTAACAAAACCCATTATCGGCGGTTATACCACCGTGAACGTTGAACGCGTGATTACCCAGGATCCTGATCTTATCTTTGCCTATTATGGAAACGGGGAAGGCCTGATAAATCATCTGAGAAATCTTGGCTATATTGTCATCACACTGAACGCAGACAGTATCGAAGGCACGCTGCATGACATAGAAATTGTCGGGCAGGCAACCGGAAAAACGACAGAAGCCGATGAGCTCGTTGACCGTATGCAGTCCCGCATCGATGCAGTAAAGGAAAAACTGAAGGATGTTACAACAGCACCTCAGACTATCCACTGTATGTGGACGGATCCGTTATGGGTCTCGGGAAACAACACGTTTCAGGATGAGATGATCAAAATCGCCGGCGGCACGAACGCATTTAGTGATGTTGAGGGTTGGGGTGTCGTAACACTGGAAAAACTTCTGACCACAGATCCGGAGATCATTATTGTTGATTCAGGTATGGGAATGGGTGAAGGAGGCACTGATATCCTGAAAAATTACTTTTGGGAGGAGGCAAGGCTGCAGGGTCTTTCAGCAGTGAAAAATGATCAGGTATTTGTTATTGATGCGGATATTATGGATCGAGGAGGCCCGCGAATTGTAGATTGTATCGAGACTCTTGCAAGGATTCAGCATCCCGAGATTTTTGGCGCGCAGTTTGATGTGCAGTCATCTGCATCATCACCCGGATTTATTATGATTACAACGATTACAGCAGTTTGTGGGCTAGTATTTTACTACAGGAAACGCTGATACTTGCGAGAACAACTCACTATTTTTAGATCATTGGTTGTAAATAACTCAAAACATTTAATTATTATTTATATAAAATTAACTTGCCAATAATATAATAATTTTAATATAGTACAAATTAAGTACACTTTAGCACATTGAGTTGATGTGTATGAAAAAAATACGTGAAATCTTCTTTCTGTTGATCGCCATCGTACTGATGATATGCTCAATTGGAAGTGCAGCTGCAGATGAACCAACAGGGCCGACATCGGATAATGTCAGAATGCATATTACAACTGACGGGGGCATCGACAGTACATCTGCCGTACACGACAACAGATTGTTTATAGCCAACTGGAAAAGTATGGACTTCTCCACCACAAATGCTATGGGAGTTTTCTGTTTTGATTTAACCAACGGAGACCTGATATGGTTCCGATCCATTGGGGAAGTGTTATCCGAAATCACGGTTGCAGATGGACAAGTTTTTGCTGGTACAAAATCAGGAGCACTGTTTTGTCTTGATGAAGAGACCGGAAATACTGTGTGGAGTGTGACCGGCATTACAGCCGGATATTGGGGTCTGACAGGGGCCCCTCTCGTGAATGATGGTGTGGTCTATGTTACGAGCCCTACGAAGCACCAGCTTACGGGATATGACACCGGAAACGGCAATCTTGTTTTTCAACGCGGGCTTGGATCAAGCGGGGGAATTATCTTTACCTCACCAACACTTTCATCCTCAAACAATCTGCTTGTGATGGATGATACCCGAATTCTTGAAATATCTCCGGCAAACGATCTGGTTAATTCCTACACACTCCCATCAGCCATTACAACCGGCAGTTCGATCGTGGCACACGGGGACGCAGTTTATCTTAATGCAAATGGTATTCTGTATCGAATAAACACGATCGGAGAATGGACCGAGGCATGGAATGTCTCCACGCTCACTTCGACCACACCTGTCGTAACCGACTCGGCCGTATATGTTTCCCAGGCAGGGACTCTGGCAGCATACGATATTACTTCTGGAGAGGCACTTGATGGATTTACTACGCATGTAAGCGGCGGATCCAGCAGCTATCTCAATCCAGTGCTTGCGGGAAACACAATTTATTATGCAATGAATGCACATTGCGGAAAAGTTTTTGCAATAAATGCAACAACAGGGGCAGAAGAATGGAACTTCAGTCTTCCGGAGAGCGGAAATCCTGGAGAAGACTACACATTCTTTGCATCATCTCCTGTAGTGTGCGGCGAAAATCTGTTCATCGGTTCAGAAGGAGCTGGATTTTATGTCATTGGAGAGGGGGATCTTATCGAAATCGATAAAACAAATGCCGCTGATCAGCCGTATGTTCCCCCCGCCCCAATGACAGTGATCTACGAGGGAACAGTACGTCTGATGAACACCTCAGATGGGGTGACCGTAAAAGATGCACTCGATGCAGCAGTCTCAGCAGGAGGGTTCACCTACAACCTCACCGAATATGACACGATAAAAGACATTAACGGAATAGAAAATGCAGAGGACTGGTCGCATTCGTGGATGACCACATACTACAACAATAACGAAATACCGGTCTACAGCGTTCTTGACCCAGTAGTCGCCGGAGCCACTATTTCACTTCATTATGATGAGCTGGATGCATCGTGGAATGTTGTCGGAACCCAGTATCTCGTGAATGTAACCGTAGGGAATATTGATGAACCAGCGCCGTGGACGGTCATCTACGATGACACGGTCAATCTGACGAATTCTTCAACGGGAGTGACGGTGAAAGATGCACTCGATGCAGCAGTTTCGGCAGGAGGGTTCACCTACAACCTCACCGAATATGACACGATAAAAGACATTAA
>DAHC01000014.1:100656-100929 GCA_002498375.1 Methanocorpusculum sp. UBA424
CAGCGTTCTTGACCCGGTAGTCGCCGGAGCCACTATTTCACTTCATTATGATGAGCTGGATGCATCGTGGAATGTTGTCGGAACCCAGTATCTCGTGAATGTAACTGTAGGGAATATTGATGAACCAGCGCCGTGGACGGTCATCTACGATGACACGGTCAATCTGACGAATTCTTCAACGGGAGTGACGGTAAAAGATGCGCTCGATGCAGCAGTCTCAGCAGGAGGGTTCACCTACAATCTTACCGAGTATGACACGATAAAAGACATTAA
>DAHC01000014.1:101135-142293 GCA_002498375.1 Methanocorpusculum sp. UBA424
CAGCGTTCTTGACCCGGTAGTCACAGGAGCCACCATTTCACTCCATTATGATGAGCTGGATGCATCGTGGAATGTTGTCGGAACCCAGTATCTCGTGAATGTAACCGTAGGGAATATTGATGAACCAGATCCCTGGACAGTCATCTACGATGACACGGTCAATCTGACGAATTCTTCAGATGGGGTGACCGTAAAAGATGCACTCGATGCAGCAGTCTCAGCAGGAGGGTTCACCTATAACCTCACCGAATATGACACGATAAAAGACATAAACGGAATAGAAAATGCAGAGGACTGGTCGCATTCATGGATGACCACATACTACAACAATAATGAAATACCGGTCTTCAGCGTTCTTGACCCGGTAGTCGCCGGAGCCACCATTTCACTCCATTATGATGAGCTCGATGCATCGTGGAATGTGATAGGAACGGAATATATGGTCAATGTTACGGTAAACAGCATTTCAGACCTCAGCATCACATATCCATCAACGATGGTAACGGGATCATCTGCTGTCTTTACCGCCCTCGCCAATTACCCGGGAAATACCACATATTCGTGGGACTTTGGCGACAATACCTCCGTTGTTGAAACAAAATCCTCAGGCGTTGCCTCTGCCGTTGATAAAATCTATACAAATGCCGGAACTAAAATCATCAGCGTAACTGCGGAATATGATAATCGATCAGTAACAAACAGCGCTGAAATTATTGTAACCACACCGCCATCAGCATTCGACGAATCCAGCAGCCTCGAAGCAAACCTCACCGGGGAATCGATCTCGGACATAGCCCATATCTTTTTTACCGGGACAGATGTTACCGACGCAGCAAACATTACGATAAGCATCTCCAGATATCAGAACCAAAGTTCAATTTCCGATCATGACTGGCTGGATATTCAGACAAACTACACCATACCAAACACCAACGAAAAACCTCTCTTCATCTTAGAGATAGACTCGTCAAATGCGGATGGGATAAACAACATCCATCAGCTTAACAATTACGCCCGCCTTACCATTCGTCTTGCAATTGATTATGCCAATGCATCGAATGTCAGTTTCTACCGATATGCTGACGGCTCGAACGGTTATGAGCAGCTGCATTACACCATCGGAAATGTAGCTCCGGGTTGGGTTGAATTCCTCGTTGATATCCCCGGATTTTCAACTATCATCGCAGTTAGCGATGAAATTCCTGCGAATGCCAGAACAACAGCGGTTTCACCTCCAGGAACCCAGATAAATCAGATAATTCCTCAGTATAAAACCATATATTACGGCACTATCACCGTTGATCCGGGATCATTCACCTACACAACCACAATGGACGATAAAACATTCATCGTAAACAACCTGAGTGTTTTCGGGATACTGCATGCATCAGGAATGAATCTCCAGACAAAAGAGTGGCCAGGCGGAATCTATGTTCATTCCATCAATGGAATCGCTCAGGATGAAAATCTCAACGGGTGGCTGTATCAGGTAAACGGCATGACAACAAGCCAGCTGTCAAATAACTACATGGTCCATGACGGAGATAAAATCGTCTGGTATTACAGTGAAAGTATGTCCTCACTACCGGAAACAAGTCAGTATGCCTATGGATTCACTGTTAAGGTACGTACATCCGCGGTGCCGCTGCTTAATCTTTCAGCGGCAGAAACGCCGACAGTCAATCTTGGAATGCCTGAGGGCGTCACCATCAGCAGCGGGATCCCGCAGAGAATCACGATCGACACCTCAATTACACAGGCAGGCGGATTTGTCAACATCACCGAACACGCAATAATTATTACAACACCAGGTCTTCAGATGACCATACCGGTAAAAAATCTCATCAGGAGTGATGAGATAGTCACAGCTGAAATCCAGAACATGACTGCAGAACTTGTACCTGCTGCAGGCAAAATCAAGACATCAGGAATAGAGGTGTAAAAATGTCGAAAAATCACACAAAACAAATTTTTATCCTGCTGCTCATCCTCTTTGCAGTATTTTCATTTACCGGGGCTGCGGCTGCAGAAAATGAGACCACAGAGATCTCACCGATCGTATTCCTTACCTTTGATAAAATCCCGCAGGAGATTATCAGCGGCACTGAAATTACCATCAATGTATCATCAGAAATCGACCAATCCATCATATCCGCGCTAAAGGACATTGACGGAATGTCCATAACTAATATTGCATATCTGGTAAACATAACCTCAAACAAAATGGATGTCGCGAATCTTACCGGCGTGGCCATTCAGCTTCCGGTATCGCATATCTGGACAGTAAACCAATCTGATATGCGCGTGATTACGATCATGAATCAGACTGCGTCCGTAATCAATACATCTTTGGTTAGCGCGAATGAAGATAAGAAGCAAGATGGCTTAGATGTCTTCCAGGTGAATCTTACCTCATTGCCGGATGAGGTCCTCCTCGTCTCGATAGCAAACACCAGCATCTCCGAAACACCGGTTTCAACACCCGCTCATACTGCAAAAACACAAACACAAACAGTAACGCAGACACCCGCATCTCCTGCCCCGCTCCTTTGGACAGTTGGGTTCCTTGGAATCGGAATACTTTTCGCAGCCCGCAGGCGGGATTGAGCAGACATCATATCACACACCTTTATTTTCCTTAACACAAACTATATACTCACAAGCATGCTTCGTCACCCCGTTCTTCTCCTCCCTGTGCTCCTCATCGTTCTGTTGATAAGCATCGTCATTACCACCTGCATAGGGATATCGGGGTTATCCATCCTCACCTTTGACTCGGAGATGATCCAAAAACTGATCTTTGAAGTCAGGCTCCCGCGCGTGATCGGGGCTCTGCTGGTGGGAGGAGGGCTTGCCGCCGCCGGATGCGTGATGCAGGGACTTTTCAGAAACCCGATGGCAGACCCCTATATCATCGGAACATCGACCGGCGGCGCTCTTGGAGCGGCCTGTGCGATCGTTTTTCTCGGCGGATTACTCCTGCCGCTCTTTGCCTTTATCGGAGCCGCCGCATCAACGATCACCGTGTATATTATCTCGCAGAGAAACGGCAGGATGGCGGTCGAAACCCTGCTTTTGTCAGGGATTGCCGTTTCGCTTTTCCTTTCCGCCATGCTCTCCTTCATCATGTACTTGTCCGGAAACAGTCTTCACCAGATCATGTTCTGGATGATGGGCGGATTCTGGAACATGTACTGGGACGATGTGGGACTCGCTCTCTTAATTCCGGCGGCAGCTGTCATTCTCTACATTTTTTCCCGCGATCTGAATGTTATGGCTCTTGGGGAGGAGGAGGCGATCCATCTCGGCGTCAACACCGAGAGAACAAAAAAGATCCTCCTTGTGGTCTCCACATTTATTACCGCCATCGCAGTTTCAGTATCAGGGTGCATCGGATTCGTTGGACTCATCATTCCCCACATTATGCGGATTTTTACCGGGCCTGACCACCGAATCCTTCTTCCGGCATCAGTTCTGGCAGGATCCATTCTTCTCATATGGGCAGATACGTTCGCCAGAACACTTCCTGTCGAGATCCCCGTTGGGATCGTCACTGCATTCCTTGGAGCTCCGTTCTTCATTTACCTGCTCCGCCGGAGGACACGCGTATGACGCCCGCCATTTCTGCAGACAATATTTCTGTAAGATACGGTGAACACCATGTTATCGAACAGTTCTCTCTCGCCGTCGATCAGGGAGGATTCATCGGGATCCTCGGACCGAACGGGTGCGGCAAAACCACCTTTCTCCGCGCCATTTCCCGCATCTTAAAACCGGATAAGGGCGCTGTTTTCATCGAAGGACTGGATGCGGAATCATTTGATTCACGCGCTCTCGCAAAAACGATCGGATGCGTAGGTCAGGAGACCGATGTTGCATTTCCGTTCACCGTACGGGAGATCGTTCTTATGGGCAGATATCCGCACATTGGAAAACTCGCCCCGTTATCTCCGAAAGATCTGGCGATCGCCGATGAAGCGATGAAAACAACAAACACGTATCATCTGGCGGATCGGCTGATCACCGAGATATCCGGGGGAGAACGTCAGCGTGTTCTGATCGCGAGAACCCTTACCCAGCAGCCGAAGATCCTCCTTCTGGATGAACCGACATCCCATCTCGACATCAATCATCAGATAGAGATCATGGAACTTATCCGGGACCTTACGCCAAAGATCACGGTCATCGGTGTATTTCACGATCTGAATCTGGCGTCATACTTCTGCGACCGGATCGTGCTGATGAAGCAGGGGAAAATTCTCGCAGTCGGAACGCCGGCGGAGGTCCTGACGCCGGAAAAGATCCGGGAGAGTTTTTCTGTCGGGATGATGGTTTCGACCCATCCGCTTACCGGAAAACCGCATCTCATTCCGGAATACGGCGTTTTGCCGGCGTCCGCCTCCACCCGCATCCATGTGATCTCGGGAGGGGGGACTGGAACTGAGATTCTCCATACCTTATGTCTGCACGGATTTACGGTATCTGCCGGTGTTTTGGCGGCGAACGACTCGGACTGTCTGGCAGCAGTGAAACTCGGTTTGGAAACGGTTATTGAGCCGCCGTTTGCCGTCGTGAGTGACGCATCAGTTCAAAAACTGAAGCAGATGCTTGTTAGGGCAGATAAGATCGTGGTCACAGGCATGCCGGTAGGATACGGCAATCTGGCAAATCTGAAAGCTCTCACCGGAGTTTCTAAACCAGTATATCTGATCGGAGAAGGGGAGGATTACACGGACGGCGAAGCGACACGCATCCGCAGGGCCCTGATCGGGAGCGGAGCAGTTATCGTACCCGATATCACGGTTCTTATGAAGATGCTGTACGCCGGAAATCCATGAACGAAGTAGGCATCTCCACAAATTGCGTAATGGATCTGCCGCTCGAACGCGCCCTGGCCGCACTGGAGCCGTTCACAAATCTCGTGGAGATCCAGTGCGATGCACATCATTCCCTGTTTCGGCACGCATCCGTTCTGGATAGATTTGATCTGCGCTACACGATCCATGCGCCGACCGCTGACGGAAACATCGCAGAATCGTTTGAACCGATCCGCAGAGCGAGTATCAATGTTCTCAGAGAGACTGCCGAGATCGCAGACGCAGCAGGCGCGGAAAAACTGGTGATCCATCCGGGATTCTGTCTTGACCAAACGGGCTGGGAGGCTTCGATCTCCGCCCTTTACAGATCAATACAGGATCTCGGCATTCTTCAGGAGGAGTTCTCCGTCCGGTTCGTTATGGAAAATCTCGGATCCATGGACTGCTGTTTTTTTCAGAGCCCAAAGATTGTCCGGATAATTCGTGCGGCGGGACTGGGGCTGACTCTGGATGTAGGGCATGCAAATCTTACCGGAACGCTCGATGCATTTCTCCAGGAAAAACCGGATCATTTTCATCTCCACGACAATAAGGGAATATCCGATGAACATGCCGCGTGTGGGACAGGGACGGTGGATTTTTCCAGCGTTCTGGCATCTGCCGGTGATGCGACCCTGATCCTTGAAGTTCTCAGACTGGAGGACGTTGCGCCAAGTCTGGAGTATCTGGCATCTCTTGGATATTGACCGTAATCCAGGTGAGTAGCGAGGCCGCAAATATCCGGTTTACTGCTCTCTGCAAATCCCATACATCTCCTGACCCGAAAAGCATAACGCAAACTCATTTAACCGCATCAATCCAACAAATATACACTATCTCTACCGGAGATCTACCCATGCTAGAAAACGAATATCAGCTTGAATACTTTAAAGAAAACGGATTCGTCCGCAAAATCTGTAAAAAATGCGGCAGTGCATTCTGGACCCTCGACCCTAACCGGGAGATCTGCGGGGATGCACCCTGTGAACCGTATCAGTTCATCGGGGATCCTATCTTCAAGAAACACTCCCTTGCAGAAATGCGGGAGGCATATCTCTCCTTCTTCGAGAAAAACGGTCATACGAGGATCAACAGATATCCGGTAGCCGCACGATGGCGTGACGACATCTATCTTACCATTGCATCCATCGCAGACTTCCAGCCGTTTGTGACGAGCGGCGTATGCCCCCCGCCGGCAAACCCGCTGACGATCTCCCAGCCGTGTATCAGGCTGAACGATCTTGACAACGTCGGCAGATCCGGCAGACACTTCACCTGCTTTGAGATGATGGCCCACCATGCCTTCAACACCGACGAAAAACCGATCTACTGGAAGGACCGCTGTCTTGAACTCTGCAGCGGCTTTGTCGAATCTCTTGGCGGCAACATATTCGATCTCACCTATAAAGAAAACCCGTGGTTCGGCGGAGGAAATGCCGGGGCAAGCGTCGAGGTCTTAATGGGTGGCCTCGAAGTGGCCACACTCGTTTTCATGAACCTTTCCCGGAAAAACTCCGGCAAACCTCCGGTGAACATTGACGGCAAAGACTACTACGAGATGCCTCTTCGAATCGTCGATACGGGATACGGCCTGGAGCGGTTCACCTGGGCATCCTGCGGCACGCCGACCGCCTACGACGCGGTCTTCCCGGAGATGATCCCGCGGATCCTCACCTCGGCAGGAATGGAGGATCGTCTGGAAAATCCCGAGGTTGAGCGCATCTTAGGACTGAACGCCAAGTTTGCCGGCCTCATGGATATCCGCGGCGAAAAGATCCGCGACCTCAGACAGC
This sequence comes from Methanocorpusculum sp. UBA424, assembly GCA_002498375.1. GTDB lineage: Archaea > Halobacteriota > Methanomicrobia > Methanomicrobiales > Methanocorpusculaceae > Methanocorpusculum. Next base: position 107,785 of record DAHC01000014.1, read on the forward strand.
AGGTGGCCGACGCGACCAACATCTCGGTTGCGAAACTCGAAGAGATCATCGTCCCGATGGAGACCGTGTATGCTCTCTGCGACCACACCAGATGCCTTGCCTATATGCTCGGTGATCTCATCGTTCCGTCCAATGTCCGTGAAGGATACCTCGCCCGTCTCGTTCTGAGACGCAGTATCAGAATGATGCAGGACCTCAAGATGGACGACGACCTCGGCGATCTTGTCGTCAGTCAGATGAAGACGATCGGTCTTGCCAACTTTGAACAGGATGAGGAAATCGTCAGACATATCATCGCCCGCGAGGTCGAGAAGTATGATACGACCATCGAGCGCGGAACCAGAACCGTGCAGCGGGTAGGCCAGAATTATGTCAAGAAGAACGAACCGGTCCCGCTGGCTGAGCTGATCACCCTCTACGACTCTCACGGCATTCCGGTCGATCTGATGGGAAAGATCCTCAAAGAGACCGGCGCAGAGTTTGAGATCCCGGACGACTTCGACTCACAGATCGCGGACATGCACTCCGAGAACGAGACAGAAAAACCGGTCTCGCCCCTGGCAAAGTATGCTGACCGGATATCAAAGATCCCGGAGACGCGCAAGAGCTACTATGAACGGCCAGCCGATATGGAGTTCGATGCTACGGTCCTGGATATCTTCGACAACTATGTTGTGCTGGATGCAACCCTGTTCTACCCCGAGGGAGGAGGACAGCCTTCTGATACCGGCATGCTTGTGACGAAGTCGACGATGGTCCGTGTTGACGAGGTCGTCAAATCGGAAAACGTTATTCTCCACAAGGTTCGTGAGAACACCCTGAAGCGCGGCGACAGAGTGAAAGGCGTCATTGATGAGGACCGCCGGTGGGCGCTTATGCGTCACCACTCGGCGACCCACATGATCCTTCGCGCCGCAAAGGAGGTCCTTGGCCCGCATGTCCATCAGGCAGGATCGCAGCTCTCGACCGATGTCGCACGCCTGGATGTCCGGCACTATACCCATATCACCCCCGAGGAGCTGAAACAGATCGAAACTATCGCCAACCGTCAAGTGATGGAAAATCTCCCTGCAATGGTGAAGGTCGAAAACAGGGTGAAGGCGGAACAGAAGTTCGGTTTCGCGCTTTATCAGGGAGGCGTTCCGCCGGGAAAGGACATCCGTGTTGTCCAGATGGGGGCCGAGGTCCAGGCATGCGCCGGAACACACTGTCAGAGTACGGGTGAGATCGGTCCGATCAAGATCTTAAAACTGGAGCATATCCAGGACGGGGTCGAGCGTATCGAGTTTGCGGCAGGATTTGCGGCGCTTGATGCGATGCAGCATATCCAGAATCTGCTGAATACCTCTGCAGACACTCTGTCTGTTCAGACGGAAAATCTCCCGGGTTCTGTAGAGCGGTTCTTCACCGAATGGAAGGATCAGCGTAAAGAGATCGAAAAGCTCCGGGCAAAGATCGCCGAACTTGAACTTTCCCGGATCGAAGGCATCGACATCGGCGGGGTCGAGGTCGTCATCAAACAGATCGATGTCTCCAGAAAGGAACTCGTCACTGTCGCAGGAAAGATCGCCGAGCGGGGAGGCGTGGCTCTTTTGATCACGACCACAGACGGTCTTGGTGTTGTTGCCTCGTCAGGAAACGGCAGGATCCATGCAGGCAAACTGGTCGGCGAAGTCTGTGCTGAACTTGGCGGAAAAGGCGGCGGTAAGGAGAATCTCGCTCAGGGAGCAGGAGCGGATCCGTCAGCAGTCGGAAAAGCGCTTTCCAAAGCCGAGTCGTTCATTCGTGCAGAATTGAATGCATAACTACCACTTTTTTCGCAGTTTAGGAGAGGGTTATATCCACCCGCATCCATACAAGTAGAGTACATATCATGCAGGAAGAGAATGTTGTTGTGCTGGAACATGGTTCCCTTGAGGCACAAAAAGTTGCCAAGGCGATGTCTTCTCCCACATCTGCGGATCTATTCAACGCACTCACCGGCAATCCGCAGAGTGCCACGGCGCTTGCCGAGCGGACCGGACTTCCCCTTACAACAGTAAAATATCATCTGGAAAATATGCTTTCGGCGGGCTTAGTCGAAATCTCCAACACACGGTGGAGCGAGAAGGGGCGCGAGATGAAGATCTATGCGGTCAAAGATCAGGTCGTTGTGTTCACTCCGCGAAAGACCGTCGATGTCAAAGGCATCGTCGAGAGATACGGGACCATGGCCGGTGTTATCGCGATCGGGTGTTCTCTCGTTATCGCTATTCCCCAGACGATGAATCAGGTTATTGGAACACGATATCTGATGAAAACAAGCGATACGGCGGTGATTTACACTGCTCAGGTGTCCGGCAGTCCTCTGGCGGAGGGGGTTTCGTTTATGCCGCTGATCCATAACGTCGCACAGGGATTTTTGGTCATTTCCCTGGCGGTATTAGCACTGATGATGGCCTATGAAATGTATAAGGTCAGAAAAAACGGATAAACCCGCACCTTCTTTTTTTCTCACAAAAATTATAAAAAAATACCAATCTTAAAGATTGGTACGATAGTTCGGGGCTTCGTCGGTGATCAGGATGTCGTGCGGGTGGGATTCCTTGAGTCCTGCGGAGGTGATCTTCACGAAACGTGCGTTTTTCCGCATGCTCTCGATATCCTTGCTTCCGGAGTATCCCATCGCGGATTTGAGCCCCCCGATCGTCTGATAGATGACATCGGTCACGGAGCCGACATACGGTGTTGCTCCTTCCACACCTTCCGGAACATATTTTGTTGAACCGATACCTTTCTTCTGGAAGTAGCGGTCGCTTGAATTTCCGGAGGTCATGACGCCAAGCGAGCCCATGCCGCGGTACTGTTTGTATCTCCGGCCTTTGACGATGATCGTTTTACCCGGAGCCTCGTCGGTTCCGGCAAACATACTGCCCATCATTACTGACGAAGCGCCGGCTACGATTGCCTTGGCCACGTCACCGCTGTATTTGACGCCGCCGTCAGCGATGACCGGAACGCCTGCGGGATCTGCGACATCACATACATTCGCGATGGCGGTGACTTGCGGAACACCAACACCGGCAACAATACGGGTCGTGCAGATCGAACCCGGACCGATGCCGACTTTGATTCCGTCAACGAACTCAATGAGTTCGCCGGCAGCTGTCGAGGTGGCGATATTTCCGGCGACGACATCGCAGGAGACGGCGCCTTTGATCGCTTTTACTCCCTGGACAACATGCATATTATGACCGTGGGCACAGTCCACAACAATCGCATCAACGCCCGCCTCTGCGAGTTTTAATGCACGCTCCATATCGAATGGTCCAACAGCGGCGGCAACACGGAGTTTTCCGTTTGCATCGCGGTTGGCTTTCGGATACTGCTGTTTTTCAAGCAGATCCTGCATGGTAATGATGCCCGTCAGCCTGCCTTTGTCATCGACGACCGGAAGGCGCTCGACCTTTTTGGTGTACATCATATTGATGGCATCATCAGCGGTGATGTTGTCTTTCACCGAGATCGGTTTTTTGGTCATGATCGTTTCAACAGTTTCCGTCCCGGTCTTGTTAACAAGGCCGCGAACATCCCGGCGCGAAACGATGCCGAGAAGTTTGCCGTGCGGGCCGACCACCGGAACGCCGCCGATCGAGTGGCGATCCATGAGATTTGCCACAAGAGCAATGGTCGTGTCTGGGGTCACGTATCTGACATCACGTTCGATGACATTGTCGGCGGACTTAACGCGGGTGACAAACGCAACCTCCTCTTCAGGCGTACAGTTTCTGTGCAAAACGCCGATACCTCCGGCGCGTGCCATCGAAATTGCCATTTCCGCCTCGGTTACGGTATCCATTGCCGCACTCACCAGGGGTATGGAGAGGGAAATATTTTTAGAAAATCTGGATCGAACGTCCACATCATTTGGCTCTATCCAGGATTCTGCCGGTTCGATCAGCACGTCATCGAAGGTGAGTGCTGTGGGGATGTTGAGTTTTTCTCCAAACATGTTGTTTACCTAACCATCTGAATCGCTTTTTTCACAAGATCTTCCTGAACCATGGTTGTTCTGTCTCCGCCGCAAACCATGCCGCGGACACCGATGATCTCCGGACCGATCTCTTTGAGGATCGGAAGATCCGCAAACTTCAGGGAGCCGGCCAGAGCAGTGCCGATACCAAGAGATCGGTTCAGATCGGTGAAGTCTGTCAGGGAATCTTCGTTCATGAACTCGAATGTGCTTTTACCGTCCTTCATGCCGGTATCCACCATAGAGAAATCTGCGCCGTATTCAGCTGCGAGCGGAGAAATCTCGAACGGACTAATGGAGCCGAGCCGTTCATAATCCGAGTAACCGGCAATGACGACGGTTTTTTCCGGGAAAGGTTCTTTGACGGCACGAACGACTGCTTCAATAACTTCTTTTGCAGCGTGTTTATCACTGAACATCAAACCGATCTTAACAAAATCAGCTCCGGCGCACGCAGCACCGTATGCAGCAAGGGAGGCATTCCCGGGAGTCGGGCGGTAATCGCCGATAGCTGCGGAAACGGGAGTTGAACCGGCCATACGTTTAATTTCGCGGATCACCCACGGAAAATTAGCGCCAAGCGACCCTTCGGCAGGGCGCTTCACATCAATAATGTCAGCATCGAGGCAGAACTTTGCCTCGTCTATTGAACTTGGGCTGACTAAGAGTTTCATGTATATTATGTGGCGGTTCGGGTTAATAGGAGTTACGTCTGAGTCGGCAGAGAACCCTCAGATTCGCCAGATTAATCGTGGAGATGCATCCCGGCGCGACGAACCGCGAGCTCCTCTTCCACGAGCTCAAAGTCCACATCAGCCGCTTTTAAAGCGACCATCAGATGAAAAATAAGATCGGCGGCTTCACCGACCGTTTTATCAGAAACACCGTTCTTTGCAGCGAGAATGAATTCAACGGCCTCCTCCCCTACTTTTTCAAGGGATTTATCAATACCCTTTTCATGAAAAAGGAGATGACGCACATACGACTTCTCGGAACTTTCAGACGCCGCTCTTTCGCAGATGACCTGCCATAACTCATCGAATACTTTTGCATCCGTCATACGCTGCCTCTGTTCGGTATGAGGATATCTCCAACCTCTTTACCATAAAACCTTCGGACCAGAATTCTGGCTTTTTCGATCGTCGACCCGCCTTTCCCGATAGCAAGACCGAAGTCTCCGCGTTCAGGAACGGTGATCATCACCGGTTCATCCCGGCCGCCGTACGAAACTGAAGCGACTTCAGCCGGTTTGAACATATTCGCGATGAAAACCTCACGGTCCTCATCGAACTCGACCATCTCGATCCGTTTCCCCAGAACACGGGACATCTTTTTGATGTTTTCTCCGCCTTTACCGATAGCGATCCCCATGTCCCCCTGACGGATAACATAGATGATCCGCTCGAAGCGGTCATCAATGACACAGTCGATAGCGGTTGATTTGGTCAGGATCCGAAGCTCCTCGATATAGCGGCGTTCTTTGAAGCCGAGGGTCCGGTCAAGTTCATGCATCTCATCTATCGGCATGCCGGATGCGGCTTTATCATTTTGTGTTTTTAAATATTGATCATTGTTTTGCATGATTATCCTCTGTTTTTATATGGATTGTTTTAATTTAGTTTGTGATTATTAGTATGATCTGCCAACGAGAGCGGTTTTTCCCGGTTTGCCGCAGACGATGCATGGCCCTTCATCATCGACAACATATTTGCTGCGGACACCCGTTCCAAGAAGGGACGAGTTGGTGAGCTCCTCGAGTTTATCGGCGCAGGCCTTCTCTCCGCACCAGTGAACAATGACGATGTTTTCCTCTAAACTCTGATTACACTCGTCCACAGTCGTAACGGTCTTCAGATGGCTGCTCAGATGGTCTTCGGCTTTTGCGAGGATCTGATCGTGTGCCTCATCAAGCAGACGCTTCACGGAATCGGCGGCATTCTCTCGTGGAATCGTGGTCTTGACACCAAGCCTGTTTGCACAGACGAGCTGATTGTTGTCAAGATCACGCGGGCCGAGTTCTACGCGAAGCGGCACGCCGTGGAGTTCCCAGTGATAATACTTGGCACCCGGCCGCATATCGCGTGCATCCGTTTTCACACGGAGACCGGCAGCTTTGAGTTCGCTTTCGAGTTTTTCCACCGCGGCCATGATCTCTTCGCCGCGTTTTCCAACGATGATCGGGATGATAACGACCTGCGTCGGAGCAACGGTCGCCGGAAGAACCAGGCCTTTGTCATCACCGTGAACTGCGATGATCGCGGCGATGCATCTTTCGGAAATGCCAAAACAGGTCTGCGAAGCAAGTTTCTGTTCGCCGTTCACATCCTCGTAGGTGATGTTGTAGGTTTTTGAGAAGTGATCGCCGAGATGGTGAACGGTACCTATCTGGAGAGTGCGGCCGTCAGGCATGACGGCGTCGATTGCCATAGTGAAATCGGCTCCCGGGAATTTATCCCAGTCCGGGCGGCGGGAGATGATGATCGGGACACCGAGTTCGCGGTAGAACTCTGACGCGAGACCCAGTTCATACTCGACCTGTTTATTTGCATCGTCCCAGTCGGTGTGGACCGTGTGGGATTCCATGAAGGAGGTGATCTCTCTAAGCCGGATCAGGGGGCGGGTGTGTTTTGTTTCATATCTGAAGGTGTTGACGACCTGATAGAGCTTTAACGGAAGGTCGGCGTGGGAACGGACCCACAGGGCATACATCGGATAGATGGCCGTCTCGCTGGTCGGACGCAGAGCGAGCTTCACATCAAGCGGCGAGAGACCGCCGTGAGTAACCCAGTAAACCTCGTCTTCGAATCCTTTGATGTGCTCGGCCTCCTTCATGAACTCGGTTTCCGGGATGAGAAGAGGGAAGAGGGTTTCCTCGTGATCTCTATTTAGAAGAGTTCTGAGAAGGGTGTATGTGTGATTGCGGAGTGCAAATCCGAACGGATACCAGACGTAAAGTCCTTTGACGGGATATCTGACGTCCATAATATCCGCACGGCGGATAACTTCGTTGTACCATGCGCTAAAATCGGTACGGGAGGGGAGTGCCCCGGTTTCTTCTGCCATATATTCACCTGAAGTAGTTATTATTGGGTCCTTGAGAGTATTAATCCCACGTTCCGTCTGGAGATGTTTATCCCAAGGATATATCCCACAAGCTATATTGAAAAGCCGGACTAATACTGCTTACATAAATGACGGAGCCCAAATATACATCGATATTGAAAATCGGCATCGACATCGGCTCGACCACCGTCAAAGTAGTAGTCCTTGATGAAACGGACAATATTCTTTATCGGGCATATGAACGTCACTTCTCGAAGGTAAGGGAAAAGACCGGGGAACTTCTGGATCGGGCGTCGAACATTCTTGACGGAAAACAGGTTCGCATCCTGATCACCGGCTCGGCAGGTCTCGGGGTTGCAAAATCCGCCGAACTGCCGTTTATTCAGGAAGTCTTTGCTACAGCAAAGGCCGTCAGAAGCTACATTCCAACAGCAGACTCCGTGATAGAACTCGGAGGAGAGGATGCAAAGATCATCTTTTTTAAGGGGAGTCTCGAGGAGCGGATGAACGGAAGCTGCGCCGGAGGGACGGGAGCGTTCATCGATCAGATGGCGACCCTTCTGAACGTGAGCGTTGAGGAGCTCGACGAACTCTCGCAGCATTTCGAGAAGATCTATCCGATTGCCTCGCGCTGCGGCGTATTTGCAAAGACGGACATTCAGCCGATCCTCAATCAGGGCGGACGAAAAGAGGATGTGGCGGCATCCATTTACCAGGCCGTCGTGGACCAGACGATCGCCGGACTGACGCAAGGGAGAAGTCTTGGTGAAACGGTTGTGTTTTTGGGCGGACCGCTGTATTATTACCAAGGTCTCAGGAAACGGTTTACCGAGACGCTCGGCCTCGACAATGAGCATGCAGTTTTTCCGGAAAACGGCGACTGTTTCGCGGCGCTTGGGGCGGCACTCTCGACGGACGGATACGAATCCATCCCATTCGGCGACGTTCTGAGAAGGATCCGGGAAAGCGTGGACGACGCGACCCACACAAACACCATGCCCCCTCTTTTCACCTCTCAGGAAGAGTATGAGGAGTTCTGCAGACGGCATAACAGCAATTCACCACCGAAAACAGACATATCATCCTACATTGGTGATGCCTGGCTCGGCGTTGATGCGGGAAGCACGACGACGAAACTCGTTTTAATCGATGAAAACTGCGGTCTTCTCTACTCGTACTACGGATCTAATCAGGGAAACCCGGTCGGGATCGTTCTTGCGGAACTCAAAAAGATCTACGAGTTGACCGGAGACAGGATCAAAATCAAAGGAAGTGCGGTCACAGGATATGGAGAAGAGCTGATCAAAAACGCCTTCAGCATGGATCTCGGCCTGGTCGAAACGATAGCCCATTATCAGGCCGCCAAACACTTCAACCCGGACGTCGACTTCATCATCGACATCGGCGGGCAGGATATGAAATGCTTCAAGATCCGAAACGGGGCCGTTGACAGCATATTCTTAAACGAGGCATGCTCATCCGGATGCGGCTCGTTTATCGAGACGTTCGCACGGGCTCTCGGCTACGAGATCGGAGAATTCTCCAGACTCGGCCTGTTCGTCGAACATCCGGTGAACCTTGGATCGAGATGTACGGTTTTCATGAACTCGTCGGTCAAACAGGCTCAGCGGGACGGAGCGACGGTCGCCGATATTTCCGCCGGACTGTCCATCTCGATCGTCAAAAATGCGGTCTACAAAGTCATACGCGCAGCAAGTGCCGATGATCTTGGAAAACACATCGTCGTTCAGGGAGGGACATTCAACAATGACGCGGTCCTTCGAAGTTTTGAACAGGAACTCAAGCGTCAGGTCACCCGCCCGGTCATCGCCGGGATATCGGGAGCATACGGCGCCGCGCTGTATGCAAAGGATACGGCACCGGAAAACCCGGGACTCCTTAACCGGGATCAGCTTGCAGATTTTACCCACAAGGCGCGACCCATCACCTGCAAACTCTGTACGAACCACTGCAGTCTGACCATCAACACCTTCGACAACGGACGCCGGTTCGTCTCGGGAAACAGATGCAGCCGGCCGCTTGGAAAACAGAAAAACGATCTTCCGAATCTGGCGAAATGGAAGTATGACAAACTTCGTTCGCTGGCCGGCGTTCCCGGACACCGCGGAAAGATCGGGATACCGTTTGGACTCAACATGTTCGAGAACCTTCCCTTCTGGCATGCATTTTTTACCAGACTCGGCTTCGAAGTGGTTTTGTCTCCCGAATCATCACGCAGCATCTACCGGCTCGGTCAACACACTATTCCTTCAGATACGGTATGCTACCCGGCAAAACTTATGCACGGGCATGTTATTTCCCTGATTGATGAAGGAATTGACACGATCTTCTACCCCTGCATGCCCTACAACTTCGATGAGGGAGCGGGAGACAATCACTTCAACTGTCCTGTCGTCGCCTACTATCCGGAACTTCTTGCGGCAAACATCTCCGAACTGGAAAAAGTCAGGTTCCTGAATCCCTACTTCGGTCTGCACAGACCAAAAGATTTTGCCAAACGTGCCGCCGCCTACTTCAAAGGCGAGTTCGGCATTTCTGCACATGAAACAAAGGAGGCCGCCAGTGCGGCATACAAGGCATATGAAGAATATAAAGCTGAGATCCGTACAAAAGGCGAAGAATATATCAGATATGCACGGGAAAACGGGAAAAAGATCCTTGTTATGGCCGGAAGACCCTATCACATCGACCCGGAGATCGGCCATGGGATCGACGAACTTGCCGTATCATATGGATTTGTTCTTATCAGCGAGGACTCGATATCCCATCTCGTGGAAAAGGAGCCGAGAAAAGTACTGAATCAATGGACCTATCAGTCCAGACTTTACTCGGCCGCCAGATACGTCTGCACTCAAGCAGATATGGAATTGATCCAGCTTGTTTCGTTCGGGTGCGGGATCGACGCGATCACAACGGATGAGACCAGAGACATACTTGAATCAGGCGGCAAACTCTATACGCAGATCAAGATCGATGAGATCACCAATCTCGGAGCTGTGAAGATCCGGCTTAGAAGTCTGATCGCAGCGGTCGAAGCACGGGAGAGAACATAAGATGGCTGAATTAGTGTACGACGAGACCGGGCGGCTCCTCTTCACCGAGGAGATGAAACATGAATACACGATCATCATGCCCCAGATGCTGCCGGTGATGTTCCATCTTTTGAAGCGGATCATCGAACTCGAAGGATACAGAATCGAGATTCTGACATCTACCAACCGGGAGATCGTAGAGACCGGGCTGAAATATGTACACAACGACACCTGCTACCCGGCCCTTCTCGTCATCGGCCAACTGATCGAAGCAGTCCAAAGCGGAAGATACGATCCGCACAAAGTGGCTCTTCTCATCAGCCAGACCGGAGGGGGGTGCCGGGCCTCAAACTACATCCACCTGCTCAGAAAAGCGCTCAAGAAAGCGGGATTAGAGTATATTCCGGTGATCTCGATCAACCTGTCGGGTCTTGAAAAGAATCCCGGGTTTAAGATCCCTTTCTCGGTCGGCCGCCGGATGGTCTACGGGATGATGTACGGCGATCTTCTGGTCCATCTCGGCAATCAATGCAGGCCGTATGAGTTGGAGAAGGGAGCGACCGATTCCCTGATTTCACAATGGACCGACGATCTTGTAGACCTTTTCGTTCACGGAAAAGGAATGAGCCGCGGGCAAATGAAACGATATATGGAAAAGATAACCCGCGACTTTGCAGCGATTCCAAAAAGTACAGAAAAGAAGATCAGGGTCGGAATCGTCGGCGAGATCTATATCAAGTATGCTCCGCTTGGAAACAACAATCTCGAGGATTTTCTAACCAGCGAAGGCGTGGAAGTGATCGTGCCCGGGATCACCGACTTCATGCTGTTCAAATTCAACAACCGCTCTGTGGATGTGGATCTGTACGGCGGAAGCAAACTGAAAAAATTCGCAATCGGTGTTGCCCAGAGATATATCGAGAGCTGCCAGAAGATCATGATCGGCGTGATAAAAGACGAGGGAACATTCCGCGCCATGGGGACCTTTGCCGATCTGCAGGAGCTCATCAAAGGATATCTCGGATATGGGAACAAAATGGGAGAGGGATGGCTCCTCACCGCCGAAATGCTGGAACTTATTCACACCGGCACCCCAAACATCGTCTGTACCCAGCCGTTTGGCTGTCTGCCGAACCATGTGGTCGGGAAGGGCATGATGAGAAGACTGAAAGTGGATTTCCCTGACTCGAATATTGTCGCGGTTGATTATGATCCGGGGGCAACCAGGATCAATCAGGAAAACCGGATCAAACTTATGCTGGCCAACGCTAAGCGGGAATGATTCCAAAAATACCACATGTACAGTAAAACTGTAAAAAAGAGCAGACAGTGTAAGTTCTGAATGCAGGCGAGCTTATGTGAAACGGGGTGCCCGCCTCACATAAGGGTATGTTCAACTATTTTTTCCTTCAGGAAAGAGGCCGCATTACTTGCGGTTTCCTTTCTTTGAAGGTGCGTCGCGTGCTGGGGCTGCTTTCGGGGCTGCGTCTGATTTAACAGGTGCTGCGTCCTTTTTGCCTGCCATAGGTTTGTTCTGCATTTGGTTTTCACCTCGGTTTTTAGTGAGTGATTACGCAAATAGTCTGGCTACCTGTCGAGGGATAAATTTCCATGGCGAGACGATTCCCGTCTTCCCGGCACCTCGTTTATCTCAATGACTGCAGCATTCAGGGGCTGGTCAGACCCCCTATCCGGCTCCCCGGTGTAAGTTAACCCACGTCGCCTCAATCCTGTGGAACTTCCTATTTTTCATGTTGATTTCTCACTGTAAATACTTTTGCGAAGGGAACGAATGAAATCCGGCAAATTCGATAAAAAACGCCGTATATGAGGAGTTTTAGAGGAGAGCAGCAAGAGCGCGGGCACTAGGAAACGTTAATCATATGCGCGCCGGGCATCGCCCGCAAAATCCTTAAAATCCAATGCGGGGCATCCAACACGCATTAAAATATCATATACACCAATGTTGGAAACAAAAGGAGATATCCGACCCCGAACAGGAGGAAAATCCACTCGGCAAATACCAGAGGTTTCTTTGAAAAATGCATCGCCGAGTCGGCCGCATATCCCCGGCAGCACATCGAAACATAGGTTCGTTCTCCCTGATCTATGGCACGGATAAATAAGGATCCTGCCGCATTGCCGATCACGCGAAGCCGATACGCAAGAGGAAGATGACGATCGGACCAGGTGAAACATTTACAGGCAAATGCCGATTGGATCTTCTGAAAGATCAATGCGAAGACGAAGATATAACGGACAGTGAGACTCATGACCGTGATGAAGAGTTTTGGAATATGGAGGCGGGATGCCGCCTCGATCATTCCCTGCATAGTTGTTGTGGCCGAAAGAAGAATGATGAACGAGAGGGAAATGACGAATTTGGCAAAAAGCGAGCATCCGAAGATGAGCGACTCCCAGTACATAGTCACGCCCAGCGGGAATGAGAAGAGAACATGATAGAGATCATAGTACGGGTTTCCAAAGAAGGGCTGGAGAATGATGAAGAACAACCCAAACGGCATGATAAGAACAAGCCTGACCAGATAATATCTGATTGAAGCCCCGGACATAAGGTAGAGACACCAAAACAGCATGTAGATCACGAGAAGAGCAAAGACCTGGGGCCAGGGAATGATCTGATCGCCTATTCTGACGTAGGGCAGAATGATCGTCACCAGTAATCCCAGAAGACAAAGGATGAGTTTGACTCTTCCATCCGTGGAATGGACCGGGCTTTTCCGGTATGCCTCGTGTTCGATATCAAAGAGTTCGTCTATGAGCGTCATTCTTGGTGAAGATGGGGATGAGGATGGATGTGCTGGTGATCACTCATATGTTCCAATTCGGAATGGACAGGAATCTCCTTTTTTTCCCGGGGAAGAGGCTCCTTTCCAAATGCTTTCATGAAGGAATCTTCAGCATCCTGATATGTGTAAGCTGATTCGACGTTGATTCCCTGGGCCTGAAGAGCCCTGATGAGTCTTGGAAGAGCCGGAAGTTCCAGGTGGGCGCGTGCGAGCAGGTCATCCTGAAGGAATATCTCCTGCGGGGTCCCGTATCCGGTTATCTCGCCTTTTTCCATGACATAGACCGAGTCCGCCATCTCCGGGACCAGCTCAACCTGGTGCGTGGAGTAGATAACCGTGAATCCGTATGTTTCCGGAAGAGCGTTCAGGAATCCGAAAAGCTCTTTGACCCCCTGAGGATCCAGACCGGCGGTCGGTTCATCGAGAATAAGGACCTGGGGTTCCATGGCAAGAACTCCTGCAATGGCCACACGCTTTTTTTCACCGCCGGAAAGGTGGTGAGGGGCCCGGTCGCGCAGATCTTCGAGACCGAGCATATGGATGACGGAATCAACGCGGTGCGCAATCGTTTCCTCGTCAAGCCCGAGATTGCAGGGACCAAAAGCGATGTCCTGTTCAACGGTTGTTGAAAATACCTGATCATCCGGATTTTGAAAAACGAGACCGACAAACTTCCGCACCTCATGGATGTTTGCTTTGGTGATAGGCTCGCCCCGAATCAAAACCGATCCCGATTTCGGTTTGAGAATGCCGTTCAAATGGCGAAAAAGCGTACTCTTTCCGGCTCCGTTTGGCCCGAGAACCGCGATCCGCTGTTTTCTTCCGGCAATGAAGTTGATATTGTTTAATACCGGCTCTTTGGATGTGCTGTATGAATAACAGAGGTCCCGGGTTTCAATGAGGTGCATTGTAATGATTTATGTATGCTTTGAGGACATAAAGATGGTAGCATTGGTATTACGGAAGACGGGAGATAAACAGGCCAAAACTCCCTGCCGGAGATTCTAAACTTCAGATCGGGAATGCACGAAATGGATTACCCGAACATCGATCTAAGAACTCCTTTGACCCCGACTCTGCCGAATGTTCCATATAAAGAGGGCTTCATCATAAGCCTCTTCAGCAGATCGGAAGGCCGATCCATATCCCCATAATGAACGATCAGATCGAGGATCTCCGGAGTGTTCATCGCATCGATCGCCGCATCGATATCTCCGGGATCCAGATTCCGGCGGAACTCGAGAGCTTTCAGACCCATATCAAGTTCACGACCGAAATCACTGCGCCAGAGTGTTTCATATGCTGAAAGAAATGCATCCGTCGTGTCTCCGGTCTCCGCAGATTTGACTGCGGTCTCGGCGGCAAGCCGGGCAGAGCGGATCCCTGTATAGACCCCGCCGCCGGATGTCGGTTTTGGAAAACCTGCGGCATCGCCGACAAGCATGCAGCCCGACCCAAACGTTTTACCCCGGATCCCGATTGGGATCGTACCCGTTACCGAGTGGAGGGTGCTTTCTGGAAACCGGGCGAGGAATGCTGCAAAAAGGTCAGGTACGTTTTTCATTCCGCAAAGACCCACGCGGGCTCTTTTCTCCGACAGGGGAATGACCCAGGCAAAAAAATCGGGAGCGGCATTTGGATGAAGTTCGACAAGCGAAGGATCACCGTTCCACGGAACTTCGGCCTGGATCCCTGAATAAATATAGGGTGACGGCGGGATCCCAAGGCTCCGGGCAGCAACGCTCCGCGGACCGTCTGCTGCAATCAGAATAGTATAGGGGATTTCCTCCCCGCCGGCAGTATGAATGATTTTTTTTCCCGGATTGATCTTTGTGACGCATGTCTTGAGAGAAAATTCAGCGCCGGCCTCCGCCGCACGGACGGCGATCTCGTGATCAAGCCTGCCTCTGTCAACAACATAGGCCTTCGTCGTTTTTGCATCGAAAGAAAGGGAGTGGCCGTCCGAGCCGCAGATTTTCGCTCCGCGGACCGTATTATACACGGACCGGTCCGACACTTCGCACTCGGCAAAGGCATTATTCGAAAGGAGACCGGCACACTGGACAGGATACCCTATAAAGGCATGTTCCTCAAGAACCCGCGTGGAAAGACCTGCTTTGGCACATATTCGTGCGGCGGTCGAGCCGGCAGGTCCGCCGCCTATGACGATGACATCAGACACGTATGATTCTGTTGGTCATACAAAAATAAAAATAAGAGGGCCTTAAGGCAGAGGTTTAGAGGGGAGACGATCGATAGATGCGCGGAAAGATCCTGCGAGGATAAAATATTGCGGAAAATGATTTTCGGTTTTAAATAAACAGTGCTGATATGGGGATTCGAACCCCAGTCGCCGGCGTGAGAGGCCGGCATGATTGGCCACTACACTATATCAGCAGACAAAAGTGCGTAATAAGATTGACAGCAGGAATATTTATAGATGACGAAGTTGGATAGAACTGATAAGGGAAGAAGAGGATTATACGTCTGCATATCTTCATCATATCCCACTACCAATAAATATAGACACTATGGGACTCGAAGAAGATATTCGTGCAATTGAGGACGAGATAAAAAATACCAAATACAACAAAGCCACCTCGCAGCACATCGGGCGTCTGAAAGCGAAACTCGCAAAAATAAAAGACGACATGGTCATGCGGGCAATCAAGTCCGTAGGCGGGGGAGAGGGATTTTCGGTAAAAAAATCAGGGGACGGGACAATCGTTCTTGTCGGATTCCCATCGGTTGGTAAGTCCACGCTTTTGAACAAACTTACCGGCGCGCAGAGTGAAACCGCGGCCTATGCCTTCACCACACTCACCGTTGTACCGGGACTGATGGAATACAAAGGCGCAAAGATCCAGATCCTGGATATCCCGGGACTGATCGCCGGCGCCGCAATGGGGAAAGGCAGAGGAAAGGAAGTTATTGCGGTCGTTCGAACCGCAGACCTTATCGTTATTCTTGGGGACGTGTTCAATGCCGTGCATGTAGACGTGCTGATGCGCGAACTTTACGACTCAGGCATTCGGATCAACAGACCGAAGCCGGATATCACCATCAAAAAGACAGGGGGGGGAGGTATCAGACTGAACAGGGTCGGTGCCGTAAAACTTGGACTTGAGGAAGTCCGCGCGATTCTTGCTGAAAATAAAATCATGAACGCCGATGTTCTGATCCGCGGAAGCAACGTGACGCAGGATGATCTGGTGGATGCAATGCAGGGAAACAGGCTTTATATCCCGGCATTCATTGCCATCAACAAAGTCGATCTGATCAGTGAGGAACAGCGCAAAGAAGTCGAAGAGCATATGCGGGAAAAGTACGGTGTTGATCCGATCATGATCTCCGCACATAAGGGCTACCACATCCAGGAGTTACAGGATGCGATCTACGAACATCTCGGATTCGTCAGGATCTACATGAAACCGTACGGCGAAGATGCAGATATGGATGAGCCGATGATCATGCGTAAAGGAAGCACTATCGAGGATATCTGCCAAAGACTTCACCGTGATTTCGTTGATCAGTTCAGATATGCGAAGATCTGGGGAACCTCAGTCAAACATGACGCTGCCAAGGTAGGTCTGAAGCATGTTGTCGCGGATAACGATATCGTAACGATCGTTACGAAGTTGTAATCAGCGCACGCAGATCCTGCAGTTCATGAACGGCGGCCCTAAGGCCTTCGAGCAGCAGCGGGAGGTTGGCCGCTGTGAGAGAGACGAGTGAAGCTGCAAAAGCCGCATTCTCAACTATTCCGGGCCGCATCTTTCGCGCAGCAAGAATCCTTCTGACAAGAAGGAGGAGAAGAGCCGACATGAAGGCAGAGGTCAAAAGAGAGAACAGCAGTCTGAAAAGGCGTTTGACCGGACCATCCAGCATCTCCGGAATTTTTTCCTCCGACTGACCCTCATCTCCGTAGAGATATGCAGCACCGGTGATGAGATAGGGCGCCGCGGCCGAAGCGAACATATCATAGGCCCCATCCTCCGAAAAAATCACTTCGGAGACTGTTTTCTGCCCGACAAGAACATCTGTCAGGGTCTTCAGGAGGGAAATATCATTTTCCGGATCCTTGGAGATTTCATCCGGCGCAGTGTAGATCGTCTGCAGGATCTCAACGATCTCCTCCGTCGAAAGAGAGGAAGCGGACTTTTCAGCAAAATCATCGCCAAGTGAGACAGGAATACCCGTTATCGCGAGGATCGGTTCGAAGTTTTCCGGCAGAAAACCGGCACTCTCGGCGACCCGCCGCAGGACCACGGCAAAACGGCCGTCCAGAACATCAATATCGGCCTGAGGGATCTCAGACAGAGTATCTGACCCGACGTCACACAAAAGAGACACGGCCGTTTCAAGCGAAGCGAGCGCAGCATCGGTATTTCCTTCATGAAGATCTTCCTCTGCAGTATCAAGTAAAGCGTTGATCGATGAAAAACGGTCCGGGAACGTATCCTCAGAAGACATGGATACAATAATGTATGCGAATTAACGTGATAAAGGATTACCAAGACTATAAAACAGAATTATTCAGACATCGATCATTTCACTTCATTCCTGAAGTTGAATCCAACCCTTGCAGCTTTTTCACGTTTTTTGGCAGTTCACCTCCGTAAACTGTCTTACAAAAATAAATAGATTTATAATGATATAAAGATGTTGGTCAAAAATCCAAAAAAAAACGTCATACGGGCCTGGAGGGATTCGAACCCCCGACATTCGGGTTAGAAGCCCGACGCTATATCCTGGCTAAGCCACAAGCCCACGTTGGTAACGCCTTAACCTATTCGTTTTTCACAAAGATAAACTCTTCCAAAACTTTCCAACGGAGAGCACATTTTTTTCGATCAACACTGAGAGAAATGAAACGGGAAAAGAATTACCCGTACATTATGTCTTCATCGAACGCAGTTGGAGGGACATCGCTCTTTTTCACGTCCTCGGCAAGTTTCTGGAGCATGGGTTCAATGGAATCGGCCTGGGCAATGAGCGGCTCGGTATCGAGCGCGAGACCGTAGATAGAACTGATGACAGAAAGACCGGCTGCTGAGGCACGAGGATCGACATCAAAGTTCGTTTCAACAAGAAAACCGGTGGCAGGAATGTTCCTCAGGCAGGCTTCCGTCAGAAATCCCCCAGTAATCCCAGTGACATTGAGGGCGGGGAGAATCTGACAGGAGGATTTGATTTTTTCAATGCCTTCAGAGGTCGTTGCAACGCCGAAGACGCGTTCCCCATCACCTCCGGTAACCACGCCCCCGATTAAAATAATTTCCCTAACTACGGTCCTGGCACAAAGCCATTCGAGGATCCGGGAAGGGATCGTACACGAGCCCTCATCGGAGACGGGGACGTCAGAGAGAACAATGAGCAGCCGGCCTTTTTCATAAAGACGAAGAGGAGCCTGGGCAAGCCCGGCGGTCGCGAGGGAAACAGCAGGTAGAAGCGGGCTCGCAATATTTCCGATATGGGTGAAGGATAATGCCTCTACCAGATATTGAACTGCAATGCTTCCAACGAGGCCGGAACCCGGGAAACCAGCAATAAGGATTGTTTCTTTTGAGGAGGGTATCTCTGCCGAGACGCGAACCAGAGGGTCGTCGCCTGTGTGAAAGGCATTAACCATACATCTTGTGCCGCTGCCACCGCCTTCTGAACTTTTTTCCATACTCTTTAGTCTCATTTTAGAGGGATAATACTTCGGATACGGTCGAAGAGGAAATCGATACCACCCTCAAAGACTGAACGAATATACTGCACTGGAAAGCAACTAATTTTAGAATAGCCGTCCATACTATATGGTATGCAGGAATACGAAGTAAAGCGCGGAAACACCAGCACTCTCGAAGAAAGGATAAAAACAGGGTTTTCAGATATTTTTGGCGTCAAACCAACCGTAAAAGACGGCCATTATACGATTTCCTACGGAAGCATGTCACGCCTCGAAGTATGGGCCGGAGAAAAAAACAAGACCTTGATGGTGGATACGGAAACGGATGCGACCATCCTTTCGATGCCGGACGAACAGGCAGACCCAATCATTCTGGACACAAATAAAAAGTTCAGAGCCTATCTTGATTTTGTCACCTGTTTTACCACAAAGGAACGGGTCAAACGGGCAAAGAAAGCAGCCGAGAAGGAAGAATAAAATACAAAAATTTTTCTCTATTTTTTTGAGTCAAACTATTTACGAAATCAAAAAAAAAAGATTTGAGTGAAGGTTCACTCGATAACAAGCGCCGGCTTGAAGGGTAATGCCGATTTTGCTTTCGGGTGGGTACTTTCCTCTGCAGAGACGATCTCAACAGAGAGTCTGCATTCCTTTTCAATGAAGGCAGATGCTGCCTTGAAGATAGCTTCCTCGTCAACACCGTCTGCGATCGCAGATACCAGTTCCGGTGAAAGCGAGTGGATCAGCTTAACGGTCTGGAGAGAAGCATCGGTCGCCTCTTTTCCTTTTGCACGGAGCGATTCGTCGGCCATGACCGTCTTGATAACATTTCTCTTATCTTCGGCACCGGCCACAATGGAGAAGAGATGACGCTTCCACTGCGGAGCGATGAAGAGCGTGACATTTGATGCCTCGATCTGAACGAGTTTAAGGATCGACTGAATATCTTCAACGGTCCTCTGAATAAGAGACTCGGAGATCTCGACCGATTTGTTGATCTTGGACTCGTCAGCCACCGGCCATGCTGCGAATGAAACAAGCCCCTCGTGACCGGTTTCCTTCCAGAGTTTCTCGGCCGTGTACGGGATGACCGGAGCCATCAGACGGATCCACTCGGACATGATCTCTTTCTGGACAGCGCCGCCGGACGAGCCTTCGGGAAGCCGTCTGCGGTACCATGCGAGATCCGAGACAACACCGTTGTAGGCTTCCTGCAGAGCCTGCCTGGTCTGGAAAGCGCAAAGACACTTCGTCGTTGCAGCGATCCGCTGCTGCATGCGGGATACGAGCCAGGCATCGATCGGCGTGGTCCCGGACGCATCCGAGGAATCCAGAACGATCTGCCACATCCGCTCGATCTGTTTCTTGACGGAGAGAACGAGCTCGTTTCTCCAGTCGAAATCCTGCCAGGGTTCGGCAGAACCGACAAGGAACATACGAACCGTATCCGCTCCGAACTCGTTTGCCGCATCCTCTAACAGGAAAACATTTCCTTTCGAGGAGGACATCTTCATACCATTCAGCAGTCCCATCCCGAAAACGACCATGCCTTTCGGCTGGAGGTTGTCCGGGAAGATCGCCTTGTGATGGAAGAGCTGGAAGGTCAGGTGATTGGAGATCAGATCCTTGGCGCTGAACCGGTAATCATACGGATACCAGTACAGGAACTCGGAACGGAGCTCATGTAAGGTGGCCTCGTCGACCGGCATGTTTGTCGGGTCGCCAATTCCAAGGAAGATGTAGTCAAAGACCGCTGGTATGAGTTTTTCAGCTGGAATCTTTGAAATTTTATAGGAAATGGTGTAATAGGCCATGTAGACGGTCGAGTCCGAGAGGGGCTCGAACAGCCATTTGGGATCCCATGGGACATGGGTCCCGAGACCGACACGGCGGGAACACGGCCACTCCTTAAGCCAGTCGATAGTGCGTTCGAACTCGGCGCGAACCTCGGCCGGAACGAGTTCAACTTTCGGAAGCTGCTCGTGGACCTGAGCTTTCCAGGCCTGATCACCGTAGTTCAGGAACCACTGATCATCCAGAATCTTGACATACACGCGTCCGCCGCAGCGGCAGATCACGCGTTTCTGACTCATCTCGTGGAAGATGATCGAACCGCGCTCATCAGTAAATTCGCGGGTTACATCCTCACGCGCCTGACGAACGGATTTCCCTGCATGGATACCGCAGTTATCATTGAGTTTTCCTTTCGAGAACTCTGCTGTGTAAAGCTCCTGCGTGAGATCATCCATCCGCGGATCTTCCTGGTTCGGGATCTTGTTCTTCTCGACGATGTCCTGTGCCGGAATCGTTCCGTAGTTTGGCACGGTGACCAGAGGAATCGCTTTGATATCCGTATACTTTCCTTTTTCCTGAAGATCGCGAAGAGCGATGTAATCGAACGGCGCGTGGGCCGGGACACTCATTACAAGACCGGAACCCATGTCGGGGTCAACAAAGGAAGCAGGAAGGATCGGAACATCGGCGCCGGTATAGGGATTCTTTGCGGTCTTGTCGATGAGTTCGGTTCCATGAAGCGTTGAGAGTTCGACAACGGTGTGTTTCTGCATCCGGAGTTTTTCCGCTGCTTCCGAACTGATGATCCATTTCTGGCCATCGACTTCAGCTTTTACGTACGTGGTTTCCGGATTTGCCCAGAGATTGGTCACGCCGAAGATGGTCTCGGGACGAAGCGTGGCGCACGGGATCTGATACTCTCCGAACTGATACATCACGAACACAAAGTGCATTATCTCGGCAGATTCACCTTCAAGAAGATCGTGATCGCCTACCGGCTGATCGCATGCCGGACAGTATCTTACCGGATACTCACCTTTCTGAACTTTTCCCTGCCCGTAGATGTGCGTATACTGCCATTCGATAAACTTGCTGTATTGGGGGATGATGGTCGTGAACCGGCGTCTCCAGTCAATGGAAAGGCCGAGCTGTTTCATTACGCGCTCATATTCATCGGCAAAATAGTTTACGATCGTTATCGGGTCAGTAAAATTTGCAATCGTCTCCTTTGGAACACGGTAGAGTTCGCCGTAGAGCTTGAGCGTTTTTTCATCTTTATTCGCGATGCGTTTTGCGATACCGAGAACCGGAGCTCCGGTAACATGGAACGCCATCGGG
Source organism: Methanocorpusculum sp. UBA424 (assembly GCA_002498375.1). Classification (GTDB taxonomy): domain Archaea; phylum Halobacteriota; class Methanomicrobia; order Methanomicrobiales; family Methanocorpusculaceae; genus Methanocorpusculum. The sequence goes on from DAHC01000014.1 coordinate 129,532, forward strand.
AAAAGCACCTGCTTTCCCTGCATTCTCCAAAAGCGGGCAACCACGTCGGGTATGATGTAGGTCCTCCCGTGACCCACATGCATTGCGCCGCTCGGATACGGGAAGGCTACGTTTACGTACAGCTTGTCTTTCGTTTCATCAGGATTTGATTCGAAGGCCGGGATCCACTCTGCTCGGATCTCCGGTTCAATTTCGCTCATTACCAGGGTATTTGCCATTGTTGTTTTCACCTATTGTGTTAATCGACGGGACGGATCTTCAGTTCCTCATCGGCACCGTAGCGCCGTATCATTTCCATAGCGATACTTGAGTTTCGTGCGAGATGGATTTCACCGTAATCATCAACAGTTGCGGTAAACAGGTACTCTTTTCCTGAGAAAAGGTCTACGATCTTGCCTGCATAATCCGGACAGATGATGGATAACTGTTTCTTCTCGCTCTTGATCTTAAATCCGGCAGACCCGCTGACGGGCGCCGGGACGTCATTGAAGAGGACCTCCCGTCCCGGCAGGTCGCTTAGCGGGCGGACATCGATTCCAACACCAACTTTGCTGACTACGGCAGCGATATTTTTGCCGGCTTTGCCGATAGCTGCAGGAACATCAGCATCCTCGATATATACGGCGGCTTTCGTATCGGTGATCATGCGGACAACGATATCGCCTTCGGTGAACCGGCGGATCTCGTTCTGGATCTCCTTTTCCAAAACGACCCATGCCGGATTGTCATCGGTAACTTCGAAGGTCGGCATGCTGTGAACCGGAGGTGCAGAGCGCTCCTCTTGGGCAGGCTGCTCTGGAACTGCCGGAACCGGGGCTGGTGCTTTTGTTTCGGCAGCCGGGGCCTGGGTCAGTGCGGGAGCGGCTTTTGGAATGACAACCGGACTGACTTTGGGCAGACCCGCAGCTGGCGTGACCATGACCTCGCCTTCATATCTGAAAGCTTCTGCGGCAGTTTCCTGCGTAATGATATTAGTGAGCCTGACGATCGGACGAATCTGGGGGTCGCCGATTTGTTCAAGAGCTTTTGGCACGCCGAATCCGGTCGACACGTTATAGATTTCAGAGATGTCCCCGGTTTTGACAAACACCATCGTAGCAACGATCTGCGGGATCAGATTCAGATCGACGAGGCTTGCAAGACGGATCATGGCATCCAGAGCCGATTTCGCGTGCAGACCTCCGATGACTTTGATGCCTGACAGACGGAGATCGGCAAAGACCGAAAGTTCTTCGCTTCTGCGCATCTCGTCAAAAATAACATAATCCGGACGGAGCAAAGTCAGCACTTCACCTGTGGCGGCGATACTGCCGTCAAGGGATGTATACTGCGTAATACTGTCTGGAACCATCAGATCGCGGGGAGATTCGATCGTCTTGACGATGAAGTTCTGACTGCCGAGATAGATCGCGATGTTCTGTTCAAGCGTGGATTTCCCGGAGCCGGGCGTTCCCACAATGAGCATACCGCCGGCTCCTTCTTTAAGACGGTCCTTGAGTGCCGCCGCATAGTTGTAGGACTCGAAGGAAACTTCACGGGTTGGGCGGACAACGGTCACTTCGATGCCGTCGGAAAACGGCGGGCGGGTCGTTGTGATCCGCATCGAGCCGATCTGGGATACAGTAACCCCGGGCATCTCAACCTCGACAAATCCGTCGGGATGACGTTTGGCACGCTCAAGACACTCCTGGGCGATGGCGCGAAGTTCATACTCGGTGGCCGGAGCTTCCCTGATCTGGACAAGACGTGACTCTTTGATCGTTCCTTTGCGGGCGCAGGGAGCCACACGCTCTTTTAAGTACACGGCAAAGGTATTCTCGTCAAAGAATTCGTCGATCTGAAGAGGAGAAAAGGTGTCCGTCGTCTCGGACTTCAGATAGATGACGTCAAGTCCTTTCGCTCTGGCAACTTCCGCCTGAACATAATCACTTGTAAGGAACGTGGCACTGTGTTCAATCGCAACTGCCCGGATCATGGAATCGATTTCGCCGCCGCCGGCTAATTTGACCTGTTCCAGTCTCGGTCTTTCACCGACATATTGGAGAGTGATCCTGCCCTGTTTGGCTAGAGCACAAAGTTTCTGCAGCTCGGCAAGACCGGAGAAGCCTATCTCTCTGCCCTGATTTGCCTGTGCCTCGAGTTCGGCAAAGACTGCTTCAGGTATTATTATCGTTGCGTCACGGTATTCCCCTTTCTCGATCAGGGCGGTAACGCGGCCGTCAATGACGACGCTGGTATCAGGTACGAGTATCATAAAATATTCAACCAATATTTATGGGGTTTCAATAGGATATTAGTATAGTGTTCCAAAAGGCGCAGTAAATGATTCACCGGGAGTAGATTTCTGCAGGATCCTTCAATCTCGGAAGAATCACCTCGCCTTCCATCGTTCTAAAAAAACAACTGGCGTATCCTTCATGGCAGGCACACCCGGTCTGCTCGACCAGATACAACAGACAATCCTCATCGCAGTCGACACAGATACGGACGATCTTCTGCAGGTGACCCGACTCCTCGCCTTTTTTCCAGAGTTTGTTTCTCGAACGGCTGAAGTAGTGGGCATAACCGGTCGACCTCGTCAGAGAAACGGCCTCTTCGTTGGCATAAGCAAACATGAGGACCTGAAGGGTCTTTGCGTCCTGAACGATCACCGGGATGAGTCCGTCATTGTACTTGAGTGAAGGGAAAAGATCAGGCATGATTACTCACTGTTGGTTTTTTTATGAGATAAGAGGATCTCTTCCCGGCGGTTGTTCACGCCTTTTATCCGAAGATCCCACGAGACCGCGGAAATATCGGACGGACCGAAAAGGGAGATGAGTTCCTCAGGTTCGAAATAATGCGTAACGATCCCGTCTCCCCGAAGAAATGACGACGGCTCGACCTCCGTCCCTTTTCCATACCGGAAATCATTTCTGGAAAAATCCTTGAAATACAAAACACCCCCGGGTTTTAGGACACGAAGCATCTCATCAGCCGCAGTTTTCCTTTCCAAAAATGAAAGATGACCGAGAACATGCCAGCAGAAAATGATATCGAATACTGAATCTTTAAACGGAAGAAACCGGACATCTCCAACCAGAGCCGATGGGCCGGCAAGTTGAACGGCGGCGGATGAAATATCGATCCCGACCGCGTTTTGGCCGAGTGAACGAAGGGTCTTTCCGTTCCCGCATCCTGTCTCGAGAACGAGAGCGTTTTCCGGGATCTCGGGCAGGAGATAGGATGCCCCTGCCCACAGGGACCCGCGTGTCTGATAATCGGTCTGCCAGCCCATTACAACCGGACCAGAACTCCACGGGATGCCAGATACTCCTTCACGGACCGGATCGTCATCTCTCCGTAATGGAACACGCTTGCCGCAAGACAGGCATCGGCTTTTCCTTTCACAAAGCCGTCATAAAAATGTTCAAGGGTCCCGACCCCGCCTGAGGCGATCACCGGAACATCGACATTTTCCGAGATGGCCGCGGTGATTTCCAGATCGAAACCGGTCTTGACGCCGTCTGTTTCCATGGATGTAAGAAGGATCTCGCCGGCCCCCCGTTCCACCCCATTCTGCGCCCAGGAGACGGCATCGATGCCGGTCCGCTGGCTGCCGCCGTAGATCACCACTTCATACCAGCAGACTCTCCCGTCCGCGAGATGGATCGGGGTCACGCCGTCTCGCATCTCGTAATTTCTCCGGACATCCTCGGCAAGAACGATACACTGATTCCCGAACAGACGTGAAACTTCGTTGATTACGTCAGGGGTTTTTACCGCAGACGTGTTCAGACTTACCTTATCGGCGCCGGCACGTAGGATCTCCTGAATATCTTTGACCGTACGGATCCCGCCGCCGACCGTCAACGGAAGAAACAGCTGATCGGCAGCCCGACCGATCACATCGATCATCGTGTCGCGATTGTCCTTGGAAGCCGCAATATCCAGAAATACGACCTCATCGGCACCCTGTTCATTATATCTTGAGGCAAGCTCGACAGGGTCGCCTGCATCGCGAAGCCCTTCAAAATTTACGCCTTTTACTACCCGTCCTGCTTTCAGATCAAGACAGGGAATGATTCGCCGGGTAAGTCCCATAGGTTAGTGTTGGTGTTTTTTGGAGAAAAGCCTGTTTGAAAAAGGAGAATGGATCACTTTTCCAGAAACGCAGTCAGATCGTTCATTCTGTTAATTGTATCCCGATATCCGTCATCATAAAGAGCGGCGAGCTTCGTCTTGTTTGTCTCGACCCTGCCGATGTTCACCGGTTTTTGGGGCCGGATAACAAATGCCCGGGCGGCAGATTCCTCTTGTGCAAGAAGATCCAGAGTCTGGTTATACCGAACATGCCGGGTGGCTAGCTGATCGACAAGATGCGGATACTTCCTATAGAACATTTTCAGAATCGGAACGATCTTCATCGGCTTTTTTCGATAGGTGATGTCCTGCGTCAGAACAATGACGTTTTTGGCATTCCCGTCGTCGATGGACCGCTGCAAAGGAATCGAATCCACCGCCCCGCCGTCAAGGTATTCTTTTCCATTGATTTTGACAGGTTTTGCAAGGAGGGGGAGAGAACTCGAAGCCTGAAGTATATCCACCTCTTCACGCATATTTTTCAGATGAAAATATTCAGCTTTGCCTGTTTCACAATTGGTAACGACAACAGAAAGTGTTCCGGGATATCTGGAAAACGTATCATAATCATACGGATCGAGTTCGTCTGGAATAATATGATAGAGCATCTCGGGACCGAATAAATTCCCGGTCGTCAAAAGATTTCGAAGACTGCAGTACCGTTTGTCTCCGACATAGTCGGTCGTTACCCGATAAGCCCGTCCACGCTGTTTGGCGATGAACGATGCAGCATTGCAGGCACCAACGGATACCCCGTAGCAACGGGAAAACTCCAGATCATTATCCAAAAATGCATCAATGACTCCTGTCGTATATGCTCCGCGCATCCCGCCCCCTTCGAAGATCAAGCCTGCAGAATACAGAGACATACAGTATTACTTCTCCAGAAATGCGATCAGATCATCAACCACGTCCGCCGTCTCCTGATACCCTTCTTCGTAGAGGGGGGCGATTCGCTTCAGGTTGAAATCCATTCTGGAGACCTCGACCGGCTTTTTTGGACGGATAATAAACGCTCTGCCGGCTTTTTCTTCCCGGTCAACGACTTTCAATGCTTCGTTATACCGGATGTGGCGGGTCGCAACCATATCGACCATCTTCGGATACTTGGCATAGGCAATTCTCAAAACAGGCACAGTTTTATCCGGCTTCTTTTGATAACCCGCAGTCTGGGTCAGAACAAGAACGTTTTTCACATTTCCGTCGGCGATGGAACGTTCGATGGGAATTGAATCGGATATCCCGCCGTCGAAGTAATAGTTCTCGCCGACTTTGACTTTTTTTGCAAGGATCGGAAGAGAACTGGATGCATGGATCATCTCCACATCCTCCTGCATTATCTTCACCTGGAGATACTCGGCCTCGCCCGTCTCGCAGTTTGTCACCACGCTGAAAAATTTTCCCGGATATCTGTTGTATTCATCGTAATCGAATGGATCGAGCTCTTCGGGAATGGTATGGTAAAGCATTTCCGGACCGATAAGATCCCCCTTGGTCAAGAGATTCCAGTAACTGAAGTACCGTTTATCATCGATATAATTGGTCATGGTCCGGTACGCTCTCCCGCGCTGTTTGGAGAGATAGCTCGCACAATGACATGCCCCGGATGAAACACCATAGCAGGAGCTGAATTCCAGTTTATTATCGATCAGAGCATCGATGACCCCGGCCGTATATGCTCCGCGCATCCCGCCCCCTTCGAAAATCAAACCAGCAGAATACATGTGGTTAGTAGTTTGCTCTCTGATGAATAGTATATTTTCCGCAGAAACCGCAGCCGCAGGCAACGAATAATAGCCATGCAAACCAACAGATAAGGCATGACAAGTTCGGGCGAACTGAAAATACAGTGGGCTTCCCAGTATATGCCGGTCTTATCGGCGATCAAAAAACGCTTTCAAGAGGAGAAACCTCTCAAAGGTCAAAGGATAGGAATGGCTCTGCATGTTGAGGCGAAGACGGCATGTCTTGTCAGAACTCTTCAGGCAGGAGGAGCCGAGGTGTATATTACCGGCTGCAATCCGCTTTCCACGCAGGATGACGTGGCAGAAGCTCTTTCAGCGGGCGGCATCGCCTGTTATGCGAAGAGAGGCTGCAATACCGAGGAGTATTACGCCGCGATCGATAAAGTGCTGGATGCAAAACCGACCCTGACCATCGACGACGGCATGGATCTGATCAACAGAGTTCATCTCGACAGACGAGATGCGCTCCCGCAGATCATCGGGGCATGCGAAGAAACGACGACGGGTATCCACAGGCTGAAGGCGATGCAGGCTGAAGGAAAACTCGAGTTCCCCGTATTGTCGGTAAACGACACGCCGATGAAGCATTACTTCGACAATGTTCACGGAACCGGCGAAAGTGCTCTCGCCTCGATCATGTTGACGACAAATGTCCTGATTGCCGGAAAACACGTCGTCGTTGCCGGATACGGATACTGCGGGAGAGGCGTTGCCACCAAAGCACGCGCTCTTGGAGCACGGGTCATCGTCACGGAAGTCGATCCGCGCCGCGCCCTTCAGGCACACTTCGACGGTTTTGACGTGATGAGTATGAATGACGCGGCAAAAGTCGGCGACCTCTTCATCACGACGACTGGAAACTGCGATATCATTACCGACCGTCACTTCCCTCTGTTAAAATCCGGAGCGATCCTTGCAAACGCCGGCCATTTCAATAATGAGATATCCATTCCCTGGCTTGAAGCCCATGCGGCTTCGGTTGAACACCGCGACGGGATTGACACCTACCTCATCGGAGAGAAAAAGATCCATCTTTTGGCAGAAGGAAGACTGGTCAATCTCGCGACGCCGAAAGGCATGGGACACCCGATCGAAGTCATGGACCTGAGTTTTGCGGTTCAGGCGCTTGGCGTCGAATACATAGCAAAGAACGGGAAAAATATGTCGGCGGGCGTCCACGACATCCCTTCAGAGATCGACGAATATATTGCCCGTCTGAAACTGGCGGCTGTGGGTGCAACGATCGATTCGTTGTCCGGCAGTCAAAAAGAGTACATGTGCTCGTGGAATCACGGCACATAATTTTTTTATTCAGCTTTTTCTTTTTTCCAGATAAGCCGCTTCTCTATGACTTCTTCTGCAAAAATCAGAAACGCGTGAGAAGCATAGGAAAATACGGCCGGCACCATCAGATGTTCATCAGGGATCTTGCGGGCATTGGAATTGCCAATGATCCTGACAAAATCAAGAGCATATAACGCATCATCACTTAAGACACCTGATCGGCCGATAGCACCGCAGAGGGTCCCGAACTTTGGATTGTCAGCACGAACTTTCTGATATTTACAGATAAGTTCGGCAACTTCAGCCGTGATGTCACAGAGTTTTCTGGTGGCGGTCTCAGATTTTTTCTGGCGGGAGATGGGATCGAGATCACGAAACACCGGATGGACCGCCGCGATTTCAATAAACCGTTTCATCCGCATCTCATACCCGGAGATGACTATCGAACGTTCATAGATGCTTTTTTCCAGATCAATTCCTCTTTCCCTGGGAAGAGAATATCTGATCAGAAGAGATGACCCGACACCGCCTGAAGGGACGGAGAGAATCGCATCGCCGATGTTCTGCATATCGTAAAGCGCGTTGCTGCACATCGAAAGTCTGTTGGATGCTTTGAGTGTTTTGTGCAGTTCTCCTGCAGTGACTTCGATATGCGAGGCACCGCGCTCCGTTGCCGCATCAAATCTGCGGTACAGTTCGTGATGGAAATCGGCCGCAGTAAGGTTTCCGTTTTTTTCAGTCATGATTCATCCAAACAGGCCAAAGAGACCTTTTTTCTTCGCAACTTCAACCTCGATGATGATGTTGCCTTTCTTCTTCGGAGACAAAACGCCGAGTCCTTTTCCTTCCGGCGGTGCAAAACGATCTCCGGTTTTTACACCTGCAGGCACAGTGATCTTAATGGTTTTCTTGAAGAGAAGAGTGAGGGGGATCGTTCCTCCCTGTTCTGCGATTTTCGGCGGTATCTGCAGACGGCAGATCAGATTATTCGTTGCATCATCGATCTCCCAGTTTTCCTCCGGGATAACTTTGAGATTGACATACAGATCACCCCGCGGTTTTCCTTCTACAGGCACCCCTTTGTTAGCAATTCTGTACCGTCTGACCCCGGGATAGACTTTGATGACGACCTTTTCTCCGGCTACCTTCATCGGGATCTTGCCTTTTCCATATGCGGCGATCGTCATGGATATCGGATAATCCGTTTCGATGTCGCCGCTTTTTGTCGGCATTCCCGACATTTTTTTACCGCGGGGTGAAGGGGGCGCAGGTATGCCGGCACGCTCCTGATCATACGCCGCTTTGGATTCCGGATTGCTGAGAACCTCATATGCCGCCATTATCTTGAGCAGACGCTCGTTGTACTCCTGCTGTTTGTCCTCGTTCGCACCCGCATGATCCGGGTGGAACTCTTTTACGAGAGCAATATAGGCTTTTTTTATCATTTCCGGCGTTGCATTTTCCGCTACGCCGAGCGTATCATAGTGGGAATCGCCCATTCTACTAATCTATTGGTGTTATAAAGGATAGAACTTATCTCATATTCGAGCAATACATTCCTGTATGTATATCGGAGTCGACCACGGGACCACGTCCCTTCGGTTCGCAACAGAAACCGGAAAACATCTTAAAATATCCCGGGAAGCGGCTAAAAGTTTTGAACTTTCGGCTCTGGAGAAACTCTGTCCAATCAGTGAGATAGAAGGATTCGCTGTATGTTATTCAATGGGAGACAATTTTTCCAAAATAACACCTATTGCTCAGCTGAAAAACCGGGGAGTCATAACTCGCGACGGCGCCGGCGAACATATCGGCGGAGGGACACGGGTCTTCGATGTCATAAAAGAGTCGGGAATTCCCGCAATGGTTATTCCAGGTATTCACCGAGGATCCGATACCGATCCCAGATTCAAAGTGTATTCCCATCAGACGAGCCCGGAAAAACTCGGGATAGCCTATCTTGCAAAACAGACACTCCATGACACGTTTATCGTGTCGGACATCAGTTCCAACACCGTGTCTCTTCTCGTTGCGAACGGAAAAATTGTCGGGGCATTTGACGCATGCGTCTTCGCACCGGGAACACAGCACGGGGCACTCGATGTTGACGCGATCAGAAAAATCGATGAGGGAGAATGTACCGCAAATGAAGCGTTTACGACGGCGGGCGCTTCATATCATCTTGAGGAAAAATATCAGAAGCCGGCGATCGCCATGTGGGCTGCAATGGAGTGCGCCTCGCTTCTTCTTCTTTCACGCGAGGCTCCAATTGCTCTGGCAGGCAGTCTCGCACCGGAATTGGCCGAAGAAATCTCCGCATTGCTGCAAAAACCAGTCATTGTGTATAATGAATGGGCAGCATCCGAAGGACTTGCGCTTATGGCACGGGATATTTTCAACGGGGCAAAACAGATTCTGGGAATTCCGGTCATATTGCCCCGCAAATAATAATTCATCACCCCCATGAATCTCTTTTTAGAAAGTGCGGTCTTTTTTCAGAAAATTTGCAAACAGTAAATTCATATTGATTAATCGTGATAAATATAAGTGTTATGAGAGAACTACGCATCCACGGAAGAGGTGGACAGGGCTCGGTGACGGCTGCAGAATTAATAGCGACGGCAGCATTCACCGCAGGCGTCTATTCACAGGCATTCCCGGCATTTGGCGTTGAACGCCGCGGAGCCCCCGTGCAGGCATTTGTGCGGTTCAGCGATGAAAAAATCCGCCTCAGAAGTCAGATTTATGAACCGGACTACATCATCGTTCAGGACAGCACGCTGATCCGCGATGTGAATGTATTTGCAGGCATGTCGGAAGGCGGAATTGCCATTATCAACACAGAAAAAGAAGGGACATATAATCTCCCGAAAGGCGTGAAACTGATCGTCATTGACGCAACAAAGATCGCTCTTGAAGAAATAGGGCTCCCGATCACCAATACAACTCTGATGGGAGCATTTGCCGCCGCAAGCGGAGAGATCACCCTCGAAGCTCTTGAAGGGGCAATCAAAGAGAGATTCGACGCGAAACTTGCAGACAGCAATATTGCCGCAGCAAAACGTGCATATGCGATGGTAAAGGAGGGACACGTATAATGGCTCTTGGAATTGGATGCACGGCACGCCCGGGCAACAGCAGAAACAACAAAACCGGTTCATGGAGAGTTTTCTATCCTGTAATGGACACGGAAAAATGTACGAAATGCGGAACATGTCAGCTGATCTGTCCGGAAGGATGCATCAATCAGAATCCTGACAAAACCTATTCTATCGATCTTGACTTCTGTAAAGGATGCGGCATGTGCGCCGAAGAATGTCCTGACAAAGCGAAGGCGATCACTATGATTAAGGAGGAGAAATAAATGACGATGGAAATTATGGAGGGCTCGATCGCTATCGCGGAGACCGTTCGTCTCTGCAGACCGCAGGTCATATCCGCATATCCGATCACCCCGCAGACCCACATCGTTGAAGGACTGGCGTCGATCGTCGCCGACGGAAGACTTGATGCCGAATACATCTGCGTGGAATCCGAATTTTCAGCGCTTTCTGCCTGTATCGGTGCATCGGCAGCCGGAAGCAGAGTCTACTCGGCCACAACATCACAGGGTCTCGCCCTGATGGCCGAGGTCGTGTTCAACTCAGCTGGTATGAGACTCCCGATCGTTATGGGTATCGCAAACCGCGCGATCTCTGCCCCTCTCTCGATCTGGAACGATCAGCAGGACTCCATCATGATGAGAGACTCGGGCTGGATCCAGCTGTATGCAGAAGACAACCAGGAAGCAATCGACATGCACATCCTCGCATACAAAGTCTGCGAAGATCATAACATTCTGCTCCCGGCTTTCGTCTGCTTCGACGGATTCATCCTGTCTCATGTATATGAGCCGATCGACCTCCCCTCGCAGGAACTCGTTGACTCATTCCTCGGACCGTTCAACCCCTATCAGAAACTCGATGCAAAAGACCCGATCTCCTTTGGTATGTATGCCACACCGGAATACTATCTGGAGTTCAGATACGAACATGATCAGGCGGTCAAACGCGCGGCCGATGCCATTAAAAAATACGGCAAAGAGTTCGGCGAAATTTTCGGCCGTGACTACTCGGAGTTAGTCGTCGGTTACAAACTTGAGGATGCTGAGACCGCGATCGTAGCAATGGGTTCGATCTGCGGTACAGTCAAAGACGCAATCGATGAGATGCGTGCTGAAGGAAAGAAGGTCGGACTCTTAAATCTCCGCTGCTTCCGTCCATTCCCGTCGACCGATGTGGCAAAGGCTCTCGCCCATGTCAACACCATCGCGGTTCTTGATAAAAACGTCAGTCTGGGTGCAAAAGGAGCTGTGGCAATTGAAATCAAGGAGGCCTGCTATGGTTCGAACATACCAGTCTACGACTACATCCTTGGTCTCGGCGGTCGCGACGTAAGAAAGAGAGACATCAAAAAGATCGTCGAACTCGCTGAGAAAGGTGAAGGCGACATGTTCTACGGATTACGCGAGGAGGTGCTCTAAAATGGTAGACAGATCAATTGAAAACTTTGAGTGTGGACACAGAGCCTGCGGCGGCTGCGGAGCATCATCTGCAGTCCGTATGATCCTCAAAGGCTACGGCGAAAATACAATCGTCGTCAACTCGACCGGATGTCTGGAGGTTTTCTCAACCCCGTATCCGGAAACCGCATGGAAAACCCCCTGGATTCACTCGCTGTTCGAAAACTCATCGGCAGTCGCATCAGGAATCGAAGCATCCCTCAAAAAGCAGGGACGTCTTGACACGGAAAAGATCCTCGTCTTCGGCGGGGACGGTGCTACGGTTGATATTGGAACACTCTGTATCTCCGGTGCTTTTGAACGCGGACATGACTTCACGTACATTTGCTACGACAATGAAGCATACATGAACACGGGAATCCAGCGGTCCGGGGCAACACCCTACGATGCAGATACAACAACATCCCCCGCAGGCGTCTGCTCAACCGGAAACAACCTGCCAAAGAAAGATTACCCGCAGATCCTTGTAGCACACGGCTCACCATACGTTGCCACCGCTTCAATGGCATACCCCGCAGATCTGATGAAAAAGGTCGAAAAGGCACGAAATACAAAAGGCCCCTGCTATATCCAGGTACACACACCCTGCTGCACCGGATGGGGATTCGACGGCGCCAAGACGATGGAGATCGGCAGAATGGCAGTCGAATGCGGACTCTGGGTCAACTACGAAGTTATTGACGGAGAGCTTGCGACTGTTAAGAAAGTCAAGAGAGTGCCGGTCGATGATTATCTCAAAGCCCAGAAACGTTTCCGTCATCTCTTCAAACCCGTAAGAAACGATGCAGAAATCGCAAAGATCCAGGCCATCGCGGATAAAAATGCCAAGAAATACGGCATTGATATTGAATAAGATCGGTATCAGAAGATAATTCCAATCTCTTTTTTAATTAGTTTACTTGATCTAAAGATATTTGCAGAAGCTCACACAAACAGGTGATGGCATAAGTGATATTTTGATAGTGTAATTTGTTTTCCGTAAAATTGAAGATGTCCTAATTCCTTGTATTAAATTGGCAAAAAAGGACTAGGACAATGAATCCATTAGAC
>DAHC01000011.1:0-125648 GCA_002498375.1 Methanocorpusculum sp. UBA424
AACCCGGCAGTTAAGCTCTCTTACGTCGGCTATCGTACTGAGATATGCGAATTCTCGGGAAGGTGTCAACGCTGCACCCCCCCTTACTATCTTGTTTTGACCTGTTGTTTTTGTGTTTTTTTTGTGTTGAGCGCGAGCTTTTGTATTTGTAGTTTGGTTTTTCTTTTCCGTCATGTTTTATCCGGATACGGTAGAGTATCCTGCATACATCAGGACGGAAAGGGAAAAGAGAAAAGAAAGAATGTTATCCGCGATGATAATACAGCGAAAAATCTACATCGCAGAGCTTGCCATTGGAGATCGTATACCTGCGGAAATCTTTTCCATCATTTAATGTGTATTCTCCCTCGCTGTCCTTCTCCCAAATTAAATCAAACTGCTTTTGCAGAGTTCCATCCTCCACGCCATACCAGAATTCGGTGACCGTGCCATCGGGAGCGAACACGTATTTCAGATTAAAGTAGGCTCCGAGGTGATAATATTCCTGATCTGCATGCCATACACCAACGATCTCATCCGTTTTAGAGGTCATACAAACAGTTTGTTTGGTAATTCTTGGATATTAACATATCTTTCATTCGCCCCATAACTATATTCTGGGTTATGTTCAAAGGGAAAATTATCAAAAATCAAAATATATTGTAAAATTGATCTCTAATAACTGATAAAAATTTCTTAGTTAAAGCCAGACTTATAATCTCCGGCATCTAATAATAATGTATGAAGCACACAACACTCGTGTTCTCAGCTCTCGTAATAATCGGGGCAGTTATATTTGCTGCAGGATGCATCAGTCCTGAAAGCGAATCGCTCGAAGGAAACTGGTTTCTCACAGGTATAGGTAGTGACAACACGTCGATCATCGGGGGCATCACCCTTGAGATTGCCGGCTCCAACATCTCCGGAAACAGCGGTGTAAATAACTACTTTGGTAAAATCACCCTTGGTCAGGATGGAAAACTCACCATCAGCGGTCTTGGATCAACCAAGATGGCCGGTCCCGCTGATTTGATGGAACAGGAGCAGAAATATTATGTTGCCCTTGCCAATGCCGCCGCCTATAAAATAACTGACGGTTCGCTTATCATCTCCGACAACGCCGGAAATACCATCTTAACCTTCAAAGAAATCCCGGCCATCTCCGGGAAGTGGCTCCTTGCCTCCGATAACAATGTCACCGTTACATTCAACCCCAACGGTTCGTTTGGAGGTCAGGCTCCGGTTAACGTCTACGGCGGGTCCTACACAACTACTGGAAACACCCTCTCTATCGGAGATGACATCATCTCTACAATGATGGCGGGAACCGAAGAGCAGATGCAGGCAGAATTTGCATTTTTCAATGCGCTTACAATGTCTGCCGGCTACTCGATCGTTGACTCACACTTAATCATCACCGACGAAAATGGGAAAGAACTCCTGAACTTTGTTCAGGCTTAACTCCTCCCTCCTTTTTTAGCGGTAAGCTGCGTGTTAAGACCAAACACATTCATCTGCAAAAAAGCAAATTGATGATGGTTAGGGATGAACCCAAGGTTCATTTAGATCCGCAGGCGTGACCTGCAATAAATTCACGGATGATATGGGCTGCAACCATCGCGGTTTGACCCGCATCGTTTGGAAGCACCTCCACATAATCAAATCCGACGGCATTTTTGGCAAGAGTTCTTACAACGTCCCGCACCTCTCCCGGAGTAAGCCCGAATGGTTCCGGCGTGCCAAGACCGGGAGTCAGGCAGCAGTCAATCGAATCCGCATCGATCGAAAGATACAGATCAGCATCCCCTACCAGCGCTTTAATCTCATCCAGAACGGGTTTAATTCCTCTGTCTCTGATCTCATCTGCCGTATAGAGATGATACTTTTCCCTGGCAAGTAAGAACTCGTCCCGTGATCCGCTCCGCGCTCCAAGAATGATGATATTTGGCGTGATCTCGCTCACGCGTGCGGTTACGCAGTCGTGATTATAAGGAGACCCCCGGTATTCATCCTGCATATCCAGATGGGCATCGCAGACAACATACCAGGATGGAGACAAAGCTCTTACTGCGCCGATCGTTATCGAATGCTCCCCTCCGATCATTACCGGGATCTTCCCGTCTTTCACCAGATCGAGAACAACATCCTCCACCTGGGCAACAACGAGATCGGGCAGACACTCTGCATAAATATCACCCATATCGTGAAACGGAATCTCGGGAAGCTCTATGTCGTAATGGGGATTGTACGTCTCGATGTTGTATGATGCCTGACGGATCGCAGCAGGCGCGTCTCTACATCCCGCTTTAAAAGAGGTTGTCCCATCGAAGGGAACGCCAAATATCCCATATGATGCATCCAAATATTCGCTTTCAGCATCAGCAAAAAGAGTGTTAGAGAAAGACTGCATATATGGATTATTGTGCAGTCTTAGAGGTCAAGCTTACGCTTGCCGAGTGACTCGATGTAGGGAACTTCCTGAGCCGGCTGGAAAGTTGCCAGAATGTGTTCATCCTCCACAATAAGTTCAAAGTTATTGAAGTCCTTCATATCCATGAACGTGACGACGTTTCCTGCGATCGTCAGAATCTGTCCGGTCTTTCTCTCTACGATCGGTGCATAGACGGTTGCCGAGGTTGGGGAGACAACCGAGCGTTTCTGTCCGTCAAAAAGACCGACAACGTCTAATCTTGCCTTTGCTGCGCCGTGTTTTCCTGGTTTGGAGATGGAGATGCTCTGGATCTTGCATGGTTCATCGTCGACGACAACGTAACGACCTTCTTTCAGTTTTCCAACTTCAGTCTGTTCCTTCATAGTATATCTCTCTAAGTATGGGAGGTGATTGCTTATGAGTGTTACGGCACTCATGCATAGGCAAGAATTCATGTGGATATCCCTCCAATAGAACAAGTACGTATGGATCCGACAGAGTTTCTTTTTGTTTGCGACAAAGTTGCTCCCATGATCGAGGAAGCATTGGCTCCGCTGATCGGGACAGAGTATGGTGCTGAAGAGCTCTGTATGGGTGCGGATAATACCCCGACCGAACGCCTTGACAAAATCGCCGAGGATATCATCCTTGCAGTATTTCGATCACGCAAAGTCTGCCGTGCCCTTCTTTCGGAAGAGGCAGGCATGGTTCAGGATATCGGCGGGGAGTCAGGCATAGCTTATCTTGATCCAGTGGACGGATCGTTCAATGCAGGTGTGGGCATCCCATTTTATGCGCTGTCCATCGGACTCTCCGATGGAGAGAAGATGATTGCCGGCTATGTCAGGAATCTCGCAAATGGGGAAACCTTCACGGCGGTCCGCGGGAAAGGTGCGTTTCTCAATGGAAAACACATTCGCGTGTCGAAAAAGACCGAACTGAACACCGCGGCGATGAGCATCTATGCCCGTGCCCCCGAGCTGATCTCCCTTTTAGAGAAAGGTCTGCGTGCCCGTCGGGGAAGAAAACTCGGAGCTTCTGCGCTTGAACTCTGCTATGTTGCCTGCGGGAGACTTGAAGGGTTCCTCGATCTCAGAAATACCCTGAGGATCACCGACGCTGCTGCAGGGATGTTCATCTGCGAGGAGGCCGGCGGAGTTGTAACATCTCCCGACGGATCTGCCGTATCTTTTCCGGACGATGTTTGTTCCGGCCGCATGCTTCTCGCAGCAACCCCTGCGATCCATAAAAAAGTTTCAGAAATCGTGAGGCTGCAATGAAGATATGTATTGTATCCCGGATCGATCTGAAAGAACCGATCGAACTTGCCCAGTCCCTTGGATGGATGCTTCGTGACCTGGGACACGACGTCGTGTATGAACAGTCGGTCGCCGCCGAACTTGGATACGCTCCGGTCTCGCTGTCCAAAGATTTTTCAGCGGATCTGATCGTTGTTCTCGGCGGTGACGGAAGTGTGCTTCGGACCATCAGAATGCTGGATCATCAGGTCCCTGTCGTTGGGATCAATCAGGGCCAGGTCGGATTCCTGACGGATATCGAGCGGGATAAAGCCGAAGAGATCCTGACGTCTCTCTCCCTGCCGCTCCCGCTGGACCCCCGCATGCGGCTATCCATCGAATACAACGGAAGGTCCGTTGGTTCCGCCCTCAACGAGGCGGTCATCGTGACCTCCCGTCCGGCAAAAATATTGAAGTTCGCCGTCTTCGTCAACGGCAGACAGATCGACGAGTTCCGCGCCGACGGTCTGATCATCGGGACGCCGACCGGTTCTACCGCATATGCGATGAGCGCCGGCGGACCGATCGTCGACTCGACGATCGAGGCTATGCTTCTGGTTCCCCTTGCACCCTACATGCTGTCGTCGCGTCCGTACCTGATCAATTCCAAGAGTGAAGTAGAGATCCGCTTGGTTTCAGTCAAACCTGCCCTTCTTGTGATCGACGGTCAGGATCAGTATGAGATTGGGGAGAATGCCACGCTGATCATTCGTAAATCTCCTGATCCGGCTCTCTTCGTTGATGTGGGGAGAGGATTTTTTGATAAGGTTGAACAGAAGCTGCGTCTTCTATGAACGTTATTAAATAATCCTATGACATATTTTACCTCATGACAGATTATGCACAAATTTCAGCGACTCTCAAGGAAGCTCTTCACCTTACCGGCTCTCCGGTCGCGGTAAAAATAGTCACGTCCGAGGACAAACTTCCGGAAGGTATCTCGGAGATCGAGGAGACCGTTCGTCACTGTCGGATGGTCTCGCTCGCACGGGAAGGAAAGGTATTCTACGCCACCGATTCCAAGCATCAGTGCGGAGGCGGCGCGTGGGTCCTCGGTCTGCGTGAAATAGGTCCGTCGATGGAGTCAGGTGAGCATTACTTCAGATTAGGAAAATACAGCTCGCTTGGCGCAAGCAAAAGAACGGTGTACAATGTCCCGGCTCTTCCGCAGGACACCTATGCCACCGTCTATGCTCCTTTAGAAAAAGCGACGTTCATTCCGGATGCCGTCATCATCTTTGCAAAGCCTTTTTCGATGCTGAAGCTTGCCCAGTCCACGCTTTACAGACTTGGCGGTCGGCTCTATCCGGAGTTTTCCGGGATCCAGTCGGTCTGCTCGGATGCAACATCATATGTTATATTGAACGGAGAGCCGAACTATTCTCTTGGGTGTGACGGCTCCCGGAAGTTTTCCGGCATCGCGGACGAAGAGATGGTTGTCGGTCTGCCGGCCGAAAGGCTGGAGGAACTGGCCGCTGCGGTTGTACCGGTTACCACCGCGCCAGGCTCAAAAAAATAATCTCCTTTTTTACCACAGACCGGTGACCCATCCGTAGACACCGTAAATCACGCAGCCGATCGCCACGATCATCAGGATAATATACATCAAACTCGGTTTGGTATTCTGATCTTCATCCATACAACCATGTTGTTTGTCTGACAATATAAGGCTCCCGCAGAGCAAACTATTAAGCGGCTGAAACAAATTATTAAGACGATGATTCATATTCGACGAGATGTCTGCGGATACTGCGGAGCGTGTGTCTCTGTTTGTCCGAGAGGGGCCCTCGAACTCATCGATGCCTATCTGACCGTTGATGAGACCCTCTGTAAAAGCAAATGTAAGATTTGTTCTACGGTCTGCCCGCTTGGAGCAATCGAACTGGAGGAACAATGAAGGAAGCATACGATGTTTTGGTTGTCGGCGGAGGTCCGGGAGGAGCTCTTGCAGCAAAAGCTGCCGCTGAACAGGGATTGTCCGTTCTCCTCGTCGAAAAACGTCCGGCGATCGGCGCTCCGGTCCGCTGTGCGGAAGGTATCGGCAAGGAAGCACTGGCTGAGTTTATCGAACCTGACCCGAAGTGGATCGCGGCCGATCTCGACAAAGCCGTTTTGATCGGGCCGGATGGAACGAAGTTCACGATCGGCAACAACCACTCCGGGGGAAAAGTAGGCTACGTTCTCGACAGAAAGGTCTTCGACCGTGAACTTGTCTGGCAGGCAGCTGAGGCAGGAGCCGAGATCCAGGTCCATGCACGTGCCTCTGCGCCGATCATGATCGACGGCAAAGTATCGGGCGCCGTGATCCATCAGCATGGAAAAACCTACGAGGTCCGGGCAAAAGTCGTTATTGCAGCCGACGGGGTCGAGTCGAAGTTTGCCAAATGGGCGGGGATCAATACGACCGTTCCGCTGACCGAGCTGGAAACCTGCGCCCAGTACATTGTAAACGATATCGATATCGATGAGCGTGCCAATCTGTTTTATATTTCATATACGGATGCTCCATGGGGTTACATCTGGGTTTTCCCGAAGGGACACAGATGTGCCAATGTCGGTATCGGTATAGCCGGTACGAAATCCGGCGAAGGTCACCGTGCGAAGGATTACCTCGACCGGTTCGTTGCCCGTGAGTTCCCCAATGGGAAGATCACCGAGCTGATTGTCGGCGGGGTCTCTGTATGTAAACCTCTGGAATGTACGGTCGCCGACAATCTTATCATCGTCGGGGACGCTGCTCGTCTTTCCGATCCGATCACCGGCGGAGGAATCTATAATGCGATGTACACCGGAAAGCTTGCGGGCGAAGTCGCCGCAGCGGCACTGAAAAAAGGCGATACCTCCAAGATGGCGCTGATGGTCTATGATACTACCTGGCGTGAAGGCCCTCTTGGTCATGCACTGGCGAGAAATTATGCGGTAAAAGAGTCGTTCATAAAAATGGATGATGCAAAGTTCAACTCCATCATCCATTCTATGAGCGATCTTTCTCTTGACGAGATCACGGTGAAATCTCTTGTGATTGCAATATTCAAGGCAAATCCCTGGCTTGCTCTCGAACTGCCCCGTTTGCTTATGACCCTCTAATCTTTTTTTACGACCAGAAGATTTCCGGCATATCTCTTGGCGGAATCTGCTTGAATGTGTATTTGGGATGGCCTGCAAGAAGGGCGAACTGTGCTTTGTATCCTTCCGGGATGCCGAGGATTTTGTGAAGCGGAGGGAACACGTTGAGAAGGATCATCACAAATCCGGCCCAGCAGGTACCAAGTCCGATCGACGGGGCATAGACGTCCGCATACGTCAGGGAGATGATGCTGTCCACAAGACCCAGATCTTCCTTTGGATTTGCGACTGCGATAAGAAGCGCCGGTGCATTTCTGCAGAGAATATCGTTTCCCGCATCCAGTTTTCTCAGGAGTCCGGCAGCAAGACCATACATGCGGTTATCCGTTGGAATCTGCCGCAGGAGTTCGGCTGAAGCCGCGACGAATGCCTTCACTTTTTCAGGGTCGTTCACGACGACCCATTTGACCGGGTGGGTATTACACCCGGAGGGTGCGTGGGCGGTGATTTTGATGAGTTCTTCGCACTCTTCTTTTGTAACGGGACTGTCTTTCCAGAGACGGATCGACCGGCGCGATCTGAGATGGCGTGCAAGGGTCGCAGCGTCGGCGAATCCGGCCTCTTCCATCTCCTTTGGAATCGTCATGGCGCCGCTTGGGCAGATCGCGATACAGTGTCCACAGGATATACACTCCGGGCCGGGATGAACGATCGGTGACGCGTCGGCGTCACGCTGGATGATGTTATTTGGGCAGACGTTTACGCACGCCCCGCAGGTCGTACAGATCCCGTAATCTATTCTGATGCTTTCGGCCAGGTTGGTCATAAGCTAGTATTGCGCGGGTGATAAAAAAAGTGTGCGGTCAGAGGTTCTCTGCTGCTGTTATGAATTTGTCTTTCTGGGAAACTTTTTTGAAGAGTTTGAGCATCCACTTCTCTTTCCAGGTGTAGTTGAAGCTTCCTCCGGATGCATTCGGGTGACCGCCGCCTCCGAACTGTTTGGCGATAAGGTGGCTGATCTCCGGAACACTGCGGAGAGAGAACTTTCCATTGTCAAAGACAAGAAGTTCTATGTCGGTGCCAAGCTGCCGGCGTGCTTCTGCAGAGGTTTCGCTCGGGTAGCCGTAGGCAGGCATGACAGCGATCGTGTATTTTCCCCGGAAGATTTTCGCGGCCCTGATGCTTTTTTTCATGCACTTGTTCTTGTCGTGCTCGATTTTTTCAAAAATCCGGGTAACTTCGTCGTCGATGATGATGCCCTCTGTGAGTTTGTCTCTGATGAGTCTGAGGTTTTCCTGTTTGGAGGTTACGATGCCGAGTTTTGCCGATCTTGGGTCCTGGTGTTTCCAGAGATCGTAATCACAGACGACGCCGGCAACCTCGCGTGCGCTTTTGTTATCTTTGGCTAAGACCGAGGCCACAACGCCTGTTGCGCACTTTGTCGTGTCCACGATGAGGGTCTGGACAAACGGCGTGACCTTGTGTTTTTCCGCATCGGTCCATTTGTGGTGATCGTACCATTGGATGACCCAGCCGGCTGCATGGGCTTTTCGTATCTGATCCTCGATGCCGTTCTGATAGCTCAGATCACTGATGATGAGAGTGTCTCCTTTTCCGTTGCATCCGGCAACCTGCGCGAGAAACCAGCTGAATTTTCCAACGGACGAGAAAAGCGTGAGGATCTCGTTTCCGAATGTCATCCGGCAGATAGCGTCAGATCCGGCGGCGTCCAAGTCATTATGTGTCAGGTGGACGATCTGTGTGGCTCGTCCGACGATTTTTTCCTGAAGGGTCTGTTTATTGGTTCCGTTTTTTGTATTGGCGCTCTTGACCATTGTGTAGTACTACGTTTTTGGAATGGATAAGGTGTTTGAGAGAGTCAATCAGATTATTATAAATAGTTATTCTACTAACATTAGTTACGCAAGAGCCTTTATAGCTCAGTCGGGAGAGCGCCAGACTGAAGATCTGGTTGTCGCCGGTTCAATTCCGGCTGAAGGCATTACATTGTCCTTTTTTTTAAGCATTACGTTCACTTGAATGAATGCGATTTCGTATCTGTTTTTCGTTTCATACATGAGACGTTTAGTCTCTTCTCACTTCGCCAAACTGCCCGCCTCATATGAGAAAAATATCCTCGTTCGGTCGGTTTAATGCTCCCTCAAACCAAATGAGTTAAGGAATGGACACCCCAAATACCGGACTTCTCCCGGCATCCCGTATATTCGCCGGCGAACTTATACACGCAGTGGATACGGGAACCGGATTTAAAACCCAGTTCGGCATATTCTCCCCCAAAATATATCTCATAGGTACCCTCACCGAAAAAATTCTCAGAGACGGAAAAATCTCTTCGCTTCGCATCAGCGACCCGACGGGGGTTTTCTCCTGCTCCATGAGCTGGCAGAACACCGCTCTCCTCAAAACCGCTGACGAACTCGCCGCCCCCTCATTCGTCGCCGTATTCGGCATGGTCAGATTCCGCAAATATGCCGGCAGAACGTATCTCGAGATCGTGCCGGAAACGATTGCCCCCTCCACCCGCAGCGCCCGTGACGCCTGGATCGTGAGCACCGCCGAGTCGGCGATCTCGCGGCTGGAAAAGTCCCCTCCCTCCGAGTCCCGTAAAGAGTTTGCTGGAAAAATCAGCGCTGCGCTCGCCTCCGTCAAACCGGCGGGTCCGAAAGATGAGGTCACCAACGAAAAAATACTCGAGATCATCTCCGTTCTCTCCGAAAAGAAAGGAGCACGGATACTCGACGTCATCTCCCGCTTACAAAGTCTCGGCCTCGACGAAAAGTCAGCGAAGATGCGTCTTGGAATACTTATGGAAGAAGGGGAATGCTACACCCCGACGAC
The DNA here is from genome assembly GCA_002498375.1 of Methanocorpusculum sp. UBA424. Lineage (GTDB taxonomy): Archaea > Halobacteriota > Methanomicrobia > Methanomicrobiales > Methanocorpusculaceae > Methanocorpusculum. The sequence goes on from DAHC01000011.1 coordinate 9,634, forward strand.
CGAATTCATCAAAATCGCCTGATCATGCAGCCGGAATTTTATGCAGAAGGACCAGCGGTCCTTATCGAAAGACAGGAACGTTCCCTGATCATAGCCGATCCCCACTTCGGTGTCGAGGCCGACCTCCACCGGCACGGTCTGCACTTTCAGAGCGGGACCGATTCACGTCTTGCGAGACTGCTTGCCGTCATCGAACAGGCCGATCCTGACTATTTGATCGTACTCGGCGACCTCAAACACATGATCCCGTATGTCACCTATCAGGAACGAACCGAGATGCCCGAGGTCCTAAGAAGGATCCGAAGAGAGACCCAATTCCGGCTCGCTCCCGGAAATCATGACACCGGCCTTGAACAGTATCTCGAAAAAGGCGAACTCCTCCCTATGAACGGGGCCTTGATCGACGGGACAGGCTATTTCCACGGCCACACGATCCCGGATCCATCTCTTCTCGGCCATTTGATTTTGTGCGGCCACCACCATCCGGTCGTAAACATCTATGACGCCGTCGGCTGCGCCCTGCGCGGAACGCCGGGGTATCTTCTTGCCGAGATCGACCCATCTGTCTGGGGACCGGTACCGGCCGATCCGACACGGGTCCTTCTGGTACCGGCATTCTATGAGCTCGCCGGGGGGATGGATATCCGGCTTATCCCGGGCAACAAAATCTCTCCGATCGCAAAGGCGATTTTGACCGAAACGGGCGAGGTGTTCTTAAAAGACGGGACCTACGTTGCTCCGTTCACCGAACTCCGCCCCGATCCTCTGGGGGAAGTATGACATCCGCGATTCAGGAACTCAAAGACTCGCTCCACCCGAAGCTTCGGGCGGTTCTGGAAAAGCGGGGCTTCGATGAGTTTTCAGAGATCCAGATGCGGGCGGTCCCCAAACTCATCTCCGGGATCAACGCGATTTTGATCGCACCGACCGGAACGGGAAAAACCGAGAGTGCACTTCTGCCGGTTTTCCATCACATGCTCACCGACCCGCTGCCCGACGGGTTTTCTGCACTCTACATCACGCCGCTTCGGTCCCTCAACCGGGACATGATGAACCGGCTCGAGTGGTGGGGGGCCGAACTCGGGCTGAAGATCTCGGTCCGGCACGGGGACACGACCCAGAACGACCGGCGAAAACAGGCGACCCATCCGCCCGATCTTTTGATCACGACGCCGGAAAGCCTGCAGGCGATGATGATGGGGAAAGTGCTTCGCAAACATCTTGCGGCCGTTCGCTACGTCATCGTCGATGAGATCCACGAGTTGGCCGACGGAAAACGCGGGGCCCAGCTCTCCGTTGCGCTCGAACGGGTCGCCGAACTCGCCGGCGAGTTCCAGCGGATCGGGATCTCGGCAACTGTTGGAAACCCCGAGGTTGTCGGCAGGTTCCTCTGCGGGAAACGTCCCTGCACGATCGTGCAGGTCCCTGTCGCGAAAACCCTCGATCTTTCCGTGAAGTTTGCCGGCGAGTCATTCGGCGACCAGACGAAGCTGATCGAAAAATGCATCGACGCCCACACCTCGACCCTCGTTTTCACGAACACACGGAGCGTCGCCGAGGCGATCGGCCATGCCCTTCTTCCCCGCGGGGACACGGACGTTCATCACGGGTCCCTCTCCCGCGAGGTCAGGATCGATGCCGAGGACAAGTTCCGTGCCGGAATGACGCGGGGCATGATCTGTACCTCCTCGATGGAGCTTGGGATCGACATCGGACAGATCGATCACGTCATCCAGTTCAACTCGCCGCGTGAGGTCGCCCGTCTCATGCAGCGAACAGGGAGAGCCGGTCATCAGATCCATGCCACGTCGAATGGCATGATCCTCGCGACCGGGTTTGACGATATCTTGGAGTCGATGGTGATCGTCAACAAAGCGATGAGCAATCAGCCGGAGAACATCCGCCCGCACATCAATGCAGCGGACGTGATCGCCAACCAGATCGCGGCCCTCGCGGTAGAACGCGGCGAGATCGCGATCGAAAAGATCGAGCAGATCTTTTCCCGGAGCTTCTGCTTTGAAAATGCCGGTCCGCTGATCCGCGAAGTGATCGCCGGCATGGAAAAACACTACCTGATCCGGACCGAAAACGGCATGGTGATCACAAAATCCCGGGCACGCAAGTATCTCTCGCTGAATCTTTCGATGATCGCGGATGAGAAGAAGAGCATGATCTTCGATGTGGTCTCGAGAAAACCGGTCGGGACCCTGGACGAGTCGTTTGTGATCAGCTGGATCTCGTCGGGCGCCGTGTTTATTGCCCGGGGGCGGATCTGGCGGGTCCTCGACATCGATGAGGACAAAATCATGGTCGAGCCGGCGAAGAATGCGAAAGGGGAACTCCCGTCCTGGGAGGGAGAACAGATCCCGGTGCCTTTCACGGTGGCAATGGAAGTCGGGAGGCTGCGCCGTCTGCAGAACTTTGCCGACTACCGGGCGGATGAGAGGTCCGTCCGCTTTGCCGAGAAGGTCCTTTCCGAGATGAAAAAGAACCGGTCTATTACGTCGACGGATAAGCTGATTGTTCTCGAAGACTCTGACGAGGGGGTCGTGGTGAATCTCTGCGGCGGGCACAAAGTGAACGAGACGATCGGCCGCGTCCTTTCGATACTGCTCTCCGCCCGATACGGGACGTCGGTTGGGATCGAGACGAATGCCTACCGGATCCTTCTCCGGCTCCCGAAGTTTCTCAGGGCTCCGGACGTGGAGGAGGTGCTCCTCTCTCTCGAACCGGAGCATCTGGAAGCGATCCTGATCCTTGCGCTGAAAAAAACGGCTCTCTACAAATGGAAACTCGTCCAGATCGCGAAGAAGTTCGGGGCGATCGACGCCGACGCGGATTACGAAAAGATCAGTATGAACCGTCTTCTCGATTTGTTTGACGGGACGGTGATCGAAAAAGAAGCATTCCGCGAACTGTTCTTCTCGAGTATGGATGTGGAGTCTGCGAAAACCGTTGTCGCGATGCTGAAAAACCATGGAATGGAGACGAAGACGAGCCGTCTGTCGATCATCGGGGCGGAGGGACTCTTTACGGGCCGGGATGTGGTCGTGCCTCCGGGCGAGGATCAGGCGATCATCGAGAGCGTGAAGCACAGGATCGATGAGCAGGATGTGATCCTTGCCTGTATGCACTGCAGGAAATGGAAGTCGAAGACGAAGGTCGCCCGGGTCCCCGACCAGCCTGTGTGTCCGGTCTGCGGCGCCCGTCTGATCGCGGCGCTGAAGCCTTACGAGGAGCCGGCGTTTGCGGCCCTGAAAAAGAAGACCCTCTCGACGGAGGAGCGGGAGGCGGAGACCCGAATGATGCGGAACGCGAACATGGTCCTATCCAGCGGCAAAAAGGCCGTCGTGGCTTTGGCGGGACGAGGCGTCGGTCCGGAGGCGGCGGCACGGATCCTGAACACGTTTGCGACCGGCGATAATTTTTACCGGGAGATCCTGAAAGCGGAACGCAAGTTCGTGCAGACGCACCGGTACTGGGGATAAGAAAAAAGGAATGAAGAAGCTTTGCCGCTTCATATGGTTTTGATTATACGAACGTCAGATCGAAGAAGAACATATTGGACGGATCCTGTCCGGACCTCTGACATGTTGCTTTGAATGAATAGGTCCCTGCCTTTTCTGCCGTGACATACCAGACATATGTTCCGCCGGCGCCGGCCATTCCAGAGGTCCCCTCCGTGACATAATCATCTTTGAGAACGGTCAGTCCGGTCTCTGGTGCTGCTGTCCAGTAATACCCGGTGGTCGGATTGCCTTCCGTGCAGATCTTTACGACCTCGCCTGCTTTCGGATTGACCGTCCCGTCAAACAGCACGCTCAGCATAACACTGCCGGCATCATCATCGTTCTCTGCCTCGGAAAAGACCAGCTCCTGTGTCATGGTATAGATCGGTTCGGTATCCGTTTCCCATGACCGTGCATAAGCTGCTTTGAATGTATACGTTCCTGCTTTGTCAGAGGTCAGTGTATAATACTGGTAGCCTCCCCCGCCGGTCCAGCCTTCGGGAACCGGAGTCGCCTTATATTCATCGGTGACGTTCAGTCCCGAACTTTCCATCACGTTCCAGGTGTAGCCTGTCGTGGGATTTGCCGGGAGAATATACGTCATCGACGCATTTGCCGGAATCATTATTCCCGCTTTTTCGACCGTTACGGTCAAAACCGGATTATCGGTATTCACCGGAACCTCCGGAGAGATGCACCCTGCCGCAAATATGCAGATGATAAACACACACGCTCCGAAACTCAGCAGTTTCAGTCTGTTCATGATGAATGATAGAACAGCCTGATATAAGTATTTTTTTAGAGAAAAAAGGGGTGGTTACTCGTCGAGAACCTTGCTTGTCAGGTCGAGCGGTAAAAGGTACTCGCCGTTTCTGTAGGCACGCATGTTTCCACCGGAGATCTCATCGATTAAAACGACCTGATCACCGATCTTGCCGAACTCGAACTTGATGTCGTAGAGTTCGATGTTCTTCTTTGCGAGTTCCTCTTTCATGATGGTACCGATCTTCTGGGTGAGGACTTTAAGGCTCTCATAATCCTCGGGGGACATGATGCCCAGAATCTCCAGCGCATCTTTGGTTACTGGCGGGTCTTCGCGTGCGTCATCTTTGAACGTCGTTTCGACAAATGCCGGCAGAGGAGCTGCCTCTTCCACATAGTCTCCGTAGCGGCGGTAGAAGCTACCTACTGCGCGGAATCTGCAGATGACTTCCAGACCCTTGCCGAATGTCTTGGCGGGTTTTACGGTCATCGTTACATTCTCGATGTCTGCACTGATGAAATGGGTGGGGACTCCTTTTGCGTTCAGGATCTCCATAAAATACTGTGTCAATCTAAGACCTGCACGTCCGGCACCTTCAATAGTTAGGCCGACTGTGTTCATCCCTGGATCGAATACCCCATCAGCACCAGTACAGTCATCCTTAAATTTCAGCAGATAGTTCCCATCTTCAAGTGAGAATACATCCTTTGTTTTGCCGGTGTATACCAATTTCATGGTACTTATATGTTGGAACTAACCACGTATAATATTGATGCTACATGACAACAGGTAACACACCTCAAAAGGTTATTTGTGGTAGGGTTCGCCGTTCAGGATCCGAAACGCGCGATACACCTGTTCGAGGAGAATGAGCCTGGTCATGGGGTGAGTAAAGGTCATACGGGATAAGGAGAGTTTTTTTTCGGCCGATTTGAGCAATTCCGGTGACAGGCCCAGGGGTCCGCCGATGATGAAGCAGAGGTTTTTTCCGGATAACTTTGCATCGCGAAACACGTCGGCGAACTCTTCGCTTGAAAGAGATGTCCCGTTTGGGTCGAGAGCGATCTTCATGAATCCCTCCTTTGCATTTGCAAGGATCAGTTCGCCTTCTCTCTCCTTCACGCGAAGCTCTTCCGATACCGAGGCATTTTCCGGGATTTTCACTTCGGCAAGTTCCGTGATGAATATCTTCCCGTAAGGCCGCAGACGTTTTTCAAACTCGGCAATCCCGGATGAAATATAGGCGTCCTTGATCTTTCCGATGCAGAGGATCTGAATCTGCATTCAGTCCTCGGATGGTTCCGTCTCTCTGCCAAGCTCAGAGAGCTGCACGATTCTGTTGTAATAGCCGACTGCTTCTTTCAGTCTGCCGACGGACTCGAGCGACCGTGCTTTGAGATGCATGGCGGGAATGTGCTCCGGATCGGTTTTCAGGATGTGATCCGCTGCTTTTTCCGCCATATCGAATCTGCTCTGCTGAAGATAGATGATCCCGCGGCAGAAGTTCAGGTCAGGATCTTTGCACCCTGCAGTCTCCGCTTTGTCGAATGCGGCGAGTGCTTCAGTCGGGTGGCCGGTGACCATCTGCATGAATCCAAGACCGGAAAGGACATACGGATTTTTCGGATCGGCCTGGGCTGCGGTCGTCATGTCGCTCGTGATATCCTTTGGTTCGCCGATCTTGATCGAGGCAAGGGCTTTTTCGATATGGAGCAGACTGTTTCTCGGGTATTTTCCAATCAGTTTGTCAAAGTATCGGATCGCTTCGGGATATTTTCCCATGCGTGAAAGCATCTCGGCATAGCCGAAAAGAGCGGCGACATTTTCCGGGTCTTTGAGGGTCAGTTCGGCATACTGTTTGAGGGCGTCTTCCGTTCTTCCAATGTTCGCAAGAGATGCTGCATACATGGATCTGATATTCTGGTCGTTTGGGCGAAGCGTCAGCATCTCTGCAAAGGCTTCTGCCGCTTCGTCATCTCTTCCAAGGAATCTGAGAGCTTCTGCCCTCAGACGGCGGGTGACGATGTCATCGGGGTTAGATTCGAGCAGAAGTTCGTATCCGGAGAGTGCCTCTTCGTATTCTCCCCGCATACTGTAGATTGAGGCAAGTTTCCTGACAACGTCCGCATTGGGAACGCCTGCGTTGAGATATTTTGCATAGACCTCGAGAACCTCGTCGTACTTCTGCATCTGTTCAAGGACATCTGCGAGTTGAAGCAGAGCTTTTGTGTTGGTTCCGTCGATTTCGGTGAGATGCCGCAGTACTTTTGCCGCATCCTCGAGTCTGCCGAGGTTCACATAGGCAGTTCCTTTGTCGAACAAAGCTTCGGAATGCTCGGGTGCAAGGCTTAGACACTGGTCCATATACTCGATACTGAGTTTGAACTCGCCTTTGAGCAGATGAACATGTCCGATCGAGTACAGGTTATGGATGTTGTCAGGCTCCAGTTTGAGTGCCGCAGTATAGCATTCCTGTGCCTGATCGAGCTGGTCGATCGATCTGCAGAGGTCTCCGCCAAGCGTCAGAAGGCCGATTCCCCCTTCTCCTTTGGCTAATGCAGCCAAAGCAGCTTGCGCCGCCTCTTCGTTCAATCCGAGGTCTGCGCAGCTTGTTGTGGCGTGAACCGCTGCTCCGGCAATGTCAGGGTGGTTGTTCATGATGCCAATATAGGTCTCTGCAGCTGCCTGATTTTGTCCCGCTGCCGCCTGGACCCTGCCGAGATTCAGGAGGATTCCCGGGTGATCCGGCACGATCTCGTCTGCTGAAGCGAATGCATCTGCGGCTTTTTCATACTCGCCGAGCATCTCATATGCAGATCCAAGGCCGATGTACGGTGCCGGCGTAGTCTGGGATAAAGACGCTGCATTTTGATAATGGAGAACCGCATCTTCATAGTTCCCGGCAGAGGCCGCCGCTTCTCCCGCGAGCAGGGTGATCGTGATGTCGCGCGGAAGATACTCTTCACTTAACAGATGTTTTGCTATCTCCTGAGCCTCGGTATATCTCCCGGTCCCGCTGCAGGCTTTGAGGAGCCCGATGTAGGCAAGAGTGTTTTCCGGCGCCGCTTCAACGAGCTTTTTCCATGAGCCGGCTGCTTCCTTATATTTCCCGGCAAACATCATGGACGCGGCGTGCTGCTCAAGAGCCGCGATGTCATCGGGAGATTTTGCAAGAACGCGTGCCGCCGCGTCTCCGGCAAACTGATACCGGCCGAGTCCGGCAAGACACCGGCTGTGCAGAAGTTCCATATCGAGTCTCGAGGGGGCATGGCTTAAAACGACGCCGGCGGCTTTGTCGGCTTCGCCATATCGTCCGAGCGCCGCAAGGGCATACCCCTGCATGGACAAAAGCCCCTCATTCACGACGCCGACCTCGACTTTGATCTGTTCTTTCTGGGCCGGCGCATTATCGAACAAATCAAGGTCGCTGTCTTCGAACCATTTCATTTTGGCAGGCGAGGGTCCGCCGGAGCCGAGTTTGCCCATCTTCTCGAAACTCTCGAGTGCCTCTTTGTATTTTCCGGAAAGGTACTCGGCGCAGCCTTTCATATACCAGACCGCGGTATTCGTCTGGTTGAGATGGATGTATTCGACGAATGCCTCGATTGCACGTCTGAACTCTCCGTTCAAAAACGAGATGGTCCCAAGCAGATGCCAGAGTTCTGCATTTGCGTAGCCTTTCGCCAATACCTTTTCAAGCTGGATTGCGGCTTCTTTCCCGTTTCCATCCCAGTAAAAAGATAAGGCCCGGCGGATTGTGATGGTAATGTCATCACCGGCCGCATAATGCTGGATCATGCCGTATGCAGCGGCGGCGTTTTTAAAGTTCCCGAGGCTTTCTTCGAGTCGTGCTCTGCGGTACCAGCCGACAATATCATTTTCGGCAAGATGTGCATACCGTTTCAGCGCTCCTTCAACATCTCCCGTCATCTCGCTGCAGAATGCGGCATTGGAGATCAGTTCGGGCTGCCCGAGAGAGGAGGCGAGTTCGTCGTAAACCGAGCGTGCTTCGGCAAACATGCCGCTTCGCATCAAAAGATCGGCATACCGGATCCGGTATTGGATATTTCCCGGGAAATGGGAGATGAGCTGCGAACAGACGGCGGCAGCTTCCCGGTATTTTCCGGCACGCAAAAGCCACTCGCATTTTCTGTCTTTGAGATATACCTCGCTTTCCGGGAGAACGACATGGCCGAGGGCAGAGAGTGCCTCTTCGTATTTTCCCGAATCTCCCAGAATAACCGCGAGTGAGGTCCAGGCATGGAAATCATCCGGGTTGAATTCCACGACTTTGGCGTATGATCGGGCGGCTGCATCGTATTTCTGGGTGAATTTCTGGCAGGCGGCAAGTTTTGTCCAGAGCTTTCCCGAACCCGGTTCGAGCTCCAGCGCTTTTGTGAAATGCTGGGCCGCATCGTCATACAATCCTTTATCGTATGCCTGTTCTCCGCGTGCTATCCATGGGTTCTGTTTGTCGTTTTTGCCGAAAAGACCGCCAATATCTACCATTCATTCCTCCTTGCTACTCTGTTTAAACTATTTCTGCCCCGTGAATATAAAGCCTATCTGTGAATCATCAGTGCCAGAAACGTTTGGACTTTATAGAACGAAACACAATAGATTTACTATGGATTCCCGTGAAACCGACAAAGATCTGCGTGATGCCCAGAATCTGCCCTATGATCCTGAAACGCTTCGAAGAATCAACGAGCACCCCTGTTACAGTCAGGATGCACGACACGTGTTCGGCCGGTGCCATGTTGCCGTCGCTCCGAAATGCAATATTCAGTGTAATTACTGCGTCAGAGATTATGACTGCGTTAATGAATCGCGTCCGGGGGTAACGAGCGAGATTCTTGCTCCCGGTGATGCTTTGGAGCGGATCGATGAAGTCATTTCACGGATGAAACACATTAAAGTCGTGGGAATCGCAGGACCCGGAGATCCGCTTGCAAACGAGGAGACGTTCGAGACGCTCCGTCTCGTTCATGAAAAGTATCCGGACGTGATTTTGTGCATCAGCACAAACGGTCTGCTTCTTCCAGATAAGATCGATCTTCTGGAGAAATACGGGGTCAGAAACATCACGGTCACGCTGAACGCGATTGATGCTGCGATCGGTGAAAAGATCTACACGTTCGTCGAGTATGGAGGAAAAAAGTATCACGGCCGCGAAGCCGCCGAACTTCTGCTGGAAAACCAGCTCAAAGGTATCGAAGAAGCCGTGAAGCGGAAGATGCTCGTCAAGATCAACACCGTGTACATCCCGGGGGTAAACGATCAGCATATCCCGGAGATCGCAAAAAAGGTTGGAGCAATGGGTGTCTTCAACTTCAATATCATCCCGCTTATTCCCCAGTATAAATTCAAGGACGTTGTCCCGCCGACCGCCGCCGACAAGGCAAAGATGCACGAACTTTGCGCACCCTATGTCCGTCAGATGCGTCATTGTCAAAGATGTCGGGCTGACGCGGTTGGAATTCTCGGCAAGGATGTCCAGAATGAATTCGGCTGCTGCGGCAAAGGCGACGGTTCCGGAAAAGGCTGCAGCGGCGAGTAAGCCCTTTCCAAAAACCTGCTTCTCTCCTTCTCTTTTTTTCGTCGTATCTGCTTTTTTCCTGCTTTCATTTTCCCGCTACCCCAACAATTAAAGCCTTTCCCTACCTATAATAATATACCTTACATACACCCGCCCTCGCTTCACACATTTGGCGGACAAAAACGGTTAGATGGGGAATCTGGAAATCTTCCCATTATATAACAATGATATCAAAAATACCGGCAGAGCCCAAGGCTACGGAAAAGTCTGCGAGGCTCTCAACACTCTCGGGTAGATTCTATCCACAAAATGAGCCTGAGCTGGATGCACTGTTGTCCGCTCTTTTTGCAGCTACGGAAACGTCTGTATCGGATCCGTACGGGATACTCGTGCCGCATGCAGGCTATGTGTATTCGGGGAAAACGGCATCATGCGGATATGCCGCTGTCTCTCCGGCATTTGCCGGGACCTTTGTTCTGATCGGCCCAAGCCACGCCGGATATGAGACATCCACCGCGGATATGATCTGGGAAACGCCGCTTGGGAACGTGTTCCCGGACACGGCATTCATCGAAGCCCTTGCGGCGCAGATTCCTGTGCGAAACGATGTGATCTCGGCAGAGGAAAACTCCCTCGAAGTTCAGATGCCTTTTATCCGGCACCGGTTCCCCAAAGCACGGATCGTTCCTATCCTGATGGGCGATCAGTCCCCAAACGGCGCAGTCCGGGTCGCCCGTGCCGTTTTGTCTGCTGCAGAAACCACCGGGATCCGTCCGATCATCATCGCATCAGGCGACGGTTCGCATTATGTGCCGGCAAAAATTGCTGCGGAAAAGGATCTGGCAGTCCTTTCAGCGTTACGAAATCTGGACGTGTCCGTCTTCTACGACACACTCTTCAGGCTTCGCCCCTCTATGTGCGGCTACGGATGTATCGCCGCCATGGCGCTGATATGCGCCTCGTTTGGTGCAAAAGAGGCCCGTGTTCTCTTATATGAGACATCGGGCGATATCACCGGCGATCTGACCGAAGTCGTAGGGTATGCTGCCATGGAAGTGATCTGACATGGCGACATGGAGCGCTCCGGGGAAAGTTATCCTTTTTGGGGAACATTCGGTCGTTTACGGAAAACCGGCTATCGCGATGGCGATAAAACCCCGGGTCCAGGTGACGGTTCGGCATTCCCGTTATTTTCAGAAACCAAACTCCCCCTACATCTCGGAATGTTTCCGGATCACCGATGTGAAAGGCAGTGTATACGTCAGATCCCAGCTGCCCAGTGCATCGGGCCTTGGGTCTTCGGCGGCAGTCACGGTAGCAACTCTGTTCGCCATCAATGACGAGTTCGAGCTAGGCTATACCCGCGAAGAGGTTGGCGATCTGGCCTTCGAGGTGGAAAAAGCAACGCAGGGAGGGCGGGCCAGCGCGACCGACACGTATGTCTCGACATTCGGCGGCCTGGTCTTTATCCGGGGAAGTGAAAAACGCCGTCTTCTTCCCCCGCAGAATCTCTCGATCGTGATCGGCAATTCGCTTATCTCGCACAACACTGCCGAGATGGTGGCGAAAGTCGCCGAACTCAAACGGACATCGCCGGTTGTTGCAAACGGCATCATGGATGCGATCGGCGGCGTGACCATGGAAGCCATGCACAATCTTGAAAATCCCAAGGAACTGGGTGTTTTAATGAATCGGAACCATGCTCTCCTCGATGCGCTCGGCGTTGGTCACCCTGTTTTGTCCCAGCTGGTTCTTGCGGCCCGCAATGCCGGCGCATACGGAGCAAAACTTTCAGGCGCCGGCGGGGGAGGATGTATCTGGGCGTTATGCTCAAAGGGTTCCCGCAATCGGGTTGCCGGGGCAATCGAAGACTGCGATGCCCGCCCGATAACCACGTCCATCGATACGGAAGGAGCACGGAGGGAAAAAGATGAATGAACTGGTCATTATCAAACTCGGCGGCAGTATTGTAACGAAAAAATCCGAAGACGGCGTCGTCGATTCGGCAAAGATCACCCTTCTGGCAGAGCAGATCGCCCCGTTTGCCGGGAAATTCCCCCTCATCATCGTGCACGGGGCAGGCTCCTGCGGCCATCCCGAAGCAAAAGCGTATGATATCCCCGGCGGCGTCACGAAAGCAAACGCCGCAGGAATCTATGTAACGCATACGGCCGTTTCCGCGCTCAACCGTTCTGTGGTCGCCTCGCTTCGCAAAGCCGGCATGGAAGCCGTTTCACTCCATCCGTTCGGGTGCTGTCTTGCGGAGAACGGCCGGCTCGTCTCGGCAGGCGTTTCGCAGATCAAAGAGATGCTTGCTCTAGGGCTAATCCCTGTTCTTCACGGTGATGTGGTCATGGACACAAAACGCGGCGCCTGTATCATCTCCGGCGACCAGATCGTCCCTTATCTGGCAGTCAAACTCGGCGCAGAACGCGTCGGGATCGCGACCGATGTCGGCGGTGTTCTTGCAAACGGCACCGTCGTTCCCGAGATCAACCGGAAAAACGTCGGTGAAATCGACCTCGGCGGTTCGTCGAGCACCGACATAACCGGCGGCATGCGTGGAAAGATCAATGAACTTCTCCTTCTCGCCGATGAGGGGGTCGACTCGCACATATTTGCCGCGAACCGTGTGGGAGACTTCCTTGCAGGACACAATTACGGCGGAACTCTGGTGAAAAAATGACCCCGAATACACCTACATCATCACGAAAACTGGATCATCTGCGCCTCTGCAGCGAGACCGACGTAACCGCCGGCAGTGCGGGCTTCGAAGACATTATTCTCGTACACAATGCGCTGCCCGAATGCGATCTGGACAGAATCGACCTCTCCGTCGACTTCCTTGGAAGAAAACTCTCCTCGCCGTTGTTTATCTCCGCGATGACCGGCGGCCACCCGGACACCGCCGAAGTGAACCGGGTCCTCGGGTCCGCTGCAGAAAAATACGGGCTTGGAATGGGGGTCGGTTCCCAGCGTGCGGCTCTCGAAAATCCCGATCTTGCAGACAGTTTCAGTGTCGTCAGAGACGCTGCACCCCATGCATTCCTCTGCGGAAACATCGGTGCGGTCCAGCTGGCCAGCCATGGGATGGAGTGGGTGGATGCCGCGGTCGAGATGATCGACGCCGATGCACTTTGTATCCACTTAAACTTCCTTCAGGAAGCCGTCCAGCCGGAAGGCGACCATGATGCGACCTCGTGTCTCGATGCCATCTCAACGGCCTGCAAAGAAGCAAACGTTCCTATAATCGTAAAAGAGACCGGATGCGGTATTTCCTCTGAAGTCGCCGCCCGGCTTTTCGATGCCGGTGTTTCAGCAATCGACACCGGCGGATACGGCGGGACCTCCTGGGCAAAGATCGAGGGGGCCCGTGCGCAGAAAAGGGATGCTGCCGGTGATAAAGCTCTGGCCGGACTAGGAAATTCTCTGCTTACATGGGGAATTCCTACCGCAGTCAGCGTTTTTGAGGTAGCGAAGGTGAGTAAAGGACCGGTTATTGCAACTGGCGGGTTGAAGACCGGCCTTGATATTGCAAAAGGGATCGTTCTTGGTGCCACGCTTGGAGGGATGGCTTTATCCCTCCTTAGCCCGGCACTTTCCGGCGAGGAAACCCTTGGATCCGCAATAGACACAATTCACACGGAACTCAGGGCTTCGATGTTTCTCTGCGGGGCACAAGATATTGCCGCCCTTGCAAAGGTCAGGTATTACCTCCTTGGAAACGTCAGGCAGATGATTCGGACATAAAAAAATCAGGAAACAAAATATGGTTGACATAGAAGTAATAGCCGTAGGCGGGTACAACGAGGTCGGAAGAAACATGACCGCGGTCCGCGTCGGCAAAGAGATCGTCATTTTTGACATAGGCTTATATCTGGACCCGATCACGGGTAACAACAACGTGGATATGGAGAATATGCACTCGCTGGATCTTATCCAGATGGGTGCGATTCCCGATGACACCGTCATGAACTCGGTCGAAGGGACCGTAAAAGCGATCGTGTGTACGCACGGTCACCTGGACCACATAGGTGCGATCCAGAAACTCGCTCACCGGTACAACTGCCCGATCATCTCGACGCCCTACACGAACGAGCTGATCAAACAGCAGATCGAAGGCGAGCGCAAATTCTCGGTGATGAACAAGACCTTTGCGCTGAAGGCCGGAGGGAAATACACCATCTCCCAGAACCTCACCTTAGAGTTCGTCCGCGTTCAGCATAGTATCATTGATTCGGTCATGGCCGTTCTTCACACCCCGGCCGGCTGCGTGGTATATGCCAACGATTTCAAGTTCGATATGACGCCGGTGATCGGCGAAGCTCCCGACCTTGCCCGCATGCGTGAGATCGGCAAACAGGGCGTCAAAGTCCTGATCGTTGAATCCCTGAACCTTGATGACCGCGGCTACTCGCCAAGCGAACAGGTTGCCCGTCTTCGGGTCCGCGACGCGATCATGCGGTGTGAGGACGACAAAAATGCCATCATCGTCTCGACGTTTGCTTCGCAGATCGCGAGGATCAAGACGATCACCGAATGTGCCCGCGAGATCGACCGGATCCCAGTGCTTCTCGGCCGCAGTATGGAAAGGTACAACACGACTGCCGAGGTCTTAAAGCAGGTCGCCTTCCCGCAGGGGACAAGTATCTACGGAAACCGAAAGACCACGGACCGGATGCTCCGCCGCGTTCTTAAAGAGGGGAAGGAAAAGTTCCTTCTGGTTGCGACCGGCCACCAGGGTGAACCCGGATCCATGCTCTCGAGAATCGCTCTCGGTGAGACGCCTCTTAAAATCGAGAAGGGGGACAAGATCATGTTCTCGGCAAACATCATCCCCAACCCGACCAACTATGCCCAGCGTGCCGAGGTCGACCGCCTACTGATGCGGCAGGGAGCCCGGATCTTCGACGGACTTCACGTGACCGGTCACGCCTACTATCAGGAGCATTACGATCTGCTTTCCATGCTGAATCCGGAGCACATCATCCCGTCCCACGGTCCTTTCACCATGAAGGGCGGATATGTAACGCTTGGTTCCGAGTTCGGCTATACGCTGAACAAGGAGATCCATATTATGCAGAATGGAGACCGTCTGGTCCTTCCCAAATGAGGTGATCCAATGAAACTTGATAAATATCTGAAAACTGTTGCCGCCAAAGTGGATATGGAGGCGGATGAGTATAGTAAAGCGGTTGACTCGACTCTGCAGAAAGCAGCGTCCCATCTCCTTGTGAGCGGAGGAAAACGCCTGCGCCCGGCCCTTGTGCTGCTTTCGGCGGAGTCGATTCGAAGCGGCGCATCGGAGGATATTTTTCAGGCAGCCCTTGCTCTGGAATGGACGCATACCTTCACTCTCGTCCATGACGATATTATGGACGGGGATTCACTGCGCCGCGGAAGGCCGACGGTCCATGTGGTGTGGAACGAAGCCACCGCGATCCTTGCGGGCGATGTTTTGTATGCGAATGCATTCGAATATCTCTGCCGCGTGAAAAATGCCACGCCCGAGTCCAAAGTGATTGCCGTCCAGATGCTTGCCCATTCCTGCCATGAGCTCTGCGAAGGTCAGCAGGAGGATGTCTCGTTTGAAACGCGGTCGGATGTAACGCTGGATGAGTATCTTTCGATGGTCCGGAAAAAGACCGGCGTTCTTTATGCGGCGGCAGGCGGTATCGGGGCCGCCCTTGCCGGCGGAGATGTCAAGCAGATTTCTGCTCTGTACACGCTTGGCCTGAATACAGGCATCGCCTTCCAGATCCAGGATGATATTATCGATCTTCTCGCACCGTCGGAAGTGTCCGGCAAAGATCAGGCTTCTGATCTCCGGGAAAACAAGCAGAGTATCCTCGCGATCCTTGCACGGGACGGGGGAGTCGATCTCTCCGCTTACCACAAGCCGGAGCTTTCCAAAGAGGAGATCAATGAAGCGATTTCTCTTCTCGAGACGTCGGGCGTGCTGGATAAAGCCCGGGGTATGGCCGAAAAACTGATCGCCGATTCCAAGGCGGGCCTGTCTGTTCTTCCGGACTCAGAAGCCAAGACGCTGATTATGGAGATGGCCGATTTCTTCGTTGCAAGAAGATACTAAATCTTTTTTTAGACATTTTATCTCAGGTTTCTACACCCGCAGACCGGATTCTCATAAGCAAAATTATCCCTGCAGAACTCTGTAACCACACCAAATTCATTCGAAAATAACTATTTCGATTGAAAAATGACCCTCCGCTGATCAAAATCACCCCTTTCCCTACAGCAAAAAACCATATCCTAAACAAAAAATACGCCCGATCCTGTCGATTTACAATTTAGACCATCGAAAATCATCATCAAAAATCAGTCAAAAATGAATCCCCTGGGGTCAAAATGGAATCGAAACGCCTATTTGCTAGTGGAATAATGATCGAAAAATCGTTGTTAGAGTTCATCCCAAAAACGACCCCGGAACTACCGATCCAATTCGGGAAGGAGTTTGTTGGGTGTGGAAACCTGAGAAAAAACCAACCGCGAATCGGCGCGAATCCGCCCTTCGGGCGAAGTGAATCGGATTTGCTTATCCTCACTTTCGCAATCCAGCTTCGCTGTCTTGCTCATCCCTTCATCGGGACCGTTCGGGCAAATCCTGTCGGCGCCCCAGCGCCTCCCAACGGCAATTCCTCTCTCCGTCTCATTTTCCAATTGTCAGAATAGAACATTTTTCACATGAGTAATGCTCAATGAGCATCTCTCTTACAGGAGGCGCTGGGGCGCCGACAGGATTTGCCCGAACGGTCCCGATGAAGGGACGAGCAAGTCGAGGGCGGGCTGACCCAAAGGGGCGGCCATAGCCGAGCAAGGCTTTGCCTTGCGAGAGACTTGCGAGAGTGAGGGTCAGCAAATCCGATTCACTTCGCCCGAAGGGCGGATTCGCGCCGATTCGCGGTTGGTTTTTCTCATGCATCCACAATTATCCCTTACACAAAACCGAGGTACACTCCCGCACAAAAGAGAAAATTTTCTCACAAATTCAAAAAAAAGAGATCTCCACCGCGGGCCGACTCGCAAGCCTGTAGACTTGGCCGCAAACCATCGGTTTGCTCTGCTGAGGTCGGCCGCGTTCCGCGTCCAACCCGCCTCAACAAAGGGACCTAAAGGTCCTCGCCTCAGCTAAGATCGGCCGCCTTCAGCTCTCGTTTATCGTCATCACATAATTGACCGGATCGAATATACTGTAGAAGAGATGCATGAACTCTTTGATGACATCAAGAGGCCCTGGGATACTGAGCTCGCCTAACGAAAAGGTCGTAACCGAGGTAGTCAGAGCGGTCGTCTGAGTTGGGGTGGGGGTGGATGTACTTACCGGAGTATTCACATAAATTGCCCGGGAATACGAATCCGTTGCTCCCGTACTGTCGATGACCGTCAGCTTAACGATATAGGTACCTGCTGTGGTAAAGGTGTATGACGGATTCTTTGTCGCCGATGAGCCAAGCCCGCCGAAGTCCCAGACCCATTGTGTGGGAGATCCGGCAGACGTATCAACGAACAATACGGTCAGAGGCGCGATTCCGGAATCGGATGACGCTGTAAAAGAAGCATCGAGTCCGACTTTATTCACGGTGATGCTTTGATTGGAATACGTTGTACCGTTGACATTTTTGGCAACGAGACTCGCGGTATAAGATCCTGCAGTTGTATATGTGTGGGTAATAATCCCACTTGAAGAAGTGAGATGCGATGAATAACCATCACCATAGATCAATGTACAGTTATCAAAACTCGACAGAGTATAATCGAATTTTACCGTTAATGGAACAGTCCCTGAACTTATGTTCGTTGAGAGTGATGCGCCGGGTAAAATTTTAGCGGCCGTTTTGGGAAACGTATAGGTTAGAGTGAGTTGTGTATTTGCAGAATTTAATGAAAGATTCGACGATGACATTTTATCATCGTTCAAAAATACAGTGGGCACTGTGGTGAAAACATATCCTTCGGCATTCTCAAGAATAATCGTCACAATATATGTAGTAGCTTCTGCGAATGTTGTAGAATCAGGGCTCCATTCAATTGAATAAATCTCTACTCCAGCGGAAACATCTACATTTGTATCTGGTTTTGCACCATAAATCGGTGCAGTTAATTTTGTGATGTCAACCGAAGAGATAATTGTCGGGGAACTGACAGTTATTGGATAGGAATATTTGTCAGATGCTTCGGTGCTATTTGTTACAGTTAAATTTACAATATATGTCCCGTTCGAGGTGAAGATATGTGAGGGATTTTGCTGTGATGATGTATCTCCATCCCCGAATTCCCAAGACCAGTTCGCAATTTGATATCCTTCTGATGTATCTGTAAACGCAACGGTTAACGGATAGGTACCAGACGTGGGAGATGCAGTAAATTCTGCATGAAGCGGGATTGCCGCGTTTACGGTAATTGGAATTATTGACGTATCAGTGGTGTCAGACGTGGAATTTGTGGCAGTGAGAGTTGCGTCGTATGACTCAGCAGTAGAATATATATGCGTAGTACTTCCAGAAGCCTCAAAGGTATCAGGACTACTACCATCCCCATAATCTATGGAAAAGGTTGTAGTATTGGTTGCAGAAAAAGTAAATGTCACTTCTAATGGAGCATAGCCGGAATTCGGCGTGGCTTCAAAATTAGTTATATCCGGTTCGCCATCCGCACTCACCGCCCCCACGCATCCCATCACAAGGAACGCCGCGAGAAGCACCAGTATCAATCGTTTCAGTATCATTTTTACCTCCTCTACATCGATCCGACCGCAAACAGCAGCACATACACAATGATCAGGCCAAGAAACGCGGAAACCGCCGCCTGACCGGCCCGCATATTCTGACCGGCGGTTAGACCTTTCCACGTCACCGCGGCAGACCAGATACTTGCCGCAAACTGACCAAGAATCGGGATCCAGCCGATTACCGCATAGGAAAGCGTACTTCGCATCACGATCGCCGTTATCTCTGAAAACCGCACCTCCGGCTCACAGACCCGCGCCGTGATCCCGGTCATCACTGCCCGGATCATCACCGCTGCCAGCCAGATCACATACAGAACCAGGATGAACAGAACCAGCAGCATCAGATCCGTCTGCAGAGCCGAAAAGATCGGGAAATTTTCAGGCGAGATCCGCAAAACGGCTGGAACCACATACGCGATCATCAAAACCGTAAGAACCGCCCACAATGCTCCGGATAACAAAAACATCCCGAGAGCATCCCGGGGGGTCTCGCGCATATAATAGGAATACGCATCCGACGGCCTGGTCAGAAACCCGATCAGCCCGCCGTTATACGGCATTTTTTCAGGCTTCTCCCGCCGCTCCCGTCTCTCCGGTTTTTTCCGTCCCCCTGATCTCTCAGCCTTCGTCCGTTTCTCCCGGCGTGCTGGTGTCCGGGAAGACTCGACCGGCGGATGCAGCAGAGATCCGCACAAAGCGCATACCTCATCATCCACATGGTTTCGCGCTCCGCACGCCGGACAATACATATCCTGAGAATTTCTCTGGGACGGCGGACTTACCGTAGTCACCGTATACTGCGCCGACTCCGGTGCATATATTGAATGATCCTCTTCAGGGAT
Source organism: Methanocorpusculum sp. UBA424 (assembly GCA_002498375.1). Lineage (GTDB taxonomy): Archaea > Halobacteriota > Methanomicrobia > Methanomicrobiales > Methanocorpusculaceae > Methanocorpusculum. The sequence goes on from DAHC01000011.1 coordinate 29,033, forward strand.
GATTTCGGAAAGTTTCTGGATCCACAGTTCGCGGTCCGGCATGCCGGAGAACAGCAGATGCATCTCCTTCTCTCCATCTCTTCCCGCGATCTGCAGGGCGATTCCCGGTTCGCCCACCTCGCCTGCGAGACGGATCGCCCGGGCAAGCGTGTTCAGGGCGAACTCGCCGAGGATCGATGATTTCCCCTCGATCACCAAGCGCGTGTTCGTCAGATGAAGCGTAACGTAATTCCGCTTGATCCGAACGCCTCCTGTTGACAGAGCAACCCGCTCTCCCGCATCCGGTGAAAATATTCCGGTACAGGTCACGACCGTCGGTTCGGGAGCGGCCGAAATCAGCGTCTGTCTGACCGGCAGCTTCGCTTTCAGCTCCTGCATCCAGGCGGTCCTTGCAGACTCTGTTGGAAACGACATGACCATCTGTTTCGCGCCGGTCTGGGATCCGACGGAAAGCGCGATCGCCGGTTCTCCCTCCTCAGTCTCGAATGATGCGGCATCCATCAGCTCCGCGATGGCAAACTCCCGCCCGATCTTTCCTGTTGTATTCTGGAGGATAAGCCGGATATTCGTGAGATATATGGTGTAAAATGTCCGCTTTACCCGGACGCCCGCTGTTTCGATAACGACCGATTCACCGGAGACAAAATCCGGACGAACACTGTTTGCCGGGATATTAGGGACGGGAGCAGCGGATTGTATCTTCAGCTCAGGAGCGGGATTTCGCGGGGGAACTGCGGCCCGGGGCTTTGCTGCCTCTCCTCCTGCTTCGGCAAACGGTTTTACTCCGCTGACCTTCGCGATCTGATCGATCCATGCCTCCTGTTCCCCGGCCTTGAACACATTTCCTACCGGGAACCCCCAGATCATTTCCTTTTGTCCATCGGGTGTCGAGACGATAAGTTTGAGACCCGGCTCACCGGTTTCCAGTTTGCAGGGATGTGCCGAGAGGATGCTGCTTACCTTAAACTCCCTTGGGGAAGGCCCTCCTTCGATGATCAGCCGCTCACTTGTGAGGGTGGCAAAAAACTGCCGATTTTTTACGAGGATCGGCGATGCGTAATGCCGGACTTCATTTGCGTGCATCTCAACGGGAGGCATAGACTAGTAAGTTAACTATTTCTCATCCGAACTATTTATACATGTCAACACGTTGTGCGATGATTTAATACGTTTGCGGGCGTATTTTCATTATATGACTGAAAATTCCTGCCCTATGTGCGGAAGTACCTTCGGGTCGCTTTTGGCAAAAGGCATACTGATGATCATTCTCGGTATCCTGATGATGGTTTTCACTCTGGCATCTCTGTTTACGTTTGATATCCTGCTTGCGATCCTGCTGATCTTCGTGGGTATTACTCTTCTGACCGCAGGAACAACCTTCTTCGGTGAAGTAAAACGCACCTGGTGGGTCATTCTTCTCGGTATCCTTGTGATTATCTTTGGTATCCTGGCTCTGATCTTTCCGGTGATCATGCTCGTGTACGCGATGTATGTTCTCGCCGCAGCCGCATTGATCGGCGGAGTCACCGACCTTGCCCTTGCCCTGATGGGAACATCTGCTCAGGTCAACCGCGGTCTTCTCGCCGTTTCCGGTATCCTGGGGATTATCCTCGGTGTCCTGTTCCTGATCAAACCGGTAATCTTGGCATTCGAGTTCGTCGAGATCGCGGGTATTTTCTTCTTTGCTTTCGGTATCGTCGCGATCATCGAAGCATTCATGGCAAAATCCGCTGCCGCATAATCACTGAGGCGGGAGGAGCCGATAGGCTCATCCTTAGCCGATTTTTTTTCATTTCGATTTCGTGTATTGGCTTGTTTTGGATGGTACAATTCTCGCAAGGCATTTGCCTTGATCGCAAGTCCGTTGACTTGCTCGGCTGAGGTCGTCGACTTCGTCGCCGATCCGCCAACGAAATGCACGAAAAGGGGGACAGGGGCGGAAGGATTGGGTTAGGGTGTATGTAAGATTCGGGAAGGGTCAGGTTGGGTGCGGATACAAGAGAAAGCCCACCGCGAATCTCCGCGAATTTTCGCGAATCGCATTTTCCTTGCGTTCGGGGACTCTGCTCCGGCTTATCGCCTACGCAGCAATCGTCCCCTCACTGGAAAAATGCTGGGGAAAAACCCGCGTGCGGGTTTTTCTATTGTTCTAAATCTCTCTTTTTTGATTCGGGGTGCGGGGCCGCGACTCCGGCGCGGAGCGGCCCGCGGGGGGTATCCTATTTTCTGAGGCCTATATTTGTTTCAAAGTAGTTTGTTGGGTGTCCACACCCAACCAACTCCTTCCCGAATTGGATCGGTAGTTCCGGGGTCGTTTTTGGGACGATCTTCCCAGTCGCAAACCTTCGGTTTGCTCGCAAGGCAAAGCCTTGCTCAGCTAAGACCGCCCCTTCGGGACGGTACGCCTCCGCTAAGGTCGGCCGCTTTCAGCGTCCAACCCGCCGACGAAATTTTGTTCATTTTTCCACTCGCAAATAGGTGTTTCTATTCCAAAATCACCTCCCACCGATCAATTTTGACCATTTTTTGATGATGATTTTTCGTGGGTAAAAATCGAAATCGGCAGGATTCGGCTTATTTTGGTTTTTGTTCATTCATTATATTTAAATTAGTAGGGTGGCGCCTGGAAAAAATGATGACCCCGGAAAAACTACCTACCTAGTGCGTTACTAATTTATATAGTAGTAATTTTTATTTTGGTTTTTTTCTTTCCTTCTCTCTCTCTCTTCTGCAATGTACATAAAATAATAATAAGAGACTAGGCGCCTAAAAAAAAAAAGTGATTGATGAGAGTTTTTTCTTCCGCTCTAGGTCACTACCTAGGTAGGTAGTCTGTCGGGGGTTATCGTTTTTTTCAGGCGCCTGGGCATTCCTTTATATAGTTTTACTGTTTTGCCGGCGAAATCGGCAGGATTCGGCGTATTTTTTGTTTGGGGTGTGGTTTTATCGGGTCGGAAAAGGGGTGTTTTTGATCATCAGAGGGTTATTTTGGAATCGAAATGGTGGTTTGCGACTGGAATCCGGATGGTTTTGGGTTTGAATGGGTGGTTTTTTGGAGTGGAAAAGGTGGTTTTCAAGTGGAAGTGTCGTGAAATGAGAGACGGGTTGGACGCGGAACGCGGACGACCTCAGCCGAGGCGGGGACCTTTAGGTCCCTCAGCGGAGCAAACAGAATGTTTGCGACCAAATCTATGATTTGCGACCAAGTCGATTGACTTGCGAGAATCCGCCCACCCAAAACATCCCCTGCACCAACCCAACATACACCCCCAAAAATATAATCAGATCCCCCCTCTCTCTCCCCTCCTCTCTCACGTTGACAGCGAAACGGGATCCCGCCTTACATGAAGATACTCTTATCACCCATGTGCGCAAAAGCTAAACATATGAGGCAGAAACAACCCGGCTCCCAGATCGACCGGATAACGATCCGCGGATTTCGGTCGATTCGGTCCTGTGACCTCAAACTTCGCGACATCAACATACTGATCGGAGCAAACGGCGCGGGAAAATCGAATTTTCTCGCCGTATTCTGCATGATGGAACAGATATTTGCCAAACGTCTGCAGAAATACGTCACCTACAACGGCGGTCCCGACTCGCTCCTCTGGTTCGGCAGACGGGAGACCGAGAAGATCAGTGTCGGCATATACTTCGGAAACAACGGATACGGATTCGACCTCAAACCCACCAAAGACAACCGGCTCATGTTCGAGGATGAATGGTTCTCCTGGAACCTCTTAAACGAGAACCGGTCGCTTGGCTCAGGGCATCTGGAATCGCTGTATGACGCCGGTACCGGGACATTCATCGACAAATACGTCATCAAGCATGTTCATCAGTGGATCGTCTACCACTTCCACGACACCGGAGACAATGCAAAAGTCAAACAGATCCATGCGATCAATGACAACATGTGTCTCAGACCTGATGCGGGCAACCTTGCCGCATACCTCTATCTCATAAAACTGACCGCTCCGAACAATTATCAGAGGATCAGAAAAGTGATCCAGCTTGCGGCTCCCTTCTTCGATGACTTCATCCTCCGGCCCAAACCCGAAAATCCGGAAATGATCGAGCTCGAATGGTGTTCGACCCACGGGAACACACCGTTCAAAGCTGCCGACCTCTCCGACGGAACGCTCCGTTTCATCTGCCTTGCGACCCTCCTTCTCCAGCCGGTCGAAAACATCCCGGAGACGGTTCTTCTTGAAGAGCCGGAACTTGGTCTCCACCCCTATGCCCTCTCTTTACTTGCGGCCCTGATCAAATCCGCCGGCATCGTCAAACAGATCATCGTCTCCACCCAGTCGGCTCTGCTCCTCAGCGAGTTTGAGCCGGAGGACATCATCGTCGTCGACTGGCAAAATGACGCCTCTTCATTCCGCAGGCTCGAGGACGACGAAGAACTCCAGAACTGGATCGCACAGGATTATTCGCTTGGAGAACTCTGGGAAAAGAACATCTTTGGCGGGAGACCGCAGTAGGCATGGTCACCCTGTTCATCTCCTGCGAAGGGTATACCGAAGAGGTTTTCATCAAACGCCTGATGGCAAAGGAACTGGCGCATCTGGGCGTCACGCTCATTCCCGTGATCGTGATGACATCGAAGAGCAAATCGGGCGTTGTCCGCAGAGGAGGCTGTTCGTCGTATGATAAAATCAAACGGGATGTGCTGAATCTCTGCAGACGTCCCGGATCTTATGTCACGACGATGTATGATTTCTACAAGTTTCCGGCGATCCCGGGATACACGGTATCCTACGATCTGGCGTCCCCTCTCGAGCGGGTGACCGAGATGGAAGCGGCGTTTTTCGAGGACATCGACCGGGAGAATTTTCATGCGAACATCCAGCTGCATGAGTTCGAGACCCTGCTGTTTTCCGATCCATCGGCTTTTTCCGTCTGCGGGATGAGTAAAAAACAGGTGAAGAAACTCGCCGATGTCCGCAGGGATCTTCTTCCCGAAGAGATCGACGGCGGGGAGATGACCGCTCCCTCCAAACGGATCCTGCGGGTGAACCCGGGATATCAGAAACCGACCGACGGCCTCACGGTCGCACGGGAGATCGGTCTCGATACGATGTGCAGGGAGTGTCCGCATTTTGGAAAATGGGTTGAGTGGATCAAAAAGCTTCCCGAAACGGCAAAACAAACAGCGCATGAGAGGTAAAAAAATGGAAAAAATGGATTATAAAAAAGCATTTCCCGATCTGTATAAGCCGAAGACGAGTCCTTCCGCGGTGGAAGTTCCGCCCATGATCTTCATTATGGTCGACGGGAAAGGAAATCCGAACGATCCAAACGGTGAGTATCCGGCGGCGGTCGAGCTGCTCTACGGTCTCTCGTATACGATCAAAATGAACAAAAAAGGGGAGACGAGGCCTAACGGCTACTTTGAGTATGTCGTCCCTCCTCTTGAAGGGCTGTGGAGTCTGGACGACTCTGCCGACTTCAAAAACAAAGAGAAGTTTCTCTGGACGTCAATGATCCGCCAGCCTGAATTTGTGACGGCTGAGGTGTTTGCCGAAGCATGCCGCATGGTCGAAGCAAAGAAGAACCTTGATTCGGCAAAGGCGCGGCTCGAAACATTTTCCGAAGGCCTTTGTGTGCAGTGCATGCATATCGGTCCCTTCGATGATGAACCGGCGACGCTTGAGAGGATGGATGCCTTCATCCGCGAAAACGGTTTTGTCCATGACTTCGCCGGCCGCCGGCATCATGAGATCTATCTTTCGGATCCGCGAAAGACCGATCCCGGCAAAATGAAGACCATTCTCCGGGTGCCGGTAAAAAAAGCGTGAGCGGTTATCCGGTTTCCCGGCGTTTAGAAAAAGTCCAGCGTCGCCTGCTTTGGGGCGAGTTTTTTTTCATCAGGAGGTTCTTCGAGCGGCAGTTCTTCTGCTGCCGGCGGCGTTTCCGGGACGGGAGGTTCCTGCATTCGAAGTGCCTCCAGCTGCTCCTCGAGTTTTCGCATCTCCGCCTTCTTGGAAGCCGCCATCTTTTTCACCTTCATGTCCCGTTCTTTTGCGGCCTGCTGGACCGTCTTTACCGCGGCAGCAGCGGCGGCCTTGTCATGCAGGATGATCGTCATCTGGTCGACATCGAGGTTGTGGCGTTCACAGAATGCTGCAGGATCCTTTTCGGCAAACCGGGAAAGCAGATCCAGGTACTGGCTCTGGATCTGACTCTCCGGAATGCTGTAACCTTCCGCAAGCGATGCTGCGAGTGTTCTTCTGACCGTCTTCTGCTTTTTTGCGGTGCTCATCCGTTTCCAGCGGGAAGGTGGCATGATCCGCGTCCGAAAGCCAGCGCCGGCGTTTTCCGAAGCGACGCCGAGCGTCATCATCGACGTGGCATACCGCCAGAGGGTGAAATACTGGCGCCGCATCGTTCTTCCCAGATACACATCGGCCCGCGAGATCCTGCCGTATGCCCGGATCCGCCGTTTCGGGTCATGCATCAGCGGGATCGACTCCTCGATCCACTGCATGACAGAGTCAGGTTTTTCGTCGCATTCGAACGAAAGTTTCTGCAGTTCCCGGTCCGGCGCTCCGGCAAAAACACCGCCGACCAAGTCAAAGATCGTCGCGCGTTCATCCTTCTGTGCAGTATTGATGTCTCCTGCGGAGATGCTCGTCTTCCCGGTCGAGGAGCCGAACAGCATGTTTACGGCAGTACGCATATCCCCTGCCGAACTTTCCGCGATCGCCGAAAGCGCGTCTTCCCCGCAGGCGATGTCTTCCAAGCGGCAGATCTCCTTCATTCGTTTCTGGAGCGTCGAGACGCCGATCGCTCTGAACGGAACCGGATCACAGAGCCGGCGGATCGAATCGGAGACCCCGTATGCGTCGTTTGCGATCAGAACGATCGGCTGTTTTGCTTCTTTGAGAATATCGGCGATCGCCCGGGCACCTCCCCGGTCAGCATTTCCCTCGAGGTTGTCCACCTCGTCGATGATGATCAGTTTTCGGCCGGCGCCAAACAGACTGGTCGTTGTTGACGAGTTCCCGGCGACCCGTTCGATGATCGCTTTCGTGCGGGCATCCGAGGCATTCAATTCGAGAACTTCCCATCCCATATCCCGGGCAAGAGCAAGGGCTGCGGAAGTCTTTCCAATACCCGGTTTTCCCGTAAAAAGCAGCGGGCGGGAGTCCGGCGTCCAGGTTTTGGCCCAGTCAACAATCTGTCTGACCGCCGATCCATTGCCTAAAATATCGGCAAGATGCATCGGGCGGTACTTCTCTGCCCAGTCCATGTTCGTTACTGTAGTTATGGTTGTCTGGAGATAATAACGGTTGGGAAAAGTCCGGGAACGGGGCCGATACCGATTTTGAAAAAGAAATTATGGGGTGACTCTGACCTGATTTTTCATAACCGTACGGGTAATGAAATCGGCGTAGATGTTGTTTCGCGTGAAAACAGCTTCTTTTTTCCCCTCCCGTTCATATACCGCAAGTACTTCCTTTCTGTCCGCGTAGATAATAAGTTTCGTCGGCAGGGACATTTTTCTGAGGATCGGCGGCTGGAATAAAGACTCTTTTATGTCTTTGTCTGCAAGAATGCAGGGGAAAGGAATTTTCTTTGCCGTTTTTTTATTGCTGACCACACTGTTGACACTGGCGTGTTTTGCCGCCTGGGCGAGTTCTTCAGCAAAATACTGATATAATGCGGGATCGTCGGAGATGATGAGAAGTTCGTTCTTTACTGTTTTCAAAAGGAAACGGATATGATTTCTGATTCCCCAATCAGACCGAATGGTGTAGGTCTGCCCCAGTTGATCGGTACTGGTGAGAGCGGAATAGGTTTCAAGTGCTATTCCCAGCGTATCATAGCGGGTAACTGCCTCCCGCTTCAGTCTTTCAACGGTGTAGGGGATATCGGCGACCCGGTATCGGACGGGGGACTGTCTGTTTGAGATGATAAAACCCTTTTTCTCCAGACTGGCAAGCGTTTCATACACCCTTCCCCGGGGAATGTTGGTCGTCTCGTGAAGTTCCCGGGGACTTGCGGAATTAATACAGACAAGCGTGAGATACACCTTTGCTTCATACTCGCTCATCCCTATCTCCTTGAGATGAACGATCATATTTTCTTCAAACATACACCACCGTCAATGTGAGTATGTTTCCCATACGTGATGATAAAATTACCCCCTGAGCTGGTCTGCTGAAACACAGATATTATCATTACAGAAGAGGAATACATAGACAAGACACATAGAAAGGGACTAAAAAACTCCGGTCCCTTTCATTCTCAAGAGGTGATCAAAAAAAACCATGTCTGCAGATACATATACCCCCGAATCCGTTTCAGACGCCGTTAGAAAATATGACGGTGTTCGACGTAAAAAAGCGATTGGCAATCTAGTAAAAACGCTCCACATCGACAACATTGATGTTGTAGCATCGTACGGAGAGGATGCTGCGGTAATTCAGAACGGTCGTTCGGCTCTCCTCCTGGCTGCAGACGGGATATGGAACCAGCTGATGGAACTTGATCCGTACTGGGCAGGATACTGCTCGATCCTTGTAAATGTTCACGATATCGCTGCGATGGGCGGGCGGCCGATCGCAATGGTCGATGTTCTCTCTGCAAAAGATGATGAACTCATGGACAAGGTTACCCATGGCATGTGTGATGCGGCACGGGCTTTTGACGTGCCGGTCGTCGGCGGTCATCTTCACCCTGACGCCCCTCATAATGTCATCGATGTTTCGATCCTCGGGATCGCCGAGCTGGACAGTGTCATATACAGCACCAAAGCAGAGCCGGGAGATGCGATCATCGTTGCGATGGATCTTAACGGAAGGATCCATCCGAACGCCGGTATGAACTGGGACTCGGTAACGATGAAGGATCCAAAACTGCTCAGAGCCCAGATTGCCGTGATGAAAACCCTTGGCGAACGTCATCTGCTTACCGCAGGAAAAGATATCTCGAATCCGGGGATCATCGGAACGCTCGGCATGCTTCTTGAGTCCAGTAATGTCGGCGGTCTGATCGATCTTGATTCGATCCCGCGGCCGGATCTGGATAAACTCGGCATCGGATTTGAGCAGTGGGTCCGGATGTATCCAGGGATGGGATTTATCGTAACGGCGAATCAGGCATCGGTCGATCAGGTATGTCAGCTGTTTAGAAAAGTCAACATGGCAGCTCAGGTTATTGGAACCGTAAATGACACCCGAAAACTCGTTCTCCAGAAGGGAAACGAGAAAGCCACGCTCTTCAACTTCTGCGTTGAGGGTATAACCAACATAACCACCGTATGATAACGCTTGGGATCGGCTGCGGCGCCGACGCCGAAAAAGTTCTGGCAAGTGCAGAGCTGGCAGCTTTTGAGGATCTCCGGATCCTCTGTTACTCTTCACTCCCGCTGGATGAGCCGATGTCGGCCTTTGTCGGGACGGTCATCTCTAATCGACCTCACATCGCGATGATCGACGATCTTCGTGCAGGAAAGATCCAGGGAGCCGTAAGGGGGACACTGCCGGCGAATGAAACTCTCCGGTATCTGAAGACAGCCTACGGCGTCTCCCGTCTGGAACGGATCGCCCTGCTGGAAACAGCCCGCGGCGATCGATTTTTCCTTGCCCCTGTCGGTGTTGACGAAGGCTGGACTGTTGATGAGAAGATAGAGCTTGTCGCCCGCGGCAGGGAACTTGCACGGAGTTTCGGGTTGTCTGAGAGGACAGCCGTCCTTTCCGGGGGAAGGATCGGCGACATCGGCAGACACCCAATTGTAGACAGATCCATACAGGACGCGGTAGAAGTTGCAGATAAAACCGGGGCTGTCCATGGGGAGATCCTGATCGAGGATATGGTCAAGGAATGCGGAGTAATAATTGCTCCTGACGGCATTTCCGGGAACCTGATTTTCCGCACACTCACGTTTCTTGGAGCCGGAATCGGGCATGGTGCGCCCGTTATGAATATTCCCGGCGTATTTGTCGATAGTTCGCGCGCATCGTCCGGATACGTCCCCGCCCTCAATCTGACGGCAGCGGTTGTGAAAAAAAATATCCAGTAATTACGTTCATTTTTGAAATTAAGTCAGAAATCTTGCTCTAATCTAAAATTCAGACTGAATGAAGGAGCAGAATAAAAAATCGCCGCTAAAAACCTTCTGTATGATAAAAATGCTCATTTTTGGCATAGATTTATATATTTATTTGAACCATTTTTTGTTTGAGAATAATTATGGCAGACTTACCAAAAGCAGCAGTCGTCAGACTTGCAAAGAAAGCCGGCGCAGTTCGCGTGGGCGAAGATGCAGCAGATGCATTAGTAGCAAAAGCAGAAGCTTACATTGAAGCTATCGCAAAGCAGGCATTCGAACTTGCCCAGCACGCCGGCAGAAAGACCATCAAGGCAGAGGATATTGACCTCGCCACAAAAGAATAACCAGATTTTGTGTGGTGTGCGGGTCTAAGATTCCCGTGCATAAAACAAGCCCAGGCTTGATTATTTTACACGGGCGGTTTCTTATGAGACCTCCCGTTTCTCTCATAGAGAGTTTCTCTTAAAATGGAAAAAAAGATTATAGTGTTCCTTTTGTGCTTGGAACGGCAGTGTTTCCGGGACGAACAGACAGTGCTTCCCCGAGAGCAATGCCAAACGCCTTGAAGATCGCTTCACATTTGTGGTGATCGTTCACGCCGGAGAAGATCACATGGGCGGTGATGCCCGCATTGATACAAAGACTGTAGAAGAAGTGTTCGAACACATCGTTTGGGATACCGCCCGTGGAAATTCCGGTAAAGGCTCCCTCCATGACGAGATACCCTCTGCCGGAGATGTCCAGTGCTGCAGTAGCCCGTGATTCGTCCATCGGAATGATCGCATGGGCGAAACGCCGAATGCCGCGGCCATCGCCTACCGATTCTTTTACGGCGGTTCCAAGAACGATCCCGATGTCTTCTATCGTGTGATGACAATCGATCTCAAGGTCCCCTTTTGCCTCGACCGTCAGTGAAAAACCGCCGTGCCGGGCAAATGCGTTCAGCATGTGGTCCATAAATGCGACGCCCGTAGATATCTCGATCGTTCCGGGTGTATCCGGATCGAAAACGACACGGATATTGGTTTCTTTTGTCTCTCTGCTTTTTTCAACTGATCTCATACTGCTGCCTCCAATGCCTCTTTGAGGGTGATCTTTCCGCTGTAGAGTGCCGATCCGAGAACACAGCCGGATGCACCCAGTTGTTTCAGACAGGAAACATCCTCTGACGTCGTGACGCCTCCGGCAATGATGACCGGGATGCTGACGGCATCCAGAAGTTTCTGCACGGGTTCACGGTCGATACCGGCCTGTTTCCCCTCCACATCCACATTGGTGTAGAGAAGGGATCCGGCACCAAGTTCCTCGAACTTTTCTGCCCATCCGATAAAGTCGCCTGCCAGTTCCTGCCATCCGGAAACGGCGATCTCTCCGCGGCGTGCATCCACGCCTGCCATGATGCGTTCGCTGCCGAACTCTTTGCTTAGCGTCCGGATAACCGTGGGTTCCCGGGTCGCAAATGTGCTCAGGATGATCCGGGCGACCCCGCAGTTCAGCCAGCCGCGGGCATCCTCAAGACTGCGGATACCGCCGCCGACCTGAATGAAGACATCGGTCCTCTCGACCACTTCGCGGATCATCTCCGCATTGGTTGTACTCGCGGTAAATGCTCCGTCCAGATTCACGACATGGAGATTGGATGCACCTTCAGAGATCCAGCGGCGTGCATTATCCATCGGGGACCCGTATACTTTGGCCGTCAGCCGATCGCCGCCGACAAGCTGGACACAGTTCCCGGAAAGTATGTCGACCGCCGGGAAGACTTCCATCCTATCTCACCATCCTCATGATGTCCAGAACAAGGATATCCCGTGCTCCGGCGCGTTTCAGCTGATTGATCAGCTGATACACCTTGTTGGTTGATACGACGGCATGGAGGGCAACGGATCCGGAGCCGGCGATATCCATAATCGTCGGACCCCCGAGACCGGGGATCAATGCTTTAATCTCCTCGAGTTTTTCCCGCGTCACATTCAGCATGAGATAACACTGACCTTTTGCAGCGATAACGCTTTCAAAGGCAAGAAGGATCTCCTCGATCTTTTCATGCTTTTCGACGAGAGAGGTTTTGTTGGCGATAACGTTGGTCGTGCTTGCGAGAATTTCTTCAACGATCCGGAGTTTGTTGACCTCAAGAGTCGTCCCTGACGAGGTCAGGTCGGCAATTCCGTCGGCTATGCCGAGATGCGGGGCCGCTTCGCACGCTCCGGAGACCTCGATGATGTTCACGTTGACGGATCTTTCTGCGAAGTAATCTTTACAGATGTTTGGAAATTCGGTGGCGATCCGGCAGCCGTTCATCGTCTCCACTGAAGTGATAGGAGATTCCCGAGGGACGGCGATTACGAGTTTTGCCGAGCCGAACTTCAGATCCAAAAGACAGGCAACATCCGCCCGGCGCTCAGCGACCATATCAAGGCCGGTGATGCCGATATCGGCAACACCCTTCGCCACATATTCTGGTATATCGATCGGCCTGACGAACAGGACCTCGATCTCCGGATCTATCGTCTTTGCGATAAGCTGACGGGAACCGGTCATGTTGATATGGATGCCCGCTTTGTCCATCAGATCGTTGATCGGCTCAGCTATACGGCCCTTATTTGGAATCGCCAGACGTATTTTAGCCATACTTAGAAGGTCTTTAATTTTCCGTCAATGACGAGTCTGGTGATATCGGTGATGTTCTCCAGACGTTTGTTGACGATCTCTTCAACTTCGGGTGCGAAGTCCTTGAACGTGTATCCGCGTTTGGTTATGCACTGGACACTTGCAATGTGCGGGTAGTCGATCGGGTGGCCGATCTGGGAAAGGAGTCTGACGTACATCTCTTCGATGCCGTCGACCTTCTGGCATGCTTCCTTTGCGATTTCAGTGGAAAGCAGGTTGTAGATCTTACCGATATGGTTGATGGGGTTTTTACCGGAGGTGGCTTCCATGGACATCGGTCTGTTCGGGGTGATAAGTCCGTTGCAGCGGTTTCCGCGTCCGACCGATCCGTCGTCGCCCATCTCTGCCGAGGTTCCGTTCACGGTCAGGAAAACCGAGGTCGTCTTTTTGCGGATGATATCTGCGGTGTTGATCTCGACTTTGACTTTTCTGTCGGTGTACTGTCTCGCGACCTGCGTAAAAGATTCCGCCATCTTTTCCTTCATCTCGACATATTCGTCGATCCCGGAACAATACCGGTCGACCATAGCGGAAGCGACGGTGATAGTGATGGTGTTGATATCCCTTAGTCCCATGAGCTTGAGATCGTAACCGACCATCGGGTTTTTCGGGCGGAACTCTTTGGCGATGTATTCGTCTAGGCCGAGGATGATCTGTTCCACCTGGGAGAACGGAGCGTGACCTACACCAAAAGAGGTGTCGTTTGCACGCGGAACTGCGGTGTGGCCTTTCTTTGTGTGGAACACATCACGAAGATCAGTGGAACCGGTTCCCATACGGCAGTCGACGATAACGTCGGTTTCCATATTGAAGGTAGGGATCGTCTCTCTCAGGTAGGCGCGTGCTGCTTCTACTGCGATGGCGTCGGTGGCGAATACTTTGTTGCCGAACTGGCGGGTTGCTCTTCCGGTTAAGAGGAAGTAGATCGGTTTAATGATTTTTCCGCCGCCGAACTGCGGAAGGGACTCGCCTGCTACGACTTCTCCCTGATCGGTGTTGTGGTGGAGGACTGCACCATCGCACTCATCCATATATTCTCTGCAGAGTGCACGGGAAATCGCCTCGGCGACTCCATCGGCAATACTGTCGGGATGACCGATACATTTGCGTTCGACCAGTTCGACTTTCTGCTTTTCCATTGGAGTCTGAGAAAGATGGGTGATGCTGATATTTCTCTTCATTTTTGAATCACTTCAGAATAATCTGATGTTTGAATATAAAAAAGATTGTATTGCAAATCGGGAAATTTTGGAACTAATAATAATTAAGCAGAGAATAATATGGAAGTATTCATATCCATTTACCGCATCAATTCACCGGATAACGACGTACAGGATTCATCGCGCCGGTTTATAGAACTAATTTAATATCAGTGCGTATCTGGGCAACGGACTTCCCGCCGACAAAAACGCGGATGACTCCGCCCGACTCCGACACGACGATCCCGACCGCATGTACGACTTTGGTGATCGCCGCGGTGGCGAGATGGCGGCCGCCAAGTCCGCTCTGCAGATTCGCATCGCGGCTGTCAGCATCGAGATATCTGCCGGATGCCGCGATGATCCCGTTTTTGTCGATGATAAAGACACCGTCGAGCTGGGCAAACTCCTTCACGCTCTCCCAGTTTTCCTGGATTTTGATATCCCTGACCTCTTCGGGATGTCCTTCGTACGGATTTAAGACACCCTGATGGGACCAGCGTTTCAGTTCATCGATATCGCCGACAATAAAGGCCGTACCGACGGATCGGCCTTCCCGTCCGTCGTGGGCGAGTTCAAGGGCAAGCATCAGTACAGAATGCAGAGCTTCCGGATCGACAATGTGCGCATAGTCGCCGACCGAGAAGGAGTTGTCCTGACTTTCCACATCGTAAATGAGGATTGCATACGGGAACGCGGCAACCACGGTCCCGCAGTCCGCTTTGGTCAGGATCTTATACTGGAGGACAGCGTCGACGATCTGATTCGAGCAGTAATCCACGAGAGCCACCATACTGTGGTCACGCAGGATCTCGGGCTGGATATCGACCACGTGGACCGTAGGCGTATCGATGATGATATCATCCTCTTTCGGGAGAAATGAAATTACGGCCAGGGCATTCACCGTTTTTGCCAGATTGTCCGCGGCCAGTAGAATATTTCTGTTCTTATCGTTCATTACAAACTCCGGATGAGTTCGGGGATCTCCGACGGGCGGGATGCAACAGGGATGTCAAGGGCCCGCAGACGCTCGATCTTGGATGCGGCGTCTCCTTCTCCTCCTTCGACGATCGCGCCGGCATGTCCCATGCGTTTCTCTTTCGGGGCGGAAACACCGGCGATATACGAGACGATCGGCATGCCGATGTCCAGTGCGCGGCGTGCCCCTTCGATCTCCAGACTGCCGCCCACCTCACCGATCAGAACGACGGTTTTGGTCCGTCCGTCCGCATGGAACTCGTCCATAACTTCAGAGAAGGTCTGACCGATAACGGCGTCTCCTCCGATGCCTATGATTCCCGACTGACCAAATCCGGCAGATGTCAGTTCGGATATGACCTGGTATGTCAGGGTCCCGCTTCGCGAGATGACGCCGACATCTCCCTTTCTGCAGAGATTTGCCGGAATGATACCCAGTTTGCACTCGTCAGGTACAAGCATTCCCGGGCAGTTTGGACCGATGACCCGGGACCCGCGGGAGCCGGCATAGGCCACCGCCCGCATAATGTCATGAACCGGAACATGTTCGGTGATCGTGACGATGGTGGGAATCCGTGAATCGGCGGCTTCCATGATGGCGTCGCCGCATCCGCCGGCCGGAACAAAGATGACGGATGCTCCGATCTCGTGTTCATCCAAGGCATCAGCGACGGAGTCATAGACCGGAACGCCGAAGACCTCCTGACCGGCTTTTCCCGGCGTCATGCCGGCAACAACCCCGGTTCCGCCAACCTGCTTCGCATAGGCGTTCATCAGATTGATATGGAATTTTCCCTGAGATCCCGTTGCTCCCTGAACAAGAATGCCCGTGTTCTTTCCTGCGTAGATCATTGTACTGCCTCCACTGCCTGACGAATCGCGGCGTCCATCGTGTCAGACATAACATATCCGCATTCCTGCAGAAGTTTGCGGCCTTCCTCCTCGTTTGTACCGGCGATCCGAACGATCACCGGCTGCGGGACACCTGCCTCAATGATCCCTTTGGCAACCTCGTCGCAGCGGGTGATCCCGCCGAGAAGATTGACCACGATGACTTTTACCCCCGGCATGGATGCAACCAGACGAACTGCATACATTACTCTGTCCGAAGCCGCTCCGCCGCCGACATCCAAAAAGTTCGCGGCTTTTCCGTGATAATGGGAGATGATATCGAGGGTCGCCATGGTTAGACCCGCGCCGTTTCCGATCACGCCGATGTTTCCGTCCAGTTCAACATAGGAAAAGCCGTGTTTTTCGGCCTCTGCCTCGCGGGGAGTTAGGTCTCTGTTCTCGGAGATTCCCTGACGGATTAGAGCATTGTCATCCAGAATGATCTTGCCGTCTGCCGCGAGAATGCCTTTTTGCGTCATCACCAGAGGGTTGATCTCCGCAAGAACGGCATCCTTGGACCGGAAAACGGCAAAGAGATCACGAACAATTTTTCCGATCTCTTTTGGATTCGTTCCGATGACGTTTCGGACGATGAAATCCGGGAGCGTGACAAAGGACGGGTCAACATAGACGCGGCGGAGTGCCTCCGGCCTTTCCTTTGCGAGGGTCTCGATCTCTACCCCTCCTTCGCTGGAAAAGAGGATCAGCGGCATTTTTTTTGCACGGTCGATGGTGATGCTCAGATAATATTCATGCGAGATTTCAAGGGCCTCTTCGACCAGGATCTTTTCGACGGGAAGTCCCTTGATGGTCTTTCCAAACAGATCGCGGGCGACCTCGGAGATGTTCTCCGCGTTTGCCGGAAGGATGCCGCCGGCTTTACCTCTGCCGCCGACATCGACCTGAGCTTTGAGGACAACTTTTTCCGCGACTTTTTTCTGGGCCGCGTTTGCCTCGTCGGCGGAGGTGATCAGAACACTGTTTGGCACCGGGATTCCTGCTTCCCGGAAGATCTGTTTTGCTTCATATTCGCGAAATTTCATAATTGACTCCTGACGAGTTCCTGCCCGATCGCAAGGGCCCGTTTGTTATTCTCTTCTGTACCTTTGGGGACGCTGTCCAAAACCGCGTGTTCAAGCGCATCGTAGGACACGATCCCGGTCGCTTCGAGGATCCCGCCGAGCATGATCACGTTGGCAAACACGGTTTTTCCAAGCTGGGATTTTGCTTCTGCCGTTGCGGGGACTTCAAAAAATCTGCATGCCGGCCGGCTGGTGACATATCCCGGATCAAGAAGCATCACGGCATCATTTTTCACATGGGAGCCGTATTTATTGTATGCCTCCTGGGACATGATAGCATATACATCCGGATCCGTTACCTTTGGATAATAGATCGGGTCGTCCGAGATGATCACCGCTGAGGCCGAGGCCCCGCCGCGTGCTTCGGGTCCGTAGCTCTGGGTCTGAACTACGTGTTTTCCTCCATACAGGGCGGCCGCTCTGCCAAGAATAACTGCGGCAGTGATAATCCCCTGCCCGCCGAGGCCGGAGAATCGGATCTCGGATTTCATTTCGCTGCCTCCACGCCGAGAGGAGGATTGTTTCTCCGGACAAACTGGCCTACAACGAACTTTTCCGGGGACGGCAAAATGCCCTTGGCTGCATCTCGGTCGGCTTTCGCCTTTAATACGGCATTGTCCCGGAACATATCGAGCATCTGCGTGACCTGCCGCATCTTGTTCTTGCTGCCGAATGAAGTTGGGCATTGTGTCATCACCTCAATGAATGAAAGGCCCGGCGTCTCGAGTCCGACGCGGATCGCCTCGGTCAACTCTTTTACATGGAAGGAGGTCCAGCGTGCAACATAGTTTGCTCCTGCGGCCTCGGCAACTTTGCAGAGATCGAACGGCTGCTCCTGCATGCCGTAAGGTGTCGTGGTGCTGATGGCGCCATACGGGGTGCAGGGACTTCCCTGGCCGCCGGTCATGCCGTAGATATTGTTGTTCATACAGATCACGGTGATGTCGATATTTCTTCTGCATGCATGGATAAAGTGGTTCCCGCCGATCGCAGAACAATCCCCGTCCCCTGTGAAAACGATCACATGCTGGCGGGGCTTCACGAGTTTCAGACCGGTCGCAAAGGCGAGGGCGCGGCCGTGGGTCGTATGCAGCGAATCGGATGAGGTGTATCCGGCTGCACGGGATGAACAGCCGATCCCGGAGATGAACGTCGTCTCCTCCTTTTTGTAGTCCAGCTCTTCAACTGCTCTCAGCGTGCAGTTGAGGATCGTTCCGTTGCCGCACCCGGCGCAGTAGATGTGGGGCAGCCGGTCCTGACGATACCAGTCTTCCAGATTCATAAGCGCACCTCGGTCACCGGTTTTTTCACGGTTTTTGCGACTTCGACCGCTTTCAGAAGTTCTGCCGGCGTATGGAGAGCGCCTCCGAGTTTCGGCACGACAACGATCGGAATGTTGGTGTGCTGGCGTACCTCTTTGGCGATCTGCCCGAGATTCATCTCCGGGATGATGAACGCTTTGGCGTTTTTGAATGCGAGCAGCGATTCATCCGGGAACGGCCAGACGATACGCAGATTCAGATGACCGTAGGTATCGGGATTATCGTTGAGAAGCTGGCGGACCGTCCGGGTCGGGGCACCGTATGAGATGAAGACCAGCTCTGCGTCCGGGTTGACGATGTCGACATCTGCGATCTCGTTTCTGAAGTCCTCGATCTTTCGGACCTGTCGGCGGACCAGTTTCTCGTGGATCTCCGCTGAATCGGTCGCAGGATATCCTTTTTCATTATGAGTCAGTCCGGTGATGTGGACGTTGTGACCCATGCCGAATGTGCCAAATCCGGGGACCCCGTTCTCGTCCGGGGCGCAGGGCAGTTCTCCCTCTTTCAGTTCGCGGCGGGGTATGATCTCCACATTGCTGTGCAAAGTGATCTTTTCCCGCATATGGCCGATCGTCTCGTCCGTCATCAGGAACACCGGAGTTCTGAACCGGTCGGCAAGATTGAATGCTTTTACCGTCAGATCGTACATCTCCTGGACCGAGGATGGCGAGAGAGCGATCACGCTGTAATCCCCGTGCGAGCCGTATCTGCACTGAAGCATATCGCCCTGAGCGGCCATCGTCGGCTGGCCGGTGGAGGGTCCGCCGCGCTGAACATTCACGATCACGATCGGGGTTTCGGTGAAGGTGGCATAT
This sequence comes from Methanocorpusculum sp. UBA424, assembly GCA_002498375.1. Lineage (GTDB taxonomy): Archaea > Halobacteriota > Methanomicrobia > Methanomicrobiales > Methanocorpusculaceae > Methanocorpusculum. Next base: position 48,053 of record DAHC01000011.1, read on the forward strand.
CCGATATTTTCCATCATCAGGGAAAAGCCGGGTCCCGACGTTGCGGTCATCGTGCGGGCGCCGGCCCATGATCCTCCGATGATTGCCGCGGCACTTGCCAGTTCATCCTCCATCTGGATGAAGACACCGCCGACTTTGGGAAGACGGAGTGCCATCCGCTCGGCGACCTCTGTCGAGGGAGTGATAGGATAGCCGGCAAAGAATCTGCATCCGGCAGCCAAAGCTCCTTCTGCGCAGGCCACATTACCGTTCAGGAAATCAGTTTTGTCCGTCAATATTCAATCACCACTTTCTGAGGCTCGAATGGTTTTTCATCAATCCAGGATATTGCCTGGTCCGGACATATCATCTGACACATCCCGCAGAGTTGGCGACCATAGAGCTTCTGCAGACGGCAGTTTGTACATCTCTCAGGATGGTCCAAAACCGGGATGATGTAGCCGCGTGAACCTGGTCTCTTTCCTTCCTGAAAAATTCCGTAAGGACAGACTTTTGTACACATATTGCAGCCTTTACACCGGCGTTCATTGACAACGAGCTTCATTATTAATACTATTAATATTATGAGTCTTTAACAGGCTAAAAGTTCTTCCGTTGAGTATGCCGGACATTATCAGTGCCTACTGCGAAAATAATGGTGAAGAGGAAGGGGTTTACCTTTCCATCCAGAGGACAATATACGCTTATGGGAATCCTTATCCATTTCAAAAAGAAGAAATAATAAGAATCAGAGGGATACGCTTGCAGAAAAATGTCCGAACCTCGCTACGCCTGGAACTTAAAGACAAACCTGGGCAGCTACTTGCCGCAATAGAACCAATATCAAAGAGCGGAGCAAATATCATAACTATCTCCCATCAGCGCGACACCAAGTCCGTGAACGGAGCCTTAATTGTAGACATCGTCATCTCTCTTCCGGAGACCCGGCTCGCTGAACTGATGGATGCCCTCCGTGCAAACGGCGTGGCCATTGTACGAATTGGAACCGAACATCTCACCTGTACAAAAACCTTCATCCTGATCGGTCATATCCTTCACACCGATTTGACAGACACGGTGAACCGGATCGATAAGAAGAATATTGCTGAAGTAACTGAACTCGACATTGTCATGCCCGGTATGGAAGAGCCGTCGACTGCAAAACTCACGATAAAAGCGGTAAGTGAACCGGAGATGACTCAGGCAGTGTTAACGCTCAAGGAAATCGCCGTAGAAAAACATCTTCTCATCATCAACCAGATAGGGGGCGGCTTATGAAAACATGGAACGTCGCGCTGATCGGTCTTGGATCGGTTGGACGGGGTGTCGCCGAGGTCCTCGCCGGAGATGGCCGGTTCCGTATCGTTGCCGCAGCGGATTCGAAAAGCGGTGTCATTGATCCCGCCGGACTCAATATCGAAGAGGTTCTTGCAAAGAAAAAGAAGACCGGACGATGCGGGGACACTGCCTGGCCGGCGGCACGAATAGCGGCCGAAGCTGAATACGATATCCTTGTCGAGGTCACCCCGACAAATGCCGACACCGGGGAACCGGCCCTTTCCATCATCAAAACCGCGATCAAACGGGGAAAGCATGTCGTCACTTCGAACAAGGGACCTGTCTCGCTCGCTTCATCCGAACTGCTCAGACTGGCGGAAGAAAATAACGTCGGATTCCTTTTCGAAGGGACCGTAGCCGGCGCCGTTCCAATTCTTCGCGGGATAAAATACGGACTCGCCGGCAACAAGATCAAAGCACTCTACGGTGTTTTGAACGGGACCTGCAATTATATTCTGACCAGAATGGAGGAGGAGGGGCTGACCTATGTACAGGCACTTGCCGAAGCACGTGATCTCGGATATGCCGAGGCGGATCCAACATACGATATCAATGGGACCGATGCCGCAATCAAACTCGTCATCCTTGCAAACACCATGCTTGGAATGGATGTGACGCTTGCAGACGTGAAACGTACCGGCATCTCCGATCTGACCGTGGATGCTCTTTTGATGGCCGAAGAAACAGGACACTCGATACGCCTGATTGCAACCCTCTATCCGGAAAAGAATCTTCTGGAGGTCTCGCCGCGGCTTATCTCCAAAACCAATCCGCTTGTCGTTGCCGGCACGTTGAACGCAGTGACTGTCGAAACCGAGTATGCCGGCGCGATCACCTTCATCGGCCGGGGCGCAGGATCGGTTGAGACGGCGAGTGCGATCCTGGCGGATCTCCTCTTTATCACAGACAAATATGACCGGTAAGGAAAAACCCGGCGGCGTCCTCGAACGCCGCGGAGCATTTCTCACAGCCATGAGGCAGATGACCTTCGAAGCAGGCCACTTCACGACTGCCGATCTGGCATCTGCCGCCAATGTCCCGCGTTCAACGGCCCAGGACTGGATTAACCGGATGATCAAGGAGGGATGCATCTTCGTAAAAGAAGAGCCGCACGGCAGAAATCCCGCACGTTACGCCTCGAGAAGTGCTCTCCCTCAGACCACCTGCAAACGCATTTTTACCACTCTTGACGGGAGTGACGTGGAAATTTTTCATGAGTGTCTTTCCAGCGGATGTGCAGGATTCTGCGAGTTTCATCACCGGAAAGCCGGCGGAGCGGCGATCTCCGTCACCCGCGACGGGATGATCTTTCGCGAGCGGGCGAGGATCGGCGAGGGACATGATCTCAGACTGGACTTCGCAGCAGTGGGTCTTGCCTCGGTCAAAAAAGATGGAGCCGATATCATACAAACGATCCATTCGATTCCCGGAGGGCCCGCATACTCGTTATCGGCGATGATGGGGCATGCAAAAGGGGTAAAGGGTGTACAGATATCGGTTGGAAACGGCGTGGTCACCGGCGAAGTTCGAACGCCGGCACTTACTCCCGTAACGATCGGTGTGGATGATACCGATCGGAAAGGATGCGGCGGTGCGACCTTTGCCCTGTCCCATGCCCTGATGAAATATCTGACGGATCCTGGAAGTGTGATTGGGATCAGACATCAGGTCGCCGCCCTCTGTCAGGACATCGAAGAAAAAACCGCAGGTAACTCCTGCAGCTTCATCGAACTTGCCGTCGATCCGGTTTCTCTCCCCTCGCTCGCCGCAAAGGTCTGCAGATTTGTCGAGGAAGAAAGCGTCTCCGATGAATGGGGGGTAGCCATCCTGACAAATATCATCGTGCCGGGTGATCTGCTGAAGCTTGGCGAAAAGATCCGTCGGGAACGTGTTTCCATGGAAGAAGTTCTCGAGACTGCGAAAAGATCGGGCGTTCAGGTCTACGGAAAAAAAGGCATCATCGGGGCAGTCGGGGCAGTCAGTCTGAAATCACAGCCGGAGGAAGTCCTTCTGGATCCGGCATGCCCGATTGTCTTCTGATTTTTTTCTAAAAAAAGATGAGGGTTAGTGCACCCATTCTCCCCGGGCGTTTCCTGAGAGTTCCTGTTTCCAGATCGGCACTTTTTCCTTCAGTTTCTCGATGATAAAGCGGGAGCCCTCATACGCCTCGGGACGGTGACCGGCGCCGACTAAAATAACGACGATCGTTTCGCCCAGAGCAAGACGGCCGTACCGGTGAACGATGTCGACCGAGTTCAAACTGAACCGTTCCATCGCCTCGGCGGCAATATCGGCAAGATCTTTTTCAGCGACCGGAACGAACGCCTCGATCTCAAGAGCATCCATATTCCCGTCGTCCCTGACGCAGCCGATAAAAACGATCTGGGCACCGTCGTTGTTCGTCCGTGAGGCACTGATCAGAGCGCCGATGTCTATATCCTCTTTCTGCAGTGCGAGAACCATCTCTTATCCTCCCGATACCGGCGGATAAATGACGATCTCGTCACCATCTGCCGTATGGATAGTTTTTGCATCGTCTGAGTCGATTCTCTCCCTGTTGTACATAAGGATGATATGCGATCCAAGTTTGCCGCCGGCAAAAAGTTCATCCATTCCGTCTTTCTGTGTTTTTGCAAAAGCAAGAAGGGCGCCTAAAACAGAGGTGCCTTCCGGAACGCTTACCGTGTTCATTTCACCGAAGAGTTGCCGGAATCTGGCAAATGAGCGGATGGTTATCTGTGGCATGTTCACTGATATGGTGTTTGTGCTGAAGATATGAATAATTACGCATCGGATTCCGCTGCGCAGATCTCGGCCAGCGTGATCGTAAACACAAGGGTTTTGCCTGCGAGAGGGTGATTTGCATCGAGAGTCACTGTGTTCTCATCGATTTTTGTGATGGTGACCGGGATCTGGTTTCCATCCCCAAGTTGGATCATAAGCTGCTCGCCGGGATTTGCGGTGAACTCCTCTCCGAACTCTGCACGCGGAATATCAACCGTCATCTCATCGGTCTTTTCACCATAGGCATCGGCCGGAAGGATCGTGACCGACTTCGTTTCGCCGATCTCCATTCCGAGAACCGCGGCATCGAAACCCGGGACCACCATTCCGGAACCAACGGTAAACTCAAGGGGGTCACGACCCTCCGATGAGTCGAAACGTGTGCCGTCGGTTAATTCTCCAATGTAGTGTACGCGTATTGTATCGCCATTTTGTACTGACATACCGTGATGGTGGGACGTAACGGTATAAGTATTTGGCGGGGTCTGCGTCTCCAGAAATAGAACCATGCATGAACCCTCGTTTTTCCGACACTATCACTGAAATAAACGCACGAACGCCGGATCTTCTCATGCAGAGACCAAAATCCTATATCATACCACATCACATATTATTTATCATGTTAGTTTACATAAACGGGAAATATGTGCCTGAAGAGCAGGCAACCGTGTCGATCTTTGACCACGGATTCCTTTACGGAGATGGAGTGTTTGAAGGAATAAGAGCATACAACGGTCGGGTGTTCCGCCTCAAAGAGCACGTCGACCGTCTCTTTGATTCGGCAAAAGCGATCGACCTTGATCCGGGGATCACCCGCGCCGAGATGGCCGAGATCATCAAAGAAACTCTGCGCAAAAATGGTCTGAAGGATGCCTACATCCGTCCGATCATCTCCCGTGGTGTTGGGACGATGGGACTCGATCCGCGTCGCTGCGAAACCCCCTCGATCATCTGTGCCGCTTCCGCCTGGGGAGCGATGTACGGCGATCTGTATGAAACCGGTCTCACCGCAGTCACGGTCTGTGTCAGAAGAAACCCGCCGGACACCCTCCCGCCGAACATCAAGTCCCTCAACTACCTGAACAACATTCTAGGAAAGATCGAGGCAAACTATAAAGGCGGCGATGAAGCGATCTTCCTTGACCGAACCGGAAAACTCGCCGAAGGTTCAGGTGACAACATCTATCTCGTGAAAGACGGCGTTCTCTACACCCCTCCGACCATCAACAACCTCAAAGGAATCACCCGGATTGTCCTTCTCGACATCTGCGCGGAACTTGGTATCCACTACGAGGTCTGCGAGCTCGGACTCTTCGATCTCTACACTGCTGACGAAGTCATGGTCACCGGAACGGCCGCAGAAATCTGCGCAATCACCAAAATCGACGGCAGAACGATCGGAACCGGCGTTCCAGGCCCAGTCTACAAAAAACTTCTTCCAGCATTCCAGGCGGAGACACAGAACTCCGGTGATGCATACTGATCCTGAAATCATACGGGATCAATCACAATCTTTTTATAAATCAGCGTAGACTATTATAGGCAGGTTTGAGCTGATATAGTGTAGAGGCCAATCATGCCGGCCTTTCACGCCGGCGACTCGGGTTCGAATCCCGATATCAGCATTTATCAGCGGCACGGGTGTGCTGCCAAGTCAAACATGATCATAGATCATGAGTATTTTCCTGCAGTTTTATTATGACATTTCATCCCACAAACAACCCTGTCTTCTGGAAGACGACCGCAGACAATCTTCTCGCAGATGAGCGCTATGAAAAAGCAGCGGAAGCCTACCTCAGGTTAACGGAGCTTCTGCCGAATGATGCCGACGCCTGGAAAGGCAGGGGCAGAGCGCTGATCGGTCTGGAAAAATACGGGGATGCCGTGTGCGCATTTGAAAGGGCCCTGATCCTTCTGCCCGATGACCCATTTTCTCTTGAGAAACTTGCCGAATGCTTTGACAAGCTTGGTGCGGTTGAGAAAAAAACGGCCTGTATCCTCCGAATCAACGATCTGTAGCGCATATCTGGAAGATATGCTTATACTCTAAGACACCAAGAAAATTATATGCCCGATTTTCAGTGTCCAAAGTGCGGCGCGGCCCTACCGGTCAAACCAGGCACACAGATGGCGACATGTTCGTTCTGTGGCACGGTCACTTATATCGATCGAAGTTCTGCGTTATTCTTTTATCTGCTCCCATTCTCCATTGATGAGAATGCAGCAAAAGGAATTTTTAAACGCTGGACTGCCGGTCCCGCCCAAGCCAAAGATCTCGAATCAACAGTAAAAATCACGAAACTCACCAAAGAGTTCTTCCCGGTTTTCCGGTTCCGCCGGACTGTGAACGGAAGAGAGACCGTTTATGCAAAACCTGCGAAAGGGACCCTTCTCCCCGGAATGCAGGACCTCACGATCCCCCCGGGAAACATTGTAGTTTATGATGCGAAAACATCCACCGGAGGGGCCGAAGTGATCCAGCCGGATATCACGCTCGACTCCTACCTTCCTGAACTCACCGGAACGCCCATCGATCAGGCACTCGTGTACTTCCCGATTTATGAGATATCCTACGACTACAAGGGTTCATCCTATCAGGCAGTCATCGACGGATCATCCGGAGCAGTCTATACGACCTCGTCTCCTACCCGCAGTTCCAGCGCATACATCGCCGTCATGGGACTTGCGTTTGTTCTGGGACTTCTCGGCGGCGCTCTCGGCATTATGGTGAATCCAATATTTTTCGTTCTGATCATTGCCGGATTTTTCGCAGGAAAACTTCTTGCAGGTAAAGTTGTCGAGCGGCAAAAACCCGCCAAGGAGGTGAAGGCAGAATGAGTGAAGCACAGAAGATTCTTGTTTCGATGACCTGCCCGTCGTGCGGAGGTCAGGTGCAGTGTGAAGAAGGAGAGGATCTGGTTCTCTGTAAATTCTGCGAATCCGCGTTCGCATTGACCACGGACGAGGGCGCGAATAAGGTCATGTACAAAATGACCGTCGATAAAGACAAAGCTCTTGCAAAAGTCAAGGCATGGTTCGGGTCCGGCCCGAAAGCAAAAGATCTCGCAGCTAAAGCAGCAGTAACCGAGGCCTATCCCTTATATCTTCCGTTCTGGCGTCTTATTGCCAGAGGGAAGGCCTGTGTCTGCGGTATCGAAGAGCAGAGATCGGGAAAAGATAATCAGAAGGTCGAGATCCCGCGCGAGGCACTTATCAACCGCGAGTACATCTACTCGGAAATTGCCTGCGAGGCGGGAGATCTGGGGATCCAAAGCATCGTGATTCCGGATCGTGCCGAGGCCATATCCTATGACGATCAGGAGATCGTTACATTCGGCGTGACCTCTTCGCGTGATGCGGCATACGAGGTGGGAGGGAAAGCTATCAGCCAGCAGGCCGTCAAAGACGGCAGCGATCGTATGACGAGAGTATATTTCTCGAAATCGTTCTTCTTCCCAAAAGCATTCACGCTGATCTACTATCCATTCTGGATTGTGAGATACACCTATGAAGACAGAACCTACTTCGCAACCGTTGACGGTATTACGGCACACGTTGTTTCGGGTCGAGCTCCTGGAAATGCAGGAAGTCAGAGTACTGCTGCAGGCGTAGGCGGAGCTATCTCTGGCGGAGCGATCGGTCTTGGAATCGGCCTCGCCATTGCAACTGACGGAGCGGATGTTGGTATCGGCGTCCTTGTGGTTGGAATTGTTGCAGCTATCGTACTTATCGGATATTTCTACCAGAGATTCAGATATGGAGACGAGATTCTGGAAGGAGCCCTGAATGGGAAAGGTCTGAAGTCAGGTCGGACCCAAGAGAAGGTACAGTCCATTTACAACGAAACATACGACTACTTTAAATGAAGGTGATCTAAGATGCTGTTAAAAGAACTAAAATGCCCGGGATGCGGCGCCCCGCTCAAATCTAAAGAACGCGACATGATGCTGGCCTGTGGTCATTGCGGGCGGATCAGTATGTATGCTGATGGAAAAGTAGGTGATGTTGCCTACTCAATCGCTGCATCCGTTAAGGAATCCCCAGGGGAACTTACCTATGTTCCCTTCTGGATCGTGAACGCCGATCTGAATGTCAAGAAGGAAAACATATCCGGCGGAAAAATTTCCCGGTTTATTACGGACCAAAAACAGATGCGGGGTACCCGCGATTTCTATGTCTGCGCTGCCGCAATTCCAGAAGAATTCAGCCGGAAATGGAATATGGATCTCACGCTCGGCCAGCCGAAATTGGATATAATTTCGGGTTTCAAGGGTGGAAAACGTGCAGTGATGACGATGGAGAAAGGTATAGCCGGAGAAAATGCAGAATTTCTCTTCCTCCGGTATGAAACGGAGATTCCCGGCACCCTCCAGAAACTTGAGTATGATTTTAAGATAAACAGCACAAAAGTGCTTTATCTTCCTGCATACAAAACCAATGACAAATATGTATTAGGTGTTCCTTATGAGTGATGTTAATGATAAACGCATACACCTGATCTGGGCATCGGTCATTTTAATGCTCGGTGTTTCCATTCTGGTGACATATCTTGTACCGGCGGTCGGATTCTGGGAGGGGACCGGCATCTTCCTGACGGGGATTGGTGTAATCTCGTTCTTCCTTGCCATGTTTATGGGTGAAAGGAGATCCCCTGTTTTCCCACTCCTTCTTATCCTCGCCGGAGTTCTTCTCCTCGTTCAGGGGTTGCTGACCACTGTGTTTCCAGTTCTCACAGCGCCGGTCCTGATTGGGGCGGCATTAGTGATAGCGGCAGTCGGAGCCATATTATTCCTTGTACTCAAAAAATAGGTGAACAATGACAGTAGATTTACGAGACAAAGTTGAGGATGACCGCGGTCTGATCAAAAAAATCCAGCTGTGCATCCCGGGTTTTCGGGGATACCGGCAGAAAGAAGATATTCGCCTTGCGGACTCTCTGTTACGCCAGCAGATTGCGGACGAATTGAAAAACAACGTCCTCCTTCCTCTGGAACAGACCCGCCAGTCAGCCAGCCGGGCACTTGAACTTGATCTGATGAATGATCTGGCAGCCGTCATCTCTCAGGCCAAGACGACGGAAGCAAAGATCCGTCATGCTGAACAGGGCTACACCGGTATATCTCCGGCTAACCGTATCAGAAAAGCTGAACTGAACAACCTGTACGAATATGATCTTGCACTGATCAACGGAGTCCGCGGACTCGGTGATTTGGCACAATCTGCATTCAGCAGTGCCGATGCAGGCGACTTTGACAGTGTTCAGAAACAGCTTCGGGAAATCAGATCAGGATTCACGGATTTTACCGTGACATTTGACAAACGCATCGTTGACATTGCAGAGATAGGTGCATTCTAATGGGATTATTCTCAAAAACAAACAAGACGATCGGCTCAGGGTCGGATATCGAGGGTGCAGACTCCAGAAAAGGATTCTACTGGGTTGAGGATCAAAAGGGAGACAACATCATGTGGCGTCTCCCGCGAAACGTCATGTGGAACGATAACGTGCTCGTCCGCGAGGATGAATACGGTATCTTCTTCCGCGATGGAAAAGCCCTCACGGTTTTTGACCGGCCGGATCGTTATGCTCTGACTACTCAGAATATCCCTGTCCTGAAAAATATTCTTGGAACTGTGGTTGGAAACGTCCAGATCGGAGAGTTTTACTGGGCGCAGAAGCGTGAGTTCCGGGATAAGTTCGGCACTCCGCAGCCTCTTGCATTCCGCGATGTGGACTTCGGTGTAGTTCAACTCCGGATCTTCGGTCAGTTCTCGTACAAGGTTGTCGACCCGCTGCTTCTGATCACTCAGTTCGTCGGAACAAAAGGTCTGACAAAGTCCGAGGAAGTCGTTGAATGGCTGAAGTCCCAGGTCATCATGGTCCTGAACGATACTCTCGGCGAACTGAAGACCAAGAAGCAGATGGGGGTTTTGGATATGCCTGCATATCTGCAGGAGATCGAACAGCTCTGCCTTGGCAAACTGACGGCCGAAACGGAAGTTTACGGTCTGAAGATCATGAAGTTTGCCGGCCTGAACATCAACATGCCCGAAGAGGTTCAGGAAGCGATCAACAAGCGCGGAGCGATGTCTGCTCTGGGTGTGAACTATCTCCAGTATCAGTCAGGTAAAGCCATCGAAGGGATCGGACAGGGCGCTGCTCAGGGCGGCGAGGGTTCCGGATTTGCCATGATGGGTGCCGGAATGGGCGCCGGAATGAGTATGGGCGGTATGATGACCCAGAGTATGGCAGGCGGCGGCGGTCAGCCGGCTCCGTTCGGTGGTCAGCCTGGTGCTTCCCCCAAGGCAGATGCACCTCAGACAACGGCGCCAAAACAGGCCGAACCGATGGATACATGCAGTAACTGCGGAGCTGAGTTTTCGGCCGGCAAAAAGTTCTGCCCGGAGTGTGGGCAGAAAATGACGCCTGCCGGAAGCCCGACATGTGCGAACTGCGGTGCGGCCCTTTCGCCGGGAGCAAAGTTCTGCCCGGAGTGCGGTACAAAAGTCGAGACTATTCGGAGATGCCCGCGGTGTAATGCTGAAGTATCTGCCGGAACGAAGTTCTGTCCCGAGTGTGGACAGAAGCTCTAATATTTTTTGAATAATCTTTTTTTCAGCAGATAGAGCAATCAAAAATAATGATACGTATTTTTTTAATTTGGTAAAAACCTGAATTTGACAGTTAGTGGAAATACCACATAATGAATACCCCGAGATCTTTTCAAAAGCCTTGGTAAAAGCTCTCGTGAGTTACTTACTTTTCAAAATAAATCTCCAATATTCCATATATTTTTTGATTGATGGGTGCGGGAGGGCGACTCCGGCGCGGAGCCCGACACGGTGGAAATATCTTATGTCGAAGGCTCACGTTCATGTTCTGCTTAGCTAATCTGTCGTTGAATAGTCAGAATGGAAGTGGCTTGGGAGTATGATCTCAGTCTCATGCTTCCCGAATTGGATCTACACCCCAACACCGCGTACGTAATATCTGAATATTCCATCACCATAGAACTACCCAGAAACATATTGGGCCATGGCAGATGGGATATCTCCACCGCGTCGGGCTCCGCGCCGGAGTCGCCCTCCCGCACCCCTCATAATCAAAAAAAAGAAAAGAGATGTGGGAGAAGTCTATTTGCCAACTGTCAAATTCAGGTTGGTAAAAAAAGAAAAATCAGTTACGCCGGATCGTTACCGACGCGGCATGGGCGGCAAGTCCTTCGGCTTTTGCCAGGATCTCCACGACATCGCCGATCGTGTCCAGGCCCTCTTTTGTGACCATCTGGACCTGCGAACGTTTCATGAAGTGGTGAACGTCCAGTGCAGAATAGCTCTTTGCATATCCGGCCGTTGGGAGAACGTGATTGGTCCCGGATGCATAATCGCCGCAGGCAACCGGCGTGTACGGACCGATGAAGATCGAACCGGCATGACGGATTTTTCCAAGCGTGGTAAGAGGATCGGCGGTCTGGATCGACAGATGCTCCGGAGCGATCTCATTCATCAGATCGATCGCAAGATCCAGATCCCCGGCGATCACATAGCCTGAGTGGGCAAGAGCTTTCTCCATGATATCGCGGCGCGGCGCGGACTTTATCTGCTGTTCGATCTCGGTCCCGACGTCCTGAGCGATCCGCACGGATGTGGTCACGAGAACACAGGCCGCGTTCGGGTCGTGTTCGGCCTGGGCAAGAATATCGGCTGCGATGAATGCAGGGTTTGCCGATTCATCTGCGAGAACACCGATCTCGCTTGGTCCGGCCGGGAAGTCGATCTCCGCATGTTCGCGCAGGAGCATTTTTGCCTGCGTAACAAAGACATTCCCCGGCCCGACGATCTTTTGGACCGGGCGGATCGTTTCGGTTCCAAGAGCCAGCGCTGCTATTGCCTGGGCTCCTCCAACAGAGTAGGCTTCCGTAACGCCGGCAATATCGAGAGCGACCAGGGTCAGCGGATTTACCGGCGGCGGCGTGAAAAGAACGATCTCCGGAACGCCGGCAACGCGGGCCGCGACCGTGGTCATTAGAACCGTGGAGGGATATGCCGCCCGACCGCCGGGAATATAGGCGCCGACACGGTCGAGAGGCGTCGTTTTAACGCCGAGCGTGATCCCCGGTTCGGTTTCCTCAAGCCAGAGCGATTTATCCATCTGCAGTTCATGGAACCGGGTGATGCGTGCCTCGGCCTCGATCAGCGCCTGGACAAGGGCAGGGTCGACCTCATCATACGCTGCATCGATCGCTTCGGGGGATATCTGAAGCGAAGAGAGTTTCTGCTTATCGAACTTTTCCGTCAGCGCAAAAAGAGCGGCATCGCCATTTTTACGGACATCCTCGATAATTGCCCCGACTGATTCCTTTACGTCGGCCAGCGAGCCGCGGCGCATCGAAACCCACGACTCAACATTAAGCGGCTGCCATAACATGATAAACAGTATGGGATGTGAGAAGATTTAGAGTATGGGGATTGCTGATTTTTCAGAGGTCCAGATCTCCGGGCTTTACCTCTGCCAGCATTTTCTCCAGGATTCTGGCGGCTGATTCCACCATTTTGGGGCAGAATTGGGAAAACAGTTTCTTTTCCCGAATTACTGCCAGATCTTCCGGAACGGACACATCATATCCCAGCAGATCCCGACAAAGGATCGATCCGTTTTCTGTTTTGAACGCATTGATAAATTCCATCGTTTTTGCGTTTGTCAGCGTCTTTGCCTGCACATCTTGTGCATCGGAATGTCCATACTGCAGCCCGAGAACCATTAGCGCCCCCGTAACTGCGCCGCAGACCTCTCCGCAGCACATTCCCCCTCCAAAACAGCCCCCAAGCTTCAGTGCGGTCTGTTCATCCATGCCGAACTTTCCGGAAAAAGCCGAAAGGACGGCCTGTGAACAGTGAAATCCGTTGTTATACGTTGTAACCGCTTTCTGTGTATAATCAATCATAAGAATATACATTATACAGAACTGTATTATATCAATTACGGGAATACGAACAGTTCATTCGGCGAGCAGCTCGACTTCCATTGAAAGACGCCAGATCTTTCGTTTCGAACGGGCAGGCAGATCGGCAATCTGCATCATGCGCTGATAGATCGTTACCTCGCGCGACCCGCTCACGAGATTGTCTGCGTGTGCTACGATCTTCTCTTCAAGCGTCTCCGGCACAACAGAAACTGGGGAGAGGCCCAGAAGAACCGATTCGTCTTCGGTCAGACCGGCACCTGTATGACGCCCGACGATTTTGACGATCTCCTCGGGGAGGTCCAGGCGGCGGCAGATCTTCGCCCCTTTTGCGGCATGTTTGATTGAATGCGTCTTCGATCTCCCGATGTCATGCAGCATCGCACCGGCATATACCAGGTCGGAATCAACTGACTCACCGGTATAACGTGCGGCGACCTCGGCAACTTTTTTGCAGTGGGAAACGACCCCCTCATCACAACCGGCGAAAAAAAGAGTATGGGAATATTCAGGCATTATCAAGTGCGGTCTGCATCTTGGCAAGGCGTTTTTTCAGCGCAGCAACGATCAGTTCGTCATCGAAATGCACCAGCATGGTCTCGCACTGAGGACAGGCGAAGTTGGTCATCATTGCATTATTGAAAGTCGTCGTGATACCGCAGTTTTTGCATTGATAGAAGTCGTTTGCCTCATCGTATCTCAGACGTCCCGCAAGTTTTCCTGCTGCGACCTCCATCTCGTTGCGCAGAACCATGTTCATATGATCCATACGCATAAGCCACAGATACGTCAGCCAACCGGTCTCATTATTTTTGATCCTGCGGTATTCCGCAAGACGGTGTTCATATAAATTATAGAGCGTGTGACGAACCGAGTTCAGATTGATCCCTGTTATTTCGGCGATCTCCTCGTCACTGCGTTCCGCTTCGATGAGTTCCTCATCGGAACGTTTGGATTCGGCAAGGAACCGTGCTTTATCGGCTGCCTTGAGATCTTCACTGCTCAGCTTTTCCTCCACCCATCTGCGTGCGTATGATATATCAGACCAGCGGCGAAGGAGTTCCAAACCCTCTTCCCCGACCAGTTTGAGCAGATATTGATAGATTGCCGGATTCCCGAGTTGCTCTTCTGTGATGACCGTCATTCCTTAATAAGTTGGAGCGCATCCCTAATATGTTTATCCAGCGAGGAGAACGCCTCTTCGCGGGTGGTACCCGACCCGGTTACGGAAAACATAACTTCTCCTTCTTCGAAGGAGGTGCCCGGATACGGAATGTCGGTGATCGTGCTGCGCAGAGCGGACATTTCTTTTTGGATCGTGATGGGACGTGGGGCGGCGAGGATCCGCCTGACCGCAAAACAGACCGGATTCGGGCGTTTTTCCGGCAGGATGCCCAGGCAGGCATCGGCGTGCAGGGAAAAAAGGTTGATCCCAAGCGCCTTTTCCACCGTCTCGACCGTTCCCTGAAACCGCGGATTTATTTCGATCGCATAGGCCTCGTCATCGGTCAAAACAAAGTCCACCCCGACCGAACCAACACAGCCGCTTGCAGCCACGATCTTCTCCGCAAGCTCCATCATTCGGTCAGCAAGAGGATGTCTGCAGGGAGTAAGTGAGCCGGAGAAAGCATAGGCGCAGGAGTCGCCGCCCCTGAGGATCTGCTCGTTTGCACAGAGAGCAAGGGCCGCATCTCCGGTCCCAAGGCACGAGACGCTTGCCGGCTGGCCGTCGATCGGTTCCTGCGCCATGCAGGGAAGATGCTCCACGAACTCTTCCCAGGCTTCGCGTTCCTCGTCTGAGTGAACACAGGCATTTCGCCACCCGCCGGCTCCAGATAAGGTCTTCATCATTGCCGGATACTCGCCAGGACCAAGTCTGCGGGGGACCGGGACGCCGATCTCCTCAAAAAAGTCCTGGGTCTTTTCCTTGTCCATGAACCGTTCCGCGATATGTGCGGGAGTTCCAAGCCTGTTCTCAATATCGAGAAGTTCCGCGCCGGATGTGGTAACGACATGGTCGATGTCATACGTCTCCAGCATCTCTTCAACAGCAAACGGCAGTTCATCCAGTTCATCGAAGGCGAGATGATCTTTTGTGTACCAGATCAGATCCTGATCGCAGAAATGGTCAACAGCATATACGTCATAACCGGCACGGGCTGCCGAGGCGGCAACGTGGCGGGTCGTATATCCGGCGACAAGAACACTCTTCATATTGTTTCTTGGTCGTGTTCGTGTTTGATCGTGGTCTTTCCAATCTTTGTCGGCAGGACTTCAAGCTCAGCGTCCGGAAATGCAAGGTCAAGTTCCTTTCCTTCATAGAGATGATCCAGACAAAGGGCAAGAGCGGATATCTCTGAGTGGGGCTGATTTGCGACGGCAACATTGTAGTCGGCAAGTTCATACAGATCGCCCGGGACTTTTTCCGCACCGACGACGATCAGGACCTTCTCTTCCTTTCTGATATCTGCGATGACGTCCTGAAGCCGAAGACCGTACATCGTCAGGTGGACGACTTTGCCGCCGCTCTTTTTGAACTGGTTGATGCAGGACTTCCATTTGACATTGTTTTCGCAGAAGAAGGTTCCGCCGAACCGGGTCGCTACATCGGTGATACTGTCGGCGACCTTTGCATCGTCGGCCGCCAGATACATACCGCTCGCCCCAAGAGCACGCGAGCTTAAACCGACATGGGTGGTGACACGCTGATCCCTTTCGGGACGGTGTCCTATTCTGAGGATATAGGATTCGGGTTTGAGATTCATTTTCGTACCTTGATGATGCCGTCTTCAATGTAGATGTCGGAGGATGTGTGCTGGATTTCGTTCATCATCAATATATCGGTGATCGAGAGAGCACAGACAACCTCGCCTTTTACATGGATAAGACAGGCTTTTTGGAGGCGTGCAAGAGATGCCCTGATTTCATCATCAGAGAATCCGGACTGTTCCGCAAGCTCGGCGATCGTCCGCGTTTCATTCTCCGGGATCATATGAAACAGTGTCCAGTCCACGTCCTCATTTCTCATGTCCTAACAATTAGGAAGAGATAGACATTATACTTTATTGATTCACGCAACAGAAAAGTACAACGTAATGGCATATACCTCCACCTCGGATCTTGACTCGCTTGCCGATGAACTCTACGAAGCATCGGGGGACGATGACTTCAGACTCGCCGAACTCCTTCGTCAGCTCCCCAAAGAGACGGCGGTCCGGCTCTGCACATCGAATCTTACCAATGCCCTGCAGACATACATCTATGCATTTGAGGAGGAACCGGAGATCGAGATTTATGAACGCCTGCTGCTCCAGCCCTCTTCGCAGATCACGCGCGGGATCAAAATCGCAAATGTGGAGCTCGCCGAGATCATCTTCGGATTCGATAAAAAAAGCTCGCTGTTTTTCATAGCAGTTTGGGATGGAGAAAAGTTCCTCAAAGCATTTTCCGGTCCAGGATCATACTGGGAAGCGGTGAAGTATGCAAAAGAGATGTCCGCCTAACCTTTCGTGATCAGATCATAGCTGACATGTGCCGGCACGATCGCGGGCAGACTCCCCCACCTGCCGATCCAGTCCCCGATCACTGCATACACGGCGAAGACGGATGACCCTTCAACTTTTTTCATTACCTCGTCGAAGTTTTCCGGCGTGAGGATATTGCACAGGCTGGTAGCCCACGCATCCGCCTTTGCAGGATCATGGGAAAAACAGGTCACTAAGTCTGCGGTCCCAAACGAGACCGAAGGTCCGACGGTCGCTGACGAGGTGCATATACCGAGGATCTCTGTCTGCGGAGGAATGATAAATGCTAACTTTCCCGAAGATGGGGCGGAGCCTGCATAGATTCCGACCCGCAGCTCCCGATCTGAAAACAGCACGATATCCCCGCCGTTGTCGATCAATCCAAAGGAGGCTCCCGTGTTCTTCATCGACTTGATGCCGGCCCAGCCGATTGTTGCCGCAACGGCAGCCATAGGGCCGACATCCGCCTCGAACGATGCATCAGCCATCTGCCGGACCGATTCCGGCGCTTCTGCAGGGGCAGAGACAGGACTGTAACTCATCTGAAAAAAGGGATCAGTCAGGAGATGCTCCTCAAGACCGGTCCGGGCCGCGATCATTCCTTCCTTTGCCGCTTCGATGTGAGAGGTATCATCGGCAAGAATCGTGGTGATCGTTTCACGGTACGCGAACTTCTCGCGGATCATTACTTCTGAATACTTAAGGCACGCTGCGGGCAGTAGGTCGCACATCTGCCGCAGAGGACACACCGGTCCGATTCGACGACGAGCTGCCAGTTTTCATCAAAGGAGAACACCTGTTTTTGACAGATGCTGATGCACAGACCGCAGTCCACACAGTCCGTACGGTTGTGGGAAACCGCATCCTTTTGAATGCGGATAGAGACACCTTTTCTGGTAAGGGCCGCGATGAATTTACCTGCATCCCTGTCATCTACATCGAGAAGTGCCCAGCCCTCATCCCCGTCGATAAGGGCGCGTTCCACATTCACCATCACACCGGACCGAAGGATGGCGGCCGCGATGTTTGGATACTGGACCCCGTCCGAATCGAACTCGACCATCAGTTTCATCTTCGTCCCCTCCCGCCGACAAGATCTCCAAGATCATAGGAGTTGAGCATGCCGAGGATATGCCGGGATGCATCAATCACGACAAGGGCCCCGATGTTGTGCTGCTGAAGGGTGCGTGCGGCAAAGTCCACCGGCGCGTCAGGAGCAATCGTGATGACGTTTTTGGTCATGATCTCGGACACGGTCATATCCTGCTCATCGTTTGCAAAAGCTTTGGAAACATCGTAGGTCGTAACGATACCAATCAGCCGGTTCTCCGCATCGATCACCGGCAGATGGTTTGTCTCGCCTTTCAGAAGCCGTTTGGCAGCTTCCTTGACGCTCTCCTGTCCCGTGATGGTCACAAAAGTCGACACCATCATCTCGTTCACATGATAGACATACCCCTTCTCCGCCATGGGTTTGTTTCTCTTCTGGGAATCGATCGGCCTGGAGGCCAGCGCCATCGTAAAAGAGCCGTTTTCGATCCGGCTCTTCAGTTCGGCAGCGACCTCACGTGCCTTCTTGTAACTGGAGAGCGGGGAACAGCGGACCTCTTCGCCGTCGATTTCAACAGAGCCGCTTTTGAGTTCGGCATAGGTGACCTCGCGGATCACGGGTCTGTCCCGAAACGGCGTTCCGTAATCGACGATGCTTGTCTTCAGATCCTCGTCGCGGACCGCAGTGTGCTTCACAATCTCCTCGTTTAAGAGAGGGATCGGGATACCCACACCGACGTACATTGTCACGCCGTATCCGGTCATAGTGGCGGCTCGGATAAAATCAGGAGACATATCTTTCATATTTCCGGAGGTCATGAGGGTCCCAAACCCGGATCCGGGAGAAGACTGCGTGCCTTCTCCGACAACTACACCGTTTGCTCCGCCGATAAAAATCGGAGTGCCGGATCCGATCACCGATAAGGTAGGGTCGTTTGGAAGAGGGGAGAGACACCCGGCTCCCGAGTAGGTGATATTTCGGTGGGAAGGCAGAAGATAGCCCATATAGGTTTTTATTGCCCGGTCGCTCATATTCACAGCTGCATTATAGGATTGATACGAGTTTCGCGGGTTGACCATGATTGCCTGATTCAGTTCACCAATGGTAAATTCGTTGGTTATTGATGTTCTCGGGTAGCAGTCGGTTCCTTTCGCCCGGGCATGGAGTTCCACTGACTTGCCGGAGATCAGATCTTCGATGACATGGGCCCCTCCGTATTCCGCGTTCCGCGTGGTAGACTCCTGGGTTGCCCCGATATAACAGTCGACGGCTGCAACGCCTGCATAGGCCTCGACGTTATTCAGCCACATTTTTTCCATTCTTATTGGGATTTCGGGGTGGCCGAAGTTCAAAAAAGCTCCGGAAGAGCACATCGCGCCGAAAGTACCGGTGGTGACCACGTCCACTTCTCGAAGTGCCCCGGTAACGCCGAGTTCGTCGACGATATCCGGCATCTCTTCAGCGCTGACCACACGGACACTTCCATCACGAATACGTTCATTTATTTCGTCGATGGATTTGTACATATAAATAATATTTAATCCCGTTCATCCTATATAAATGGCGTTATATTGGGTGTGGATAATCCTGTTTTGCCCGAATTACTGCTCGGATTCCGCCGCGGGGATTTGGGACATCACCGACATACCGCGGTATGAGATGAAGGTGGGCATGCATTATCGTCTGGCCGGCTGCCTCCCCACAGTTCACCCCGATGTTGTATCCCGCAGGCGCGTAAATTGGGTCCAGATATTCTTTGGCGCGTCCAATAAGTTCGCTTACTGCCGCATGCTCTTCTGGAGTGAGATCGAACCAGGATGATACATGACGGCGGGGAATAATAAGGACATGACCCGGCGAAACCGGGTACATATCATATTTGACATATGCGAGGGCATTCCCAAACAGGGGTGTGTCCACTTCGCAGAACGGACAGATCATACGTTTTTCCGCGTTCCTTTGCCGAGCATCGACCGGATATCGTCTCTGTAAATGAACAGGATATCACGGATGTTGCTGATCAGACCGGGTGAGAACTTGAAGAGGAGGTAGGCGATCACGAGAATGAGAAGGAACGCCGCCCCTTCGCAGATAACATTGTGCGACCAGAAAAAGCTTGCATATCCGGGAATCGTCGGGTGAGCCAGCTCGTCTTCGAACCAGGGGAACCACTGCCCGAAGTAGGCCATGATGACGAAAACGTTCCTAAAGATGTTGATGATAAATATCGGCACGGAAACCAGAATCGTAAGCCCGATCTTCTGCGCTAAGGAGGTTTTGGTGAGGGCTATCACGCCTAAAAGGATCGCGATCGCGGTAATCCCGGTGCACCCGAGAACGATCTGATCCATATATCCGTATGTCTGATCCGGGACGAGCCATACCGATTCGAACATATTCCAATCAGCCATGATGTATGGAAAACCGATAATATTGAACACCTGCTGGATACAAAACACTACGATCGAGATGAGCCAGTCGCCGAGTTGAGTGAACACGGCAAACGGGGCATAGACGATCCCGCAGATAGCAGCCGCGTAGGTGAGTCTGAGAATATGCTGGTCCCGGATGAGCAGACGTTTGACGGTGATATATACGAGCGGGATTCCGACGATGACCAGTATCGGGTAGAAGATGTTTCCCTCTTCAAAAAGGCCCGGAAGCATAAGCAGGAAGCTGAGTTCCAGCATGATCCATCCGGTTATCGCGGTATATTTGTCATATTTTCCAGGAATCAGCGTGAAAAGAAATGCGACCAGACTGATGATTAATGTGCAGACTATCAGAGTATCCAGCATATCGATGCATATTGGTTGGACATGGTTGGATAAATGGGTTTGCCAGTCGAACCTGTTGGTTTCATAAGGCTATTTAATATTGAAAAACCAATAGTGTATTCTATGATGTTCTGCCCAACATGCGGGAAGCTGATGAAATCAAAGGACGGCCAGTTATGCTGTTCAAAATGTGGATATTCCGAAACCATCACCGCCGAAAATAAGGAGCAGATGAAAAAAGTCGCGTACATGCAGGAAAACGACATTCTGATCGTGGAAGAAGGCGCGGATATCGGAACCAAACCAACAATCGCCATCAAATGTCCAAACTGCGGTCACGGCATTGCCGAGTGGTGGCTCCGCCAGTTACGCAGTGCTGATGAATCCGAAGTAAGATTCTTCCGCTGCACGAAATGCAAACATACCTGGCGTGAATACGATTAAGCATATTTTCTCCCTCTTTTTTTAAGCAGGCTACACGAGTATTTATATACTAACCTGTATTAACTTATAAATATGTCAAACCTTCCCGAAGACTCGCTGAAGATTGAGAATATTGTTGCATCAACCAAGGTGAATGACAGTCTGGACCTTGTGGCGCTCGCCGCCCAGATTCCGGGAGCGGAATATAATAAACAGCGTTTCCCAGGAGTCGTCCTGCGCATGCAGAATCCTAAGATCGCGGCCCTGGTTTTCGGATCGGGTAAAGTCGTTCTAACCGGTGCCAAAAGTCTTGAAAATCTTACCAAAGGCCTGGAATATCTTGTCACCCTGCTCAAGGATCTCAAAATCGAGATTCTGGACAACCCGACCTATACCGTTCAAAACATTGTCACATCAGCCGACCTTGGAAGCCGCATCAATCTCAACAAAATCGCGATGAGCTTCAATCTGGACAAGATCGAGTACGAACCCGAGCAGTTTCCTGGCCTTGTCTACCGGCTCGATGACCCGAAAGTGGTCGTTCTGCTCTTCGGTTCGGGAAAACTGATCATCACCGGCGGAAAGAAAACGGCCGATGCAAAAAAGGCGGTCAAAAAGATCTACGATGATCTGATCTCTCTCAAACTTCTGCAGATAGAATAACCAATACTGATTTTCACTCTGTTTTTTTGTATTTTTCGCCGAGGCGAGTTGAGGCTTGAAAAAATTCAGGGAGTTAACCCTGATAGGTGACTTCGAGACTGCCGTGGGCAATGGTTTTACCGTCTCGGAGTGCCTCGATCACTTCATCCATTTTGGCATTTGCCGGAATGACCAGTTGTTCGACCCTTCCAAACACCTGGAACAAAAGCCGGTCGGTGATCCCGAGACCCGGAGAGGGGCCGTGCCAGGCATGCTCGCCGAAGTCGTTGAGTCCCTGAACGGCGGGGAACGGGAACTTCGGAGCAGGGCCGGCGTCGTATCCCGGCGGGATGTAGCCGACAGATGGGATGTTCCAGACCGACCAGATGCATTTGTAATTCTCGCTGCCGGATTTATTCTGGACGATCAAGCTTACATACTGAACCTCTTTGGGTACACCCAGAAGTTCGATCTTCGGAGAGATGTTTCCTCCGTTAAAGGTACTCGACGCAGTCAGGCCATGAGTTCCTACATGAATGGTGATAGTGTCCATGATTTATACTCAGACAGGCACATTAATTAAAGTATAGGTCGAGTTACTAATTCATGGACCAGCTGACGATCTACACTGATGGAGCAAGCCGGGGAAACCCGGGACAGGCCGCTGCCGCGTGGCTGATTTTACGCGGCGACGAGGTCCTCGAGTCGGACGTTCTCACCCTTGGGCGTGCCACCAACAATGCTGCCGAATACTCGGCGCTGAATGCCGCTCTCCGCCGTGCCGCGAAGTTCTGCACCCCGAAAGAAACCAAAGTCGAGGTCTTTTCCGACAGCAATCTGATGATCTCCCAGATGACCGGGAGATACGCGGTCAGATCGGAGGATCTGCGGCCCTTGTATGAAAAAGCAAAACAGCTGGAATCGGAGTTTGCTTCGGTTGCCTACACCCATGTCCCGCGGGAAAACGCCTACGTCGGGTCATGCGACTGGTTGTGCAATAATGCTCTCGACCTCCTCTCCCTCAAATCCGCACCCGCCCAGAATAAGGTCCCAAATAAAATAGAATGCACCCCGATCGGCATCGTTCATTCGCCCTTCGAACGTCAGGACGACGCACCAAGACAGGGGATCTTCACTGACAAACCAAGCAGGATAACGATCTATGAAAAATACCGGGACGGACTCTCCGGGCTTGCCGCCGGTGACAAAGTCTTCATCCTCTGCTGGTTCGATCGGGCGGAACGGGACATCCTCAAAGTGAAGCCGCATGGCCACGGAAAAGGCGAGATGCGCGGTGTATTCTCGACCCGTGCCCCGGTAAGGCCGAATCCGATCTCTCTTACGCTTGTGACGATCATCAGCATCAACGATCTCGTCCTCACCGTCAAGGGACTCGAGGCGCTCGATAAAACGCCGGTCCTCGACATCAAACCATATTACGGGGATATCGACAGCTGAGAAGCATCCGGTTTGCGATCTCCACCATATCCCGCACCTCGGCCTCACACCTCTGCTCGACCGCCCCGTATTCTTTCGCGTCCATCATCTCCCACACCTTTTTTCCGGTAGGTTTTTTCGCACGCTCCGGAAGGAGAGCGTCGGCCAGCTGATTATGCGAACAGGGATGCAGGATAGGATTCTGTGTCGGAACAAAACCGATGCCCGCAACGGAAAGATCGACGACCCGGCACTTGCCGATCGTGTCGTAGATCTCCGCAGGGGGAGCGACCTGATACTGCAGACATTTCGCAAGCAGAAACGGCATATCGAATGTCGAGATCCCGACCCCGCAGACAACAGGATCCGCCTGGATCATCTTCTTGTCCCTGACGCCCTCCCACATCGCGGCAAACACCCGGTAAAGGGCGGCAACCACCTCCTTTTCGCCACCTTCGCGCCACATCCAGTAATGAGCGTAGTCCAAAACAATCTCGCCTGCAAGCGGCCGGCCGCCGTAGACCACGCCGCCGAGGAGGGTGTGCCCTTCGCGGAACGCATTCACGGCAAGTGAGGCACCGGTCCGTTTCCTCCGGTCCATCGACGGCACGAACGCCTCCAGATCGAAGACAAGGAACTCGGTCAGCTCTGGTTTGAAGACAACCATGATCAGGCGATCGAAAGGGCGATCAGTCCTAGAATCCCGGTCCAAATCGTGTGTACGGCGATCGCCGTAAGCAGAAGACCGACGATTTTTGAGAGGATCACAAGAACAGTTTCTCCGAGCAGTTTTTTGATCTGCGCCGAGAAGATCAGGATCAGCCAGATACATAACAGGGCAAGGATCACGGCACCGAGCGTCAGAAGGATACCGTCCTGGGCCCCGAGGATCATCACCGTCGTGATCGTTCCAGGTCCGCACATCACCGGCGTGCCGATGATGACGCCTGCCATGGATTTTTTGCCGATCCGGTCAGTGCTCTCCAGATTTTTGTGCCCGGCAGAGGAGCCGCCGATGTCCAGACCGAGAACGATCTGCAGACCCAGAATAAAGAGGATGATACCTCCGGCGACCTTGAAGCTCTCCAGTTCGATGCCGAGAAGATCGAACAGCAGATTATTGAAGATCAGAAATGTCAGCATCAGAACGCCGGCGACGCCCGTTGCCACAAATGCCTGCCTGATCATCTCGGACTTTTGGAGGTCCCTGGTCAGATTGATGAACATCGAGACCGAAAGCAGAGGATCTAGAATAACGATCAGCGTAAACGCGGCTGATATGACGGCGACCAGTAGTTCCAGCATAGAGATACATAATATTGAGCGTTCCCGCATATTATACCTCGGGAAGATGGAATTTTCATGGAAGACCACGAAATTTCCTTTACGCCTCTAAAGAGAAAATCAGCAGATATCGGCGGCTCGATGTCCGTTTCCCACAAATATATAAAGGATTGGGGAGTTCTATTCACATAACAGCGAAATGACAGAGAAAGAAGTTATCCGTGTTGAAAGACTCGGCTTTCCGTTTGCAACGGACAATCCGTTTCTTTTCTGTGCTCATCATAAGGACATGTATCCGAAAGGAGAACGAGACCTTGGTCCGGCCGTCTCTCTTTCCGGCAGAAATCTGGGAAACGATTTCGTCATAAAAAATGGGTTTCGCATGTATCACGGGCAGCGGGTCCCTGGATTCCCGGCCCATCCACACAGAGGATTCGAGACGGTCACGGTCACGATACAGGGATACGTGGATCATTCTGATTCGCTTGGCGCCGCAGGGAGGTATTGTAACGGCGATGTTCAGTGGATGACGGCAGGAAGCGGCTGTCAGCACGCGGAGATGTTCCCGCTCGTGCATGCGGACCGGGAAAACCCGCTTGAACTTTTCCAGATATGGCTGAACCTTCCGGCAAAGGACAAACTTGCGCAGCCGCATTACCAGATGCTCTGGGCCGAGGACATACCCGTCATCACCTCCAGGGATGCAGGCGGAAAGATGAGTGTGATCCGGCTGATCGCCGGTGAATGGGACGGAAAAAAAGCCCCCGCGCCTTCGCCTGCGTCTTGGGCAACCGATCCGAAAAATCATGTCAGGATCCTGCTTATCCGCATGGATCCGGGAGCGGAACTTCGTATCCCGGCTGTTACTTCGACGATCTCCCGTAATCTCTACTTCTATGACGGCGATCGAATCGTGATAGGCGCAAAGGAGATTGGCCCATACTCGAGAGTTGTTCTTAGGGGAGGCGAAGATATTATCGTATATGCCGGAAATGCCCGGTGTTTCCTGCTTCTCTTGGAAGGCGAGCCGATCGAGGAGCCGATCGCAAGATACGGACCGTTTGTCATGAACACCCCGGATGAAATCCAGGAAGCCTACCGTGACTTCCGGCAGACGGCGTTCGGCGGGTGGCCGTGGGATGTGCCCGACCCCGTCCACGATATCGGTGAAAACCGGTTCGCACGGTATGTGGACGGCCATGTCGAAGAGCGTAGGTCGTATCACGAACCAATGCAGGATGATTGATCTGATTTCAGATTGAAAATCCTGTCTCAAATCTATTTTTCTTGAGAAATATCCTAAACAGATGATGGATTTTATTTAAACCGCTTCGCATTTCCGGATAATACCTAACCCGCTGCTAACGCGAAGTATTATGCTTCTCCGTGCTCCATTTAATAAAGATGGATGGGAAAACATACTCCTCTCTGAAGATTGAAAATATCGTCGCCTCCGGCGTAATTGCCGAAGAAATTGATCTTGCAGAGATATCTGAAAAAATTGACGGGTGTGAACTCAATACAAAACGTTTCCCCGGTGCAGTGTATCGTATAGACAATCCGAAAATGGCATCGCTCATCTTTTCCTCGGGAAAAGTCGTGCTAACCGGAATCAGAAATGAAGCAGCACTGGATGAAGGTCTCGCAAAGGTGCTCGCTTCCCTCAAAGAAGCGGGCGTAAACGTTCTGGATGTCCCGCGGGTCGCCGTGACCAACATAGTCTGTTCCTACGACATCGGCCGGTTCATCAACCTGAACCGTGTGGTCGCAACCCTCTCTCTCGAAGCGATCGAGTATGAACCCGAGCAGTTTCCGGGTCTCGTATACCGGATCAAAGATCCGAAAATCGTAGCGCTGCTCTTCTCTTCCGGCAAGATCATCTTAACCGGCGGTAAGAATCTTGACGATGTCAGAAAAGGTCTTGACTTCCTCGAAGAGAGTCTCAAAGACGTCTTAACCGAACAAAAATAATCAAACACCCTTTGTGAGATTCTCACTCACATATCCTTATTTTATCTGCTTTTCATTCGGCTCTGCCTGATTTATTCCCTATTTTTCTCTGTGTGCCGTTGAGCGCTTTGATTGAATGTCACATATACTTCGGTCAGATATCAATAGGAGAAAACCCAAGTAAAAAACCAGTAATGTATGGGTTGAAAAAGTCCGGCCCATTTCTGTTTACGTACCAAAAATGACCTTCTCGATAAAAAAGAATGAGTTGATGTTACTTTTATTCTTTCAGTGAAATCTCAAGCCCGCCGAAGAGTTTGACGGTTTTGTTGTAGGCGACCGCGGAAATTGCGCCGGCAATCATGCCGATGATGAAACCTGCGAGTGCGTACACGATGAAGTATGCAAGGATATCAACAACACCCAGACCAAGTCCGAGTGTGAATCCTACGTCTAGCTGAAGATTGAACATCAGCATGACACCTTTGATTATTCCAAGGATTGCCCAGAGGACAGCCAAAACTCCTCCCACAACAAATGCTGCGGATGATACACCAATATGCTCGATTTTCATGGTTGAAACCTATAGTAAGAATTTACATCAGGATTATTTATAGACAACGGTTTTTTGGATTCGCCTTCGAGGTATTTGAGAAGTTCAGCCGTACCTGTTTTATCCAGGGGCTGATTGTTATTTCCGCATTTTGGTGAGTGAATACATGACGGGCAGCCGTCCGTGCAGGGACAACCGGTTACCAGTTCACGGGCAAAGGTAAGAATATCGGCAAATAGGTCAGCTGCTTTTTCTGCGAGGCCGATGCCTCCTTTAACGCCGTCGTACATGAAAATGGTTGGAGCGAGCGTATCATTATGGAAGGGTGTAGATACTCCTCCAATGTCGGATCGGTCGCACAAGACGTAATGCGGCATTGCCGCTATGAGAGCATGCTCTGCTCCGTGAAGAGACCCGGGAAATGCGTCCGCAGCAATACCGCATTCCTCATCAATAGTAATCCAGCAGGCTTTCGTCGTGAATTGTCTAGGAGCGGCGTCGAGCTCGCAGGAGGTTACGATCTGATCATATTCGATCACAGAATACCCGCATAAATGTGATGAAACCTGGACTTCCCCGTAATTTACGATAAGGTTATGATGTCTTCTGGTTTTTTCTCTGGAAGTAATGGATATTTCTGTACGTATTATCGGTCGGGTCGAATAGATGTCGGATGTTTTTACAACTCTGATTATGCGGAGGTCCGCATCAATGGTTTCGACACGGTAGCGTTCCCCCTGGTGAAAAATGACTGCGCCAAAATATGCTTCCCGGTATGCCTGATTTTCATCCATGGTCTCAAGGGTGGTGTTTTCACAACGTACCGACCAGGACGCTGCGTCCATTCCAAAGAACGGTGTATTCTGTGCCGGGTTGTCTCCGCCGCAGTAGACATACCCTTTCGATGTACTGGCGAGAAGATGGGCATCTTTGAGGGATTCAAGGATATCGGCGGCCGCTTCCCCGAAGTACTGCCGGTCACGCTCTACCCTGTAAGGAAGTTCGGCGGCAGCGCACAGGAGGTGAGATGAGAGCAGGTAAGGATTATGGATTCCAAGGATCACCTCTTCCTGCGGCGCATTGAAAAATGCCTCGGGATTTCTGGCATAATATTGGTCGATCGGATTTTGACCCGCGATAAAGGTGATGACCGCATCCTTTCGGTTTCTTCCGGCACGCCCGGCCTGCTGGAGAACAGATATCATGGAACCCGGAAATCCGCTTATGACTACAGAGTCAAGACCGCCGACATCTATGCCGACTTCCAATGCGTTTGTGCTGATAACGCCGGACATGCTTCCCATTTTCAGCGCCGACTCGATTTCACGCCGCTCCGCCGGACGATATCCCCCACGGTAAGATGCAATTTTACCGGCAGGCTGCTCCTCTCTGCATCGTATGGCAGTGATCTCGGCGGCTTTTCGTGAACGGGTAAAGCATAAGGTCTGCATCCCTGCCTGCATTTGGGCGGTGACCAGCTCGGCGGCCGCGGAGATACTGCTTTTATTCTGCGGAGAATAGATGCGGAATGTGCGTTTTGCCCGGGGGGAGCCGTCATTATCTATTTCGACAAACGACAGGCCGGTTAATGTCTCGGCAAACGTCCCGGCATTTCCAAGGGTAGCAGATGAAAGAAGAAACTGCGGGTCGGCATCGTAATAATTACAGACGCGGCGCAGTCTTCTCAAGAGAAGAGCGGTGTTGGATCCGAAGATTCCCCGATATCTGTGTGCCTCATCCACCACAACATAAGAGAGATTCGCCCAGAAGTCTCCCCATTTTGCGCGCCATGCAAGAATATGGTGGAGTTCATACATATTGGTGAGAATGATTCGCGAGGTTGACCGGATCTTTGAACGAAGTTCCTGCCGGGTGTCTCCGTCATAGATCGCCGGTTTTGTACGTGCGCGAAGATCGGCGTCAAGAGATTTCAGGAAGAGCAGCTGATCGCGGGTCAGCGCCTTAGTCGGATAGATGAGCAGTGCAGTCGCGTCCGGATTTTTGATCAGACCCTCAAAAACAGGAAGCGCGTAGGCGAGGGTCTTTCCCGACGCGGTCGGAGTGGTAATTATGACATTTTTCCCTTCCAAAACATGATCGACGGTATCCGCCTGATGCGAATAGAGTTGGATATTTTTCTCTGCGAGGTAATTCTTGATCTTCTCCGAGACAGGAGAGTGAGGGAGTTGATACTCTGGGTCTTTCGCCTCCTCGCATTTTATGTACATCTGTTCTTCATCCATACACGGCCTCACATTCTGTTTTGAGAAGGAGAGACAGATTCGCTACATCAAGTTCATTATGTTCTACGATCGGGACAAGTTTTGAAACGTCCCGGGTACGCAGATAATTCTGATAATATTCCGGAACGAGATATCCCGGCAGATCATCGGTTCTCGGTCTCTGCAGGATATATTTTTCAACCGTCCCTAAACAGCAGTCGGGCATATCTCTCCCGTATAATCTCCGGGTGGGATACAACAGATCGAAATGAAGGTTGGGGGTGACCGTTCTCTCGCCGTAATAGGAGAGACGATTATTCAGATACGGAACATCGAACCCTTTTCCATTATAGGTAACCACATGGGTGTGTTTACGGAACAGCTGATTCGTTAGATAGAGAGCGGCAGGTTCATCCTTAATATCGCGAAGCAGATACTGAACGACGGTAAGTTCATTCTCTTTCCAAAACCCGCATCCGAAAAGGATGATCGGAGACTGAAACATGCCGAGGGTTTCAATATCGAAATACAGAAGATCCTCTTTTGGAAGAGCATGAGAAAAACCCAGAAGGAGCGGGTCATTTCCCCTGCGGGCATCCTGAAACAGGCGGCAGATATCTTTTGGCGTATCATTTTCGATCACGTCCGCGATCTCGGATGCGCTGTCTCCCCAGCAGGTATCCCCCAAATCGGTCAGATAGATATGCCCTTTTCTGCGCAGTTCAAAGGCGCGCCTGGGACCGATTCCGGGAACGAGTGTTAATTCCCGCATGCACCGATCGCGCACCCTTTCCTCGGAAATACGATACCCGGAGTGAACCCAGGTGGTTTTTTTCGCAAGGCAGACACCCTCCGGTGTATCAATCTCATAGGTTCCGGGAATTTCTCCGTAACCCGCCTTTGGGATTTCGGTTTTCAGAAATACTCCCGGTATGAATGCCTTGCTGAGAGTCTGCATTGAATCAGATCAGCAGATGAGATAATTCTGATCTTTTGCAACGGATCCTGAGTCGGAATTGTCGGATGCAAACCAGCAAAGCTTCGAAAGCTGATTTCTTCTCTGAATAATGGTGTATCCTTCTGCACGTTTTGCGATTGAGTTTAACGCAATGCTCGTCATAAACAAAAATCAACGTCAGAGTATATATATCCCGGACCGCGCGGTGCGATAATGCCCCGGGCACCGTTTTAAAAATCATAATTAAAACGCATATGTTTGTTATTTTCAATATTTATGCAGATATTGAGTCCAGAATTATATGCAAAAAAATGATTCGCAATCGAGCTGAACCTCGGGAGATACACTGATCGAATACACATCTTTACAATTACAGACGACGTAACACGTACGTGATTTTTCATGCTTGAGATCGAAAACCTGCATGTGGAAGTTGGCGGACGTGAAGTTCTGCACGGCATATCATTAACCGTGCCTGATGGACAGACCCATGTCCTCCTTGGCCCGAACGGGTCAGGAAAAACCACCCTTCTACGTACGATAATGGGCTTTGCTTCTTCCAAAGTAACCTCCGGTAAAATAATCTTCAATGGTGTTGACGTTACGCATAAACCGGTTCACGAACGTGCAAAACTCGGAATGGGTATTATGTTTCAGCGTCCGCCCACAATATCCGGTCTGAAACTCGGCAAGTTCATCACTGCGACAAATAAAATCGATGAGGCACGCATTCCCCAAATCATTGAAAAACTGCACATGACCAAATTCCTTGACCGAGATGTCAACGCAGGATTCTCCGGAGGGGAGATCAAACGCAGCGAGATCCTTCAGCTTACTGTCCAGAATCCTTCATTTGTGATGCTGGACGAACCGGAGAGCGGGGTCGATGTGGAAAATATGGCACTCCTTGGAAATGCCGCGGCCTCTCTTCTGGAAAAGGAGATCCACATGAAGAGTCGGACAAAATCAGGACTTATCATCACGCACACCGGATATATCCTTGATTATCTTGAGGCCGATCTCGGTTATGTATTGATCGATGGATCTTTGCAGTGCAGCGGAAACCCGCGTGAAATTCTCAAAAGTGTGAAAACATCAGGATATAAGGACTGTATAGCATGCCGGAAATGAATGGATTCTCGGGGATCAGCCCCGAAGATAAAGAACGCCTTGCCTTGACCGGGATCAATACCGATTCCATGGAAGGACGCGCAGGAAGTTTCCTCCTCGTAAATGATCACATCCTTCACGCCGGTTCCCAGACGGAAGGCGTTGAAGTGCTCATGATCGAAAAAGCACTCGAAAAATACGAGTGGCTCAAGGATTACTGCTGGAAGATCGTCCCGGCAGACAAAGATCAGTACACAAAATACGTCGCAGACCACCCCCAGAGAGGATATGTCATCATCGCCCACAAAGGAGCGAAAACCACCTTCCCTCTCCAGAGCTGTATGTTTATGCAGGGAGACACGATCCAGACGGTCCACAACATCGTCATTGCTGAAGAAGGGGCCGAGGTCCATCTGATCGCAGGATGCGCAAGCTCTCTGAAAACAAAAGAAGGGGCACACTACGGGATCAATGAGATCTATGTCGGGAAAAATGCCAAAGTCACCTCGACGATGATCCATACCTGGGGCGAAGAGATCGAAGTCTTCCCGCGTACGGCGACCGTCGTCGAAGAGGGAGGAACGTTCCTTTCCAATTATGTCTGTATGCGCCCGACGAAAATGGTACAGATGTATCCGACCGCTTATCTCAAAGGCGAGGGTGCAGTCGCCCGCTTTTCGAGCGTGATCGTCGCCGGAACCGGTTCGCATATCGATGCCGGATCAAGAGCGATTCTTCAGGCACCGAATACCAGCGCCGAGCTGATCACCCGCGCCATCACAAACGGCGGGACGATCATATCCAGAGGTGCCATCGTTGCCGAAGTCCCGCAGACGAAAGGGCACATCGAATGCCGCGGCCTGATCCTAAAAGACGGCGTAATGCACGCGATCCCTGAGATCGACGGACGCGTTGTCGACATCGAATTATCCCATGAGGCGGCTGTCGGAAAGATCGCCAGAGATGAGATCGAATATCTTATGGCACGCGGACTTTCTGAAGAGGAAGCTACTGCCACCATTATCCGCGGATTCTTGGATGTCAGGATCGAAGGTCTGCCGGATGTCCTCCAGAAGCAGATCGAGAATGCAATCGATTCGGCCGACCACGGATTTTAGATGAAGATCCATGATGTGAGTGTCGGCCTGCATCCCGGGATGTATGTGTATCCCGGGGATCCTGAGTTTCATTTGACCCGGATACAAATGGGAGATGCCTTCATCTCATCCCTCTCCCTTGGAACGCATACCGGCACCCACATCGATGCCCCCGCACATTATTTTGAAAATGGAAATCCCGTTGACACACTGGATTTGGATAATCTGATCACGTCTGCCGAGGTCGTGACCTCGCCCCTGATGCCTGAAAAAAACTGTAAGGCGGTTCTTTTCAAAAATGCCGTCCCGTTGTCTTTGGAGACGGCAAAACACCTTCTTCTTGCCGGCATCAAAACAATTGGCTGCGACACTCCGTCCATAGGAGATGATGATGTCCATCGTTTTTTGCTGGAAAACGGCATTATCATCATTGAGCTGCTGAATCTTTCGAATATTTTGGATGGGGTGTATCGGATGGCAGCCCTGCCGCTGAAAATTGAGGGGGCGGATGCTTCGCCTGCAAGAGTTGTATTAGTTGAGGATTGAGTATGATACTACATGATGCTGTAAAAAAACTTCATGACGTTGCCAATGGAATGGGTACCGAAGACGGGGACCTTGTGTATATAAGCAAACCTGAAAACCACATCTGTCAGTTCTGTTCGGGCAGTTGTCTTCAGGTGTGTTTTGGAGGAAGGGTCGCCGAGATTGCATCGACCGAACCTTTCTGCGCAAAGATGCGCCTTGAAAATCTCTATGATGCACCGCTGAAATCTCCGAAAACAAAAGCCGCCGCTGCTGGAGCTTTGACGGCGGTCGCAGGTTTTCTGATGCTTGTTCGAAAACTCGGCCCCTGCCCGACGGTAAACTATGAGGACTGCCTCGAAGAACTGACGACGTCTCTCTCCGGAAAAAATGTTTACATTCTTGGCCGCGACATTCCGGGAATAAAACAGGTCTTACTTCTGGAAGATGCCGACGTGGTTCTCGTGACCGGCGATGCACTTTTGAGTGACGATCTTCTCGCAGAAATCGATGAAGCGATCCTTCTGGAAAAAGAGCTTTTATTTCTCGGTCCTTCATGTGCCGGCGTTGCCGCTCTTCTTGGGAAAAAGTCCTGGTGTCCCTATGGGACCTAATAATTTAACTCCATTCAGCACATAAAATACTTCACTATGCTTTTTGGTTCGTCCGGTATCAGACAATTGTTTGATCAGCGCCTACTTTCTCTTGCACCTATCGTTGGGGCGGCAGTTGCAAAAAATGCAAAACATGTTGTTCTTGGAACAGATTCACGAACCAGCAGGGATGTTCTGGCACACGCGGTGATTTCTGGGTTGATCAGCGGCGGAGCGGACGTTGTCTACGGCGGGATATGTCCCACGCCGACCGTTGCCTTCGGCGCCGGGTTTGCGGATGCGGGAGTTATGATTACGGCTTCGCATAATCCCGAACCCTATAACGGCATCAAACTCTTCCGGTCCGACGGCTCGTCCTACACCCTTGCTCAGCAAAAAGAGATTGAAGAGGAAGTAGACCGCCCGGTCTGGAGCTCTTGGGATGAGCAGGGTTCCGTTACGGATGCTGATCTTATTACGCCGCATAAAGAAGCGATCCTTACCTCAGTTTGTATTCCGGAAAACCTGACAGTGGTCGTGGACTGCGGGAACGGAGCCGGTGGACAGATCACGCCGAAACTCTTTGAAGAGTCAGGAGCAGCAGTTATACCGGTGAACTGTGATCCTTCGGGAAAGTTTGCCCGACCGTCCGAACCGCTGGAAAAAAATCTTCTGCACATCCCGAAACTGATGAAAAAAATCAATGCCGACTGTGCCGTCGTAAATGACGGAGATGCTGATCGGATGATGGCATTCGACAACCGCGGACGCTACGTCGACGGGGACCATCTTCTTATGCTTTTTGCAAAATATCTGGATGCGAAACAGGTCGTGACCACTGTTGACGCTTCTATGGCGATCGAAGAGATCGCCGAGGTCAGAAGAACGCCGGTCGGCGACAGTTTTGTTTCAGAGGAACTCATTTCGTGGGGGACGTTCGGCGGCGAGCCGTCGGGAAGCTGGATTTTCCCGAAACATTCTCTTTGCCCCGACGGACCCTATGCAGCGGCACTTTTTGCTGAGATCTCAGGGGAATGGGATGTGGCAGAGGAACTTGATTCGATGCCGAGATATACCATTCTCCGCGATTCTTTGGAGACAAAGAATGCAAAAGACATCCTCTCCGGACTTGGCGCGGACAAACCGACAGACGGCATTCGAATATCCGAAGAAAACGGATGGTGCCTGATCCGTGCAAGCGGGACCGAGCCGAAGATCCGCTGTACAGCAGAAGGAAAAACAAAAGACGATGCAAAACGGATGCTGGAATCAGGTATGAACAAAATCCGTGATGCTATTCGCCAGATCAAGGAGTAATATATGCAGTGTGTAATTCTCGCCGCAGGTGAAGGGTCCCGTATGCGTCCCCTCACGACGTCCCGCCCGAAGGTCATGCTGCCTTTGGCCGGAAAACCGATGCTTGAACATCTTATTCAAAATGTGCGTGATGCCGGCATCACAGAGATTTACCTTGTTGTCGGCTACCATGAAGAGGCGATCCGGACCTGGTTTGGTGACGGAGCTGCATTCGATGTCTTGATACAGTATGTGGTTCAGCGAAAACAGCTGGGAACGGCAGATGCTTTACGCTCCGTCGAACCGTTCATCCATGACACATTTCTGATGCTGAACGGCGATATGATTCTCGAAAGATCCGACCTGGAAAAGATCATCAGTCTTCCATGTCCGGTTATGGCCACCTCGACGACGACACACCCGGAAAGCTTCGGCGTGGTGACGGTAGAAGGCGAAACGATCACCTCTCTGGAAGAAAAATCCCTCCACCCGAAATCAAACATCATCAATGCCGGCGCCTACCTCTTTGATGCCGGGATCTTTTCCATCCTGAAAAAGATCGCGCCTTCTTCCCGGGGAGAATACGAACTCACCGATGCGTTGACCGATTATATCAGTGAAAGAACGCTGAAGGCGTATCCCTTATCTGTATGGATGGATGTCGGCTACCCCTGGGACATGCTGACGGCAAACGAACATCTCCTTTTGGATCTGACCGGAGAAAAAGAGGGGACGATCGAGGAAAATGTGATCGTCAAAGGTCAGCTGATCCTTGGAAAGGGTTCCGTCATCAAATCCGGAACATACATCGAAGGTCCCTGTATTATCGGCGAGAACACCGTTGTCGGGCCCAACGCATATCTGCGGCCCGGAACGACGATCGGAAACAACTGTCATATCGGTCATGCGGTCGAAATAAAAAACTCCATCATCTTTGATGATACAAAGATCCCGCATTACAATTACATTGGCGACAGTGTGATCGGAAGCAGATGTAACTTCGGCGCCGGAACAAAGATCGCCAATCTTCGTCACGATCACGGAGTGGTAAAAGTGGGCGGGATGTCCACCGGGCGAAAGAAGTTCGGCGCCGTTATCGGAGATGATGTCCTGTTTGGGATCAACTGTTCCATAAATACCGGATCCTCGATCGGCAGCGGAACAAAAGTCGCACCCCACACCCTGGTCAAAGGAACGATCGAAAACAACACGGAGGTGAGGTAAGATGCCGGAGATACAGGCGGTCATCCTTGCTGCCGGAGAAGGAACACGGCTTCGCCCGCTGACAAAAAATCGGCCGAAGGTCATGCTCCCGGTCGCAAACCGGCCCATTCTCGAACATGTCCTCAACTCGGTCGTTGCCGCAGGCATTCGTGATATCACCGTAGTTGTCGGATACAAAAAGGAACAGGTGATGGCGTTCCTGAACACCTATCCGATCCCCGTGAACGTGGTCGTCCAGGAAAAACAGCTGGGAACAGCGCATGCCCTTTCCATGGCAAAGGAGTATGTGCATACAAAAACCCTCGTGCTTGCCGGAGACAACTACGTCGATGCGGAATCTCTGCGGGCCATAATGGATAAAGAAAATGCCCTGCTTGTCGCACCTCACCCATCGCCCGGAAACTTCGGCGTGATCTCCAGAGATGACGGAAAACTGACAGGAATCGTGGAAAAACCGGCAGGTGTTGAACCGGGTTCGCTGGTCAGCTGCGGGATTTATATCTTCACGCAGGAATTTATTCTGAAGATCCGGGAGAATACGATACCCGAGTCCCTGCAGAACCGGATGAACGAAGGGATGCGGATCTCCGTCGTCACAGCAAAAGACTGGCAGGATGCGATCTATCCGAAAGATCTGCTTGCAGTAAACAAACACCTGCTCAAAGATCTGAAAGGATACATTTCCGGCAGTATCGACAAAAGCGTCACGATACAGGGACGTGCAGCCGCCGGCAGAAAAACCAGCATCGGGCCGGGGACCGTACTTCTCGGGCCGGTGATGATCGGAGAGGGGAGCGTGATCGGCCCTCATGTATGCATCGGCCCAAACACGTCCATCGGTTCCCGCGTCACGATCGAACCCTTCACCTACATTGAAAACAGCATCATCATGAACGACTGCAGGATCGGCTCCCACTCCCGGATCGTCGATACGATCCTGGGAGAAGGATGTCTCTGCATGAATCATCTCTCCACCGTCTCGGAGCCCTTCGGCGCAGTCTGCGGCGACCGGGCGACGATCGGACCGTTCACTGTCATCAAAGGAGGAGTGATCGGAAACGATGTCACCATCCAGGGCGGAAAGACGCTGGAAAAAGAGATCCCCGACAACAGCATGGTGATCTGAGATGTGCGGGATCGTCGGCTACATCGGATACCGTCAGGCAGGTCCTGTCTGCACAAGCGGCCTTCTTAGTCTGGAATACCGGGGCTATGACTCATTTGGCATTGCAACGCTTTCTCCCGCGCTGTCACTCTGCAAACATCTCGGCAAGATCTCAGACGCCAAAACATCTGCAAACCATCTGGTAGGCCAGATCGGGATAGGACATACCCGCTGGGCAACCCACGGAGTTCCAAGCGAGATAAACGCCCACCCGCATGTCGATTCGAACAAAAAGATCGCCGTGGTCCATAACGGGATCATTGAAAACTATGCGGAACTGAAACGCGGACTGGAAGAACGGGGGGTCGTTTTTGCATCCCAGACCGACACCGAGGTCATTCCTCATCTGATCGCAGAAAAGTATACAGGAGACCTTTTAGCCGCAGTAACGGCTATCCTGCCAATCCTCAAGGGCTCCTATGCTCTTTTGATACTCGCCGAGGACAACGAGACGCTCGTTGCTGCCAGAAAAGGCAGCCCTCTTGTGCTCGGTCTTGGAGATAAGGAGTATATCCTTGGATCAGATGCGCTTCCTCTTCTGGAGTATACCAAAAAAGCAGTGTATTTCGAGGACGGGGATGCGGCAGTGATCAGAAAAGACGGATACGAAATCTATAATGCCGGCGCGCCCGTCTCACGTCCGGTAACGGAGATTGAATGGAGTGCTGACGTCGCCAGAAAGGGAGGATTTCAGCATTACATGCTCAAGGAGATTTATGAACAGCCGGACGCTTTTGCAAACACCCTCTCGGTAGTAAAACGCTGCAATGAATTCATCGATCAGATCAGAAACGCACATTCCGTAACGGTCGTCGCATGCGGGACCTCGGCAAATGCTTCCATGGTCTTTTCCTATCTGATGGAACGCGTATGTCATATCCCAACACGAGTGGTGCTCGGATCCGAGTTCAAGTACTTTCCAACGCCGGGAACCGATCTGGTGATCGGGGTTTCCCAGTCCGGCGAGACGGCAGACACGATAGCAGCGCTCAAACTTGCCAAAAATCTCGGGGCCCGGACGCTGGCAGTAACAAATGTTCTTGGAAGCTCCATAACACGCGTCGCCTCCTTGGTTCTTTATACCAGGGCAGGTCCTGAGATCAGTGTTGCCGCAACCAAATCCTTCATCTCCCAGGTCGCGGCATTTATGCAGATCACAAATCTCCTCTCCGATCACCAGATCGAATTTGAGCTTGCAGAGATCAGACGGTATCTTCCCGAGGTCCTTAACATGGATCTCTCAAAAGCGGTCGAACTTTGTACGGCGGCGGACACGCTGCTGTATATCGGGAGAGGTATGTTTTATCCGGTTGCAATGGAAGGAGCGCTCAAGATGAAAGAGATCTCCTACATCCATGCGGAAGGATATGCTGCGGGAGAACTGAAACACGGGCCGTTTGCACTGCTCTCTCCGCAAACACCGGTCATCGGGATGTGTTTTCCGGATGCCGTGTATCCGGTGATGATGTCGAATTTAAAAGAGATCAAGGCACGCAGTGCCCCCCTCATCGCTCTTGGAAGAAAAGATGATAAAGATCTTGACGAGGTGGCCGATGTCTGTATCTCTCTTCCTGCAGTTTCAGAGTACGGGGCAGTCGTTTTATCGTCGGTGATCCTGCAGCAGCTCGCATATCACACGGCAGTAGCTCTTGGAAGAGATGTCGATATGCCGAGGAATCTGGCAAAAAGCGTGACGGTCGAGTGAGTCTACTCGCCCACTTTTTTTGAGGTGCTTTTCCAGATAACTGCATTATTCTTTCTTGAGTAGAGGCCGGCGAGAAGATAAAACTGATTCGTGACAAAAGCAGTCATCAGGTTTCCTTTTTTGATGACGCTGAACAAGAGAAAAGCGGCAGCGAGCAGAAGAAAGAGGATCGGTACATTGAGGATCAATCCGATCGAAAAGAGTATGCCGCCAATCAGAAGCATCGTCGGGGTAATCACATACATCCAGAGTCGAAGAGGATAAAAGATCCGACAGAAAGGACGATCTACTTTCATCAGATCGCGGTTGGCAAGCGTCGTCTGGATGAGCCCTTTGGCTCTGCGCACTTTTTGGGTGTACTGTTTTTTGAGATTTTCTGGGAGTTCCTCATAGATCGCAGCGCGTGTTTCATAAAATGTCCGGTACCCTTTTCGTATAGCTTCATAGGCAAGGTTTGCATCATCTGCACCGCTCGTTTCATTCACCCCTCCGACAATACTTTTTCTCAGGATCAAGAGACAGCCGTTAAATGCCGGTGTGGCATCATACGCAGATTCCCATTCAGCCATTCGACCAAAATAGGATCGATACGTTTTTTCCATAGAGGTGACACGGTCAGCTCCGGGATTTGGCTGGAGATCGCCGGTTCCTGCGGCAAATCGATCATCTGCCAGTATCCTCGAAACGAGATGTTCAACACTATTATTATCCCATAGTAAATCCGCATCCGTTGCGACGACCAGTTCGTTTGAGGTAAGACCAATACCGGTATTGAGCGAGGTGTTTTTCCCGGATCTCTGTTCGTTGACATGTATTTTCCAGGAAAAGTCGACATTGGCCAGTTCACTTCGTGCGACCTCTTCGGTTTTATCGTCCGAACAGTCGATAACTAAAACCACCTCTGTCAGTTCATCCGGATACGTGCTGGAAGAGATGCTTTGGATTTTTCTCGCGATGGTTCTTTCTTCATTGTAGGCACAAATCACAATAGAGATAGCCGGAAGAGTCTTTTGGGTGTCTGGCTCCATTTCGACGGGTTTTTTTCCGAAGGTCACGCCGAATAAATATATTATGTAGGGGATGACTGCAAGAAGTATGATTCCTGCCCCAATTAAAAGGAGATACAGAAACATTGTCTATTATTCATTGCACCTCTTCCATACTTAGAAATATTGCTGATATATCATCTGCTTTCCAATTATTTTATCATACAAAAAACCCAGATAATACATATCTAATATCCAACCCGTGATAGACTATGGATCTGAAGAGTTTTTGGAACGATGCACGATATCGTTATGGAATAATCGGGATATCCGTCCTGCTATGCACACTGATCGCATTCCTGATACGGATGATCCCGATGACCGGACTTGCCGGTACCGGGGATATGATCGCAGGCCCGGATGCGTGGTATAACCTTCGGTTAGTCGAAGTGGCGCTTGCAAATAACTTTGGCTTCATCTTCTTTGAACCAATGACGTTGTATCCGACCGGACAGGAGATCGTCTGGGGCCCGCTCTTTACCTACATTGCCTCGTTCTTTGCTCTCATCGCAGGAGCCGCAACTCGGGTGGACATCATCACGGCAGTATCCTGGGCTCCGGCGGTTCTCGGATCACTCATGGTTCCGGTCATGTTCTTCCTTGGAAAAAGGATTGACGACTGGAAAACCGGTGTTATCGCCGCTCTCTTCATTGCAGTTATCGGAGGTCAATTCCTCTCTCGTTCACTTTACGGGCATTTTGATCACCACATTGCGGAAACACTCTTCTCCTGTCTGTTCTGCCTTTGCTACGTGCTCGCTTTGTATGCACTCAGTGATATAAAAATCGATTTCAAAGAGTTTTCAACATTAAAACTGCCTTTACTCTACGGAGTTATCTGCGGTATCGCATACTTCCTCGGACTCCTGACGATGACGACCATGGTCGTCTTTGGTATGTTTGCAGCAGTGTTTACTCTGATCCAGTTCATTCTGAATCAATACTCTGGCAAATCAACAGAGTATCTCCTCAGTTTGAACGTGGTCACGTTTGTCATTGCTGCACTCGGATTACTGCTGTATGGGATTCGTAATCTCAATTTCGGTTTCACAGATTATTCATTAGGTCTGTTTCTCGTGCATATTCTCCTTGTTATCGGTACGATCATACTATATCTTATCTCGCACCTCGTAACAAAGTTCGAAAAACCCTGGTATTATTATCTGCTCACGCTCGCTCTTCTTCTGGCTGCAGGTTCCCTGCTTCTGGCAGTTGTGCTGCCGGATCTTTTCAGTTCACTTCTCGGAAATCTTGCAGGTTTCTTTACTAACAATGCCACGGCCGCGACCGTCCAGGAGATGTCATCATGGTCCTTTGCCAGTGCCGTTTCCGCATACAACTGGGGGATCCTTCTTGCCGCGGGAGGATTTGTCTGCCTCCTCTGGAATATCTGGAAACGTCAGACCCCTGCAGCTCTCTTTGTTCTCATCTGGTCCCTGTTCATGTTCTTTGCGACCTGTGCTCACGTACGCTGGGAGTATTACTTTGCCGCAAATGTCGCATTACTTGCAGCAGTATTTGTAGGTTGGGCAATCACCTTTGCAGAAAAAGATTTGGCGCTGCTTCTTGGAAAACGCACCGGGACCAAAAACCCTGTTGAAGTTTCTGACCAAAAGCAGACTGAAAAAACCAAATCCAAAAATTACACACTGCCTCCGTCGGAAAAACCTGATCCAATCAAACTAGCTGTTTGCATAGTCATCCTGATCATCTCTGTCGTATTTGTCGGGTCATCGGCCGCATATGCAGTTGAACTGAGTTCAGCCTCTGCAAACGGAGGAACTACACAGGACTGGATCGATGCGTGCGAATGGCTCTCTGTAAATACTCCAGACACAGGGGTGGACTATCTGACGATCTACGACGAATCCACATTTACGTATCCAAAAGAATCATATGGTGTTCTTTCATGGTGGGACTACGGTCATTACATCACCACCATCGGCAAACGGATACCAAACAGTAACCCGTTCCAGGCGGGTGTTGCCGGAGAGTATGGTGTTGCCGCTGTATTAACAAATACTGATGAGTCACAGATTATGGAAAAGCTGGATCATCTTGGTACAAAATATGTGATGACCGATTATCTGATGGCAAACGGCATCTTTGGAGCAATGGCCATCTGGAATGACACCACGTTACAAACAGCTCCATATTACTATACGTTCCTTCAAAAGGGCTCAGACGGAACCTATTCCTATGCTTCGGCTGCAACACCCGAGTTCTACGATACCCTGACCGTCAGGCTGCAGAACTTTGACGGTTCCATGACTGATGCGGGAAGTGTTTACGTAGTAATCGCCGATTCAACTGCAGGATACGGTGCCCCGGTAATCACCTCTATGAAATCATATACTGATGCAGACGAAGCATGGACTGCGGCGGAGAATTATAACGCCAACGCCGCAGCCGGAAAACAGGCCTATGTAATCTCGGCTCCTACGGACCTTACCAACTACAATCTTCCAAGCGTGAAGGTTCCTGCGCTTCAGCACTTCCGTTTAGTGTATGAATCAACGACTTATGTCGTTGGAGGCTACGTTACCGGAGCAAATGAAGGCGGAACTGGATATGTAAAAACCTTCGAGTATGTTCCCGGAGCCGTCATCAAAGGAGAGGGGATCATCGAAGTCGATGTTATAACGAACAACGGCCGGACCTTCACCTACCGTCAGGAAAGCGTTGATGGACAGTTTGTTGTCCCCTATGCCACCTCGGTAAGTTCCTATGATGTAAAGACCACCGGACTGTACACAATTGTTGGAACAGGACAGACATTCTCAGTCTCAGAAGAGGCCGTGCAGAACGGTCTGACCATCAACTAACTTTTTTCCCACACGTTTATCACAAACGACTATCTATACTAATCATAAGTATGTTCAAAGTTGGAGAGACCGTACGTTACGGACGGACAGGAACTGTCGGAAAAATCGCAGCGTTTATGGAAGATAGGGGGGATACTTTCGCCGAACTTGACAGTACAGGCATGTACTACCGCATAGATCAGCTCACTGCAATCAAAGAAGAGAAAAGGCGTGAGGAAAAAACACGTGACTCGGCGCGGGATTTCAAAGAGGAACAGGAAAAAATACGCGATATGCAGGAAAATGCCTGGAGAAATACCGACCAAAGTTGTGAAGGCGGCGGATAATACCATTATCACACACATATATCAGTGTTGAAGTCAACTATATAGGGTTAGAGGAGGTTTTGGTTTCTTTGCATGATCCTACAATACCAAATGTGAATATCGGCGTAGTTGGTCACGTTGACCACGGCAAGACTACATTAGTCAGCCAGCTTGCCGGCTCGTGGACAGACCGCCACAGTGAAGAACTGAAGCGCGGGATCTCGATCCGGCTCGGGTACGCCGATGCAACGTTTTATAAATGTCCAAAATGCGGGGGGAATGAACTCTGGACAAATACAGAGGCATGCCCAACCTGCAGTGAAAAACTTGAAGCTGTAAGATCAGTTTCATTTGTAGATGCACCGGGTCATGAAACCCTCATGGCCACGATGCTTTCAGGCTCCGCCATCATGGACGGCGCGATGCTCGTTATTGCGGCAAACGAACCCTGTCCGCAGCCCCAGACCAAAGAACATCTTATGGCTCTGGAGCTGACAGGCATAAAAAACATCGTCATAGTTCAGAATAAAATCGATGTTGTTCCGCAAAAGAAGGCTCTGGAAAACTATAAGCAGATCAAAGCATTCGTAAAAGGAACGGTCGCGGAAAACGCACCCATCATCCCGGTCTCTGCTCAGAAGAAAATTAACTTCGGCATGCTCCTGGACGCGCTGAACACAACGATCCCTGATATCGAACGTGCAGCAGATGTCGCCCCGATAATGCTGATCGCCCGGTCTTTTGATGTGAACCGCCCTGGAAGTTCATGGCGCGATATCAAAGGCGGTGTTATCGGCGGGTCACTCATTCGTGGGGAGTTCCACGAAGGAGATGAGATAGAGATTCGGCCTGGCAGGCAGTATATGTCGGAAAATAAAGCCAAGTGGGAGCCGATCACCACCAAGATCACCTCGATGAACAAGGCATCGCACAAGGTTCAGACAGCAACTCCCGGCGGACTGGCGGCTATCGGTACAAAACTCGACCCGGCGATCACCAAAAGCGACACGCTTGTCGGACAGGTTGC
The DNA here is from genome assembly GCA_002498375.1 of Methanocorpusculum sp. UBA424. Classification (GTDB taxonomy): domain Archaea; phylum Halobacteriota; class Methanomicrobia; order Methanomicrobiales; family Methanocorpusculaceae; genus Methanocorpusculum. Next base: position 91,856 of record DAHC01000011.1, read on the forward strand.
CGGTATGGCGGGGTCCCTGCCGCCGGTATGGGACAAACTCAAATTCGATGTCACCCTTATGGAACGGGTCGTTGGTTCATCTGCCGAGCTGAACATTGACCCCCTTCGACTCAAAGAACCGCTGATGCTTTCCGTTGGCACCGCCGTTACCGTCGGCATCGTTCTTGCAGTGAAAAAGAATCAGGCTGAGGTAATGCTGAAACGTCCGGTCTGCGCGGAACTCGGTTCCAGGATCGCAATCAGCCGTCAGGTTGGAGGCAGATGGCGTTTGATCGGCATGGGTCTTCTGACCGAGTAACGGTCATCTTAGACACAAACGCTTTGATGATGCCAGCCCAGTTCAATGTTGACCTTTTCGAAGGTCTTCGTGAACTTCTGGGCGCCTATGACGCGCTCGTACCTGCCGAGGTGGTGTACGAACTGCGCGGTCTTTCGACGGGACGCGGAAAAGATGCGGCAGCTGCGCGGTTTGGTTTGACCGTCGCGGCACGCTGCACCGTCCTTTCGGAAATGCCGGAAAATATCTCCGTGGATGATAAAGTCATTCGTACTGCAGAGATGTTTAATGGTGTAGTAGTTACCAATGATAGAGAATTAAGAAATCGTCTGAGGCAACGCCGTATCCCGGTCATTGTTCTCAGGTCGCGCTGCAAACTAGAATTAATCGGAAAATAAGCAAAACAGGCGAGGAGACAAAATATGTATTATAAACTGAAACTCAACGACAAAGTCAGAGTCCCCCCGGAACGCATGGGTGAAGATCTTAACACCGTTATCCTTGACGTCCTTCAGGAACAGTTTGAAGGGAGTGTCGACAAAGAGATGGGCATTTTCATCGCAGTCACCGGAGTTAACCGCGTCGGTGATGGTGAGATCATTTACAGCGACGGAGGAGCATACTATGATGTCGATTTTGAAGCTGTTGTCCTGCGCTTATCCCTTCAGGAAATTATTGAAGGCGTCGTTGTCGAGACAACAAGCTTTGGCGCTTTCGTGTCCCTTGGACCGATCGATGCCATGCTGCACATGAGTCAGATCTCCGATGAGTACATCGATTATGATGAGAAGAACTCGCGTCTGGTCTGCAAAGACAGCGGCAGAACGATCGGTGTCGGCGACACACTGCGTGCACGGGTCGTTGCTCTCTCCTTAAACGAACGTGATCCCCGCGAATCGAAGATCGGTCTCACCATGCGTCAGCCGGGTCTTGGAACACTTGCCTGGATCGAAGAGGATATGCAGAAAGAGAAGGCAGAGAAGGAGACAAAGTAATGGCAGCAAAACGTTCCACGCAAAAAAAAGTTCTGCAGGCTTGCCGAAGCTGCCACAAAATTCTTGAGGCGGATAAAACCGTCTGCCCCGAATGTCAGGGCAATGCTTTGACGCCTGAATGGTTCGGATATCTGGTCATCATCGACTCCCGCCACTCCGATGTTGCGGAAAAGATGAACATTGAATATAACGGCAGATACGCACTCAAGGTAAGATAAATGCTAACACTCCCGCCAGAAAACCGTTGGCTCTTCAGAGAGCCGTTCGGCACCGTTTTTTCAGATTTTTCCATGGTTCTTCCCTATATAGAGGGAAAGATATTCTGTACTGTCGGGGATGTTGTGACCCATAATGCGCTGTCGGCCGGTCTGATCCCGTCGATCGGCGTTATCGACGGATTTACCAAGCGATCTCCCTATCTGAAAATGCCGGAGATTCAGGGACATATCCTGCATGTGACAAACCCTGCCGGAACGATCACCGACGAGCTGATCGCCGCGCTCCGTCTGGCAATGGATAAGATCCCGTGCGTGGTCATGGTCAATGGAGAAGAGGATCTTGCGGTGTTGCCCCTCACAGAAATCCTGCCCGACGGCGCAGTTATTTTATATGGTCAGCCGGAAGAAGGGATTGTGGTCTGCGAAGTGAACAAGCAGCTTCGCGCGAATGCAAAAAAACTTCTGACCTATTTTGTAAGTCTATGACGCCAGTATTAAATATACTGCATTCCAATAATTGTGGGATATCGATGGAGATTAAGATTACCTCTAATACCAGGAACGAGCTTTTAAGCCGTAACGAACTTGCATTCACCGCAAGTTATGATGGTGCTACCCCGGCACGTTCAGACATCGGTGCAAAGATCGCAGCGATGCAGAATACCCCTGTTGAAAACCTGATCCTCTCTCCGCTGAAAGGACGTTTCGGAACCAGAGCCGTAACCGGCGTAGCCCGTATCTATGACACCCCCGAAGCACTCAAAGCAACTGAACGCGAGTTCCTGATTGCCCGCGGACAGCCCAAGGCAGAAAAGGAGGAGTAAAAATGGCAGCGAAGAAGGTCGTCAAAGCGACACCAAAACGCAGCGAACTTTACACTGTCGATGCCCAGGGAAAAGCAACCACCTCTCACCGTGCATGCCCGCGCTGCGGCGCCGGTGTCTTCATGGGTGAACACAAAGACCGGTTTTCCTGCGGAAAGTGCGGATACACCGAGTTTAAGCAATAAAATATTTTATCTATGCCCGAAAAAAGGGTCCTCGGCATTGAAGGGACTGCATGGAACTTCAGTGCCGCTGTTTTTGCAGAAGATTTAGTTTGTCTTCATTCTGCACCGTATGTTCCGCCGACCGGCGGGATCCATCCGCGCGAAGCTGCCCAGCATCATGCTTCTGTCGCGTCCGACGTTATCAGAAAAGCCCTGGATGAAGCCGGAGAGAACATCGACGCGGTCGCATTTTCCATCGGCCCGGGTCTTGGCCCGTCACTTCGAATCGCGGCCACCACGGCCCGCACACTTGCACTGAAGTTTGGCGTGCCTCTTATCGGCGTGAATCACTGTGTGGCCCACGTAGAGATCGGCAGATGGTACACAAAGTTTACCGACCCGATCGTGCTCTACGCATCGGGTGCAAACACCCAGGTCCTCGGATTCCTGAATGGGAAATACCGGATCTTCGGCGAGACGCTGGACATCGGACTCGGCAACGCGCTCGACAAATTCGCGCGGAGTCACGACCTCCCGCATCCAGGGGGCCCCATCATCGAGAACCTGGCGAAGAACGGGTCGTACATCCATCTCCCTTACACAGTGAAAGGTATGGACCTTGCGTTCTCCGGGCTGATGAGCGCCGCAAAGGAAGCGACCATGCGCGGAGCTTCCATGGAAGATGTCTGTTTCAGTTTCCAGGAAACGGCCTTTGCCATGTGCGTGGAAGTGACCGAACGGGCCCTCGCCCATACGGGAAAGGACGAGGTAATTCTCGTCGGCGGCGTCGGGGCAAATGCCCGCCTGCAGGAAATGCTCGCAAAAATGTGCGAAGAGCGCGGAGCAAAATTCATGGCTCCGCCGAGAGTCTACATGGGTGACAACGGCGCGATGATCGCCTACACCGGCAAGATCATGCTCGAAGCCGGATCCACTATCCCGATTGCCGACTCCGTCGTGAATCCCGGATACCGCTCGGATCAGGTCGAGGTAACCTGGCGGCACGATGCGGGGGAGCTCTTTGCACCTGGTCAATCCGAAACCGCCGAGCGCGGTGCGGAGGCTTCGGTCAATCTCACGGATAAGGACGCTGTCAAAACCCGCCTTGCCAAAGGATACCGCGTACCGGAACTCGACCGGCATCTCATTACCGAACGAACCCGGGCCGAAGCACGTGCGATTTCTGCAGCAAGACGGGGCGGTGTGCCGGTCCCGGTGATCCGCGATGTGACTGATCACGAGATCGTCATGGAAAAAATCGACGGAGATGTGCTCAAGTACGTCATGAACGAAGAATACGCCAAAGATGCCGGTATCACGGTTGGAAAACTGCACAAAGCAGGAATAACGCACGGGGACCTCACAACCTCGAACATGATCCGGCATAACGGCCGCGTGTATCTGATCGATTTCGGTCTCTCTCAGATGACCGAAGAGATCGAACCGCGCGGCGTCGATCTGCATGTTCTCTTCCAGACGCTGGAGAGCACAACAGAAGACCCGGCGGCACTCAGATCCGCATTCATCGATGGATACTGCGCGGCGTTTTCCGAAGCTGAAAGCGTGATAAGACGCGAACACGAGATAGAACTGCGCGGGAGATACTTATGATAACCGTAGTTACCGGAAATAAAAACAAAGCCGCGGAGGTCGCTGCATTTTTTGATGGAATCGCCGAGGTCTCCCACATCTCCTTCGACTGTATTGAACCGCAGTCGGACAGCATAACCGAAATTGCCAAGGCAAAGGCAGAGCAGGCATACGCTGCCCTCAAAATCCCGCTGATCGTGGATGACACGGGACTTTTCATTGAAGCGCTGGGCGGATTTCCCGGTCCCTACGCCGCTTATGTTCAGGACACGCTTGGGAACGCCGGCATTTTACGCCTGATGGAACGCACGCCCAACCGCCGCGCCTGCTTTGCCACCTCGATCGCCTACATCGATGAGAGAGGCATCGAAACATTCGAAGGCAGAGTCGAAGGCGAGATCACCGATTCTCCTCGGGGAACGGACGGATTCGGGTATGATCCCATCTTTTCCGTTCAGGGGCGGACCCTTTCCGAGATGGACATGCACGAGAAAAACACCGTTTCCCACCGCGCTCGTGCCCTATTGGCCTTTCGCGAATGGTATATTTCGGCACGGTCTGAACGGAATCGTTAATATGAACAAGAGCATACATACTAGAACTCAATATACGGGGTTATTCATAGATGAGATTCCCAGAAGCAGAAGCCAGACTTCTTAATGTTAAAGTTTGCATGAAATGCAACGCACGTAACGCTGTTCGCGCAACGACCTGCCGCAAATGCGGCTCGACGTCTCTTCGCCCGAAGAATAAAGAACGCAAAGCATAATCTTTCACATACATCTGGTGCGGTAATTATGCACCGTTCCATTTTTGCATGAAAGTATCGTTTCTGAAGTAAAGAGCACACCGACATGAAAGCATCATTTTCCGATTTGACGATGTGGATCATCTCTATCTGTGTGTTTGTCGCTGTTTTTATCTGTATTATTTGTAATATGGCATTCACCAATACCATCGGATGGCTGGTGTATCCGGTCTGTTCGCTGTTATTCGGGTGGCTTGTTTTAATGCCGATTCTGTATTATAAAAAGCGCGGGATAAAAATCTCTTTTGCCATCATCACGGCCCTTGTAATGCCGTTTCTTCTGGTGATCGATCAGTTCGACGACGGAGTCAACTGGTTCCTTCCAATCGGCGTGCCGGTTTCAGCCACGGGAATCATCTTCATGTGGATACTTTACGGTCTGCTGATCAAACCACGGAGCATCTGGCTCACGCTGCCGGCCGTTATTTTCCTCAGCGGTCTTGTATGCATCTGCATAGATATGATCGTCAAAAATGCGATCGGAGATGCAGGATTTCCCTGGGGTTATCTTGTTGCCAGCATTACCAGTTTCCTCGCCATCGTCATCTCGATTTTCGGCTTCGTAATGAAAAAAAGAAGTCTTCAGACCGAGTAATACGCAACCCTTTTACCCTTTTCCCGGTATTCGCCGGCATAGGTGTCCAGATTTCGTTTGTATCCTATCCTGTCGACAAACCCGAGTTCTTTGAGTTCGGCGCGGACCCGCATGACATCGGGTTCATCTGCCCAGTCTGCAGTAAAAACATAGATCACTTTCCGGTCATCGTGAGAGTCCTCGTTTTCTTTTGCGGTACTCACTTTTGCTCCGATCCCGAGCCGCCCCTCGATCGTCGCGTCGCGGATCTTCTGCCAGGCGGCATCGACTTCTTCGGGACCGACAAAGATCAGCCATTTTCCCGCCTCTTCCGCACCGGTTGCTCCGGATGAAACACCAGGTTTATCCTGCTGGATCCAGTATGATTTCACTGTTTTCGACGGGATGATGCCTTCGCCGAAACGATAGAGCTCTGCGATCTCCTGCGCGGTCCCAATACGCCGGAGCGAGTCTGCAAGGGGGGCATATTCGGATGAAAACTCCTGCATAAGGTTCGAACAGAGTCCGTCGATATCTCCGTTTGACTCCACTTCGCGGAAAAGAAACGATCCTTGTGATTCCTGATGTTTTTCGATGAAGATGGTGAACATTCCAAATGCCAGATCGGCAAGTTCGTCGGCGGGGAACTCCTCTTCGATTACTTCGAAATCATCTGCAGTCATTATTCAATATTATGTCCTTCAGGTAGTTTATAGTTCGGATTGGATCTGCAGGGTCAGGAAAGCTATTATTCCGGGATTATCCATACTAAGTACAATGATTTGGAAACGTGACTGGGGACTGGTCGGTCGTCAGGTTGTCGCCTGGATGATCATGCTCCTTCTGTATGTGGTCATACTGACAGTGATCATGGTGTTCCTGCAAGGGACAATGATGTACTTCTTAGTGGGGCTGGTATTCGTGATGGCGTTTGTGCAGTACTTCTTCTCCGATAAACTGGTGCAGAGAAGTATGCAGGTTATGCTGGTCGATGAAGACGAGGAACCTCAGCTGTATGCGATGGTTCGCCGGCTGGCCGACGAGGCAGGCCTTCCGATGCCGAAAGTGGGGATCATTCAGCATAAGGCGATGGCAAACATCCCCAATGCCTTTGCGACCGGCAGAAGCCCGAGAAAGGCCGTGGTGGCCGTAACGCCGAAGATCCGGTATCTTCTGACGGATGATGAACTGGAGGCCGTTTTGGCCCATGAAATGGCCCATGTGAAGAACCGGGACATGCTGACGATGACGGTCGGCAGTTTTGCGGTGATGATCGCTTCGATCATTTTGAACAATGCATTCCTGATGGCCCTCTTTGGCGGGAGCCGGGATAGTGAAAACGGCGGCGGGATCATCATCTTTATCGCGGCGATGGCCCTGACGTTTGTTGTGTACATGGTCGGAACGATCGTGACGATGGCAATTTCCCGGTACCGGGAGTTCTCCGCAGACCGCGGGAGCGCTTATCTCACCCGCGATCCGGATGCGCTTATCCGCGCTCTGAGAAAGATCAGCAGCGGCGTGAATGCAGCCTCACCCGATGCAAAACGGGCTGTTTCGGGGACGAACTCGTTCTTCATCATCCCGGCGATCTCGGGCGAGTCGGTTATGGAGTTATTTTCCACCCACCCGTCGCTTGAGAAGAGGATCGCCAATCTGGAAAAGGTCCGTGCCGAGATCAGAGGATACTGATCACCCAATATTTTTTCGGCAGGTTTAATTAGATCAAATAGAAACATAAGTGACGCAAAGACTGCACTGATGGTCTAGAGGTATGACTTTGGCCTTCCAAGCCAATAGCCCGGGTTCGATTCCCGGTCGGTGCACTTTTCATCCTTTTTGTATGGATTCGTGGTCTAGTGGTATGACGTCGCCTTCACACGGCGAAGGTCAGGAGTTCGAATCTCCTCGGATCCACTGTTTTTTGGTTTTTAATGCAAAAATAAGAGCAAATCCGATTCGTCTCGCCCGAAGAGGAGAGCAAATCTCTGATTTGCGGTTCGCGAATCTCCGCGGTTGGTTTTTCTCTTGTATCCGCATCCAAGAATACCTTTCCCGAATTGGATTGAGAATAACACCGCGTAAGTCCTATTTTAATAAGTTCTTCATCTCATAATTGGTTTGAATACTTTGTTCACTTCATCCCTCATCCCCCTCTGACGGGTCATGTAGGATATGTAGGTTGAATGTAGGATCAATGTAGGGTGTTATGTAGGATAGAAAACCCAGAATTATCCTCTAAATCACAAAAGAGACAGATATTCCCGTCAAAATGAAATGTATGTAGGGTGGTCGAAAATCCATCAGCTCTGGGACACAAATCTCTATAGTGTCTCTATAGTTTTACTGCTCCCTCTCCTCCTGGATGAAAAATATCCTACATCCCTACATAAGTCTGAAAATAGAGCTTAAAATCAAAAAATAAACCGTATGGTCGGGTAAAATGATGTAGGGTGTACCTACATAGAACCTACATATCCTACATTGTTACCCAAAACAGACCCAGCGGTCGTAGATCGGATCGCGGGTATTCTCCATGATCTCAAGCGTCCGGTCAACACCTTTCGCCCACTCCTTCACCCAGTGGGCCTCCTCCTCCGTTGCGACCGTGATGAGCGTATTCTCCGTAATTCCGGCAAGCTCCTCAACGATCGGCCGCCAGATATCCTTCGTGTATCCGTATATCTGCCCGAACATGATCCCGACACCATACGCCGCATCCGGAAGATACGCCGAGGCGATGCGTGCGTCGATACAGATCATCCGCTCGGGCGATAATCTGCCTGACGAAAGACCAAGCGCCAGAAGCTCGGGATCGTTGTCATATGCGATCGGACGAGCTCCCATCTCCCTCAAAAGGAGAGAACCGATTCCTGACCCGGCACAGGCGTCCAGTGCGGTTCCTGAGATCGAACTCCCCCACATCTCGTGGAGAAGATCGCGGACCTTTGCGATCCTGTCGGCGGTCAGGTCGTCCCCGGCCGGCGGGATCGTCTTTTCGAGGATCTCCGCATAATATGCCCGGCATGCATCCTCCACATCCTCGCGGTCTTCCTGATAAATATCCCCGTCCGCTGCTTCAAAGAGAGCCAGCTCTCCCGAGGTCGGCGGTCGGAAAAGCCAGGAGGTCCCGCACCACTCATCGCCGTTTTTCACTGCAAACAACAGAGGACTGTCCTCCTCATCGATCAGGAGCCTCGATCCGTTCTCCACCGGCTCCGCCTCGCAGATCAAAACGCCCGGCTCGCCGTTATTCACGAGCGAAGCATAATCAGGTTCAAGAAGCCGCACGTTATCCAGCTCCAGCATTTCAGAAAGCTTCGACATTTATTTTCCCTCGACCCGGCCGATGGTAAGCCCTTCGGTCGCCTTAATCACACCGCTCACCCGTGCATCCTCATGCAGCCAGACCGTCTTGCCGGCCACATCTCCGAGAACATCCGCTCCGCGCTCGACACGGATATTCTGCCCGACGACATCTCCGTGGATCGCGGTTCTCGGCCCGATTTTCACCCGCTGGGAAGCCTGAACGCTTCCAAAAAGCGTGGTGTCTTTGCGGATCTTCACCGACTGCGCCTTGATGTTCCCGTGCAGACGGCAGCTCGACCCGATCTCCATCGGCGTCGGGACAGAGAAGTAGTGAAGATCCATGACGGTTTTTGGCGGAAGCACCAGAGGTGCGGCGTTCGCTTCGGAGATCAGACTCTCCACCCGTTTTCTTGCGGCCTCCTCGCCTTCCAGGTGGAGCATCGTCATAACATAGAGCAGAAGATAGAGAACCACCGGCATGGGATTTCGAATCGCGATATCCCCGTATGCCTTGAACTCCTTATCGATAACCACGTTGTCCCCGATATCCAGGTTGCCGCCGACATTCAGTTTGCCGTGAATCTTCACGCCTTCGCCGAGATACGCATCCCCGTTGCAAAGAACCGTTCCAAACACCTCGCAGAAGTTGTCGATCCTGAGATCTCCTTCCGCAACGATATCGCCGTGCATAGTCGAAAGTTCGCTGATAACGATATCTTCTCCGTAGAGGCCGTATCCGATATCGCAGTGATCCCCGACAAGAATGTCGTGTCTGGTTTTGAGATTGCGTTCCTGCAGTTCGGTTTTATCTGGGAGATAACAGGATTTAAAAAGATCGGAGGAAGATATGACCATCGCCGCCGTCTCCTCGTCTACTTCGGAGAGATTCAAAGAAGGGAGCGTTTTTTCATCCGCGGCCACCTCGGAAAAGAGAGGTTCAGACGTTTCCGTTGTCTTTTCCAAGGCCTCATCCTCGAGTTCTTTTTCCTCTTCAGGTGTGAGTTCGGGTAAGGTCAGGAACTTTTCCTCCTCCTCAGGCAGTGATTCAGCTACAATTATCCGTTTTTTATCCTCAACCATGCTCCACCACGTGTACTAGTATATCGTTATGCTCCGTACTTATGGGTTTTGTCAATAAGGTCCAGAAGGATCGGCATCAGACTGCCGCCGGATATCCGGCAAAGACCTCCTGCGGCACAGGAGATCTCATCGTAGCTGGTGACCAGATCGATACGTGTCCCGTCTCCGTGAAGGATCAGCGGAACCGGATCTGCGCTGTGTTCTTTGAGCGTGCAGGGAGTTGAGTGATCCCCGCAGACGGCGATCATCAGATCGGGCATATCAAAAAACGGCAGAAGGGCAGCGTCGATCTCCTCGAGATATTTCATCTTCTCGACGGCTTTTCCGTCATGTCCGTACTCGTCGGCCGTTTTTACATTGAAGAGAACGAAATCCTTTTTCTCCAGCTCGCGGCACACAAGACGCACCTGTTCGTCAAGCGGGGTTGTGGGAAGAACGGGAATGCGTTCAAGGCCGACGGAACTGCCGATTCCTGCGATCAGGGCGGCGGCGGCGACGACACTGCCGGAGAGTTCATGCTTTTCTTCAAAGGTTTCGTACACGCCCATCTCTCCGGCACCCCGGATCAAAACGACGTTTGCCGGGAACTCGCCGCGGGCTTTGCGCTCAATGTTGACCGGGTGGTTTTTCAGGATCTCGGCCGCCTGCCTGGAAAATTCGTTACAGACCTCGGCGGTAAAGGCCGCCTCTTTGCTGTCGTCTTCTGCATGGATCGTCTTTGGGGAAACTCCGGTTTTCTTCGGGTCGTTGGATGAGACGGCGGCGCTGAGTCCTTTTCCCTTCAGAGCGAGGGCTGCCCGGTGGCCGGTTCCAGGCGCGAACTCGATCTCGACTCCGTATTTTGAGAGATCGACACCGTTTTTCACGGCGGCGGTGATCTCGGTCGTGTCGGGGATACGGCCGGCACGCCGGTCGATCACATTGCCTTCATCATCGATCGTGGCATAATTCGCCCGAAATCCGATCATGCCGGGCTCCATCTTGATGCCGCAGCCTGCCGCCTCGAGAGGTCCTCTTCCAGTATAATAGATATGGGGGTCGTATCCGAGAAGGCTGAGATGCGAGGTGTCCGATCCGCCGCGAACGCCCGGGGCGATCGGATCCATGATCCCGCAGATACCTTCAGCTGCAAGACGGTCGAGATTCGGGATGGAGGCCGCCTGCAGCGGGGTTTTATTGCCGAGGGTCCTGCATGGCCTATCCCCCACACCGTCAATAATGAGAAGAAGAATTTTCGATGCTGTCATAATATGAATTATTTGGCTGACTACCTCTTAGTGTATTCTGTTTGGAGACTCAGACGAGGGTCGAAAGCGTCTGCAAAACCTCCGCTGCATGTCCTTTGACTTTGACCTTATTCCAGACGGCGAGGATTTTTCCATTTGAATCGATGACGAACGTGCTTCGCTCGACACCCATGTACTCCCGGCCGTAGAGTTTCTTCTGTACCCAGACGCCGAATGCGCCGATCACCGTTTTTTCCGGGTCGGACAGAAGGGTCACGGACAACGCCTGTTTTTCCGTAAACTTGCGATGGCTGGCGGCCGTGTCGGGACTGATCCCAAACACCTGCGTGTCAAGACGGGAAAAGTCGGAAAGCAGTGCGGAGAACTCTTTTGCTTCGGTTGTGCAGCCGGCGGTGTTGTCTTTTGGATAAAAATAGAGGACGGTTAAACGGGAAGCGTCGGTTGGAAATGTCCATGTTTTTCCCGAAGCGTCGGAAAGCGTGAAGGGAGAAATCGTGTCGTTTACCTGAAGTGCCATGTCTGAATTTTGGCACGGCAAAGAGATAATGCTTTCAGTACAGGACCCGGTATTCGGTCACCAGATTGGAGCCGTACATTTTTGTGCTCGCCAAATCAAGTCTGATCATGTCGTTTTCGGAGGTAAGCGGCATCCCGCCGACTAACGAAGGCGTGTCGCTTCCGCCGACGATGAACGGCATATGGATGAGTCTGATCTCGTCCACGAGTCCGTGATGAAGCATGTGCCAGTTGAGGGTCGGCCCTCCTTCGATGATGAGTTTTTTTATCTGATATTTGGATGAGAGAATATCCATAAGCTGAGGGAAATCCACCCGGTCTTCACCGCAGACGACCACGTCGACCCCGCGGGCGGTGAACGCGTCGATCCGGTCTTTCGGCGCCTTTGCAGAAACGGCAAGAACGGTCCGGGCTTTTGTTGTGTCGAAGACGTTTGCTTCAAGCGGCAGATCGGCAAGGCTGTTTGGAATAACACGGAGAGGGTTCTCCCCCTCGACCATTCGCACGGTCAGAAAGGAGTTGTCGATCCGGATCGTTGACGAACCGACCATTATGGCGTCATATTCGGCACGGGTTTCGTGGAGAAGGATCTCGGCTTCATGGGACATATGTTTCATCAGTATTTTACTGGAAACGCCTTTGCCAAGAGTGAGTTTCCCGTCTGCCGTGATCTCTGAAATCATCAGCACGTGTGGTTTTTGTAATGTCTCCATGAAAGTTTCCTTCTGATTCTTATAGCTTGACGATGTATAGATATTTAGCACGCACCGATAAATGATTTTACCTCTCTATCCATGAATATCACATCGCTCAGATACAAACTCACGGGATGGCTCGACCCGATCGTCAAGGTATTCGTCAAAACAGGAATGAGTCCCAACCAGATCACCCTTCTTTCCCTTTTCTTCGGGATCGGCGCGGCGGTCTGCTATTTTTGCCAGTCGTTTATTGTCGGGAGCATTCTTCTGCTTATCTCGGGGATCCTGGATCTGACGGACGGATCGGTCGCACGAATAACCAAAAAGAAGAGTGATTTCGGGGCGATCAGCGACTGGATCGTCGATAAATATGTGGACGGGATCGTGCTTCTCGCGATCGGTCTCTCAGGGGTTCCGATCATCTCCCAGTTTGTCGGATTTGCGCCGACTGCGGATATGCTGATCGCCGGACTCGCGGTTATCGGTTCGATCATGAACACGTTCGTAAAACCGGTGACCTATGCGGAGATCGGCTACACCTGCAAGGAGGATGGAAAGATCTCGGATCCGCTGGAAGGAATCGGCTTTTTCGGCAGGCCTGAGACGCTGATTTCACTCGTTCTCTTCGGCGTTATCGGTCAGATCTGGATCGCCGTGATCCTCGTTGCCGTCTGCACGAACCTTTCCGCATTCCAGAGATTATGGTATCTCTGGAGAAAGCACGGCGAATACAAAAAAGACTAACTCTTTTTTTTCTAAAAAAGTTTACCGGATCAGAAATCGGTTTCCGATTCCTGTCTTCCCCCGCGCCTCTTCATTTCCGGCTGCGGGAGTTCGGCACGAATATCGACGGACTCTTCCACTTTTAACTCCTCGCGGAGACGGAGAAGCTCGGCAAGGACTTCCTCGACGCCTTCACCCGATACGGTGGACATGTTGAAAAATCCGTCCACGCTTTTTACATCCGATTTGTTTACGACGGAGATCATCGGAACCGAAATGATTCCCGCGATCTCCTCGCGGAGTTTCATCTGGGCTTCAAGGGAATATCCGCAGTTTTCGCTGGCATCGATAACGAACAGAACAAGATCGGCAACGTAAACTAGGGCGTTCAAGGCCTGTTTTTCGATCGCGTTTCGTTCCTCTTCCTTCCTGTCCAGAAGGCCCGGGGTGTCGATGAACTGGATCTTTCTTCTCCGCTCGGCGTTTCGGTGTCCGACGACGACGCCTTTGGTCGTAAAGGGATAGGAGGCAACCTCCGGTTCTCCGCTGGAGACCAGACGGATGAAGGAGGATTTGCCCACATTCGGATACCCGGCGACGACGATCGTAAACTCATCGGTGCTGATCACCGGGAGTTTTCTTAGAACGTTTCTGACGTCGTTCAGGTATCGAAGAGAGTCGTCTGCCCGGTGAACGATCGAGGCGATGCGTGCAACGGCGCGTTTTCTTTCGACCTGCGTGTCGGTCCAGCGCATGCCTTTGGAGATGCCTGCCCCCACATCACGCACATTCTTTGCGGCCCAGCCCACCATGCCCAGATTTTTCTTCAGGTCATCCATCCCGAACAAAATATCGCAAAGGTCCCGGTAAAACGGCGGCAGCTCTTCAAATTCGGGGAAACTCTGGATAATTGCCACCAGTTTGTCATGCGTTGCCTGGGTGATCGCCCGAACAAAGTCCTCGTTTGCATGACGTTTATTTGTTTTTTCCCGCATTTTCTTTGAAGCACGGCGGAAACTGCGGTCAAGCAGTTCGTCTGCTGTTGGAACGGTCGGGATTTTATCGAAGTACATTTTTCATCCAATCCATTTGGTTTATTACTATAGCAATCAGAAAGAATCAGTAAGTATGGATTTATCACTCATTCAAAAAGATATCCTTATTACTCTTATCTCGCTTTATCATCAATATTCGCATCCAATCAAGAGCGAGGTCATTGCAGATATCATTCGACGGAACCCGGGAACGGTAAGAAACCAGATGCTGGCTCTCAAAGTGCTCGGACTTGTAGACGGAATTCCCGGCCCCAAAGGCGGATACCAGCCCACTGCCCGCGCCTATTCGGAACTGAATATTTCGGCGGATTACTCGGAAAGCGAAGTGATCATTCAGAGAAATGGTGAACGGGTAGAGGGTGTGCGCGTAAATGAGATCGCCTTTACTACCCTCACCCACGCGGATCTTTGTCATGCTCTGATCAAGATCATCGGGAATGTGAGGTCGTTTGAGGTCGGCGACAAGATAATCATCGGCCCGACCCCTGTGAACAAACTGCTCATCAAAGGCGAAGTTTTCGGAAAGGATGAGATCAACAGTGCTCTCTTGATTTCGACATCGGAGATGACCTCGCTGCCGAAAAAACAGATCCGCGAATATATGAATACCCCGCTGATCTCGCTTGAACCGGATATGACCCTGGCGTACGCGATGAAAACGTTTCTCCAGAGAAAGATCCACGGAGCTCCGGTTGTTGAAAACGGGATCCTTCTTGGCATCCTGACGATGACTGACATCGTTTCGGCACTGGACCGGGAGATGCCGACGACCTCTCTTGTAGCCGATGTGATGGTCACGAGAGTCATAACGATGCCCGGAGACATGCGGCTGTATGAAGTGATAAAGCAGTTCAAGGAACAGCATGTCGGACGGGTGATCGTGACAGAGGATGACAAACCGATCGGCATTCTCACGCATTCGGATATCATCCAGGTGTTCCCTTCATTATAAATGCAGGACTTATACAAACGGATAAATACTTGCTTGTCAAACTTTAAAGCTGATTAATCATGCAGAGTGAGCAGTTTACCCATAATATCCGGCGAAAGCGCGTGATGAGCACCGATGGAAAGATCATCGGACAGATCAGAAACGTAACTTTTGACGCACCGACCGGACAGTTGAAGGCGCTTGTCATCCGCCCCGATGCAGGTTTTGATACGACCGGTTATAAACTTGAAAACGATGCAATTACCCTGCCGTTTGAGGCCGTGAAGGATATCACGGACTTTATTGTGGTCGACAGGTATATGCTTCGCTGAAAACGTTTGACCCCTCACTCCTTTTTTTAAAAGTATGTACGCAGAGCTTGGGCCGTCCCTTCGCCGTATGATTTTTCCATAACATGGCCGGCTGCTTTTTTTGCCTCGGGGGAGGCATTTGCCGGAGCAATGGAGATCCCGCCGAGTTTCAGCATCGACACGTCGTTGACGGAGTCTCCGGCAACCAGGAAATCCGAAGGCGCAAGGCCCATCTGTTCAGCGAGTTTTGCAAAGGCCCCGCCTTTGGTGATGCCCGGGACCTGAAGATGGATGGCAAATCCTGTGTCGATGACAACGACCGGCATGTCTTTGAGGATCTCTTTGATCTTTTCTGTAGGAGCGTCCCGGGAAAAGGCGATGTCGGAATCACGGTATCTGTTGCTGAAAAGCCGCAGCTCGTCACCTTTCGGCTGAAGTTCGTCCACGACTTTCTGATATGCCGCAAGGCAGAGCTCCTGGTTTCCGGAAACCTGCTTTTTGCCGAGGTAACCAAGACGGTACACCCCCCCGTTTTCAGCGATGATGGTACCATCCGTTCCGATCATGTGGGAAAAAGCATCCAGAAAACAGAGCGTGTTGCCCGACGCAAGTATGATCGGGATACCGTTATCAAGAAGTCTCCGCATCTCTTCGACAACTTCCGTTGATAATCTGCGGCGGTCGTCCGTTAACGTGCCGTCGATGTCTGTGATAAAGGCCCTGGGCATGATTAAAAATAGTATTGGGGTCAGCAGGCTTTGATACCTGCGGTTTCGACCATGAATGTCGCTTCGCCTTCGGGAAGGTTGGGACTGTCCACAAGTCTTGCGATACGTTTGCCGGCTTTGCTCTTTCTGAGGTAGACACGGTAGGTCGCCGTGTGACCGACGATGTTTCCGCCGATCGGTTTGGTCGGGTCTCCGAAGAGAAGACCGGGGTTGGACATGACCTGGTTGGTGACCAAAGCCACAGCATTCAGATCATCGACCAGCTTGAAGAGATCGTGCATGTGCCGGTTAAGTTTCTGCTGCCTGCCGGCAAGCGTTCCGCGTCCGGCATATTCCGAGCGGAACAGGCTTGTCAGGGAATCGATGATGACGAGTTTGACCGGGAGACCCGATGCCGTAAGTTCGTTGGACAGTTCTCTGGCAGCGTCGATCAGGAGCATCTGGTGATCTGATGAGTGGGCGCGTGCCACGTGGATATTTGCGAGGAACTCCTCAGGTGTCGGAATGATGTATCCTTCCGGAAGGTCGGCGAGTTCCAGCCCTTCGGCCATCTGCTCGATACGCTCGGGGCGGAAGGTATTTTCCGTGTCGATGTACAGGCAGCTGCCGCCGAGTCCTCCAAGCTCCCGCGGGAGCTGGCAGTTGATTGCAAGCTGATGAGCGATCTGGGATTTTCCGGAACCGAATTCACCGTAGAGTTCGGTAATTGCCTGGGTCTCAAGACCGCCGCCGAACAGTTCATCGATCTCCGGGACAAGGGTTTTGAGTTTGAGAACATCCTGTCTTCTGGCGAGGATATCGGTCCCGGTTTTAAATCCGCCGATGTCGGCCATCTCGCGGGCTGCTTTGATGATCTTCTTCGTCGTGGACTCGCCAAGCTCGGCAGCTTCTGCGAGATCAACAGGCGTCGCCGTCGCGATGCTTTCGACCGTGATGTAGCCGGCGTCACGCAGCCGGTCGGCGGTTGCCGGTCCTACTCCCGGGATCTCTTCAATATCAAGTGCTGTCATATCTTCTTGCTCTCCTGTTTTTTCAGATATACTAATACATCAGCACAGAGCCATATAAACCCCTAACCGCGCGGTGCGATAATGCCCAGCCACCGCGCATAAACCCCTCATCACTCAGAGAGATGCCGTTGTATTTTGGTATTTTTTCATTGATTTTTTGGCCGCTCCGATATCCTTATACCCGTCTTTGACCCATCTATCGGTATGGCCGAAAATAACAATGAAGAATACAAAAATGCCCTCCTTGACATGGCCGGGGATATCGCAGCCAACCCGCTCGTGAAGCCGATCATTGACCAGCTCGTGTATGATTTTATCCGGTCGCCGGAATGCAAAAAGGCGTTCGGCGAATACGTCAAACGAAAGATCACCGACACACTTGGATTATAATAGAGGTTCGAGCCGCACAACAAGCGGAGCGGGATCTGTGGTCTGGATATTGATACTCGTCACCTTGATCCGTCCGTTTTGCGAGACGCCGTCTACTTCCGCAATCATGCCGGGCTCCGGCATCTGATCGGTGATCAGTATCCAGACCTCATTTCCGTCGTCAAGCGAAAGGCCTTCGGGCCGCAAAATCACCATGCCGGTCACCGAAATATTCTCCCCCTGGGGGGTGACGGTCTGAATCACCGAACCGCGGCCGACGGAAAGCTCCAGTTCCCCGTACCTATTCAGTTTTGCAGCGGCATTGATCACCTGGACGGAGTCTCCCGGCAAAAAGAGGGTGTCCGCAGCATCACCCCATACGGCCGCATTAACCCTGCCGGCAGAAGAGCCGCGTATGGTAATATTTCTGACACGCGATTCTGTTCCGCGGCGGGTGATGAAGGATCTGACATCGGAGACTGATGTCACGACACCGGTGACGACCGGGTTTGGCCCTTCGCTCACCTCGGATGCATCCCGGGCGAGGACCTTGATCTCATCAGGGAGGATGCGGATCTCTGCGGAGTCGGAGACGACATACTCAACGATCCCCTCATCCTCCTTTCTCTGCACACCGTCTATTGAGACCGATGCCCCCTCATCCACATCGGCAAACAGTTCCGGGGCCCAGCAGACCAGCCGTGCAGTCCCGGAAGCGTCCCCTATAATGAACTCCTGCAGAAATGAGGATGTCCCGTCACGACGGACAATCTCCTTCATCTCGAAAGCGGCAAGGATCCTGACGGTAAGCGGAGCGGCCATCGTCTCAGATTTCGGTGGTTTCTTCGTCTCGACGATCGTCACCTGACTTTCCCGAAGAGCAAGACAGGTCGCCTCTTTCTTTCCGGGGCGGGGTTTTGCGATCACCTCGATCACTGACCCGACTTCCAGTTCCGATGCCGCCTCTGCCCGTTCATCCCAGAGACTCAGAGTCACCGTTCCTGTCGGGTCGCCGAGAATGATCGAAGCAACGAGTCCGGGGGGTTCCCCATCACGGGTAAACTCACGCGGCGGTTTGATTTCAAGAATTTTCCCGAAAAAAGAGACGATGGAGGTTTTGGCCGTTGGAATCCAGCCGATTTTTATATGGCTTCGTCCAAGCTCGTCCACAACCATCATCGCGGCCGTGACCTCGTCCACCAGCCCGCCGAGAGAGGCGGATTTTTGGTCCACACGCTCATCGAATGCTTCCTTGCTGAGCAGATCAGAGACGAGCGCGTAATGCATTGTTATTTTCTGTGCCAGGAAGGGATGACGACGCAGCCGGTCATATCCTCGTAGGTCTCGGCCCGGCGCATAAGTTCTGCTTTGTCGCCGTTCACTAAAACCTCGGGACACCGGGGACGCGAGTTGTACTGGGATGACATCGAATAACCGTATGCTCCTGCATCCAAAATCGCGATAAGATCGCCGGCAGCGACTGACGGGAGTGCCCGGTCGGCTGCAAAGATATCTCCGGTCTCACAGATGGGGCCGGTGATCGTGTAGGTCCCGTCTGCGGGCTTGTCCGCTTTGTTTGCTACGACGACCTCGTGCCAGGAGTCGTACATCGCCGGACGGATCAGGAGATTGAATCCTGCATCGACGTTTACAAAGGTCTTGTGGACCTTTTTCACGGAGTTGACTCTTGTCAGAAGGATCGTCGACTCGCCGACCATCCATCTGCCGGGCTCGACCCAGAATGCGGGTGAGATGCCGGCCTTTTTGCATCCTTCAAGGAATACCGGCATAACGGCGGCCGCATACTCCTCGGGGGTTGGGGCTTTGTCAACAGTTCCTTCGCGGTGATACGGGATGCCGAGTCCTCCGCCGAAGTCGATAAACTCGAGTTTGACGCCGATCTTCGTGACCTCGCCGGCCACTTTCATGATGACGCCGCAGGCGATCGCGAAAGGTTCGACTTCGAGGATCTGGGAACCGATGTGACAGTGCATCCCGACAGGGATCACATACTCCATGGAAAGGGCTTCGCGGTATGCTTCCAGGATCATTTCGGCAGGGATGCCGAACTTACTGTTTTTGATACCGGTGGCGATCTTCGGGTGGGTCGGCACTTCGATTGCCGGGTTGACGCGGAATCCGATCTTCACGGTCTTTTTGAGCTCTTTTGTGATCGCATCGATCTGACGAAGCTCGTCGATCGAGTCGACCGAGATCATGATGTCTTTTTCGATCGCTGCGCGAAGGTCGGCTTTTGTCTTCGAACTGCCGTTAAAGAGAAGGATCCCGGCAGGAATCCCTGCTTCGAGAGCGGCACGCATCTCGCCGAGCGAGAAGACGTCTGCGCCTGCCCCTTCGCGTGCAAGCGACTGGATGATGATCGGATTTTCGTTTGCCTTTGCGGCATAGAGAAGCTGGACATTGTCGGTGTACTTCTTCAGCGCTGCTTCATAGCGTCTGAAGTTTCCGGTCACGTGGTTTTCGTTCGTGACATACAGCGGGGTCCCGAACTTTTCCGCAAGAGAGACGCAGTCTGCGCCCCCGCAGAAAAGGTGACCGCCGCTCACCGAGAGTGATTCGGGAAGGTTCATGTTATCCTCTGATGCCGCATTTGTTCATGCGGTCAATTGCTTCATTGATTCTGTCGACGGGACGGGTAATGGCAAAGCGGATGTATCCTGCTCCGGATGCGCCGAATCCGGTTCCCGGGGTCACGACGATTCCTGCTTCATTGATCATTTTTGCAACGAACTCGACCGAGTCGGGCACCTTCATCCACACGTAGAAGGATGCTTTCGGGGAAGTTACCTCGAAACCGAGCGACCGAAGACCGGATACGAGTGCGTCGCGGCGTTCCTGATACACGGCACATGCCTGCTTGACACAGTCCTGGGGGCCTGTGAGGGCAACGATCGCTGCACGCTGGATCGCATCGAATACGCCGGAGTCGATGTTGGTCTTGACTCTGCCGAATGCTTCGATAAGTCCTGCATTTCCAACACACATGCCGATACGCCAGCCGGTCATGTTGTAGGTTTTGGAAAGCGAGTGGGTCTCAAGTCCGACGTCCATGGCGCCTTTTGCCTCGAGGAAGGAGGGAGACTTGTAGCCGTCGAAGGTGATCTCCGAGTAGGCGTTGTCGTGAACGACGATGATGTCATTGTCTTTGGCGAAATCAACGGTCTCTTCGAAGAAGTCCATGGAAGCCACGGCTCCGGTCGGGTTGTTTGGGTAGCCGATGAACATGAGTTTTGCATTTTTCAAAACATCCTTTGGAATAGCGGCGTAGTCCGGGAGGAAGTTGTTCTTCTCGAGAAGGGGCATCGGGTGGCATTTTCCCTCGGCAAAGAGCGTAGAGGTTTTGTAGACCGGGTATCCGGGGTCGGATACGAGGACGTGGTCCCCGGGATTGACGAATGCTTCGGGGATGTGGGCGATACCCTCTTTGGATCCGATCAGGGCAAGGACTTCTTTTTTCGGGTCGAGCTTCACACCGAAACGTCTGTCATACCAGGCGGCGACCGCCTGTCGGTATTCGAGCATTCCCAGGTAGTCTGGATAATGATGTGTTGCAGGATCCCTGGCGGCTTCACATAACGCATCAACAATATGCTTCGGCGTCGGTAAATCCGGGTCACCCACACCAAGATCGATTAAATCAACACCCTCGGCACGCTTCTGTGCCTTCAATGCATCTATCTGGGCAAACAGATAGGGAGGTAAATTGTCAAGCCGTTTTGCGTACATCGCAGTATTGTTGAACGTGCAAATAAATTAAGACGTTTGTCGGGGGGATTGACGATCGTGATAATCCAAGTGCAAACAATGAATAATGCCTAAAAGTCCGGCTCCTTTTTTGAGACATTTGCGAGAGGGCGGGGAGAGCGGGCAAAACTCTGACTAAGTATTCTGAAAAAGAAAAAAATGAGTTTGTGAGGTGTATTCTTTAGAGGGTGGGTGAGACTTCAGGCCGATGCATGGGTCGGCGTTGTCGTCATCTTCGGCATATAAATTGCCTGGCGTGCATCACGGAAGTTGAACTTCTCGATGATGAGGCCATTTTCCTTCAGACGTCTGAGCGCATAGCGGACCGTGCGTGGCGCAAGTCCTGTGCTTAAGACAATATCTTTGTGCGTCTGAGAACCTGTGCGTTCCAGCAACTGGAAGATCGTGAGACACGACTTGGGCATGTTTGTTCTCTGCATACAAGATAATCTACTCGAAAGTATATAAACATTTCCCACACTAGTTCGTGTTATTTCGGACATTTTGTTTTTATAGTCCAATATTGTTCTAATGGTTACGAACTAAAATGGAATCCTCTGATGGGTCTGTTGGGCAGAATGGGGCAGGAAACGAAGATTAATCTGGTCCGGGCAACATACACACAAATCAGTATGCTCACCCGTCCAGAATGCCGCGCGGTAATGATCATGACTTTTGTGATCCTGCTGCTTGCCGCCCTGTATGCCGGAACGATACTTCTTTTTCCAAATGGCGGGGCCGTTTCCTATCAGGATGACATATCCGACGGGACCCTCGTATATCTGGAAGGGATCGTTTTCGACACGAAGATCACGAGTACCGGCGGCCATTTGATCGTGAATGTCTCAGGCGTCGATGTGTTTGTTCCAAACGGAGGGAGTGGATCCGTACTTCTTCCGGGAGACCGGGTCAGGGTCGTCGGGCTTGTCGATACGTATGCCGGAACAAAAGAGATCGTTGTAAACAGTATCAACGAGATAACGATCCTGGTGTGATCTTAATATTTTGAACCGACATACATGACTGGTATGACAGATATGCCCGCACCCGGTGAACAGATCGATCTGCTGAAACTCAAAGAGATCCGGCAGCGTGAACGGATCAATGTCTATCTCTATATGGATGCAGAGATCGCTAATACCTCGAACGTCATGGATGATGTGGAAAAATACCGTCTGACTGATCCGGATTTCCGCCCGGTCCTCGAGATCGAAGAATGGCTGAAGAATATGCAGAAACATATGAAGCAGATCGAGGGTCCCGGAGCAAACATTGAAAAAATGCTGAGAGAGCAGCCTCTTGCCGCGGAAATTCTCGAAATTGGAACGATGCAGACGGCCGTCGGTCCGCGGGGATATATCAAAGCTCTCCTCCCCTATCTTGACGAGATGGAGGAGATGGAAGTGAGAAAGGCGACGGGGTTCAAATAAAATAGGACGTAAACGGTTTTATCCTCGATCCAACTTTGGAAAGGTATTGCTGGGTGTGGATATCTGAGATAAAACCAACCGCGAATCTCCACGAATCTTCGCGAATCGCATTTTTCTTGCGCCTGCGTGCTCTGCTCCGGCTTATCGCCTCCGCAGGAATCGCACGCCGCCTGGAAAAATGCTAAGGAAAAACCGGCGTGCCGGTTTTTCTCCTCGTAAGCTTCTCCTTTTTTGTGTAATCGAGAAAATAATCAAACAACAGAAAAACCCGCACGCGGGTTTTTCCGATAGCATTTTTCAAGAGAGGGGGCGATTCCTGCGTAGGCGATAAGCCGGAGCAGAGCCCCCGAACGTAAGGAAAATGCGATTCGCGTTAATTCGCGGAGATTCGCGGTAAAATAATTTCTTGTGTTTGCACTAATCCCATACACGAAATCGATGTGTATCTCATAAGTACGTCAGTTTTTTCATTTGAGGTCACATCGCGTAACTCCGAATAAATAAAATGCGAGGTCGGGGTTCTAACCTATTCGACCAGCCGTCTCGATCATCTTCTCCGGTAAATCAGGATGCCGGCAAGCAGGATCAGGATCCCGCCTGCAAAAATAAAACGGACGTCAAAACCGATCCCGGCCGAGACAGGGTCTTTATCGAAATCCCCGTCCCAGTCATACGCGAAAACGGCTGTATAATATTCTGCAGCCTCAATGCTTTGGATGATCAGACCCGCCTCGCGGTTATTGTTCGGCGAATTGAAGTTCCAGTTGATCGAGCTGATGAGAACATACTCGCCGTCAACGATCACGCCTTTGTTGTGCAGTTTGGTAAGATACTCTCCGGGCAGTATCAGCTTTGCCGAAATGGTCGGACCATATCGGTTCAGCGCAGCCGCGAGCTCGTCATTGTCCGCTTCATCCTCCGTATTATAGTACATGCCGTCCAGCATCACCCGAACGTCGGCACCTCTGTCGGCGGCATCGATAACTGCGGCGAGCCAGGTGTTTTCGCCGTCAGGATACGGCGAAATATAGGCCTGCTGGAGATCGATCGATGTGCCGGCAGATCTGACCAGATCAGGAACAAGACTGCTCGTATCCGGCGAGATGACCGGCGTTATGTTCACATTATAGAGAGTTAACGTCGTAAAATACGGGGATATCTTTTCATCGGACCATGATGCGGGAAGGGGTTCTGTTCCGGCAGCGTATGGATATATGTCGTAGCCCAAAACATCGGCGGTGAAAACATCCGTGAAGTACTCGGCGATCTCCGCGTCATAGACTGCTGCTCCCCAGCCCCTGTTTCCTTTTGTGCCGGGAAGGGGAATCCCGCTTGGCTTGAAGTTTTCCGAGAGAACGACCGTGACATAATTGTCCGCAACCATATATTTTGCATGCAGATACCGATATCTTGCAGGGAGATTTCCTTCGCTTTCGATCGTAACTACGGAGACGCCGTGTTCCGTCAGATAGTTCATAACGCCTTTCTGCTCATCCGACATCCCGCCCACCGGGCCGCCTTCAAGAAGTAACGTCACCGAAACACCCCGATCTGCGGCGGCAGCGATCTCCCGGGCAAGTTCCGGATGAGTAAATTCGTACATCGATATCAGCAGCGTGTCGGCCGATTCCCGGATAACATTCGTCACGACATCGTATGACGAGTCCGGCGAGACGAACAATGTCGCCGAGTCTGCGGTGAATGTTTCGGGAGAGAATCTGCTCTGGCCGATTTTATGGATCCGCTCGTCCCAGACCCCGTCAGAATACACATGGACACGGCCGTTCGATGCTGCGAGTTCGTCCGGCCAGGAGACCGTCGAAATGATTTTCCCATTGTAGAGAAGGGAGAGGTCATCTCCGGTGTTCGCCATCTGAAATCTGCCGCTTAAAAGGACATTAGGCGTTGTGCCGCTCTCGAGGATCTCATAATCCGGGAAGGTCCCGTGGATCGAATTATATGCCCCGGCACTTCTGGCAACGAGTATTTCTCCATGAGAGATCGAGCCTGCGGGAAAAGAGACCGTTCCTTCACCATCGGTGACGGTCCATCCGGCGAGACTGCCTGTTCCTTCCAGAATAAAATACTCATCTCCATCCTCTGAGGCATATCCGTCGGGACAGAACTCGGCGAGAACGAAAGCCGAGACGGGAGATATGCAGAGAGTAAGAAGCAAAAAGGTAATGAGTATCCATTTCATACTGATTTTTCTTTATTTACGTCATACTATTAGTGTATGACGGAGGGGACGGTGATGAAAATCGGCGGGAGTCTGATGGATGCCGCAGAAAAAATACTTGCCGAGATCCCGGAATCGCCGACATTGATTGTTCCGGGCGGCGGGATATTTGCGGATTTTGTCCGGGCCGAAAGGATCGATGACGAAGCCGCCCACTGGAAAGCGATCGGGGCGATGGAAAAATACGGCAGGTTCCTCTCTACCTATGGGTATCCGGTCACGCATGAACTGAAAATCCCGGGTGAACCGACCATCCTCCTCCCCAAATCCGTCCTGCAGAAAGAAGATCCGCTCCCTCACACATGGGACGTAACCTCCGACTCGATCGCGGCATGGGTCTCCGGCGTTCTCAAATGCCGGCTGGTGATCGTAAAATCGACGGAATCCGGGGACGATCTCGTAGATCCGTCGTTTTCCTCGGTTCTTGCACAAAGCGGGATGCCTGCCGTGATCATCAACGGACGGGCTTTCGGCAGTGTGAGGGGATACTTTGAAGCCACACGTTTATAATAATCGGACGCTAATTAACTAAGGAGTTTGATCGTATGGCAACTATAAAATGTACATCATGCAATGCCCCGCTCGCAGAGCCCGGCGCTACCGAGTTTAAATGCCCGGACTGTGGAGAGATGATTTACCGCTGTGCACGCTGCAGAAAACAGAGTGTAAAATACACCTGCCCGAAGTGCGGATTCCAGGGGCTCTGAATCATTAATGGGTGAAGTCGTTGTTATTCTGAAAATCATGCCGGAATCCCCGGACGTTGACCTTGAGAAACTGCAGGCAGACATCAGAGCAAAAGTATCCGGTATCGAGGATATGAAAGTCGAGCCGATCGGATTTGGTCTCTCTGCAATCAAGATCGCCATGATCACTGAAGATGATGAGGGAGCAGGCGATAAGATCGAAGGACTGTTTTCCCAGATCCCGGGCATCGACCGTACAGAGATCGAGTCTCTGAACCGGTTACTCTAAATATCTTTTTTTCTTTTCAGAACGTTTTTTTCTAAACGTATGTTCTCCGTTCGGTAATTCTGCATTCGCATCTGATGGTAAATCGTGTTACGAATCGTGTGTCCGAAGATGGGAAAAATACCGGGCAGTATCCTTCACTGCAGTGGGGCGCATCGCCTGAAACGGCGTGTTTTTTTTATTCGCGTTTAATCGTGCCGATTTTGATTTTGTGCCCTATTATCGGGCAAATTTCGATTTCATGAGAAAACAGGCCGCAGATCGCCAAAATGAGAAAAATACGTCCGCAGATGGCGAATCGGGCAATTTTGCACGGACTTTTTTCAGAGAAAGATTTAAATGCTGTACTGCTGACATATTATTATCCAACGTGTGCTGTAGGGAGTAAATAAGCCGTGTTCCAAACGAGGAAGAAACGGTGCTAAACCTCATAGATGAAGCCCCAGGCAGAAGTCTGTCTGAGGCGGGATGCAGCCCGAAAGGGGGGCAGGCACGCCACGATGGAAGGACTTTATCTATGAAACAGATGACAGCAAACCACCTGACCGATGCAGAGGTCATTGCAGAGTTTAAGAAAGAAGACTGCTGGGGTCTTTGCACCTCTATCGACCTGAAAGAGTGTGACCCGGCAACAATCCGTGACGCAGAGAAGATCCACCAGTTCGTACTGGAACTGGCGGACCTGATCGACATGAAACGCTTCGGCGAACCGCAGATCATCCACTTTGGTCCAAACGAGAGAGTAGCCGGGTATTCGATGACCCAGCTCATCGAGACCTCTCTCCTCTCAGGTCACTTCGCCAACGACACCAACGCAGCCTATATCGATATCTTCAGCTGCAAAGAGTATGCCCCCTCGGTCGCTGCAGAGTTCTGCCGCAAGTTCTTCGGTGCGAAGAGAATGAACACCAATGTGTTCTTCCGCTCCATCTAAGTGCGTTCTCTGCCCCCACAAAATATTTTTTTTGATTTTTTTTCCGGTGTTTCTCCGCCCCCTGTCGTGTCGGAAGTTCTCACGAGACCAGACGTCATCCTGCAGCGTATTTTCCGGCGCGATATAATCCTCCCTTAGAGACCTGTTTTTTTCAGTATCTTACAAACCGCACTATATTATCCGTCATGCGCTTTTGGTTATCTCTGGATGCTTTGATGGGAATAATCTGTGTTGATCCCCCCTGTTTTTCATGCCTGAGTGACAATCCTTATAACCCCATAAGCACTCACCACAAATGTACCAATTCGGAAAAGGACATTTCATTATGGTCAAAGAAAACGAAGTACTCCATATCGCCGAGCTAGCGGATATCGGCATTTCATCCGCAGAACTGGGTAAATTTACCGAACAGTTCAACGCAATCCTTGAATATTTTGACATTCTCGATACACTGGAAGCATCGGGACCGTTGATGCGCCCCCTCGTGAACGTCTTCCGCGAGGATGAGGTCACGCCCTCCATTTCTCAGGAGGATGCTCTGAGAAACTCGCACAACCCCGAAGACGGGTATGTACGTGCCCCCAGGGTGATCTGAGATGACCGATATCTATAATGCATATATCAATACGGCCGAAGTGAAGGGAAGCGGATCGGGCATTCTGTCCGGCGTCCGCGTCTCCATAAAAGACAATATCTCTACAAAAGACATCGAGACGACCTGCGCCTCCAAAATACTCAAAGGATACATCCCGCCCTATGATGCCCACGTCATCACCCGCCTGAAGGCAGAAGGAGCAATCATTGCCGGAAAAACCAATATGGATGAGTTTGGTATGGGATCGACCACGGAAAACAGCGCCTTTGGTCCGACATTGAACCCGCGTGATGTGACCCGGGTCCCTGGAGGGAGTTCCGGCGGTTCGGCCGCGGCGGTTGCCGGAGGACTTGTTTCCATGGCTCTTGGAAGCGACACGGGAGGCTCCGTCCGCTGTCCGGCCGCATGGTGCGGTGTTGTCGGTCTCAAACCTTCCTACGGCAGAGTGAGCAGATTCGGTCTGATCGCCTATGCCAACTCTTTTGAGCAGATCGGCCCGATGACGACGAATGTCCGCGATGCGGCAAAACTGTTCTCCGTGATCGCGGGTCACGACCCGAAGGATTCCACGTCCGTGAACAAACCCTACGACGGCAATGTCGTTCCCGAGATCAGCGGAAAAACGATCGGCATTCCAAAGGAATACTTCGGTGAAGGCGTCGATGCAGGCGTCTCAGGCGAGGTCCGTAAAGCGATCGGCAAGCTCGAGGAGCTTGGCGCGAATATCGTGGATGTGTCGCTTCCTTCGATGAAGTATGCACTTCCCGCCTACTATGTGACCTGCACCTGCGAAGCGAGTTCGAACCTCGGCAGGTTCGACGGGGTCAGGTTCGGTCCGGAGCCGGAGATGAACCTCCCCTGGCACGATGCCTACACCAAAGTCCGCGAGGCAGGCTTCGGCGGTGAAGTCCGGCGTCGGATCCTTCTTGGGACCTTCGCTCTGTCCGCCGGATACTACGGAAAATACTATGTGAAAGCCCAGCACGCAAAGCAGCTCATCGCCAAAGATTTTGCGGCGGCTCTCCAGACCTGCGATATGCTCGCCGGTCCGACAATGCCCAACATTGCGCCGAAGATCGGCGAACTGACCGCGGATCCCCTGCAGATGTATCAGGCGGATATCCTGACCGTCCCCGTGAATATCGCCGGGATCCCCGCGATCTCCGTTCCCTGCGGAACCGCACACAAAATGCCGGTCGGTCTCCAGCTGATGGGAAGAATGTTTGGCGAGGAGACGATTCTGAATGCCGCTCTTGCCTATGAGGAGGCGGTTTAAATGGCGGATGAGGATTTCACCGTCATCATCGGTCTGGAAGTTCACTGTCAGCTGGACACTGCTTCCAAATTATTCTGCGGATGCTCGGCCGATTTCCGTGCCGACGCCCCGAACACGCATGTCTGTCCGGTCTGTCTCGGCCTTCCGGGAGCAATGCCTGTCTTGAATAAAAAGGCGATCGAGTATGCCCTGAAGGTTGCAAAGGCGCTCAACTGCCGGATCCCCGAGGAAGGCGAGTTCTGCAGAAAGAACTACTTCTACCCGGACCTGGTCAAGGCATACCAGATCACGATGGGCGACAACCCCCTTGCTCTCGGCGGCTACATCGAGATCGAGGACGACGCAGGCAACCCCAAAGTCGTCAACTTAACGCGGATCCACGTTGAAGAGGACCCGGGCCGTCTTGTCCACATGGGGAACAAGGAACGCGGGCACTACACCCTCGTCGACTACAACAGATCAGGTATCCCCTTAATCGAAATGGTCACCGAGCCGGAACTTTCCTCGCCTAAAGAGGCACGCCGTCTCCTGAACAAACTGCGGGCGACGCTCGAGTATCTCGATGTCTTCGATCCGGAAAAGGAAGGAAGCATCCGTGTCGATGCGAACATCTCGATCAAAGGGCATGAGCGTGTCGAGATCAAGAACATCTCCTCCTACAAAGGCGTCGAAAAAGCGCTGACCTTCGAGATCACGAGACAGAAAAATCTGATCAGAAGGGGCGGCACGATCTCCCGCGAGACCCGTCACTTCCAGGAAGGAAAAGGCACGACCACATCGGCACGTTCGAAAGAGGTCGCGAATGATTACCGGTACTTCCCCGAACCGGATCTGCCTGTGATCAGGGTTTCCGACTGGGTGGAAAAGATCGCGCTCCCGGAGCTGCCGGATGCACGCCGCGACCGGTTCATGTCCCAGTACGGTATTGCCGTAAACCATGCGAGAACGCTCACGGGGGACCTGCATCTTGCAGAGTTCTACGAACTCGCTGCCCCGGTCGGAGCACAGATCACGGCATCCTGGGTCGCCGACATTCTGATCGGTGAACTCAACTACCGGGATATGCCTCTGTCGAAGGTGACTTCCCATGCCGACCAGTTCAAAGAACTCGTCATCCTTGTCCGGGACAAGACTATAACTGATAAGGCAGGTGTCGATGTTCTGCGTGTCTGGCTCGATTCGCTGCATGAAAACGGCTCGCCTGAGTCTCCCGCCGCAATCGTTGCCCGCCTGGGTCTCATCCGCGAGGCCGGAGAGAGTTTCCGCGGCATCGTTGAAAAGATCCTCGCCAAAAACCCGCAGGCAATCGCCGATCATAAAGCAGGTAAGAAAGGCGCGTTGAACTTTATCGTCGGCCAGGTAATGAAGGAAACCAAAGGAAAATCCGATCCCCGTGAAATCCATGCGATGATTGCTGAAATCCTCGGAGAGTAACTATGCATCTCATCATCGCCGAAAAGAATATTGTTGCCGAGCGGATCGCAGCATTTCTGGCAGGCAAAGCGAAGGTCCAGGTCACACGGGACGGTGCGGCGGCGCATTACGTCTTCGATGATACGGTGGTCATGGGTCTTCGCGGTCACGTGGTCGAAGTCGACTTCGTGGAAGGCTATAACAACTGGCGAAGCGTTGAGCACCCGCCGAAATCCCTGATCAATGCAGATATCGTCAAGAAGCCGACGGAGAAGAAGATCGTCGGGATCATGCAGAAGTTTGGAAAGAAAGCGACCCGCGTGACGATCGCAACCGATTATGATACCGAAGGAGAACTCATCGGAAAAGAGGCGTATGAACTCATTCGGGCGGTCAACCCCAAGGTCCCGATCGACCGTGCCCGCTTCTCCGCGATCACGAAAGATGAGATCGTCAAGTCGATCCAGGAGGCGACGTCTCTCGACTTCAATCTCGCAGCGGCGGGAGAGTCCCGCCAGATCATCGATCTTGTATGGGGAGCTTCGCTTACCCGTTTTCTGTCGATAACCGCCCACCGCGGAGCAGACAGCATTCTTTCCGTCGGGCGCGTGCAGAGTCCGACCCTTGCTATGATCGTCGACCGCGAACGGGAGATCGAAACGTTCGTTCCGACCAAATACTGGATGCTTTCGCTGGCAACCGAGAAGTCGGGTATCGGTGTCGAGGCACGCCATGTACACGGAAGATTCACCGACTCCGCCGAAGCAAAGGCCGCGTATGATGCGACCGTCGATCCCCTCAGGGTTACTGACGTTATCACCGGCCATAAGATCGACCGTGCGCCGGCTCCGCTGGATACGACTGCTTTCATCGTCGGCGCGAGCAGACTGGGCATATCGGCTTCGTATGCGATGAATCGTGCCGAAGATCTCTATATGCGCGGATTCATCTCGTATCCGAGGACCGACAACACCGCCTATCCGAAGAGTCTGAAGATCTCCGAGCAGCTGGCGATCTTTGCGCACGGTGCATTCTCGAAAGAGGCCGGGTACGTGAAGGATCATCTGCGTTCCGTTCCGACCCGCGGGAAAAAAGAGACGACCGACCACCCGCCGATCTACCCGACCTCGCTTGCGAACCGCGAGGAGATCGGGGATGACGTGTCCTGGAAACTCTACGAGTTCATCGTGCGGAGATTCTTTGCAACGATCTGTATCGATGCCGAGTGGGAGACGATGAAGGTGAATCTGCTTGCAGGCAGTGAACCCTACACGATCACGGGCGGACGGATCCTCGAGGCCGGCTGGCGCGGGATCTATCCGTACAGCAAAGCCGAAGAGAATCTCCTTCCGGCATTCACTCCGGGAGAGACCCTCCCGCTTCTTGCCAAAACGTCTGATGAGAAGGAGACGCAGCCGCCCGCACGCTACTCCCAGAGCCGGCTTATCCAGAGGATGGAGGAGCTGGGGCTTGGGACGAAAAGTACCCGCCACGAGGTCATCAGCAAACTTTCCGGCAGAAAGTACATCGAAGGCAACCCGATGAAGCCGACGATCGTCGGACGGGCAGTCACCGAGTCGCTCGAAGAGTTTGCCGGCACGATCACGGAGCCGACGATGACCAAGACGCTTGAAGAGCATATGGGGGACATTGCCGCCGGGACCAAGACAATAGACGCGGTTCTTTCCGAATCGAGAAAAATGCTTACCGGCATCTTCGACGATCTGGAGAAGAACGAGGCCGCGATCGGCAGAGATCTGATGGAGCGGACCCGCGAAGAGCAGACCATCGGTCCCTGTCCCGTCTGCGGCAAGCCGCTTCGGATCAAGCGGAAAGGCAGCTCCCAGTTTATCGGCTGCTCCGGATATCCTGACTGTACATTCAATGCAGGTCTGCCGCCGGCGACCTGGGGGAATGCCATCAAGATGGATGAGGTGTGCGGAATCCACGGGCTGAACCATGTCCAGCTGCTTCGAAAAGGAGCCCCCGCCTGGAAGATCGGCTGCCCGCTCTGCTCTCACATAAAATCCAATACGGAATCCTTCCTTTTGATGCCCGGCATGACGGCGGAAGGCGTGCAGAAGCTGAATGCCGTTCACATCTATACCATATCCGAACTGATCTCCCGCGGTCCCGAAGAACTTTCGAAGAGTCTGGGCCTTTCCAAATCCGAGGCGGAGAAGCTTATCCGGGAAGCCGGATCCGTTCTGGCTCTCCTGAAAAAACGGACCGAACTGAAAAAGTTCGTTTCGGCTCATGTCGCCCCAAAGCGGGGCCGCGGCCACTCCAAGGTGAGTGCGGCCCTGATCTCTCTTGGGGTCGTCGATGTCGAAGCTCTGTCCCGGGCAAATCCCAAAGATCTTCTCGAGGCAAAACTCAGCGAGGCGGAGGCCGCGTCCCTCGTGGCCGAGGCGAAGAGCATGGTCAACATCACCCGCATGAAGGAGTACGGCGTTCCCGCGATCACGCTGAAGAAGTATGTCAATGCGGGATTCGATGAACCGGAAAAGTTCATCTCGGTCCATCCAGCCGGGCTTTCCCTTGCGACCGGCGTGTCGGTCACGACGATCTGCAATCACCAGAAACTGGTTGCCGAAAAGCTCTGCAGGCCGTGTCCGGAGAAGATCAGCAAAGCCGCTTTCGAGGAGGGCATTGCTCCCCTGAGAAAAAAAGCCGAGCCCGAACTTCTGACCCCGCTGGCACTCGCCGGCGTCTACAGTGCGGATCTGCTGGTTAAGGCCGATGCCGGGACACTTGCAAAAGTTACCGGTATCGATGAAAAACAGATCGTTAATCTGCAGAAGTATGCACAAAAGATGGTGGAAAAATGAACTGGCAAACCTGGCGCCACATCACGAAGCTTGACCCCGACAAGGTCATAACCAAAGAGGAGATCGCAGAGATCGCGGCAAGCGAAACCGACGCTCTCATGCTTTCGGGAACACTTGACGTTACTCCGGAAAACCTCGCCGAGCTCTACGACAATGTTCGGGATGCGGGTCTCCCGCTCACCGTCGAACCGGCGGATCCCTCATGTGCGAGATTCGAAGGGATCGACTACGTTTTCGTCCCAAGCGTGTTCAATGCGGGTCACCCGGCATTCATCACGGGACTGCACAAAGAGTGGGCAGAGCATGCCGATATCCTGTGGAACAAAGTCGTGCAGGAAGCGTATGTTGTTCTGAACCCGAACTCTTCGGTGGGGAAACTCACCCGGGCCAAATGCGATCTCACCCCGGCAGAGGTTGCGGCCTACGGCGTCGTTGCGGAGAAATACTACTCGATGCCGGTGTTGTACATCGAGTACAGCGGAATGTACGGC
Organism: Methanocorpusculum sp. UBA424; assembly: GCA_002498375.1. Taxonomy (GTDB): domain Archaea; phylum Halobacteriota; class Methanomicrobia; order Methanomicrobiales; family Methanocorpusculaceae; genus Methanocorpusculum. The sequence continues at coordinate 125,229 of DAHC01000011.1, forward strand.
GATCCGGCGGTCACCCGTGCCGTTTCCGAAGCCCTTTCAACGACCCGCGTCTTTTACGGCGGGGGGATCAACTCCGGCGAAAAAGCTGCGGAGATGGGTCAGTATGCCGACACGATCGTTGTCGGAAACGCGGTGTACGAGGCCGGACCTGCTGTTTTGAAAGAAACGGTGAAGGCGGTCAAATAAAACTTTTATAACTTTTTTCAAAACAGGACTTACGCGGTGTTGGTGTGGCCCAATTTAGGAAGGAGGTTGTTGGGTGTGGATAGATGAGAAAAAACCAACCGCGAATCGGCGCGAATCCCGCAAACCTTTGGCTTGCTCCCAGAATCGGATTTGCTTATCCTCACTCTCGCAATCCAGCTTCGCTGTCTTGCTCGTCCCTTCATCGGGACCGTTCGGGCAAATCCTGTCGCCGCC
>DAHC01000011.1:125760-154032 GCA_002498375.1 Methanocorpusculum sp. UBA424
GCAAATCCTGTCGCCGCCCCAGCGGCTCCTTTCAGATAAAAAGAGTGTTTTTGATTATAGGGTACGTGCCCACGGGGGGCACGACCGAGCAGGAAGCGATTCTGAAAGAGATCAAGGCAATTTCAATCCACGTGCCCACGGGGGGCACGACGCTTTTTTGTGGTGTCATGATTACTCCTTGCTATTTCAATCCACGTGCCCACGGGGGGCACGACCGGCAGAGTGTTCTTAAGTGCGGTCCATTCTATTTCAATCCACGTGCCCACGGGGGGCACGACGTTCTGAACATTGCCGCTATCCCATTCTTGTAAATTTCAATCCACGTGCCCACGGGGGGCACGACTCCAAGATTGCTGCATGATTATATGTATTTATGATTTCAATCCACGTGCCCACGGGGGGCACGACTCTCATACGGCAAAGGATATTGGTTTCTATACCATTTCAATCCACGTGCCCACGGGGGGCACGACTCTCGGAGATGGTCATTCCCGGTATCGACATTGAATTTCAATCCACGTGCCCACGGGGGGCACGACTGTAAATGCGGATATCTGATCTGCAGACATCTATTTCAATCCACGTGCCCACGGGGGGCACGACTCGATACACGAATATCTGATACTATTATTGCAATTTCAATCCACGTGCCCACGGGGGGCACGACTTGAGGGATGTATAGCAACGAGTTGCATAATCATTTCAATCCACGTGCCCACGGGGGGCACGACTGTACTATATCCCGGATACCCATCATTCGGAATTTCAATCCACGTGCCCACGGGGGGCACGACTTATCCCGCGATTGGTTTGGGAATGTATTCATATTTCAATCCACGTGCCCACGGGGGGCACGACGGAGTTTGATATCTGGTTTTCAGATAAGTATGGATTTCAATCCACGTGCCCACGGGGGGCACGACTTGAGTTAACTGGGTTTGATGATAAACAACTCGATATTTCAATCCACGTGCCCACGGGGGGCACGACTTAAAAATATAACCTCTGTGGTTATATCCGACATTTCAATCCACGTGCCCACGGGGGGCACGACTCAGTGCCACTCTTGAGGACAACCCCATTTTAATATTTCAATCCACGTGCCCACGGGGGGCACGACAACATACACTATGTATATGACTGCTATGTATTGATTTCAATCCACGTGCCCACGGGGGGCACGACACGAGGTACGGGTTGTGTATGAAGGATCAAGAATTTCAATCCACGTGCCCACGGGGGGCACGACTTGATTTACAAGGGCTTATTATTGCAGAAGAATATATTTCAATCCACGTGCCCACGGGGGGCACGACATGGGTGTAGTTCGGCGAAAACAGATAGCGTTATTTCAATCCACGTGCCCACGGGGGGCACGACTTTACTCGTTGTGAAGGATATATCGCCAACAAATTTCAATCCACGTGCCCACGGGGGGCACGACTCTAACTCTAATATACTATAACTCCACCCATATAACTCTCTCCCTCCTACATCTGAAAAGTGTTCCATGCGCAAATCGAGGGTTTCCTTTGGAAAGACATCATACATTTTTCAGACCGAAAAACAAAACAAAAATCAGCGACATCGCGAACCTCCCTGAAAAACTCTGGGCACAACCCCTTCGCGAAAAAAAGAATCTAAAAAATCAGCGCATCATCCACATTCAAACCCGGCTTTGCTCCCACATGCTCAACATGATCCCTGCCCTGCTTTCCTAAATTATAATATCTAACACTATCCGTCTCAGGATTAATAACCTCTCCTATCTTGTACTTCATCTCCATCAGCTGAACCGAATCCACCACACACTCAAACACCGAGTTCTGCACCCTCACCCCAAAATTTTTACAAATCTTTGCGACCTGACGAAGCCGCCGTCTTCCCTCCGGCGTCTCCGTATTCACATCATACGTAACCAAAACAAACATCTCTCACCTCACCACAAACGGCGGATACCCGTCGATATCTCCCCTGAGGAATCGTGCAAGAAGCATCGCCTGGGCATACGGCAAAAGACCGATAGGAATCTTCTCCTCCAGATACCCGTGCATCACCTCCTCTTTCTTCCGCTTCTGCCATGCCTGCAGAACGATTTTTCGTGCATCGTCAGTCAGTAAAACCGCTCCGTTCTCCTTCACCACGAAATCACCTGCCGTCACCACCCGATTATTCACGAGACTAAGCACAAACCGGTCCCCCAGATACGGACGAAACTCCTCCATCAGATCGAGAGCCAGACTCGGCCTTCCCGGGCGGAGCCTGTGTAAAAATCCCACCTGCGGATCAAGACCCACCGACTCCAGAGCAGACGCACAATCGGCAGCGATCAGCGTATAGGAAAATGAAAGCAAAGCATTCACTCTATCCAGAGGCGGGCGCCTCGACCGGTTCTCAAAAGAAAACTCCGGTTCCGTCGACAAAATAAGATCATTGAAACTATCGAAATAATACTTCGACAAAATCCCCTCAAAGCCCCTCAGCTCATTCAGCGAACCGCACGTTCCGGCTTTCATCTGAGCAATTCCTTCTGATAGACGTTTGAAATTCTGCTCGAACTCCCCAGACACCATATCCGGATAATCGCGTGAAAACCGTTGAAGGACCGTCCGGCAATTCATCAGTTTTCCAAGAATGCAGTATGACGCGATCTTTTTCGATGCTGCCTCATCATCCGAAACGGCATACTGACGTTTCCGGAGCAGCACATTTCCCGAAACCTTGCCGCCGACCCGTGCCATAAATTTTCCATAGGGCGAAACAAAACACAGTCCCACATCATTTTCCGTACATAGCGCCATCATTCCGGGACTTGCCCCCATAAAACCAAAACAGACGACCCCCTCGAGATTATGGATCGGGACTCTGGCAAGTTCCTGATTTTCAACGGATACAACGATACTTTCCCCGTCCCGCGAAAGATAGGACTTGGGATTTGTCACATACAAAACATTACGTAGTTTTCTCATGAGAATACCCCTGTATTACCGAATCAAGATACCGGTCAACTGATTTTTTTCGAGAAGATATAGTTGGAACGCAAAGATCCCGGATCGAACAACTTGCACACTGCTTTTTCAGTTCAGCAGCGGGTGTGATCCCGTTTTCATACAGAGCATACATTTCCTGAATAAGCGAGACGACACGTTCCCGTAATTCTTCGTCAAAGATCACCTCCGTTCGATGCCGGGTTTTTCCGTAATACAGATAACCGGAAGGGATCATTGTCCCGTACATCTCTTCGAGGCACATCGCCTGACAGCAGAGCTGAACTTCGTCGCAGTCATCCTCCTTTTTCTTTCCCCGCTTGTATTCTATTGGAATAATTGTCCATGATCCGTCTCTGTTTGGAATGGTTACCCCCGATGATGACCGGTGAAACTCCACGACGTCGGCAATTCCGTAGATTTTCAGATTGTGGGATACAAGCGGGATACTGCGTGAAACAAGGATATCGCCTCTTGCCTCCATGAAAAAGGGATCGTCAGCATTGTCGTGCATGAGTTTTCCCGAGAAGGTAAGTGCGTTTTCCGCCCAGAGCTGTTCTACGTGGATCAGTGCCCACTGACGCGGACAGAATGCAAAATGCTGGATCCCGCTTACCATGAGATAGTCGTCCGGGTTCATAGTTGATAATATAGGGTGGAAATACATGAAAGTATCCCGGGAATCATTTAAGAATGCCGTCCTATTTCAGATACCGGCGTTTTTTTGCATAACTATTTCATCACTGCGATGCAAAAGAAGAACATTCGATACTGATCCAATGACAGAATACTTTGCACGTTGTAATGAAGACAAAACAAAATATCAAACCCTTACCGATCATTTGACAAATGTATCCCTACTCGCAGGAACATATGCACAGACCTTTACTACGCGTGAAATGGGCGAAATCTGCGGTTTACTCCATGATATCGGCAAATACTCCGACGACTTTCAAAAACGCATCAGAGGAGAAAAGCTTCAGACGGACCACTCGACCGCCGGAGCAAAAACCGCCTATCTTCTTGCAGCAAAACAGCACGATCTGCATTCATCGCTTGCCTATCACCTCATGTCCTATGTGATTGCGGGACACCACGGCGGACTGCCTAATCGCGGAAACGCCAATGCATCGGGATTATTTCAGCGTCTCCAGAATTCTGACCCGGAATTATTTGCCGCATGGAAAACCGAGATCTCCCAATCGTTTCCGGATCTCTCGGATTTTTTCATCACGCAAACCTTCATCCCGAAAGATCCATCAAAACTCGACCAGAATGAATTCGCTCTTTCGCTTTTTCTCTACACTCACTTCCTTTACTCCTGTCTGGTCGATGCGGACAGGACCGATGCTGCACAATGGGATGGATATGTAACGAAAGGATCCTATCCTACGCTCGAAGAATTCAATGGCAAACTCGATGCACGCATGGCAAAATTTCTGGTATCATCCGACCTTGACAAAATTCGAAACGACATCCTCACATCCTGCAACAAAGCAGCTGAAACAGAACCGGGAATCTTCACGCTCAACGTTCCGACAGGCGGAGGGAAAACGCTCTCCTCCCTCTCTTTCGCGCTGAAACATGCCGTAAAAAATAACCAGACCCGGATAATTTACACCATCCCCTTCACTTCGATCATCGAACAAAATGCCAAAGTCTATGCTGATATTTTTGGTCGGAACAATATCGTTGAACACCACTCCAACTTCGTTCTTCCAACAGGGGTAAAAGTAGAACCTGACTCTCCGGATGGAGAAAACAAGAACCTCTCTCTAGCCACAGCAAACTGGGATGCCCCGCTGATCCTCACCACGAATGTTCAGTTCTTTGAATCGCTCTTCACCTCTCACCCGTCACGGGCCAGAAAAGTCCACAACATCGCAAACAGTGTAATAATCTTAGATGAAGTCCAGGCCCTTCCAAATGAATTTCTCCGTCCATGCATCTATGCACTCTCTGAACTCGTGAAAAATTATCACTGCACCGTTGTTCTCTGCACAGCGACCCAGCCTGATTTCGTAGAGAACAAGGTTTTCCCGAATGGTACCTCGGTCAGGGACATCGTTCCAAACTACCAGGAACTGGCAAAGATAATGAAACGGGCAAAAGCCCACAACCTTGGTTATAAAACAATAGACGAAATCGCTTCCAGTCTCAAATCCGAACAGCAGGTCCTTTGTATCGTGAACACAAAAAAGCATGCAAAAGATCTCTACGATCTGGTGAAAGAAGCGGGCGACACCCTGCATTTAAGCACAAACATGTGTCCGAAGCATCGAAAACAGGTCATCGAAACGATACGGAAAAAACTCAAAAACAAAGAACCCTGCCGTGTCATCTCGACCCAGCTGATCGAGGCGGGAGTCGATATCGATTTCCCGGTCGTGTATCGTTCCTTGGCAGGAGTTGATTCAATAACTCAGGCGGCAGGAAGATGCAATCGTGAAGGAAAACTCCCCTGCGGAAAAGTGTACATCTTCACTCCCGAACAAACATATTCCGGTGCCGGATACGTAAAACAGACCGCAGAAATTTCCCACACGATCCAGACCGATGATTATCTTTCTCTGGATACAATTGCGAAATACTTCTCTAAATTATTCGATATCCGAAAAGAACAGCTCGACAACAAAGGAGTGCTGGACCTTTGCCGGCAGGGGATCACCACATCTGAAACAGCATTCCCCTTTGCCGACATTTCGGATAAATTCAAACTGATCTCCGACAGCGGATGTGCGGTGATCATTCCCTTCGACGATGAAGCGGAAAAACTCATCAAAAATTATTCTCCTGAATTCATCCGCAGTTTTATCAGAAAGATCTCACCCTACTGTGTGAATGTGAGAAAAAAAGACCTTGATCACCTTCATGATGAGGGCGCATTAGAATTACTCGACAATAGCTTCGTTTATTTGAAGAATCAAAGCCGATATTACGCCCGGGACACCGGTATCTATATTTCTGGAAAGCCTGATATGTTTGATTATATTCTCTAATCCATGGATATAAAGGATACATTTACATGCCAATAGCGTGAAGGAAACAACTAATGAATAAATTTTATTTTTATTCTCTATTCTTAAGGAGGTGATACTATCTACGGAATTACATTACGAGTATGGGGTGATTATGCATGTTTTACCCGGCCTGAAATGAAGGTCGAACGGGTAAGTTATGATGTCATCACCCCATCAGCAGCACGGGGAATTTTAGAGGCGATCCATTGGAAACCCGCCATCCGCTGGGTGATCGATGAGATTCAGGTCATGCAGCCGATCGCATTTTCCAATATCAGACGAAATGAAGTCTCCTCTATTATGAAAAGTCCGGGTCCTTTGATGAAAACTGTTTCTGAAAAAGGGTCTGCAGAACCCTTCTATCAAAACACCCAGAAGGACCGGCAGCAGCGGGCGACCCTGATGCTCAAAAATGTTGAGTACATTATCAAAGCTCACTTTGAAATGACAAAGAAAGCGGGCGATGATGACACGGAAGAGAAGCATTACAATATATTTCTCCGACGGGCACGGAAAGGTCAGTGTCATCACCAGCCTTATTTTGGATGCAGAGAGTTTCCCGTTTCATTCGAATTGGTGGAAGAGCCGCTCTCCAAAACGCCTATTGACGAAGACCGGGATCTTGGGTGGATGCTCTACGACATTAATTTCAGCGATGATATGACGCCGAAATTTTTCCGTGCGCAGATGCATAAAGGGATCATTACGATTCCCGAATCGTTTCACAAAGAGGTGAACGTATGATCCTTACAGCCCTGTGTGAGTTATACGAAAACCTCATTTTGGATCCTGAATCGGGAGTTGCCCAGCCAAATTATTCGAGTGTGCCGTGTTCGTATGCGGTCGAATTGTCCCGGAACGGGGATTATAACGGCATTATCACTCTGGTTGAGAATAATCAGCGCGTAATGATGAGAGTCCCAGAACAAGCCGGCAGGCAAGGAAAATATCCGCCGCCCTACTTCCTCTGTGATAATGCGAAGTATCTCCTTGGTGTTGATTACGATAAAAAGGAGAAAAAGCTGATCCCGATACCCGAACGTTTGCGCAGTGCATATGATGCCTATCAGAAAATCATCGGTTCATCCGAGGATGCCGGACTCAAAGCAGTGATAGCATTTCTCAAAAACAGAGTAGATGGCATCCCTCTCGATATTCCGGCTGACCATCCGGTCTATCAGAGCGGGAACATCGTGTTCCGTCTCGCGGATGAAAAAGGATATATCCACGAACGATCCGAAGCAAAGAACGTCTGGGAAAATTACTGCAATCCCGCATCCATTTCATCCGAAGAGAGTGGTCAGTGCCTAATAACAGGACTATCTGGTCAGTCTATTGCCAGACTCCACAATAAAATTAAAGCAAAAAATGCCAGTATGGGTGGTTGTCCGATTGTCAGCTTCAATATTGACTCTGCCTTATCATATGGAAAAACACAGAGTTACAATGCTCCAGTCTCAGAAAAGGCAATGTTCGAGTACACAACTGCACTCAATTATCTAACAGAGAACACAAAAAGTCATGTCAGGATGGGAAACACGACTGTGGTTTTTTGGACTGGCCAAAATACTACGGGAAAAGCAAATACACTATTATCAGCATTACTAGGCGGACTTTATCCCATTGAAAAGGATACTCAGGATGCATTAACGTTAACCGAACTTCGTGACATCCTTCAGAAAGTTCGTGCCGGTCTTACCGTGAATGATCCGGATTTTTCAGTGAAAACATATATCCTTGGAATGGAACCCAATGCCGGAAGGATGTGTATTCGATTCTGGTATGAGGATACGTTAGAAAATTTCATTCTGAAATTGGGTGAACATTCTGAAAATATGTCATTGATTAATTCTGAAAAATATGGCGCAGGTTTGATTTCAATTAATGCAATATTGGAATCGATGACAAGGACTGGCACGACTAAATGGTGGGAATCTCTTCCTGCAACTTATGAATCATCATTATTCAGAGCTATTCTCTCTGGGGGATTATATCCAGCGTCTGTCTATTCAACAATGTTAATGCGCATCCGATCAGAATCTGGTCAGAATACAGGAACAGGATCGAATAAAAAATTAGAGGAAAATAAGCTGAAACGTGCTTTTTGCATTCGTGTCGGCTATCTGAAAGCATATCTGAGAAGGTATTATCAGAAACAGAACATGACGGAAAAAATGGAGGAGTTAACAGTGAGTTTAAATCAAAAATCAACAGATACAGCCTATTCTCTTGGAAGGCTGTTCGCTGTGATGGAAGCATTGCAGCAGAAAGCGAACGGCACATCAACTATCCGGTCACGGTATTTTGCATCGGCTTCGGCGAACCCGAAACTGGTGTTTCCAACACTGCTGAATTTATCCCAGCATCATATCGCCAAGATCGATGGAAGATATTACGACAAACAGATGGAAGCTATTTTGTCCGGCGTGACCGAATTCCCGGCGGCTTTCAATCTGGAAGATCAGGGCAAGTTTGTTCTGGGCTACTATCACCAGCGCGAATTTATCTACACAAAAAAGGAAGACAAAGAATTACAGGAGGCTTGAAGTATGGCAATTGAAAACAGATATGAATTTGTAATGTTGTTTGATGTGGAAAACGGTAATCCGAACGGCGATCCCGATGCAGGAAATATGCCCAGGATCGATCCGGAGACGAGTTACGGCATCGTGACGGATGTGTGCATCAAGCGAAAGATCAGAGATTACGTGGCTACGGTTAAAGAGGAGGAACCTGGTTTCCAGATCTATGTTCGCGACGGAGCTGTTTTGAATGCTCAGCACGAGCTTGCCTACAAGAACTACAACATGAAGCCAGAAGAGAATAAACTGCCGAAGGATGAGGCGGAGGCAAAAAAGATCACGGGATTCATGTGTGAAAATTTCTACGACATCAGGGCTTTCGGTGCAGTAATGACGACGAAGGTGAACTGCGGACAGGTCAGAGGTCCGGTCCAGATCAATTTCGCCCGAAGTATCGATCCGATCATTCCCCAGGAGATCACGATCACCCGTGTTGCCGTGACGAGGAAAGAGGATATAGAGAAGAAGCACGAAATGGGAAGAAAACACATCGTGCCGTATGCCCTGTATCGTGTTGAGGGATATATTTCTGCAAATCTTGCACAGAAAGTCACCGGTTTCGATAATGCGGATCTTGATCTGCTCTGGGAATCTTTGATCAATCTGTTCGAACACGATCACTCGGCAGCACGCGGGAAGATGGCAACACGAAAGTTGTTCGTATTCAAGCATGATTCGGCTCTCGGCTGTGCTCCGTCTCACGTATTGTTTGATCTGATTTCTGTGAAAAGAAAGGATGCATCAAAACCGGCACGCAGTTTTGAAGATTATGCGATCAAAGTGGATACGGATAAAGTTCCAAAATCGGTTGAATTGATCGAGAAACTCTAAGCCGGAAAATTATCCCGGCATCTCCATCTTTTATTGAAGTCGTGCCCCCCGTGGGCACGTGGATTGAAATTTAGAGGTGACTATCTGTTTAGAAAGTGTTCCGTCGTGCCCCCATGGGCACGTGGATTGAAATCACCCGGGCTGATTCGGCCCTTTCGTGTTCGGGTCGTGCCCCCTGTGGGCACGTGGATTGAAATGGCGTGAACTACGGTATTGCCGACGCAACCTGCAGGTCGTGCCCCTCGTGGGCACGTGGATTGAAATGGATATCCGAAATCGTCAGATTCTTCCTTCTTTGTCGTGCCCCCCGTGGGCACGTGGATTGAAATACCACGTATGCGACATTCATTCTAGGAAAAACAAGTCGTGCCCCCTGTGGGCACGTACCCTATAATCAAAAACACTCTTTTTATTTCTCAGGAGCCGCTGGGGCGGCGACAGGATTTGCCCGAACGTTCCCGATGAAGGGACGAGCAAGACAGCGTAGCTGGCTTGCGAGAGTGAGGATAAGCAAATCCGATTCATCTCGCCCGAAGGGCGGATTCAAGCGAGGGTCGAAGACCCGAAGCGGAGAGCAAATCTCTGATTTGCGGTTCGCGCCGATTCGCGGTTGGTTTTTTCTCAGGTTTCCACACCACTGCAGTACACGAAATCGAAGTACATCTCATAAGAACTTCTGTTTTTTTGGATAAGATCGCACCACGTAACTCCTATTCAAAAAAAGTGTGGTGAAAAATAGATTACAGCGTGCAGTAAGGCGCCAGTTTTCGCATCAGATTTTCCACCTGAACGCCTGCAAGACCAGCGTAGCTTTCCGGCTGGAGCAGTTTTGCGATCTCTTCGGCCGAAACATACTCTGTGACCTCCGGCTTTACCGCAAGGATCTCGGCAAGCGGCATCTTTGCAGAAAGCGCCTCCATGCTTGCCTCGCGGATCGTCTCGTGTGCCTCCTCGCGCTTCATTCCGCGTTTCGTCAGCTCGATCATCACCGACTCCGCAAGATTTATGCCGTGCAGATATCTGAGATTGCGTTCGACCGCTTCCGTGTTGATAGTCAGATTCTCGATGACTCCGGTCATCACCTGCAGGCAGTGATCGCACAGAATGCTGGTCTCAAGGAAGGTGATACGCTCGGCCGACGAGTTCGTCAGATCACGTTCATCCCAGAGGGTATTATTCAGGAGGGCAGGCTCGACCATGGCACGGACGATCCGTGCAAGACCGCAGACCTGTTCGCTCTTGATCGGATTTCTTTTATGCGGCATCGTAGAAGACCCGACCTGCTTTTTGGAGAAGGACTCTTCCACCTCGCCGATCTCCGTCCTCTGCAGGGTCCTGATCTCTATCCCTACTTTGTCCAGAGTTGTTGCGATGTTTGCGAGCAGAAAGATGTATTCGGCATATCGGTCGCGTGAAATGACCTGGGACGAGACATCCACCGAGCCGATGCCAAGATACTTCATCATCTCCGCCTGAACCTCGATACCGTGTTCGCCCATCGCGGCCATCGTGCCGACGGCTCCGGTCATCTGTCCGACGACCACACGCGGACGGCTCTCTCTAAGTCTGATGAGATGCCGTGAGACCTCGGACGCCCAGATCGCAAACCGAAGGCCGTAGGTCGTCGGCACGCCCTGCTGACCGTGGGTCCGTGCGATGCAGATCAGATTTTTCGTCTCGTCGGCACGTTTCAGAAGCACGCTCATCAGCGTTGAAAGTTTTTTCTCCAGGAGATCATACGCCTCTTTGAGCTGAAGACCAGTTGCCGTATCAAGAATATCGTTCGAGGTGGCCCCGTAATGGATCCAGCGTCCCGCATCCCCGCAGACCTCCGAAATTGCCCGGGTTATTGCCATTGTATCGTGGCTGATCTCCGCCTCGATCTCTTTTGCACGGACGCGTGAAGCCGAAAGGGCTTTTTTCTCGATGACCGCTGCATCCTCCGCCGGGATCATTCCGACGACTCCCTGAGCATGGGCCAGCGCCGCCTCGGCGCGGACGATGCAGGTGAACCGGTTGTCTTCACTCCACACACGTTTCATTTCTGGAGTTCCGTACCGGAAATCTATCGGATGTATTGCCATAGTAAAACTAGTATTGGTTTTCTTTGGTAATGAGTTTGTCCTGTGGGTAGTGAGACGCGGGTCACGTTCCCCGGGGCAGTTCTTTTTCATCCCGGAAAACAAATAGATACGCACCGTGCCGCACGAATATAAGAAACCGCATTACCGAAAGAAGACAGAAAAACCAGCACGTATACGGGGTGAGAAAAAACCAGTTCCGAAAAAAGAACTCAAGCCGGGATACTATATCAAGGAAACCGACGACTTCGTGACCAAATATCTCTACTGGTGCCCTGCATGTAATATCCCCCTCCTTGCAAAGACCTGTGCCTGCGGGAATGAGAGCATAAAGATCTCTCTTCAGCAGCCGTATGATGTCCGCCCGGCCTTAAAAACCGATCACGACCTCATCTCTTCCCTGATCAAACAACGGTTCGGGGACGCGGTTACCCTGCCGAAGATCCTCGTTCTCAACAAAGCCGGAGGACTCGACCGTAATGATCTCATCATCGCAAACGGCGTACGGTTTGCCTGGCTCTGGTTCGATCCGGTCGCAAGAAAGTTCAATCTCGATCTCGAAGCAGAGGCGCTGCCTTATCTGATCGGCATAGCTGAAAAGGGGATCATCGACCTCGAAAAAGAGGCGGTCGGCCTGCCGGAAGGAAGACTCGGAGGAAAAAAGGTCAAAGTCACTACGACCGGGATTTCGGACGGCGTTGTCATTCTCCGCTATAAAAATAAATACGGAACCGGCATCCTCAAAGAAGGAGCGGTCAGAATAAAAGAGCTCAACAGCGTCTCTCCGATAAAATCCCGACCGAATCCGTCGTGGGAGGACGCGGTCGAAAAGAATGCGTTCCACATCAAAAACATGGAGCGAAATGCCGTCCGCGAGATCAGACAGAATGCCCCGCTCAAACCAAGGGTCAACTGTTCATTTTCCGGAGGAAAAGACAGCACTGCCGTCTGGAACATCGCGAAAAAAGCCGGCGTGACCGAGGCGTTTTTCATCGACACCGGCCTCGAGTTCCCGGAAACGATTGATTTCGTCAAGTCTCAGGATGTTGAACTCATCCAAAAGGCCGGCGACTTCTGGCAGGCCGTGGAAAAAGCCGGACCTCCGGGAAAGGATCACCGGTGGTGCTGCAAACTCCTGAAACTCAATCCGCTCAAAGTCCATCTGAACGAAACCGGGGAGTGTCTGACGATCCAGGGAAACCGCTGGTATGAGTCCTGGAGCCGGGCGTCGCTCGAAGCTCTCAGTCAGAACCCGACGAATCCTCTGCAGCTGAACCTCTCGCCGATCAGATCGTGGCGGGCTTTGGACGTTTTCTTCTATCTGTGGCTCCGCGAACTCCCCTACAATCCGCTCTACGAACGGGGATATGAACGCATCGGCTGCTACCTTTGTCCGGCGATGCTCGAGTCGGAGCTTGAAACGCTTCGCGTTACCCACCCGGAGATGGCTGACCGCTGGCATGAGTTCCTCACAAGATGGGCGGATGAACGCGGTCTCCCGCCCGAGTTCGTCACCTGGGGTCTCTGGCGCTGGAAGGAGCTTCCCCCGAAAATGCAGGAGCTCGTCAAAGAAGCGGGCCTTGATCTGACGGAGAAGAAGATCAGACGGAGCACGCCTGCTTCGGTTGCCCACCTCATGCCTGAGGGAAAAGCGACCGACATCGTCGAGGATCGGATCCAGGTAGAACCGGAACCGGAAAAAATACCCGAACCTGACTGGGACGCACTTCGCAGCGAATTTCCTATGATGGGCGACCTGATGTACTTCGACAACGGAGCGACGACCTGGTCGCCGGAGTGCGTGCTTGCGGCGATGGACGAATTCGAAAGACAGTATCGTGCAAACGTCGGGCGCGGCGTTCACCGGCTGACGAGGATATCGACCCAGAAGTACTGGCATGCCCACGAAAAGGTCGCCGCGTTCATCAACGGATCCGCCGGAACCACGGTGTTTGTGAAAAACACCACGGAAGCGGTCAACATGATCGCCCACGGTCTTTCGTTCAAAGAAGGTGACGTGATCGTCACGACGATCCTCGAGCACCACTCGAACCTTCTTCCCTGGAGGGCGCTCGAAGCGGACGGCGTCACACTCCGCATCGTCGGACTCAACGACGATCTGACGCTGAACATGGAAGAGTTCGAAGCTGCGATGGATGCATCCGTCCGGCTCGTCGCCGTGACCCATGCTTCGAACGTTACGGGAACGATCACGCCGGTTGAAGAGATCTCGCGGCTGTGTAAAAAGTACGGTTCGCTGCTTGCGGTCGATGCGGCCCAGTCGGTTCCGCGAATTCCCGTCGATGTCGAGAAACTTGGCGTGGATTTCCTCGCATTTTCCGGCCACAAAATGTTTGGCCCTATGGGGACCGGCGTTCTCTGGATGAGGGAACCAATCCTTGAACCCCTGCTTCTTGGAGGCGGCATGGTCGAGAGCGTTACTGACACCGGATACGTTGCGGCCGGCGGGTATCAGAAGTATGAAGCAGGCACGCCGAATGTTTCGGGCGGCATCGGCCTTGGGGCCGCCGTCGAATTCCTCTCCAATATCGGGATGAAAAACATCGAGGCACATGAGCGAAAACTCACCGATATGCTGATCGACGGCCTTTCAGGGATCCCCGGGGTTACTCTTTACTCGTGCAGGGACAGGAACTGGCGTATCGGCGTCGTTTCCTTCACGGTCGAAGGCTTTGCGCCTCACGAGATCGCCGAATGGCTGGATGACGAGCACGGGATCGAGATCAGATCGGGTATGCACTGCGCCGAGCCGCTTATGCGGTATCTCTCCGCAGAAAAAGGGGCCGCACGTGCATGCATTTCCTTCTATAACACCGAAAGCGAAGTGAACACATTCATTGCCGTGATCAGGGAACTGACCGGCACCTGATTTTTTCTGTCAGCGAATCGGATGACTGCGTAATTCTGTTTTTCAAGACGTCAGGTATATCCTCTGTTACTGTCAATAATACCTCATATGGCAGATTCATCTTTGATTCAGAGTGCCAAAGAAAAAACTGTTCTTCATGAATATGACGCAGCACAGCAGCTCTATCGCAAATATCTGGAAGAAGATCCAGCGAATTCTTCAGTCTGGATACTTCTTGGGGATGTTCTCACTGCCCAAAAAAATTTCTATGATGCGATTGATGCATACGATTCGGCTCTGAGTTATGATCCGGAAAATCCGGAATATCTTGTGGCTCTCGGCTCGGCTTATGCAAATATTCACCAGTTTTCGGATGCAAAGATACTTTTTGAAAAGGCTGCGAAGATATCGGGCGATCTGCGTCATCAGTATCTGGTAGGGGATATGCTTGGGTATCTTGGAAAATATGATGAGGCTCTTGTTCTCTATACACTCCTTGCATTGAGCCATCCGGATGAACCCGGGCTCTATAAACGGATGGCCGCCGTCCATCATCATCTAAATAGACATTCCGAAGAGGAAATGTGCACTGGAAAAGAGCTGATTCTGCGTAAAAAAGCGGTTGATCAAGATCCCGATGCATCCTCCTGGTTCAAATATGCCGACGCCCTTTTCCGTTCTGAAAGGTATGATGAAGCAAAGGAGGCATTTCTGCAGGCTCTCGCGTTTGAAGAAAATGCCCGGATCCATCTGCGTCTGGGTGAGACCCTCTATAAGCTGAATGATGTCCCCGGAGCACTCGAACAGTTTGATGAGGCGGCACGCTTTGATCCGCGTGATTTCGCGTTTCTTGTGCAGATGGCTGATCATCTCACGGAAATCGGGTTGTATGACGCTTCGATCACGTATTATACCCAGGCCCTTGAACTTCGCAGCGTTCATGCCGATACGTGGGTCGGCATCGCGTATGATCTGCTGAAACTCGGCCGTCTTGAGGAGGCAAATGCGTTTTTTGAAATGGCAAAGGCGTCTGCCGCGGTACGTGAACTTCCCTGGGCGGACAAACTGCATAAAAGTCAGAAGACCGCAGCACTCGATGCGGCATTTTCTCCATCCCCCTGAGAGATATTCAGCCCATCCGACAGAAAGAAAGACACAATACTGATAATCCTTCCCAACAAATACTACCACTACACATGCCGGAAAAAGATATATATGCAGTGCTTGCCAGTATGGCAGACCCAAAAAATTTCCCCAAGGATCTGGCGGTGATCCTGATTTGGGTTGCGCTTACCATTGCTATGATCTATGTTCCGGTCGTAAACGAGACGTTTCTTCGGGTAGTATTTTCCGTTCCGGTGATCCTGTTTATTCCGGGCTATGTTTTGATCGCCGCACTGTTTCCGGAAAAGAAGTCGATCGACGGGATCGAACGGTTTGCCCTCTCGGTCGGTCTTTCGATTGCGGTGGTGCCGCTGATCGGTCTCGTTCTGAATTATACGCCGTTTGGGATCCGTCTTGATCCGATCGTTACCTCCCTGGTCATCTTCATTCTTGCAATGATGATCATCACCATATACCGGCGCGCCGCGGTTCCCGAAGAGGAGCGGTTCGCGGTGCCTTTCGAGCAGGTAAAACCGACACTCAAAACCGAATTTTTCCCAAAGGACAGTTCAAAACTGGACAAAGCACTTTCCTGGATCCTGATCGCGGCAATTGTAGTAGCAGCCGTGACAACGGTCTATGTGATCGCGTTTCCAAAAGATGGTGAGAAGTTTACCGAGTTTTATATTTTAGGGGCGGATAAAATGGCGGATGACTATCCCGAGAAGTTTTTTGCGGGAACAGAACAGTTCGTCTGGATCGGGGTCGGGAATCATGAGTATCGGGATGTGAGCTATACGGTTGAAACCCTGCTATTGAATGCAGAGTGGGATTCAACAACGAACTCGTCGGTCATTCATGCGTCCAAGGTCCTTGACCGGTTTTCCGTGGATGTCGCCGATAACTCGACATATCTGGAGATGTATAATTTTACGATCTACGATACCGAGTACAACCGTCTGGAGTTCCTTTTGTATAATGAGACGGTACCTGATATCGGGGCGTCGGCAGAGGATAAAATGGCGGCTGCGTATCGTGATCTCCATCTCTGGATTAACGTAATAACATAAAAAAACTGATGTTCTGTTTTTGCGGGTCGGTCATGATCTCACCCGCAAACGTTTTTTTTTGGTTTTCTGGATAAAAAAGAGATGTTTGGGATATTTCTCAGTCGCTTTTGGCGATCTGCTGCATGCGTTCGATCCCATGGATCTCTTCAACAACAGATACAACTTCCTTTGGCACATACTCTTCCCATTCTTCCCCGTGATACATTTTTTTCCGAACAGCCGTTCCTGATAAACTCTCCCGCAGATACATAGGAGGTGAAAGAACCGGGATGCCTGCTTCTTTGAAAAGCTGGATCACTAAGGGGTTGGAGGTGTATACTGTATCAAAGGGGGGAACCATCGATTTTACGTGGGCTACCCACAGGGCATTTCTTTTCACGTCTTCCAGGGGGATGACGTAGAACGGGATTTTTAATCCATTCAGCGCCCGGGTGATCATCAGTACCCGTTCGCCTGCGGTAAACGGATGCCTGATATCATGGCTGATGTCCGCACTGCCGATGCCGATGATCAGTTCATCCACTTCCTCTGCGAGGCCGTCGATAACTGCTTTATGGCCGTTGTGAAACGGCTGAAACCGTCCTACGTACAAGCCGCGCTTCATTTTTTCCCTCCGATCAATGCGGCGATTCTCGCAGCGAACGCTCCTGCGGTAAATCCTGCGTCGATGTTGACCACCGTAATTACTGCACACGACTGGAGCATGCTGGCGAGAGCCGCCGCTCCCTGTCCCATGTATCCGTATCCGGTACTTACCGGAACGCCGATCACCGGCTTGTCGACCAGGCCGGCTACTACGGAGGGAAGCGTTCCTTCTCTCCCTGCGCAGACCACATACACATCCGCCTCCCGAAGTTTTTCCAAAGCTGGGATCAGCCGGTGGATCCCGGCCACCCCCACATCGAATGATGTGAGGACCTTTGCTCCCATCTCTTCTGCGATCGCCCGTGCCTCTTCGGCGACCCGAATGTCGGAGGTTCCCGCCGTCACGATGCCGACGGTCCCGCCTGACGGTGTCGGGAGCGTGCCGTCTGAAAGAATCAGAACACCTCCCGGTTCCCTGATCTCGGCGGAAACTCCCATCGGGAGATCTTTGCACACCGCTGTTATTTGCTCTGCGGTGATGCGTGATGCGACGCATCGCCCGGACGCCAGCACATAACTATGCATGATTTTTACGAGCGAGTCGGTATCCTTCCCTTCGGCCAGAACAACCTCGGGCATCCCGCATCTGCTGCACCGTTCCATATCCAAATTTGCCACATCGCCGACCCGGGTCACTGCCAGGGCCGTCAGCCTCTTTTCTGCAGTCGCCGGGTCAAGTATTCCGTCCTTTACCTGATTGAGGATGTCAGAAACCTGCGGATGTTCAGTCATTATTCTATGAGTTTGGTTGCCTGAGCTGAAATACTATGCTCCTATTTGTGAATGCATCCATCACACGAAGGCTTATACTTTTTTCACACACATATATATGGAACATTATGGATTCAATATCAATAGACCCGGGACTTCTGCAGTTGACCGAAATCGTTCTTACTGCTGAAGTGGTGAACACTAATCCTGCGTTAGAGGTCAATGACCTTCCCGTAGCCATCAGGCAGATGTTCTGTACCGAATCTCCCGGCGTCATCGCCCGGCCGGTTGTGATAAAGGAGGGCGTGTTAAAATCCTATCTCCCAAATCTTCCCGCCCGCCGCATAATTCAGGACGAGAAAAACTCCTATCTTCTTTGCAACGATCTCGGCCAGTTTTCAGTTACTGCCTTTTCTCCGGCGCTGAAATGGTACTTCCGGCATGCCGGGCCTGCAAAACTTATGCAGAATCCGGCACTCACGCTTGCTCTCGAGACCGCAGGAGAAACCGAGGTCAACTATAAAAAAGCCCGGGAAAACATCCCGCTCTTTGAAGATACGACCGCGTATCTTACCGGAAAACTGGCTGCAATCACGGATAAATCAGAGTCGTTTAAAGAGGCCGCCGAACTCGTCGTCCCGTATGCACCTGAAGAGATCGAGTTCTCCCTTTCCGATCTGGTCTGCACCCCTGATCAGCTTGGCATCGTGAGAAAAGTGCAGATCTCTCTTGAAAATCAGGAATTTCTGAGAAGCCACCGCATCTATGAACTCGGCCGGATCCTTCTGGTCGGTCCGCCGGGAACCGGAAAAACCTCGTTTGCCCTTGCATTATCACGTTCGGTCCACATGCCGGTCCTCGAGGTCCGTCTTTCGATGATCACCTCCCAGTATCTTGGCGAGACGTCGAAGAACATCGATCGGATATTCGATCTCGCCAAGAAGATCGCTCCGTGCATCCTCTTCATCGATGAATTCGATTACATTGCAAAGACCCGTATCTCCGATGACAACGGCACGATGAAACGCGGCGTCAATACCCTTCTCAAATGTATCGACCACATCAATCTGATCAAAGATAAGGTGCTGCTGATCGGTGCCACAAACCACGCAGGAATGCTTGACGAGGCTGCCTGGCGCCGGTTCGACGAGGTCGTCACCTTCACGCTTCCGGATGCAGGCATGCGTGAGGCGATCCTGAATCATGTTGCCTCCGATATTCCCTGCACGATCGATTTCACCACCCTTGCGGCACGGACCGAGGGTTTTTCGGGAGCTGATCTGCGTATGATGCTCACGGAAGCGATCGTCTCGGCTCTTCTTTCCGGAAGAAAGGAGATCAACGAGGCCGACGTGAATGCGGGAATGGAGCTGGTCAACCGCAGAAATCTTGTTCGGAGCGGGTGCGCTTAATGAAAGTTACGGCGCTCGGGACGGGTGACGTTGTCGGCACGCCGAAGATCGGCTGCGACTGCCCGGTCTGCCGTGAAGCAAAGGAAATGGGAAAACAGCGGCTTCGAACGTCGCTCTTAATCGAGCACAAAGGTCAGCATCTTTTGATCGACACCGGCCCGGATATGCGTGCCCAGTTGCTGGCCGCCGGCT
Organism: Methanocorpusculum sp. UBA424; assembly: GCA_002498375.1. Classification (GTDB taxonomy): domain Archaea; phylum Halobacteriota; class Methanomicrobia; order Methanomicrobiales; family Methanocorpusculaceae; genus Methanocorpusculum. Next base: position 145,265 of record DAHC01000011.1, read on the forward strand.
CTCCGCGGATCGGCGCCGTCATCTGGACCCATGGGCATTATGATCATTTCATGGGATTCGGCGACTTCTACCGGGTCCAGCGGGAACCGATCTCGGTCTACGGGGCGCCTGAGGTTCTGGCGTACTGCGGAGGGGTTTTCTCCTTCATATCTCATGAGGAACACCCGGTCACCCCGTTTGAACCAATCGAGATCTGCGGGATGGAAGTAACACTCTTTCCGGTCGTTCACGACACTCCGACCTACGGTGTCCGGATCACTGCCGACGGGAAAACGTTCGTCTACTCCTGCGATACACGTGCCGAACTTTCAAACGAATCTCTCGAGCAGATGAAAGGCGCCGATCTTTTACTGCTCGACGGCATATTTCCGCCGGGAGTGAATATCTCCAAACACATGAACATCGAGGATGCCGAACGACTTGCCAAAAATCTGGCGCCAAAAGAGTTCTGGTGCGTTCATATGAGCCATAAAATACCCTGGGATTATGAACATGCCGCTTTCGACATGCAGTCCTGGACTCTGTAATTTTTTTTAATCCCATTCGGCAAGTTTATCATACTTAGCGTACATTAAATTATTAGCGCTTTTAGCTGTTTCAATGAAAACAGTGTTTTATGAATTTGCAGCGTACCTTAATTTGAGGTTTCTCATGTCACAAGAACACCAGGACGTTAAAACGGGAACCACCACAGTGGGTATTGTATTCGACGGCGGCGTCATCCTTGCTACCGAGAGGCGGGCAACGATGGGTAATCTGATCGCCAGCAAGAAAGCAAAGAAAGTACATGCCATCACTGATAAGATCGGTATGACAATCGCCGGTGGCGTTGGGGATGCCCAGCAGCTTGTCAGAATCATCAATGTCGAATGCAATCTCTACGAGATCCGCAGAGGTCAGAAGATCAGCGTAGGGGCGGCAGCGACGATCCTTTCCAATTATCTGAACCAGAATCGCTTTTCACCGTATTATGTACAGCTCCTTGTCGGCGGTGTCGACACCAGCGGACCTTCGGTCTATTCGGTCGATGCGGCCGGCGGAGCAACGCTTGAAGAGAACTTCGTCTCGACAGGCTCCGGCTCTTTGACGGCATACGGTGTGTTAGAGGATCGGTTCAAACCCAATATGACAGAGAACGAAGCAATCGAACTAGCCGTACGTGCGCTTCGCGCAGCAATGCTTCGCGACTCGGCCTCGGGAGAGGGATACAATGTGGTGATCATAACCCCGGAGAAGTTCGAGTATCTGCCGGAGGATAAAATAGCCGGGTATCTGCCCCCGACAAAATAATCTCACTTTTTTTGGAAACGAATTTTATGCAGGTTGAAGACAGACTCAAAGAACTCAAAGTAACTATTAATAAAAAAGTTCCTCGTGGAGTTACCGTAACGGATGTTGAATTTGAAGGCCCGGAGATGGTCATCTATACTGACGATCCGAAACGGTTTGCCGAGGATCATGACTTAATCAAAACGCTTGCCCGCGACTTACGCAAACGTATCGTTGTCCGCCCCAATATTCTCGGTGATACGGAACAGGCCTATGATATGATAAAGGCCGTTGTGCCGGAATCTGCGGGGATCACGGATATCTTCTTCGATACCGATACGGGCGAGGTCCTGATCGAGGCCGAAAAACCGGGCGTCGTCATTGGGAAAAACGGATCAACGCTTCGCGACATCACTATGAAAACGGGCTGGACGCCGAAGGCTGCCAGAACGCCGCCGATCCCGTCGGTAACGATCAAACAGGTCCGTCAGTATCTCCGTGAATCCCGTGATGAGAGAAAGGAGTTTCTCCGTAAATGCGGGAAGCGGATCCACCGGGATTCCATCTATACCGGCCGCGATCATGACCAGTGGCTTCGTTTGACTACGCTCGGATGCTGCCGTCAGGTCGGCCGTGCGGCATTTCTCCTGAGCACGCCGGAAAGCAAAGTCCTGATCGACTGCGGGGAATCCCCCGGAGCAACCGGCGCTGCCTCATCGCCGTATCTGAACGTCCCCGAGATCTATCCGTTCACGAATCTCGATGCTGTCGTTTTGACTCACGCCCATCTTGATCACTCCGCATTTATCCCGTTGTTATACAGATACGGATATGACGGTCCGGTCTATACAACGCCGGCGACCCGTGATCTTGCGACGATGCTTCAGCTGGATTATCTGGACGTGAACAACAAAGAGGACCGTGCTCCGCCGTATTCTTCAAACGAGATCCGCGAATTCGTGAAGCACACAATAGCTCTTGGTTACGGTGACGTAACCGACATTGCGCCCGACATGAAACTCACGCTGCACAACGCCGGTCATATCCTCGGCTCCGCGATCGCCCACTTCAATGTTGGCAACGGCGTGTACAATGTTGCCTTTACGGGGGATCTGTTCTACGGGAAGAGCAGGCTTTTCAATCCGGCTGTTTCCCAGTTCCCGCGTCTGGAATCTCTCGTTATCGAGAGTACCTACGGCGGTTCGGAGGACTTCTCTCCCTCAAGAGTCGAAGCGGAAGAGCGGCTGTATGAGGTCATCAACGAGACGCTCGGCCGCGGCGGAAAAGTTCTGATCCCGGCATTTGCCGTTGGAAGGTCCCAGGAACTGATGCTCGCCCTCGAAGAAGGTATGAGAAACAACCGTATCCCGAAGTGCAAAGTATACCTTGATGGAATGATCAAGGAAGCAACCGCGATGCACACGGCATACCCTGAGTATCTCAACACCGATCTTCGCAACCTTATCTTCCGTGACAATTATAATCCGTTCCTCGCGGATTGTTTCGAGCAGGTGGACTCCTATGATAAACGTCAGCAGGTCATCTTCTCGGAAGATCCTTGTGTGATCATCTCCACGAGCGGTATGATGAACGGCGGTCCGGTGATCGAGTACTTAAGCAACCTTGCTGAATCTCCGAAGAATATGATCATCTTTGTCGGCTATCAGGCGGAAGGAACCTACGGACGCCGTATCCAGAAAGGCTGGCGTGAAGTGCCTATCGGTAAAAAAGGAACGATCGTTATCAACATGGAGATCCAGACTGTGGAAGGATTTTCAGGTCACGCCGACCGCAAACAGCTGATGAATTATGTCCAGTACGTTCAGCCGAAACCCGAGCGTGTGTTTACGATCCATGGCGAAGAGTCCAAGACGATCGACTTTGCCAGTTCCGTCTATAAGAAATTCCATATCCAAACCGTGTCCCCCCAGAATCTCGAGACATACCGGATGGTCTGATCGGCTTCACGGCTGAATCAGTCATCAACCCTTTTTCATTTTCTTCCTCTGCATCCTTTGCGTATAGGGAATCTCCCGGTTCCTGTTATAATCTCCTGATTCAACTTTGCATTCTTGCTATCTGTCCGGCCGATACACAAGTGTATTATACAATGGGCACTGAAAAACCTATTAATTATTTTTACAGGATAGATGCAATCATGGATACCAGAATGAAATTCTTAGAGCACGAACTTGCCGAACAGGAACGCGGGCTCGCCGGCAAGCAGGAAACCGTACAGGCGACTGCCGAAAAATCTGAAAATACCGAAGAACTTGAACGCAAAATCCGTGAACTCGAGATCATGGTCAAAGGACTTACCGAGGAACTTCTCGATCTGAAGTCCGTGACCCGTAAACTCAGCGTCCAGATGGAAAAACTCGGGGGCAGTCCAGTCAAAAGTCATCCGGAATCTTCCCGGTTCGGTGTCCGGAGAGGCGAGGTCGTCGCCGAGCCGACGGCAGACCCTGTTTCCGTTCGCACCGACATTCCCGCTTCAAAGAACACTCCTCCTCTCAGGAGACCGGCTGTCGAAACACCGGCTCCCCGCATGAGCCGTCCGACTCCTTCACCGGCACCCGAGCCAACACGGGCGGCCACCCCTGCTCCAGACATCCCGGTCGAGAATCTGAAACCCGGCGAGTTTGAATATGTAATGCAGCAGGACGGAACTATCCAGAAACGGAAGAAAACGACCGATCACAATGTTATCATCGCAGGTACCGGATACAATCCGTCCCGTTCCTCACACTCGTTATCTATTCGTGCCGACTCCTCAGCAGTAATCGAAGCAGAAGATGACGACACTGTGGAAATCAAGCGTTAACGGAGTTCATTCGTGCACATTGTCCAGGTTGACATCGACAACTTCAAGTCTTTTTCCAGAAAGACAAAAATTCCCTTTTATGAAGGATTTACTGTAATCTCCGGGCCGAATGGTTCGGGAAAAAGCAATATCATCGATTCTATCCTTTTCGTTCTATCCTTATCCACCTCGCGGACCCTTCGCGCCGAGAAGCTCACGGATTTTATCAATACGATGTCTGGAAAAAATACCGCCGAGGTCACCCTCACCTTTTCAGACGACACAAAAATCCGCCGGCGGATCAAACGGACCGCAAACGGATATTACAGCTATTATTATCTCAATGAAAAGACCTGTTCCCAGACGGAAATTCTGGAGTATCTGGCAAAACGCGGCATCAAGCCGCACGGATACAATGTCGTGATGCAGGGAGATATCTCCCGCATCATGGATATGAGCGATCTGGAACGGAGAAGGATCATCGACGAGATCGCGGGAGTTGCGGAGTTCGATGATAAAAAAGAACAGGCTCTCGTGGAACTCGAACAGGTGAGAGCCAGTATCGACCGCGAAGAGATCCTTCTTGCTTCATACGCCAAACAGCTGGAGGAACTTGCCGATGCCCGCGAGGATGCGGTAAAATATCAGAAACTTCAGGCTGAACTCGAGTATCTCAAAGCCGCAAAACAGATCGTCCGGCTCCAGGATCTTGAACGCGAACTCGGTCTGATCGCCCATTCGCGGTTGGAACAGGAGGAGAAGCGTGCGGGTATCCGTAACGACATTTCCCTCCAGGAAAACGAGAAAAACGCCCGTCTCGAGGATGTCCGCGAGATCGATAAGGAGATCAGTCACCGACAGGGTCCTGCCTATATGCGGATCATCGGAGGCATTGAGGCCGAAAAAGGAAATATTCGTGTTGCCGAGGAGACCATCATCCGCAGGAAAAAGGAAAAAGAGAGCAATCTCGCTGAGATGAACCGCCTGTATCTCGAGCTCCAGAAAAATCAGAACACCCTCAACGATAAGATCCGGGAATCCCAGACGCTCCAGATCGATAAGGCGAATCTGGCGATGGAACTCGAGGCCCAGAAGAAGACTCTCGAGAAAGCTCACGAGCTCGTCAGTAAATGCAGCCGGGACTCGAAAGGGGCCCAGGCCGAACTGGTCGATCTTATGCGGCAGGTCGAAGCGAAAAAGGAGGAGCGCGGTTCGATCGTTATTCAAAGGGACGGCATTATCGAACGGAGCCGTATCCGTGCGCAGGAGCTGGAAAAGCTGCAGAGGGAGCAGGGTTCTCTGGCCGATGAACGTTCAGAGAAGCAGGCCGAGATCGACTTGCTCGAACGCGATCTTCAGGATGCCAGGAAAAACAAAGGGATCCTCGATAAACAGATCGGCGAGACCGAACGGGCGATGCTTGGCGCACGCAAAGCTCTCGAACCTCTCAGAGAAGAAATCGCCAGACTGACGAAAAAGCAGATGCAGATCGAGGCCCAGCAGCAGGCATCGGGTGCCTCGGATCGGACCATTTCGGCTATTCTCGGTATGGACGGCGTGTTTGGGACCGTTTCAAGTCTTGGAAAAGTGATCGATTCCGCATACACCGTGGCGTTAAACATAGCGGCCGGGGGGCGGCTCAACAACGTTGTCGTCGACTCCGATCAGACCGCAGCAGATGTGATCCGCTATCTGAAAGATGAACGGCTCGGCCGCCTGACGCTTCTTCCGCTGAACAAGATGAAGCCTCAGCCGCCCCTTCCTCCGCTCGCCGGCAATGGGGTCGTGGATTATGCCATCAACCTGATCGACTTTGATCCGGAATACCGGGATGCTTTCAATTTAGTTTTTGGCCAGACGGTGGTCGTCGAGACGCTGGATGCCGGCCGGCGGCTCATGGGCAGATACCGGATGGTAACGCTGGAGGGCGAGCTTCTGGAGCGGGGCGGGGCCATGACCGGCGGATCGATTCGCAAAGATCTCCGCGGCTTCGGTGTTGCCGTCGGCCGCGAGTCTGCTGATATTTCTGCAAAACTTGCTGACCTGCGCAATGATGAATCAGATCTGGTCGCAGCTGAAGCCCGTCACCGGTCGGTAGCAGAAGGTCTTCGCGCCGAACGAAACGAATATGATTCGGCGATCGTTACGTTTGAACTAAAAATCAGTGACTGTAATCGGATCCTCGATAAGATCGCAGACGACGAGGTAAGGGCATCACGCCTTCTGGAAGAAACCGACCGGGATAAAAAGGAGACGGCGAATCAGGTGGCCGAACTCGAGACGCGTGTGGATGCTCTGTCTGATGAACTTGAGGTCCTGAATCAGCGGGTGAGCGAACTGCGCTCGGTTCTGAATGAGGATGAGTTTAATCTGCTCACCGATAAACTGCAGAAAGCCCAGTCGAGTTACAATGATACGTCTCGTCGGTATGAAAACAAGGTGAACGATCTTTCCGGTCTGAATCTCGAACGTCAGCATTTCAAACAGAATGTTGAGCAGATATCCCGGGAGCGGACTGCTCTGGAGGGAAAAAATGTCTCGATCGATCAGGAGATCGCGGGTTGTTATGCAGCGGTCGATGCTGCAAAATCCGTGATCACTTCGTTCGAGGATGAGATGAAGGCTTTCACCGGCGAGATCGAGCAGCTGACCGAGGAACGGAACAAAGCTCAGCATGCGGCGGATGAAGCGCAGCTGCGGATCGTGACTTTGCAGGGTGCCGAGGAGAGATGCAATGTGCAGATCTCCGCTTTTGATGAAAAATCCGCTTCTCTTGCTTTGGAGATGTCCGAGATCAAGGGTTCGATCACCGAGGATATCGTCTGCGATCTTTGCATGGACGAGATTCTTGACCGCGTCGCAACAACCGAGCGGGCCGTCAGAAGGCTTGGGAACGTGAATATGCGTGCGATCGAACAGTATGATGAGGTCCAGAAGCGTTCCACTGAGCGGACCGAAAAGAAGGAGACGCTTTCCCGCGAACGTCAGGCACTTCTCGATAAGATCGACAGTTTCAAGCAGATGAAGTTCGATGCATTCATGAATGCCTACTCGGCAATCAATCTGCATTTTCAGGATATTTACTCCCGTCTGAATGAGGGTGCCGGTCATCTGATTCTGGATGATATTGAGGATCCTTTCCAGGGGGGCATGACCTTCGAGGTTTCGCCGCGTGGAAAGGAAGTGACCCGACTGAATATGATGTCTGGGGGGGAGAAGTCGCTTACGACCCTTTCGTTTATTTTTGCGATCCAGCAGTATATGCCGGCGCCCTTTTATGCGCTGGATGAGGTGGACTCCAATCTGGACGGGGTGAATGTGGAGCGTTTGTCCCAGATGGTCCGCGATATCTGTACGCAAAGTCAGTTCGTGATCGTTTCGCACAGAAAACCGATGATCGAGGCGGCGGACCGGATGGTGGGCGTGACTCTGCGTATGAGCGATAAGAGTACGCTTGTGACTGGTGTGAAGGTGAATGGCTGAAGAAATTCCTGACGGGAAACTCGAAGAGCCGGTCGAAATCTTGTATCAGCTGGCGAAGCGGGGGGAGATCGATCCGTGGAATGTCGATATCGTCGCGGTGACTGAACGGTTTTTGACGGAACTCGAACGCAGGCGTGAACTTGATCTGATGATCTCGGGCCGGACGATATTCTATGCGTCGGTTCTGCTTCGGATGAAGTCCGAGCTGCTTGACGGCCAGGAGGATGACGACGAGTGCTGCGATGACCTTTCCGAAGAAGGGTTGGATCCTTTCTCGGAAGATGATGTGGTCACGGAGCGTGCTCTTGGTCCGATCGAACTTCTCGAGCGCGAGATCGACCGCAGACTCAAGCGAAAGGATGCGCGGAAGCGTCCGGTCACCCTCTACGAACTGATCAAACAGCTGAAACTTGCGGAGAAGGCGGAGCGGAGACGGCAGAGAAGGCGGCGGTGTATCGACTCTGAGGATGAGTTATTCGAGGAGCCGGATGCCGGCGAGGTTGTGGGTATTGCGCATGATGAGGATTACGAACGTATGGCCGGGCGGATTTTCGCGCTCGTTCAGACGCATCCGGATGCGCGTGACCCGGGGGTTTCCCTGCATGAGCTGGCGGGAACTCTTCACTGGCCGGTATATTTTGTGTATCTCCCCTGTCTTTTTCTTGTTCAGAGCGGCAGGATCGATCTTGAGCAGGATGAGTTTTTCGGTGATCTTTGGGTGGTGATTCAGGATGGTTATACAGAGAAGAGTTAAAAAAGAGCGTAATTTCTGGCTAATTCTGTTGGATATTCTGCTGATCCTTTGTCTGATCGGATTTGTGGCAATGCTTGTCTCTATTGTGCTGTCATTTATGTAAGTCTGACTTCATTCCGGTTGGTTTATATGTCTCATTGCCTAACATTATTCCCTCACACGTCAACCGATCTCTGAGCGACCCATTCCGGGAAACTTTCCCGGAAGCCGCCTCACTGTTTCGGTGGGTTTATACGTGATTGGGGGTAACTATGTTACCTCGCAAGGCTCACGAACTGCGCCTCGGGATTCTGGCAAACCTTTTGCCTGGCTCTCGGGAAGTCGGTTCGAAGACTATATAAGCATCTGATGCGAATATGGTAGAGCTGTTTAAGTGGAGGACAAAACGCGAATCATCCGGGTACTCTCGGAGTGATTGTTGGCCCTGACGTTGTAATTGTGGCGATGCGGACATTCATT
>DAHC01000013.1:0-30561 GCA_002498375.1 Methanocorpusculum sp. UBA424
AAGGAATTAGGACATCTTCAATTTTACCGAAAACAAATTACACTATCAATCTCTACCGTGAGAACGTATTTAAAAGCAATTGCATTTATTTCAAAGTCATATAATAATTTCATAGTATCAACAGGATTTGCAGTATTAACCCCTCAAAAACAATATGACTCACGTTATTTCTATTATGCATTGAGGGTTGACTGGTTCATATCTTTAATTGAAAGTAATTCCGTTGGGATTAGTTATCCTGCCATAAACAGTGAGAAGCTCATATCATTACCAAATATTGTACCCCCACTCCCCACCCAACATCACATCGCCTCATTCCTCGACAAAAAATGCTCCCTGATCGATTCAACCATCGAAAAAGAACGCGAACTCATCGACAAGCTGAAAGAGTATCGGCAGGCTGTCATCACCGAAGCGGTGACCAAAGGGATCCGTCCCGGCGTTCCCATGAAAGACAGCGGGGTTGAGTGGATTGGGGAGATTCCAGATGATTGGGAGTTGAGGCGGTTAAAATTGACCGTTGATCTCATTAATGAAAAAATGGATTATAATGGTCAAACATATATTGGTCTGGAAAATATTGCGAGTGAATGTGGAAAATATCTTGAAACAGAAAACCAGACAATAGATGGTGTTTCAAATTCATTTTCCACTGGTGATCTTCTCTTTGGGAAGTTACGTCCATATCTTGCGAAATGTATTATTGCACCGTGTGATGGGATTTGTTCGTCTGAACTTCTTGTTATTAGGAATTTCAAAGGAAACCCACATTTTCTATTCTGGACGCTGCTCTCCCATTGGTTCATAAATGTCGTCGATGCTTCAACATATGGAGCAAAAATGCCGAGAGCGAGTTGGAATTTTATCCGTGATTTGAAAATATGTTATCCTTCACGTCCAGATCAAAATCGTATCGCCTCTTTCCTCGACACAAAATGCTCTGCTATCGACGCGACGATCCAGAAACGGGAGCTTGCTATCGAAAAGCTGACAGCGTATAAACAGAGCCTCATCTACGAGTGCGTCACCGGAAAGAAGGAAGTTCTGGGATAAGTGCGGACGCAAGAGAAAAACCAACCGCGAATCTCCGCGAATAAACGCCAATCGCATTTTCCTTACGTTCGGGTGCTCTGCTCCGGCTGATCGCCTACGCAGAATCGCACCCTCTCTTGAAAAATGCTGGGGAAAAACCCGCGTGCGGGTTTTTCTGTTGTTTCATTATTTTTGGATTACAAACAAAGAGAAGTATACGGAGAAAAACCGGCACGCCGGTTTTTCCGTCAGCATTTTTCCAGACGTCGTGCGATTCTGCGTAGGCGATCAGCCGGAGCAGAGCACGACGACGCAAGAAAAATGCGATTCGCGTAGATTGGCGGAGATTCGCGGTTAAATAATCTCATGTGTTCACACCCACTCGTACCCCTCCCGAGCCTCCCCTCCTCCCCCGTTTTTTTGCATCGTAAAACCCCATCCTCTCTCAGTGAGAAGCCAACTCACACAGCCAAGGGGAGGCATTATCGCACCGCGCGGTTAGGGGTTTAAATAATTCAGCATCGAATCAGAATAGTGAGGGCAGAAGAGGTAGTGTTGACCTCTCTGTCCGATCGATCTGCAGCGGTTTTAGCGATTTTCCGTTCAGATCGACAATACTCTGTCGTTAGAACTCAACTTTCACCCGGATGGTGCTGCCCCTTCCATATTCTCGCAGGAAGGGGCTTCTTTTTTTCCTGGATTTTCACCGTTTCACACGGAGAGCGAAGTGAAACGAAGAGCAAATCACTGATTTGCGGTTCGCGGTTGGTTCTTTCGCATGCATCCGCGCCCGGCCGTACCCCTTCCCGAATTGGATATATATACAAAAACCGCGTACGTCCTATTAAAGAAGGATATCTCTAAACGAGATGAAGAGCAAAGGAATCCTCAACGGACCCCCGCAATCTATCATACAACTGACAGAGGATAAATATCAGAAATTACTTGGAGAAGGTGTCATTGATGAAAATCTTACTTTCGATTAGACCGGAATATGTGTCCCGCATATTCTCAGGAGAGAAACGGTTTGAGTTTCGCAAGTGTATCTTTCGGGATTCATCAGTAAACGAAGTTTACATCTATGCCACATCTCCGGTGAAGATGATCGTGGGTACATTTGGGATTAAGGACATTCACGAGGAGGCTCCGTCACAAATATGGAAGGATACACATCAGTTTGCGGGGATCGGAGAAGAGGCATTTTTCACCTATTTTCAGGGGAGAGAGAAAGCCTATGCGATAGAAATTGAAGATGTAAGAGAGTTTTCGTCTCCAATTGATCCGCGTAAGAAAATAGATAATTTCGTACCGCCGCAATCTTTCGCATACTTTGATGACAGGGTTCTTTCCTAAGGGCAGAGGCAAAGTCATTACCCTCCCTCCCCGCGGTTAGGGAGATACATACCTGAGGCATCCCAGGTATGCATTTTGCTCTCCTCCTGCAACATCCAAAAAATAGCAAAAAACGCATACAGAATGTATTTCATCAAACAAACCTGTTCCCCTCCTTTTTTCCAGGTATGTAAAAATTCTCAGTACAGGAATAACTTACATACCTAACCAATGGTAAATACCCGGACTCCTGGGAAAAACCACCCAAAAAACCACAATAATTTATTACCTCATCGTATTCCATATACTATTCAGTGACAAAACCCCATGCCGGACCCGATATTAAACGAAAAACAACTCGAAGAAGATATTGAAACCTACCTAACCGAACATGGGGGATACGAACACGGCGACCCCAAACGATTCGACAGGAACCTCGCCCTCGACAAACAGACCCTCCTCACCTTCATACAAACCACCCAGCCCAAAACCTGGGAAAAATACACCACCATATACGGCGACAAAAGCGAAACCCAATTCATCCGGCGGGTCACCGAAGAAATCAACCGGCAAGGCCTCCTCAAGATCCTCAGAAGCGAGATCGCCGACCGGGGGCTCCGCTTCAAACTCGTCTACTGGAAACCTGAAACCTCCATAAACAAAGAAACATCTGCCCTCTACCAGCAAAATATTCTCCACTGCACCCGGCAGCTCCACTACTCTCCCTCATCAGAAAACAGTGTCGACATCGTCCTCTTCATAAACGGCATACCCGTGATCTCCCTCGAACTCAAAAACCAGTTCACCGGTCAAAACGTCACCAACGCAATAAGCCAGTACAAATTCGATCGAAGCGGCCGCGAACCGATCTTCGAATTCAAAAACAGGATCCTCGTCCACTTCGCCGTCGACCTCTACGAAGTCTGGATGACCACCCGCCTTGCAGGCACCCGAACCCGGTTCCTCCCCTTCAACCAGGGATCAAACGGTCCGGGCGTCACCGGCGGAAAAGGCAACCCAGCCTCCCCTGACGGAAGCTACCCCTCATCCTACCTCTGGAAAGAGATCCTCCAAAAAGACACCCTCCTTGAACTCCTCCACAAATACCTCCACATCAAAAAAGACGACAAAACCGGCAGAGAAACCCTCATCTTCCCCAGATACCACCAGCTCGACGTCGTCACAAAAATCCTCAGAAACGTCAAAATAAACGGATCCGGCAAAAACTACCTCATTCAGCACAGTGCAGGAAGCGGCAAATCCAACTCCATCGCCTGGCTCGCCCACCGGCTCATGGGACTCCACGACGACACAAACACCAAAATATTCCAGTCCGTCATCGTCGTAACCGACCGAAAAGTTCTCGACTCCCAGCTCCAGGACACCATCTACCAGTTCGACCACGTCCCGGGCGTCGTCATAAAAATCGACAAAAACTCCTCCCAGCTCAAAGACGCCATCAATGCAGGGGTCCCCATCATCATCACCACCCTCCAGAAATTCCCCGTCATCTACGAAGAGATCGAAAGCAAAAACCGGAATTTTGCTGTCATCGTAGACGAAGCACACTCATCGCAGACTGGCGAATCCGCCAAAAAACTCAAAAAAGCCCTGGCAGAAACCGAAAACATCCTCGAAGAATACGCCAGAGTTGAAAACGCCGAAGAAGACCAGAGACCCGACGAAGAAGACAAACTCAACGAAGAACTCAGAACCCACGGTCAACACAAAAACCTCAGCTTCTTCGCCTTCACTGCGACCCCGAAACACACCACCCTCCAGGTCTTCGGCGAAAAACAGCCCGATGGAAGCTACCTCCCGTTCCACATCTACTCAATGCGGCAGGCCATCGAAGAAGGCTTCATCCTCGACGTCCTCAAAAACTACACCACCTACCGGATGTATTACAAAATCATCAAATCCATCCCTGACGACCCTGAACTGGAAACCACCGCAGGCGTACGTGCCGTCAAAAAATACGAAAGCCTGCACCCTCACAACCTTGCACAGAAAACCGCCGTCATCGTAGAACATTTCAGAAACCAGACCAAAAACCAGATCGGCGGAAAAGCCAAGGCAATGCTCGTAACCTCCTCCAGACTGCACGCCGTTCGCTATCTCTTCGAGTTCAGACGCTACATCAAAGATCAAAAATACGACGACATCGACGTCCTTGTCGCATTCTCCGGAGAAATCAATGACGAAGGGGAGACCTGGACCGAAGAGAAGATCAACAAAACACAAGACGGCGAGACCATCAAAGAAAAACAGCTCCCGAAAGAGTTCCATGACAACTTCAACTTCCTCATCGTCGCAGAAAAATACCAGACAGGATTCGACGAACCCTACCTTCACACAATGTTCGTCGACAAAAAACTCTCCGGCATAAAAGCCGTCCAAACCCTCTCCCGGCTCAACAGGACCATGGAAGGAAAAGAGGAGACCTTTGTCCTTGACTTTGTAAATACCGCCGAGGAGATCCGTGACTCCTTCCAGACCTACTACGAAACCACCAGACTTGAGGAAGAAACCGATCCCAACATCCTCTATGGTCTCAAATCCGACCTCGATGCCTACCAAATCTATACCTCTCCCGAAGTCGAAGCATTCGCAGCGAAATTCTTCAAAGCCTCAGGCAACCAGGAAAAGGAACTTCTTGGAAAATTATCCGGCTACCTCAAACCCGCACTCGACAGATACACGGCAAAACCCGAAGAAGAACGCGACACCTTCAAATCGATTCTGGCAAGGTACATCAGGACCTACGGATTCATAACCCAGATCCACCGGATGTATGACAAAGACCTGGAAAGATTCTACCTGTTTGCGAAATTCCTGAACAAAGTCCTTCCCAAAGGGAAACAGATCGTCATCGAGATAGATGACAAGATCCTGATGGAATACTACCGGCTTGAAAAAACCTATAACGGTTCGCTGGTTCTGGAACCGGGCGTGGAGATAACGCTTAAACCGACCACCGGCTTTACCGGGAAAAAGGAAGAGCTGAAAGATACTCTCACTGAGATCATCAGGAAGATCAACGAGAAGTACGGCACGGAGTTCACGAATCAGGATGTAGTTGCGAGACAGCTCAGAGACATGATGATCGATGACTCCCATCTGGAATTTTTTGCACAACACGATTCTGAAGATATGTTTGCCACAAAGTTTAACAAAGACTTTGAGACGAAACTGGTCAATCTGTATCTCCTGAATGACCAGTTCATGGGACTTATCATGCATGATGAAGCAGCAAAGAAGCTCCTTCGTGATGAACTGCGGCATGAGGTCTATCGGTATTTCAGAAAGGCAGGAGAAGCCGGGGTCATGTAAGCGGGCGTTACCCGCAGCATTTCTCCATCCTTCCGCCCCTGTCCCCCTTTTCGTGCATTTCGTTGGCGGGTTGGCGACGAAGTCGACGACCTTAGCCGAGCAAACCGAAGGTTTGCGAATTTGTGATTTTTCGTGTGGGGGACGGGGGAGGGTACGCTCTGTATCCAACCCAATCTAATTCTTTTTCGTGTTTTCGTGTTTTATTTCGTGCATTTCGTGTGATGGATCCGCCCACTCAAAAGATCTCGTACACCAAATCGAAAAATACACCAAAACACGAAAAGAAAAAGATCGTCTGGGTGGTGTCCAACCCGGTCGCAAATCAAAGATTTGGTCGCAAGTCCTCGCTCCGCTCAGACTTGCTCCGCTGAGGCCGCCCCTTCGGGGCAGCCCGCCTCCGCTAAGGTCGTCCGCTTCGCGTTCAACCCGGTCGCAAATCAAAGATTTGGTCGCAAGTCCTCGCTCCGCTCAGACTTGCTCCGCTGAGGCCGCCCCTTCGGGGCAGCCCGCCCCCCCAAAAAAAAGAACAGATAATTCTTACAGCATCCTCTTCAAAAACTGCCCCGTATAACTCCGCTCCACCTTCGCCACTTCCTCAGGCGTCCCCTTCGCAATGATCTCGCCGCCCGCATTCCCGCCCTCCGGACCCAGATCGATCAGATAATCCGCCGACTTGATCACATCCAGATTATGCTCGATCACAACAACCGAGTTCCCCTTCCCGACCAGACTGTCCAGAACCCCGATAAGCTTCTTCACGTCATGGAAATGGAGACCCGTCGTCGGCTCATCTAAAAGATACACGGTCTTCCCCGTCGCCCGCTTCGCAAGCTCCCTCGTCAGCTTGATCCGCTGCGCCTCTCCTCCGGATAACGTCGTCGAACTCTGCCCGAGCTTGATATACCCGAGACCCACATCCGCAAGCGTCTGCAGCTTCGTACTGATAGCCGGCACGTTCTCGAACAACTCGAGCGCCTCGTCCACGCTCATGCCCAGAACATCCGCGATCGACTTCCCCTTATACTTCACCTCCAGCGTCTCCTCATTATAACGCGCTCCCTTACACTCCTCGCACTCCACATACACATCAGGCAGGAAGTTCATCTCGATCTTCATCACCCCGTCCCCCGAACACGCCTCGCAGCGGCCGCCTTTGATATTGAACGAAAACCGACCCGGCCCGTACCCGCGGACCTTCGCCTCCTTCGTCTCGGCAAACAGCTTCCTGATCTCATCGAACACCTTCGTATAAGTCGCCGGATTCGACCGCGGCGTCCTTCCGATCGGCGACTGATCGATCACGATCACCTTGTCGATCTCCGACTCAAAGATCAGCTCCTTATATGCGCCCGGCGTCACCTTCGATTTATACAGCTCCTTCATCAGCGCCTGATACAGCGTATCATAGATCAGCGTCGACTTTCCAGAACCCGAAACGCCCGTGATCACCGTCAGCGTCCCAAGCGGGATCGCCGCATCGATATCTTTCAGATTGTTCTCCGTGCAGCCGTTGATCCGCATAAACTTCTTCGCAGGCCGCCTCTTCTCCGGAACAGGGATCGAAAGTTCGCCCGAAAGATACTTGCCTGTCAGAGACTCGGGGAACGTTTCGATCATATCCGGCGTTCCTTCCGCGACCACACGTCCGCCGTGGACGCCTGCCCCCGGGCCGATATCCACCACGTAGTCGGCCGCCCGGATCGTGTCCTCATCGTGTTCGACCACGAGGAGCGTGTTCCCGAGATCCCGAAGCTTCTGCAGGGTCTGGATAAGCTTCTGATTGTCCCGCTGGTGAAGGCCGATCGACGGCTCATCCAGGATATACAAGACCCCCATCAGGTTCGACCCGATCTGGGTCGCGAGGCGGATACGCTGGGCCTCTCCTCCCGAAAGACTCCCGGCACTCCGGGAAAGCGTCAGATAGCCGAGACCCACCGACCGCAGGAAGTTCAGCCTTGATCTGATCTCCCGAAGGATCAGCTTCGCGATCTCCTCCTCCTTTGGCGAGAGAGGCAGCGACTCGAAGAACGCATAGGCCGCATCGATCGACATATCCGAAACATCAGCGATCGACATCCCGCCGACTTTCACCGCGAGTACATGCTCCTTTAACCGTTTGCCGTGACAGGTCGGACACGGCAGGATCCGCATGAACTTCTCCAGCTCTTCTTTGCGGTACTCGGACTTCGTCTCCTTATACAGCCGTTCGGTCTGGGGAAGCAGCCCTTCCCAGCTCCCATGATAGGCCCACTCGGCATTCTTCGAGGTGTGGCTGAACTTCATGTTCTCGTTCACGCCGTTCATCAGCCCGTCATACTGCTCCTTCGTCAGCTCGTTCACCGGCGTCATCAGAGTGAAGCCGAGATGTTTTGCGACGGCGTCCAGATACTGGACACGGTACCCGTCGAGGAAGTTTTTGTACACCGCGACGGCGCCGTCAGCGAGCGAGAGGGTCTTGTCCGGAATGATAAGATCCGGATCGAAGACCATCTGGAACCCAAGCCCGTTGCAGGTCGGACAGGCCCCGAACGGACTGTTGAACGAGAACATTCTCGGCTGAAGCTCCTCGAACGAGAGGCCGCAGACGGGACACGCCATCCGTGCCGAGTAGACGGAATCCTTCTCGCCGGCGTTCGCATACACGAGTCCGTCCTCGGCATGCTTCAGCGCCGATTCGATCGCCTCGGTCAGCCGGCTTCGGTCCGTGGTGTCCACCCGGTCAATGACGACATCAATGTTGTGCATGATGTATCTGCCGAGCTTGATCTCGTCATCGGTCCTGAAAATCTCGCCGTCGACCCGCACGCGTGCGAATCCGTCGGCATGCAGATCGCGGAACAGCTGTTCGTAGGTCCCTTTCTTCTTGCGGATGATCGGAGCGAGGATCATGACCATCGTCTCCGGATACTCTTTCTGGATCGAATCCGCGATCTGTCCGGGGGTCCTCGACTCGATTTTTACGTGATGGATAGGACAGTAGGGAACCCCGATCCTGGCATACAAAAGACGCAGGTAATCATAGATCTCCGTCACCGTACCTACGGTGGAGCGCGGATTTTTCGAAGTGGTTTTCTGTTCGATGGATATTGCGGGGGAGAGGCCTTCGATGGAATCGACATCGGGTTTGGTCATCAGTCCGAGGAACTGGCGGGCATAGGCGGAGAGAGATTCGACGTATCTGCGGTGACCTTCCGCATAAATCGTATCAAAAGCGAGTGTGGATTTTCCCGAGCCCGAAACCCCGGTGACGACAATGAGTTTGTCACGCGGGAGTTCGATATTGATATTCTGAAGATTGTGCTGTCTTGCACCCTTCACGATCAGGTTTTTCATGCGGGGTACATGTTTGCGGCATGGGGTTATTATGTTTTAGAACCGGGAAGTTTGTCGTCGGTCACGGGTTTCATGACCACCGGGTGGGCAAGGCCGAGGGAGGCGACCTCCATGAGCTCTTCGTAGTCCATGGTCGTCTCCACGCATCCGTCCGTTCTGGTCACGAAACCGATCGTCGTCATGGAGATCTTGCGGCCCATCTGAAGACCCTCTTTGACCTCCATCATGCAGCCGACGCCGATCATGGCCTTCGGCTGGTACTTTTTCACCATCCGTTTGATGAAGGTCGAGCCCGGGATGATGAAGGTCTTGTATCCGGCTTCGTTGAGTGCGGGGACCGCCCGTCCAAGCCCGCAGCGGCCGCAGGAGACGCATTTGAGTCCGTCGGGGGTCAGACGTGCCGGGCAGTCACGGGCCCGGAGACACTGGGGAAAGAAGACGGCCCGATCTTCGACCGGGGTTTTGGCGAAGCTGGAGTAGTTCATCTCGTTGTCGATTCTGATCAAAAACTCCATCAGTTCTTTTCCGTCGACGCCGAGGAGGAGACAGACGATCTTGACCGTGCCTTCCATGATCGTAAAGAAGGGACGGAGAAGCCGCGGGAAGTACATCTCTTTCCGGTGGATCGAGATGACGATCAAAATCGCCATAAGAATGGAGACGATCAGCCAGAAGGCTATGAAGACCAAAAGGAGCTGGCCGAGGATCAGTGCAAGATTGTTCCAGATCGGACTGTCGAAGTACGCTAAGGAAAGGGTCGCCGCCATTTATCTCAGGTCCGTAAAGTCATACGGGGGATACAGGACACCCTTTTCGGTTATTATGGCGGTAACGAGATCCAGCGGCGTTGCGTCGAAGGCGTAGTTGATGACCGGGACGTTTTCGGGAACGGTCGTTCTCCCAAAAAAGCCGGAGACTTCGGTCCGGTCACGCTGTTCGATGGTGATATCGGACTCTGACGCCTCAGCGTCAAAGGTCGAGGCTGGCGCAGCAACGTAGAACGGGATGCCGTGATGTTTTGCGCAGACGGCATGCATGTAGGTCCCGATCTTGTTGAAGACGGCGTCTTTGGTGATCCGGTCGGCGCCGACGATAACGGCGTCGATTTTTCCCTGACGCATCAGGAATGCGGCTTCTGAGTCGACGATGGTCGTGACCGGGATGTCGTCCCTCGCAAGTTCCCAGGCGGTGAGCCGGGATCCCTGGAGAAGAGGGCGGGTCTCGCAGGAAACGACCGAGATCTTCTTACCCATTTTTTTGGCAGAGCGAATGACCCCGAGAGCCGTTCCCCAGGAGGAGCAGGCAAGAGCCCCCGCATTGCAGTGAGTAAGCACGGTCCCGATCTGCGGAAGAAGCGGGGCGCCGTTGTGTCCGAGGAGCATGCAGGCTTTGGTGTCGTTCTCGGCGATGTTTTTCGCGGCGAAAAGCGCCATGATCCGGGCCATCTCCGGCGGGAGGTTTTCCATGCTGCGGAGGACCTTGTCCACGCCCCAAGCGAGATTCACGGCAGTCGGCCGGGTGCTTTTGAGAAGCGCCGCATCGGAGGCGATCGTCTCGTCGAATTCGACATCGGAGACGCAGCGTGCAGCTGAGAGAGCGACCCCGAATGCGCCGGCAACGCCGAGAGCGGGGGCACCCCGAACTTCGAGCCGGCGGATCGCGTCCGCGAGCCGGGAGACCTCGGTGATCTCGATGACCTTATACTCGGTCGGGAGAAGCGTCTGGTCGATAAGCATCACGGAACTGTTTTCATCGTTCCACCAGATGGTTTTGTCCCCGGTCACTGTTCGCTCCTGACGACATCGATTGTGGCTTTCATCGCGGCGGCACCTGCGGACATGACCGAGTCGGGGATGTCTTTCGGTGCAAGGGCGGCGCCGGCGATGTAGATCCCGGGGCGGATCGTTCCCGACGGATCGAGCTTCATATCGGCCGAACTCAGGAACTGGTGTTCATCGAGACCGATCCCAAGCGACTTCGCAAGACGCACGGTATCCGGTTCGGGCGTCATGCCGACTGAAAGGACGACGAGGTCGGCTTCCAGATTGAGGAACTCGCCGGTCTCTGTGTTTTCCACCGGGAGAACGAGCCGGCCCTTTCCGGTGTCCTGCACATCGCCCGGCAGACCCCGGATGATTTTGACACCGGCGTCGATCGCCCGCTGGTAATACTCCTCGTAGCCTTTTCCGTAGGCACGGATATCCGAGTAGAGGATCGAGACCTCACAGTCGGGATAATGCTCTTTGATGAGCATGGAGTTTTTGAGGGCATACATGCAGCATACGCAGGAACAGATGTTCCTGTTGATCGTCATGTCACGTGATCCTACGCACTGGACGAAGACGATGCTTTTGGGTGTTTCGCCGTTCGAGAGCCGGCGAATGTTGCCGGTTGTCGGTCCGCCGGCATTGATCATCCGCTCGAATTCAAGGGAGGTGATGACGTCCGGATATCGAAGATAGCCGAATCTGGACTTCTTCTGCGGATCGAAGAGTGAGTATCCGGTTGCGATCACGACGGCGGAGGCGTTGATCTCGAGGGTCTCGACACGGTCTTCGGTGACTTTGAGGACGGCGTCTTTGCCGCAGACCCCGTAGCAAAGTCCGCATTCGATACAGTGCAGATTGTCTTTGACGACGATGTTCGGGATCGACTGGGCGTGGGGTTTGTAGATGGCTTTTCGAACCCCAATGCCGGCATCGAATTTATTGTAGACTTCGATCGGACAGATGGTGATACAGTCGCCGCAGCCGGTGCACTCTTTTTCGTTGATGTATCTGGGATATTTGGTGACGGTGACGGTGAAATTCCCGACCTCTCCTTCGATCTTCTCGACTTCGGCGAGGGTGAGGATGGTAATATTCGGATGCCTTGAGATCTCGGCCATCTTCGGCGAAAGGATGCACATCGAACAGTCGTTTGTCGGGAAGGTTTTGTCGAGCATGGCCATGTGGCCGCCGATCGAAGGCTCCCGCTCGATCAGATAGACGTGGATGTTGTGATTGGCGATGTCCATGGCACTCTGGATGCCGGCGACTCCTCCGCCAATGACAACAACATTATTCATGGAGATACCTCTGGCCGAGGGAGACGTAGGTGGCGGCGTTTTTGAGGTTGCCGGCGGCTTCTTCGGGGGTGAGTTCGCGAACGACTTTGCCGGGAACGCCGATGACGAGCGAGTTCGGCGGGATCTCTTTTCGTTCAGCGACGAGCGCCCCGGCTGCGATGAGGGATCCTTTGCCGATTTTTGCGCCGTTTAAAACGATCGCTCCCATCCCAATGAGGGCGTTGTCTTCGATTGTTGCCCCGTGGATGATTGCCCCGTGGCCGATCGAGACGTTTTCGCCGATCGAAACCGGATGACCGATGCTTTCGTGGATGACGGCGTTGTCCTGCACATTGGAGCCGCTGCCGATTGATATTTTTTCCATATCCGCACGAAGGACCGCCCCGAAAAGGATGGTGACGTTATCGCCGAGTGTTACGTCGCCTTTGAGGGTCGCATTGGGCGCGACATAGGTGTTTTTTCCGATAGAACCGCCGAAGTCCATAGTGGTAATATAATTGCATGCCGGAAGTTATGAGTATTGTGGAAAGGGACTGGGTTATCTGATTGGGCATGATGGAATATGACCACGCCCTTAGATTTACGAGGCTGAGATATTTTTATTGGACAATCTTAGTGCGGTGTACAGGATTTTTAGGAGGGGCGCATTCATCACACGAAATCCACGAAAACTATACGAAAACACGAAAAATCTATAAGAGGAGAGAGGGAGCATGCATCTCGTCCCCTTCCCCGTCCCCCACACGAAATCTGCGAAAATCAACGAAATGCACAAAACGGGGACAGGGACGGATTGACGGGAGAGATTGGGATGTTATGAGATGAGAGGTGATAGGGATATGTGGACGCAAGAGACGAACCAACCGCGAATCGGCGCGAATCCCGCCCTTCGGGCTCCCAGAATCGGATTTGCTTACCCTCACTTTCGCAATCCAGCTACGCTGTCTTGCTCATCCCTCATCGGGAACGTTCGGGCAAATCCTGTCGCCGCCCCGGCGGCTCCCATGAGGAAAAATGGATGTTTTTTGTTATATTTCGGGGTGCGGGGACGCGACTCCGGCGCGGAGCGGCCCACGGTGGAGAATCTTTTTTTATGAAGAGATGCGACCATTTTCATCTTATTTAGGGGGAGTAGTGGCGTTATGATCTCCCATAGGGTACTGGATTTAAATAAGTGCCCATCTTAGAATGCATATTATGACATACGTTCTGGATAGGGGATGGAGATGACCTACTATCGTATAATTACCGAAGAAAAATTGCAGAGTTGGGTTGATCAGAATTCACGAAGAGCCCAGGAGATTATTGTCGAACTTGTGGATCGTTTGGTTCGGGCATCCGTATCCAATCCACTCGAATGTCGATTTTCAAAAGTAATTATGGAACATGGTTTTGATGGAGAACTCAACGTCAAAGAGTCTCCAATCCAATATATTCCAAATGGATATTCTTGCTGGGAAATTGGAACGAACAAGGATTCTATTACTAAATTCAAGAGTGATCTGCAGTCATCTGATAAAAAATTTCAGAATGATCATTACGATAAATCAAATTCAACATTTGTGTTTGTAACACCACGTCTTGCAACGGGTAAATTTTTAGATAAAACTTGCCGTGACACGTGGATCCAGAATGAGATCAAAAAGTGTGGGTGGGGGGATATCAAAATTATTGATGCTGACTCCTTATGTGATTGGCTTTCCATCTACCCAACAGTTGCAAAATGGATGGCACATGAGATGAATATCCCCTATGAGGATATCCAGCCATTAGAAAAATATTGGGATGATGTGCAATGGGCTACAAGAGAACATCCATTAACCCCAGAGATATTTCTTGTAAATCGTGCGGAAGCAAAAGAGCGTGTTAATCAATTCCTAGATGATAAGCTGAACAGTCTCAAACTGACAACATATTATCCAGCTCAAATTCCGGATTTCATTGCGGCTGTCTTACAAAGCAGAGATGACGGAAAGACGTGGTATTCAAAAACATTGGTCATTGATACACAATCAGCTTTTCAAAAAATGGTTAGTGAAGCTGGATCCCATGTATTCATCATCACATTCGACGTTATTGACGAAGAAAAATTAATTAGGGAAGCAAATTCAAGAGAACATTCAGTAATTTACTCTGGTAAACCAAGTAAAAATCCAATTACAAACACTTACACAATCACTCTGCCGGATATTCCACCAGAATATATCTCCACAGAATTAGATAAACTTGGATATGGGAAGTTAGAAGCATTCAATTTTGCCTATAAATGTTTCGGGAGTCCAAGCAATCTTCGGACTCTCATTTCTGGTTACTCAATCAGTCCAACATGGAATTTGGGAAATATCGATGTGAATACAATATTATCTGCATGTCTCTTTGGGAAGTGGGACGGAAGTTATGAAGGGGACCGAAAAATAATTTCGGATTTTGTCAAGAAACCATACGAGGAGTGGATACGGGAGATAACCAACGCTCTCCAGCAGTCTCCTCAGATTCCGATTGATGAAGAAAATAATGTATGGAGAGTAACACGAAAACTGGAAATCTGGGATGTAATCTGGGAACGAGTTAGAGCTGAACAGATTCAGATGTTCTGCAAGCAGGCGGTTCAGGTATTACAAGAGATTGATCCAAAATATGATCTTGAACCGAATAAAAGATTCATGGCCAGCATTCTAACGAAAAGTCCCACATATTCGTCTGCATTGCGTGAGGGGATGACGGATACCTTAGCATTTCTGGCGAGCCCTCTCTGTCAAAAAAACAGCGGACTAGATATTGATGTTCAATCAATAATTCAAATGTCGGTTCGTGAAATTCTTTCCACGCCTAACTGGAAACGTTATGTCACACTTGACCACTCAATATCACTCTTGGCAGAAGCAGCCCCAAGAGAATATCTCAACTTCCTCCGGAAAAATCTGAAAACATCTCTATTGAAGGATTTGATTCGGGAAACACCGAATCAATTTGGTACAACATCATATTTGACAGGTCTTATCTGGGGTTTGGAAATCCTTGCATGGAGTCCAGATTATCTTACTCAGGTAATAGCCATTTTGGGTGATATAATTGAAAAGGCGGGAGAACCATATCATGAAAAACACGCATTTCATGTTCTCAAAAAAGTATTGTGGCTACCAAGACCACGTACATCCGCCGATCCAGAAAAATGTAAAGCCGCAATATGTGGTCTTCTAAAAAATCATCCAGATATAGGAAGAGTCCTTATCCGTCAGGAGACATCTATCCAGAATACGTATTGCGATTGTGGCACTAAACCCAAATGGAGGGGTGATTTCTTTGGAGAGCGTTCAAACGTTGTGTCATTACATACAATATATTGCGATATAACACATGGTTTGATAGGAAATGACACTGATTTCACATCAAATATTCTAAGTGAATATGTATTTCAGATCGGTTGCGTGCGCAGAAATATTCTGGAGTATTTGGAAAATAATGACTTTTCTACCATACTGAAATCTGAGAAATTCCAAATTTGGTTGGAGATCAATGAAGCTCTCGCGTGGATATCACGTTTTCCAGATAATAAAAAGTATCCCAAAGAGGAAGTGGATAGGTTATCTGCCATCAACCTGAAGCTCATGCCTGATGAACCCAAATATAAACACAGGTTTTTGTTCAATCCAGATATTTATTCCCTTCTTTATAGTCCCGGCACATCAGATTCAGACGCATCACTGACTCCTCAAATAGATGCATTGAAGGAAATATACTCCAGTGGCGGGATCTCCGACATACTGGAGTTTGCAGAATCAACGTTTGTACCGGAATCTGTAGGTTATCTATTTGGCAAGAGTGCGGGAACTGAAGATGATACAAGCCTCCTTCCAAAATATTTGACCTCACCAGATGAATGGAAACAGAAATTTATCATTGGATATTGCAGGGGAAGGTTTAATAAATCAACCTGGGAATTTGTTGACAGTTTATCGATAACATCGTGGACTACGGAAGAAATGAGTGTTTTCTTCTTCTCTCTTCCGCGTATGAATAAGACATGGGAATATGTCTCGACGATAATGGGGGAGGAGGAAAAAATCTATTGGGAACATATGTGGCCATATCTTCCTAAAGAAGAGAATAATTGGGAATATGTATTGGATAAATTCCTTCTGTTCAATTTACCTCTTAAGGCTATTGCGTGTATCTCTTCTCTGCTTTTTGATAATCAAAAAGTAGAGGCAGAACCTATTATCAGTTCTCTTAAATTGCTTCTTGCGGATAAGAAAATGCATCCGCAGATCGAATCATATGACATTACGCAAATTATGAAATATCTTGCTGAATCCAAAGATGCGGACAAGGAAGAAGTATGGAAGTTAGAAGTTGCCTATTTCGCCGTAATGGATGTTCATGGACGTCTTCACACAACGATTTTTGAGAGAAAACTTGCCGAAAGTCCTGAATTTTTCTGTGATATGCTTCAACTCATTCACAAATCTGATCTCAGCATGGATGTACTAAATAATATTTCATCCATGTTTCAGCATTGGAGAGTTATCCCTGGAACAAGAGATGACGGTACATTTGATGGGGGAGCCTTCCTTGATTGGTATCATTCTGCAATTAAACTATGTCAGAAACAGGATCTTGATAATGCGGCATTCATTCAAATTGGTCGAATAATGATATATGCCCCTGAAGACCCTGATGGATTCTGGATTCATAGAACGGTTGCGAATCTGCTCAATGAAGATGAAAATGAATCACTAAGACTGCATTTCAGGATTGGCATTAAAAATAATGGTGGGGCGCATATCAGCGATGGAGAATGGGGAGAACAACGAGCCAAAGACTCTAGAGAGAAAGCAGATGCTTTGGATAATGCCGGATACCCCATATTCGCAGAACTCATGCGAGAGATTTCTGAGTCATATATTCAAGATAAGAAGAGATTAGAGATGGAGATCAGGCGTTTTGAATCATTTTAGGTATTTTACTTGAGACTCCCACATTTTTTGAGTATTGCATCATCTCCTCATGAATGAATAACACACCCAAGATTTCCTCACAGGAGCCGCCGGGGCGGCGACAGGATTTGCCCGAACGTTCCCGATGAGGGATGAGCAAGACAGCGTAGCTGGATTGCGAAAGTGAGGATCAGCAAATCCGATTCTGGGAGCCCGAAGGGCGGGATTCAAGCGAGGGTCGAAGACCCGAAGCGGAGAGCAAACCGATGGTTTGCGAGTGCGCCGATTCGCGGTGGGCTTTCTCTTGTTTCCACACCCGACCATGCCTCTCCGATCTTCACAATCAACACTCTCTGATTTCTCCACCCCTGTCCCCCTTTTCGTGAATTTCGTTGGCGGGTTGGCGACGAAGTCGACGACCTCAGCCGAGCAAACCAAAGGTTTGCGAATTTGTGATTTTTGGTGTTGGGGGACGGGGGAGGGAACTACATGTATCTCAGCAAACTTATCTTTCTCTTTTTCGTGTTTTCGTCTTGTTTTCGTGGATTTCGTGTGATGGATGCGCCCATCCAAAAAATCCCGTACACGAAATTCACGAAAAAAGGGAGAAGGGATTATATCACAAAATCCATGTTTGAACTGACTCTTTCTGAAAAAAAGAAAACCAGAACTCAAAGCCCCCTGGACTTTGCGAGTTCCTCTGCGATCCGGGCGGCATTCTCCGGTTTCATCAGAAAAGCCATCGCGGCGGCCTTCTCTTCGTCCGTGATCACCGGCTTTGCAAAAATACCGGCCATCTCCGGCGTATCGGGGATCCCGGCAAGCCGCAGATTCTGCCTGCAGGCATCCGCATAACTCACATTTTCCAAAAAGCCCGATCCGATCCGTATGCCGTCGGGCGACTCGATCCTGACCGCCCCCTCCGAATACTCCGCTCCTGCCGCAAAAAATCCCTGCTGACCGGTCGAAACGATCGGGACCATCACGAATCGTCTGCATGCATCCGGGACTTCGGCAGTTTCCACGGTGACCTCCACACGATTCGGATACCAGGCGCGGGTCGTCAGATACGGGCCGTCGGTCACCGAACTCTGCACCCATTCGGTGACCTTCAGCATCGCTTTGACCGGGAAATACTCCCCGTTTTCTTTAATAAACGATCCGACGGCGGGAGCAGTCATAACGCCCGGCGGTTTCGGGCCGGTCTGATTAATGAAATCCTTCTGCTCCTTTGTATGGATCGACGAAAGAGCCAGCTCAGTATCATTATCGAACTGGATCTCCATCCAGTCCCAGCCGACGGCCGGCTTATCATCGATGAGCCCTGCCGCACGCAGAACATCGCTTCGCGGACTGCCCGCCGGCATAAAGCCGGCCCCCCACTGATGATCATACCAGAACGTGCCGGATGCAAGCCGGAACTCCTCCCCATCGATCGAAAGCCGGCTCTTTTCCGGATCCACCAGGAGACGCGGAACGGAATAATACAGTGTCCCAACCCCGCCGACGCTCGGCATCATCCCTTCGTCCCCATTCAGGACATAGCCTTTGGTCTGATCTACGGTGATATCGATCGAAATTTCTGCCGGGACATCCTTGTGGTTGTCGATCCCCCATGCCTGCAGTCTGATAGGGAAGAGAGAGTCGTTCGATTGAGACAGAAGGATCTGTTTACCGACCGAATACCGATACGGTTCAGTCGAAAAATCGATCAGCCCCGTCGTTCCCGCAACAACCACCGGCCGGATACGGTAATGCCTCTTTCCCGCG
Organism: Methanocorpusculum sp. UBA424; assembly: GCA_002498375.1. Taxonomy (GTDB): domain Archaea; phylum Halobacteriota; class Methanomicrobia; order Methanomicrobiales; family Methanocorpusculaceae; genus Methanocorpusculum. Next base: position 18,805 of record DAHC01000013.1, read on the forward strand.
GAACTCACCGCAAAATGGACCTCGACGATCTGATTCTCGATATCAGTCAGTCCGGCCTCCTTTGCCATTTCCGGAGGAAGAAGAGAGTAACGCCAGAACATCAGCTGTATCCCGTACTCGCGGCCCTCTGTATCAAACACGTTCCCGACGAAAAAGTGCCAGCCGACCTGATACTCGAACTGCGGGCGGTCATCCTCCGGAAAGGTGAATTTTTTGTCGGTCGGAAGCTCCTGATATCCCCGGGCACTGTCCATACCGAAGAGATTACTCATCGCATACGCCTGATGCGGCGTGAGATCGCCGGCATACGCGGCGAGAGCGGCATAGCGTTTCGTGTAATCCGGGTTGAAACTCTCCGGAGCGGCGCGAAGATCGGCGATTCTCATCCTGATGCGCTCGCCGAACGCGGAGCCGAGATTTTTTTGATCAGAGATACGGGCTCTGATCTCCGGAGGCAGTGCCTCCGGCGTATATTCATGCATCCAGAGAGCACGGGCGATGTTTTCCCCGGTTTCACGGTCCGGTCCTTTGAGGTCTGCGTCCACTGTCGTCATAAGAGGAAAAACGGCGGATGAAGATAAATAGATTTTCCCAACCCGCCGGACGGAAATCTTATATATTCTTCACCCCATTCTACCCCGTACGTATCATGTCTCTGCCTAAACAGTACTCACTGATGTATGCGCCGATCCTGAATTTCCTTGCCGACGGCGTCCCCCGCAAACGAAAAGAGATCAAAGACAGTCTCGCAGCCGTGTTCAGTCTGACCCTGGATGAACAGATCATGCAGACAGGCGGCAGAGGAGTCGGGATTTTCGACAGCAAAGTAAACGATGCCCTCTTTTATCTCCTGAAAACCGGGATGGTCGAGCACACCGATACGACCATCTTCAAAATAACCGATATCGGCATGAATCTCGCGAATATGAAACTCAGGGTCATCGACGACGAGATCCTGACAAAGCACGGAAACGGATTTCGGATCCTGAACAAGCAGCAGGACCCAGGCAAACGACCCGAACAGACTGCCCGGAAAGTGGTCCATGAAAAAGTCTTCCCGCCCTCAAGACCAAACGCCGCCCCGCCGAAATCTCCGGCCTCACCTGCTGCGAGATCTCCCGCGGCCATAGTCCCAAAAAAGGATCTGGATTTCAGAAAGATCATAAACACTTCAAGACAGGGACCCTGGCGTCAGCGGGTCGAACGGTTCACCGCGGCATACGGCGCGAAGATGTCGGCTGAGGAATCGGACGCGATCAAGCGGATAACCAAAAATAAGGATAAAAATCTCCCGCTCGGATCCGAAGACGTCAAAATGATTTATCTGATGTTTGAAAAACTGTATGCAGAGGAGGGGAAAAATCTCCTTGCCGCTCTTTTCATCGATGAAAAGGGACAGGATGTCCCGCCGGACGTATGATCCGGCAGACACGATCATTCTATAATTATACGAGCGAACCGGACCCTCCGGCCCCGCCCTTTTTTATGCGCAGTATTTTCCGGATCTCGATCCAGTAGGTCGCAGCAAACGAGAGAAGAACGATCCCGAGGATCGGCAGGATCCCGACCTGTGACAACTTCAGGTATTCGATAAAGAACGCAACGTTCAGGACCAGGATCAGGAAAACGATCACGCCGATCACCCAGATGTTCATCGCTTTGCTGGAGAAGTACCCGACCCGGATCAGCGGCACGCGGCTGGTCCGCATATTCATGGCGAGAAGGATGTGGCAGAAGAGCCAGGCGACGAACGCATACGTCTGCGCAGCTCCAAGGTCCCCGGTCGTAAACCAGCTGAAGAAGTAGACGAACAATACGACCACGATCAGCGTCAGGCTGCCGGTAAAAATCCCGGAGATCATCTTTCTGTTCATGAACTTCTCGTTTGGATCACGCGGTTTCTGCTTTAAGAGATCCGATTCGGCCGGCTCCACGACAAAGGATGTGGACGCGGAAAGATCCATAAACAACTCCATGATGATGATCTGGATCGGGGCAAACGGGAGCGGCACGTCCAGAAGGATCGGGATCAAAAGCATGAATACCAGACCGATTTTGCTTGCGAGCGTGTACATGATGCACTTGAACATATTCTCATACAGCCGCCTGCCTTCTTTGATGGCGTCCACGAGAGCGGTAAAATCGTCGTTTGCGAGGATCATGTCGGACGCTTCCTTCGCGACATCCGTTCCCGAAATGCCGAAAGAAATCCCGATATCGGCGGCTTTCAGGGCCGGAGCGTCGTTGATCCCGTCCCCTGTGACGGCCACGACCTCCCCGTTTTCGTGCAGCGCCGTAACGATCCTGAGTTTTTCCTCCGGCGTGATCCTCGCAAAAACATTACAGCGGGAAACGGCGTCGCAAAGTGCATCGGAGGACATCCCGCGGATTTCTTCGCCGGTCAGAACGGTGTCGACGGTGATCCCCGCCTCGTCTGCCACCCTGGCCGCCGTTCCCGCATGATCACCCGTGATCATCATGACCCGAACGCCTGCGCTGGAAAACTCGCGGATCGCCGGTTTTACCTCTTCTCTGATCGGGTCGTCGAAACTGATCAGACCCGCGAGCGTGTATTTCTCCTCTGAAGATTTTTTAAACCCGGCGGCGATCGTGCGGAACCCCGCTTTTATCGAGGCATTGAGCTGATTTTCCAGATCAGGATCCGGTTTCGACAAGGCAAACACGCTTTCAGGAGCCCCTTTGATGAGATCGACGGGCGTCCCGGCATGATCATACCGCATCAAAAATATTTTTTTCGCGCCGTCGAAACCGGCATCCTGCAGGAGGGTGTACTCTTTCAGAAGTGCGGTTCGTTCGAGGCCAAGCCTCCCGGCCTGTTCGACGACGGTCTTGTCCATCGGGTCGCCCAGAAAATTTCCCTCGTGATCGACGGAGACATCCGCCATGAGAACACCGATGGTAAAAAGCTGCTTTTCATTCTCGGGGGTCCATGACTCGATGCTCATCCTGTTCTCCGTCAGCGTGCCGGTCTTGTCGGTCGCAATAACCGTAACACTGCCGAGTGTCTCGGCGGCCTTCGTCCGGCGGATGAGAACGTGTTTTCCTGCAAGCTGGATCGCCCCGAATCCGAGCAGCATCGTCATGATGATGGGAAGCTCCTCCGGGATCGTAGCGAGAGCAAGAGACAGGCCGGTCAGGACCATCTCCGGGACCGGCAGACCACGGAAGAAGCCGAGGATGGGGATCGCGATGCTGAAAATCACCGCAAGCCCGATCAGATTTTTGGTCAGGTGCAGGGTGGATTTCTGCATGGGTGTTTTCGGGTCGCTCGCCTCCTGGGTCAGGCCGGCGATCCGTCCAAGTTCGGTGTCCATCCCGGTATGTACCGCGATACCCGTCCCTTTTCCTTTCAGGATCACGCTTCCCATGTGGACCATATTGGTCTGGTCGTTCAGTCCCGTCTCCTGCGGGATAACGGCCGCATCCTTGCCGACCCCCATGGACTCGCCGGTGAGCTGCGATTCGTCGACCTCGAGACCCTGTGAGGTCACGATCCGGACATCGGCACTCACCCGAATGCCGCTCTTTAAGATCATCAGATCACCGGGCACGACCTCGGCCGCCGGAATCTCGTCTGGTTTTCCGTTTCTTATGACCCAGGTCGTCGGCGCCGCCAGTTTTTTCAGGGTCTCCATACTTTTTTTGGCTTTGAACTCGGTATAGACCTCGACGACCGTGACGAATACGATGAGAGAGAGGATCGTGATCGTGTCCCCAAGCTGCCCCCAGATACTGTAGACGATGCCTATCAGAATCGTGACCACGATCAGCGGTTCTTTGAGTTCTTCGAGCAGTATTCTGAGAAAAGAGATCTTTTTGAACTCGGTTATGGTGTTCGATCCGGACTCTTGGAGTCGTCGTTTTGCTTCGGCAGCATCAAGCCCGATCTCTGTATTACAGTTGAGGGTACGCCGGATCTCGTCGGCGTCCAATGACCAGGGATGTTCTACCTTTTCCATAACACTCTTCTATCTTTAACTCCGTCGTCCTGCATAAATATATATTCCTCCAAAAAAGCCTGCTCGGGTCAAACATAGATGAGAGAATTACCAAAGTATACCTAAACCAGCGGAGACCGTTAGTATGAATATCTTTGATTTAACGCATGAGATGGAAAAAGGAATGCCCTGTTTCCATGCGGACTGGCACACGGCGTTCTCTTCTGAAACGCTTGGAACGATTGAATCGGTCGGAAGAAACACGAAAAAACTGACGCTCGGCAGCCACACAGGGACCCACATGGATGCGCCGAGACATTTCATTCCTGACGGGATAACGATCACCGAGATCCCCTTATCCACGCTTTTCGGCGATGTGACCCTCATCGATCTCCGACGTCTTGCAGACTACACCAAGGTCACGATGCAGAAAACGATTCCGTGATCCATAAACTGTTTTTGAAAAACGGCGTGATCCTCGTCGAGTATCTGGCAGCGTCCGGGATAACCGATTACACGAGAGACTATCAGCTCGCAGCGCTTCCAATGAAGATCAAAGAAAGTGACGGGGCTCCGGCGCGGGTAATTCTCATCGAGAAGGAAAAATAAGTATTTTCAAAATAAGTGAGGTGTGATCCAAGCAAGACTCAGCTTGCGCAGTTCGGAAGGAGCGGCAGATCAGCCGCCGCGTGGCCGGGAAAACTCGGCATGATAACATGCACCATGTTAACTATTGTCATATTTTATATATTTACAGCGTCAATAAACCCGGTGTAAAATATCTGTGAAACGGGACTTGGGGCCTGTCCTGCATCACAGACCCCGCGGCTCGATTTCCTGATGGAGATTCTCTACATATGATTGACACCGGATCTGTTGCCTGGGTACTTGCTTCAACTGCCCTAGTACTGTTAATGACACCTGCCCTAGGTCTTTTCTACGGCGGCATGGTTCGCAAAAAGAACTTTATTTCTGTTCTGATGCTCGTATTCGCATCACTCATGATCGTGATCCTCCAGTGGTTCCTGCTTGGGTACTCGCTGGTGTTTGGCACCGACATGCTGGTGATCGGCGGTCTCGAACATCTCGGTTTTGCCGGGGTGGGTTATGGGACTGAACTCGGACTTCAAATACCCGACATGTTGTTTGCCGCATTCCAGATGACGTTTGCCGGTCTCACCCTCGCGATCATCGTCTCGGGTGTTGCCGAACGCGTGAAGTTCGGCGCGTTCCTGCTTTTCGGCGTTCTCTGGACGACGTTCGTGTATGACCCGATCGCCCACTGGTTATGGGGCGGCGGCTGGCTCCAGCAGCTCGGCGCTCTCGATTTCGCCGGAGGGACGGTCGTCCATATCAGTGCAGGATTCAGCGCACTCGCTCTTGCCATCTACATTGGTAAACGGTCAGGGTTCGGTTCATACCACTTGAACCCCCAGAACATTCCTCTCACATTCTTCGCAGGCGGCGTTCTGCTTTTCGGCTGGATGGGATTCAACGGAGGCAGCGCCCTTGCCGCGAATGACGTCGCCATACATGCGATAATGGTAACACTGATCTCCGCCGCCGCTGGAACGATCTCCTGGATGATCGCAAACTGGCGGCACGGAAAACCCAGTTCACTTGGGTTCATCTCCGGAACCATCGCCGGTCTTGGAGCGATCACTCCCGCCGCAGGATTCGTCAATATGTGGGCCGCACTCCTCATCGGAACGGTCGCCGGAATTCTTTGTTACTACGCACTTATCTGGAGAGTCAAGAAAGGATTCGATGAGAGTCTCGATGCCTGGTCGATCCATGGCGTCGGCGGATTCTGGGGAACCATCGCCTGCGGTATTTTTGCGACAGCGGCCGTCGGCGGGGCATCCGGACTCATTGAAGGAAATGCCTATCTCTTAGGCATCCAGATCCTCAACGCCTGCGTGACCGCGGTGTTTGCCTTCGGTATGACCTATCTCCTTGCCTGGATCGTGGACAAGACGGTCGGTCTGCGGGTCTCCGAGGACGAGGAATACATCGGTCTGGACCTCACGCTCCACGGCGAGATGGTCAGATAATTCTCCCAACATCTTTTTTTTAGCAGGGCCCTGCCCGGCAATTATCCATACTCCTATTAGGTATCACGCCAAAATACTGGATTAGCTATTCACTGAAGATTTTCGAGAAAAACTTCCAATCGTGAGAGAGCCCATCCAAGGAACGACCATGACCCGGCACGATCAATCAGCCGAAGAGAGCGGCATAATTAAAAAACAGCCAGCACTCCTCTGGAAAGACGGAGAAAACACGCAAATCAGCGACATCGTGGCATGCGAAGACGAGATCATCCTGCATCTGAACGGCCGGGAATTTCTGCACATCATCGCCAGCAGCGATATGCTCGAAGAGTTTGGCGCAGGGTTTTTTATTGCCGCCGGGATCGCGAAAAAGATACGGTCCGTCAGGGTCGACGGCAGAAACGTATTCGTCGAGGCGGAGGTGTATCCCGACATGGGCGCCCGCGATGGATTCACTCCTGCAGAAAAAAAAGGCCGCATCACCTCATCGCTGATCATTGAGCCGAAAGACGTTTTCGCCGTTCGCGAGGCCATGAACGTGGATGTCTGGCAGCAGACCGGCGGTCTCCACTGCGCCGCATTATGGCATGACCAGAAAATCATCGCCGTGTCAAGTGATATCGGGAGACACAACGCCGTCGACAAACTGATTGGATTCATGACACTGCACGGCATTACTCCCGGCGAATGCGTTCTGGGATGCACAGGCAGGCAGCCGAGAGGGATGGTGATGAAGGCAGTCAACGCCGGGATCCCCGTGATCGTCGGCAGGACCGCGGTGACCTATCCCGGAGCGATGCTCGCAAAAGAGGAGGGTGTTACCCTGATCGGTTTTGCACGGGAGAACCGGTTTACTGTGTATTCGCATCCTGAAAGGATCGCCGGGTTTCCCGCAGACGAGCCGAATGATGAGACCTGCCGGTGTAATGAGATGCAGCTTCCCGGCTGGAGATACGACAACGGAACGGTGGCCAGATCCGTTGATCCGGTGGTTGCCGAAGATACGATTACTCTGTATCTGAACGGAGAAAAATATCTGGACAATGTCGCAACGCCGGAGTCGCTCGATGAACTCGGCGCAGGTTTTTTTCTTGCCGCCGGGATCGCAAAAAAGATCCGGTCGGTCGAAGTCAGGGGAACGGATATATTCGTGGAGGCGGAAAAGACCGCAGACATCAGCGGGCAGATGGAATCGGCCGGAGGATTTTGTCCGCAGGGATCAGCCGGCTGCGTGACCGGCGAGGTGCAGATCACCCCAACGGAGATATTTGCAGTACGTGACCGGCTGAACACCGAACAGTGGGACAAGACCGGGGCGCTGCACTGCGCAGTCCTTTATCATAAGGGAGATGTGGTTTTCTCCGCAAACGACATCGGCAGGCATAATGCCGTCGACAAAGTCATCGGCTATATGACCCGGAATCATCTGCCTGCAGGCGAGTGCGTCCTCGGGTGTACAGGCCGCATGCCGCAGGGAATGGTAGCCAAAGCGGCAAATGCCGGGATACCGGTCATCGTATCGCGAGCGGCCGCAACCTCCGCCGGAGCGGCGCTTGCCGAACAATCCGGGATCACGCTGATCTGTTTTGCCAGGCCGCCCCGGTTCACCGTTTACTCGCATCCGGAAAGGGTCGTCGGCCTTGAATACGAAAAAGGCGTCTAAACTCTATTGTTTCGACTCCGGTCCCTCTCTTTTTTTACCGGATTCGCGGCCGGACCGCACACAATCAGATGCTATTTATCCCCTCACGGAAAACAAATACATCATGACTCTTACGCCAAAAGATGCACTTCTGCAGTATCATCTCGCCGAGCGGCTGAAACTCGACATAATGATGATCGCTCACCAGTTCGTGACCATACCTTCCCTGAAAAAAGAGGAGAAGGCCGGGGCAAAAACTATTCTGATCGCCCTGACCGATGTTCTCGCAAGCGACTGCGAAGCCGCCGCAAAAATGACCGGGGCCGATGAGTTCAATCAGGCAGCTGCCGTTTTGCTTGCCGTCATCGGCCTTGCCGAGTCGAACCAGTTCGGTCTTGCATCCGACAAATCAGGCGAAGCAATGACCCCGATAACAACCGTTGCCGCAGGCGCCTTTGCGGTATTACATGAACATGGACTTATCTGAATTCCAGACCTTCCTTGCGACCCGGTACTCGGTCCGCGAGTATGAACCCGACGGTCTTACAGAGGAGGAGATGGAGTATCTTCTTCAGGCCGCTTCATCCGCCCCGTCGGCAGGGAATCTCGAAGCATGGGACGTCGTCGTCGTGACCGACCCAAGCCAGCTCGAGATCCTCGGAGACGCCGCCGGAAACCAGCACCAGATCCCCGACGCGGGGTCTGCCCTTGTCGTCTGCGCAAACTACGTCCGGTCGATGTCAAGGTATGCCGACAGAGGAATCCTCTTTGCAGTCCAGGATGCCACGATCGCCGCGACCTACATGATGCTTGCGGCCCACGCACTCCGCCTGCATACCTGCTGGATCGGGGCATTCGACGAGGAAGAGGTCAAAGAAGCCCTCGATCTCCCCGCACACATCCGGCCGGTCGCGATCCTTTCCGTCGGCAGAGGGATGCCGCCGGAGACACACCCGGAACGTATGGACCCGCAGGATCACGCCCATTACGATTTCTGGTAAGACACCCTTTCTTTTTTTATTCCCAGATCCGCAGAAAATACTCTCCGATTCCAACACGCTCATCTATCTTCACAGCCAATAGCTACTCAACAATGAAGTATGGAGTATCCGTTCAAAACATGATGAGCCTAATGTCATCCCGCATCGATGCCATTGCTCAGAAGATCTCCTCTGATCAGGTGGATGCATTTCTCGATGCGATCCTAACTGCAGAGCGTATCTATGTGATGGGAGCAGGAAGATCCGGACTGGTTGCTAAATCCTTTGCGATGCGTCTGATGCACACCGGATTCACCGCGTATGTCGTCGGAGAGACCATCACCCCGGCGATCGGGGAAGATGATCTGATCGTTGCCTTTTCCGGATCGGGAAACACAAAAACCATCGGGGATATCGCAGAGACCGCAAAAGGTCTTGGCGCCAAGGTCGCTTTGATCTCATCCAATCCGCAGTCGCGTATCGGCCATATCGCAGATTACGTCATTGAGATCGAGACCCAGCGCGATCCCGTCACCTGCGATGCCCATGAGTATGAGATCCGCCAGATGCTTGGCGAGCACCGGTCCTTCGCCCCGCTTGGCACCATCTTTGAGACCTCTTCGCTGATGTTCGGGGATGCCGTAATCTCGACACTCATGGATATGAAGAAGATCGAAGAAGCCGATCTGAAACGCCGCCACACCAACATCGAGTAGTATGACAGATTTTGCATCACGCGTAAAAGCCATCGATATCTCCGGTATCAGAAAGATGTTCGAGTCGGCGGCTCCCGGATCCATCAATATGGGTCTCGGCCAGCCTGACTTCGACACCCCGGAGAATATCAAAAACGCTGCGGTCAAAGCGATCGCAGAAGGAAAAACCGGATATACGAACAATGCAGGAATCGACGAACTGCGTGCCGCGGTCGCCGCAAAACTTCAGACAGAAAACGGCCTCTCTTTTGAACCGGCCGACGTCCTCATCACCGCGGGCGGATCGGGCGCACTCCACGCCGCGATCCTTTCGCTCGTTGAAAACGGACAGAAAGTCGTCTTCAACGATCCGGGATTCGTCTCCTACGGTTCACTTGCAAAGCTTGCAGGCGGGATCCCTGATCCGGTCGCTCTCAGACCCGATCTCCATCTGGATATCGAGGCGCTGAAAGAGCACTTCTCCGACAAGAACACCAAAGTCATGGTCTTAAACAGCCCGGCGAATCCTACCGGAGCGGTCGAGACGAAAGAGACGATCAGGGCGGTCGTCGAATCCGCGGCTGATTACGGGGTCACTGTCCTCTCCGACGAAGTGTACGAGAAGTTCTGCTACGGCGATACGGAGTTTGTCAGCGCCGGAACGTTCGGCGACAACGTTGTCACGATCAACGCAGTAAGCAAGACCTATGCGATGACAGGCTGGCGTATCGGATTTATGGCGGCTTCAAGGGAGATCATCGATCAGGCGGTCAAGATCCAGCAGTACTCGCTTGCCTGCCCGACATCGATCGCCCAGTATGCGGCGCTCGAGGCATACACCGGAGACCAGTCTTCCATCGGTGTTATGAAAAAGGAATATGAAGCACGCAGGAATCTCCTTATCGGCGGACTTCGGGAGATGGGGGTCTCCGTTGATATGCCGGAAGGAGCATTCTACGCGTTCCCGAAACTTGAACCCGACACGGTAATGAAGATCGTGGCGGCGGGCGTGATCATCACGCCGGGCGCCGCATTCGGCTCGAAGGGTGTCGGATACGCCCGTATGAGCTATGCAACGTCTCAGGAAAATATAAAAATCGCTCTTGACAGAATACGAACGGTCGTGAATTAAATGGAACTTACCGAAATCAATACATTACTTGAAAAACTCTCGAATGCACACGGCATTTCCAGCCGTGAATCGGAGATTGCAAAGATCATACGTGCCGAGATCGCAGATTATGTGGATGAGATCAGAACCGATAAGATGGGCAATCTTATCGCGGTGAAAAAAGGCGGCGACTTCAAGATCATGCTTGCCGCCCATATGGATGAGATCGGCATGATGGTCCAGTTCGTGGATGATCACGGGTTCATCAGATTCGTCGCGGTCGGCGGCTGGTATAATCCGGTCATGGTCGGCCAGCGTGTGATCCTTCACGGAGAGAAAGGAGAGGTCTACGGCGTGCTCGGCAACAAACCCCCGCATGTGATGACCGAAGAGGATAAGAAGAAACCGATCGATATGGCTGATCTGTTCATCGATGTCGGCGCAAAATCCCCCGAAGAGGTCGAGGCGCTCGGCATTACGGTTGGAACGTCAGTCACGATGGACAGGCAGTACACCAGACTTGCCGGAACCACGGTCACGGGAAAAGCCATGGACAACCGTGCCGGCTGTGCGATGCTGATCGGCGCCCTGAAAGAGATGAAGACCAGCCACACCATATACGCAGTTTTCACCGTGCAGGAAGAGGTCGGACTCAAAGGAGCGAAGACGAGTTCCTTCACGCTGGACCCTGACGTGGCAATCGCGACGGATGTAACGATCCCGGGAGACTCTCCCGGTGTCGAGCGGCGCAAAGCCCCGGTGTACATGGGTAAAGGGCCGGTCATTGGCATGGCATCGGCGAGCGGCCGCGGTCATCTCGCTGATCCGCGGATCGTCGACTGGCTGGTAAAAACCGGAAAGAAATTCAACATCCCCTGCCAGATCGAGGTTGGAGACGGCGGCAACACGGATGCGTCCGCCATCAACTTTGAACGCGGCGGGATCCCGAGCGTTCCCATGTCGGTTCCGGCACGATATATCCACTCACCGGTCGAGGTCATCGACTTAAAGGATCTCGAAGCGGCGATCCATCTGCTCGCAAAAGCGGTCGAAACAAAACCAAAATTCTAAATTTTTCAAAACTATTATTATATAGGACTTACGCGGTGTGCTCTCAATCAAAAAGCTGACTTACATAAAAGATGTACTTTGATTTTGTGTACGGGATATTTTTTGACACCTGAGAAAAAACCAACCGCGAATCGGCGCGAATCTCGCAAGCCTTTGGCTTGCTCTCAGAATCGGATTTGCTGATCCTCACTCTCGCAATCCAGCTTCGCTGTCTTGCTCCTCCCTCATCGGGAACGTTCGGGCAA
>DAHC01000013.1:30706-30827 GCA_002498375.1 Methanocorpusculum sp. UBA424
GCAAATCCTGTCGCCGCCCCAGCGGCTCCCAATAATAATATCTCCTCTGCTTTTTCATTAAATATTCTCCAGATATTTCTCTCACAGGAGGCGCTGGGGCGCCGACAGGATTTGCCCGAAC
>DAHC01000013.1:30954-44278 GCA_002498375.1 Methanocorpusculum sp. UBA424
TTGCCCGAACGTTCCCGATGAGGGAGGAGCAAGACAGCGAAGCTGGATTGCGAGAGTGAGGATCAGCAAATCCGATTCGTCTCGCCCGAAGGGCGGATTCGCGCCGATTCGCGGTTTGTTCTTTCTCATGTTTCCACACCCAGCAATACCCTTTCCCGAATTAGATTGAGAATAACACCGCGTAACTCCTATTATATTTTTTTGAATCGATCTGCAATGCAGATGTACGATATTTGAAACTCTTAAAAAAATAGGCTGGCGGCATAAGCCGCGGGTATGACCGATTTAGAAGTCGGTCATGATACGGAACTGGTCGATCTCTTCCGAGTCGAGTTCCTCAAGGAAGCTTTCTGCTGCATTCTTGATGTCCTTGCTTGCGGTGATCGCTCTGCCGACAACAACGATATCTGCTCCTGCTGCGAGTGCTTTCTTCACGACCGGCTGACGGATGCCGCCTGCAGTCGCGACAAGGATCTTTGCATTGTATTTCTTTGCAACTTCCTTGATCTTCTTGATGTCACCCCAGCTGTAATCGCCGGTTGCCTCTTTGTCGATAGCACGGTGCATCTCCACATACTGCGGGAGAAGTGCTGCGCCGCCCATCTGACCAAGGGACTCGATAAGTTTTGCAGGCTCTTCGACATTGAGCATGTCGATGATCGCGTAGATACCGCACTTCTTTGCCTCTTTGATGAAGGCTGCGATGGTTTCCACCGGTGCAAGGCCGGAAACGACTGCGGCGTCTCCGCCTGCGTTCGAGACCATGCGTGCCTCGAGGTTGCCCGTGTCCAGGGTCTTCAAGTCGGCAACGATGAAACAGTTCGGGCGGATCTTTCTGATCTCATTGATAACACTGAGGCCGAACTGTTTGATCAGCGGGGTTCCTGCCTCGAAGATGACGTGATCGTTCTGCGGAACGCCGGTCAAAACACGCTCGACCTGTTTCATATCGACAAGATCCATAGCGACCTGGAGATACGGCGGGTTCCACAGACGCTGGACCTTGAATCCCATAACGCCGTGAGCTGCTCTGTCCTTCTCTTTCAGAACAGTGGCTACGTCCGGGAACTTGTCAAGCGCGCGGGAGAGTGCGAGGCGCGTTGCTCCGTAGTTGAAACGGTAGAGTTTATTGAAGTCTTTTGCCGAGGGGTCGATGAAAACACTTGCAACAATGACGTTTTCCTCAACATCCATTCCCTCAAAGACGCCGTCTTCCAATGCATCTGCTATTGCTTTGGAAACCGCCGCCTGTGCGGGACCAAAGATCTGGGTAACCTGCTCGGTGTGTTTGAGCGTTACTTTCGGGACGATCAATACTGCCGGTTTTGGCAGAAGGTTGGGGCGGATAACGCCGAGAAGAGGAGTGTGGCCGGCGGATAGCTGGGTCAGACCATTTGCGAATGACATGCCGACCGGGCCGTTTTTATCTCCGATCATGAGGTCGATGTGAGCGAGTTCCGCTCCATCGCCGACGAGTGCTTCACCAATTAAGAACATAGGTATAATCTCTGCAGTAGTGTTGGTGTCGGGAGGGTATAAAGACTTCATTCAACCGCCAATAGAGGATATAGCGTTCCTATATTTCATATATGATAACCTTCATGTAAGATGCCAAACGAATGTATGTATAATCAGGGGAAACTGATGGGTCTAAAAAGTTTAATCGTACCGCAGGACAAGATTTTTTTTGAACTGTTTGAGGAACAGGCAGCCACTGTCTGCACCGCGGCCGAGCTGCTTATCGATATTTTTTCCGACTTTACGAATATCGAGGAAAAATACCGGAAGATAAAGGAGATCGAGCATCAGGGAGATGCGATCGCCCACAGAGCCTATGATGAACTGAACCGGACGTTCATTACTCCTTTTGAACCCGAAGAGATCTCCCGGCTTGTTACTGCGCTTGATGATGTGATCGACTACATCGATGACGGGGCGCGAATGCTTCTCATCTATGAAGTGAAACAGACGGATCAGTTCATGATCGAGTTTGCAAAATGCATCAGGCAGGCGGCAGATGAGATCAAAACAGGCATCAGCGGTCTTCGCACCCTGAAAGACACCGAGACGATCAAAGGCTGCTGTATCGAGATCAACCGGCTCGAGAATGTGGCGGACGAGATCCTTTCCAACGCGATCAGGAATCTGTTCAAATCCAATGATCCGGTCGATATCATAAAACTCAAGGATATCTATGAACACCTGGAGATCGCAACCGATAAATGCGAAGATGTTTCCGATGTATTTTCCGCGATCCTGATCCGTCATACGTGAGTAAAGCATGGATACCGTCACGTTTATTGTTGTTATTCTCGGGATCATCATCGCGCTCGCGTTCAACTTTTCGAACGGGCGAAACGATGCGTCCAATGTTGTTGCAACCGTAGTTGCGACCCGCGCACTTTCCCCGAGATATGCGATCCTGCTCGCATCGGTCTGCTGTTTTGCAGGCCCGTTTATTTTCTCGACCGCAGTTGCGAAAACTATTGGGAAAGGGATCGTAAATCCGGAGATCTTCACCCCCATTCTTCTTTTGATCGGCCTTTGCGGCGCTGTCTTCTGGGTGAACTTCTGTTCGAACTACGGCATCCCGGTCTCTTCTTCGCATTCTCTTGTGGGAGGTCTGATGGGTGCAGGGATGGCGGCCGGCGGTCTTTCGGTCGTGAACTGGCCGACAGCGGAAATGGCGATCGGGATGGTCTATTACCTGATTATCGGGGCGGCCATTGGAGGAGCCCTGATGACGGTGATCGCACTGATCTTTAAGGATTCGGTAAAACTGTTTCTGCTGATCGGTGCGAGCGTCGGCGCTATACTCGCGGTTCCGATCGCGATGATGATGGGAATTTTTGCTTTTTCAGGGCTGATCGCGATCCTTTTGTTCATCTGTGTTTCCCCGATCCTCGGGCTGATCGTATCGTATGGGTTTACGACGATCTTGACCAGGATCACGGCAAAACGGGCGGCTCACCCTATGCTGCTGAACAAATGGTTTCAACGTGCGCAGATTCTGGCGTCCGGGTTCCAGGCGGCGAGTCTTGGCGGGAACGATGCCCAGAATGCAATGGGTATCATTCTCGCGATTCTGATATCGACGGGCCTTGTTGCTTCGAACGGAGAGCTTCCCTTCTGGGTGATCCTTCTTTCAGGCTTTGCGATCGCGGCAGGCATTCTTTCAGGGGGCTGGCGTGTCATTAAAAAGATGGGGACGGGAATCACGAGGATCCTGCCGTATCAGGGTTTTTCCGCGGCAGTTTCCGGCGGAGCTGTTTTGTCTTTTATGACATCGTTTGGCGTTCCTGTTTCAACAACGCATGTGGCGAGCGGAACGATCATGGGTACCGGGATGACACGCGGTGTCGGGGCAGTGAACTGGGGGACTGTTCGTCAGATGGTGACTGCCTGGATCATTACGATCCCGTGTGCTGGAGTGGTCTCGTTTCTGGCATACATTATTTTGTCACTGATATTCGGGTTCTGAGTATCAGTTCCTTTTTTTGATCAGCTTTTGTAACGATACGATCCGGTAAGGAACGCGAAAAAAGAGAGGAGATAGGGTCAGTAGTTGGTTTTTCTGATCTCAAAGTATGCCTGCGGGTGCTTGCAGACAGGGCATTCGTCGGGAGCTTTGTCCCCGATATGGATGTGACCGCAGTTTGCGCAGTGCCACTGCTGTTTCTCCGGGCGGGTGAAAACTTTGCCTTCTTTGATGTTTGCGAGAAGTTTTCTGTAGCGTTCTTCGTGTGATTTTTCGACCGCAGCGACCCCTTCGAGCGTTTTTGCCAGATTTTCAAATCCTTCTTCCTTGGCGACAACGGCAAAGCCGGCATACATTTCCGTCCACTCTTCGTGTTCGCCGGCAGCAGCATCAAGGAGATTTGTTATGGTGTCAGGGACTTCGCCGCCGTGGAGGATCTTGAACCAGAGTTTTGCGTGCTCTTTTTCGTTGTTTGCGGTCTCTTCGAAGATGTCGGCGATCTGGTTGTATCCCTCTTTTCGTGCCTGGGAGGCATAATAGTTGTACTTGTTTCGTGCCTGGGACTCACCGGCAAACGCGGTCTGAAGGTTTGCTTCGGTTTTGGTGCCTTTTACGTTACACATACTCTGTATTTAGGCAGATAGAGTAAAAAGAGTTTCTGTCAGGGGCATTTTTGAAAAAAAAGGAGAGCGTGATCGGACAGCTCTGTGATACGGAGGTTAGCCGAGATTATTTTCTCTCTGCTTCCAGAAGCTTACGAATAGCCGTGACTTCGGCAAGAAGTGCCTGCATATCCGCAGGAGCAGAACGTCTGCCGAAATCCACACCGGTCGCCGCAGGACTTGGAGCATTGCCGCGAACAAAATCCATGATCATCGCGCGGAGCGGCTCGGGATCGGCGATACCTTCCAGCTGGATCTCGGCCGAACTCTTTCCTGCGTTTCCGCCGGCAGTCTCGATCTTTAAATTCGAGATCCCGAACATCCGCATCACGGGGCCCTGAACGATATCCACGTTCGTGATACGATTATATGGGACGATCCCGGTTTTTCTAAACCAGACACCGCGTTTCCAGGTCATCTCCGTATCATTCAGATGATATACGACCGAGATATAATACAGACGCGACCAGATCAGAACGAAGATTACAATCGCTGCGAGAACGCCAAGAGAGATCTGACCGATCAGAACAAAAACCGTTTCGCCGCCGATTGCTGCGAAATACACCCACCCTACACAGCAGGCCCAGATAAGGATAACTGCCGCTACGCTTGCAAGCGCCAGATACGAAGTATACTTCGCCTCCGGTTTAAAATTTTCACCGAGTTTAACCATCAAAATTAGATAGACCGGCAGATACAATAAGGTTTGTGAGAGACAAGTACATAATCGTGAAAGAAAAGCTCGAACCTGACCCGGATTTCACCGAAGAAGAGCGTGCCGAGTTTGAACGGCTCGAAAAGGAACATCCCTACAAAGAGATCCCGGAAGAAGTCATCCGCGTGCCGGTTCAAAATAAAACGGCATCCGACACAAAACACGACCTCCTCTATCTTCTGATCTTCATAATCCTTATGGCGGTATTCCTCGTCATCATCTTCATCACCCAAATATGAGGCTCCAATCAGGAAACACAACGCTTAAATTGCTATACGCTGAATTTGTATAAGAAAACTGGCGGGGTCGTGGCCTAGTCCGGAATGGCGACGGGCTCCAGCGGTCTTAGCGTATGATGAACTATCGGGTCTACTGATTTGATGATGACCCGCTGGAGCACTGATCTAATCACTGCTCTTGAACATGTTCGCTTGTCGGAGAGACCCGTCGATCGTGAGTTCAAATCTCACCGACCCCACGTTTTTCGAAACTCTTTTCCCGGTAATTAACCTAGAATACCGCATGCGATTATCCCTTCTGCTGTTCATCGGTCTTTTTGTATGCAGCGCAGTCATCTCTGCCGGCTGTATCGATGCAAAAGACGCGTCCCAGGAAAACGCAGTATCCGAAGCGATTTCAATGATAAATCTCAGCCTGAGCGAAAGCGCAGACTGGATGACACAAGCTGCCGATGAAATCGCAGCCGGCAAAACCGATGCGGATTCCTCAAAACAGGTCCTTGCGGATCTCTATCAGAAATCAACACTTGCCCAGACGATCCTCTACGCAAACGAGAGTATGATCGTCGTCTCAGTTTATCCCGATATCATCCTCTCATCCGTTGGATCTGATCAAAGCGCATATGGAACGGACGAAGCATACTACAGCGGAAAAACGATCGCCCTCACCGAATATCTGCATCTTGACGACGGAACGAACGCTTCCGTCCTCTCAGCACCGGTCTACACCGGCGGAGAATGGAAGGGATACATCTCCATGTCATTCGACAGTTCGAGACTCTTCGGCGATGTGGAAAAGTATCTTTTTGAAAACTACGGGTATCACCTCTGCGTCCTGCAGACCGACGGTCTTCAGGTGTATGACTACGATCTGCGCGAACGAGGCAAAAATATCCTGACCGATCCGTCGTATCCAGACGATGTTAAAACAGCAGCTTTAGAAGTATGCCGGGAAACCTCCGGCACAACGGAATATACCTACCAAAAGACCGGATCGGATGAAATTGTTCAAAAGACCGTTGTCTGGGATACGCTTGAGTTCGGCGGGCAGACCTGGCGCGTTCTGATTCTTGTCGAGTAACCTCTCCACATATTATTTTAAGAGAGTGACGTTTGCAGGAAAGCGGATCGCTCCAAGGGGTCATTGAACACACACTACATATATGTCCGGAAGGAACAAATAACTAGGACAATTTATGACGAGGGTAGTTATTTCTGTAGGAGGATCGGTCCTAGTACCGTCACTTGACGCACACCGCCTGAAAGAATGGGCTGAAGCACTGATAAACCTCACCAATGCCGGCATCCAGATATTTGCCGTTGTCGGCGGCGGCGGGGAAGCCCGAAGATATATAGAGGCCTGCCGGGATATCGGACTGGATGAAGCCTCATCCGACGAAATCGGGATCCAGGTCACCCGGATCAATGCCGCGCTTCTTATCGGCGCCCTCAAAGAATATGCATACCCGGTCGTTGCCGAATCCTATCGCGAGGCAAAGACCGCGGCCGTCTCCGGAAAGATCGTGGTGATGGGCGGAGTCACCCCGGGACAAACAACGGACGCCGTAGCTGCCGTCCTTGCAGAAGAAGTCGGGGCCTCGATGATGATCAATATGACCGCAATCGACGGGATTTATACCGCCGACCCGAAAAAAGACGCATCGGCAAAACGCCATGACATCCTGAGTCCCCAGGGACTCATTGATCTGATCATGAAAGAAAAGATGTGCGCCGGATCGAATATGGTCATCGACCTCGTTGCAGCGAAGATCACCGAACGAAGCTGCATCCCTCTTGTTGTGATCGACGGACGAGACCCCGCACTCATCGAAAAAGCCCTCCTCAAAGGCGAATTTGCCGGAACGATCGTCGGAGATTCACTCATCCGGTTCCCGATCGTCTAAATGCTTCATATCCGCAAGCCGCGGAACACCATACACATCTCTTTTTAAGGAAGAACACCAATATTATTGGGCAACAGGGGGGTGGTAGGGTAGCCTGGTCCATCCTAGAGCGTTTGGGACGCTTTGACCCCAGTTCGAATCTGGGCCACCCCATTTTTTTATGAACGCTATAACCGCAGAATCCATTCTCGAAGAGCTGGACCATCAGTATCCATGTAACCAGGACGAGATGAACTTCCTGAAATTCAGAAACCCTTTTGAACTGCTTATCATGACGATCCTCTCGGCGCAGACGACCGATGTTACCATAAATGGTCTGCGTGATGAGCTTTTTTCCGCATATCCTGATGCATCTTCCCTGGCGCGGGCGGATCCTTTGGACGTTGAACGGATCATTCACTCAGCCGGATTTTACCATTCGAAAACTAAAAACATCATCGGCGCGGCAAAGATGCTGGAAGAAAACTTCGGCGGTGTCGTTCCAAAAACGATCGAGGAACTCACGACACTCCCCGGTGTTGGAAGAAAAACCGCCAACATCGTCACCAATCACGGATTTCATGACGCCTGCGGCATCGCTGTTGACACGCATGTTCGAAGGCTTTCACAGAAGATCGGCTTCACCCAACACACCGACCCTGATAAAATCGAGACCGATCTTATGACCCTGTTTTCAAAAAAGTGGTGGAGTAAGATCAACTTTCTTCTGATAAGCCATGGAAGGGCGGTCTGCACCGCAAAAAAGCCCGACTGTATGAAATGCATAATCAGGCATAACTGCCAATCATATATCTGCAGAGGTGAAGAGTGACAGAAATGAGCATAAAGGAGCGGAGAATGATCCTCTTCGCAACATCAATGGGATCGTTCCTCAACCCGATGATCGCAACGATGGTCATCCTTGCCCTTCCGGCGATCGGACTTGAGTTCGGGGTTTCGGCGCGGGATCTCGGGTGGATGAGCACGGCATTTATTCTGGCAACAGCCATTCTTTTGGTCCCGGCATCCCGTCTTGTTGACCGGATCGGGTACAAAAAATCCTATATCATCGGGGCGCTCATCGTCGGTATCACCTGTTTGTTCTCGATATTTGCACAGGATTACGCAACTCTGATCCTTTTGCGGATCGTCGCCGGCGTTGGCTCGGCATTTGTGATGATAACAGGTCTTGCGATCCTGACGCGGGTCTATCCGGCAAATAAACGCGGTATGGTTATCGGCGTCAATACGGCAATGGTCTATGTCGGCGCATCCCTCGGCCCTATCATCGGCGGATTTTTGACCGAGTATGCAGGATGGCGCAGTCTTTTCCTGCTGATGATCCCGCTTCTGCTGATATCTGCAGGCCTCATGATCATATTCCTTAAACAGGAGTTCAAAAATCCCTGGAAATCCTTTGATATCAAAGGAACGATCCTCTACGCAGCTGCGATATTCTGCACGATGTACGGGCTTTCCACCATCACCGACAACGGATCCCTGCTCCTCGCGCTAGCGGGAGTATTCCTCATTGTCATCTTCATGTGGTACGAACGCAAAGTTGCAGAACCGGTCCTTCATGTGGATCTGTTCTTCAAAAACAAACGGTTCGCACGCTCTTCCTATACAGCGCTCCTGAACTACGGCTGCACGTACGGTTCGGTCTATATGGTGAGTCTGTATCTTCAGTCGGTCGGTGCGCTGAGTGCAGTCGAAGCAGGTTTTATCATCTTTTTCCAGCCCCTCATCCAGGCAGTGATGACGCCGATCGCAGGAAAACTTTCCGACCGGTTCGACCCGAGATACCTCGTTACCTTCGGTATGGTTCTATCGGCGATAGGGGTCATCCTTCTTGCCGGACTCGGTCTCACTTCGGCCGTTTCCTACATCGCGGTCACGCAGGTATTCATCGGACTTGGTTCGGCTCTGTTCTCGGCGCCGAACACCAATGCGATCATGAGCGCGGTCCCGCAAAAAGAATACAGCTCGGCATCGAGCATCGTCGCGGTGATGAGGCAGCTTGGGATGATCCTTTCGATGGCCGTCTGCATGGCAGCGATCTCCGTCTTTGTCGGCGGTCTGGATATGCTTGGACCTGACATGTATCCGCAGTTCGTCCAGGCTCTGCAGATCTCGATGATCGCCTGTTCCGGACTTGCCGTGATCGGGATCATCTTCTCATGGTTCCGCGGGAACGCTCCGGCGGAGGCAGACGTATGAAGGTGATGGTCGGGGGAACATTCGACCCCCTTCACATCGGTCATCAGCATCTCCTGACAAGGGCATTTATGACCGCAGGGCCGGGAGGTCATGTAGTGATCGGATTATCTTCGGATTCGTTTGCTTCCAGAAAACAGCATCCTGTCAGGAGCTACAAGGTTCGGTTCGCAGAGCTTACCAACTGGATCGCCTCGAAAAAATTTGAAGCGACCTATGAGATCGAGGAGCTCTTCGATCAGTTCGGCAGTGCCCTGACCCAGGACTTCGATGCACTGGTCGTAAGTCACGAGACGTTCCCGGTAGGAAATCTCATCAATGCGAAGCGAAAGGAGATGGGGAAGAATATGGTTGACCTGTATCAGATCCAGTGTGTTATGGCAAAGGACGGAAAAGTGGTCTCTTCCACGAGAATCTATCGGGGAGAGATCAACAGATACGGTGAACCAATCTCAGAAGAGTTGTTCTCAGGAGCCGAATCATGCAGAAAAGAATGAAGGATCATCAGTTACCCGATGAAGAGGTAACGTATCTTCTGGAAAATGCGGCAAGCGGCGTTCTTGGAACTCTGGATGCGGACGGAAGTCCTTACTGTGTACCCGTACATTTTGTGTATGTCGGCAGGAAGATCTACATCCACGGCCTGACTGCGGGTGAGAAGATCGAAAATATCCGGCGGGATCCCCGGGTCTGTTTTACCGTGTACAGAATGGGAGAACTTCTCTACAGCGCCGAAGCTAAATCGCCCTGCAGCGTGAACACAGCGTATCAGAGTGTGGTAGTGAAAGGTTCAGCCATTCTCGTAGACGATCCGCAGGCGAAACGGGACATCCTTGATGCGGTCGTGAAAAAATACACCCCGGAGCTGTCCTGCCTTCCGATGCCGGAAAATGCCGTGAAGCAGACTGCAGTGATCGAGATCACGCCTGAAATCTGCACGGGAAAATACTATAATTAAAAAAAATTAGAAGAGACCGGAAATATATCCGTCATTGGTCACGTCGATCGAGCAGGCAGCGGGTACAGCCGGCAGTCCCGGAAGCGTCATGATATCGCCGGTCTCAACGACAATAAATCCTGCGCCGTTACAGAGCCGGACCGTTGCTGCATTAATAACAAAGTTTTTCGGCCGGCCAAGTTTGTTTGGATCGTCGGAGAGCGAGTACTGGGTCTTTGCCATGCAGATCGGCAGATTGCTTCTGCCGAGAGCATCGATATCTTTTATTGCGGCATCGGCAGCCGGAGAATAGACAACACCGTCTGCTCCGTAGATCCGTGTCGCAAGAGCATTGATCTTTTCTTTAATCGGCATATCCAGATCATAGAGATACTGGAACTTCTGCGGCTTCTCGCAGGAGGCAACGACTTTTTTCGCCAGTTCGATTCCGCCGTCCCCGCCGTGTGCAAAAACTTCCGAGATCGCAAACTCGGCTCCTAGTGCCGTGCAGAATTCTTTAAGAACGGCAAGTTCTTCATCCGTGTCGGTTGCAAACCGGTTGATCGCTACAACGACCGGGACACCGAACTTCTGGAGGTTCTGGATGTGCGCCTCGAGATTGACCATCCCGGCCTTGAGTGCGGCGATGTTCGGGATCGTGGTATCTTCTTTCTTTACGCCGCCGTTGTATTTGAGGGCACGAACGGTGGCCACAAGCACTACGGTGTTCGGCGTCAGGCCGGCGTATCGGCATTTTATGTCGAAGAACTTTTCAGCACCAAGATCGGAGCCGAAACCCGCTTCCGTGATGACATAGTCTGCCATTTTAAGCGAGAGTTTGGTCGCACGAACCGAGTTACAGCCGTGAGCAATGTTTGCAAACGGTCCGCCGTGAATAAAACAGGGAGTGTTTTCAAGCGTCTGGACAAGGTTTGGTTTGATGGCATCCTTGAGAAGGGCGGCCATCGCCCCGACGGCTTTCAGATCCCGTGCATACAGCGGAGTTCCTTTCCTGCTGTAACCGAAAATGACATTTCCCAGACGAACTTTCAGATCGTCAATATCGTTTGCAAGACAGAGGATAGCCATCACTTCACTTGCGACCGTGATCATAAAGTGATCCTCACGCACAACGCCGTTGGTCTGACCGCCGAGTCCGATGATGATGTTTCGAAGAGCACGGTCGTTCATATCCAGACAGCGCTTGAAGATGATGCGCCGGGTATCAATGTCGAGAGCATTGCCCTGCTGAATATGGTTGTCGATCATAGCGCACAGAAGATTGTTTGCACTGGTGATCGCGTGGAAGTCTCCGGTAAAGTGGAGATTGATGTCTTCCATCGGGACGACCTGCGAGTATCCTCCGCCGGCAGCTCCGCCTTTGACGCCGAATACGGGACCGAGAGATGGTTCGCGAAGTGCAATGACTGCCTTTTTCCCGATCTTGGGCATCGCCTGACCAAGACCGACTGTTGTCGTGGTCTTACCCTCGCCGGCAGGCGTCGGATTGATGGCCGTGACCAGGATCAGTTTGCCGTTTGGTTTATCAGCCAGACGTTTTTCCAGCGAATCGGCAAGTTTGGCTTTGTACGAGCCGTAGAACTCGAGTTCATCCGGTGTAATGTCAAGAGATGCGGCAATCTCAGTGATTTTTTTCATTTTGCACTGCTGTGCAATTTCTATGTCAGATAGCAAGTATAGTTCACCCCGGGGAGTCATAGGTGATTGCATAAGCATTGTCACCCAATGTTGATAACTACTCTTAAACTTATTTCTTATAAAGGCATCTAAGCAGTAATGCAGAAACAGGTTTATTTTTTGCGCGCAGAAGAGATGGAACAAATCCTTGACGGTGCGGCCGATTTCACGTAAAGACGGAGATGAGGAGGATATGATGAATAATTCGGCCGGTTAAAAAAGAGAGATGATCGGCAGTGATGGATGAGCGGGTCAGTAAAATGATGAAAATGAAGCCTCAGGCGAGATTTGAACTCGCGACCTGCTGATTACAAATCAGCCGCTATGCCGGGCTAGGCCACTGAGGCACGAAAAGTGCTTTTACTTATTGGCGACGGGAGTTATAATAGTTTACGAAAAGAGATGGGGGATATGTTCAGCCCCGGAGTTTTTCAATCTCTTCTTCGACTTCGTCAGCGCCTTCCTGATAGAAGTCAGATTCTTTTGGATCGAGTTCATAGAGGAGTCTGAGGAACTCACCGGCGTGAACTTTTTCTTCGTCAGCGATGTCTTCGAGGACTTCGATCGCAAGTTTGTTGTCTATTGATTCGGCTAGCTGCTGATAAAGCTGGATCGCTTCGTATTCAGCTGCGATCATGAAGCGAATGGCACGTACAAGTTCTTCATGCGTAAGTTTCCGGTCTTCTTTTAAACCGGCAAAGGGATTTCCAAAATCTGGCATATGATGATATGATATTTCCAAATAGATAAACCTACAGATATAAGACGAGAGATAAGAGCAATATCTCAGAATTATATCAAGTATATATTCGCAGAAATAGAATATTTCATGAGATAAAACCACAAACATCCATATATTAATATATTGCTTGAATCATTAGACTAACTTGTATGAAGAAAATGATTCTCGCAGCCATGGCCTGCATGGCTTTACTGTTGGTGGTTTGCACAGCAGGATGTATTAGCATGGGATCTGATTCCATCGTTGGAACCTGGTATTCGGAAAACTCATACTATGATTCCGGCGTGTACTATGATGTAAAGTACACTTTTGATTCAGACGGTACAGGTACTGAATACTGGTATATTTCCGACTCTGGAAAACTTGACGATGCATATGACTTTACGTGGAAAAATGAGGGAAACGGCGAATATCTGATTAGTTATGATGAGTACAGCAGTTATTATGACGAACCATTCTATCTGAGCGGCTCAACGTTATACGATGACTACGACATAACGTATTACAAGAAGTAATTATCATCCCCCACCATTTTTCTTATTTTAATGAATCCAATGCAGCATTTCTGCAAAACGTCTTTTCTCTTTTCCCTTTCCGTCCCGATGTATGCGGGATACTCTACCATATCCGGATAAAACATGACGGAAAAGAAAAAAACACAACCCACAAAACAAAGCTCGCGCTCTATAACAAAGAAAATCACAAAAAAACACACATAACAAGATAGTAAGGGGGGTGCAGCGTTGACAACTT
>DAHC01000010.1 GCA_002498375.1 Methanocorpusculum sp. UBA424
GTTGTTACATACTTAATTTCCATAGATAAAACCTTTTTTTGTACCCCAATTTCACACCATCTTATAGATCTGCCATACATGCAAATCTCTCCAAGTTTGGGGGGGACAATTAAAAGTCTCATATACGAGATATTAAATACCGCAGTTTGACAATTTCCCGTATATATAGGTAATTGATACCAGATAATCCTGGAATAAATAATTAGTTGGCGGTCAATCAATCAGTTAATCTTTACATTTTTATAATGATAAATAATGTAGAATTCCTGCGCGCGAATATGTTAAGTTAACTTGAATTTGCATTTTTATCGTCCGCGAAGCATTATTGGCTGCAGTATCGGAAGTAGACTAAAGACGATAGATGTGAAGAGAACTGATGAGTCGTTCATATCGCACGAAGATACCCGTCTGAAAACCAACCAGATATCTAAGTATTATATATTGTCTTAGGGTGACGTATTCACATGGATACATGCATCTGGAGTGTTGAACTCCCTCCTGAGAAAGGATCGTGGTATACAGCAGTTGATTATGTCATTAATGATCTCGGCATCTTCACGAAAATCGAGAAAAGATCTAAGAAAAGCGGGGCTCTCGATCAGTTGTGGGGATTCAGGGTTGGAAAAAACAAAGTGAAAGGAACCGATTATCTGGCACAGATACAAAGCCGGCAGGCTCTTCTCTGGCAAAAGATTACTGAAGTGATTCCTGGAGACCAACAGATAATCGTTCGGGGAAACCGACAAACAGAGATCACACTCTTCTGTTCTCCGGAGAATTTTTCTGACGTTATGGATATGATCCAGCGGATGATGTTAGCGCATCCAACCGAGAATGGGCCAAGCCGTGAAGCAGCAGGCTGGTTATGCTGGGAGCAGGATGAAGACTGGGAAGCAGGTGAATCGCTGGAAGCGATGGTCGAAGCTGAACGAACCGGGGATGAACGTTTCATCGAGGACGAGATACTTGCAGAGACGATCCTACGGTAGAAATGAATATATCTCATCATACGCAATAGGAGAGAATTATGGGTGCATTTATCGATAGCCTGAAAACCAGTGCCAAAGTCGGCGCTGATGAAGTAAAGAAGTCAATGAGAATCAACCAGCTTCAGTCGGAAATCAGCCAGCTGGAGAAGAAGCAGAATGAAATCTATGCCAATATCGGCAGAATGGCAGTCGAGGCAGACGGTATAGATAAGTTTGGTGATGTTGGGACCGAACTTCTCGGACTGCAGGAGGAGACGGCAGCAAAGAGAGCCGAACTGAACGAGCTGAAACCTCCAACAGAAGGATCAGCAGAAGGCGGGGATGGTTTTTGCAAAAACTGCGGTACGAAGTACACAGCAGGAACCAAGTTCTGCAGTTCCTGCGGTGCAAAACTTACCTGATCTTTTTTTGCGGGAGATACTGCGGATAGGCGATACCGAAAAACAACAGGGCTATTCCTGCATACTGGATCCATGAGACCGATTCGCCAAGAATAATAACCGCACAGATGATGGTAGCAGGAAGCTCCGATGAGCTGAGGATCGTGGCCATCCCGGTTGAGATCCTCGGTGTTGCAATCGCAAATAAAAACATCGGCACGACACACCCTATGGATCCCAGAATGATGCCGTACTGCCAGATCCCGGTAGCGAATATGCCCTCCGTGAAATACCGCGGGGTAAGCAGAAAAATCAACACGACCAGCGATGAGCTGATGATAAGATAACTTCTGTTCAGCGGATGCATGCCGATTTCGACCCGCCCAAGCAGGAACATATATAATGCGAAGAAGAGAGCGGAGAGAAGCCCGAATACCACACCTGCCGGATCGAGCGCCCCCTCCAGTCCGGCAAAACCTGCGGCCAAGAACGTTCCGATGACAAGAATGATGACTGATATGACCATCTTTTGCTGAGGGAGTTTCCTTTCGGTGATCATCTGGATCAGGACCCCCATCCACGTGAACTGAAAGAGAAGGATAACGGAGATGTACGCCGGCACGGTCTGGAGAGAAAGACAGTTGCACGTCGAAACAAGCCCGATACAGGCTCCGGCAAGGAACACGCCGGGAATGCGGCGAATGAGCGGTCTGGGGTCACCCGTATCGGGAGCCGGCTTCTTAGTCATGCAACGGAACAGATAAAAACCGGCTATAATGATGGAAAGGATCAGCCATCCGTAAAAATACTGGCTCATAACCAGATCCTGCCAGGAAAATCCTGCAGCATATCCGAGTTTTATCGTAGGGGATGAGGGGCCGTAGCAACAGCCGCCGAGGAAGACAAGGAGGGGAAATATCAGCAGACGCAGGTCCATTTCTGTCCATTACTATATGCTGTTCACACGCATTAAGCAATCAGGTGATCGAAAAATGTCACGAAAAAAGTCGTCTTGAGGTGGTTTTTTCCAGCTGTAACAGGTTTTTCTTGATATCCGGGTCCGGCGAGAAACCGCCTGGACTTCCATCGGAGGCGACGACCCGGTGACACGGAACGATTAAAGGCGTAGGGTTTCGCGCCATAGCGTTTCCAACTACCCGCGGGTGTGTTTCTGCTGCCGCGGCAATTTCACCGTAACTTCGCGTCTCGCCGTATGGGATACGTGAAACCTCCCGATATATTTGTGCATATTTCCCGTCGCCCGATACTGCCGCAGAGGTCAGCGGAGCAAACGTCGTCCTTTTCCCCGCAAGGAACCGAGTGAATTGTATCGGGACCGGCCCCTCCGGTGCCGTCCGCATGAATCTGACCCTGTGGATCACCGTGTCGTCATAATCGACAGCGACCTTCCAGAGTCCGAAACTACAGGCGCCCTGACGCATCACGTCCCCACTTTTCAAGCTTACTTTTTATCGTGTCCACATCGCATTCCATAAGTTCATCCTGCATCCAGGGAGATAAACCGCCGAAGATCTCGCCTTCAAGGAATCTCTGGTCGCCGAGGATCAAAACACCCCGGTCGTTTTCGGTCCGAAGAACACGGCCGAGGGCCTGCATAGATTTGTTGATCGCAGGCAGTGTGTAGGCAATGAACTCTCCTTCAGCCCCAAACTTGCGCCGGTAATAACTGTTGACCATCCGTCTGACCGGGGTGAACGGAGCGAGCGGTAGGCCGATCACGAGGGCCGCGGTCAGCTGATCCCCCCGGTAATCCAGTCCTTCGCTCCATTTCCCGCCGCAGACAGCGAAAAGGATGCCGGATTTATGTTTCCCGGGGAGCGAGATGAACTCTTTCAGCGCTTCGTTCGCCTCATCCGACTCACGCGGCTCGATGAATACCTGTTTGTTACGGATCCTGCTTACGCATGCTTCGGCAAATCGGCTCTGCAGCTGGTAGGATGGGAAATAGACCGCGATGTTTCCGGGAAGTTTTGCAAAGGCAAGAATATACGCTACAATTGCCTGCGTGTTTTCAGCGTTCTGGCGTTTGGAAAATGCAGTCGTGATGTCACGTGTCCCAAGAACCATCCGGTTCTCTTTTGGAAACGAGTTGGAAAGCGAGAGGGTTTTGACCGGCATGCTGCCGAAGTAGTATTTCCTGTAGGAATCGACCGGCGACAGCGTCCCGCTGATCAGAATGGTCGCCGCATGTTTGGAGACGAGTTCCTGAAGTCTGTCCGCGGGGTCGATGTTTCGGACCTCGAGCGTAATGGTCTCGGCGTCTTTGGTGTAAACGGTCAGAAATGCCGGGTCGGTCGAGGAGCGGTAGAGCCGGATCAGAAACTCGCAGAGTTTTTCGATCGCCGATTCGCGGTAGTCTCCCCGTTCGATGCCGCGTTCGCGCATGGCCTCTTTGATGGAAATGATATCTTCGAGCATCGCCTCGGGTTTTTCATACAGCGAACCTTTGATGATGAACCGGTTGAAGATCTGCGGATCGAACCAGTCCTCGGCCTCGTTCGAACGCTGGAGTCCGTCGATGAACTCCGCGATTCTGGGGAGGATATGGCGGATCGCCTCTGAGCCGCGGACTTTGTCCCGAAGCGAGGCGATCTCATTTGCCGCGGCTTCGATGTCGGTGTCCCGTATCCGAATGCTCTGGATCGTCTGAATGACGTCGCCTAAGTTGTGGGCTTCGTCCAAGAGGAGCATGACGTTCTGCTCCTCGCACTGGAGATTGACGTAGAGCTGTTCTCTGATGTCGTCGTTGAAGAGGTGATAGTAGTTACAGATGATCACATCGGCACCTTTGGCCGCCGAAAGCATGAGGTCGTAAGGACAGACCTTACCCGCGAAATTCAGGAGTTCACTTGGCCGGACGATCTGTTTCTGGGCAATATCGGACTTGCGCCGGAGTTCAGGCGAGGGGATCATGCGCCGCCCGCCCTCTTCGCTCTGAACAAAAACTCTGCTGTTGACGAAGTAGGGGCAGATAAGGGGGTGTTCCCGGTCCTGTTTTCTGATCTGCTCGAGTATCTGTTTGTCGGTCGCGGGGTCGAAGGAGCCGCGGTCGGCCCTCTGCTGCATAAGTGCCGAGGTGAAGGCTTTGACGCCTTCGCATCTTCGGTAGACATCCCCGTATCCTCCCAGCGGACACATGTTTCCCTTTCCAATAAGGTAAACGAACTTAAGGGTCGGCTGTTTTTTTTGTCTGATGAGGTCGAGTTCCCGAATAAAAATCTGGAGCTGGGAGATGGTTCGAACGGCGACGAGGATCTTTCGTCCGTTGGCTTTTGCAAGGAGGCTTGCGATCACGCTGGATTTTCCGCTGCCGGTCGGTGCGTCGATCAAGAGGATACCGTTTTTTTCGGCGGTTTTCTCTACCTCTTCGAGCATTTCCTTTTGGTTTTTCCGGTAGGTCTGGTAGGGAAAAAAATCAGCTGTGTCTGCCATTCGTAATGTATTATTTGTCTGGACCCAAATCTATTAAGCATGCCTCTTTCGACCCAGACCAAAGATCAGATACTCGCCCTTCTCGCAAAGGTGGAGGTATGTTCCCGCGAGGAAAATATCACCGGGCACGAGAAGATCTTCGCACCCGACGTGGTTACGTTTGCGCCGGGTCTGGATCATCACGGACGCGAAGGGTTGTCCTTCGAGCCGCTGAAATTTGCCGGGATGGAAGTGAAGGGTGAAGGAGTTATCGCCTGGGTGTCGGGCGAGTGTACGTACGGCGGGATTGCAGCCCGTTTCACTGCGGTACTTAGAGGAACGGGGCATGCCTGGGAGCTTGTTCTTCTGCATATTGCCTGAGCGTTTTCCAAAAAAGTACCCTATCAATACTATTAATATATCAATCGCTCTATGCTGAATCATTAAGAGGAGGTTTCGAATGGCAGATCGTCAAAGAGCAGCGTTTGTATGTGCGGTTACGGGGAGCGTTTTGCTGTGGATTCCGATCGGTTTGATGATCGTGACCGCTATTATCGGGTCGCTTTCCGCCGGAAAACTGCTGATGGATTATTTTATGCCGGCCGAGTTGTTTTTCCTTGTTTTGGCAGGATGGGTCCTGCTGATCATTGGTTCTGCGCTTTCGCAGACAATGAGGGGCCCGGTGGTTATTATTGGAGCGGCGTCAGTAGTGGTGCTGATCGGGTCTCTGATACTTGCTGTCGTGAGCGGGTTTGCCTCTGGTGTAGTCCCGGCCGAAGGACCTATCTGGTATCTTGTGCTCGGCATGCTTATCCTGTATGATCTGCTTGTGATCGTTTTGGGTATTCTCGGCATACGTCTTTCGTATGAGGTGAAGACAGGTCTTTGAAAACTGCGGTCTGCTGTCTTGAATGTACACCCCCCTCATTTATGATTTTTGTAACCTATCTCTCTGAGTGAGAACCCCATTTTTCGCATCTTTAGGGGCATTATCGCACCGCGCGGTTTGGGGTTTATATTCCCCTATGCCGATACTTACATGGAATGTCGGAACTCATGCGAAAGATCGAGCTGGCAACCAGCTCGCAATTTTTTGATCAGACGGGACGAAACGAAGGAAAAATGCATCAATGCACCCCGATGCGTATCCTTCTCGAAGGTACCTGCTCTTTTGACTGTGCCTACTGTCAGGTCTGCACCAAAAAGACCGGCATCCACTTCACCCCAAAAGAACTCGCCCACGGATTTCTCGAACTCCACCGTCAGGGAAAGGTAGGCGGTCTATTATTAAGTACGGGGATCCCCCGCGGCGATGTCGACCTAGGAATGGAAAAACTTACCGAGACCGCAAAAATTCTCCGGAGTTCAGGATATAATGGATACCTGCATCTCAAAGTCCTTCCAGGTGCAAATCGCACCGACATCGTTGAAATGGCAAAGTATGCCACCCGACTCAGCATCAATCTTGAAGCTCCCGGCTCATCCTATCTTTCAGAACTTGCCACCGTCAAAGATTATGCCTCCGATCTCCTGACGCGGCACAAATGGCTTGCCGAGATCATGCCCGGCAAACACTCCACCCAGTTCGTTCTCGGGGCCGCCGGGGAAACCGATGCCGATCTTTTCCAGACGGTCATGACCAGTTATGAAAAGTACAACCCTGCAAGGGTCTACTACTCTGCATTTTACGCAGTAAACGGGACGTCTCTGGAAAATCATGAAAATACCGCTCTTTGGCGGGCAAACAGATGGTATCAGGTCGATGCTCTTCTCCGACTCTATGGATATGACAGAGCCGAAACGTCTCCCGTCTTCGACGAACACGGGATGCTCATGAACACCGATCCGAAAATACTTCTCGCGCAAAATCTTCCCGAAGTTGATCCGGCAACCGCAGAATATGCAGAACTTCTCCGTGTGCCCGGAATCGGCCCGGTGTCTGCCTCATCCATTCTCAAAACCAGAGATTTTCAAAATGTCAAACATCCGGACATCCTTCGCGCATGCGGCGTCATAATGAAACGGGCGATGCCGTATCTCTCGCTTGGCCGCACTAAACAGACCACGTTTGCCTCCTGGTGCTGATCCAAGCCACCGCAATAAACAAAGCTATTTGTGAATACATGGCTAACAACTTAGTAACTTTTTGAATAACTCATAAGGAGAAAAGTATGAACAAAACCATCATCACCGTCGTTGGAAAGGATGCGGTCGGCATCATTGCAAAAGTATGTACCTATTTATCGAATAATCATATCAATGTCGAAGATATATCGCAGACAATCGTTCAGGGATACTTCAATATGATGATGATCGTCGACACCAGCAATGCTGCGGTGCCGTTCGGCGATATGGCCCGCGATCTTGAACAGATCGGTCAGGATATCGGGGTCCACATCAGATGTCAGCGTGAAGAGATATTCGAGAAGATGCACCGCATCTAAGGGGCGTTCATGATAAACATCTTCGAGGTAAACGAGACCAATAAAATGATCGAGCAGGAGATGCTCGATGTCAGAACGATCACGCTCGGTATCAGCCTTCTCGACTGCTGCGACACAGATCTTGACCGGCTCAACACACGGATCTATGAGAAAATCACCCGCGTGGCGAAGAATCTCGTCGCTGTCGGGAAAGAAATCGAACGGGAATACGGTATTCCGATCGTTAATAAACGTATCTCCGTAACGCCGATCGCCCTTGTCGGGGGCCAGGCCTGCAGTTCGCCGGAGGACTTCGTCACTATTGCTCAGACACTTGACCGGGCCGCAAAAGAGGTTGGTGTCAACTTCCTCGGCGGCTACTCGGCACTGGTGTCCAAAGGAATGACCAAAGCCGAGCGCGATCTTATTCTTTCCATCCCTCAAGCGCTCGCCTGTACCGAAAGGATATGCAGTTCAGTCAACATCGGCTCTACGAAGACGGGAATCAATATGGACGCGGTCAAACTGATGGGCGAGATCGTTCTCTCGACCGCAGAGGCTACGAAGGATCAGAACTCTCTCGGCTGTGCGAAACTGGTCGTCTTCTGTAATGCTCCTGACGACAATCCGTTCATGGCCGGTGCTTTCCACGGCGTGACCGAAGGAGACGCCGTCATCAATGTCGGCGTCAGCGGCCCCGGTGTCGTGAAGCACGCTCTCGAAGCGGTTCGCGGCAAAAACTTCGAGGTACTCTGCGAGACCGTTAAGAAAACCGCGTTCAAGGTTACTCGTATGGGTCAGCTGGTGGCGCTCGAGGCTTCGGAGAGACTGGGTATCCCATTTGGTATCGTCGATCTTTCCCTTGCACCGACTCCGTCGGTCGGCGACAGTGTGGCCGAGATCCTGGAGGAGATGGGTCTTGAGTCCGTCGGTGCTCCGGGTACGACCGCTGCTCTCGCTCTTTTGAATGATCAGGTCAAAAAAGGCGGTGTGATGGCCAGTTCCTTTGTCGGCGGACTTTCCGGAGCTTTCATCCCGGTAAGCGAGGATCAGGGTATGATCGATGCGGTGAACCGCGGAGCCCTCACGATCGAAAAGCTTGAAGCGATGACCTCGGTCTGCTCTGTAGGCCTTGACATGATCGCGATCCCCGGCAGCACGCCGGCAACGACGATCGCCGGAATCATCGCAGACGAGGCGGCGATCGGTATGATCAATCAGAAAACGACCGCTGTCCGGCTCATCCCCGTGATCGGCAAGGATATCGGCGACACCGTCGAGTTCGGCGGCCTTCTCGGCTATGCCCCGGTTCAGCCTGTAAACACATTCTCCTGTGCGGATTTCATCAACCGCGGCGGTCGGATCCCGGCACCGATCCACAGTTTCAAAAACTGATTTTTTGGCTTCATGCCAAACCCTTCGTCCTTTTTGAAAAGAGAATATCACTATCACCCTTATGGAAAAGGATCCAGACGAGTGACTTTGGAATCGATGTGCTTTCCTTTTATTTTCCATAATCGACGGATGTTGTCTATACCATATACAGGATTTTTCAGCATCCGTTGGGGCTGGTTCCGTTCAAAGCCTTCATACGTATTCAGAACTAACTTGTATAGTATTATGTGCTTAGAAGAGGTGAACCCGGATGGAGATGGTGATAGCGGACATGCTGAGGGGTTACCTCCTTCGCGGTCATCGAGAGTTTTTTACCGGGCTTTGGACACTGATAATTAGTGTCAGTCTTTCCTTCATTGCGGGTATTTATCTTGGTTTTGTAAGTGCAGTTTTGCTTCTGATCCCGGGACTGCTGGTGCTTGTCACCCCTTCAATAAATATGCGGGGGGCAATCGCCGGAATTCTTACTTCACGATTATCTTCTTCAATGCACCTTGGAGCGTTCGAGACAAAGTTCGGAAGGGATACTGAGCTTGGTGACAATCTGCGTGCCTCGATAATTCTCACAGTGATCATCTCGGTCGTTCTGGCGGTTTTTGGGAAGATCATCTGCTTGCTGACCGGAACCGAGGTGATCGGCATTGCCGAGATGATCATAATATCCGTCGTTTCAGGGGTCCTGGCCGGGGTCATCGTTACAGCTGTAGGCATCCTCATCTCGGTGATCTGTTACCGGAAAAGCTGGAATCTCGACATGGTCGGCGCTCCGGTGGTCACTACGTTTGGTGATATAATGACGCTGCCGTTTCTGGTTGGGACTGCGATTGTGGTGATGCAGCTTCCGTTTATTGGAAAGGCTGTTCTCGGGATTCTGGTACTTGCACTGATCATCTGGGCGCTGATCTCTATGCACTGGGCAACCAAAACCATGAAGGATGTTCTTCGTGAAGGTCTCCCTTTGCTTACCCCTCTGTGTCTTTTGGGAATCGTGGCCGGGGTTCTGTATACGAATCAGCTGGAGGGTCTGATCGCGGCGGCAGCCGTTTTGATTCTTATCTCTCCATTCATGAATGGGTGCGGATCGATCGGCGGCATACTGACCTCCCAGATCGGGACCGAGATGCATATGGGTCTGGTGGACGCACGATTTGTTCCGCAGAGTCTCATATGGAAGCACTTTATCGCGAACTATGTGTATGCCCTGCTTATTCTTCCGCTTATGGGTCTGCTTTCACATGCAGCCGCGGTTGTCTGCGGGATCACGACACCCGGCCTTATCCCGATGGTTCTTCTTTCTCTCATTGCAGGCCTAATCGTGGTGACGGTCATGAATCTTCTTGGCTATTACACGGCCGCCGTTACCTATCGCCTTGGGTATGATCCTGATAACTTCGGAGTTCCAGTCATGACAAGTTCGATTGATCTGATCGGGGCAACATCCCTGATTCTTGTTATGGCAGTATTGTTTGTGTAATGAACTGCACCATTATAGAAAACTGAAGATCGTTTGGCTGTGTCAGGGAATTTACTAAAAAAAGAGAAGGGGAGATTAGTAGGTGTAGACGATCGAAACCGTGGCCGTTGTTTTGATCTCGCCTGATTCGATGGTGGTGCGGGCTCCGCTTGCTTCGGCCTTTACGTAGCTGATAACATCCATATTCGTGTAGGAGACCGGGGTGTAGTTCTGACCCACATTGATGGTGCCTGTGCCGGAGATCTTCAGACCGAGTGCTGAAGAGACAGAATCCGCATCGGCGCGTGCCGATTTGACAGCAGAGATGATCGCAGCGTTTCTTTCAATGATCAGTTTTTCGTCGGAAAGACCGAACTGAAGACTGTTTACAGTGTTTGCTCCGGCGGAGACGGCGGCATCAATGTATGAACCTGCCTGATCGACATCGTAGGAGATGACCTGAACGGTGTTCGTTACTTTATAGACAGTGGTTCCATTTTCCCATTTGCCGGGATTATACTCTCCGATGACGTAGGAGTAGATGTTGTAACCGGTCGTCTGGATGTTCGCGTCTTTGATGCCGGCATTCTTGAGTGCGGCAACTACTTTTTCCATCAGTGCCGCATTTTCGCTCTGGGCGATTTTTGCATCCGGGTTTTCGGTCTCGACGCCGAAGCTGATCGTTACTTTGTCAGGGGTGGTTGTTGAAACGCCGTATCCGGAAACCAGAATGACTTTGTCGGTCTGGGAATCTTCTGCTGCCGCTGGGATAGCAAAGATCGCAAACACCGCAAAGAGAAGCAGGATTGCAAGTACATTCTTTTTCATATGTATCACTACAGTAATGCTCGTTATTCTGACATATACCTATCCAAAACTACGAAAATTATGGTAATTATTATGCGCTCATCTGCGCGCCCAGAGTTTTTCTGTATTGTGAGTCTATAAATAATCTTCTGTTTTCCGGATTTTGTTTGCCCCCATACATACTTTAAATATTCGATGGATGTTACCTATAGTTATACCACCGTGGAAGTGATAAAAAATGACAGAGAATACAAAAATTTCATTAATTGTACAGGAGGCAGACTACAATGACGTCGGACGCGGATACGCGAAAATAAATAATGACGTCATGGCAAAACTCGGCGTCGAGTCCGGTGATTTCATCAAGATCACCGGAAAACGCATGGGTGCTGCCAAAGTCATGCGTTCCTCCGTTTCCGGATCAGGCGGGATTGCAATCGACGGAGACATTCGCAGATCGGCAGGTGCCGGAATCGGGGACACCGTAACCGTCGAGAAGGTCGTTCCAAAGACCGCAGCAAAGATCACTCTTCAGCCGATCTCGCAGAGTATCCGTCTCGACAGCCGGGTACTCGAGCAGACGATCCAGAGTAAATTCGCCGGCCGGCCGATCACAAAAGGCCAGATCATGACCTTCGGGTTCCAGACCAAGTCGGAGGATCCGTTCTTCTCCGGCTGGGGCGGGTTCTCGAACTACAACACCGAGTACATCGACTTCGCCGTTTCGGACGTCTCGCCGGGAGATGTCGCGATCATCGGCTCGGAGACGACCGTCAACTACAAAGACAGTGTCTATAAAGGCGAGGACGCTCCCAAAGGAAAATCCGCAGGAAACATCCATTACGAGGATATCGGCGGTCTCGGCCGCGAACTCTCGCTCGTTCGCGAAATGATCGAGTACCCGCTCAGGCATCCCGAAGTCTTTGAAAAACTCGGTATCGAACCGCCCAAGGGAGTTCTTCTCTATGGTCCTCCCGGAACAGGAAAAACCCTGATTGCCCGTGCGGTCGCAAATGAAGCGGGAGCCTACTTCGACACGATCTCGGGGCCCGAGATCATCTCCAAATACTATGGAGACTCCGAAGAGAAGCTCCGTGAGATCTTTGAGAAAGCCGAAGAGAACGCACCTTCGATCATCTTCATCGACGAGATCGATTCGATCGCCCCGAAGCGTGAAGAGTCGAAAGGCGAGGTGGAACGCCGTGTCGTTGCCCAGCTGCTTTCCTTAATGGACGGGTTAAAGAGCCGCGGGAAAGTCATCGTGATCGCCGCAACCAACCTCCCCGACTCCATCGACCCGGCCCTTCGCCGCGGCGGACGGTTCGACCGTGAGATCGAGATCGGTGTCCCGGACAAAGACGGACGCCGCGAGATCCTGCAGATCCATGCACGAAACGTCCCGCTGTCCGAGAACGTCAAGCTGGAAAAGTATGCAAACACCACCCACGGATTTGTCGGAGCAGACCTTGCTTTGATGGTAAAAGAGGCGGCGATGCATGCTCTTCGCCGGGCATTCCCGGGCATGAACCCCGATGAGGAGATCAGCGCAGAAAAACTTGAAAACCTGAAAGTCACCGCCGAGGACTTTGAATCGGCCATGAAGATGGTGCAGCCGAGCGCCATGCGTGAGGTCCTCGTCGAAGTGCCCGATATCCACTGGTCCGATGTCGGCGGTCTTGACTCCGTCAAAGAAGAACTTCAGCAGGCGGTCGAGTGGCCGCTCAAATACAGAGAGGTCTACAAACAGTTCGCCACCAAATCCCCCAAGGGTTTCCTGATGTTCGGGCCGCCCGGGACAGGAAAGACCCTGCTCGCCAAAGCGGTCGCAAACGAGTCGGAGTGTAACTTCATCTCCGTAAAAGGGCCTGAACTCATGTCGAAATGGGTCGGCGAGTCCGAAAAGGGCATCCGTGAGATCTTCAGAAAAGCCCGGCTTGCCTCGCCTTCGATCATCTTCTTCGATGAGATCGACTCGATCGTTCCCCGCAGAGGAAGCTACGAAGGCTCCTCCCACGTGACCGAAAGCGTCGTCAGTCAGTTCCTGACCGAACTCGACGGACTCGAGGAGCTGAAAAACGTCGTCGTGATCGGCGCCACAAACCGCCCTGACATGATCGACCCGGCACTTCTGAGACCCGGACGTCTCGAGCAGCACATCTTCGTTCCCCCACCGGACCGTGAGGGAAGAAAACAGATCCTCGATGTCTACATCAGAGACATCAGCTCGATGCTGGCCGAAGATGTGAATCTGGATGAACTCGTCGACAAAACCGAAGGGTTCGTCGGAGCCGACATCGAGGCACTTGTCCGCGAAGCAAAAATGGTCGCGATCCGCGAGTTCGTGAAAGCCATGGCCGGCCACGACGCAGCCGAGATCACGCTTGCCGTATCCAGCGTGAAGATCTTCGCCAAACACTTCGATGCCGCGTTGAAGCGGGTCAGACCCTCCCTCGACAAGACCGGAAGACGCAGCGCCGAAAGAGGCTCCTGGCAGTACAGATTCAATGAAGAGGAGAGAAAAACCCTCGAAAAGGGTATTTCTCTTCTGGAAACAGCAGAATACAAAAACGACGGGCTCACCGAAAAACTCCGTGAGCTTGATGAACTGCTGATGTCTCATCAGAAAGACTTTAGCAGAATCAAAGAGATAATTAACAACGCAGATGCGTGAAGAGAAAATACTCTCTTCACCTCGGAGATGAAACAGCATGCCGGAAACACCAGATGATGCATACAGGGAATTAATGGATATTATCCATAAGATATTGATCAATCACGTTTCTGGAGAAAGCGAAGGCAAACTCCCGCCGGTCGTCGGCGTGAAGTTTGTCCTTTCCGGCGGTAAGATCCATCTGACACCCGACGAGGTCCACAATAAGACGATCCCGATCGAGATGTTCGAGGACAAGGGAACTGTAATCATCCAGACCGAACTCCCCTCCGAATGTCAGGATGATTTCTTCATCGCCTATCAGGACGGAAAACTTCAGCTCAATGCCGGCGCGAACCGGGAATACTCAGCAGTGATCCCGGTTGCCGGCATCGACCCATCACAGACCCAGACACACCTGAAAAACGGTGTGCTGGAGATCATCTGTTACAAGAAGCTGGCACAAACCGTTCAGTAAGAAACAGGGAATAATGTATGCGGCCGAAAAATACGGCCGCAGACTTTTTTTATACTATTATATTCGGGAAATTACCGCAGAAATAGTTTCCGTACTACTGACCGCGGGCGTCTTTCAGCAGTTCTTTGAGCGTCATCACGAACCGCTGGATCGCCGTGATGTGCCCGAAGAACCCGTACACGACAAGCATCCATCCTAAAAACGGCAGACCAAACAGGATCGGAGCCGGATAGATGAACTCGGCAAGACCGAAAAGCATCAAAAGAACCAGACGGTCGGCACGCCCAAGAACCCCGCCGTAGTTCCGCTTGAGACCAACGGCCTGGGCCTGGGTCCCCATATAGGAGGAAAGCAGAACGCCGGTGATCGCAAACAGACCGATCACCCATGCCGGGACCGGAGCCTGCCAGGTCTGAACCCCGTAGACGATGATACCGGTGATGATGAACACATCCGCATACCGGTCGAAGACATGATCAAGATAATCGCCGATAGGACTTGCCGCTCCGGTGTGCCGTGCCAGTGCTCCGTCTAAAACATCCAGAAACGAGTTCAGGACAACAAAAAGCACGCCGAAAAACGGCTGACCGAATGCGAAAAAAACTCCCGCAATAAACGCACAGATTAGAGAGACAACGCTCCACATATTCGGCGTTATCGGAAGCTTGGAAAATGCCTCTGCGATAGGCGTTAATATCCACTGAACTTTCGGACGAAGCGAATCAAGACTCATATGACATCTGCTATATACTCTGACCAGTCGAGCGATCCAAACGATGCGGGAGTCTCTCCATTTGCAAAAGAGATGATACTCCGGACCACAGACTCTCTCTCTGTACTTGTAGTGTCTATCTCATAAATCTGTTCCGATGCAAAGGCATCGACGGTTTCTATCAGGATCACGTCCAAAGCTTCGGCCTCTATGTTTTCACGGATCTTTTCTTTTGAATAACCCCGTAATGCGAGACGTTTT
The DNA here is from genome assembly GCA_002498375.1 of Methanocorpusculum sp. UBA424. Taxonomy (GTDB): domain Archaea; phylum Halobacteriota; class Methanomicrobia; order Methanomicrobiales; family Methanocorpusculaceae; genus Methanocorpusculum. Next base: position 14,981 of record DAHC01000010.1, read on the forward strand.
TCCAAAACATCCGGCCGGCATCTCATAATGACGATCTTATCGCAGGGAAGATAATGGGCGAATGCTCCTTCCACGAACCCTTCGGTGTAGGGAAACGCATCCGCCCAGGCATCCACATCCACGACATCCGAACCCGATGCATCGTCGTGTTCCAGAACGAACGGAGCTACGGTGGTTTTCAGATCGAGAACCGAATGACCCATCTCCCGCAGAAGATCCGCAACGGTTGTCTTGCCGCATCCCGGAGTTCCGGTGATCCCGATCATCATAATTTTTTCACCGCTGAAAGGAAACGCTCGTTTTCCCAGTCGGCACCGACGCTTACGCGGATGAACGTATCGCCAAGTCCCGGAAAGCTGGTGCAGGAACGGACCAGAACTCCGTGTTTTGCCAGAAACTCGGCGGCATCATCGCCTTTATGCGGCGCGACATTGATCAGGATGAAGTTCGACCCGCTTGGGTAAACCGGGAACGGGATCTCTTTCATGAAAACATCACGCCATTTCCTGACATGAGCGATGAATGATTCGCGGTAGACGGGATCGGAAACTGCCGCGGAGGCGGCTGCCTCCGAAAGACGGTTCATCGTGAACGGAGTCGCAGCAATATTATAGGGGGCTTCCAGCCATGCCGGGACGAATGCGTAGCCGATCCGAAGACCAGCAAGTCCATAGACTTTGGACATGGTCCGACCGATGATCAGATTGTCGCGGGCAAGGAGGGGCAGATAGTTGAGGTCCGAGAATTCAACGTAGGCGCAATCCAGGAATAAAACTCCCTCGATCCTGTCGAGAATGTATTCGATGTCCCCGACCGGGGTGACGGTCCCTGTCGGATTGTTCGGCGTGCAGAGGAACGAGAGACGGGCATCTATGGCTTCTTTCAGGAACGCGTCGAGATCGACCGAGAAGTCGGCTTTCCTCGGCACATTGGCCACACGGGCCGATGCGGCTTTCGCTGCAAGGCCGTACATGGAAAATGTCGGCGTGGAGATGACGACTTTGTCTCCCGGCTCGACGATCGTCCGAATGACGGTTTCGATAACACCGTCCATGCCGAGACCCGACGTGACGACCGGGGAATCGCAGATGTATTTGCGGAGCGCCGCGTGAAATGCGGCGGCTTTCGGATCCGGGTATCTGTTCACTCCCGAAAGTTCGTCAGCAGCTGCCCGAAGCACCTTGTCCGAAGGAGGGTAGGGGTTTTCGTTGCTGCCGAGCATGGCAACTTCGGTGAACCCGTATTCCTTTGCGATGTCTGCCGGGGATTTTGCAAAGACGTAGCCGGATTTGATGAACTCAGATCTGACCCGCGGCTTCATTGATCACTCCGACTGCATAGTTGATTTCGTCGGCCGAGATTGTCAGAGGCGGGACGATCCGAATATTGCCATCACCGGCAACATTGATGAGAACGCCCTGTTCCTTACAAAGTTCGGCAAGTTTCGGAGCGGCTTCGCCGAGCGTGAAACCGACCATCAGACCCCGAACCCTGGGGTTGAATGCAGCAAGACCCTTCCGGAAGAGTTCGCCTTTTGCGGCGATTCCCGGGAGGAGCTGTTCGATGATGCCGAATGTAGCGTTTCCCGCGGCGCAGGCGATCGGCCCGCCGGCAAAGGTACTGCCGTGTTCGCCTTTGGTGAACTCGAGTCCTTCCCTCGCGATGATCGCACCCATCGGGACACCTGAGGCGATTCCTTTTGCAATGCTGATGATATCCGGCTGAACGGTCGAGTGCTGGAATGCAAACCATTTGCCGGTCCGTCCCATACCTGTCTGGACCTCATCGCAGATCATCAAAGCGCCGGCGTCGTCGCAGATATCCCTGATCCCGGGCAGGAAGTCGGCCGGCGGGATGATGACACCGGTCTCACCCTGGATGGGTTCAAAGACGACGGCCGCTGTATCTTTATTTACGACCGCTTTGAGGGCCTCGAGGTCGCCGTAATCCGGGAAATCACAGTGGATGCCGAGCGGCTCGAAGGGCTCTCTGATCTGGGGTTTGTGGGTGACGGCGAGGGAACCAACGGTCCGTCCGTGGAAATCATGGTTGAAGGAGACGAAGTTTTTCCGTCCTGAGCGGACCTTGGCAAGTTTGAGAGCCGCATCGATCGCCTCTGCTCCGCTGTTGCCGAAGAATACTTTCCCCATCCCGCTTGCTTTGCTCAGTTTTTCTGCGAGTTCGGCCTGACCCGGTATGTAGTAAAGATTGGAGCAGTGGATCAGTTCGTGTGCCTGGCGGCATATTGCGTCCACTACTTTCGGGTGGCAGTGACCCGTACTGCAGACCGCTATTCCTGCGACTAAGTCGAGGTATTTCTTCCCATTATCGTCCCAAACATTGCAGCCTTCACCTTTGACGATCTGCATAGACCGTCCAAAACAGGGCATGTAATATTTTGCGTCAAGTTCTTTGTAGGTGGACATGATTTTTTTCTCGCTGGATATTTAGATAAGTATTTGTCGTTCTGTGTATTGAAACTGCATGTCGGCTGGGATTAAATTCGGCAAATAACGGTTATTCTCTATGGATCTTCGCTCAGGGAGCGGAGACCCGGCACCCGGAAATCAGAAAAATAAATGGAATATTAGAAATTTATTCTGAGAAGTAAGTGACTCACGAGAACATTTATCAAAGCTTTTGAAAAATGCTCAGGATATATCTAAAAAAAAAGTCCTCTTACATTTTTGCATTCATCATATTCAGTATTTTATCCTTGAGCCGGATCGTTTTGACTAATTTCTTTCCAGCTTCTTCCAGCTTGATTAATTGATCCGCATCCAGCAGCAGATCGGTTTTCTTATACACATTATAGATCTTAAGCTCATCCACGACTCTGTATCCTAGAGCCTGCAGGGATTTTGTCATAGTGACCGCAGTATATCCCAGATCCTCCGGATCTTTCTGCTCGCAAACGGCGACGACCGTCGCATATTTAGGTCCCGCTACTTCATGTATTCCCATCCACACCGACCGGTCTTCGTCATCAAAAACCTCATAGCAGTAGAGCCGGTCGATCATATTTTTGATAATGCCGGTTACGTTGTAAAAATAGGTTGGAGACCCGATGACGACACCATCCGCCTCCAGTATTTTTGCATAAATTTTCTGCATATCATCGCGGATAACACACTCGAATGTCGTTTTACACGCTTCGCATCCGACACAATCCGCAATTTCATAATCGTTCAGATATACGGCTTCAACATCTGCACCCTGATTCATAGCCCCTTCGAGTACGGTTCTCACAGCCGTATCGGTATTCCCGCATTTCCGATAGCTTCCTATGAATCCGATTATTTTCATACGTTACACCTTCAAATCATCTTCCCGGAATTTTAATCCCGGGAATATCTGCAAAGATTAGCCTTTGCAGCACCCGGTAGTTTATTCGTATTCGATCGTTGCCGGGGGCTTGCTCGTGATATCGTATAACACGCGGTTCACATGCCTGACTTCGTTGATGATCCGGCTCGAGACCTTTTCAAGCACCGCAAACGGGATCTGGGCCCAGTCGGCGGTCATGAAATCGGTCGTTGTTACGGCCCGCAAAACGATCGCATAGTCATATGTCCGCTCATCGCCCATAACGCCGACACTGCGCATGTTCGTCAGCGCCGCGAAATACTGGTTGATGTCCCGGTCGATTCCTGCTTTGGCGATCTCCTCACGGTAGATCGCATCGGCATCCCGCACGACATCCAGCTTTTCCTTCGTGATGTCGCCGATGACACGGATCGCGAGACCCGGACCCGGGAACGGCTGACGCCAGACCAGATTCTCCGGGATGCCGAGTTCGAGACCCGCACGGCGGACCTCATCCTTAAAGAGGACACGCAGCGGCTCGATGATCTCCTTGAAATCCACATGATCCGGCAGACCGCCGACGTTGTGATGGCTTTTGATCACCGCGGCCGCACCCGGTCCCGACTCGATCACGTCAGGATAGATCGTTCCCTGCACAAGGAAATCAACCGTGCCGATCTTTTTTGCTTCCGCTTCGAAGACGCGGATGAACTCCTCGCCGATGATCTTGCGTTTCTGTTCAGGATCGCTCACGCCGGCGAGTTTTCCGAGGAACTGATCCTCTACATTGACGCGGATCAGATTGATATCGAACTGCTTACGGAAGATCTCTTCTACCTCGTCCCCCTCGTTCTTTCGAAGAAGGCCGTGATCGACGAAGATGCAGGTCAGCTGTTTGCCGACTGCCTTGTGGATCAGGACAGCGGCGACTGAGGAGTCGACGCCGCCGGAGAGGGCGCAGAGAACTTTCTTGTCGCCGATCTTTTCACGCAGCTGCAGGACCATGTCCTCGACAAAGGAGGACATATGCCAGGTTCCTGTGCATCCGCAGACATCGTAGAGGAAGTTTTTGATCATCGTCATGCCCTCAGGCGTGTGCATGACCTCCGGGTGGAACTGGACCGCGTAGATCTTCTTTTCAGGATTTGCCATCGCAGCGACCGGACATACGGCAGTATGAGCTGCCTTCGCAAATCCGGCCGGGACCTCGCTGATGTAATCCGTGTGGCTCATCCAGCAGGTCGTCTCTCCCGGGACATTTTTGAAGATCGGGGACTCTTCCGTTGAAATGGAAGTTTTACCATACTCGCGGGTCGTTGCCGATGCAACTTTTCCTCCGAGGAGATATGCCGTAAGCTGTGCGCCGTAGCAGATCCCAAGGATCGGGATCCCGAGCTCGAAGATGCCGGCATCAACGGTCGGAGCATTCTTCGCATACACGCTCGCCGGTCCGCCGGTGAAAATAATTCCCGCATAGTTCCCTTCTTTGATCTCCGAAAGAGGGATCGTGCAGGGCTTTACTTCGCAGAAAACATGTGCTTCTCTGACGCGGCGGGCAATCAGCTGATTGTACTGGCCGCCGAAATCAAGGACTAAGATCGATTCCATGTTACTCCTTTCTCTTCATATCGCGGCAGGTTTTTACAAAGCCGATAAAGGGTGCGGACGGGCGGGCAGGACGCGATCTGAACTCCGGGTGGAACTGGGTCGCGACAAAGTATGGGTGATCAGCAAGTTCGAGGGCTTCCATGCGTCTGCCGTTTTTGCCGACGAACTTCATGCCCTTTGCTTCAATCTCGTCGATGTAGGCTGGGTTGACCTCGTATCTGTGCCGGTGGCGTTCCACGATCTCGGTTGAACCGTAAAGTTCTGCAAGGCGGGATGACGGGTCGAGGGTGACAGGATAGTCTCCAAGACGCATCGTTCCGCCGAGATCTTCAACGCCTTCCTGTTCGGGAAGAAGTGCGATCGCATGGGTTCCCGGACCCATCTCTTCGCTCGTCGCGTCCTTATATCCGACGACATTTCTCATGAACTCGATCACACATAGCTGGAATCCGAGACAAAGACCGAGAAGAGGCTTTTTGTGTTCGCGGGCATACTGGATCGCCGCGATCATTCCTTCGATGCCGCGGTTGCCGAATCCGCCCGGGATAAGAATTCCGTCAAGATCGGCGAGGTCGTCAGTCGTATAGAGTTCTGCATCCAGCCAGTGGATGACGACTTCGGTGGAGAGGTGGCGGCCTGCGTGCTTAAGGGCCTCTTTTATGGAAATATAGACGTCCTCAACACCGTATTTGGTGATGATTCCAACAGTAATGCGGCTTGTGTAGTCGCGTGCGACCAGTGAATACCAGCTGTTGTCCGCTTTTCCCGGCTCAAGATGGAGCTGCTTTAAGAGGACATCGGCCATGCCCTCTTTTTCGAGTTCCATCGGAACGAGGTAGGTGTCGGGAGCCGTCTGAGCGCTGATAACTGCGTGAACGTCCACATCGCAGAAGGAGGAGATCTTTCGTTTGGTGGAAAGGGAGATCGGGAAATTGCTTCTCCCGACAATGATGTCGGCTTCGAGGCCGAGTTCGCGAAGGGCTTTGACGGAGTGCTGGGTGGGTTTGGTTTTCAGATCGCCCATCGTATCGGCCGGCAGAAGGGTGACGTGGACGAGGACAAAGTCGCCGTTTCCATACTCCCAGTGCATCTGGCGCACAGCTTCCAAAAACGGCATGCTTTCGATATCGCCCACGGTCCCTCCGACCTCGACGATACATATCTCGGCATGATTGCCGTCTTTGTCGACCCAGGACTCGGCTGCGTGTTTGATACGGTCTTTGATTTCGTCGGTGATATGGGGAATGATCTGGACGGTAGCCCCGAGATAATCACCGTGGCGCTCTTTTGAAATGACCGAAGAGTAGATCTTTCCGGTGGTCAGGTTGTGATCGCTCGTGAGTTCGATATCAAGAAACCGCTCGTAGTTTCCAAGATCGAGATCGGCTTCCCCTCCGTCTTTAAGCACAAAAACCTCGCCGTGCTGGGCCGGGTTCATCAGCCCCGCATCGATATTCAGATACGGATCGATCTTTACGCTCGTGACATGATACCCTCTGTTGATGAGAATGCGGCCGATGGAAGCAGCTGTGATGCCTTTTCCAAGTCCGCTCATTACTCCTCCGGTTACTACTACATATTTCATTTTTTGCCCTTCCTTTTCCGAAATCAAATAATGTCTATCTATTGACTCTAAAGGCTATTAAGAATGCGGAATGGAGCGGGGCCGTATGCGATGCGGCGTGCATTCCGACCGGATTGCGGTTTCTCAAACGTGTTGGGACGTTTTTTCCCATGCCCTAATCAGATAAAATATAAATGCCCAGTCCCAAACATAACAGTAATATATGGATGAAGAAATACCATCACCCAATACCGGTCGCTCGCGCGAATCGAACATCTCCCCCAACGCCCTCGACTTCGGGGACCTCAACGATCAATACGCCAAGTTACGCGACGAAGCTCTTTTCCTGAAAAAAGAGAACGACTCTCTCCATAAAATAATCAAAACGACAAAAACAGAAAACGAGTCCCTCAGGCTGGAGAACAACAAGATCCGGATGGACAATGCCCAGCTCAAGAAGGAGAATGCGCAGCTCAAACGTCTGCCGCTGTTTGTCGCGGTTGTTTTGGAGAAGCTCGACGAGAATGAACTCTATCTGCGCCAGCTCGGCAACAATCAGGAGTATGTGACCCAGGCGAACCCGCTGATCTACGCAGAGGTCAAGACGGGGACCAAAGTAGCCGTCAACAACACCCTTTCGGTCGTGAAGATCCTTGGAAATACCATCGACGAGAGGGTCCGCGTGATGGAACTGGAAGAAAAGCCGGCGATCACCTTCGCCGACATCGGCGGTCTGAAAAACGAGATCACCGAGGTGCGTGAAGCGGTTGAATACCCGCTTACCCGCCCCGAGTCCTTCGAGAAGTTCGGTGTTGTCCCGCCAAAGGGCGTACTTTTGTACGGCCCGCCCGGAACCGGCAAGACGCTGATCGCCAAGGCGGTCGCCAATAATGCCGGCGTTCCGTTCCTGAGAATGGCAGGTTCCGAGCTTGTCCACAAATACATCGGCGAAGGTGCCCAGCTGGTCCGGGATCTCTTCGAGATGGCCCGCGATCTTGCCGAGAAAAACAACGGTGTCGTTGTCTTCATTGACGAGATCGATGCGGTCGGCAGTATGCGGACCAACGACGGGACGTCCGGTTCGGCTGAAGTGCAGAGAACCTTAATGCAGCTTCTTGCCGAGATGGACGGGTTCAACAACCGCGGCAACATCCGGATCATGGCGGCCACAAACCGCCCCGATATGCTGGATGCCGCACTCCTCCGTCCGGGAAGATTCGATCGCCTGATCAGGATCCCGGCACCCGACAGCGATGCAAGGATGCAGATCTTTAAGGTCCACATGAAGAAGATGGAGGCAGCCGGCTCCCTTTCCGGCATCGATTACGATGAACTGGTACGTATGACCGACGGTCTGACCGGTGCCGAGATCGAAGCGATCTGCCGCGAGGCTGGAATGCTTGCCCTCAGAAACAATGAAGATCTTATCACCGGCAGAAACTTCATCCAGGCGATCCGCAAGGTCAAGCACCAGGATAAGGATGAAGACCGCCGGGACATAATGTATATCTAATGCGTCTGGTCTGTATTGGAAAAGCAGGTGTGGATCTCTACCGGACCCTCTCGGACTCCGAGACGAGCCGGCATATCCTCCGATTTTATCACCCGAAAGAGACCCCGTGGGGAGTTGTGCTCGAGGTTGCGACCGTGTCGAGCGGGCTCGCTCTTGCAAGTGAGCTTCGCTGGTATATCATGAGATATATGACCGAGGTGCTTTTCGAGGACACGGAGCATTCGGTCTATCTCACCCGCGATCTGGCACGTGAGGTGTATGAAACCCGATCGGCCGCGTTGATCGACGGCTGGAATATTTCCTTCAGTGTCATAATCCTGGAAAACGGCAGTTCGGCCCGTGTTCCTGACGGGGTGCCGATTCCCGACGGTGTCGTCCAGCGATTCCGTGTGTGGGGTCTGGCCCGGGAACATCCATAAATTACAATTAGTCTGAATACCAATGGAGTAGTAACAGTATGGCACTTCATCTTTCTTTTACTCTGGACCCTGAACTGGCGGAACGGGTCGATATATTTGCAAGGAAGCAGGAGCTGGAGCGAAATGAGGCGCTGCTGCGTCTGATCGAAGGGGGTCTCATACAGGCTGAACAGGCCGGGATCGTGTCGCCGCCGCGGGAGAGAAGTTTTAAAGAGACGGCACGGATGCAGAAAAACATCGATATGCTGGTCAGAAACATCGATGAGCTGAAAAAAGAGGTTCGGGTGATGCACCATCTGCTGAATCTCCAGAAGGATGCTGCGGCTTTGAAACCCTCACGCCGCGGATTCTTTAAAAAATAAGTTTTTTTTATTCGGTAACGACGACCCGGTCTTCCAGCAGGAACGGACTTTTACGCAAAGAAAGAGAGAGCAGATACGGATAATTTCTGCTCAGATACTCCATATGTTCAAGCCACGCGGTTGTGAGCTGACAGTAGACCCGGTTCACATCTCCAGACAGATGGGCGAGATCGGAGGCCGGCAGAGAAGGGATATCCTTTCTGCTGGCAAGTTCCTCTCCCAGATGGAATAAATCCTGCATGAGTTTCGAGACGGTAGTGTGCTCAAGAAGCACCGGGTTTTCAATCAGGCGCAGCAGAAAGTCGTGATTTTTCATGAAGAGATCCCTGACCTCGATCAGATCGTCGGAGCCCGGGACGGTGCGTGTACATAATTGTGCAGCTTGCTCCTTTGCCGCTTTATACTGCTCTTTGGTCCAGGTATTTTTGACCAGCATCGTCTCGCGAAGCGTTTCCGGCGCTTTATCCCACTGAACCATCTTTCGAAGCAGGGTATCGCCCATCTCGGAGAAAAAGAGACCGATGACCATCCGGGTTTTTTCCTGCTGCTCGCGTTTCGACCGCATGGTCAGCAGACGATTGATGATCAGCGTCACGATCAGAACATTGATCGGGAGAAAACCGAGACTGTTGAAGATATATGACAGGGTGTTGCTCTCCCCATTGTCCCCGAAGAAAAGGAATTTGATCGCATACACGCAGATCGAGATCGCGATCAGCAGGCAGGCGAGACGCGCCTCCCACGACAACTTTTTCATACGTATCCTCTCTCATCCAGAGCGGAAATGCTTTGGAGCGCTCCTTCCAGCGTCTCCACTTCTATCACCGGATGAGAGACCCTGTTTTCCCGAACCTTCGTCATTACGGCATCGAAATCGATATTGCCTGTTCCTATGCCCGAGTGGCTGTCGTGTCTGCCGTCGTTATCGTGAAGGTGGATATGCGAGAACGGCACCTCCAGAAACTCCGGAAGGACACCGCACTCGTTGGCATGCCCCACATCAAGGCAGAAGAGAGCGCCGTCCAGCAGCGCGATATCGTCCGGGGTCTTGAGATAGAAGTAGCCCCAGTTCCCCATGTTTTCGATAAAATAGGTGACTCCATAATCGGCGGCATCCGAACGTATCTGCGCAAGGGAAGCACGGAGGTTTTTACCGGCAAGCTCCCGTTCATACTCCCACGCGATGTATCCCGGGTGAATAACGACCGGGGCGTCGACCTCGGCTGCAATCGAGAAGGTGTCCCGGATGACCTCGACAGCGGCGCGGCGGATCGGTTCTAAGACCGAGGCAAGATTCACGCCTCTGGATGGGGCATGGATACTGTATTTGTATGAGTATGAGTGAAGGAGTTCGGCGTCGGTAAGCAGATGGGGGCCGTCGTCCATGATCTCGACATACGCCGTGTAGGGAGCGAGGGTGTCAAGCACAGTGGCCAGAGGATCCGAGTGAAGGCAGTGTGTCGAGATTGAGTAGTCCATATAATTACTTATTGCCGGTCCGGGCAAAAAATGATTCGCACAGTATATTCTTATCCCGCATCTCAGTCCTTTATGATTAGGGGTGCGGGAGGGCACCCGCCAACTCTTTATTATCCCCGCACAAACACATAGGCATGAATCCAGAAGGAGAAACCGCAACGGCGCTGCTCTACCGTATCCTGAAGCGTATCTTCTATCTGGTCGTCCCTATTCTGGTCTATCTTGTTCTGCTCGGTGTTTACTGGTTCGTGTATCCGCCGCCGGCAGGCGTATTTACGCTGCCGCCAAGCACCGAGTATCTCGCCCTTTTAGGCCTTATGGGCGCGTATCTTGTCCCGCCGTTTGGGAAAGAAACGATCGTCCCTCTGGCGATCGGTCTGGGCTATCCGATATGGGTCATCTTCCTCGGCGTTGTCGGCATGGATATCGTCACGGCAACCTTCGTCTCATTAAACTTCGATCTGCTGCTCAAAGTCCCGCTTGTCGGCAGATGGATCCGGTGGGTCATGCGGACTGCAGATAAGGTGAGGCGTTCAAAGCCGTGGATTGAACAGCTTTCGAGTGCCGGTCTTCTGCTCTTCATGTATATCCCGCTGCAGGGCTCGGGATCGATCACCTGTTCGGTTCTTGGCCGTCTGCTTGGCTACAAACCTGCAGTCAGTCTGGGGCTGGTCATTATCGGGAGTGTACTTTCCACGCTGACGGTCGCCGTTGGAGCATCCTCGGTAATCCAGTTGTGGTACATTAATCCGCTTCTGGGTGTTGCCGCCGGAGTCGCCATTTTAGCAGTCATTGTGATGATAGCATACTTCTGGAGCAGATTCACCAAGAGGTTTTATCGTTCGGAGGGGGTATGACCGAGGAAATATCCCCGTATTACGCCCCTTCACTCAAGATAAGGCTGGCGATGACCCTTGGAATGTTCGGGTTTCTTGCTGTTTTCATCATCTGGCTTTATGCATACCTGCCGACCGATCAGTTCATTCTCGGTGTCTCTTTGTTTGCGCTCTACATGGCGCCGGGAGCTGGAAAAGAGAGTGTCGTTCCGGTGATGATGGGATTTGGTTTTCCCTGGTGGATGGTACTCACAGGTATCGTTATAATCGACATGACGCTTGCGGTCTTGGTCTCGTTTAACTTCGATCTGCTGCTGAAGATACCTATCCTTGGTCAGATTCTGATGTTTTTTACCGGAAAAACCAATAATCTTCTGCAGAGAAAACCATGGATCAAAGGGCTTTCCGTCGGCGGTCTGATGATTTTCATGTATGTTCCTTTCATGGGGTCAAGCGCGATCGACACCTCGATCATCGGACGACTGCTCTCGATCCATCCAAAGATCATCCTCCCGATCGTCTTTGTGGGCAGCATCCTTGCAACCCTGACGATGGCGTTTGGCGCAAAAGCGATCATCGATCTCTGGTTCGTTGACCCGCTGTATGCCGTCGGAGCAGTGGCTGCAGTGATTGCCGTCGGCGTGTTGATTTATATTGTCTGGAAGAAGTTTACCGCACGCCGGTTTCCAAAAAACGAGTGAAGGGAGTTATTTTTTCAGATAGATGATCCAGCCGACTGCAACACCCATAACCGAGGTGATGACGTAGAAGGCCAGGTAAACCAGAGCCGAGTCATTGTAGTAAATAAACAGGGTCGGGACGAAGGCCAGGGCTGCAATGATCGGGTGTAGGATGGCTGTTTTTTGGATGCCGCAGATAAGGCCGAAGACAAAACCCGAAACAATGCAGGCAAGGGGATTTATGACGAGGAGCAGAAACCAGACCGGGCCGTCTGTCTGAAGAAACAGAGGAGGCAGGAGGTAGTATACAAGGATCAGAAAGAGTATTGTGCCGGCAAGAGCCGGAATGATCGGTTTCATGATTTATTTGTTGAAGAGAAGGAGCGCTGCGCCATACATAGTGACCCCGATGGACAGCATTACGATCGCGGATTCCGGCTGGATTTTGTACATGAGAGATAGCACGAGCACCGCGATTCCCATTGCGAGACCCACGGCCGTGCAGATGAGTCTTGGGTGGTTGACCGTTGTATTTTCCTGTGTCATGGATACTCATATGTTCCTTCTTCCATATGAAAAGAACGGGATTTTTTGTAAAAGCTTTGGTCACACTGCTTTTAGGCTATTTCCGGCATCTGCGCTCCCCTTCGTCTGCCGGGATAATTTGCAGGTACGGCAGGTATCCGGGACACACTGAAGCAGGAGAACCCGTCAAAAGGCGTGGTTTCCAGCCGATGAAAACGGTGGCTTTATATCGTCCGAGAGGCTATTTAGTAGAGCACTTAGTGTGTAAATACTAAGTCCCGGTAGGGTAGAGGATATCCTAGAAGCCTGCGGAGCTTTTGACCGGGGTTCAAGTCCCCGCCGGGACGTATCAGCCGATCTGTTTGGCATCGGCAGCGTCCATTTTTTGTAGATGTTTTTTGTGTTGTTTTGTTTGTCTTAGATGCATACTGCTGCCGGCAGAGAACTGTATTGATGTAGGTCAGAACGATGCAGAATAAAGGCGTAATGAAAAAACAGGTTCATTCCTGACGGGCATCACGCTCATCCAGCTGCGGACCGGACACACGGTAATAGGTTTCCGACTCCCGCACAAAAAATCCCTCGCCTGCCATTTTCTCCATGATCCCCCTGACTCGTGCGGGCTCCTCGTTCATTTCTTTCGCAAAGACATCCGGGCTCCCACGTTTTTGTTCAAGCATTTTTTTCAACACACTGCCGCGGATCTTCCGGTCGGAACCCTCGAAGGTATTCTGTTTCGTGTAATGGCGGCTCCGCTGATTCGGATTTTTCACCGAGGACTTCAGTGCCGTTCCAAGATCCATCAAAGCCCAGTACCATTCGCGGGAATTTTCCGGGAGCATAGCGGCGACGAGAGGGAGCAGTTCGCTGTCGTCAACGATTTTGTCGTCATCAAAAAAGTAATGGATGAACACTCTTCTGATGTTCGTTTCGATGAATACGACCGGCCGGTTGAACGCGAACGCCGCGATCGAACAGGAAGTGGCAGGCCCGATACCCGGGAGGGTCGCGAGGACTGCCGGGTCATGTGGGACCGTTCCGTTGTATTCATCCACAATAATGCCGGCAAGTTTTTGGAGATTCAAAGCCCTGCGGTTGTACCCCATACCCTGCCATGCGGCGAGAAGATCTGCCTGTTCTGCTGCGGCAAGCGCAGCAAAATCGGGAAACCGTTCGATGAACTTCGGATAGATCACCGCGACCCGCGGGACCTGGGTCTGCTGGAGCATAACTTCGGAGACGACGATTTTGTACGGGTCGGTCGTATGCCGCCACTCCATATCGTGCCGGCCTTTCGCTTCGTAAAACGCCGTCACATGCTGCTGAAAATCCGCAGCAAGCGAGGGTGTGATACCCTCGTCCCGATATCGGGTCCGAAGATCGGAGACGAGCATATTTACTGCGAGACCATGCGGTTGATCAAAATCTCGGCGATATCGGAACTGTATTCGGTTATTCTGTGAAGGCTTTGAGTGATCTGCGTTACTGCGACCGCTTCGGGGACCCGCATTTTGCGGACCGAATCTGCAAGGCCGTGATATGCTGCTTCCATCTCTTCCACCTCGGAGATGATCTTATTTGCTCCCGGAATGCTGCCCGAGTATATGGCCTGTATGCTTTTATTGAAAATGTTCAGCGAGAATTCGCTCAGTTCCGTCAGTTTCATAATCAGCATTCTGTCGACCCCTTTCTCGATCAGAGTCATGGCCGCTTCGGCGATCAGGACGGTGTGGTCACCGACCCGTTCGATGATCCGCGAAATCTGATAATACGTCGCGGCGATGCCCGGCGTAATACCCATTTTTAAAGAAAGAGACGGATTTTCCACGATCAGGGAAAACTGGCGGTGGATCAGCCAGTGCAGGCGGTCGACATCCGTGTCTCTCGCGACAACATCTTCAGCGAGGTCGATCCTTCCCTGTTCAAGGGCATTCAGTGCATCTTCATGCATGCCTTTCACGATCACATACATCCGGCGGATGGTATTCTCAAACGGCATTTCTATCGGATTGAGGATGTCTTTGAGAACGATACTGTTGTCAGCCTCTTCCGAAACTTCCTGACCGATCGTCATCTGCGTAAATTTCCGCACGACCATCCGGACCTTCGGGGGGATCCTGCCGGCCGACGTGATCTTTATCGTGGTAAATCCGGAGATGTATGCGCCGATAAGGGAGCGCAGAAGCATGGTCGGGTCCGGATAATCCTTGAGTCCGAACTCCTTTGTCCTTGACGTGCTGTCGTAATGCATATTCGGCGTGATAAGCAGAGTGCCGTCAGCCTGGGACACCACGCCCAGGGGATCGTTTTTCTGAATATTTCTCTCGCGTATCCACCCTTTTGGAAGAGACAATACATAGGATGACCCGCCTGTCATCTGAACTTTCCGGATTTCCATTCAATACATATTCACCGGCACGGTATTTAATCTCTGTGAAAATCTATAGAGATATCATAGATACATTGGAATTATGAGTGCATATAGTTAAATCATAATCTCCTTGATTTATGTCGAATATCACTATACCTTAGCGTTTCTTATCCGATTATGGTTATGAAAAGAAAAACCATGAGTATTGTTGGAGCCGCAGCCCTTCTTTTTGCTGTGTTCCTTGTATTTGCTTCCGGCTGTGTGAGCCAGGGAGAAGAACCACAGACCCTCACCCTTGCGGGATCGACCACTGTTCTGCCTGTTGCCCAGACCGTTGCAGAAATTTACATGGATGAGCACGCGAATGCCGACATTCAGGTGAGCGGCGGAGGATCCAGTGTTGGTGTCACTGCAGTAAAAGAAGGAACTGCCGATATCGGCATGCTCTCGCGTGAACTCAAAGCTTCCGAAAAAGAAGGCAGCAATCTGGATGAATTCGTCATCGCAAAAGACGGGATCGCCCTTATCGCCTACCCTTCGAACCCGGTTTCCGATCTGACCCTTGAGCAGATCAAAGACATGTATCAGGGAAAGATCACGAACTGGAAAGAACTCGGCGGAGCCGACATGAAAATTGTCCTGATCGGTCGCGACAGTGCATCCGGCACCCGGGAATTCTTTACCGAGTTCGTCCTGAAAAAGGAAGATGCAGCAAGAACTATGCAGGAATACAGTTCAAACGGAGCTGTGAAGCAGGCAGTAGCCCAGACACCCGGTGCAATTGGTTATGTCTCTCTTGAATTCGTTGATAATTCCGTCAAAGCCTTTACGCTTTCCGGCATTGCGCCAACGGTCGAGAACGTCATCAACGGCAGTTATTCTATCAACCGCCCTCTTCTGATGATCACAAACGGCGAACCGACAGGCCTTGCAAAGAAGTACCTTGACTTCATTCTCTCGGATGACGGTCAGAAAATCATCGCAGAAAACGGTTTTGTTCCGGTTAACGCATGAACGTACGCAGTACAGCGGGATGGAAAGAGACAGGTATCAAATCAGTGTGGCTCGCGACCGCACTGATCGCTGCTTCTGCAGTGGTATTCATTCTAGGATACCTTGTTCTAACTTCCCTCCCGATTTTTTTTGAAACTGGTATTTCCGGTTTTCTCTTTAACACTGTCTGGAATCCAACCGGCGTTGTTCCGTCTTACGGGATCGCCGCTCTTCTGATCGACACACTTCTGGTAACGTTTGGGGCAATGGTTTTTTCCGTGCCTCTTGGGATCATCTGTGCCGTTTTTCTTGCCTACCTTGCTCCTCAAAAGGTTCGTGACATCGTCAAGCCGGCGATCGAACTTCTCGCGGGGATCCCGTCGGTCGTCTACGGATTTTTCGGCATGGTCGTTCTCTGCAGTCTTCTGCAGAGTGTGCTGGAAATCCCAAGCGGATTTTCCTGGCTTGCCGCCTCGATCCTTCTCGGGATCATGGCACTGCCGACGATCGTATCCGTTTCAGAAGATGCTCTCTATGTCGTGCCGAAGGATTACAAAGAGGCTTCGCTTGGTCTTGGAGCCACGAAATGGCAGACCATTTCACGTGTTCTGATCCCGGCAGCCGCATCCGGTATTTCGGCCGCGGTCATTCTCGGAATGGGCCGTGCGATCGGCGAAACGATGGCCGTGATGATGGTCGCGGGAAACGCGGCAGTGATCCCGTCGCCGATCTGGGATGTGCTCTCGCCTGTCCGAACCCTGACCGCAACGCTTGGTATCGAACTCGCCGAGGTCGCGTCCGGCTCGATGCATTATTATGCTCTCTTCGGTGTTGCCGCGGTGCTCCTTTTGATTACACTCCTGATCAATCTCCTCTCAAGCAGGGTCACGAAAAAGATCCAGAGCGGCAGACCGGTCTTCAGCGTGCCTGCCCGGATCAAAAAGATCCTCGGGCTCTGCGGCGTATTGCTTGTGGTCTGCATCGTAATGTATGCGATCGGGATCCTGCCGACGCTCATTCTCACGGCCGCTGCCGGAGGACTTATCTTCATCCGGAGGATCATGTCCCACAGATCGGTCGAGCGGACAGCGTTCGGGATAATCTATGCGGGAACATTTCTCGTTATCGGCATTCTGGTCGTTATTCTTGGAAACATTTTCATCAACGGGATCCCTGCGGTCTCCTGGGAATTTTTGACGACCGCACCGCGCAATATGGGCCTTGATGGAGGCATCCTGCCAGCGATCATCGGAACACTCCAGCTGGTCGGCGGAGCCATTTTGCTGGCTCTCCCGATCGGCATAGGGTCCGCGATCTTTCTGCACGAATACTCCCGGGATAACGCCGCAACGCGCCTTCTCCGAACAGGAAACGATCTGCTTTCCGGCACGCCGTCTATCGTTTTCGGCGTGTTTGGTTTTGCCTTCCTGGTTATTTTCCTCGGGTGGGGCGTCTGTCTTCTTGCGGGTATGGTATGTCTTGCGTTGATGATCCTCCCGACGATCATAAAAACCACGGAAGAAGCCCTCAGGTCGGTGCCGAACTCTCTGCGCGAGGCTTCGCTTGGACTTGGTGCGACCAAATGGCAGACCATACGCCGGGTCGTTCTGCCGTCGGCAGCTCCCGGGATACTGACCGGCACGATCCTTTCGATCGGAAGAGCAGCGGGAGAAACGGCACCTATCATGTTTACTGCGGTGGTGTTTTCCAAACGGTTCATCAGTATGGATCTCTTTGATCCGGTGATGGCGCTTCCCTTCCATCTGTATGTCCTCTCGACCAGTGTGCCCGGGTCACAGACCCAGCAGTACGGGACCGCCGTCGTTTTGATATCCCTTGTTATGGCGATATACCTCGTTGCGATCGTGATTCGAAAACGTTTCCAGAAGAGATTACTATGACTTCCATTCTATCAACAAAAAACCTGAATCTGTCCTACGGATCGAAACAGACTCTCTTCGATGTGGATATTTCGTTCGAGGAGAAATCCGTAACTGCACTGATCGGTCCGTCCGGCTGCGGGAAATCGACGCTGCTTCGGTGCATGAACCGCATGAACGACCTGATTCCCGACTGTAAAATTACCGGAGATATTTTGTATCGGGGCGAGAACATAACAGCAAACGATCCGGTCCTTCTCCGGCGAAAGATCGGGATGGTTTTCCAGCGTCCGAACCCGTTTCCAAAATCCATCTATGACAACATCGCCTACGGACCCCGTGCCCACGGAGAAAAAGACAAAAAAGTCCTGGATGAGGTCGTCGAAAAAAGTCTGAAGGTCGCTGTTCTTTGGGACGAGGTGAAAGACCGTCTGCATGAATCAGCGCTTGGTCTCTCCGGCGGCCAGCAGCAGAGGTTATGCATCGCACGCACGCTTGCCGTGAATCCGGATGTTATCCTCATGGATGAACCGTGCTCAGCTCTCGATCCGATTGCAACCGCGAAGATCGAGAATCTGATCATGGATCTGAAAAAGGACTACACGGTGATCATTGTGACCCATAACATGCAGCAGGCGGCAAGAGTCAGTGATATCACGGGATTCATGTATCTTGGAAGAGTGATCGAAGCGGATAAGACCACAACGATCTTTTCCAACCCTCACGAAGAGCTTACAGAACGCTACATTACAGGAAGATTCGGATGAACACCTATTTCCACGTTGAACTTGATTCATACAAAAGCGAAGTGACCTGGTATGGGAGATTTGCCCTTACCATGCTGAAAAATTCCCTGCTGGCATATGAGTCGGCCGATCTCATGATCGCCGCCGATATCATCCGGCAGAAGGAGTATGTGAACAATCAGTATGAGATGCTGAATGAACGGGGTCTCCTCCTGATAGCCCTGAACCAGCCTATGGCAAAGGATCTGCGGATGATCTCAAGCTGCATGGACATCGTGACCTCTTCTGAAAGGATCGGCCGGTATGCAAAAGACATTACAGAATTAGTCGCTGCAAGCATCCCGTCCGAGATCCCGCCGGGCCTTCACAGAGAAGGCGAGGCAGCAATCTCCATCCTCAATGAAGTGTATACAGCATTCGAGTCGGGGGATATCTCCCGGCTGCACGGCTGTGCAGAGATCGAGGAGGAGATCGATCATCTGTATGCCGCGCTCTATAAGGAGATCGTTTCGGCGATGGAAAACGGCAAAATAACGATCCCCTTTGGGAGTGCCTGCCAGCTGGTGAACAGATATCTGGAACGCTGCGGCGATCATGCCTGCAGAATGGCGGAGAAGGTGTATTATCTGCAGACCGGAAAAAGGGTGCCTCTCGAAGAGATAAGCGAACAGTAACCTCATTGAATATCCTTTTGAGGACTGCCGTGTAATAGAACTGACAAGGCACATGAATCAGATAACCGGATCTGCACAATGCAGTTCATATGACCGGGAAGAGGTCTGCCGGGCAGTGGAGAACGCGATCGAAGCAGCCGGCGGACTACCCCCGCTAGCAGGAAAAAAGGTTCTGCTCAAACCAAATCTCCTCTCGGATGCCGGATATGACAAAGCGGTGAGTACGCATCCGGAAGTTCTCTATGCAGTCGGCAGACTGATCATCGACGCAGGCGGCATCCTTTTGATCGCGGACAGTCCCGGGGCAGGAATATTATATACGCCCCGCGTGATGAAACGCGTGTATCGGAAATGCGGGATCACGCAGATCGCGGGCGATCTTGGTATCGCGATGGATTATGAGACCGGTTATCAGGATCGTCCGTTTCCCGAAGGGAAGGTGATGAAGCATTTCACGGTCATCGATCCGGCATGCGAAGCCGATGTCATTATATCGGTCTGCAAACTGAAGACCCACATGTTCACCCGATATTCCGGTGCGGTGAAAAATACGTTCGGTGTCGTTCCTGGCCTCGATAAACCGGTGTTTCATTCACGGTTCCCCGATTCTGCGGATTTTTCCGAGATGCTGGTGGACTTGAACGAACTGATCAAACCTGATTTCGTTGTTATGGATGCCGTTTTCGGGATGGAAGGGAACGGGCCGATGGGCGGCGAGCCTAAATATACCGGCTATATCCTTGCATCGAGGTCGGTGTATGCGCTGGATGTCACGGCGCAGCGGCTGATCTCAATGGATCCTCTTCGAATCCCGACAACGGCTGCCGCTGCGGCCCGCGGTCTTGTGGATCCAAAAAGCGTCGTAACGGCCGGTGATTCTGTAATTCCCATTATCGATTTTGTTCTGCCCTCGACATACAGTGCTCCTTCAAGAAATACCAGGTTCAGGAGAAATGTCCTGCGCCGGTTCCAGACGATGGGGAGGTATTACGCCCCGGCACCAGTCGTGAAGAAGGATACCTGCGTCGGCTGCGGGCAGTGCGTGAGGATCTGTCCTGTTGGGGCCGCTGTAATGAAAGGAAAAAAAGCGTCCTTCGATCATGGGAAATGCATACGATGCTACTGCTGCCACGAGATGTGCCAGTATCACGCGATCGAGATGAAAAGAAGTATGGCAGGAAGATTCCTGCATCTGTTTCTTCGGTGAACCCCGTCACGTTTTTCTGCGGCAGAAGAACGTACAGGTGTCGCGATTGCATCTTCCGTCGCAGGGGTCGAGGTGCACGATCACCGTGACTCGGGGGATCTCTTCTTTGAGTTCGTCCTCGACCTCCTGCAAAACCTTGTGGGCATCTGAAAGGGGCGTTGCATGCGGCATCATGAGATGGAACTCGACGAACTTGTCGGGTCCGGCTTTTCGTGTTTTGAGACTGTGATAGTTGGTGTACTCGTTTTGATGCCTGCAGATGATCTCGCAGATCTTTTCCACCTCTTCTTCATCGAGGCTCTGATCCATGAGATCGCTGAACGAGCGCCTGATGAGGGAGTAGGCTTCACGCAGGATCAGCAGCGCAACGAGTATGGCGATGACCGAATCGAGGAAGGTAAGGCCGGTTATTTGTATCAGAATAAGTCCGACCACAACACCTATCGAGGTGAGGACATCGGTCCTCAGATGCCAGGCATCGCTTTCAAGGGCGATGGAATCCGTCGCTTTAGCCACTTTCATCAGTTTCTGCGACACGAAGAAGTTCAGACACGCCGAGACCCCCATCACGATCATACCGATGAAGAGAAGATCGGTGGATAAGGTATCGCCGCCGTATATCAGTTTGGTCACTGCTTCCCAGATAATGATGCCTGCAGCAAGGATGATCAGCAGAGCTTCGATGAGGCCGGATGCGTCCTCGTATTTGCCGTGACCGAATGCATGGTCGGTGTCAGGAGGCATCGCGGATTTTTTGATGGAGAAGTAGGCGATACATGAGGCGAACAGGTCCATGCCTGAATGGATCGCTTCGGAGATTATACTGACCGAGCCGATGCTTAGGCCGGTGATCAGCTTTGCTGTCGTGAGAAAGGCGTTTGAGAATATTGAAAGGCGTGCGACGTTTTGTTTGGCGGTATGTTCAGACACGATTTACTGTATAATTGTTGAACTGTAGTACCCAAAAGGCATTCGTAAGGCATGTGAAAAAACGTGGCCCGCAGGGGCTGAAAATATGCATCTATCCTGAATCTGACAGTTGGCAAATATACCTCTCCCACATCTCATTCCTTTTTTCTGAATATGGGGTGCGGGAGGGCGACTCCGGCGCGGAGCCCGACGCGGTGGAGATATCCTATCTGCCATGGCCCCAATATGTTTCCAAGTAGTTCGTTGGAGATGGAATATTTAGATATTACGTACGCGAGGTTGGGGGTGTGGATCCAATTTGGGAAGTATTAGATCATGATCATACTCCCAAGCTACTTCCCTTCAAAATACACCTCACACCTTCCAATCCTTTCTTATCTGACTATTCAACAACAGATTAGCTATGAATAACGTTAACTTGAGCCTTTGAAATGGGATATCTCCACCGCGTCGGGCTCCGCGCCGGAGTCGCCCTCCCGCACCCACTATCGGCAATATCATCAGCACACGAAATTATTTAAAGGGGAGTTGCGCGGTGTTATTCTCAATCCAATTCGGGAATTATTAGCTTATGTGTGGGACCATGAGGACCCTTTTCCGAACTGACTTGAGACTAACACCGCGTAACTCCTATGTAAAAAAAGTAGTCTTCTGCTCTCCTCACTTCGCCGGGAGCAGTGCAAAAGAAACGGTAAGGGTAGAGCCTTCAAGGACTGCGCTCGTGCTTTCCACGTCGCGTCCCGATCCCTCGGCGAGAATCGCACCCATGAGGGAACAGACCGGACAGCCGACCATGGTGCAGCATTTCGGGGATGCTTCCTGCAGAGCGAGGCAGGTCTTCTTCATCGCAAACTCGTCGAGAGTTATGATCACCGATTTATCGGTCGCTGCAGTGGTGACCTTCTCGGCAAGCGAGAGGGTGTCGTTCATCACCTCGGAGATGCAGGTTCCAAGCTGGGCAATACTGCCGGTCGGGATAACAAGGTTTTCCTCGCGTTTTAACTGACGGAGAGAGGCTTCACCCATTGCCTGATACTGGACACCATACCAGTCGTTTATCGAGACAAACGTCATATCCTTTGAAAACTCGGGTATCTGCCCGCCGGTAACCGGGTTGATCTGGACGTGTTCGCCTGACGGGAGGAAACGGTGGATGGTGTTGCTTGTGACGCCAAGATCGGCGAGGACCGCCGCAAGGTTGAGTGTTGGCGTGACCGGCAGCATCTCGGTGAGTTTTACCGGGAGTGGACGGCGGTCGGCGAGGGTCAGCAGAAGGACGCCGGTGATGAGAAGCATAAATCCTGCAAGGATGAGAAGTGCGCTTGTCATGTCGCCGCGGTTCGTGAAGATATATGCGGTAAAGGTCAGAACTGCGGCAAGAAACAATACAATCGGTGCAAAGTATGCGGACGTTATCAGTGTTGGTTTGAGTTTCATTTGTTAGTTCCCTCAACGTGTTTTTTCAGACGGTATTCCCTGACGAACAGGATGTAGATGACGAGAATAAGGAATATGCCGGCTGTCAGAACAGGGACGGCAAGTGAGAGCTGGAATGCATAAACTGCGCCGGCGATCCCCGCGGCTATGACCGGAAGAACAATTCCCGGCCCGATTTTAGCACCGGATGCGGCGAGAAGCGTCATCACGACGAAAATAACCAAAAGACCCGCAACTGCCGGATACCCGGACGTGAAAATAAGCGGGAAGCCTGTCGCCGAAAGAAGCAGGATCCGCATGTTTTGCGGGAGCGAAATAAAGGTGCAGATAACGAAGGCCGCACCGATGATTCCGGCGATGATCCGCTGGTCTCCTGAGGCGCCGGCTACGGCGATGACTGCAGTGATAATTGCGGTGATTTTACTGTTCATCAGATCATCTCCACGACATCTGCTCCGGCACGGGTGAACGCACTGCGTATCTCTTCTTCACGCGGTGTCGCGGCAGCGCCGACAACAAAGACCGCGGCATACCGTTTATTTTTCTTTGTTTCATTGATGAAATACGTCATATGACTCAGGTCTCCGTATGCTGCAGTGACATAGGTGATATGCGTTTCTTGTTCGAGAGAAGTTGAGATGTTTCGAACCATACGTTCAAAGTCGGTCGGATACCGGCCGGCATACAGCCGGATAAGTCCTTCGATGCGGCGTTCCTGATCTGACAGCTGATGACCGCTCTCTGTGCTTCTTCTGGTAACGGAGGGGTGACGCAGTCTGTACAGATAGTCGGCCGCATAGATGGTGCCGGCCTGTTTGAGCATGGCGATGATCTTTTCGCTCTCTCCGGAACGAATCGTGTCGAGGTACATGGCGCCTGAAATGAAGATCACCGGGTATTCCTCACCAATGTTGAGGTTTTCCAGGATCCCAACAACCGTTTCGGCAAAATGCAGACAGAGCTCTTCTGAAGCTCCCCTCGGAGGCAGATCGACGATAAGAGCCGGAAGACCGCCGGATGCATCCATTCTCAGCCTGACGTACAACTCCTGCTGTTTCCCGGAGATCTTCCAGTCGATGTCCCTGGTACTGTCTCCATCGGCATAAGGACGCAGGGTCCTGGTGTCGAAGCCTGCGATGAGGGCGGGGCGATCAAACTCCTGAGCGCTCCATCCGGCTCCGTGACCAACGGCATGATGCGTTGCGGCGATGCCTGTAGGATACATCGTGAGCTTTGGGTGTTCCGCGTTTCGTGCGACAAGAAGTGTGTTCGCGAAAAACAGGTCACTGCAGGTTATCCGGACACCCTGGAAAAAAGAGTCTCCGATTACCGGGAGGTTGAGCGAGTACGATGCCCGGCCTTCGGTGAATCGGGGAGAACCTGCTGTGAGGACGGCTCCTGCCGGAAGAACGTCCTCAAATGAAGCAGTCAGCTTTTTTGTGACAGCAGTTATCGAGGAGGTGATGTTGACGATCGAGCTCTGATGCAGGATAGTTTTGTCGGTCTCACGGATAACGGTAAGGGAGAGTGCCAGACCGTGGACCTCGGTCTGGAAGATGAATGCCCGTGCCGCAAGAAAGACGAGGAGGCCAAGTCCCGCAGCCGCGGCTTCTCCAGCATTCATCATCCATGCATAAACAAAACAGACCAGGCTGAAGAGGAGGAGGAGTCCGGTCAGCAGTGTGGGACGCATGGATCATCTCACCGAAACGGTCCCAAGGATCTCAGCAATGATCTTCTCGATCGATACCCCGCCAAGTGCTGATTCGCGTTTGAGGATGATACGGTGAGAAAATGCAAAAGGAGCGATATATTTGACATCGTCGGGAATAACATAGTCGCGTCCCTGTATCGCGGCATATGCCATTGCGCTGCGCAGGAGAGCAAGAGATCCCCGTGTGCTGATGCCGAGTTTGATATGATCGTGTTTTCTGGTTTCTTGTACAAGGTCGCCGATGTAGGCGAGGATATCCTCACTTGCATAGATCGATCGGACTGTTTCCTGCATATTCAGGATCTTAGCTGGGTCGCTGATAAGGAGACCATCTGCCTTGTAGTTTTCAGGATCAAGGCCGCTTGCCATACCTTTTCTGAGAACGGAGACCTCGTCCTCGACGTTTAGGTGAGCGATCCGGTAACTGAGGGTGAACCGGTCCTTCTGCGACTCGATGAGGTTAAAGGTCCCTTCCATCTCATACGGGTTCTGGGTCGCGATGACGAGGAACGGATCCGGGAGCTTGAGAGTCTGATTGTCGATCGTTACCTGCCGTTCGGCGAGTGCTTCGAGCAGAGCACCCTGCGCCTTTGGAGTCATTCGGTTGATTTCGTCCACAAGGAAAAGGTTGGAAAAGATCGGGCCTTCCGTAAAGGTGAAGGTGTTCTGGTCCTGATGATACTTCTGAACGCCGATGACGTCCATTGGAAGGACATCGACTGCTCCCTGCAGGCGGCCGAATTTGCCGCCGATGTTCTGAGCAAAGAATTTGCATAAGGTCGTCTTTGCGGTGCCGGGGACCCCTTCCATGAGAAGAGCGCCGTCACTGAGAAATGCGATGGTTAAAAGATCCATCAGGTCGTCATACCCGATGATGCACTTGTGCAGTCGTTCTTTGAGTTGTTCGTGAAATGTGCGTATGGTATCGAGGTTCTGTGTGTCTGTCATTGCTGGAGTCTCCGTATGCCGATTACGGCTGCTAGGATGAAAAGAATGGTAATAAGGATGGTCCCAAGAGCAGGGTATCTGTGCATGGCCTGAAGAAGGGGACATAGTCCACCGCCAAAGGTTGTTTTAGAGTTGGCCTGGTCAATGATGAGATCCTTTGAAAGGAGGGCATTGATGACCTGCATATTTTCGGTATGAGTACGCACGAGCATACTGTTGATAAAAACCGAGGGGTCAGCAATGACAATGATACGGCCATTACTTATATCTTCTGATGCGATAAGTGAATAAACTTTCAGTGTTTCATTACTGTCCGGGATGTTATTTGCATTTGTATCTACCCATGAGAGGTATGAGGTCGAAGCGATGATGTCGCCTCCTGTGAGGTATCCCGGGTAGTTGAAGGTGATGGTCGTGACATTGGATCCAAAGAGGTCGCCGTCGACTGTCCCGCGGAATATGCCCATGTCCTTGTACTCCATGCTGGTGGATCTGACCGGTTCATTATGGACACGAATGGAACTGCCGATCTCTTCAAGGAATGTGTTTGCATTCCCGCTCTGGTCGGCGATGATGATCGTGTTGCCCTGATACAGATAGTTTGCAAGGCCCGTAAACTCAGTTTCGGGTGCGATGATCAGGAGTGTGCTGCCGCCTTCGGCGGGCAGGTCATCATAGCTGTAAACAAACTGTTTATCGGCCGCCATCCCGAAAAAGTCGGAGGTGCCGTTCCAGTTGATGTTGTAACGGCTGTATTCCTCATCGGTCGTGGCAAACTGTGCGGTCACTATCAGTCCGGCGGCGATAAGGAGGAGGAGGGCTATGATGACTCGTTTTTTCATGTATTTTCTTTCAGGATCCGGTTTGCAAGTTCAGTGAGACGTGCGGTATCTTCGGGCGTGGAGCGCTTTGAGTAGCGGACCTTTTCATAGAGGGCGATGTACTCGAGCAGCAGAGGATTCGAATCGTCCTTATCGATGAGGTCGCGGGGCGAGAGGGCTTCGCTTTTTTGGAGTCCGCGGTTTTTGGCAATTACCGATGCAATCAGTTTGAACTGCTCTGCAGGTCCCGCATTTGACGGCAGGGTGACGGGTTTTTTCGGCTCGGCAGGCGTTACTGCAGGCTGTGGTGTCCAAACAGGTTCGGGTGTCGGGAAAGTTTTTTCCGGCGTCGGAATCGGTTCTTTTTGGAATGCCGGTATCTCAACGAACTCCTCCTCCACCTGCGGCTGTGTTTTGGGGACTTGATCTGCAGGTCCGGAGGGGGGAATGTTCAGAGGGTCATCTTTGATCCTTAGGATTTTTTCAAACCCGCCGCGTTTTTTGATGATGAAAACAGCCGCACCAGCCCCTGCACAGATGAGAACAACTATCAGAATAATGATTCCCGGGTTGCTATCTCCCTCTGTAGTCTGGGTCCCGGTTGGGACGATGACTTCAGGTGTCGGGGCCGTCTCCGTCACGGTCGGCTGTGTGGTTTGGGTGGCGACAGTCTGGGTGACAGTCGTTGTTTCTGTCGGCGTCCCGGTTGGAATGACGGTTTCTGGGGCAGGCAGGACGGTTATCCGGCTGTTTACTGCATCCAGGGCTGCCGCGGAGCTGGTGATACCGGCAGAGATCGAAGCGGGATCTGCGCCGCTCTGCAATGAATCGGCCGAGGTCTGCAGCCCGGTAATAATTGCGGTGAGTTCATCGGTGATCGTAACGGGGACCGCGTCGCTGATAAGTTCGTCTCTGATGACGACAAGTTTGCCGATCTCTGTTTCAAGCTGCTCAAGGGTCACGGATGTGGCCTGCGTGTCGGCAGTGAGAGAGACAGCCGCCGCTTCGAGTGAGACGGAGATATTGTCAATATCTGTAAGACCCTGCTGCAGAACGGCAATGTCCGAACTGAAGGACTCCTGATCATTTTTTGCCCATGCAAGCGTTGAGGCGAGATTATCTTCTACAGCGGCAAGATCCGTCTGTGCCGTCTGCAGGGTCGAAAGAACGGCAGCTTTGTCGGCATCAGAATAGATGGGATCGGAACCTGCGGTCTCAAGACTGTTTTTGATCCTGATAAGATCCTGGACATCGGGGGAGGCAAGCGGCGTTCCCGAGAGTGCGGTCTGTGCGGCGTCGAGGTTGTCTGCGATCGCCAGGATTTCGGCGCCCGATCCTTCGGTGCTCCCTGCGACCATAGCCTTGGCCGTGGAGTTCAGGCTCAAGGCGACGGCAGAAAGCTGCTCTTCGATACCGGCATAGGGTCCGGTCACGGCGGTATTGTTTTCCAGAGATTCGTCTGCAGCTGCATATCCGCAGACTCCTCCGGCAAGAAGAAGTGTCAGGATCAGCAGCAGAACTGTATGTTTCATAGCACCCTCCAATCGGGAGGTACAGGAGGATAGGCTGCATTCAGTGTGGATTCATGTATCATAATTGCCCTCGATAATCTGTTTGGAAACTCTTTCCAGCTGTTTAATCTGGTCGGAACTTGCCGAAACATTTGCATAATGAAGATACTCATATGTTGATATAAACTCTTGGATTTCCGTCTTCGGTGAAGAAAGCGCAGCTAGGAGCTCGCGCGGGGTGAGAATCCAGACGTTTTCGACTCCGGCTTTGGCCGCAAGAACGACCGCAGTCTTTTTGTAGATCCGGCGGAGCTGATCTGCTTCATCCTCCTCTTTAAAGAAACGGTCACGGATCTTTTTGACGGGACCCGGAGTCTTCGGCTTATCAGTCAGGATCATGGGGGGAGCTTCGCCGGGTGCTGCTTTGGGTTTTCGTTTTCTCACGAAGCGGATGACCAGGACGAGGAGAACCCCGCCGGCGACGATGAGAAGGATGTAATAGATCGTCGGATCCATGATCATGACAGGATACAGGTCGCTCATGCTCTCATCGAGCGGGAACGAGGTGTCGTCGAAGACGGCGTAGAAGGCATAGCCTCCGTCGATCAGCTCGGCAGATACATTCCAGATGCCTTTCGCGTTGGTGATGCCTGTTCCAATGGTGATGTGGTCCTCGGAGTAGACCGTGACGGGCGCTCCGACGACAGGAGTGTCGTCTTCAGTCATCAGAGTACCGTAGAGGGTAAGTTTCCGGTGGAGCTCGCCGTTTTCCTGTTCATCTTTCAGGATCGTAACGACCGAAGGCTTCGAAAGGATGGTGATGTAGACCGGTTTTGAGGTGATACCTTCGGACTGGACGGTAACGGCATGAATGCCTTCGGAGATCTGTCCGACGGAGAGTTTTTTGGCATACCCTCCGGCGGTGTCAACCGATGCTGACCCCCAGAGGGTTGTATCCCAGTAGATGTCGAGGGTCGAACGGGTGTTTCTCGCAATACCGGAAACGGTGAGTTTATCGCCGTAGGAGGCGATGACCGGATCAACGGAAATCGTGATGGAGCCCGACGTATCCGTTGTGGTACCCGAGGTGTCGGTGATGACAATATTTCCCTGTGAATCGGTCGTGACGGTGATCTTTCCGGAGGTGGCAGCGGTGATGACCTGGTTGAGCATCGGTATGGAGGCCTGCAGCTGAGTCAGGTCTAATCCATAGGCCGCGGCGATCTGCATCATGATCTCGGCGGACCCTGCGTAATTTTGCGCGGTCAAAGCGAGCTCGTTGTTGATGAGTGTGGTCTCTGCTGCGAGCTGATAAAGGCCGGCTGTGTTTCCTTCGATTATATACTGCTGTTTCAGCGCATTGATCTCATCAAGGCGGAGCATGTCCATTTGGACGATCTGGATGGATGTTCCAAGAGCAGCCGATTCTTTTCGGAACTGGTTTATCTCGGTCTGGGTTAGTTTGATCTTACCGAGGTTGGTTCCAAGCCGGCTGACTGAGTTGTCATACGCGGCGAGATATTTGGCGGCATACTCGGGGTCACTCAGATAGAGCTGGTAGACTGCATCATTGGAGAGGCTGATAATATCATCCATAAGAGGAAGAATGGTCTCGGCCTCTTCGGTGGTCATGACGGCGAGCGTGGACGGGTCGGCATGGTCGGATGTGTTGGTGTTTCCTTCGGCAGAGTAGAGAAGCGTGCCGCTCCCGGCAACCAGTACACCAAGCATGACGACGGCGATGACGGCAAGTACTGCAGCGGCAACTGCGAGGTTTTGCTTCATTTTGCAATGATCTCCACGATTTTCATGATGATGATGACGGCAAAGATGCCGACCCCGGCGATCCCGATCAGACGCTGCCAGCGTGCGCTTTTCGGCCGAAGGGTGGTAACGACGAAGAACTCGGTGATGATAAGGAAACCGATCAGCCAGAGAACAAAAAAGATCTCGATATTGATGGTCCGTGCGAGGATCATGACGGCTGCAACGGTCCCCATCCATGCTGTCAGTATGAGCGCTGCTGTCTGGGTTTTCGCGGGAGCCATGGATAACCTATTGTTTTGGTTGTGGAGAGGATAATAGGTTTTGGTTCGCGGGGTGTGTCCGTCGGACACGCCCTTAGCTGAGCAAACAGAATGTTTGCGAGTGTGCGGGCTGCCCCGCAGGGGCGGCCTCAGCGGAGGCGGCTCATCGACTGCGTCGATGAGTTCAGCGAAGCAAACCGAAGGTTTGCGAGCAAATCTTTGATTTGCGACTGCGGGTAGGACACGAAGTGGACTACCTTAGCCAAGCAAGTCGATAGACTTGCGAGTGTGCGGGCTAGCCCTTAGGGTAGCCTTAGCTGAGGTGGCTCATCGACTGCGTCGATGAGTTCAGCGAAGCAAACCGAAGGTTTGCGATCAAATCTTTGATTTGCGACTGCGGGTTGGACACGAAGTGGACTATCTTAGCCGGTCAAGTCGATAGACTTGCGACTGCGGGTTGGACACGAAGTGGACTATCTTAGCCGGTCAAGTCGATAGACTTGCGACTGCGGGTTGAACGCTGAAAGCGGACGATCTTAGCTGTGGTCCCGAGTTTTTCGTCAATTGCTGCGTATTGACGGCTTTTCCTCATCTTTTTCTACAATATCGGTGCTCACTAAGGAATGTACTGCAGATAACGTGGAACCGCCTGTGTGTATCGAAACATCATACTCCCCAATACTCCTCAACTCGTTATCCTTATGACGTGCGGGAACAGAGTAACTAGTATTAATCAATAGTGTGAGGGCGAGAAAACCTTGAGCATCAATACTTACCTGACAGCGGAATCTACTATGATAGATTTCAAGGAGACCCTCAATTTTTCGAAACCTAAAAGCTGGCTTAAATCAGTATCTGCCTTTGCAAATACCAAAGGAGGAACAATAATCGTTGGCATAACTGACGGTAAAGAACGTGTTGGCGTCACTGACATCCAGAACACTGTTGCAAAAGCGGCTGAAACGATCAATGCTCATATTGAACCAGCCCCAAGATATGAACTAACGCCGATCCATGAAGATGGAAAAGATTATCTTCTTATATATGTAGCCGAAGGTCAGGCAACTCCCTATTATCTCACTTCAAACGGTTCAAGGATTGCGTATATCCGTTCAGGTGATGAATCCATCGCTGCCCCTCAGCATATTTTGAATTCTCTCATATTGAAAGGTCAAAATATGACCTTTGACGCACTGCCAAGTCCATACAAATTCTCTGACGTAAGTTTCACCTATCTTAAAGCCACATTCAAAAACAGGCTGAATGAACCTGAAATTACAGATCGTGACCTGGCTTCATTTGGTCTCATTTTATCTGACGGGCGGCTGACGTATGCCGGAGCATTGCTTTGCGACCAGTATATTGTCAGCCAGTCACGCATATTCTGCACCCGGTGGAAACATCTCACAAAAGGAACCGTTGGGGAAGATGCTTTGGATGACAAAGAGTATGAGGGAAATCTTCTCTCTCTTCTTGAGAATGCAGAAGTGTTCATTAAGAATAATTCTAGAAAATCATGGGGCGTTAGTGAAATGCAGCGTGATGAGCATGAAGATTATCCTCATTCTTCAGTTCGCGAAGCTCTGATCAACGCCATTATACATCGGGATTATCAGATCATCGGTTCAGAAATACATATTGATATGTATCCGGACCGGGTTGAGATTACTTCTCCGGGAGGAATGCCGGATGGTTCCAAAATTCAGGCACTTGATGTTTCCACGATCCCGTCGATGAGGAGAAATATGATCATCTCTGATGTGTTTGGCCGACTGCGTATAATGGAGAGGCGCGGCAGCGGTCTTAGCAGAATAATTGATGGATACAATGATTTTGAGGTTAAACCGGTATTCTATTCTGAATCTTCCTATTTCCGTGTTACGCTGCCGAATAAGAATTATTCTTTGCAAGATACTGCCGTGTCTTCCTTTGTCCAGCCCCGTGTTATGTTATCTCCTTCGGAAGAGAAAGTGTTGGAACTTATTGCGTTTAATCCTGCCATTACGGGAGAAAGGATTGCCGAAAATCTTGATGTGTCTTTACGTCATGCAAAGAGGTTATTGGCGGAGTTGAAGGAAAAGGGCGCTATTCAACGTATTGGTTCTGCTAAATCCGGTCATTGGGAGATTCTCATCAATATGCCGGGGCAAAAACACCAATACATGTCACCGTAAATGTCACCGTAAATGTCACCGTAAATGTCACCGTAAATGTCACCGTAAATGTCACCGTAAATAGCAGCCAGTCTGCTATCTGGTGGTAAGATCATCTATACAGTTACGGGTTGTCTAACGGTTTTTACGCAGCTCAAATATTTGCCGTGCTGATTGGGTGAACGATTATACCGGCTTTGTCTTGTGAACAAGCGAGGGTCGAAGACCCGAAGCGGAGAACAAATCTTTGATTTGCGAACCCCTCCCGGCGAACAGGATCGATTTTGTTCTAGCGGAATTCTTTAGATGTTACGCATCATCACACGAAATTCACGTAACAAATCCATAAAATTGATTTGTTTGTCAAAATAAGCTCAATCTGAACGAATTAGAAAAGAAGTATAATCCGCGACGATTAGACCAATCAAACACCATATAGGAAGCTAATCATAAAACAAAGCTGTTAAATGGATTAGATTTTTATCGGAGTTGGATTTAAGCTTGAATTGACAAATAGAAGGATTTGATTAGGATTTGGAAAGAAAACGATTAGACGCTTAATGCATCAGGTTGTCTAAAAGGTATTTAATATTTATGTTAAATGTCAACACTTAAGTAAGGAGAGCAAAATGGCAACCACAAAACTAAACATCAGCCAATTAACAGCAAGTCAGATTATCAGTTTTGCCCAAAGTGGCTTCTTTCCCGATGAGGGCGGATACATAAACCTCACGACAACACCGAACGCCAATCCAGACCCCGAAAATAAACCGAAAAAATCAATTTACGAGGTTTTTTTCGAATACGAGGACGATTATGTAAAACTGATGCAGGCAGGCGGCATACGACTAGTTACTATTAACGCCTATATGTCAGCTATACGGACGCACGGCACCAACATATACCAACCAAGCGACATTCAGTTTTGGCGTGTCGAGCACAACGGAAACCCCTTCCCGAATGCATGCAATCGGGCATTTGGCAAGTTGTTTAACCTTCTAATTTTGAAAAATATAGATAACATTAATGGTTTTAGTATTTTGACCTGGCGTGCCGCAATGTCAAAAAAGAACAAGCTCTATGCCGAACCAAAAGAGACGCTTAAATCGGCAGATGACAAGCTATTAAACGAGATTTGGCAGATGTTGCCAAACGACAAAAAACGGATGCTGTTTAGCATTATGCTCTATAGTGGCGTAAGGTATTCACATCTCTATCAATTTTTTCGATTAGACACGAGAAAACGTAAAATTAATATCATTACAAACGGAAAAAAGAAGATATTGCAGATAGATATTAGCATGTTTTCTAGCGGAACAAAAAATGCCAAATTTATGTATTTGCCGTTCGAATATCTCAAGATTTGCAGACATTTTACGTTAAAAGATACGGATGTGCGATTAAATAGCCGTATAACCCCAGTGAGACTTAACAGCATGCGAAAAAACGAGGGTTTGCCGCAAATAGGGCAAAAAGCAACCCGCAAAATCTTAAACAATCGCTTGAAGGCCTGTGGAGTGAGCGCCGAAACACGGAACGAGATAGCCGGCCGATCTAACGGCCACACCGTCCAGGAGTCCAACTATGACGATAACGACGAAACAACCGTAATATGCAATACTTATATGCGAGTTTGTGACAAATTATATAAAAATACACCAATATTGGAATTTATTAAAAATTTTAAGTTTTAATTCTTTTTATTTTTTTGATAGCTTACTTTTTTTCGGCATGCATCACAACAGTATTTGGCGTTTAATCGACTTAAAAAACGTTTACCGCACGATTCGCATTTTTGTATATACCATATATCATTATCGTAAACCGCAAAATTATCACTTATTTTTGGATATATGGGTTTTTTGGTGTCGTTTAGTGCGCTTTTAGTATCGTCTAGTATCATTTGCATTAATAATGAACGGTTGGCAGTCGTTTCGATTATCGGACTTGCCCATAATCGCCAATCTCTTTCTGTTTTAGTTATTTTGCCGTCTTTTACTAGTCTTGCAGTCAATCTAAGGTAGTTTTTATATTTATTTCGACAATATTCGCAACAAAACGCCGGATATTTGTTAAAAGTATCGTCTGCATTCAATACATTATCATTTGTTTCATTTCCACACCAAACGCACTTCTTTTTTGCATTTAATGGAGTTAGCCTTGTGTCGACAAAGCACACTGTAGAGCCGTCCTTTTGCTGTCCTCGTATTTTGTTTAATACTAAATCCGTTTTATCATCTGGATATGGATATCTGTATTTCTTGCCGTATTGAGGCGAAATATAAATAAAACCATACGCATATTCAATTATTATGCTGTTTTTTGATTCGCAATCAACATCCAATACATTTTTTATTTCGGCATCCGGAAAAGACGCACAAAGTTTAACAAATGGGTCTGATTGAGACATATAATGCATCATGTTCTATTTTTATTACTATTAATAACCTTGTATGGCATACCAATACATGTAAAAATGATATGCGCACTCCCAAAAGCCTTCATTTTTAATCGAATCCCAAAAAATAATGTAAAACAAACTTTACACAATGTAAAACAAACTTTACATTTTGTAGGTGGTGTAAAACATACTTTACATCCGAGATTGCGCGATGTTACATATTTATAACATTGGTGTACATACTGTGTATATGCGATATATACAGTTAGTATAAAAAAGATACTATGAAAGAAATTAACGAATTAGAATCAATAAACATCAAAACTTATCGAATTAACGATGAGAAAAAGTTGAGAATCGATTAGAAAACAAATAACGTCATGCGTTACATTTATATATGCGGATGTAGACGTTTATATAAGCAAAGGTCAAAGGATAAAAACGTTTTGGTTTGGGTGCTTCCAAACGAACCCACACCAAAAAAAGAAAACCTTGGTAATATATATAGAACCTCTATAGATATAAAGTTTACTATAGAGAGTATATAGTTACTGTTTTTCTTGTTGTTTTTTTGTTTTGGCATGCTAAACGCGCATATAAGCGCAGAGGTAATAAAAATGAACCAAAAAACACAATATATTAATCAAAACGTACCGCTTGTGCCGTGTATGTATCACTTTGCTAATACGACCGAACAACTGATAGCATGTACTAGATGCGAAAAAGGATTTGGCTATTGCCCAGTGCATGATATGCCATTTAACGACGAGGTGATGTGTTAATGTTACCTATTAGTTACATGTGCATAGCCGAGATTACACATCTAATATCGACGAAAGATAACGTATTTATCGAATGGTCTATCCTTTATCCGCAAACGGACGCAAACAACACTATAAAAATGACATATCCGAACAAAAAAACAGAATTATTTCCATTATTTGCCGCGGTAAACTTAGATTTTGAATGGGCACACAACGAAGTAACAACCGTAACAACCGAAGATTTATTTGGCAAAACTGCAATTTTAACAACAATAAATGGTGATATTAGGGCGGTTTCAACCGGAAAAACAAGAACCCTGAATTATAAAACCTTTAATACAGAGGTGAGCGCATAAATGTTAGCTCCGATTTTGGATTGGCAAAACCAGTTACCAGACGGCATAATTAAAAACTACGTTGAAATAAACACCCATATCAGCGAAACATACCCCGAATTTAATTATATTTGCATATTAAATGTATTGGCAGTGCTAGCAGGTCGAAAGTTTGGTTATTACACGCCCTGGGAGTTGTTAACACCCCAAACAACGGCCATTTATACTTATATGTTGGGTGCTTCTTCATCTAAAAAATCAACAGCTATTAAAAATGCCAGTGCTTTTTTGGACGTTGTAGCCAAAAGCGAACAATTTGAACCCTGTCGAAAAATACCAAAAAACTTTAGTAAAGAATCGTTTGAAATAGAACTATTAGGCGATAATTCGCAACTATTTGAGGCTAATTCGTGCGGTTATTTGTGGTATGATGAGGTTGTAAGCTTAATTGCATCAATGAACGCAAAAGGCGGTTATAATGCCGGCTTAAGGGACAAATTTTGTTCGTATTGGGATGGCGAGGCAATCGAAGTAATACGCAAGGATCCAGACGACCGCACAAAAAATATATCAATCAAAAGTGATTTACAAACAAGGCTTAATTTGTTATTTTCGACGACGTTAACCAATTTTACGGTAGTGTGCCGAATTTTCTGTAAATTTTTCAAGCCCTAATTCCGTACTCACTTATTCACTCTCCATCTTCAAATATCTATTTCCT
>DAHC01000006.1:0-56631 GCA_002498375.1 Methanocorpusculum sp. UBA424
ACGAACACCGCATATGATCCAGTTTCCAGAACGCCGGAATACAAAGTCTGTGCTGTGAAAGTTACCAAACAGGAGGCCTAAAATGTCAGCGAAAGGCGATATGTGCTATGCATGGACAAAAGATGCAGGGATCAAAGGAGAATGCGGAGGAGCAGTTACATCACTGCTGAAATATGCACTCCAAAATCACATCGTTGACGCCGTCCTCACGGTAAAGAAAGGTGTTGATATCTACGACCCGCAGCCGGCATTCATCACTGATCCAAAAGAGCTTGACGCATGTGCAGGATCCCTCCACTGCGGTACGCTGCTTCTGCCCAAACTCATTATGAAATATCTCGATGGGGCAAAGGACATGAAAGTCGCCGTTACCGTCAAGGGATGCGATGCAAAAGCAATGTACGAACTTGCCAAACGCGGTAAGATCAACATGGACAACATCTTCATGATCGGTCTGAACTGCGGTGGTTCAGTAACGCCGTTTACTGCACGTACTATGATCCTTGAGAAATACGGCATCAACCCAGATGACGTTGTCAAGGAAGAGATCGACAAAGGACAGTTCATCGTCATGCTCAAAGACGGAACCCACAAAGGTATTTCGATCGACGAGCTGGAAGAAGAAGGCGTCGGCCGCCGTCTGAACTGTCAGCGCTGCGAAACCAAGATCCCCCGTCAGGCAGACATTGCCTGCGGAAACTGGGGTGTCTTCGGCGAGAAAGCCGGCAAGGCAACCTTTGTTGAGATCTGCTCCGAGAAAGGTGCAAAGGTCTTCGACGGTGCGGTAAAGGCCGGCATTATCGACACCTGCGCACCCGAGGCAAAAGGTCTTGAGATCCGCGGCAAGATCGAAAACGTCATGGTCAAGATGGGTAAGAAGAACCAGAAGAAACAGTTCGATGCCCTTGGCTATGGTGCAGAACGTCTTGAATTCATGCAGAAGGAATCGTCACGCTGTATCAAATGCTACACGTGCATTGAAGCCTGCCCAATCTGCTCCTGTAAAGACTGCATGACGAAAGATCCAAACTTCGTTATACCTGGACGCATCCCGCCAAACTTCATGTTCCACATGATCCGCTATGCGCATGTTGCTCCGTCCTGTATCAACTGCGGCCAGTGTCAGGAACTCTGTCCGATGGACATTCCAAATGCGCTCTTCATGCACGCGATGCAGACCGAGATCCAGGAACTCATCGGCGCTCAAAAACCAGGATACGACATGACACAGTCGCCTCTTGCCTACTCTGAAGACAAGAAAGACAGCGGATTTGTCTTCATCAAGATGCCGTAATAAACGAATTTACCATCCGATTAATGATACTAGAGAACAAAGAGGTGTGAAATCCACACCGATCAACCCCTTTTTTAGAACAAACATCTATCGGAACGTTCTGTGACCGGCGGTTATAAAATAACAGCTAAAAATAGCGCAACTTCAACTGCAAAATTTGATGAAAAAAGATAATAAGCGGGTGACCGCCTACATCTGATAGTATTCCTGAGGCGTGACGCTGATAACAGAGGTATTGCCGAGATTCAGTATCTCACCGCATTTGTAGGGAACCGGCGTGTGGAAGATCGGTCCGCCGACGGTGACCGTATGGTACTCGCCGTTCTCCCCGCATACATCGACCCCCAACTCCTTCATGAATGCGACCATCTCATGATCCAGAACTTTTCCGAGGATCTCTTTTGGAAGATCAGCATTCCGGACACACTTTATCACGCACTGATACCCAAGATCGATGAGTTCTTTCGTATTTTCCTCTCTGTTTCGATGCCAGAGCGGGTAATAGGGAATAAGTCCTGCGGCCTTGCATCTCGCCATGCCCCATTCCATGTGCTCTTCGATATCGATATCCCCGAAGACACAGAGCTCGGCACCGAGTTCCTTTCCACGGCGAAGCCCTTCCTCAAGTTCGAGATGATACTCCTCCCCGCCCGACACGCATTTGATCAGCGGTATCTGGAGAGATTCGGATATTTGGTCAAGCAGATCCAAATCGACTCCATGGAACCAGGAGAGTTTTTCATCTTTGTTCACCATGACAACCAATCCAACCGGCGTATGTCCGGCGGCGATCATCTTGTGGAGAGAAAGCGTGCTGTCTTTTCCACAGCTGTAGGAGATAACGAACTTCATTGTTTTTCCTCCAGGATCCGGTATATCGCATCCATGTCGATTGATTCCCGCAGAGCATCGGCGAGAAGATCAAGCTGGCGTTCGCGGTAGGCTTTATCTTCAAGCAGACTGTTGTCACGGGGAATCGGACCGGGAATATCCTCTTCCTGAAGATGGATGTCAAGTTTCGGCACGATACCGAGAACCGGGACGCCGGTCAGATCGGTGAGCCGGCTCGGACCAGCACCCAGGTGTTTTGCGTCGCCGCTGAGCCGGTTGATCACAAAACCGCGGACCAGCTTTTTTGCCGCATCATCGAAGAGACCGAAAGTCCCATACAGGGAAGCAAATACGCCGCCGCGTTCTATGTCGCCGACGATTATGACCGGAGCCCTGATCTCTTTCGCAAAACCCATGTTGGAGATGTCTCGATCCATGAGGTTGAGTTCTGCTGCCGCTCCCGCTCCTTCGATGATGATGGTGTCATACTCTTCCTCGAGACTACGGAACGCTGAAAGAACTTCGGGCATCAGCTGAACCATCTCTCCATACTTTTTGATGCCGGGAACAGGTTTTCCTCTGATACACACCTCAGTCCCGACGCCGCACGGTTTGACGAGAACGGGATTCATTCGTCCGTCCGGTTCTATTCCCGCCGCTTCGGCTTGGACCGCCTGTCCGATCCCGATTCGGTCGCCGGATTTGGTGACATATACCGCTGAAGCGAGGTTCTGCGGTTTGAACGGAGCGACACGGTGCCCGTCCTGAGCCAGGATCCGGCAAAGACCGGCGGTCAGGGTGGTTTTTCCGACGTTGGACGTTGTCCCCTGTATCATGAGTGTTTTTGCCATTTCTGTCTCCAAATTTGACTGATAATGATTGGATACAAATAGTATTGCTTTACTACTAAATATTTTTATTAGTTATGTTTGTGGATATGGAAAAAGAGCCGATCGATCGCTTCGGTGCTGCACTCTGCAAAAAAGAGAATTATCTGTCTTACTTTCTTAAACAGGGAATACAGACATGTTTTCCGTCGATCACCGGAGCCAGTCCCTCGGCGACCTGTTCACCGCAGACGGAACAGATCACATTATTATATATCCGTGCATGGCCCGGGAGGGGTTCGGTTGCCTCTTTAACAAGAAACATATTCGCGGCCGGTGTTTTGAGAATATTCTCGATCCATTCATGGGAGAGGGTATGGAACCGGTCAATTTCTTCTTGCGTTGCCTTTCCTGAGAATACTTTTGGACGAAGTTCCGCCATCTCCGGATTTACAGGCATGCACTCAGGATTCGCAACCAGACGGATCGAGGTGTCATTGTCGCGCCGGTAAAAGGAGAAGGCATTCTTTCCCCAGTTGTTGATAAACAGATTACCTTTTCCTGCAGTGCAGCCAAGCACTGCCTGGATCGCGTCGACCGTGCAGGAATCCGTTTCCGTGATACAGACTACTTCTTCGTCCTCGGAGAAGGAGAGTCCGAGTTTTTCGACGGCAAGCTCACAGGCTTTGTATCCCAGGGCAAGTCCCCCGCAGGTATGTCCGTGGAAAGCAACAGCTTCGTTATAATCTTTCATATTAATAAGTTACATCTTACCCAATATAAATATCATACTAAATAATTTGTTGTGTGCTTCGAAAGCAGACGAAATGGAAATACATATTATATAGTGTGACTAATCAATTATTTGATAATACTATGAAGAAATTATTTACTGTACTTTTACTGCTTGCTCTGACTCTCGCATGTGTGTCTGCAGGCTGCGTAAGTACTGCTGAAGAAACTGGTGA
This sequence comes from Methanocorpusculum sp. UBA424, assembly GCA_002498375.1. Lineage (GTDB taxonomy): Archaea > Halobacteriota > Methanomicrobia > Methanomicrobiales > Methanocorpusculaceae > Methanocorpusculum. The sequence continues at coordinate 3,921 of DAHC01000006.1, forward strand.
TGGGACCATCACCATAACCGACTCTGGCGGCAGAGTGGTCGTTGTTCCCGACAATCCAGAAAGGATCGCCGTCAGCGGCTCGGGTTCGACACGTTACTTTGCCTATCTTAACGTGACTGACCGCCTGGTTGCTATCGATTATCAGGACAGTAATCTTCTTGTTCGTGACGGAGAAACACGGCCGTATATGATCGCTCATCCGGAAATCAAAGAACTCCCTGCTCTTGGAACTGCAAAAGGCGTAGTTGATGCAGAGAAACTTCTTTCAATCAATCCCGATATTTTGTTCATGGCGGGATACAGTGATACTGCAATCCAGTCCGCAAACGAGATTCAGGAGAAAACCGGGATTCCCGTAGTCCTTTTCTACTCTGGAGATTATGTTACGAACGGTGACAAAGTTGCCTCGTCTCTAAGAATGATCGGTAAAATTCTCCACGCTGATGAACGTGCCGAGGCAGTCATTCAATACTTTGCCGATGTGCGTACTGACTTAGAAACCCGGACCGCGGGTATTTCCGATGCGGATAAACCAACCGTTTATGTCGGCGGCATCTCCTACAGCGGGGCACATGGAATCGACGGGACTGACCCGACGTATTATCCATTTACTGTCCTTCATACAAAGAATGTGGCCTCAGTAATGAACGCGACAACGAGCACCGGATACGCGGCAGTCTCGAAGGAACAGATCCTTTCATGGGATGCAGACATCATCTTTGTTGACCTCAATACAATGGAGGCCGCCGGAGGAGGAGGCATATATGAACTCCAGACCGACCCGTCCTATCAGGAACTGACCGCAGTCAAAACCGGCGAAGTGTATGCGGTCAATCCCCACACCTCGATGGGTACAAATCACGAAACGAGTATGGCAAACGCCTACTATATCGGAACGATTCTCTACCCGGAACAGTTTGCCGACATTGATCCAGCAGCAAAAGCTGATGAAATCTACACATTCGTTGACGGAGCTCCTGTCTATGAACAGCTGAAAGCAAACATGAAAGGACTCTCCTACACGAAACTCGTGTTGTAACTATGATGAGTAAGATCATCCCTTTATTTTTCACAGGCTGTTTCGTGACCGAATTTAGTTCGTCTGCAGGATCTTCCAGTCTGCCGGATGCGGATAACGGAAAAATCACCATGACCGGGTCATCTTTCTATGAAAAGGCGATCGTCTCTGCTGTCTGGATCTGTTGGAGAAATACGTATGTCTGACCTATCAATGAACTGTGTCCCGATCGGTTTTGTCTCATCACCGTATAAAATACGGGGAGATGCGCCAAAACAGGGGAGACTCACCGATGAAGTGAGCATCATCACACTCGACCCGACCTATATGGACGCAGCAGAGGGACTTTCTATCGGCGATGATCTGTTTGTCATATGCTGGTTTGACCGGTCTGACAGGACGGTTTTGCAGTCGCGAAGATTCGGCGAGGAGAAGAATCCTCTCCGCGGCGTATTTTCGACCCGTTCCCCGAATCGCCCCAATCCTATTGCTTTGACCCTTGTAAAACTTGTGCATATCGAGGGCGGCCTTCTTACCGTCAAAGGGCTCGAAGCGTTAGACCAAACGCCCGTCGTGGATATAAAACCCTATTCACTGTCGATCGATACCCCAAGAAATGACTAAACCATGACAAAAGAAGATACACAGCCCAGATCCTACACAGCCTATATCGGGAAAAAAATCACTGTGATCCTGATCAGTGTTCTGTTCGTAGTGATGATGTTTTTCATTTCCGTCTCTGTTGGAGCTGTCAGTATCCCGATCCCGGATATTATCGGAACCATTTTTGGCGGAGCAGGAACAAGCCTTTATGAAAGGATCATCTGGAACATCCGCATCCCCCAGGCATTGACTGCGATCGTCGCGGGAGCGGGTTTGGCGATCGCGGGCGTAACTATGCAGTCTGTTCTGCGTAATCCGCTTGCATCCCCCTTTACGCTCGGCCTTTCCAATGCGGCAGCATTCGGCGCGGCGGTAGGCATCCTTCTTTTCGGAGCGGGAACGACCGGAAGCAGCATCGCCGACGCGGTGGTAATAAACAATCCATATCTGACAACGTTATCGGCATTTGTTTTTTCCATTCTGACCACCGTGATCATCCTCTTGATCGCTAAGATCCGCGGGGCGACCCCTGAGACGATGGTGCTTGCGGGAGTGGCGATCAGTTCTCTGTTCACTGCAGGCCTGATGGCGATACAGTATTTTGTTGATGATACACGCCTTGCCTCCATCGTTTTCTGGCAGTTTGGGGATGTATCGCGTGCCAGCTGGTTTGAACTTGGCCTGATCTCTCTGATCGTTCTGATCTGTGCGGTGTATATCTTTTACAAACGCTGGGATTACAATGCGATCGATGCAGGAGAAGAAACGGCCAAAGGATTGGGCGTTAATGTAGGGCGGACCAGGCTGATCGGCATGATCGCCGCATCCATGATCAGTGCGGTCATTGTGTCCTTTCTCGGCATTATCGGATTTGTCGGCCTGGTCTGTCCACACATGATGCGCAGGATCGTCGGTGATGATCACCGGTTTTTGATCCCGGCAAGTATCGTCTGCGGTTCTCTTCTCCTTCTGGTCTCAGACACGGTTGCCCGAACGATGATCGCTCCGCATGTCCTCCCGGTTGCGGTCTTGACTTCATTTTTAGGCGCTCCTGTATTCATCTATCTTATTATCAGGGGGAGGCGGATGTGACCGGGGATCATTTAGACGAAGAGCTTCACAACCATCCCCACAGGCATGGGGATGGTGTGATCCATACCCACCCTCACTCGCATAAACATGCTCACGAACATCACAATGGCGGCAACGGGACCGCGATCCTGACTGTAAACGGTGTTGATTTTGAGTACCGCACCACGAAAGTTCTGGAAAAAATTGATGTCGGTGTGGCTCAGGGCGAGATCCTCGCGATACTCGGTCCAAATGGTGTTGGAAAATCCACACTGCTCAAATGCATGAATATGATCCTTAGACCAAAGACCGGCACGATCATGATCGATGAACATGATCTGGGAAAAATGTCAGGCTCCGAGATCGCCAAAAAAGCAGGATATGTTGCCCAGAGAAATGAAGCGGCCCGTATGACCGTTTTTGATTCCGTTCTTCTGGGAAGAAAACCCCACATCGGTTGGAAGATAACCGAACATGATTACCAACTTGTGTATGATGCGCTTGAAAAGTTCGGGCTTTCTGAGATGCAGCTGAGGTATATCGATGAGATCTCCGGCGGCGAACTGCAGAGGGTCTGTCTCTGCCGTGCTATCGTTCAGGAACCCTCCGTTCTTCTGCTGGATGAACCGACCAGCGCTCTCGATCTTTCCCGGCAGATGGAGATCCTAAAACTTATTCGTCATGTGGTCGACCGTCACAACTGTGCAACGATTATGACCATGCATGATCTCAACCTTGCTTTGCGGTTTGCGGACCGGTTCGTTTTCATGAAAAACGGAGAGATCTACGCGTCATGCGATAAATCCGGTGTGACCCCGCAGATAATCGAGGATGTGTACGGGATAAAAGTCGAAGTCATCCTGCATAATGAACTGCCTATTGTGGTGCCGTGTGAATAACGATGATCATCTCTACAGACAAACAGGAGATTCAATGACGCAAGAGTATGTATGCAGACCTATCGGCAAGGTGGTCTCCTCCTTCAAGGAGCGAAGTACCCCTCCGTTTACGGAAAGAAACACGGACCTTATCAGCAAAATCATTATCGATCCAATGTATATTCAGGGTCTTGAAAGACTTTCTGCCGGGAAAGAGATGTTTGTTCTTTGCTGGTTTGACCGCTCCGACCGCAGTGTTCTGCGTGTTCACCCGCGCGGTGACAGGAAAAATCCTCTCACAGGGGTGTTCAACACCCGGTCGCCGGACCGTCCAAACCCGGTGTCCCTGACTCTAGTCACCCTCGAGGATATACAGGAGAATATCCTCACCGTACGCGGTCTGGATGCTCTGGATACTACGCCGGTCATCGATATCAAGCCCTGTTCAACAAAGTCTCTCGAAGAAAAATTTCCCTGCGTGACAGAGACATGAACGATTTTCCTCATGCCGATCCCAGGCGCGTCTCAGGTCAGACAATATAGATTTAAATCCAATTTATTTTATAGTGTGCGTGTCATAAATTAAGTATGAGCAAACAAGGTTTACTTCTGATAGGTCATGGAAGCAGACTCAACTACAATAAAGAACTTGTTACCGCCACAGCGGAACTCATCGGTGAAAAAACCGACGAGTTTCTTCTTCGGTCTTGTTTTATGGAAAACAGCAGCCCGAGTGTTGTTGAAGGGCTCGATATTATGAAAAAAGAGGATCTCGATCTTCTTGTTGTCGTTCCGCTTTTCCTTGCAAAAGGCGTGCATGTACTGCATGACATCCCGGAACTTCTTGGTTTGAAAACCGGGGAACGTCGCGGCAGTTTCACTCTTGAGAACGGAAAAGATATCCCTCTATTGTATGCCGATCCGATAGGCAAAGATCCCCTTCTTGCAGATATCATGCTCACTAACGCCAAAGCAGCGATATCTGCCCATCTTTGATTTCACCCACCCATTTTTTCGGCGGATCCTGTTTTCAAGAATTAATAGATTTATATCAAATCAATGCGAGTACTACACAATTAAATATTAGTTAAAACAATTTTTATTATGCACATTATGGAGGGGTATTTACCCATCGGCTGGTGTATATTCTGGGCTGTTCTTTCAGCTCCGTTTGTCATCTACGGTATCTGGAAAATGACTAAAATGATTCAGGAAGATCGGCGTGTCCTCCCGTTGATGGCAGTTTGCGGAGCATTTGTCTTCGTACTTTCTGCCCTCAAGATCCCGTCGGTTACGGGAAGTTGTTCTCACCCGACGGGAACTGGTCTTTCGGCTTCGTTCTTTGGACCGTTCATCACATCGGTTCTCGGCACGATCGTTCTGTTATTCCAAGCCCTTCTGCTTGCACACGGCGGACTGACGACCCTTGGAGCAAACGTGTTTTCCATGGCCATTGCCGGTCCTTTTATTGCCTGGCTCGTCTTTGTAGGTCTGAGAAAAACCGGAAAGGTCGGTATTGGTCTTGCCGTTTTTATCTCCGCAGCCGTCGCAAATTTAGTCACATATACCGTGACCTCACTGCAGCTTGCATTAGTGTTTCCGGTCGAGGGCAGCATCCTTACGGCATTTATCGCATTTGCCGGGATCTTTGCCGTCACCCAGATCCCGCTCGCAGTGATCGAAGGTATCATCTGCGGGCTTGTTGCAAAGTATATCGTCCGGGTGAAGCCTGAGATCTTAAAGAAGCTCGGTATCATTCAGGATGAAGAGATCGCAAAAATCCAGGGAGAGGCAGCATGAAAAAAGCCCATCTCGAGATCCTTGTCGGGATACTCGTCATTGTACTTCTTGTGTTTGCGACCCTGGCCTTTGTTCAGTCCGGCAGCGGAGAGGAGGAAGGATGGGGAGGCGCTGACGGCGGCGCCGCCGAGATGATCGATGAAACCGGCTATACACCCTGGTTCGAGTCCATCTGGGCACCCCCGAGCGGCGAGATCGAGTCTCTGTTCTTCTGTCTCCAGGCTGCGATAGGGGCGATTATCATCGGTTACTTCTTCGGCTACTGGAATGCTTCGGCTAAGGCCCGGAGAGGGAAAAAAGAAGAGGAGTAATCCTCTTTTTTGTGATCAGAAACTACATCTCACTTTTTTATTGTTTATTGTATCCTGCAACGATGCAGAAGAGTTTACTTAACACTTTTGGAGGATGTTTCGCCGTTCCTTCTGCGATCCTCTCGCAAGGATATCCGAGATCCTCGCAGACCGCGATAGGGACATATTCGGGCAGTGAGCGGGCAAGTTCCTCCACCGAAAAATCCGGATCGGCGATCAGAAATACCGAGTGCCCGGCGGAAACATCCTGAACGGCCCGGAACACGGCATCCTGATGATCTTTTCCATGGGCATTTACTACAGCCACATTAGTCCATGGAGCATGAAGACGGGAAAAAGCCGCCTGCATCGATGAGATCCCCGGGATGATCTCGCCCGGCAGATAGCCGAGCCCGGCCATCAGGGGATCACCCGTAGAAAGGACCACAGCATCATCTGGAAGAGTGCGAAGCGCTTTGTAATCCGTTATCTCGACAACGTTCGCCTCTGCAGGGATATAAGCTCTGACAAGTTCGACCGCCCGCCCGGATCCATAAACACATGTTGCTTTACGTAAAACAGTCTCTCCCTCAGTTGTCAGCATTCCTTCTCCGCAGCCTACACCGACAATTTTCATTGTGTATCACCTAATATCCGACCATCACGATCAACAATAACGATACGAAGCCAGGGGTATTTCTGCTTTGCTGCGTTCAGCTCCTCTACAAGAACAGATTCGCCGTCAGGTCCGGCGAGCAACTCCTCGACTGTTGGAAAACCACGTGAGATCGCGACGTCCGGGTTGAAAAACCGCAGGATTAGAGCCGGCAGACCGCAAATAACTGCATGTTCGCACTGCGCGGCCGCTGAAAGACTCTGCGCGATCTTCGCTCCGGCAAGGACAACTTCGTATTCGGGGAATAGAAGCCTAGAGTAACGAAGTCCGATCCTGCCGGTGGTTATCACCACATTCTTTGCTCCGGCTATCCGTTCACTTACCGTTTCCGACAGGTGATCATCCCAAGGCTCAACAAACCCGGTCGTTCCAACAACTGAAATGCCTCCTTCAATACCAACCTTCGGATTCAGCGTCATTGCCCCGATCCTTCGGCCGTCGGGGATCGTGAGCAGAACAGCGGCGCCGGAAAGTCCTGCCGCACGGCATGCTGAAGAGATCGCATTGAGTATCTCTTTTTTCGCCGGCGGGCTTACGGCGGCAGCGCCTTTTGCGTAACGGGGCGTGTCCCGAACGAACCGGCCAATCCCTTCACCGGTTTCCAAAGACACACACTCGGCAGGAGATGCCTTCGCACAGATAAGTATCCCGGCCGTGATGTCGTGTGGATAATCGCCTGAATATTTTCTGGCAGAGCCCTCCCCATCTTTTCCGACGGCAGGAATCTCGGCGAGGATCCCGCAGGGGAGCAGGATCGGCGCAGTCTCGACAGGAGCCGAGAGGGAAGCAACCGCCGCATAACACGCAGCCGCCGCAGTTGAACCCGTGGTAAACCCCCTTCGTAAAGCAGAACCGGTTGAAGTCAGCACGCCAAAACCGCTTTTTGCAATTGCCAATGCGTCTGCATCACGGCATTTTGCCGTCCACGACTCGGGATATGCAAAACCAGTAACCGGATCGATCATTTTCTCATTTCAGTAAACATCGTAATAATTTCATTTAGAGAAGCAACCGCGATCGGAGTTCCGCCGCGGGTCCCGACGTTTGAGACCGATGGGACGGGTTTCGTGCGAAGAACTTCTTTCGACTCAGCCGCATTGACAAACCCGACCGGCGTTCCAATCACGAGAGCCGGACGGATGCCTTCATCCACAAACGAACAGACTGTCAGAAGTGCGCTCGGCGCATTCCCGATCACGATGATCGAGCCGTCAAGCCGCTCTTTCAGGGCAATGAACCCTGCAGAACTTCGGGTGATCCCCTGTTCTTTGGATATGTCGGCACCGAAATCCAAGGCACATTCAACTGTTGAGGAATGGCCTTTCTTCTGGATCCCGGTTAGGACCATGCGGATATCGGTGAAGACCGGAGCGCCGGCTTCGAGAGCCCGGAGCCCGGCTGTCACCGGGTCGTGGGAAAAACGAAGAAGATCCGCCATTGCCCAATCGCCGACGGCGATCGAACATCTCTGCCGGATCCGATCCTCGGGGGTCTCGTTGCCGACGGCTTCTCTTGCAAGGTTTCGGCTTCTCGACGAGATCGAAAAACCTTCGGGTGTATCTGCACCGATATCAGTATACGTATTTTCTGTGGTAACCGCGGGGTGTAATGATTCCTTTGACATCTTTATCCTCCTTCCAGATTCTGCTTTCTTCGCCGCCGATGATCAAAATCGAGTGCATATCCACAATATCATCATTTTCGGCGAGCTCCCGAAGCGTTGTTACATGAGTCTCTTCGCCTTCCCGAAATACATTCTTAACAATCCCGACAGGCGTTTCCGGATCACGGAAGTTCAGTATGATCTTCAGCGTTTTGGCAAGATTCAGCGGACGTCCGCGGCTCTTGGGATTATAGAGAGCGATCGGCGTGCCCATCTGTGCGGCCAGACCCACGCGTTTTTCAATAACCTCCCATGGAGTCAGGAGATCGGAAAGGCTGAGCGTCACGTAGTCGCCCGAAAGAGGGGAACCGAGTCTGCTCGCAGCCGCGGTGGCCGCAGTGACGCCGGGAAGCACGATAACTTCCTGAGATGGGAATTCGTGTTCGACCATCTCGAGAACGATGCTCGCCATACCGTAGACGCCTGCATCTCCTCCCGAGACCATTGCAACATTATTATCGACCGCTAAGCGTGCCGCTTCCCTGGCACGGTCGACCTCTTTTCCCATGGAACTTCGGATGACCTGTTTGTTTTTCAACAGCGGTTCAAGCATCTCTAAATAGAATGCATTGCCGATGATCACATCAGCCGAGGCGATTGCCTTCATCGCGGCGGGGGTCAGCTGCTGTGTGCTTCCCGGGCCTGAACTTACGATCCATAAAATACCCATATTATCTTCCTATTGCAATAGTTACGCGGCCATATACGGTTTTTTTCAGAATGAGGGTGCCTGTTTTCGAGAGGGCGAGAGCACACGGCTCGGCAACCCCGCAGAGTCCAAGCATCTCTGCACGGGACGAAGTCAGCGGTATCTGTTTGTTAATAGTTTCATCATCCAGAAAGATGAGGTTTCCGGCGAGTGCCGCGATCCCCTGGTGAAGTCCCTTTTCATGGAACTTTTTCAGGGTCGTCGCAAATAAGGTTACTGAATTCTCAGGGATACCCGCATCTTTGCATGCTGCAGAAACCGCTGAGCGGATCTCATCGGCTGTAGTTCCAAGCCGGCACCCGATCCCGATGACATACGGTGAATCGGTCACAAGAACCGAAACGCCGGGATCCGCCACGACGATCTTTGGAGCCTGCACGCGAACGATCGGGACATCACCGTCCAAAATCGCGCCGTTCACCTCCCTCGTCGAAGATCGGTTGACGATCGTGAACCCGCCGGTTTTTGCTGTTTCTTCGACAGAGGGTCTGCCCATCACCTCCGTCGCGGTCGAAATAACCGGTTCGATCCCAAGATCGGCAAGACGCTTCGCAATGTCATTTGCTCCGTGATGTCCCCCGAGGACGGGTATTGCATACCGCATATCCGGGGTGACCACGATGACTGCCGGATCGTGCCATTTATCGGTCAGAAGGGGAGCACAGCCGCGAACGGCGATCCCTGCCGACATAACGCAGACGATCGCATCATACTTCCCATAAAGATCAGTGAAGACTTCTGCCGAGTAGGGGAGAAGCTCCGCTTCCAGAAAGGCTGCGATGCGCATTCCAACATCCTGGAATCTAGGCAGGGTGACAATGACGATCTTCATCCGTACAGGTGGGAGTTGGTGTATGCCGCGTGGATCCCGGCAACAATGTCGCCGACGATGATCAGTGCCGAACGGGTGATCTCCGCATCGTGCACCTTTTCGGCGATGGTCTCGATCGTTCCTTTTACGATCTTCTGATCCGGCCATGAAGCATGATAGACCACAGCGACCGGTGTTTCCGCGGGACGCTGCAGTTTTTTCATCACGGTGTCAATGTGCCCGGTCGAAAGAAAGATGACCATTGTTGTACCATGAGCTGAAAGCTCGGCGATCTGATCGGAATCGAGAGTCTCACCCGCAGAACGGGTTACGATCACCGATTCGGATACACCCCGGAGTGTGTATTCGGTCTGCAGTGCGGCTGCTGCGCCAAACATCGATGAAACGCCAGGAACGATTTCTGCATGGATTCCTTTTGCCTCAAGAGGAGCCATCTGTTCAACGATCGAGCCGTAGATCGCCGGGTCTCCTGAGTGGAGACGGACGACGAACTTGCCGGCCCGCACTCCTTCTTCGATAACGCCGGTGATTTCTTCGAGCTTCATCCCCCATGAATCAAGCTTCACCAGCGCAGGAGATGCGGCGACAAGCTCGGGATTTACAAGCGAGCCGGCATAAATGAGGATATCGGCACGTTTCAAAAGATCCATGCCTTTCACCGTGATAAGCCCGGGATCCCCGCATCCGGCACCGACGATATAATACTTCATAGCTTCCTCGCGATCATGATGCTGAAGTAGTTGGTCTTTTCGGGAAGAACGTCCCGATAAACCTTCTCTCCTTCCATATACATCCGTTCCACAACGATGAAATCATTGTATCCGGCAGTTTTCAGCTGTTCAGCCTCGGTTCTTGGCCGTGTGACCTTCATCAGGATCTTTGTCGAGGGGATAACGGGCCCGTCCGTCACCATAAATGCACCGTTGACGGGGATTTTCGCATGGGATGCCACGGCGGTGATCGAGCTGATCCCCGGGATAGTTTCGACGATCAGGTCAGGGACCAGTGCTTTCACCATCTCCGCAAGGCGTGAGAAGGTGGAGTAATAATTCGGGTCCCCGATAAGGCCGAACACTGCGTTGCCGCTTTTCGCCGAAGGCAAAATCTTTTCAGCGTTTCTCTTCATACATGCCGTGATCTCCTTCTCATTCCGGGTCATCGGGAACTCAAGCGTGACGATGTTTTTTGCATAGGGTTTGACTAATTCAAGAGCAATGCCGCCCGGTACAAAAACAGTGTCTGCTTCTTTTAATATTCGAACCGCTTTGAGGGTCAGAAGTTCGGCATCGCCCGGGCCCAGGCCCACAGCGGTCAGCATTTTCTGCCCCCGTGTATGATATAAACGGGATTGATTGGTTGAAACATGATACGCTCCACGAGATCATGGGATCTGGAGACCTGCAGATGGACGGCTTCGATGAAGATATCCAGCTCTTTCATAGCATGAATGGTCTCAACAGCGGTCTCCAGCAGTACGGCATTCACGACGATGCTCCGGGTCTCCTCCTTTTGAAGAAGGCTAAGTATCTCGCGCATGTTTCGGCTTCCTCCAAGAAATGCGCAGTCGATCGGTTTATGCGGTAAGGCAAGAAAATCAAGTGCTTCGCCGGCAAAAATTTCTACATCCATACCCCGGCAGGTTTCCTTCGTACATTCAATGGCCTGATGTCTCCGATCCACTGCATAAACATGTCCCTCTTTTCCTGCGAGTTTCGCCATCTCGAGCGTGACCGTACCGGTCCCGCAGCCGATGTCAATGACCGTGTCTCCCGGACGAATGGCAAGTTTTGCGAGGGAAACGGCCATGACTTCCGGCTGAGTAGGTCCTCCGGGTAAATCCATTTTGTGATCTCCTAAGTAAAACTATTTTCGGTAAAGAAAATGTACTAGTTGTATATTTGCTGTAAGCAGTTATAGAATAACTGGTTTGTATTCTTTATCCAGAGGATAGGGAGAGATCTGACAACCCCGCTCCTTCCATCCATTAATTGAGAGAAAACGCGGGAATGTGTTCTCTGTCACTTATTTGTTCGCAAGCATCGTACGCATATTCCGTATCCACCTATAATGGAGAATAAGATGGATCGCAACAAGAACAACAAACAGAGTACTTGTATAAAAATGGAGATCATACCAGACTTGATAACTGACATCAAGGAAATTCATCGCCCCCCTCCCCGATCCCAGAGGGAAAAATGCCCAGAGAACATAACCGGTCACACAGGTGGCTACTGCTGCAATGAACGCTACAAGATCAACCCACGCATTGATTTTGGCATTTTTCATAAACCCCTCCCAAGCAGCACCGTAACGGTATTTTTCCATTGAATGCTCTTATTCATGAACTAACAATGGATTTTTGTCTGAAATATATTTGTATGAGGGCATTATCCGAGGAGGAACCCAATATGAGTACTAAATATCTGGTAAATATCTTTTCAGATGCGTATGACCTTTACCTCAATCCCGCTTTCTTTTGAAAATGTGGACACCCGAAGTTCCACCCGGTCAAGCATCCCCCCGCAGGTCAGAATCAGGGTATCTTCCCCGCTCATAACGGAAAGAAGACACTTGTCCACAACGCCGTGTGTGTATTCAAGCGGGATCTCCGAGAGATAACAGAACTTCTTTGCTCTCGTCCCCATAGCACCTGTGTGCCAGGCCGGGTGTTCAGTCAGCATCTGCTGTATCAAAGAAGGGGTCAGAGAATCGGTATCTGCGAGATAGATTGTCCCGGTCACAATAGGACAGGATCCTTCGATGAGCCGGGTCATCTCCGGGATACCTTTTGGGGGGGTGCCCGGCACGAGGATAGTTCTTCTGACAAGCTCCATGTAGAGATCCAGAAGTACCGGCGGCGTCATCCTCACCTTTGTCATCAGCTCATAGCTGGTAAAGACCTCGGCAGGTTCTCCCTGATGAAGGATCATTCCTTCGGCAAGAAGAATCACCTCGTCCGCCCATGCGTAGGCAAGTTCAACATCATGGGTCGAGAGCAGGATCGTCGTCCCGTTTTCATGGAGTTCATCCAAAAGATCCATGATCTCGGCGGCCGTTGCCGGATCAAGCGAGGCGGTCGGTTCATCAGCGACCAGAATGTCAGGCCGCATGGCAAGAATTCCCGCGATCGCGACACGCTTCTTTTCACCGCCCGACAGGTGATGAGGAGGACGTTTGTCATAATCCACAAGGCCCACGGCAAACAGAGAGTCGGACACACGCTCATGAATCTCCTGCTCGGAGAGATGCAGATTCATCGGTCCAAACGCCACGTCGGCATAAACGCTCGGGGCAAATATCTGCGAGTCGGAGTTCTGAAATACGAGACCTACCCTGGTCCGAACGTCCCTAAGTGACACTCTGTCGTATGAGATCTCCTCGCCGTTAACCAGAATTCTCCCGCTTTCAGGCACCAGCGTACCATTGCACATCAGAAGAAGCGTGGTCTTTCCCGCTCCGTTTGGTCCCACCACGGCAACTTTCTTTCCTCTTTTAATCGAAAAGGAGAGTCCTTTCAGCGATGCGGGGCGGCCCGGATACGAGAACCGGACATCTTCAAAGGTAAGTACATTATCGTTCATAATAACAGCATCTCCGCACATAACAAACCAAATATTAACGCAATAAAGAGGAACACGGACACCGCAGATAGCGGGGTGACATGTCCGTCTTCTTCAGGCAGAGCCATGCATCCGTCATAACAGCGGGCATCCATGGAAACAAAAATCGCCTCTCCTTTTTCCCATGTCCTGATAAAAAGCATCGAGGCAAGCATGGAAAACGAGGTGAGATAATTTTTCCATGTGCCGTATCCTCCCCGCATAATCTGCGCATTGTGGATCGCGATCGCCTCGCCGATGAAGACGAAGATATACCGGTAAATCAGCATGGACAAATCGATGAATGCCTGAGGCATCCGCATCTTCTGGAGAACAGAAAAAAGCGATGTTATCGGCGTGGTTAGGGTCAGGAAGTAGAGCGAGCACATACCGGCCAGAGTCCTGGAAAGTACTAATACCGCAAGTTCAAGCGAGGTCGTGGTTATCTGAAAATGAAATGTTCCGATGCGGAAAAAGTCGACGAGCGTCTCTCCACCGCCGGTGATGAACAAAATCACCGCGGCACCTGTTCCGGCAAACACCAGAGGTATCGTCAGGAGAGATCCGTAAAGACGCGGACTGACTTTCGCGATGAAAAGCGCTGCAAATATCATGACCGCCGCAATAAACAGCGGGAGATACGGGAGCGGCGATGTCACACCGACTATGATTGCCGAAAGACAGAACAGGAGTTTGAGCCATGCTGAGACCTGCCGAAGAGGACTTGCGATCGCCACATCATCGAGAATATGCTCATCAAAGATAGTGTGAGATTTCTTTGCAGAACACCGGGCCGCCGATCTGGTTCTCAGAAGATAAAGAGCGGCGATAAGGACAAAAGCGAGTCCTAGCCACAACTGCCACCACGGGCCTGGCAGAACTCCTTCCATAATATGCATAAGACAGAAACACCTAGTATCTATTGATAAGATATAATTCTACATAATTAAACTTAAACTGATATAAGGTAAACGATTATGATTAAACAAAGCACCAGCATACCCCGCATCGTTATTGCCGGAACACACAGCGGATGCGGAAAAACGACCACCGCTTCCGGGATCATGGCGGCACTCCGAGAAAGGGGGCTCGTGGTCCAGCCGTTCAAAGTCGGGCCTGATTTCATCGATCCTTCCCATCATTCGGCTGTCTGCGGCCGGAGTTCGCGCAATCTCGATCCGTTTATGATGGGTGAGGAGTCCGTTCGCCGTTCGTTTGTTTCTGCATGCGAAGGTGCAGACATCGCCGTTATCGAGGGGGTGATGGGGCTGTATGACGGTGTTGACGGGGGAGAATGTGCAAGCACGGCGCATGTCGCCCGCATTCTCGACGCTCCGGTCGCCCTTGTCACGGATATCAAAGGGATGAGCAGAAGTGTCGCCGCTCTCGTGAAAGGATATACGGAGTATGATCCCCGCCTCAGATTTGCCGGCGTGATCATGACGAAGGGGGGCAGTGAAAAGCATAAAGCTATGACGATCTCGGATATTTCCGTCCCCCTTCTCGGATGGATACCGCGAAGCGATGCCCTCTCTGTTGAAAGCCGGCACCTGGGTCTGAAGATGGCGGATGAGGATGGACGGATGAAGGATGTCGGCGCATTCATCGAAAAACACTGCTCGCTTGACGACCTTCTTATTGCTGCTGCAAATACAACGAGTATCTCAACAGACATAAGTACACCCCCTGCGGAAAACAAAACCAGAATAGGTGTCGCTCTGGATGAAGCATTCTGCTTCTATTATCAGGACAACTTCGACCATCTCAGAAAGAAAGGAGCCGAGCTGATCTTTTTCTCTCCGATCCATGACTCTCTCCCGGAGGCGGACGCGTATTATTTCGGCGGAGGCTATCCTGAACTGTATGCCGAAGAACTGGCGAAATCCCGGTGTAAAACCGAACTGAAGCGTGCTGCCGATTCAGGAAAGCCGGTGTTTGGCGAGTGCGGCGGTCTGATGTGGCTGAATCGTTCGATCACTACTCAGGATGAAAAAAGCTATGCCATGGTCGGACTTCTGGATGCCGAGAGCATTATGGAAAAACGGTTCGTCGCTTTGAATTATGTTGTCGGAAAAGTGATTGAACCCTCATTTTTCCAACCGGGTATGAATTTTAGGGGTCATGAATTCCATTATTCAAGGACTACCCCTGATTCGGATGTCAGGTATGCTTTCACCCTGACCCGCGGTGACGGGATCATGAACGGAAAAGACGGGATTCTGGCAGGATCCGTTTTAGGAGGCTACACTCATATCTACTTTGATGCGACCCACATGTAAAATAGGTTGAAAACAAAAATACTAGAAAAAGGTGTTTTTGTGACGCAAGGGGAAGAACGTATATCATTCAAAAAAATCCTATTGATCGGAATAACAATTGGAGTGATTTCCGGTTTTGGGACACTTTTATTTTTCCTGGGTCTTGAATACTGCATCAGTTTATTTATGGGTTTTTTCTATGACGGAGCTTTTCCGCAACCTGGGCAAACGTGCGAAGGGATTGCCTGCTGGACACCCCCGCCGGTAATATGGCTCATTCTGCCAATCATCTGCGGCGGAGCACTCATTTCGGGAATCATCGTCCATACATTCGCCCCGGAGGCTGAAGGTCACGGGACGGATGCTGCGCTGAAAGCGTATCACGGAGACGGCAAGATTCGCTGGCGTGTCCCGTTCATAAAAGCGATCGCTTCGATAATCACCATTTCAACAGGAGGCAGCGCCGGACGTGAAGGTCCGACGGCTCAGATCGCTGCCGGTTTCGGCGCATTCATCTCTGATGTATTTAATCTCTCGCCCCGGGAAAGAAAAATCGCGATTGCGACCGGTATCGGTGCAGGAATCGGGACGATTTTCAAAGCCCCCCTCGGCGGGGCAGTGCTTGCTGCAGAAATTCTTTATTTGCGTGATGTCGAGGCAGATGTTTTGATTCCTTCGTTTCTTGCCTCGATCATCAGCTACTCGATTTTCGGGTTTTTTATGGGGTATGAAGCTATTTTCGGCGCTGCGGCCCTTACATGGTCAGTTGTTCAGGTCCCCTTCTTCATAGCTCTCGGCCCCATATGCGCTGTGATCGGGATCATGTACATCAAAACATTTTACGGAACGAAGAATATCTTTGACACGTTCTTTAAAAAATATAGTCTGCCGGTTTATCTCAAACCTGTCCTCGGAGCTTTCATCATTGCAGTATTTGTAATCATCTTTGCATACATATCTCCGGACACGCTTCTGGTAGCTCTGGGTAGTCTTGGATCGGGCTATGGATTCGTGCAGCTTGCTCTTTACAATATGCTTCCCCTTACCGTTTTGATCCTTCTTCCGTTTGCAAAGACGTTAACAACGTCGCTGACGATAGGGTCAGGCGGGAGCGGCGGTGTATTTGCACCCGGTCTTTCGATCGGAGGATTTACCGGAGGTGCTTTCGGGATGCTGCTGCATATACTTTTCCCGCAGATCATACCCATTACAACAGTTCCTGTATTCGTTATCATAGGCATGATCGCACTCTTCGGCAGTATTGCTCATGCACCGATCGCGGTCATGATCATGGTGCTCGAGATGACCGGAGATTTTGGGATTCTCATCCCTTCCATGGCTGCACTTGTCCTTGCCTGCCTCATCATGGGTAAGAACACCATCTTTAGGGAGCAGAGGGAGAGACGCGAGGACATTTTACTTCCTCATAATTAGCGGACAGTTTTTTTTTAGAGAGGATCACCCTCTCATCACTTTTTCATCAATCAGATCAAGTTTGCCTGCCACATGGATCATGTCCACCGGCACTGCGACCATGTTCAGCGATGTACTCAGGAAATCCAAAACGATCTCCAGCACTACGGCGATACCGAGCGCTTCCACCGGTATACCCAACTGGAGGAATAGGATCGAGTAACAGGCGATCCCCCCTCCGGGAACCGGAGGTACTGCGAGAGCAAGAAGACCGCAGGTCAGGATGGCGGCAAATATCCAGGAAAACGTGATCGGCACCCCGTAGGTATCGGCCATAAACAAACAGACACAGAAAAATATCGCCGCGTGTCCCGGTCGTGAGAACGCGGTCCCAAGAGGGACACCAAAGTTCACGAGTTTGTGCTGTATGCCCAGTTTTTTCCCGCAGCACTCCATGTTCGTTGAGAAGGTAGCCGCTGATGAAGCGGTCGTAAGAGCGACCAGAAATGAGGGTAAGAGTTTTTTGACCAGAATGATCGGGGAGATCTTTCTCCGAACTGATACACTCATGACCATCAGCACGAGGTTTGCACCGACACAGAGAATGATGATCACAAAAAGTTTCACGAGGCCGGACATATCCGAAAGCATATCCGTGAGCATCAGCTGAAGAATACTGATGAAAATGATCAAAGGAAGGAGCGCCGTGATCCATTCCATGATCAGCTGAATGATGTTGTTAGCCTGCCCGACGAACTGTATGATCACCGGGATCTTTTTGTTCAGAATAAGCATGGCAAGACCAAACGTCACTGCGAGAAAGATTATTTGGAGAGAGTTCCCTTCGACAAACGGGGAGATGAGATTCGAGGGAATGATATCCAGGATCATGGAAAAAATCGCCGTGAACTCCCCGCCGCCAGCTGTTGTCCCTCCGGCCGCATACTCAAAAAACGGGACACAGACCAGTGTGCAGATGACCAACGTGAAGTAGATCCTGCCAAGGTATCTGCCTATAACGCGTTTTCCGATATTGCCAAGCGTGGCTGTATCGCCAATACTGTATATTCCCCAGATAAGGGACAAAAACATCATGGGAAGAGCGGTTGCGATCAATAGTCCGATGAAGGTGTCAAACAGGGGGACAACTACAACCTCGGAGACAGTGTATCTGATGTCATAGGGAAGTTCACGGCATACAAGTCCAACAAATACTCCCGCAAAAATCGAGCAGATCAGATAAATCAGCGGATTGATTTTCTTCCGCTTCGGCATGAGCGAGATCTGATTTTCACCGTTTACGTAATGATACGACGGGGTAAGTCCGATATTTGCCAGTAATGTCTGGACCGAATTGCCGCCGTTCAAAACACAGTCCCCTCCGTCTTCACCGAACGGATTGACTCTAGGTCCTGAAACCGAGAGGTTGATATACTGACGACCCAGACGTTTGCCGCTCCGATATGTCCCTTCAGTTCCCTCGCCAAGAACCGCGAGCCATTTCAGGAGGACCTTCTCGACGGCAAGATGAAGACGCTCGATGTCGTATTCTTCAATATTTCCTTCTTTGAGTGCCTCGGCTGTCAAAGAACTGATCTGCCCTACCGCATCTTCCGAAAGATGAAATGTGAGTGTTTTTGCGGATACTGCCATACTATTATGTCCCAAACCTGTGACCGATATCCACACAGGTTGTCTTTCCGGACATATAATTGCTCTATTTCTTTTTGGGTGCCGGTTTTCCGACTGAACGTTGAATGAGTTTCACCAGAGATAGAAATAGGCTGACAGCGAATATTTATTCTGGAACGTTCTTATGGCAGACAAATTCATCCCCTCCGCAAAACTCGATCGTTTTCAACGTAAATTCAATGATAACCGGTTCTATTTCATCTCACTCCAACTGGAGATTGATGGATATATCGATCTGGACCGCCTGGAAAAAGCTGTTGCAAAAGTTGCAGAGGCCGTCACAATTCTAAAATGTTATTATACCGGAAGTTTTGAAGAGGAGGACAGCGGGTGGGTGCTGCTGACCAGAGAACCGCAATGGGTGAAGGCGGGCAGTTCCGATCCTGCGAGTGTGACGGCCATTCTGGATAATCTGCCAACCGAACATTCTCCCCTGCATGTGACTGCAGATCAGAACGGGCCGCAGTGCACGCTTGTTTTCTCGATAGATCACACCGTAACTGATGCCCATGGATTATGGGATATTGTTGGAATGATCTCGACATGTTACGTAAATCTTGCGTGGGATCCTGATTACACGCCGTCTCCCGTCAGAGAATGGAACACGCGGTCGATGAATCCTCTTCTCGATTCTTATTCCCGTGAAGCATGCGCCGCAATGTGCCGCGCTGAAGCGGCAAAACGTATTCCTGTCCAGCAATATCAGAAATTGTTTATCTTCCCGCAGGAAAAGCGTGGAAAGCCTCAGCTTTTCGTCGAAAAGATACAACCTCAAACACTGACCTCTATGAAGGAGTTTGCCCGCCGAAATAATGCAACATTGAATGACGTTCTGATTACAGTGTATGCAGCTGCATTACAGGAGTATGTGCTGGACAAGTTCCAGACTTCGATGTCAATAGTGCCGATCCGGGGAGCCGTAGATCTCAGAAGATATCTGCCCCCGTATCTTCGAAACGAAATTAAAAACTATTCAGTTTCCTACTGGTCAAGAGCACCGATCCCGAAGTCCGGGGATATAGTATTAATTCTTCGTGAAGTAACTGCATTATCAAAGATGCACCATACGACTGCTCCAGGTATCGGGGAACTTTTTGCAATCGAAGAGCCGGAGTCAGAAGCCGCTAAACCGTATCTCGAGCCGGAGTATTACTCAACGCCGTTCATGTCGAATGCCGGGATCCTGCCGAAAGATATTGTGGATTTCGGGAGCGGCGTTTCTGTGATAGATGCTTTGAACTATGCAAATATCACTACAGGAAATCCATTTGTTATCGTGGTTCTCACCTGGAATAATACGATGTCATTTTCCATATTCACCGATGGTGAGTATGACACAGCACAGCATCTTCTAAAACGGATAAGCGAACTTTTGAGTGACCTTAACTGATTCATAAGGTCATCAAGAACTCTGGACTGACCATCATCTTTTTTATGAAATTATCCCTGCTGTTTTTTTGCAGACCTGTTGAAAATAAAAAAAAGTGAGTGGTTCAAACCACTTACTGTGCCGGGATGATGAGGGATCTCTCGCCGGCCGGCATGAATTCGCGGATTGCTCCCTTGGCGAATTCTGCACGCGGGTGGGCGAAGTCGAACTTCAGGGCCGGGTCTGCGAAACAGATCTTGATCAGCGGGGAGAGCGTCCATGCATCGCCGCGGCCGAAGTGGGCGGAGGCTGCAATAGCTGCGTATTCTCCCTGGTGACCGACGTTCATTGCATAGTTCGGGTAGTTCGGTCCACGGAACTCGCCGATACAGCCCTCGTCGGGTCTGATGGAGAGTGAGTTTGCGGAACCGCACTGGTCCTGCAGATCGTAGCCGAAGAAACCAAGTCTGGACCATCCGTCTTTGTGGAGAAGCATGGACAGATACCAGCCGTTGAGACCGGCGTTGGAGTTTCCGGTTGCAATGGAAGTGGTGATACCGGATGCTGCTGCAAGAACTGCTGCACGCTGGGAACCGCCGAAGTGGTCTTCCATCATGGTCGGGAACTGTTCATACTGCTCCATACCGTAAAGGTTGACTTCGGTTGCGATGTCGTTGACAACTTCCTGGGTTGCTTTGACTTTGTCGTTCGGGTTCGGGTTCTTGAGGTCGACCTTGTACTTGTCGTGGATGTAGTCCATTCCGCTGTACACAAAGTCATCAAGGATGTTATCCGTGTATGCTGCAGTTGCGTACTGGGTGAAACCGACACCGCCGGACATATAGGATCCGAGCCAGATCTGGTCGAAGAGCATGGCGCCTGCTGCGACATTTTCCAGGGATGCTTTTGCCGGGTCGTTCGGGTTGACACGGTCTGCCTGGATCATATCGGAGAAGTTACCAAAGAGCATTCCTCCGGGCTCGTTCGGACCGCGTGCACGGCGGGCGGGCAGGTGGTGAGCCATGTTGATGACACCAGCGTGCTTTGCTGCAAAGGACAGGTCAGCGACTGCTGCTTCACCGGCGCACATACGGTATGCGGCAATGAAGGACATACCGATCTGCATGGCGGACCAGCGGGAGGTAGTTCCTCCATCGCAGGTACGGCCGACGATGGTCGGCATGTGAACGCACTGCCAGAGGGATTTGCCGACTGCTGCCTGAAGGGCCTCAGCCTGCTTTTTCGGGAAGAGCTTCTCGACGTCGATGACGAACTGGGGCTCAAGGTTGTCGGCGAGTTCCTGGTCACCAGTAAACACACGGACGTAACAGTCGTCGGTAAGTCCCGGGTGGGTCTCGACCATGTGTTCCTGAACGACGGCGCCTCCGGGCATTGCGTGGTTGACAACGTGGAGATACTCGTTGATGGTTTCAGGAGTAACTTCCTTGCCGAGACGCTTCTGCAGGGTCTGGTGGGCCATGTCCATGGACACGATTACGGTTCTGCGGATATCATCCCACATCTGCTGCATGGCAGCATTGTTGACGAAGTGCAGGTCATCACCCTCAACGAAGGTTCCGGTGCCGGAGACTTCGTAGGTCATCAGCTGGCGCTGACCCATCGGGATACCGCCAAGGTGGCAGTGTTCCGGGTCGTACATGGAGATTCCACGTGCAGCTTCGATCTTCTTGTTCTCGGCCATGAACTCTCTCTTACGAGGAGACTGCTGGACGCCGTTAAACTTGTAGAACTCTGTCTGAACAGATGCAACGTCCTGTTTTGGGAACTTCTGCTTGAGTGCATCAAGGAAAAGTTTCTGGGTCTTTTCTACTTTTGCCATATTACTCAGGCCTCCTTGGGCATGAATCCGTATTTGGTACGGAGGGCGTGGATACGCTGAACGTATGCAACATATTCACTGTCAGAACGGAATGAGGTTCCGACAAGGGAGTGGAACATCGGGGTGTTCTCTTTCAGCCAGGCTGCATCCATCGGTTTACCGACAGCGACCTTGCGGTCGAGAGGTACTGCTACCTGATCTTTGACGTACTTTACAACACCGTCGGTGTCGAGAATACATCTCTGAACTGCATCGAACATCATACCGTTCTCTGCGAGACGGAGTGAGTGTCCATGCACGGTTGCACCGCGGATACCGACAGTTGCCGGGTCAAAGAGGCTGCTCTCGACAAGTTCGCGTGCGTATCCTTCAAGGTCACGCTCGCGGCACTCGACGATCTGACGGCCGGAGAGAGTTCCCGGGTCGATACCACGGTAGCGGTACATCTCGAGATAGGTTCTCTGGTAAGGCTGACAGGGTGCGTTCAGCATAGAGTCAGCGAACTGAATGTATCTGACACGGTCACCGGCTTTTGCGCCTTCGGTCGGCTGAACGATCTTGCGGATCGGACAGTCGGGTTCTCCCTGCTCTGCGAGTGGGGGGTGTGCCGACGGGTATGCCTGTCCTGGTGCACGGTGTCCCATGATAAGGACAAGGTCCTCATCGGTAATGTTGCGAATCTTATCGAGCTTTACGTTCGGGTTCATCTGATTGCGACGAACTTCCGCGACGCGGGAAGTTCCCGGCCCGTATTGTGGTGTATATGCCATTTTTATGTTCCTTCGTGATTGTTTTGGTTATTCACGGATGAAAGTTATGCAACTTTTGCAATTGCCTGGATCGGGTGTGCAAACTCTTCGATCTGACCGTAGGTCTCACCGTAGATCTTTGCGGTTCCTTCGGGAGAGAACATCTGAGTACCTGCATCAAGTGCACATGCTGCAACTGCACAGGGCATTGCGACACCTGCTGCGTGACGGGTAACGACGTGGTTTCCGTTGAAGATACCCGGTCCTCCTCCACCGTAGATGGAGTGGCTGAAGAAGGAGAAACCGACACCGGCTCCCATAACTCTTCCAAAGTCGGATCCCGGAAGTCCGGTTTCGTGCTCAAGAAGGTCGTTGAAGTAGAGTAAGGTGGAGGATGCTGCCTGTGCCATTCTTCCTGCTCCTGCGTTGACCATGGTTGCGGCGAGGGTACCGGCGGATGCATAGGCGTTCCAGAGCATCGGGTCCTTGGTCTCGTAGGGCTTGAAGTAACCGCCTGGGGCTGCTGCTGCCTGAGTGATGACTTTGTCTTCCATTGCACGCTCGACTAAGGACTGGACAACAGTACCGACAGTACCGGTCTGGCCGTTCGCTTTTACAAGATCGTAGACGATGTTGTTTGCGTTAAGACCCTGGTAGGCAAAGAGTAAGAGCTGGGCACGCTCGAATGGACCGATTGCGTTACCCATCTCAAACTGACCTGCATGCTCGAAGGTGGATGCGAGGGCTGCACCCTGCATTGCGTTTCTGTGGGTCATCATTACGGTCTGGTTTGCCGGAATGTTACGAAGTGCGTATCCGAGAGACTCGTTGTTCTGGGGGATGGACATGATCATAGAACATGCTCCGCCTGCGAGATCCATCGTGACCGGATAGGTACCGAATGCTGCTGCTTTGACGGTGTTTGCGTTGAACATGTCAACGTTGAACTGCTCGACAACTGCATAGGTGGTTGCTGCTGCGACAGAGGTCAGAGCTGCATCGTAGGTTGCGGCTGCTGCGATACGTGCAGAGGGGACTTTGACGAGCAGGAGTTTTCCACCGTTGAAGCGTTTGATCTCAGTGTCGTCGCCTTCTTCAACAGAGACGTACTCTTTGATCTTTGCTTCGATTGCGTCGATGTTTCCAAGGATATCAAGGTCAAGTTCGCGTCCGAGGATCTGCTGGTGCTTGCCGATCTTACCCGACTTCAGACCATCCTGCATGCCGCCGAGGTTGACTGCAACAGAACGTTTCGTGTCGTCAATAATTTTCTTGACTGCCGGGTTTACAAGCGGGCTGATCCGCTCAAGGGATATATTACTCCGTAAGAGTTTACCATAGTCATCATATAAATCGATGACATCCTTGTATTTTGCCATAATGTTTACCTGTTTTTCTTCATGCAAATCGCATGCTTTTTACCGAACGGAGTTTTATTTAATAGGACAAAATCTGTTCCAAGGAGGTTGGACAGACTTATTTTACTAACATAGTTAATTAACACGAAATACTATTAATTAATATATTAGTTATAAAATAATCTCCAGTTCTCCATATTTGTTTTTTGTTAAATGATTTATATGTTGCTTTATTGGTCAAACGTACCTCAATATGAGCATTTTATTGAGGGGAGATTAGGAACATACTGAAAATCGAATCTGATTAATTTATATCAAATAAAGTGATACGATTAATTACAGAAATGTTACAAAATGGCTGGCTCTAAACTTCCTGCCAGATGTCTTGGTCCCGTGATAAGGGACATAATTCATGCGGCCGGTATAGATGATTCTCCATAGAATATGTCACGTCCCCTCTCGACTTCATGCCGGCCTTGTGATTTTTTAGCGGCAAAAATGTATATTTCTGGTAATGCTGGAATATTTCCAGCTTTTTTTGGATATTACTGTAAATGTGGATAACGGGAGATTTCCACACAAATGAGTAAAATTTTCGCGCATGCGCAGTACATGATTCGTAAATCGGCCCAGATCCAGAAAAAATGGAGGACACCCGTATGCGCTCTTTGTCCGGTCGTGACGGGAAAGACCCCGCCGCGCCGGAAATATGCAGATACATCGCAACATGTCTGGAATCACGCTGACGATGCGCACGATTTCATCATCATCTGATTTTCAGCGTTCTCATCGCGTTCAGTATCGCGATGACGGCCACTCCCACATCTGCAAACACTGCTTCCCACATATTCGCAATTCCCAGTGCGGCCAGGATCAGCACGAAAAATTTCACGCCAAGGGCGAACACGATGTTCTGGAATACGATATGCATTGTCCTCTGTGAGAGATGTACTGCAGATAGGATTTTCATTGGATCATCATCCATCAGGACAACATCTGCAGCTTCGATCGCCGCATCGGATCCAAGTGACCCCATCGCAATACCTAGATCGGCACGCATAATGACCGGAGCATCATTGATGCCGTCTCCAACGAATGCCGCCGTTCTTCCTGACCGCTGTTCTGCCAGAATTTTTTCCATTGCCGCGACTTTATCCTGAGGGAGGAGCGACGCATAATACTCGTCGATTCCCAGCTTGCCGGAAATTGAGGCCGCTGCAGATGGAGAATCCCCGGTAAGCATAACGATTCGGTGAATGCCGCGTTTTTTCAGTTCGGCCACTGTCTGAACGGCTGTGGGTTTGACTGTGTCGGCAAGCCTTACCCATCCGGCATATTTTCCATCAACGGCAACATGAATCACTGATCCTGCCTCGGAAACATCGTCTGTGCAGATCCCCAACCCTTGCAGAAATCCCGTGTTTCCAACCGCAATCCGTCGGCCGCGATATGCAGCCTTAACACCATGACCTGCACACTCGTAAACATCCGTCAGATCACCGGTATGGACAGGCTGCTGATATGCGGCCCGTAAAGAAACGGCAATCGGATGGCTGCTGTAGGCTTCGGCATGTGCGGCAATTTCCAGCAGTTCCCTCTCCGGCATACCGATAGGATGTATCTCAGTTACGGAAAAACTCCCGTTGGTAAGAGTGCCTGTTTTATCAAAGACGATCGTATCAATTTTCGACAAAGCTTCCAGATAACTGCTTCCCTTTATCAGTATCCCGGACCTGGAAGCCCCCCCGATCCCGCCAAAAAAACTGAGCGGGATCGAGATAACGAGAGCGCACGGACAGGAGACAACGAGAAAGATCAAGGCTCTCTCTATCCAGATGGTAAACGGCTCGGCGAAAATCAACGGAGGTATCACGGAAAGAATCACTGCAGCAAGGACGACAGCGGGTGTGTAATACCGGGAAAATCTTGTGATGAACTGCTCGGTTTTGGCTTTTTTGCCAGCTGCACTCTCCACCAGCTCAAGAATACGGGTGACGGTGGATTCGCTCAGAGGCTTTGCTACCCGGACATGAAGCACGCCGCTAACGTTGATACATCCGCTGATCACCTGATCGCCGACCCCGACATTGCGGAGCAGGGATTCTCCGGTGAGCGAAGCTGTATCCAGATCCGACGACCCTGCGATCACCACACCATCGACCGGGACCCGGTCTCCTGCTTTGATCACGATATGATCTCCGGCCTGCAGGATGCTTGGATCAACGGAAGTGATCGCCCCATCCTGCTCGATATATGCATGGTCCGGACTGATATCCATCAGGTCTGCGATCGATCTGCGGGATTTTTCCACCGCATAACTCTGAAACAGTTCTCCGATCTGATAAAAAAGCATCACGGCAACGGCCTCCGGATACTCTCCAAGGAAAAATGCCCCGATCGTCGCGATCGACATCAGAAAATGTTCGTCGAACACATTTCCGTGGATAATATTTTTGCCGGCACGCAGAAGAACATCCCCGCCGATCACAAGATAAACGGCAAGATACAGCACAAACTCGGCATACTGCGAGTAGGATTCGGGAAAGACCCCGATTGCTGAGAGAAAAACGGCGATCGCAAAGAAAACCGATGCTGCGATGATCCGGTAGAGGGATCGGCGCTGTTTTTTTGTTAGGGTAATAGTCATAGAACGGGTTCGTTACTCCTTGATGAAACAGTCCGGCTCAACCCGTCGGCAGATGACCGCAGCTTCTTTGAGGATATCGGGAAAACGTCCCTCATCCGCGTCAATAACAAGCCGTCTGGTCATGAAACTGATACTCGCCTCATGAACGCCCTCGATCTTTCTTATCCCGTTTTCCATAACTGCTGCACAGTGTGCGCAGTCAAGATTTTCCAGTTTGAAACTCTTTTTCATAACAGTCTCCAAATACATCTCTTCATTGGATTTCAGGAAACATTAAGCAAAAAGTGAGTCGGAAAACAGGTAGTTTCCTGCAGGAAACTGCACATAGGGATCAAATCTGCCTACTTCGGCAATGTGCTGATTATTTATAGATAAAACTCAAACCATGTGAACGATTCTCATGGACGTAGAACGCACGAGTAACTCATGCGGCATTCTATCTACGTTCCACGTTTTCTTTTTCTTCTTTAGATAGGAGAACCACCGTTACGTTCGCGTATCATGGTTCTCCGCTTGATCTGATACAAAGACCGTATGGTGTCGAAAACGCCGGAATCACCCAGAATTTGGTGAATCTCTATGTTAGGCATCAGTGACCCGTGGGTATGGATGACATACCTCATCTGCTTGATAGCGCTGCTATTCTGCGGAATCTACGGATACATAAATTGGAACAAGGACAGTGATGATGATGACGGTCAGCACTGAGCTAACGATCGTCATCGTCGCATTTTATCTTGTGATGATTATAGGTATCGGCTATTACGGATATAGACGAACAAAAAAAGTAGAAGACTACATGGTTGCCGGGCGAAATACGCATCCAGTCATTATCGCTCTATCCTATGGGGCCACCTTCATCAGCACATCCGCCATTATCGGTTTTGGCGGGACGTCTGCTCAATACGGTATGAGTCTGATGTGGCTGACCGTATTGTGTATCGTGGTCGGAGTGATCATCGCGTTCATCTTCATGGGAAAACGGATCAGAAGGATCGGAAAAGATCTTGGAGCACTGACCTATCCCGAACTCCTCGGCAAGATGTACGGATCGAAGAAGATCATCTATGCAACCGGCCTGATCTTCGTTGCAGCAATGCCTCTGTATACTGCAGCCGTACTGATAGGCGGGGCACGTTTCATTGAAACGACTCTGGGTATCCCGTATATGACAGCCCTGCTCGGTTTTGCCGGAGTTGTTGCGTTGTATGTCGTCATAGGCGGTCTGATGGCCGTCATGTACACCGATGCGGTCCAGGGAGCGATCATGCTCGTCGGTATGGGTGTTCTGCTTGTGCTGACCTACATCTATCTTGGAGGCGTGACAGCGGCGAACAGTGCACTTGACTCAATGGGATCTCTCGTTCCAAGCACACTCTCCTCAATGGGTATGACCGGGTGGACCTCCATGCCGGAGTTCGGATCTCCGATCTGGATGACTGTCGTGACAACGCTCGTTCTCGGTGTGGGAGTGGGCGTCCTTGCTCAGCCTCAGCTTGCGGTAAGATTCATGACAGCAAAAGACGGCAAATCGCTGAACCGGGCGATCCCTATCGGCGCTCTCTTCATCGTGATGATGACAGGAGTAGCGTTCACAGTCGGACCGCTGACCAATGTGTATTTCATGGATACAGTTGGGATGCTCGCAATCGATGCTGCCGGCGGAAATGCAGATCTGATCATTCCGATGTACATCAACTCGGCAATGCCGGAATTATTTGTTATCATCTTCATGCTCACGCTGCTTTCGGCCGCCATGTCGACCTTATCATCCCTCCTGCATACCATGGGGACCACGCTTGGAGGGGATATCTTTGCAAGGATGAAGGGTATTCGCTACTCTATCAGGGCAAATCAGATAGGTATCATAGTCATGATGATCGTCAGTATCATTCTCGCTGTAATGATGCCGGGAAGTATCATTGCCCGAGCGACTGCAATGTTCATGGGTCTGTGCACTGCAGCCCTTCTGCCGGCTTTCGTTCACGGGATCACCTCAAAAACCCCGTCCTATCTTGCTGCAAAATGGAGTATGGCTGTTGGTGCCGGAGGCTGGCTTCTCTGGGCGGTTTTCTGTCACACAGCCGAGTCAAAGATGCTTGGGATCTGTCATGCTCTGTTCGGTGTCGATTCTCTGGTAAGTTCTCCCTGGAGCTATCTCGACCCGCTGGTCGTCGGAGTCGTCCTCTCGGTCACCGTGCTTCTTGTCCTGATTCCTATGGACAAGCATAAGATAACGCACGAGGATCAGATGAGTTTGAAATAAATCCTCCCTTTTTTTATCATGGCTTATGCTGAAAGCCCTGTATTTCTTGAGGAAAAATATCAGCATCACGTTAGGGATTGCTGAGACTAAATTAAAAAAAGAGAAAGGATCAGGCGTTTCCGATCCAGTAAGCTACTTTGTCAGGGTTTGCATCGATCCATGCCTTTGCAGCATCCGTCTCGGACATTCCGCCCGCGATCGCATTCATAACTGACGTGATATCTGACATAGTCCAGTCAAACCGGCTCAGGATACCATACGCCTCCGGGTCATCGGTCTTCAGATCAAGACGTGCAAGCGTTACGATATCCTCAGCGCCGCCGTATACGCCTTTTGGATCCTCAAGATACTTGAGATCATACCGGCTGAACTTCCAGTGCGGCGACCATCCGGTCACAACGATCCAGTCCCCATCTCCGACAGCGGAGTCGAGTTCTGCCGCCATACCTGCACTACTGCTGGTGACGAGCGTTAACGGAAGACCGTACTCATCGATTGCCTGCTCAGTTCTGAGAGTGATACCTGCTCCCGGCTCAATACCAACGATCCTGCCGTCGAACTTGTCAGCAACGCTGCCAAGCTCATCGATCGAATCGATCGTTACGTAGGACGGGACAACAAGACCGATGCGTGCGGCGCCCTTGATGTTTTCATGCACATAATCGATTTTGTCGCCATAGGAGTTCCAGTAGTTCTCATGAGTGTACGGCAGCCATCCGGTCGTCGTAAAATCAACATCTCCTTTTGCAAGTGCCTGGAAGAGCGGGCCTGCGTCGACCGCGACGAGCGTGACGTCATATCCTGCCTGTTCGAATACCTGTTTCATCACGTTAGTACTGGAAATAGCACAGTCCCATGTGACATACCCGATGCTGATTTCTTTTGCTGGTTCAGACGGCTGGGAAACACATCCCGCAGTGAAAAGAACGAGCATTAAGAGAAGCCCGGTGATTATGATCAGTGTTGTTTTCTTTTGATTCATAGATTATCTCCATTAATGATTACCCCAGTAAAAGGGGTGAATAATACCTGAAGAATGCATGACTCTCAAAGCGGTCATACACTCTCCATCGTGTTTGACGGGGTTTCGTTTTTATACGGATACAGGAACGCACGTTCCTCTCACTTACTTCCGTATTTCGGGACAAGGTTCTGCGTGATCCTGTCAAAGATGATAGCAAGGATAACGATCGCAAGACCTGCCTCGAATCCCATGCCGATATCAACCCGCTGGATACCCACAAGAACCTGATACCCGAGTCCGCCGGCTCCGATCATGGATGCGATGACGGTCATCGAAAGGGCAAGCATGATACACTGATTGACCCCGGCCATGATCGTTGGAAGAGCAACCGGAAGTTGAACTTTGACCAGTTTTTGTCTGGGCGTTGCACCAAATGCATCTGCCACCTCGATCAGCTCGACGGGGACCTGCCGGATGCCAAGCGTCGTGAGACGCAATGCCGGAGGCATGGCAAAAATCACCGTTGCGATAATGCCCGGCACACTGCCGAGACCGAAGAAGATAACGGCTGGGATCAGATACACGAATGACGGCATTGTCTGCATGAAATCCAGAAACGGCCGAAGGATCGTGTTCAGTGTGTCGCTTCTCGCGGCCGCGATCCCAATAGGTATCGAAAGCGCCAGCGCGATCACCGTTGAGATGAGGACAAGGACCACTGTGAGCATCGAAAGTTCCCACAGACCAAGATCCCATATCAGCAAAAGACCAAGAGCAGTCAGTATCGTCATTTTAAGATCATGACGCGTAACGAACCAGACGAGAACGCTGATAAGCACGATCAAAACCGGAGCCGGTATGGCAAGCAGGAGATCCTCAAATCCGCTCACAAGAACGCCAAGACCTGTGCTTATCGCGTCAAGCAGCCAGGAGAAGTACATCTCTATCCAGTCGACGATGATCTCAACAACATCTCCGATAGGAAGTTTCGGCAATTCCATCATGCCTCACCTCCTTTTCTTGCAAGTGCAGCCAAAATGGATGCGCGGGATACCAGACCGTGCATTCTGCCGTTCTCATCCACCACCGGAAGAGGGTGATTACTCTGGACGATCAGCGAGAGAATGTCGGTAATTGTCGCATCGGGTGCGACGGTGGCAACATCGGTCCTCAGGATATCAGACAGATTTTTTCCTTCCTTAACTGCACTAACGGTGTCCTCAAGCGTCACAAATCCCCGGAGAATCCGGTGGCGGGTGATAACAAATATCATCGAGATATCATGCTCTTCCATCAGATGGAGAGCCACCCGTGGACCTGCCGTACACTGGGCAACAGGTTCAGGTCGGCGCATAACATCCTTTGCCGAGAGAACGCGGGTCAGGTCCACATCGGCGACGAACTTCTCGACATAGGCATTCTCCGGGTTGGTCAGGATCTCCTCCGGCGTACCGATCTGCACGATCGCCCCGTCTTTCATCAGAGCGATTCTTGTGCCGAGCTTCAGTGCCTCATCAAGATCATGGGTAACGAAGATGATCGTTTTGCCGAGCCTCTCCTGAAGTTCCAGCAGCTCGTCCTGCATATCGCGGCGGATCAGCGGATCAAGAGCGCTGAATGCTTCGTCCATCAACAAAATGTCCGGATCGCTCGTTAGCGCACGGGCAAGACCAACACGCTGCTTCATCCCGCCTGAAAGTTCTGAAGGCATGCTGTTTCCGTAGCCGCCAAGGCCTACCATCTCGAGGACTTGTTCGGCCCGCTGATTACGTTCATCTTTAGAAATCCCCATGATCTCAAGACCGAACGTTACGTTGTCCAGAATATTTCTCTGCGGAAGCAGGGCAAAATTCTGAAAGATCATGCCGAGTTTCTTCCTGCGAAGCAGCCGAAGCTCCTCATGATTCATACTGATAATATCTTCCCCGTCGATCTCGATCTCACCTTTTGTCGGATCAATAAGACGATTAATACAACGAAGAAGAGTTGATTTCCCACTGCCGGAAAGACCCATAAGAACGAAAGTCTCTCCACGCATAACCTCGAAAGAGACATTGTGCAGAGCGATCGTCGCATGGGTCTCTTCGTGGACTTCCTTTTTTGAGCGGCCCAAACGATGAAGTTCCAGGGCTTTTTCCGGATCATGACCAAAGACTTTGGTCAGACCATGTACACGAATGATCGGCTCTGACTCAGGCGGATCTCCGCTGCAAACTATTTCAACTATAACGAAACCCTCCAACTTATTATTTGTAGTTAATCTTTGTTAAAATGACCCATTTTCAAAAAAGCTCATTTTAAACGCGAATTTCGATTTTTTCGCCTGTGTGTCCCTCAATTAAAAATTCAAGCCGCACATGTCCATAAAATTAAAATTTATTGGCATATTGCCGATGGATTTTGATATAAAATCCATATTGAGCTTGGAATTTTCAAAGAACACATGCAGAATTATAGCACACAAATATGTGATAAAAAGCAGTTGTGCGCGCAGCACCGGATCTGCAGGGCCACATGAAAATCGGGAGGTATCAGGGGGCAGCTGGAGACCAACGTCGCCTGTTCAAAAGAACGATAGCAGCAAAGATCAGAACGACGCCGGTCATATTCAACAGGGTCATCTGTTCATGGAAAAGGAAAATTCCGATAAGTGTTGCAACCATCGGCTCAACAAACGCCATCACTGATGCTTTTCCCCCTTCCACATGTTTCAGACCTTTCGTGTACAGGAAATAGGGAAGGACCGTACATACAATGCTGAGGATCAGAATATACGGCAGAATTCCCGGATTTCCCAGAGAAAGCTGAACCATTGTTCCAACATCACAGAATGGAAGTATACCGATGGCCGCAACCACAAACGTGTATGCAGTGATCGTTATCGGATGATATTTTTTGAGAGCCAGCCTCCCGAAGATCGTGTATAAGGCATACCCGAATCCTGATCCAAGTCCGATAAGGATCCCGATCTCCGTGATGCTGCTGACTTCGCCGCCGATGATGCCCGCAGTCAGCACGCACCCGCTGAATGCCAGAATAAGGGCAATGCCTTTCTGTAACGTCATTTTTTCATGGAACAAAAACAACGACATGATCATCACAAAAAACGGTGCCGTATACAGCAGTACCGAAGCCATCGAGAGGGTGAGATACTGGATCGAGGTAAAGTAGCAGATGTTGAAAAACACGATGCTCAGAAGTCCGGTCCCGATAAACAGCCAGATATCCTTTAAAACGATCTTAAGTTTTTCCCGGTCGGTAAGAAGCAAACCCGTGACAAGACAGAGAGCAGTCACCCCGCAGCGTGCTGCGGTTATCTGAACTGAGGTGAATCCTGAGGCCTGAAGTTCCCGGGTGAAGATCCCGATCGTTCCCCAGCAGACCGCGGCAAGTATGATGAGAAAAGGGGCGACCCGGTTATCACTAACGGTTCGGCGTTTGAAAATACGTGTAGATCCCATGAGCTGATTCACTTTTCTCGGATGAAGTTGATTGTTCTGAGGTATTGTCACTCACACTATTTAAAGGAGAGAGAAGACATAGGATTCAGAGGTATTGACCGGATACGAGAACCGTCAAAAAAAGTATGGGGGGGGAGATATATGCGTGGGTTGGACTGAATGAAAGCTGGTGTGCATCTCAGTTCTGTGTAAAGAATGCAGGTTTTTCTTAGTTTTACTCCTTGAACACATTTTCGAAGATCATATCTGATCCGGTATCGTTCAAACGCTGGCGTTCATCTCTCTCTTCTGCAAACGCAAGTACGGGAAGACTCATGTCAATACCAGGCGTGTGCCCGAACATCTTTTCAAGTTCTACCTGCTGGGCATGCATGAAAAGGGCGTTTGGAATTTCAGCAGGGCAGAGTTCCTGACACTGGCCGCAGTTCACGCAGGAGTCGGCGATGTGGGCGAATCTGATCAGATGGAACATAAAGTCGGGCGGCGTCTTTGTCTGGTCGACAAGGTGGGGTTTCAAGGTAGAACACTCGACACAGTAACAGATCGGACAGTTTTCGATACAGGCGCGGCAGGCAATACAGCGGGAAGAATCGCGCATGATTGTGGCGAGCCGCTCGGTTCCTTCACCCAGAGCTGCAAACTGACTCTTCTGAGCCTTTTTCCCCATCTTGACCATGACGGACTCGATCTTTCCACGTATCTCGAGACCTTTTGGATCGGGAGAACAAACATCGATCGCTCCGGCACTGACAGCCCCGTCGAATACGGCTGCGCCTTTTGGAGAACAGACCTCGACAAAGGTTGCTTTGCCTGCCTTTTCGCCGAAAACACCCCAATTACCGCAGGCAAGATCCGCCTGCCGGGGGATCTTGGTCTCGCAGCGCTGGCAGTTTGCACGGCGGCCGAGGCCTTCCTCCTCCAGCTCATCGATTTTGATGCCTTTATGCTGACCGTCTTTGGTCATCACGATAAACTGTCCCTTGTCGATCTCTTCCTTGACGACGTCATCCGGATCGATCCCGTACTTTTCGGCGATCATCTCGCGGGCAACGGTTGGGGAAACGGACCCTCCGCAGTTGAGACCGATAGAGAGAACATTGTCCATATTGATCTGCTGACGTTTGGCAAGTTCATACAGCGCTTTCGCGTCGCATCCTTTGACGGTGATCGCTACTTTAAGATCTTTAGCACCGTTCAGATACTTTTTGATCAGTTTCGGGAGAAGAAACGTTCCACAGTGCAGAGATCCCGCACATGAAGCGAGTTCTGCCGGATCAGTGATAAAGACCGGCAGAGGATCATAGACATCATATCCTTTTCTCACTGTCAGAACAACATCAACGATCTTTGCTTCCAGAGCATACTTGAGGAGCGAGATGACTGCTCCTCCGCATTCGCCTTTGATATCGTCGAACTTCGTCCAGGCATAGAACATATCGCCTTTTTCAGACATGATCAGGCCTCGCGAAGATAGACGCCTTCCGGTTTGGTTATCTGTTCATACGATACCTCGGCAAATACCGGGACCTCGGCGGCGAGGGCAGTGTAAATCTCCTCCGGCGTGCCGGTGGGGATGCTGATGCCAACCTTTCCGGCAAGATCAACGAGAACATCAGCAAGCGGTTTGACACCGTCCGGCGAGGCGACGGCCTGCTTGATCTTTTGAATACGTCCCTCCCAGTTGGTGACCGTGCCTTCACTTTCGTGGAGTGCAGAGACCGGTAAAACGATGTCGGCAATTCCCGAAAGGGAAGTTTCGGAAGATGCGGCGACAATACTCAGTTCAAGGCTGTCGAGTTTTTCGAGAAGATCTGCATAGATGTCCTTTTCCATCTCCGGAGTTTCGGCGATAATGAAGGCAGCTTTGACGGTCTCCGGAAGTGAAAGAGGTGTGATGCCCATGGCAGCAGTGCCGCGGCCGTTGTTTGTATCGTACAATACCGCAGCATTGATCTTGAGTCCGGCGGCGAAGGCCGCGGCTGCTGCATCGTTTGCCAGATAGACAACGACCGGGCGGGCGGCATTCTTCAGAAGTGTACTGAATCCGGGCGGGAGTTCCGCAAACTCGTCACTGATCTCGACCGTGTCTGCCTGGACGGCAGTATAGCTCTGCGGACCGATATAGAGAATGCGGGCACCTTTTTCTTTAGCCAGGAGAATTTTGTTTCCTGTGAGGGGAAGGGCTTTCATTACATCGCCGAGTGCAAGAATCACGTCGGCATCCCTGATCTCATTGAGCGTGGTGGTTGAGCTTCCCGTTCCGCCGTTCACAACGCCGATCACGGCACCCAGTTCCTTGGCAAACTTCTGTACAAGGAACTGATTTTCGTTCGTGAGACGTGCTGAAGTAATAACGGCAACTTCGCCCGCAGCAAACTTTTTGAGTTCAGCTGCTTTACCGATCGCAGCATCCCAGTCTGCCGGTTCTCCTTTGACAAAAGGCTGTTTTATCCTTGCTTCATCAAGAGCCTGGGCAGCACGGAGTCCGCGGGAACAGAGTTTTCCGGAACAGACCGGAGAACGGTTGGAAGGGGCAACCCCTACTGTTTTTCCATCACGAACAACGAGATTGAGTGCGCAGCCAGTACCGCAGTACGGGCATATGGTGGTCACATAGTTCATCTGCATGATAGTACCATAAAAACGGTCACGTTTTTCAGCATTTAATTGTGATGTTAACTAAACCACGTTTTATGTTATTTTTGAAGAATAATGGTGGGTTTGTAAATCTAATATTGTGTACTAAAATATGAACTTATACAAAATACATTAACTACGCGCGATTGTCAAGAGATAATATTTCTAAAAAAAAGCGGGGGACGGGATCATGTGTCCCGCACACGTTTCGATAAACCGGGACCGGTCAGAGTTTGCTGAAGAGAATCTCCTTCATCGAACAAAGCGCCTCCGCCGCAGGACAGGAAATTCGCGTCACCGGTATGCATGACGAGACGGCAGTCACCACATGTTCATCGAACGGGATCCTGCCGACGATCGGGATACCTTCTTCGCGGCACAATTTCTCAATTTCTCGATCCAGTTCTTTAGACAGATCATACCGGTTTATCACGGCAAACATCCGCAGATGAAGCCCTTTGCATACCGTAACCAGCCGTTTGAGATCATGAACTGCAGAAATGCCGGGCTCGGTAACCATGAGAACGGCATCCACGCCCCCAACGGTCGCGATCAGCGGACAGCCGATACCCGGCGGGCCGTCGATGATGACCGGAGAGTCCAGATCCGGTGTTTGGGCACGGCGTTTCACTTCATGCACCATCCGTCCGGAGTTGCCTGACCCGGCAAAAAGTTTCGCAGAAACGAGAGGGCCTTTTTCCGTTGTTCCGGTAATGATCTCGCCGGAGATCATCTTTTTCAGCGTGACCGCATCTGTTGGGCAGACAAGCGTGCAGGTCCCGCATCCTTCGCAGGAAAGAGGATCGACCTCTGCCGCCCATTCGTTGACATGAACCGCGGAAAAACGGCAAACATCCTCGCAGGC
Organism: Methanocorpusculum sp. UBA424; assembly: GCA_002498375.1. Lineage (GTDB taxonomy): Archaea > Halobacteriota > Methanomicrobia > Methanomicrobiales > Methanocorpusculaceae > Methanocorpusculum. The sequence goes on from DAHC01000006.1 coordinate 40,579, forward strand.
ACCGCAGCCGGTACAAATATTCGCGCAGATACAGGCAACCTCGCGTCCCGCATACGGGATCGTCGTTGTATCTTTTGCAGGAAACACAAGTCCGAAGTTTGCGGCATCGACATCGCAGTCGGCAAGAATGAGAGGGCCTGACGTGAGGTCAGCAAGTGATGCAGCGACGGTGGTTTTTCCAGTCCCGCCTTTTCCGCTGACAACGGCAATTTTCATGATGCATCACCCCGACTGCAGATTCCGGCATACAGATCAAGGAATGCTTTCTCCCATTCGGGAAACGCACGGGAGATCAGACCGCCCGCATTCTGCACAGCAGCAAACTCCCGCGAAAACGGGATGGTCAGCCATACAGGCAGATCTGCATCCCGACAGAACGCGTGAACGAGCTCATCATCGCCAAAACTTCGATTGATCACCACAGCCGCCGGGATCTTAAGCATTCGGGTAAGTTCGGCCATCTGGGAAAGGTTTGCAACGCCGAACGGTGTTGGTTCGGTCACGAGAAGGATGAAATCCGCATCCGCCGACGCTTCGATCACCGGACAGGCAATGCCGGGAGCCGCGTCGCAGATCATGAGCGCGGACGCGGCTTCTTCCTTTGCCGCACGGATGATGTTCGGCGCCAGAACCTGGCCGGGATCCATGATGCCGCTATAGAGAGTGAGCGTATCCGAGATCGTTCGTATCTCCACAGACCCGATGGCATGTTCTTCTTCCGAGATGGCATGTCTCGAACAGACGATTGTGCACCCGCCGCACGAGTGACACATCTCGGAAAAGAAAAGGACACGGTCTTTGAGGACCGTGAGAGCGCCGTATCTGCAGAATGTTCCGCATTCACCGCACAGGTCGCAGGCATGCGTGTCGATTTTGGGGATGCCGGTCTTCACCGGAACACAACGCGGTTCGCCCGGGAAGTACAAATGGAGATCGGGTTCGTCCGCATCACAATCCACAAGGGAGACACGTTCGTGCTGAGACAGCACATAAGCCAGATTTGCGGCGACCATCGTTTTTCCCGTCCCGCCTTTTCCGCTTGCGATGGTGATCTTCATATTACATGAGGGGTGAGAGTTCGTGAGCAAGGTACTTCTGCAGAGCTTCGGCGATCGTGATCGGTTCAGTGAGTTCATAGGCGGCGATACCGCCGGCTTTCAATGCCGCACTTGCATTCACACCGCTTCTTCCGGTAATTAAGACGGAAACGCCGTTTGATGCGAGGAGCTGTACTACCTTTGGACCAACGCCGCTTTCGCCATCGGTAAACGGATTTTGGAATATGGAGGCTGTGTTCGAGGAGAGATTGATCAGGGCAAAGTACGGGGCACGGCCGAATCTCATATCTGCCGGAGAATCGAGGGACGTCCCGGTCGAGCTGATACAGACGACATGAGCCGGGTGGTCGTGTTCATGTTCGTGTTCTTCGCCTCCGCATGCATGATCATCATGTGAGCAGGAACTTGTTCCGGCAGTGAGAGTACCGTTTGCATAAGCTTCGGCTGCACGGCCGAGATCTCCCGAGACGCCAAGAATAACTTCGATGCCGTTCGCTTCAAAGAGATCGATCGCACGCGGACCCATACCCCCGGCGATGACGATATTCACACCTTCAGCTGCAAGAAGACGCGGAAGTTTTCCGGGCTCGTGACCGGGATTTTCCAGATCGGCAAGCCGGGTCATTTTCCCATCTTCGAAATTGAATAATGCATAACTCATACAGTGACCAAAGTGCTGGGAGACCAGACTCCCATCCTGCGCAATGGCGATTTTTTTGATTTGCTGTGTCATAACAATAGTACACATATGCGCGAAAATATAAATAAATAACGATTGAGGCACAATGTCAAAAACTTCTGAAAACAGGATGAAGCGATCACTCAGGGATGTCGGGAATGTCGGTGACGGTATCTGGAATGTTGTCGATGATATCCTGAAGAGATGACGCTTTTTCCAGCATCTTCATCGTTTCAGGGTGCGGGGCTGCATAGATGCCCGGCCAGAAGTATTCATCATATCCGCTCCGGTTTTTGAATGCAAGTATCGGTTCATCCAGAGAAAACTGTGCGCTGACGCCTTTTTTATTGCCGCGGGCATCCAGTTTTATCCAGTGACCTTCGAGAAATACCGCGTTGAAGCAGTGAACACAGTATCCAAGCGAATCATCGTCCGCGAGGGTCGCGTGCTGAAAACAAAACCCTGCGGGGATTTTCTGTGACCGAAGGAGAGCTGCGAGAAGATTTGCTTTTGCATGGCAGATACCTGTCCGATACTTGAGAACATCGGAGGCTTTTGCCGTAATTATGTCTGCCCGTATATCAAATGAGTGAGGGATATCATCACGAACAAACTCATAAGCAATGCGAGCCTTTTCGATGTCTGAGGCGGGATCGGAGAAGAGGTCACAGGCCTTCTTTTGTATGAGCGGGTGAAAGAGATCGACAGACCGATCTTCGATGAGGAATTGGTGCAGATCCATTTCTTTACTGTAGGAGAGCATCTGAAATAAACCAGACGACGGAACCTGTTCTGATAATCACGGATGAATGATAATCGCAAAAAATAAAATGATTATGCCGACGTTGCCCGTCTGACAAGATCCATGGCAACCGAGCCTGCCTTTTCCATGATCTCTTCCGCACCAGGGATCACGCCGTCGTGCATCAGGATCACACCGTCGCAGATAGTCGTTGAAACGGCAAGACCGCTCGTTGCATACACGGCATTCGAATCCGTGTTGAATGCAGGAACGTTCAGCGGATTTCTTCCAACAAGGACCAGATCCGCGAGATATCCAGGAGCGATCACCCCTGCGTTGAGACCCAATGCCTTTGCCCCGTTCGGTGATGCGATTTTCAGCGCATCGGCGGCCGGCATCACGGTCGGATCGTTCCAGAAGAACTTCTGCAGGATGGCAGCCGTTTTCATCTCGGAAAACATATCCAGATCATTGTTCGAGGAAGCTCCGTCCGTTCCAAGCGCCACGTTCACGCCGGCAGCTTTCATCTCCGGATAGGGGAGGGCACGATTTCCGGCAAGCTTCATATTGCTGATCGGGTTATGGACTGCGGTCACCCCTCTCTTTGCAAGAAGCGAGATGTCCTCCGGATCAAGCCAGCAGCAGTGTGCCGCTATGCACTGCTCGGACAAAACACCGCAGTGATCCAGCCATGCCGGCGGTCTCATACCGTGAGCTGCAACACAGTCGGTGACCTCCTGCTCCGTCTCGGAAAGATGTACATGCAGAGGGATATTCTCCTTTTTGGCAAACTCCGCACACCAGGCGAGGCCTTCTTTAGAAACGGTATAGACCGCATGGGGGGATACGCCGGGCATGACACGCGGATTGTTCATACTTCTGATGTTTTTGACCGTCGACTCCATGATACGGGCTTCCGACTCGAACTTCGCATGATCCCCGCCGTCGATCATGCAGTAGGAAAGACAAGCTCTGATGCCGGATTCATCAACGGCACGGGCGACCTGCTCCATTTTGAAATACATGTCGTTGAAGGTCGTGGTTCCGGTGCGGATCATCTCCAGACAGGCGAGTTTTGCTCCCCAGTAGATATCACCCTCGGTGAGATGTGCCTCTGTCGGCCAGATCTTGGTGGACAGCCACTCAAAAAGCTGCATGTCATCGGAGTATCCGCGAAGCAGACCCATCGGCGAGTGGGTATGCATATTGATCATGCCGGGCAGCGCGGTCGCTTTGTCCCCGTCGATGATGAACTCTGCGTCGTGGTCGGTGATTTTTTCTCCGACCGCTCCGATCGTTCCTGTACCGTCGAGGTAGATCTCCTGTATTTTTCCGTTCAGGCTGACGTTTCTGATAAGAACCGGGACCTGTTTTCCAAAGATGTCTGTGTCTGTCATGCGAGTTTTTCCACGATTTTTGTTATGATATCCGTTATCCGTTCGCCGTTTCTTCGGGAAATAGCGACGATCTCGTCATACTCCGGGGCCGATGCCCCGCCGATGCCGTTTGCATAGTTGTCCACGGTGCAGAGAGCAGCGCAGGGGATTTCGAGTTCGTTTGCAAGGTTAAGTTCGCTTGCAACAGTCATACCGACCACATCAGTATCCCCTGCAAAGCAGGCGATCTCGGCCCGTGTTTCGAATCTGGGACCGAGCGTCTGAAAGTAGGTGCCCGGCTTTGCCTCCGGAACGATTCGACCGAGCTCTTCCCTTAGACCAGTGTCGATCGACGGAGGAATGTGATAGATGTCGTTGTCGTGCAGACTTGGAATATCCCAGGGGCTGAATGAGTCGTCAGGAATAACGATGCTTCCCGGAGGGAGGTCATCATGCATACTGCCGGTCGAGCCGATAACGATGAGTCTGTCCACGCCGAGGATCTTCATGGCAGCGAGGTGTGCACGGTGATTGACCCGGTGGGGAGGAGTGTCGTTTTGATGGCGGCTGATAAAGACGATCCGACCTGCGTGAGCCTGGACCGGGCCGAATGGTGTTGATACACGGATTTTTTCGAGAGGGGGCAGGCGTGCCTGCAGGAGGGCTGTCCCCCCGATGATTCCTAACATTGTCAGAGTTATTATTTTCCGTCCAAGATATATAAGAGTCGGTTCAATCGCGGGGTTTTACAGGAAGGCAAGGATAATAAAGTAAATGCCGATCAGAATTATCCCAACCCCGATGATGATGTCGATGGTGTTTCCGCTGAGTTTGGTGACTGTGCGAATCTTCTGACCAAGGGAACCGCCGATCGAGCTGAGAATAATCAAAGGGATGCTGAGACCGACTGCATAGATAAAGATGGTGAGGAGGCCCTGAAGCGGGGTCAGGTAGAGGGCGATGTAGGTGAGAACGATGATGAGCATCGGAGCGCCGCGGCCGACGGTGATCACGCCAAATGAAAGACCGAGAAGAAATGCGCCGATAATTGTATAGGCATTTGGGAGACGAAAACGGTTGAAGATGCGCCGAATGGGAGGCTTATAGAGATGGAGGAGCTGAAGTCCCATCGCGATCATAAGAATGCCGCCAAGGATCCAGGCAATCGAACTGTTGAGGTAGAGGATATATTCGCCGAGGAATCCGGCAAGGAAGCCTAAAGGAAGAAGAGTAAGAATCGTACCTATGCAGAAGGCACAAACGAGTTTGAGTATTGTCGGGAGGGTTAGCGTTGTTTTACCGCTGGTAAGATACCCGATGAGCCCAAGGCAGATCACACTGTTGCATGGACAGATGCCTGCAAGAAGCCCGAAGATAAATATGCCGGCAAGGGAGGGATCGAATACAGCGGCCATGTCTCTGGTAGGTATGACGTGTGTGCTGAAGCATTATTGTTTTGGCGATCCAATGACGAAATCAAAGAGAGGATTTTTTGGCGAAGAAAGCAACATCTTTTTATTCACATCTGCCCTATTGGTTAAGGCACATATTATGTGTGTTCGTTGGGCCGGTAGATCAGTGGTAGATCGCGTCCTTGGCATGGACGAGGCCGCGGGTTCAATTTCCGCCCGGTCCACTTGTTTTTCAGATAATTTTCGTTTGTATCAGTGATGCAATTATTTTGCTTTTCGAAAGCTATTTTCGCCGTGATTTCGCCTTCGGTGAACCATTTTGCCGTTTTGGCATCCGCATCCATGTGCCTCCCAACTTCTCTGCATTACGACTATTCATACAGTAATCATAGATTATCCAAAATTTGCAGTATCCATGCCGCTTTTCCTGCCAGAATATATACCATACCAGCCAATCTATATCAACTTCAGCGCATCATGAAACAAGAAACAGCCGCCAGGCTAATGGTGATGATCCTCGGCCTCTTTATCATGTCGCTCGGCATTGCGTTTTCCACCAAAGCAGGTCTTGGAACGACACCCATCTCATGCGTGCCCTATGTTCTGAGTCAGGGATTCCCTCTTTCCTTTGGAACGTTCACCTTTCTCATGAACAGTCTGTTTGTTGTTTTTCAGTATTTCCTGCTGAAAGACCGGTTTGAAACATATCAGTGGCTGCAGATCCCCCTTATATTCGTATTCAGCGTATTCACGGATCTCTCGATGATCCTCGTTTCGGATCTCATCATCACGGGATATATATTCCAGTGGGTATTCTGTCTCATCAGCTGCATTCTCGTCGCATTCGGCATTGCCCTTCTGTTGAAAGCAAACCTTCTGATGATGGCCGGGGATGCTCTCGTTAGAGCATTGTCGCTGGTGTCGAAGATCCAGTTCGGCTATACCAAAGTAGGATTTGACAGCACGATGGTACTGACCGCGGTCGTCGTTTCATGGATACTGTTTGCTGATCTGGTCGGCGTGCGGGAAGGAACGATCGCTGCGGCAGTATTAGTCGGTCTTATCGTAAAGTTCTTTGTTCCAAGACTTGGATGTCTGGACCGGATCTTCACGGAAAAAAACGTGATCGATCCTCAGGGTTAAGGCAGAAACGAGTCGAAGATGATCACATCAAAAGAGGACACTGCCGTATCCAATTCGTTATTACTGCGGATCGTCCACCCCACTTTGACAATGCCGAATAATTTCGTGCATATCCGATAGGACAGTTGATTTTTGTACCGAATATTGTAGGCAATAAAATCCGGTCTGATAAAAAAATTCATCAGACAATGCGTCAGAACGAATATCTCCAGGAATGTCAGTTTCGGCGGCTGACCGCATGTGAGAGCTGCCAGTTCCTTTTGATAATCCGTACTTAAAAAGCCCCGCAGATACTCCGGCCGATTGATCCTGAACCAGTGAACGATCATCGGGTTGAACGATTCGATACAAAATACCCCGGTATATGTGTCAAGGCATACAGCCGTTTTTTCGCACAATCCCGCATACTCGGAGGCGGAGGCGTTTTTCAACTCGATGACGAGAGGAACGGTTCCGTTTATCAGAGATAAGGCGTCGGATAATTTGGGTATTTTTTCATCCGAGTAAAATAACCGGTATTCCTGAAGCGTTTCGTATGTACAGTCGGAAAGCTTTGTATCGACCCCCGACGTGCGGTGCAGATTGTCATCATGAAGGATAACGACTTCGTTGTCTTTGGTCAGCTGCACATCCAGTTCGATCCCGTATCCGGCATCGACCGCTTTTTGAAATGCGGCGAGGGAATTCTCCGGAGCTGAAGTTGTATTATCGAACAAACCCCTGTGTGCAATGCGGTATTGTTGAAAAACCAGCATTCGTTCCTTTCTGGGTTTCCCTGGGTAAAGGAAAAAAAGATACAGGCAGGCGACGGCGATGAGAAGTATCAGGATATATATGAGGATCATAAATTCTGGCGTTTTCCAACAGATATTTCGTGCGGCATCTTAGATAAGTATGCTGAATCTTATGAGAGATGAACCGGTTCCGAAAAACAGGCTCCCCTCGTAGAATAAAAAAGGAGTACTCCTTACTCCGCGAGTTTTTCACCGAACGCTCGTGCCCGTGCCAGCTGTGCTTCCGTGACCTCATCTGCGTTGTGGAGCCCGCCGAAAAATTCCGGTGCCAGGATATCTGCACCGCAGCTGACAAACCCTTTGGTCAGATGTTCGGCCGCGATCGGATAATGCGTTTCGTCGGCAAAACCCTGCGTAATGAGTGCTGCCGCCTTCTTTCCTTTCTTAAGTTTGGAACCGGCAGGACCGAGGAAGGCATACATCCGGTCAACAAAACATTTGCTTTGTCCGCTTATGTCTCCGAAATAGATCGGAGATCCAAGCAGGATCACATCCGCTTCGTTGAGTTTGGCGTAAAGTCCTGTCATATCGTCATTTAAGATGGAGCAGAACTTGGTCTGGTCTTTTTTGCATTCATTACAGCCCAGACATCCTTTGATGTTCAGCTTTGCAATGTTGATATACTCAACTGCAGCTCCTTTTTCCATCGCAGCTTCGAGAGCTGCTTCGATCAGTTTTTTCGTACTGCTCTTTGGAGCAGCAGACCCGCATAACCCGATGATTTTCATATAGCTATACATTATCAGATGTGCTATAAGGTGTTTCTGTAAATTTGACTGATGGAAAAAACATGAAAAGGTCATTGTCCAAATTCTTATCCTGCATCAGTACAATACTCCTGTATGAGTTCGTATCTGGAAGATTTCAAAGATTACTTCCGATTCCACCGGGGCTTGGTTCCCGGGATTCTCGTTTGTATTATAGTTGCTCTCGTTTCATATATCCTCACGCGGGGCACCCTCTGGGAAGGCGGATTCAGAATCCTTCCTGCAGAATTGTTCACCGATAATCCGGTGTTTTATTTCCTTGCAAAAGTCGGACCGATCGTTCTTGCCCTCATCATCTGCATTTTCATCAATATCCCTAGATTCGACGCAGGAGGGGCATATGCCGGGAAATATATTCTGCGTATCGCCATCATCCTGATGGGTGCGAGAGTTACCTATGATGTTTTGATGACCGGATCACTGGCAGGTCTGATCATTATCCTTGGTGTGCTGGCAGGAGTTCTGGCACTGGCCATGCTTATTGGAAAAGGATTGAAATTACCGTGGGATGCGTCCGCCCTCACCGGCACGGGAAACGGCATTTGCGGAGTTTCGGCAACGCTTTCGGTAGCTCCGGTGATCAATGCCGACAAGAAACATGTTGATGCAGTTGTCGGGGTGATCAGTCTTTTAGGAATCGCCGGCGTATTTGTTATTCCGGCAATCGCCTCTTTTCTTTCAATGACGCCCATGCAGGCAGAGGTCTTTATCGGAGGGACTCTGCATGAAATCGGGAATGTCATCCCGGCGGCAGATCTCTATTACTCGGTCACGGGTTCTGACGTTGGGGCGTTGGCGCTTGCTTATAAGATGATCCGGGTTGCTATGCTCGTCGTAGTTGCAACCGTGTTTGGCTGGATCTACTGCAGACGGCAAATGAAACTGGTGAACGGGTCATGTCCTACGGAAAAAGCCAAAATCCAGGGATTTTTAATCTTGTTCGTTATAATGGCAGCTTTGATGAGCCTGGTGATTTACGTCTTTTATGATCCGGGAAAAGCGGTCCAGGCAGTCATAACAAATAGTTCAGTGACGATTCTGACGATCGCAATGGCGGGTGTTGGTCTGTCGATGAATCTGAAAGACACGCTTTCCACCGGCAAAATACTGCTTCCGTTCGGGATTGCGGTCTGGCTGTTTCAAATCATAGCCATGTGCATTCTGATCCTCCTGTTCGTATAAAAAAAGAGATTCTCACCCCATTTTTTGTGAGATATTTGTTCAGGTTATTTTTCCGACAGATATGGGCAAGGTATGACGTACTTGGAACACGTATCCCGGCATCGGTTTTCTCGATCTTATTCGCCAAATATGCTCCCCACATCTCTTTCCTTTTTTCTGATTAAGGGGTGCGGGGAAGTGACTGCGGGGTGAGCCGATAGGCTCGCCCTCAGCTGAGGCGGGTTGGAGACGAAGTCGACGACCTCAGCCGAGCAAGGCTTTGCCTTGCGAGCAAACCGAAGGTTTGCGATCCGGCGCGGAGGCGGATTGACGGCAAATCCTTGCTCCGCTAAGGCCGCCCCCAACGGGGCAGCCCGCAGTCCCCTCCCGCACCCCATAATTAGAAAAATATGTGATACATTGAAGATTTATTCTGAAAAGTAAGTGACTCGCGAGAGAGTTTATCATGGCTTTTGAAAAATGCTTAGGGGCATTCATTATGTGGCATTTCCACTATCTGTCAAATTCAGATTAATATAGCTGATTCTTCATTTACGGACGGAAAAGTGGAATTTTGGCGATGAGATCTCCTGCTGATTTATAAAAAACTATAAGATTGATCGATACGAACAATGGACCATTGAGCGTGGTGAGGAAACATGGCATTGAGCTTACGTGATAAGGAAATACAGGCAGCGGAACGATCCAGAAAATCAGCAGAACAGGGAGATGCAGCTGCACAACTGAATCTTGGGCGGTGTTATGCCAAAGGGGAGGGCGTGGAGAAAGATCCGGATAAGGCGGCATACTGGTTCATGAAAGCAGCAGAACAGGGAGATGTAACTGCACAAAAAACTCTCGGGGTGTGTTATTTCGACGGAAATGGGGTAGAGAAAGATAATGATAAGTCAATATACTGGTTCAGGAAAGCAGCGGAACAGGGAAATGCATTCGCACAATACTCTCTCGGGGTATTATATAAGAGTGGTGAAGAGGCGGTGTATTGGTACAGAAAAGCAGCAGAACAGGGGAATGCACCTTCACAAAAAAATCTCGGGTGGTGTTATGCCAACGGGGAGGGAGTGGAGAAAGATCAAAATAAGGCGGTGTATTGGTACAGAAAAGCAGCAGAACAGGGAAATGCATTAGCACAACTTTATCTCGGGCGGTGTTATGCCAAGGGGGAGGGAGTGGAGAAAGATCTGGATAAGGCGGTATGCTGGTTCACAAACGCAGCAGAAAAGGGAAATGCAGAAGCACAATACATTCTTGGGGTGCGGTATGCCAGGGGGGAGGGAGTGGAGAAGGACCAGGATAAGGCGGCATACTGGTTAACGAAAGCAGCTGAACGGGGATATGCAAAAGCACAAAACTATCTTGGGGTGCGGTATGCCGGGGGTGAGGGGGTGGAGAAGGATCAGGATAAGGCAGTATATTGGTTTACAAAAGCAGCGAAAAAGGGAAATGCAGAGGCACAGCTGAATCTCGGGCGGTGTTATGAAAAGGGTGAGGGAGTGGGGACGGATCAGAAAAAGGCGGTATATTGGTACAAAAAAGCAGCAGAAAAGGGAAATGCAGAGGCACAAAAAAAGATTGGAAGGTGATCCCCTAATATTTGAGCCGCAAGGATCAGTCTTATTGATATCATAAACAGGATATCTCCGCCGCGGATCCTTCGTCCAAAGCTGACGGCAGACGTCAAGGGGAGGTGGATGAGGAAGTCGACGACATAAGATGAGGCCTCCCCCTTCGCTTCGCTCGGCTCACCCCGCAGTCGCAAGTTTCCTTCGAACACTTGCTTGGCTAAGATCGCCGACTTCGTCGCCACCCCGCCTACTCAAAGGGCCTTATAGATATCCCGCCGGTTTCCGACATTCAAAACAAGGATCACGAGCTGCGCATTATTCAGCGTAAAGAGTATCCGGTATTCTCCCATGCGGTGAGAAAATATCGGGACGTCGCGTTCTCCTTTCAGCCGCTTCATATGTGCTGCGGGATCTTTCGCCAGCTCGTCAATACTGTCCAAAATACGTAATTGGACGTCACGCGGAAGTTTTTTGATACTTTTCGCGGCCCTCTGGGTATAGTGAACAGCGTACATCAGAGACCAAGCTCTAAACGCAGATCCTTTGCAGAGATTACCCGGCCCGCCTTCATATCATCGACGGCCTCTTCGAGCTGGGAGATTTCCGTCTCGCTCAAAGGCTCGGCATCTTCTGCACAGCTGATCAGGCGGACGATGACATCCGCATAGGTCTCCCGCTGATGGATCTTCAGTGCGTTAAGCCGGATCTTCAGATCACTTGGAATAGAAATTGTAGACGTCCCCATATTGTATGACACCCCAGTGTTAGTTGTACTATAGGGCGACATTGGACGATAAATGTTTAGGTGGCGGACCGACCCGTAGGCTCACCCTCAAAGGCACATTATCCCTCAACTCGTTTTATCCATCTATGTGTCTATCTACACAAATTCGAAAAATGATGTCCCCCTCCAGACTACGTCCGGACGTAAACAGACAGATAGATGTTTATGTACCTATCTATGCATCTATCTGCATGGATAAAAACCGTCTCTCTCTCTCTCTCTCTCTCTCGTCTGTACTTAAAATAATATAATATATGGATAAAAAATAAGTGATTGATGAGGAGTTTTTTCTTCCCGTATTTACTTACTTACGGACGGACTTTTCCTCCCCCAGTCTTTTTTTCAACACATATAGATATGTAGATACACATCTGTATAGGGGATTTTTCCAGCCGAAATACCGATCCATTGGGCGGAAATCGAAGAGATCGGCGGGAGAAAGGGCAGCTGAGGGGGTTTTTCCGGGTCTTTGCCAAGAGAACGTGTGTGGAGAGATGCGGGCATTTCCATTCGCAGATGGGGTTTTCGAGTTGAGTTTGATGTGATGTGGGGGTGGGTGAGGGGGATTTGATGAGGAATTTTGGCGGGATGAAGAGGTTTTTGGAGTCGAAGTCGTGTTTTTCGAGTGGAGAATTGAGTGGTTTTTGGATAGAGATGAGGTGTTTGGACGGCTCACCTGAATTTCAATAAGAGGATATTTCCACCGCGGGCCGACTTACATGTCTAACGACTTGATCAGCTAAGGAACCTAAAGGTTCCCGCCTCCGCGCCGAAGTCGCGTCCCCGCACCCCAATTCAAAAAAAGAGGAGGGTAAGATATGATAAGAAAAACCCGCACGCGGGTTTTTCCCCAGCATTTGTCCAAGAGCCAAAGACTCTTGAGACGTCTCACGAGCTTTCAGCTCGTGGACTTTTCCAGACGGCGTGCGATTCCTTCGCAGGCGAAGCCCAAATGGGCAAAGCCCATTTGAGGCGGCACGCAAATCTTCGATTTGCACGCATAAGCCGGAGCAGAGCACGACGACGCAAGAAAAATGCGATTCGCGTTAATTCGCGGAGATTCGCGGTTATTTTTCTCTCGTATCCGCACACAACCTCGCAATTACCTCATTCATCGTGTGTTTCAGAAAGTACAGTGTCGCTTTTTGCTATCTCTTTTTGGCGAGATTGAATAAAATTTAGTCGTTCGGTTCCAAACATCCAGAATATTTTATAGAGATTAAGGAAACCCAATATAGTGTATAAAAATAGGGATGTAGCCACGCCTAATAATATCGCGCCACTCCATCCTGAAAGAACAAACATATATGAAATTACTAGAACTACAATCGCGAAGACAATATTTACTATCCCAATTATTACCGGCTCATAAAATAGGAATAACATTGAGAAATAAATATTATTTTTTCTAAGAAAATGAATGAATCTATCTTCAATATTAGCAAAATTAACAGCAATAAATCCGGCAGTACTTATTGATATAAGAGCGATTGTTCCCGGAATGGAGATTGGAAGTATCGATTTCAGTGCATAAGCATTCGTAGTAGGTGCTAAAATACCTGCAATAAAGATAATGATAACACCAATTATTGCCGAAATGATAAATGTGGGATGACTAACCCAATCTTTAATTGTGTAATTCTCCCTTATTTCTTGAATCATCGCAGATTCAAAACTCTGAATCTTTTTTGAGGGGATTTCAGGACTTGGAGGAATCTCTTCATTTATTGATTCTGTCATGAAAAATAGGCCTTTGATCTACTTTTTCTGATTAGTGTTTGCCTTGGGCGAATTCACAGGGTTTTGAGAAGTTTGCGTTTGTGCTTTTTGAATTCGAGACTGACATTTTTGAGGGGACAGACTCAGTTCACGTCTCTTTTTTCCTGATTCATTTGAATTTTTCATTTTGACCCTTTCATTTTTGGTTCATTGGGTTGTTTTGGAGTCTGGGCATTACGAATACGGCTCTGAACTTTTTTAGGGTCCAGAGATTTTCTACCGACATTTTCCCAGGATTCATTTGAATCTGTCATTTTGACTCTTTCGTTTTTGGTTCAATAGGTTGTTTTGGAGTATGGGCATCGCGAATACGCTTCTGAACTTTTTTTCCTGACAAAGATTTCTGAAAGTCTGACTCAGCATAATCGACCATGGTAAATTATATGTGATGTTGGTATATAAACCCCTAACCGCGCGGTGCGATAATGCCACGTTTTTTTGGAAAAACAAGAGATCAATGAGTGGAAAGAGATATTTACACAGTTATTTTTTGATGTGAGATAACACGTTAGAGCAGTACATCCACTCACAAGTCTATCGACTTGCTCGGCTGAGGTTGCCCGCTTTCAGCGTCCGACCCGCCTCCACTAAGGCCTCCCCCTTCGCTTCGCTCGGCTCACCCCGCCACTCACAAACCTTCGGTTTGCTCAGCTAAGGGCGTCGACTTCGTCGCCACCCCACCCAATATATGCCTTTATCCCCCTTCACCCCAAATAGTACCCACACCAATGACCGGCGGAGAAGAAGTATTCAAATATAAACAGTGCCTCATCCTCAGAAGCGACATAAAACTCAGCTGCGGAAAAATGTGTGCCCAGGCAGCCCATGCCTCCATCGGCGCCTACGAAAAAGCCTCACTTGCCGACAAAAAAGAATGGCTCCGGGAAGGCCAGAAAAAAGTCGCCCTCAAAGCCTCCGGCGAACGAGCCCTCTACGAACTCAAATTCGCTGCAGAAATGGCAGGCGTCCCTGCCTCCCTAATCGTCGACGCCGGATACACCGAGATCCCCCCCGGAACCATCACCGCTCTTGGAATCGGGCCCGCAAAAGCCGAACTCATCAATAAAATAACCGGACACCTCCCCCTCCTCTGACATGAAACCATCCACCCACCCCCTCGAAATCGACCTCGGCATGCGGTACTACGCCACCAGCAAGCCTGGCATCGGCGGACGTCTGCGAACGACGCCCGAAGACTTCGTCGTCGAAGAACTCCCCATCACCTTCACCAACACCGGACCCTACACCATCTGCAAACTCACCAAACGCTCCTGGGAACACCAGCACGCCATGCACGAGATCACCGACCGGTTAAGGATCAGCCAGAAACGCATCGGATGGGCAGGCACCAAAGACAAAAACGCCGTCACCACCCAGTACATCTCCCTCTACAACGTCCCGGCGGAAGTCCTTGAGAACCTCAACATCAAAGACATGATCATAGAACCGGTCGCAACCCACCAGTTCTCCCTCGGACTCGGGCAGCTTCAGGGAAACAGATTCAAAATTACCCTTCGTGACTGCGAACCGGATAATCTCGCAGAAACCACCGCCGCGATCGCAGGCGAAATAGCGGCCGGCATCCCCAACTACTACGGGCTCCAGAGATTCGGCGCCCTCAAACCCGTCACCCACAAAATGGGATACCACATCCTTCGAAACGAATTCAAAGAAGCCGTCGACCTCTACGTCGGAGGCTGCTTCCCGCACGAATCCGAACAGATCCAGAACGCCCGCAGAGCCTTCGCAAAAACCGGAGACGCAAAAACCGCCCTCTACGAACTGCCGCCCTGGCTCTCTTATGAGCGGATCATGCTCGACTCCCTCGCCAAAAACCCCGGCGACTACGGAGCGGCCCTCCAGGCAATGCCCCCAAAACTCCTTTCTATGTTCGTCTCGGCATACCAGTCCTGGCTCTTCAACATCGCCCTCTCGAAACGGTGCGAAGACGGGACTCCGCTCAACGATCCGAGAATCGGCGAACATCTCGAGTTCACGAACGGGCGGATCGACACCGTCTCCGGGAAAAACATCGCGACCGCCCGCCAGCACATGAAACGCGGAAGATGCTTCGTCGTCGGCTGGATGCCCGGAAAGACCCTCCCGGTCGCTCCCGGACCGCTGGAAGAGACGATGACCGCCCAGATGGAGAAGGACAGTATCTCCATGCAGAGCTTTGCAGACGCCGCAGAATTCGTCAAAACCAACTTCGACGGAGCCCACAGGAGAATTTCTCTTGCGACCGAAGTAGAAACCGTGGTGTTTGAAAACACCGTTCAGCTGAGCTTCGTTCTGCCTCCCGGCCATTACGCAACCACGGTCGCAAGGGAATTCATGCAGGCAGCTCCCGAAAAGATGGTCTGACGGCCCCAACTCGTTTTTTGCTAAGAGTTACGCGGTGTCGGCGTTGCTCCAATTTGGGAAAGAGATTGTCGGGTGTGGAAACATGAGAATTCCACCGCGAATAATCGCGAATAATCGCGAATCGCATTTTTCCAGTTCCGCCCTCTTGACCTTCGGTCGCGTCCCTACGCTTCGCCTCATCGGCACCGCGTGGCCGGGACGGCGGAACGAAAAATGCTGGAAAACCCGCGTCGCGGGTTTTCTATTAAGAATCTGAAATCCTTGTAATAATAATAGAGATCAGTATTTCTCGGGAGAAAACCCGCGACGCGGGTTTTCCAGCATTTTCCACGCTGGCGTTCCGGCCACGCGGAGCCGATGAGGCGTAGCGTAGGAACGCGGCCGAGGAGTGAAACGACGAGGACAAGA
>DAHC01000006.1:56788-99355 GCA_002498375.1 Methanocorpusculum sp. UBA424
ATTCGCGATTATTCGCGGTGGGCTTTCTCTTGTGTCCACACCCACCCATACCTTTCCGAATTGAATTAGCGGTTCTTTATCTCATCCATCCCCCTATATTCCCATTCAAAATTTATCGTGCCAGTAACCTGTCACCCGGCCGTTCAGCGCCAGCTTTCCAAGCTGCTTATCGATCTCCGGGAGAATGTCCCGGGGCGTGGAACCGGCGAGCGGCGTTCCCGGAAGGGGAGTCAGGTAATGGACATGGGCTGTGCCATAACGGGTCACCTCGCGAACAAGGGAGAGGGTCGCCTCCTCGTCTTCGTCTGACGCAAACGGGAAGCCGAAGATCACATCGACCACCGGAGTCAGCCCGACTTTTTTACAAGTATCCAGCGCCGAATAGACATCAGCGACCGTATGACCCCGCCCCATTTTCCGGAGAACGGCGTCCGATCCGGACTGCGCCCCGAAATGGAGTTTGGTGTTCGAACAGAACTCCGTGACGAGCTCGGCGGTCTCCTGAATCACGAACTCGGGTCTGACCTCGGACGGAAACGTCCCGAAGTAGATGTTGTTCTTCGGCATCGAAGACAAAAGCCGGCGGAGTTTTTCCACATCCGGAACCCGGCCGTCCGCCGAACCGTAGGCGAACGCGTTCGGCGTTACGAATCTGGCATCCTGATACTTTTCCGCCATTGAAACGATCGCCTCCCTTGAACGGTGACGCATCCGTCTTCCGTGCAGACAAGGTGTCTGACAATATGCGCAGGAGAACGGGCAGCCGCGGGAGAGTTCGATATAACCTTTCATCCG
Source organism: Methanocorpusculum sp. UBA424 (assembly GCA_002498375.1). GTDB lineage: Archaea > Halobacteriota > Methanomicrobia > Methanomicrobiales > Methanocorpusculaceae > Methanocorpusculum. Next base: position 57,584 of record DAHC01000006.1, read on the forward strand.
CGAAAACGAGGGAAATGCATCCAGTCTGACCGCATGATCGACCGGGACGAGGGGGGAGCCGCGGCGGGCAACCCCCGGGATCGTCGTATCCTCTCCCTCTCCCTCTCCCGCTTCGAGAGCGGCGAGAAGACGCGGAAGCGTGCGTTCTCCTTCGCCGACCACGACATAGTCTGCAATTTCTGAGACCTCCTCCGGACAGGCCGAGGGGTGCGGCCCGCCGACAATCGTGATCTGCTCTGCGGAGCGGATCTCGTCGACATATTTGGGATAGTCAAGACTATTCAGACTATAACAAATAACATCCCCGCCGTCAGCGGGAGAATCGACCGGTTCGAGGATGTAGCCGTATTTTTCGGCCGCGGCATACAGGGCAGCATAGGAGTTTCTGGCCGCTGCGATGAAACGCCAGGTTACCCGCATTATGCGAAAGAGACCGTACCGCGGGTCCCGTCAACGGTGACGACCCCGTCCGTTGGAAGATCGCCCTTAAGACGGTCGACGGTCGGGATCTCCGCAATGATCGCTCCGGTCGCGATGATCGTTTCGCACTCGGTGTTGATGATCGCGGCAGGGGCCACGTGGTTTTTCGCGAGGGCATATAAGACATAGGAGCCGACGGTCGAGCCTTTTCCGTACGGGAATACCAGGACTTTTCCGGCGACCGATTTGCCGAAGAGCGGATGGGACTCGTCGATGACGATGCCGGTTTTCGGATCGACACCTCCGAGGAAGGATATGGGTGTATCGGTTATCAGGAGAGGACCGGTTCCGGTCCCTTTTGCAATGCTTCGTCCCTGCAGTAACATTGGTTAATAATATGAGAGGGGACATTTTATAGTTTTACTAAGCCAATATCCTATCACGCAATGACAGCATTTCTGAATGGTTTACTGAATGAGCAGCCGGTTTCCCTGACGGTGAACGGACGGGGGCTCGCAACCGTGATGATGCTGAAAGATATGGCCGAGGAGTTTGCGGCCGGGTATCTGACGACGGAAGGGATCGTCCCGTATGCGGACATCGAGTCGGTGATGGAAACGGAAACGGGCGTGAGTGTTTTGACGAAGAATCCGTTCAAGGTACTGCTGCCGAAAAAAAGCGTGGTCTCGGGCTGCGGGGGGACGGCGTCTTATCTGGATCCGGAAAAAATGCCGGTGCTCGAGTCCTGCATCCCGGTCCCGAAGAATATTCTGAATCATGAATTTTCCAGCGATGTTATCAAAGCAGGCGGGTTTGGAGCAGCGGCGTTTGTCGATGGAATGGGAGCGGCATGTGCCGAGGATATCGGCCAGTTCACAGCTCTTGACAAAGTGGTAGGCCGCCTGCTTATGGAGGGGATCCCGCCTGAAAGCACCGCAGTACTCGTCTCGGGAAAAGTGACGGCGGAACTCGTCAGGAAATGTCTGCATGCAAAGATCTCGGTGCTGGCGTCGAAACTCCCGCCGACCTATCTCGCGGCCGAAGTGGCGAAGAACGGAAAACTGACGCTGGTGTATTGAAGCGACAATAGGATTCAAAATACCTTCAGAATCGTCACTATTTTCATAATTTTTCTGAGATTGGGGTGCGGGGACGCGACTGCGGGGTGAGCCGATAGGCTCGCCCTCAGCTGAGCAAACCGAAGGTTTGCGATCCGGCGCGGAGCGTCCCGCGGTGGGAAAATCTTGTTTTTGCGTTTAGGGGAGGGGGTTATTTATTCACAAGGGTATAGGTATGGGGCACTTAAACTTCTCACCCCCTCCCATATACAATAGTATATATGTGATAAAATCACATACAGTAATGATAGAGAGAGGATTCGTGTGTTTTTAGAAGATAGATACGAGATAAAATCACTTGGAGTGATCAAAGATGTTAATTCGATTTACTGTTAAGAACTTCCTTTCTTTCAATGAGGAACAAGAGTTTTCCATGATTAGTGGAAAGGTTCGGTCAAAGATGCACCACCTAATAAAGGATCGTAAACTCAGTCTTTTGAAGTTTGCGGCTATCTATGGTGCAAATGCATCCGGCAAATCAAATCTCGTTTGGGCCATGGATTTTGCGAGAACGACCATTGTCCATGAAATTCCGATAGATATTCTGAACGAATACTGCAGGACAAATCCGGAGAATAAAAATATTCCAAGCAGCTTCGAGTTTGAAATTAAACTTGCTAATAAGGCTTATGCATATGGATTTGACATTGTTGTGCATGACAGTAGTATTCATAATGAGTGGCTGTATGAACTTAATCAGAATGGAACCCAGCGTGAAATATTTGTCAGAGATCCTAAAAATGAAACGGTGACTTTTGACAAAAACTTTTCAAAAGAGACGAGACAGATTCTTGACACCTATGCAAACAACATGCTTTCAAATGATTCTGTATTATTCCTCACAGAGATGAATAGAAATAAAGGTGATTTATATAAAAATGAAAATGAATTGATCACATTATACGAGATATATCACTGGTTTAAAGATCAACTTGTCATAAATTATCCAGATCGACCCATGTCTCCTGCATATTTTATGGAAGATGGAAATCTAACGGAGATAAATACTGCAGTATCTTCACTGGGACTTGGGGTCAAGCAGGTAAGAATTGCTGATGGAAACATGGATGAATTACAAAAATTCCTCTCACCCACGATACTTAAAGAAGTGTTTGAAGATTTAAAAAAGACAATTCTTGCAAACAAGAAACAGGGAAAGGACATAAAAGGAGTTATGCTTCGTGGAGAACGCAAAATGTTCCTCCTAAATGTTGATCCAGATACTCAAGAAATTAAAGTACAAAAAATAGTATTTGATCATAAAAAAGAGGGAATCTCTTTTGATGTATCTGAGGAATCTGATGGGACACGAAGAATCCTGGACTTAATAGAATTACTTGTATCTGCGAAAATTGGAAGTAAAAAAGTATATATAATAGATGAAATTAACAGATGTCTCCATCCTCAAGTGACCTACCGATTAATTGCCAAATATCTTGAGTTAGCCAAAGATACAGAGATCCAGTTAATAGTAACAACACATGAATCACATCTTATGGACTTTAATCTTCTCAGACGCGATGAGATCTGGTTTGTTGACAAGAATAAGAACGGTGAGTCATCGTTATATTCGCTCGATCAGTACAATGAACGGTTCGATAAAAAAATCAGTAGGGCCTACCTTGACGGCAGATATGGTGGGGTTCCCTTGTTTGACAAATATTTCGAAATGAAGCTGGAGGATGAATGAGAGTACCCAAAAAATTTGGGAAACGATCAACAGCAAACGATGAAAAGCTTCCGCCGAAAATCCGGTATTTCCTGACATTTGAAGGAGAAAAAACCGAATATCAATATTTTCAAGGAGTTATCGATCATCAACATGAACTGGGTATCAATGAATTAATTGATATCATTCCATTATCACGTCATCATATTGAGAAAAGCTGGAGTAATCCAGAGAAAGCCTGTCAGTTATTTGTAAAAGATCTTCGCGAGCGAAAGTCCGGAGAATTAACTGTCGAAACTCTCATATCTCATGTTACGGATTGGGTAATGGATAAAAAAGGAGTGCCTTCAAGGGCACAAGTTGCCACTCATCTTAGAGACCATTTAACGAAAAATGGATACAAACCGGAGGAATGTCTAACAGAGCATAATAAAATTGAAGTGACCAATTGCATCTGTTCATCACTTGATGAACTATGTCTTGTCGAAGTCTCTCCAGAAACTATTGGACAATTCCGGAAATATCTAAAAAACCAAAAACACTTTAACAAACGTGATGGTGATATTGCATGTCTCATAGTAGATCGTGATGCGGATAGTTTTACCTCAGAACAATATGATTCCGTGGTCGAAAAATGTGAGAAAGAGCATATAGATTTGTACGTAACAAATCCACGGTTTGAGTTTTGGCTCTTACTTCATTTTATAGATAAAAGTCGAATCAATTGCGAAAATATCTGTCAAAAACAGGAAGCTGGAAAACAACCCCATCTGGAGCAGGAACTCAGTAGATATTGTAAGGGAGTTAGCAAACGGAATGTTCCCTTTAATTTACTTGTAGATAATGTGGACACAGCTATCGAAAATGAAAAAGAGTTTTGCGAAGATATCTTGGGTTTGAAAAAGGCTATAGGTAGTAATATTGGTCAATTGATGACAGAATTAAAAGGCACAAAATGATGAATGATATGTGAGTACAGCAGCATGCAACTAAACAATATACAAATCTCCAAAATATTCCTGTGTGAAACTATCATTTCAATTATTTTCGATAAAACTTTAGGGGGTAAAAGTATGTAGTAGACAGCTAAACTAAAAAAATAATAGTGTTTGGATTATACAACCCAAAACAATTATTGCACACAATATTGTTGGTTTACAGAGTATATATACTTTAACAAACGATCACTCTAAATCCAACAAAAAATCAATAAAAATTGTTATGGAACACTGGATAGTCCCACTATTTTTCGTATAAATCACTGAATATACCCACAGATTACGGAAATCAGAATGATTATCAAACGATATCATACAATTAAGGATACTGCTATCAGTAGTATCCGTCCGTGTTTCGACCAGAATTTTTCTGGATGGAAACCGGAACCTCTCTGGACAATTCCATTGTCCAACACAGTTGAACCCGTAATAGTTGCAACTAACGAAAAATCGTTGTCGTTATTACGTAATCCAAACTTTGGATGTTCAAGAGCATATCTTCGTGCTTCAGAGTTTCTTACATCAGATGGAAAATCCTTTACATCATTATTCTATCGTACTGCTGCCAAAGGGGGGTTTAACGCTGCAAATAATATCGACACCCCAATTGTCCTGTCACTAATTATGGATAATGCACGGTGCTCTGGATTATCTGCAAGAACGGTGTCAACACTCATCAAAGGACTTAAGCCTGCATATTGTACCACAATGGATGAAGCAACTTACCTTCGCTACAAGCGTCGGTCCCTTGATAAACTAAAACAGATCAGGACGAAAAATCGTCATCTAATTCAAGATAATCCAGAAATGAAGTTCATTGGCATTATAAAGGGCTGTACTAGTGAACAGATACAAGAGCATGTATCTGAATTACAGGATCTTGGAATTGTGCAATTTATCTTCCATATTGGAGACTACATTGCACATGGCAGTAAGTACGAACTAAAATGCGCTAAAGAATTTGTTCTGACAATACGCAATCTGGTACCAACTCTTTATCTCTATGGGATAGGCTCTAAAAGAATGATTCAGACATTCCCTTATGTCGACGGCATCATTACGCTGAACCATATTATAGAGCCGCATAACGGGATAATTACTAATGCTCAAGGTCGTATTGCACATGAAAAAGGATACAATCCAACTCAAAAAACACTGGACTACTTCATTGGCGCCCTTCCATCTTTGGATCACGTGCGTGATGACGATGTGTGGAACACCTTTCAGCGCATAACACGCGCCTTTGCCGATCGTAAAAACAGAAGCTATGTGTCCGTAGCATGCTTGATCAATACGATACCTGGTACGTCGCAAATCAGGTTATCATCAGAAAAATGTAGGGCATGTCCATTATACGGCAGGGGGGTATGCTGATGGGAGGTGGAGATTGGAGGGGCGAACCTAAGTATGACCATGGTCAGAAGGTTTTTGACTATCTAAAACAAGCAAAATTATCTAATTGGTCTATCAATGACGTTTTGGATGACGCGGCAAAAAATTCTCGTGAGCGTGATGCCAAATCTCAAATGCAACATAGAAACGATGCCAAAACTGCCATTAATTCTAATATTGAGGGACATGTCGATATTGAATATGGAGGATCAGTAAGTAAAGCAACCTATGTTGACGGAGTCAGTGATCTGGATTGCCGCGTATATATTAATCATTCATCTTTGGCTTCTAAATCGCCGGATGAGATTAAGAGATATATTGCAAAACAACTTAAAAGCAAGGATCCACGTTCATCGGTAAAGATTGGGGGGATGGGTGTTACGGTAAAATATCATGACGGGACAGAAATGCAATTCATACCTGCAGTTCGTACCAGATATGGATATAAACTTCCAAATGGCAACAGGTGGTCCAAAGTTATCTATGAGGAGCGTTTCAAGCGTGATTTCTCTCGAACGAACAAGAAATGTGGTGGCCAACTCTATCATTTGGTTACTGTTTTAAAGAAACAGAATAATCTGAACCCATCTTCCCAGAAGTTGTCTGGTCATCACATAGAAGCTATGGCGAATAATATTTTTAAGCATTATCCGAAATCAGCACCGAGAACGTTGGGAGCAATGATGGATTACTATTATCGCTATGCTCCCAGACAGGTTGTTCATAGAACGAGAGATAAAACTGGTCAGTCATCATTTGTTGACAAAGATAAGTTAGGAGGTCCTGCCTCCAAAAATCGTCAGGCCGTTGCAAGACATATGGGTAGAGTTAGAAAAATCCTCCAGCGAGCACAAAAAACTGGCGATACAACATCTTTGGAAAGATCAATCAACGGGAAACCCACATGATGGATGAAAGTAATGAGAGAGGAGACACCTCTCATAAAATTATTTCAGAAAATCTAAAAAAACTGGAAGATAAAGCAACATTGTCGGCAGAAGCATACTTGAAATCCAGTAATAAATTATCAAAAATTATGGGATGGGTACTTGCCATGAGTATTATTGATAGTATTATTCTTGGGATGCTGGCAATTATTATACCATTATTATCTGGAATTTCGGGATTTACTGTTCAAGTAATCGGGATTATCTTAGCCTTTAGTGCCCTAGGTGTTTCTTTCTTTAGTTTGTCTGATCGAATTTTTGGATGGGGTGAGAAAAAATCAGCGTATGACATGGGATTCAAAATCTGGACTGGATATGTTCGAGAATCTCAAGGGTTTAGAAAGAATGAACTGATATCCCTTAATGAAGAACGTGCTTATGATAAGGCCAAGATATTTCAGGGGAAGTATGTGGCTTTGGTTACCTCTCTTCCTCCAAACGGACTTACGGACAAAGAATTTCTTGAGTGTAAACGTGATCTTAAAAGAAAGATACGAGTAAGTAAGATGCTTGATATTGATCCCTGTGTTGATATTGATTCAGCATATGATTGTCATGATCAACAATTTCAAGTAGAGTCTATGAAATGAATGTTAGTAATGTTGCTAATTCCTAGCGGCAAATATCTCCAAGAACCTCTTCAAATCCTGTTGGATAGAAGAAGCCAAAACGAGCTCTAGTCTGGATATCTAAAATAAGATATCTCCACCGCGGGACGCTCCGCGCCGAAGTCGCGTCCCCGCACCCCGAAATCAGAAAAAAATAACATACAAAAAGAAAAACCCGCACGCGGGTTTTTCCCATAGCATTTTTCCAGACGGCGTGCGATTCCTGCGCAGGCGATCAGCCGGAGCAGAGCACGACGGCGCAAGAAAAATGCGATTCGCGTTAATTCGCGGAGATTCGCGGTTGGTTTTTTCTCTTGTGTCTACACTAATGCCGTACACGAAATCGAAGTGCATCTCATAAGTATGTCAGTTTTTCCTGGTCAGGATCACAACACCGTGTAAGTCCCAAAATTAGATAATATTTCAAAAAGAAAAAAAATTATTTTCTCAGCTGAATGATCAGCTTCGCAACATTATCGCCGAACTTCTCCAGCGTCGCAATACCTTCTGCATCCTTTGCGACATCACCCGGTGCATGGCCGAACGCGATATTCCAGTAGGAAGAACCGCAGACGATCATATCAGAGATGAAAAAGGACATCAGCATCTCCTGCAAAGTCGAGGTCAGACCGCCGCGGCGTGCCACAACGACCGGACCGCCGACTTTTCCAGAAAGCCAGTTCCCGTTCGACCGGGCAACCATCGAAACACGCTGGATAAGGTTCATCATATCTCCGCGTGCCGTTCCAAAGTAGACCGGCGCTCCGAGAATAAGACCGTCCGCCGCCTTCACCTCATCGATGATATCGTTCAGCCCGTCTTTCAGGCAGCATTTTCCGTTTTTGCCGCACTCGCCGCAGGCGATGCATCCCTGGATCGGATTCCCGCGAAGAGAGATGATCTTTGCCGAGAGGCCCCTCTTCTCGATCGCGTCTTTGCAGACATTCAGTGCATGCTCGGTGTTTCCTTTCGCCCGCGGGCTTCCGGAGATCAAAACGACATCTGTCATACCTAATACTTATACGGCAGAAGTAAAAAAAGATGGATGTTAGTTCGTAACAACGCGGGTGTTCTTGCCCATCAGCTTCCCGCACTGGATCTTGCCCATCACGAGTATATTGACGCCGCGGACCTCGGCAGATACGATGCCCGGACGAAGCAGGACGTTCCCGTCCGACCTGATCACCCGGACTTTTGCATTATCGCAAACCGTAAGCTGCTCCGCACCTGAGTTGAGTTCGCCTTCGATGACCGAGTCATGACAGATCACCGCACCATTACAGGTCACGTTGCCGGCGACGTGGGACTCGGGACATAACATGAGTCTGCCGGTAACGACAAGATCACGCCAAAAATAGGTACGGGGCGGGACAAGAAAGTCCCCTTCGATCTTCACCGAGCCGCGGAAGTACGATCCTGCCTCTGCCATGTGCAGATTATCTTTTACAACTACCTTCATGCTACCCCAAGTATGCTTACTAATCCTTCTACCTCAGGCATATTAATATGTTCTGAATTATAGGTGCTTCAAAGAAAAACCGCCAGGATTTCCATCAGCAGAAACACAAAGAGAGCCGCAAACATCCCGTACTTCAGATACGTCGTGCAGTTTGACGCGGTCAATTCCTTAGGCGTCTCGAACTTCAGCGACCTCAGCGTGACAAGAAGGATGAATGCATCCACGACGCCGATCAGTACCAGATACACAACGCCCCAGGTCAGGAACGGAACAAAGCTGAAGAGAACGGCGCATAGAACAAAGATCACGGCGAGGAAGGCGGTTTTTCTGACCCCGAGCTGCATCGGAAGGGTCCGTGCCCCGCCGAGCCGGTCCCCTTCGATGTCCTCGGCATCCTTGAGAAGTTCGCGGGCGAGCGTGCCAAAGAACGTGATGGCAAACAAGGGCAGCATGACAAGGAACGACTCCGGCCCGACCAGAAATCCGCCGAAGAGGAAGATGCTCCCTGAAAGATAGGCTACGCTCAGATTACCCAGGAAAGGGATCCCTTTGAATTTTGCCGCATAGATGATCAGGATGACGACATTGATGAGGGCGATTCCAAGACACCAGACATTCGTGAAACAGGCGGCGATGATCCCTGCAGCAAAGAGCAGGGCTGCCCAGACGACCGCTCCTTTTGGTGAAACTTTTCCCGACGGGATCGGACGGTCGGGTCTGTTCACTTTGTCGATCTCCAGATCGAAGTAATCATTCAGCACGTTTCCTGCCCCGCAGATCACAAGCACGATGAAAAACAGCAGAACCGAAAACAGCGGCTGCGTGCCTCCGGCGATAAAGTAGGCGATGCCTGCTGTAACTCCCGAAACGCCTGCGTTCATCGGACGGATGATTTTTCCATAACCAGCCAGACTCATGTATCAGTATGGTGGGTGTGCCGCTTCGAAAAAGATATCCCCCCGCGCCGCAAATGTATGTAGGAATCTGGACATGTAGCCAAGCCAGGATATGGCATCAGCCTCCTAAGCTGAAGATCTAGGGTTCGAATCCCTACATGCCCGTTTACATTTTTGGGGTTCAATCATGGAATGCAGGGAGATTACGGAAGGGAGCACTACTTTTACCGCTCCGGTGCAGGATGAAACAACACAGTTTCCCCCAGGTTCGGCGCCGGTCTTTTACAATACAAAAATGGAGTTCAACCGCGATATGACGGTGCTCTTGACAAAGGTCGTTCAGCCGGAGGATTATCTGGATGCTATGGCGGCGACGGGAGTCCGCGGCCTTCGGATCGCCAACGAGGCAAAGATTCCGGTCACGATCAACGACCGGGATGAGCAGGCGGTCAAAATCATCAAATATAATGCAGAGAAACTCGGCGGCGACATCAGTGTGACCTGCGATGATGCGAACCGGCTGATGTGCACGGCCCGGTTCGATTCGATCGACCTCGATCCGTTCGGCACGCCGGTACCTTTTCTCGATGCAGCCTCACGGGCCGCAAAACATTATCTTTTTGTCACGGCAACGGACACGGCCCCTCTCTGCGGAGCCCATTTCAAAGCCGGGTGCCGCAGATATTTTGCGACGCCGAGGAACACCGAGTATCATGCGGAAGTGGGCCTTCGGATGATGATGGGGACGATGGCCAGGGAACTCGTGAAGTACGACCGCGGCATGAAACCGATCCTGAGTTTTGCGAAGTCCCACTACTTCCGCTCGCATGTCAGAGTTTTAGGAAAAGTCACGGCAGCCGATGAAACGCTCGCACAGATCGGTTTTGTCATGCAGTGTCCAAAGTGCCTTTACCGGGCAGAACAGAAAGGCGGGCTTTTCCCGAAAACGCATCTCTGTCCGCACTGCGGTGTAGAGACGGTACCTGTTGGCCCCTTGTGGATGGGACCTCTGCAGGAAAAGGAGGTCCTTGCCGAAATGCAGACCGCCCTTGCTGACATGCAGTTTGGAACCAAACGGCAGATGGAAAAGATGCTGACGTTTCTGCTTGCAGAACCCGAGACCTGCACGTATTACGATTATCACATCATCTCCCGGAACATGAAGGTCTCGCCGCCGAATATGGAGGAGCTGATCGCAAGCCTCAATGAAGCAGGATACTACACGACCCGGACCCATTTCTGCGATACCGGGATAAAAACAACGGCTCCTCTTCCTCTCATCGAGGAAGAGATCCGTCTCTGGAATGCCAAAAATCTTCAGATGTAGTCGCCGATGTCCATCTCGGATGAGATGAGCGAATCGCAGTACTGACAGCGGAATCCCCGCGGGTGCACAACGAATTTGCTCTGGACCGGCTCTTTGGTATTCGTGATGCAGTTTGGATTCGGGCATTTGATAACGCCGGTGATCTGTTTTGGGACCTCAACGGTTTTTTTCACCGAGACTTTGAAGTTTCTAATGATACTGATGGTCGCGTCAGGGGCGACCAGAGCGATCTTATCCACTTCGTCTTTGAGAAGCTCGCGGTTTTCGATCTTGACCATGTCTTTTCTGCCCCCGCGGGAACTTGGAACATTGGACGCGACGATGACCGTAACATTTGTTCCGTCGCGAATTCCAAGGATGCGGAGAACGGTCAGACCCTCACCCGGGGTGATGTGGTCGATGACCGTACCGTTTTTGATCGGCGAAATCACGATCCCGTCGGAAATCGTTTTGACCATTAGTTGATCACCTCGTTCAGCATGGCCATTCGTATCGGAACACCGTTATGCGCCTGTTCAAAGTATTTGGCACAGGGAAGGTCATCGACCGCCGGATCGATCTCATCGACGCGGGGGAGCGGATGAAGAACGATCATGCCGGGTTTGGCAAGTTCCAGGAGTTCGGGCGTGATCCGGTAGGTGGAGGCGTAGTTTGCAAAAGCGACCGGGTCGGGGAAGCGTTCGCGCTGAAGGCGGGTCACATACAGGACATCGAGTTCGGGAAGAGCGTCCTCGATATGATCATGGACGATCAGTTCGACACCTACGTCCTGGAGATCTTCTTTGATAAACTTAGGAAAATTGAGTCCGTCTGGAGCGATCGTATGGAGGCGGATGTTATTGTATTTTGAAAGGGCAAACGCGAGGGAGTGGACGGTCCTTCCGTATCTGAGATCGCCCTGAAGTCCGACGTCGATATTTTCGATCGGCATGGATTCGCGGATGGTAAAAAGATCGAGTAAGGTCTGGGAGGGATGCTGACCTGCCCCGTCCCCGCCGTTGATGACGGGAACGGATGCGACTTCGCCTGCAAGACGGGCTGCCCCCTCTTTCGGGTGACGCAGAACGATCGCGTCGCAGTAGCCGGAAATAACGCGGATCGTGTCGGAAAGGGTCTCTCCTTTGGTGATGGAGGTGGCTTCGACCGAGCCGAGATTGAGGATCTTGCCCCCTAGACGCATCATCGCAGCGGAGAAGGACATGCGGGTCCGGGTGCTTGGTTCGAAAAAGAGGACGGCGAGGATTTTGCCTTCCAGTTCGCGGCCGGTATAATTTCCACGATCAAATGCGGCAGCGGAACTGAGAAGTTTGTCGATTTCCTCACGTTCCATATCCCGTACGGAGAGGATATTTTTTTGTTCGTGTGTCATGAATAGTGCCCGAGGTTTTGAGTGTTCAATATATGAACTGCCCGGGATAAATAACCCGCGGAAAATAATGGATTATTTTTTGCGGAGCTCGGCATCGATGTCCATGTCCAGGAATTTATTGGTGGTAAGTCCAAGTTCATACGGGTTGACGGTCATGGTCATGATGTCTCCTTTGATGACAAAGACGATCGATTCGGAGCCGTACGTTCCAAGATATCTACCGTTGCCGAGGTATGACCAGGTTATGGTTTTGGCAATTGGGACATTATCATAACCGGGAGCATCCAGCGTCCCGGTAACATAGGCAGTGTGATCGGCATTGAAGACGACCTGAAAGTCAGCTGAAGCTTTGATAATGAACAAATTGATGGTCTTTGAACCGACCCAGGTGCCGACGATCTCTTTCGTGCCTTCGGGTAACGGGGTGGGAGTTACGGTCGGCTTCGGCGTTTTGGTAGGCGTTGGAGAGAGGGTGGGAGTGGGAGTCTTCGTAGGAGTGGGAGATACAGTTGGCGTCGGAGTTTTTGTTGGAGTTGAGGTTATTGTGGGAGTGGGAGTCTTCGTAGGGGTTTGAGATATAGTTGGCGTCGGAGTTTTTGATGGAGTTGAGGTTATTGTGGGAGTGGGAGTCTTCGTAGGAGAAGCAGGATCGTCGGGTCCGTTAAGATCCTGTAGGAATGAAGATATATGCGGAGCAATACGATCGTAATTCATCCCTAACGCTGCACCGGCGGCAACACAGAGCAGACATAAAAATATAATCAGAACTTTACCCATTGTTAATTCCTATTCCGGCTCAAAGACCAAAATAGTTTGGGTGATTCTCCATCAAACAGGAGATTCAATAATTCCATTTCATGTTGACGAATATCATCAAGACAGCAACGCAGATACCTGGCTCACAAGCAAAAGACGGGATCGCCGGATCGGAGCCGAAAAAAAGTTTGGGTAAATGAAGGTAAAAAAAAGATTGGGTTATACTTTTTTGGTCGGGATCGAAAGCGGGTTGTCCATTCCCTCGACACCGAGTTTGGACGGGACAAGTGTCACCACAAGATCCGCACCCACGAGCTGGAGAGGCAGGACCTCCGCGCCGTATTTGGCCTGATACTTGTTTTCATTCACATACTCCCAGGTAACATCCTTCGTGAAGGACTTTTTCTGGCCCATTACATCAAATGTTCCATTGATCGTTCCAGTACCGTCAGCTTTGTAGACCATAGTAATATCATAGGAGACCACGCCGTCTTCAGAACCTTTCCAGTTTCCGACGACTGCGTCAGGAGATGTAGTGGTTGGAACAGGCGTGGATGCTGAAGTCTGGGCCGCTGTTGGTGCAGCGCCGGTGGAGCGCTTCATGTTGATATCATAATCGATATCAAAGTCGGCAATACCCATCTTCTTCGGGTTCACCGTGATAGTGAGCGTATCGCCTGTCAGATAGATCGCAAGCGAATTGTCACCACTCTTTCCAACATACTGATTGCCTGATACATACTCCCATTTCAGGTTTGCATTCAGATTTTTGCTCATACCGCCGCCGCTGAAGCTACCGCTCAGTTTTGCAGTACCATCTTCATTACAGACAAGAGTCAGATCGTAGGAAACGAGCAGACCGTCTTCTACGCCGACCCAGGTGCCGACGAGGGCATCCGGAGCCGTTTCTGCTGGCGGTTGGGTCCCGATGCAGCCTGCGACACACACGCAGGTCAGAAGGACAACGAACACTCCTCCAAGAAGTTTAACATTCATACATTCTATTCTTGGAAGAGAAGAGAGTTAATACTTTTCTCTTTGATATTATTCAGAGTTGGGCGGCAGTTAATTTTTGGTGATACGGATTCCTGTATTGTCGACTTTCGTGCTGACGGAAATCTCCAGACCGAGCGAATCAAGGATCGGTTTCATCTCCTGCTCGGTTTTTTCGGTAACCACGCAGATCGACGGACCAACCGAACTCATGGCGACGAACTCAAGTCCGGCCTGTCTAAGGGCATTCATGTGCTGATATATAATGAATGTGTGGTGCTGGACCTCTGCACGTTTCGAGCCGCGGAACTCGATCTCCCACATGATATCTCCCATCTTTTTAAGATCACTTTTTTCGATTGCAGGGATCATGTCCATCATGATCATGTAGGCTTTGAGTTCCCTGTCGCGGTAGTCAAGGGTTCGTGCCCGGTTCATGAGAAGGGAGAACTCCTCAAGACCTGCGTTGTCATCTTCGGCATGGATGTTCGGCGTGATGATGAAGACGTTTTTATCTTCGGCGAACGGGTGCTGATATACATGGGTCAGCTGATCGCCGAGAATATTCATGCCGCCGTAGATCGAAGTCGCTGCACCGACACCAGTCTCAAAGCCGAACGCGATCATTCCTGGTTCGTTGGTTTCCTCAACATAGTTATGACCGATAAGTCTGCGGATGGTATCATTGGTTAGCGGACGACCTGTTGCTTCATTCATTGCAGCAACGACCGCCGAGGCAGTTGTACAGGTGGAACCGAGCCCAACGTGTTCTTTACCGTGATCCTGTGTGCTGATGATGAATCCTCCGTTATAACCAGTCACCGCTTTGAATGCGGCAACCAGATGCTCGATCAGAAGAATACGCGGGGAGTTGATGACGGTGTTTCCAGATGTACAGGACACGGTTGCATTACTGTAAATCCGTAAAGCAAATCCGAGTCCTCCCCCTCCCGGCATGCCCGGAGAGAAGCGGTTCATATCCAGCACTGATAAATGGATACGTGCAGGTACGGTGACATTGAATGATCCTTTTTGCGGAATTGGAGTTTTTACAACAGGAATATCTGTGTAAATGTGTTCTCCGGGATGGAAGGAGGTGAAGTCATACTCGACAAGATCGAGATCGCCACCTCTGATTTTCAGGATTGCCATGGATGTTCGTCGTTAGATGATGCCGGAGAGATAATAATAGTTTTCATGCACGAGATGAGCTGAATAGGAGTTGTTTGAAAACATAGTGTTATATAGCATCATATGGTTTATTACATATGTCAAAAAGGTTTGTTCAAGTGTAACTGCAGAGAGAAAACAAAAAAAACGCACACGATTTTTCCCGGCATCTGAAAAATGCAGACAAAAATAGTAAGCAAAACACATGTGTGTAGAGAAGAACTACCGAATCGTCGGCAGCACCCTATACCAAAGGGAGTCATACCGTATTTCGTTCTTCGACAAATCGAGTGGAAACGTATAGGACAAATACGTCAGCCGATCCGGGAGCGTTGCGGATCATTAGCCGCTCACAAAGAAGAAGGATGTACATCCAATTAAACAAATCCAATAACCTGTTCAGTCCTGTGTGAGTTATTTCACCCCAAAATATCGATGAAAATCAGATTATAGCCAGACGTTTAGCAATTGCATAATGTTTGATCTATTGTTTGAATCGGCCCCATATTTGAAGAGAACTTCCAATCTTCTACATTTCAAATTATTGATGAGAAAACCATCTGTATCCATTTCCACTCAAACCATCGACGAGTCCGTTTTTCAAACGAAACAAGGAAGGCCGAAGACATTATGGTGCCGCCCACCCTATGGCAGAAAAACTTCCGGATCGCGAAAAATACCTCTTTCATATCTTCGTTTTACGGCCCTTTCGAAACGTAGGCAATATGATCCATCATCCAAAGCATCACAACCTCTCAAAAGCCCGTTATTTCTCTAAAGCGGCATGACGAGAAAAAACGGCCCGGACGATGACTGCAAATTATGCTGAATTCCACCGAAAACCTAAAAACCCACATAATGCGTTTGATTTAGAAATTAAACTCATTTTAGGCTTATTTTTCAACACAAAAACAACAAAATTATTGCGCATAATAGGTATTATGCGCAATCATTATCTACACCAAGAACCAAGAAGTAATCAGACAAAGATGGCACCCCCAAAACGAACCTTCAGCATCTGGATACCCAGGTATCTCGGCAATCTTCAGACGAAGAACTATGCAGAAAACACAATAGAAGCATACGGGAGGATCCTGAAACTTTTTGCACGATACGAAACCTACCTGAAGGAGACCGAAGGAGTCATGCCGACATCCAGCAAAGAACTGAATAATTTCGGGATGGGGGCAGAGATCGAGACGAACCCGTATCAAATCGGGGACTTTTTTACCCTTCTGCGAAATGAACGACAGTTGAGCGCGGCCAGTCTGCGCCAGTACGACTCTGCCCTCAGCTCATTTTACGCATACCTGATCAATCAGGACATCATCGAAGCAAACCCCATGACCAAAGTAGACCGGCCGAAAATCAAGGATCGGGAACTCAAATACCTTAAGCACAATGAGGTGATGGAGTTCATCAATTCCATTGAAAATCCCCGGAATGCCCTCCTCATCAGGACGATCTACGCCACGGGAATGCGTATTTCCGAGATATGCGGACTTCTTGCAGAACACATCGACTTCGAAGAAGAAACCATCCGCGTCAGAGGAAAAGGCGGAAAGATCCGCATCGTATTCTGCGATTCAGACACGCTGAACCAAATCCGCGAGCATCTGAACGACAAAAAAAGCGGCCCGGTCTTCGAAGGAAGAAACAAAAACGCCATCTCCCCCAGAACCGTCCAGCACATCTTCAATCTGTACGCCCCGAAAGGGATCACGCCCCATAAAATCCGGCATAGTTATGCCAGCGAACTCTACAAACGTTCGCATAATCTCCGAGTCGTCCAGGAAAATCTCGGACACAACTCCATCCAGACGACGGAAATATACATCCACACCGACATCGACGAACGCAGAAAAGCCTACCGCAGCTACTTCCCTCTTGCAAACAGCGAGTAACAACCTCCTTTTTTTCTGAATACCTCCTGCGCAAAACATGACTTCACCCCCGCACCTCCACACGAACCAACCTTAAACACACATGGAATAAACCATATGATGCGATACGAAAATGTGCCTCTGATTTCAAACCAGCAAACCCTAAAATATACTTAGCACCCCTATATTCTGATTACAGCAATGGACGAATACGAACATCTCATTGAAGACACTCCTTTAGTGCAAAACGACCGCTTTGCCGAGGAAGACCGCAGTGAAGAGATCAACAAGTATCAGAAATTCAAAAAAGTTGACGGAGCCACCTATCGAAAAGTCAACGTCTTCCTCAGAAAACGAACTTATATAACCGCCCGCGAATGGGCGATCGCACGTCTCTGTTCGGATTTCAAAACTCCTTACGGCGCAGAGATGACCTTCATTGGCGAACATCTCCCCGAGCTCTGCCCGTTCATGGAGGAGCCGTACAGCCCCCAGGCCGTTAATCAGGCACGCAACTCGTTCAAAAGAAAGGTCAGAAAATCCGGAGCGACCTTCTTCTACGGAGCGATGTGCGGATTTTTCACGCTGGATGAACTCGACGACATCCTCTTCGAATCAAGCGAAGTCGCCAGATTCCTGCTGGAGATCGAAGGAACGTCCCTGGAAATCGACGATGAGATCGACATCGAAGACAAAATCAGCGAGATCATGCGTAAACTGGGCGAATCCGCAAACGTGCTTTTAAGCAGCAGACGCGGCGAATCCGAAAGCGATGACGAAGAAGATGAAGACGAAGACGCACTATAATAGCTACCCCTAACTTTTTTTCTCAACCCTTATTATGAACGACCGCACATACTCTTAGACAGACGGTTGTAAATATGGCACTCGAAAAACGTGAGAAAAAATACTTTGGTACAAACGGTGTTCGCGGAGTGACCGGAGTCGATATGACGCCGGTATTCGCTCTCAGCGTCGCCGAAGCATTCGGAACGATGCTCGGAGAAGGCAAAAAGGTGGGTGTCGGCCGCGATACCAGAACATCGGGACCTGCGCTGAGTTCTGCGGTCCGTGCCGGCCTTATGGCATGCGGATGCGACGTTGTCGACTTCGATGTGATCCCGACACCAGGCCTCCAGTACCTCGTTCTTGATCACAAACTCGACGGCGGTGTTATGATCACCGCTTCACACAACCCGCCCGAGTACAACGGCATAAAAATCATCGAAGCTGACGGCACCGAGATGGGTGACGAACGGACACTCGAACTTGAAGAAATAATGATCCAAAACGGATCGGTCGTTTCCGCATGGGACAATGTAGGCAGCTGCACGGAAGAACCAGAGGCACGTAAACTCTATATCGATACAATCGTCGCACAGTTTCCAAAAGACTGCGGCAAGGGGATAACAGTCGTCGTCGATCCAGGAAACGGTCCGGCAGCCGCTACGACCCCCGAAATCCTGCGCAGACTTGGATGTAATGTCCACACGATCAATGCCGAGTTCAACGGACTCTTCCCGGGACGGCTCCCTGAACCAAGCCCCGAAGGACTTGCAAACCTTTCAGCGATGGTCCAGGCGACCGGCGCAGCATTCGGCGTAGCTCACGACGGGGACGCGGATCGAGCGATCTTCGTTGATGAAAACGGGACCTTCATGGATGGAAACATCACGTTTGCCCTGCTCGCCTCCTACTTCTGCGAGAAAAATCCCGGAGGACTCATCGTAACTCCTGTCAGCACATCCGGCATCGTCGAAGAAGTCGGCAAAAAATACAACTGCACGACCACCTACACGGTTGTCGGAAGCATTTACGTGGCACGGACGATGCGCGAACTCATCGCGAACGGAGAAAAGGTCATCATCGGCGGTGAAGGAAACGGCGGGATCATTTATCCAAACCATCAGTTCTGCAGAGACGGCGGGATGAGCGCGGCAACGATGCTCGGATTTGTGGCCGGAAAGACCGAGCCGCTTTCAAAGCTGATCGCAGAACTTCCGTCATTCACCATGTATCAGGAGAAACGAAAAACCGCACAGGCAAAAGAGATCGTGGCCCATATGAAAACCTATTTTGCGGACTGCCCGATCGACGACCGTGACGGAATGCGGATAACACGCGGCGGGGCATGGGCTCTGATCAGACCATCCGGAACAGAACCGCTGGTCAGGGTCTTTGCCGAGTCACAGGATCCGGCTGAAGCGAAAACCCTGCTCGATGAAATTTTTGCCGAGATAAAACCCTATCTCGAATAACTTTTTTTGACGTCTGCAAGAACCTGCGCGAAAATCTCTTCACGATTTCCCCTGGTCACGACAATCACATTCACATTCGGATGTGACCGGACTTTATCCAGAAACGGTGTCTGCATATTCCTGACGACGCCGAGTATCGGAACGGATCCGTTCAGGGCAGATAAAACTGCATCCTGAAATCCTGCAGCATTCTTTTCAATGAATCCAAGCTCATCCATTATGATCAAAGGAGAAGATGAAGCCTCGGCAATCAGACGGGACCCGACCTCATCGAAAATGTCCGGGAAGGCCGTTATACCGCGGCCGGAGCCAAACCGGCGGGCAGCGATCCTGTCCGATGACGGAGCTTCACCCATTCCTAAAAGAAAGAGATCCGCACTCCCATCCGGAAGAAGATCGCCCCAACTTGTTCGAAACCCTCCGGGACTGAGCCCGAGTTCATGAATGACTTTTTGGATGATGGTGCTTTTTCCCACCTGAATATCGCCGGTGAGGAAAATATGACTCTGCATATAGTAAAAAAAGGGTTACTGCGGTTTAGAGTTTTCGAATAACTATAACCGCAGCACCAAGAGTCAGGATCGCAATAAGAATGGAAATCGGAAGGGCAAAAACCGGGGTTTCACCTCCCTCCGGCACAACTGTGATCGTAATATTCGTACTTGTATTCTCCACATACCTGCCGTTCGCATCATACCCTTTCACTGCATAGGTGGATGTTCCAACAGGCATGTTTGCTGTATCCTCAGCGGTAAAGACATGACCAAACTCGTAGTTCGTATTGGCCGCCAGGTAAAGTGAACCGTCAGGATTCACAAACACCCTTGTCAAGAGACCTTCAAACACATATTCTGCATCATCGGACGTGTAGATGAAACGCGTGATCTGATTGTCAATATTGTATCTGTATGCCGTTCCTGCGTCGGAAAGCGTCGTATCTATCGGCCGGGTCAATCCATACAGTGCCAAATACTCGCCTCTGGTCACGGTGACTTCATACGGCGAGGTATCAACCGATTTCGTCAGATTCGGCAGAAGTGAGATAGTGTTTTGCGGGATCGGATCCTCTGAACGGTCGGCGTGTGTATAGATCACACGGAAATCCGACGTGGAGAGATCAGGGTATGCGGTTAGCGACCCGTTCAGCGTTTTCAGGGTTCCATCGTCCGCATCTATCCATGCATAGGAGATCTCCCCGGTGTCATAATAGGTATACGTCGTTTTGCCACTGTCCTCCAACCCTGCAAGAAGAATCTGAGCCAGTTCCACCTGGATCGTGGTGCTTGAACTGCCGAGATTGTACATCAGCAGAGTGTTTTCTGCATACACCGGCGTGTCAAAGATCGTTCCTTCAAGAGCGTTAACCACCTCGATACCGTTGTTCGGCTGCCAGATGGCGGGTATCTGATAGCCGGCAGAGCCTCCGGAGATCTGGAAGTACCCGGGGAACCAGTCGATATATGACCGCAGATCATTCTGCCGTGCATAGCTGATCACATTCTCGCGATTTTGATCAGGCCGGAACATGCCAAGCGAAGCATGCGTCAGCCCAAACGAGATCGGAAGTTCAATAGAATCAACCAGCTTTCCGTTCCCGCTGATAAACCGGATATTGTTTCCGTTTTTATCCAGAACATCGACAACGATCCGGTAAATTCCTGCAGTGAAATCCTCGGTGTACGGGATCAGTTTCCCGTTCTCATCGGCTTGACTGTACATGCCGGAACTATTCTTGGTCACACCACCCTGAACCAGAGCAAGATAGTAACCCCACGTTTTGCTTACGAGGACCTTATTCCCCCCATTTGCAGACCCATAGGGTTCAGTGATCGCCTCCACTGCCAAGATAGCACCCCACTGCAGATTCTCAGGGACCAAACTCATATCGATCGAAGAGGACGGCGTCCCGCCGGTCGTATCGACATGGCTCTGCAGCGTTCGTATAATCTCGCCTTCCGCGTTGTAGACCCGCACGCGGACATCTGCCGGATCCCCGGTATTTGCGAAGCTGCCGTACACATACAGATCACGCATCTCGGCAAAAGAGGTTTCATCTGCAGAAGGCTGAAGGATATCCAGCGACACCTCGCCTGCTGCCGGAATGATACACAGGGCTGCCGTCAGAATCAAAATCAAAAGAAGATTGCTGGTTTTCAGGATAAGACACCTCAAGAGAATAAATGATACTTGTACTGATGCTGTAATTATACCTTCCGGGCGGGAAAAAGCAAATCCAGCCAAATCCTTTATATTCTGGTCAGGTGAATCTACTTACATGGATATTTTTGCAACAGTCATTATGATCATTATTGCGGTCGTGATCTGCGCAATACTGTTTTTCATCCTGAGAAACGGACTAAAACTCCTGATCAACGCCGTATGCGGTGTCGTTATTCTCTTTATCGTTTCCTGGCTGAATCTTGCACCGATCGGGGATCTTTCGGTCGCACAAGTGATAGTATGTGCGGTGGGAGGTATTCTCGGAGCTGCGATGCTGATCATCCTTTCGTTCTTTGGAATCGTGATTTGAACAAACCTTATTTTTCGATGATGGAAACATTGAACTCGATCCGCTTTCCCGTCATCTCGATCGTGTAGTTTCCCTGTGTAAGGAAGGTTATCACATCCTTCATGCCGGTATCATACTGGCCGGCGAATCCCTCATTTGCCACCAGGTTCCCGGATTCATCATAGATGGTTATCTCAAACCTCGCATCAGGATCGGGATAGGTCACATACACCGTTTTGTAGGTCGTATCAATGAGGATGCCTTTTTCAATGATCTCTTTGTCAACGAGTACTTTTTTGACCGTTACATCAGGAACCAAATACTCGATCACTAATTCAGTCACCGGATAGATATTCACCGCCTTGAGAGAAGTATGCCCGGAGACCGAGTAATAGGGATAGGTAATATGATCAAAGTAAATAAGTGTAGCATTTCCAAGGACGGTCTCGGTATATACCGGCTGGAAAACAAATGACGAATCACTGATATCCCATACCTGGCCGACCGCCGAACACGGAGTAACATTTTTCGCTATCTGAACGGAAATGGTTGGAGATGGTGTGGCCGTAATATTAAGTGTGCTTGGCTCCGGGTATCCCTGCGGAAGAAAACTGGCCGTACTCGTCATTATCAGTAAGACACCTACAAGAGCCAGCAAAACAGCGGTTAGAAGCAGAAGCATCGGCGGTGTAAAAAAACCACCCTTTCTCCTTCTTTTCCTCCGAAACGGATCATTTATTCTTGTTTGTCCGGACCCGCCGTTCTGCTGAACCATATACGATACTAAGTTGTTTCTAATGTATTATTAAGATACATCTGACGGTATGCAGCTCAAAAAAGGAGTGTTTTATTTGATCGACGAGTGCAGTGTAAATAGCCCCGACTCATCATATTTGATGAGTTTGGCCGTTTTCGTGATATGCCCGCGGGATTTCAAAAGAACAAACGGCATGCGGTATGGTCTCATATGATCGTTATCGGGGAACTCTCTGAACATACATGCGACCCCGTCGGCAAATACCTCGGAAAAACCGAATTTGCTGGTGAAAACATTCGTCTGACCAGAATTGACATGCAGGATCGTTGTTGCTCCTGTTGAACGCAGGGATGAATATACCATATTCAGATCGGTTGATCGAAATCCCGTCGAAGTGACCATTGTTTCTTCAAGGACAGAGAATGGATTCACGACAACACGGCTCACCCCAAGCTCCTGGATCATGATTGCAACATTGTTGCCGAGACGCGAGGAGAAGGTCAGAAAAATTTCCGGAGGCAGCTGTAAAATATAGATATCCTTATTGATCCGATCACGCATCTCGGGATACATCGAGAGGAAGTGTCCCGTCAGCTGTTCCACCGGATTGAACAGGCTGATGTACATCACTTTCTCGCCATTCAGAAGGCCCTGATACAAATACTGGAGAGAGAACATCGTTCTGCCGGTACCTGTCTCGCCGATCAGGACGAAAACCGATCCCTTGATGAAACCTCCGCCGATCATGTCATCCAGTCCGGGGATGCCGGACGGGATCGTTACTTTTGACTGCGGTTCGTATTTCATTTTATGCCACTCTCCTGAGATTGGATATCTCAAAGCCGGTCTCCGGGGCTATGGAAACATTATAGGTGGCAATATCCCTTGATGAGAGGAGAGGGAGAACACCGGCAAACTTTTCGATGTACATCTGCCGCTGCCTTGACATGGATTCCTGACTTTTCTGCCACACCAGACGAATGATCGCATCGAATGAATTGCCAAGTGCGATTTCCCTGCTCTCCGGAAGAATACCGTTGGTCAGTAATATTATAAAGGTGATATGCCGTTTTTTTGCCGCACGGGAGAGACCATATATGAGAAAAATCAGATTCTGCCATTTGTCCTGATCGCTAAAGTACGGGAGATACGGCGTCAGTGAATCAATATACACCATTGAATTCTCGGGTGCCGTTTCCACCATACCTGCAAGATATGCGAAACCCCCGTAATCGTCATGGGGCGGCAAATTCCTGAGATGCTCGGATATCGTCTTTTGGGAATACCAGGAAAGCGGAACGATCGATCTGGCAAAATAGACGTCACCCATATCCATATGATACACACGTTTATCCAGGATTTCACCTTCAAAATCAATAGTGTTCAAATAACTGAACTGCTGTTTCATCATATCCACAAACTGCACACGGGAAGTTTTTGGCGTAATATAATATATCGCATCGGGCCGATTGGTATTTTTTACCGGTGGAATATCTCCAGTGACCTCCCGGCAGTAATTAACCAGAGACGTGAAGAGAAATTCGGGTCCTCCCGCACCGGGCTCCGTGAATAATAATATCGTTGATCCGATTGGAACGCCGCCGCCAAGTATTTTATCGACTGAGGGGATGTACGTCGGAACACGAATAATTGTATGATCATCTGGCATTTATGTGATTGATACTATCTGCATGAATAGGGATATAATTAACCCCTATCTAGCCAATTACCTGCATACTATCTATGCGCATCTTCGGAACTACGGAACCATCGAACGTCTTCGTTTCGGCAGAGATGTGCACACCGCTTCTGAGAATGTCAAAAACGTTCCCTGAGATCATCGCTTTTTTCACCGGACTGACAAACTTCCCGGACTCGGCAAAGAATGCGTTGGCCACTTCCACGGAAAATTCGCCGGTGAGGGAGTTTGCCGTATGCGCTCCGATAACCTCGCGAACGAAGAGACATGGTTTGTCCATAACATCAGATACCGGTGCCGCGATCCGCAGACAATGCGGATGAATATATGTCGCCCCGTTCCCGGCCCGGTGGGCATGTCCTGTCGAGGTCGTTTTTGCCTGCGATCCAGTCTTTACGTCATACATAAATGCGGAGAGCACGCCGTTTTGAACGATCGAAAGGTCGGAGGTTACCGTTCCTTCAGAGTCGAACCGCTTCCATGCAGAACCGGCCGGATCCATGGGAACATCCGAGATCGAAACCGAAGGGTGCAGAACATCCTCGCCCAGTTTTCCTACAAAAACCGATTTCCCTGAAAGAACGTTCTTTCCATTCACGGCCTCGGTAAAGAGATCGAGAATAAGTGATGCCACCACATGTTCGGAGAAGACAACGTCGTATTTCTTTGTCTCAACATTCGCGCCGTTTCGGGAGGCGGTCGCCCAGAATGTGGTTTCTTCACCAATCTTTTCCGGATTGATGCGGTCTAAAAACGGACTTGAGTCATAGTCATACCCGGTCGAGTTCTCGCAGATGGCATCCATCCCAAGAGAAATACCGGAGATCTGGCGTGTGTAATGAACATCGTTCGAGTTGGCAATAACCGCCGTTCCTGTCGAAAGAGAGACCCCTCCTGTGACCACGCGTGCCTCGGGGTGCTTGGCGGCTCCGGCATTCATCCGTTCCAGATACTCGGCAGCAAGGTCCGGCGTCACAGTGATGTCCGGATCGAATGGGTCGCGGCCGTCCGGCAGCGCGGCCTTTGCCGGGAAACCAGTCCAGCCGGGAACAGGTTCGGAGAGTTTGGCTGATGACAAGGCAACATCAACGCAGTCTTTCCACCTTTCGGCATCGGAGGTTCCGGATATTCCAATGCGGTTATCCTTCACCACCCGGAGATAAATGGAACTGCCCGCATGTTCGAAAACCGAAGAGACGGCCATCTCACGTTGTTCAAGGGAGATGTCGGTGTAATCAAGCATGAATACCTCCACCTCGTCGGCAAACTTCTCACCGTACGAGATGATCCGGTCGATATCGAGCTCAGACATTTCCGCTGCCTCCAACTAACGCCTCGGTAAGATACACATGAGGAGCTCCATCCGATACCGGAACCGACTGACCTTTTCCGCACATTCCCGAAGACATTTTGCGTTCTTTGCCGCACAATGCGATGTTATGCAGCACCGAGAGAATATCCCCTGAGAGGGAGACGTCACGAATCATTTTTGCAGTTTCTCCATTTTCGATCAGATATCCATACTTTGCATTGAACTGGAAGGCTCCACGGCCGGGATCGACCTGCCCTCCCCTTGAACCGATCAGGAGAACGCCTTTTCTGCATTCGGCGATGATCTCATCATAGGAGGCGTCGCCTTCTTTGATGTAGGTATTACTCATACGAACCAGAGGCTGCATTCCAGGTTCGGCTCTGGCATGGCCTGCGTCACCGGTATCCAGACCGACGGCGGCCAGGGTCTCGCGGGAATGCATATATTTGTGCATGATCCCGTTTTTGATCAGTTCTGTCGGACCGCAGGCAACACCTTCAGCATCGAACGGCTCGTACCCGTATCCGTGCATAGAAGGATCGTCGATGATGGTGACGAGAGACGAGCCGACCCGTTCACCCAGTTTGCCGGCAAGAACGGAAACCCCATCTCGTACGGCGTCTCCTTCACTTGCATGACCGACCGCCTCGTGAGCAAATACGCCGCCGATCGCCGGATCCAGAACGGCAGGCATGCGTCCTCCGGAAACGGCGGAGGCATCCAGAAGTTCAACAGCGCGTTTCGCACACTTCTCGCCGTAAGGAAGATACTCTTTTAATGAAAGGGGACCTACGACCGCCTCCTGCTCATAGTTCATCTGCATGTCAGCTCCGCGGTTTGCAACCGCCGAGATGGTGAAGAGCGTGCGGCAGACCGAAGAGGAGGAGGAATAACCATTACAGTCTTCGAAGATGACGTCCTGATACTGCTCGGAGTATCGTGCCGAGGTGCTGCAGATCTCCGGTATTTTTGCGGACCCTTCGAGAAGAAGGAGCTGCGCGGCTTTTTCTTCGAGAGGGGTTTCTGCCTGTTCTTTTGCCGAACATACCCAGGAACGCGGAGAACCAAGCGGCACATCGGCGATATCGGCATGGACGCCGGCAAGACGTGCAGAGGCTGCGGCTTTCTGGATGCAGGCATCCTTCAATTTTTTATCATCCATATCGATGGATGAAGCACAGTAGTATCCCCATCCATTTTCGCCTAAGACCCGGAAGAGAGCTTTTCCATAAAAAGAAGAGCCGGCATTCTCGATCACCCGGTTCTCCGTCTGGATGGAGGTAACAGTCCCCCTGACATAACGGATGTCGTAATATCGTATCGTTTCCATGATTTTCCAAGACTACTATTTGGTCCTGAAGAATAACATATCTTCTGCTGTTTCAGGCTGAGTTGTTTTGTAAAAAAAGAGAAAAGGATCAGGATCCTATGACATCGGCATCGAAGACGTCCTCCTCTTCTTTGAGGATGGGGACCGCCTTATCAAAAACGATCGTCTCATCCTCCGGAGGTTTCATCTCAAACGTGATGAGGCCGACAACAGCGTTTCTGGTCGCATACGGATCAAGGATCGGACCGAACTTTATCACTTTGGTCCCACCGGCGGATATGATGAGGGTATGTTTTTTAATTTGGATCGCATCGATCTTGTCAAAACGCACTTCCTGGTATGAGCCGATGCCTGACATCAGACAGATTCTCCGGGGCGTAAGATACAGACGGGGACGGTTGAGTTCCACCAGCCCCGAGATAAGAATGATCAGAGCGATCACGCCGGATACTGCTGATACGAGGATCTTTGTCAGGAGCTCTGGTGAAACAAGCCAAAGCGGGAAGACGGTTTCCAGCACAGGGATAAGAGCGATGAGAGGCGCCGTGATCCAGATCAATACCGCGATCACTGCAAAGATGATGAAGAAGATAATATATGGAAGCAGATACGACCCCTTCCGGCGGTCTTCCCAAACAATGCCTTCGTTGAACAAATATTTCGTCATAGCATCACGCAAATGAAATAAAATACGACGTGGTGATAGATATACCTTAGGTTATTTACGCAGTATGCGGGAATACTGACGGAACACGTGTCCAACTTCAGCAATTTCCCGTTCATGCCGAAGGAGGCTTTTTCAAAACGGTGTGATCAAAGGTAATCGAAAAAAAGAGGAGGGGCAAGTTCACGCTGGAACGTTGTCGGCGGGCATCGGCATTTTCGGGATATCCATATGTTTGCCGATCTGGAGAAGTTTTTGTTCGAACGCCACTTTATCCTCGGGAACGAGAGCATATCTGAGTACTTCTTCGATTCTGGTCACCGGAATGATGGAAACCATGTCGGCATACCGCTCTTCGATGAGAACATCTGCAAGGTTCGACTGCGGGATAATGATCGTTCTGATGCCGGCTTTTGCGGCTGCCTCGATCTTGTAGGTGACGCCGCCGATCGGGAGAACATCTCCTCTTACCGACAGGGATCCGGTCATCGCCACGTCCTGCCGGACCGGGATGTCTTCAAGCGCACTAATAACTGCCGTCGCGACGGTAACGGAAGCAGAATCTCCCTCGACCCCGTTGTATGTTCCGATGAACTGAACATGGATATCGACTTTCCGGATATCAGTCCCGGAGAATTTCTTGATTAAGGCGCTCACGTTCTTGATTGATTCCTGAGCGATTTCTTTCAAGAGACCGGTCGCAATAACCATCCCAGCGCCCTGCGAGGGAGTGACCTCGGCCGTGATCGGAAGAACCGATCCTGCATCGTTGCCGACAACGGCAAGTCCGTTCACTCTTCCGACAAGATTACCGGAAACGATCGTCAGATCATAATCCCGGGTCCGGCGGATGTACTCGTCGGAGATCTGGTCTTCGACAGATCGTGCGATCTGTTTTGCCGAAACCACATGATGCATGGACGTCACGGGGGATCCTTCCTGAATGGCGAGATCGCCGGCAACCCGCACAAGACCGCCGAGATCTCTCAGCTTCACTGTGAGGTGACCTTTTCTGCCGGACCGGCGTTTTGCCTCGCGAAGGATCTCGGATACCGCAGACGGATCGTAATGCGGGATCTTCCCATCGTTTTTAACTTCCTGGGCTACGAACCTGACGAGCTTTGCCCGGTTATCAGGCGTATCATCCATAGTCTCGCTCATGTAGACCTCGTATCCGTATCCGCGGATACGGCTCCGGAGAGCGGGGTGCATATGCTGGACGGCGTCAAGATTTCCTGCCGCAATCATCAGGAACCGGCAGGGAACCGGTTCGGTTCTTACCATGGCTCCGGATGAACGTTCCGACTGACCGGTGATCGGGAACTCGCCTTCCTGCAGGGCAGTCAGAAGACTCTGCTGGGAAGAGAGTTCAAGGGTGTTCATTTCATCAATGAACAAAACACCCTTGTGCGCCCGGTGGATCGCTCCGGCCTCGACACGATCATGGGCCGGTGTCTCAAGACCCCCCGACTGGAACGGGTCATGGCGAACGTCGCCGAGCAATGCTCCTGCGTGGGATCCGGTCCCGTCCACGAACGGTGCAGTCGAGTCTGGTTTGTTGGAGACGATGAGTTTGGGGACCATTGCGGTTTCTTTCGGCATGAACGAACGAAATGCCATGAAGATAAAGGCTACGGCGACGATACCCATCAGAAGCTGGCCTGAAATCAGAGCAATCCCGAGAATACCAATGACCAGGATGAGAAGCATGGTATTTTTCGAGGAAGCGCGTTTACGTGCCTCTTCTTTGTGAGCTGCGACGATCTCTTTTCCTCTTCCAGCAGGAACCACCCGGATGATCGGATTATTATTATCCTCGGGATTCGGATACGTCAGGATGTCCTGCATCTCCTCTTTTGGAAGAAGTTCGGACATTGCCTTAGCAAGCATCGACTTGCCGGTACCTGGGCTTCCGATCATCATGACATGCCTGCGCTGGGTCGCGGCTTTTCTGATGACATCCACTGCGTGTTCCTGACCGATGACCTGATCGATCAGCGACGGGGGGATTACGAGATCCGCCGTGGTGTCAAACCGAACGCCTCCGAACAGTTCGGCATCATATTTGTCAGAGGCATATACCTCTTTCACAGGCGAAGTGTCCCGCGCCGGGATTTCTTCCGTGACTTGCGCCGGGTTTACGTCCAAAACTGTCCCCATAACAGTTTCTTCAGGTCTTTGTCCCGGATTATTCTCATGTTCCATATTGTGTTCCATACCTCGATTAAAGATGCTAATATTTGTACTTGATTATGCTTTAAGTAGTTTCAGTAAGAGATAGTTGTTAGAGTCTTATCATGAAAGTAGTTTATACCGAAAAGAGCCAGGTTCTCGCGGCACGCACGGCGCAGAAGCTCGGCTGTCGTCTATCTGAAGTAAAATACACTACATTCCCGGATGGTGAGCAGTCCATACGCATAATGGATGATGACGATCAGATGATAATTATTGCAAGCACGGTCGATCCGGAGTCCACACTGCAGGCCATTCTCCTGCTCGATGCATGCGAGGGAAAAGAAACGACGCTTGTTCTGCCATATATGGGATACGCACGGCAGGACAAGAAGTTCAATGAAGGCGAGCCGATCTCAGCACGGGCAATGGCACGCGCCCTCTCGACCGGCGCAGACAGAGTCTTTACCATCAATATCCACGACACCTCGATTCTCGGACATTTCCGGTGTCCTGCAAAGAATCTGACGATCGCTCCGGAGATCGGGGAATATATCAGCACGATGAATCTGGAAAATCCGCTGATCCTGTCTCCGGATGAAGGTGCGTGGGAGTTTGCCAAAGGCGTATCGGCGGTTGGAAAATGGGACTGCGATCACCTGGATAAGACGCGGCTCTCGGGTTCGGAAGTTACGATGGCGCCAAAACATCTGGAAGCAAAAGGAAGAGATTGTATCATCGTGGACGATATCATCGCAACCGGCGGATCTATGGCAAAAGCGGCCGGAATGCTGTTAGAGCAGGGGGCAACTTCGGTCAGAGCAGCGGGCGTTCACGGCGTTTTTGCCTCAGGCGGATACATCAAACTTATGCAGGCCGGGCTTGCCGACATCGCATCTTCGGATACGATCGAACGTGCCTCAAGCAGGATCACGGCATCCGGTGTCATCGCAGACGCCGTACGTAAATGAAATATATTCTGGATTCATCCTATTTTTTCGGCGATTATACGCTTGACGGAGAGCTTTTTACCACACCCGAGGTTGTCAGCGAACTAAAAGATCTCGCATCAAAGATGAGGTTCGAGATCATGACGGAGAAAGGACTTGTAACTACCGAGCCGGAGGCCGAGCATGTGTTTGCAGCGACGAACGCGGCACTCAAAAGCGGGGATGCCAGAGTCCTCTCCGACACGGATATCTCGGTCATCGCTCTCGGCCTGACGCTGGAAGGTACGGTCGTCTCAGATGATTTCGCCGTACAGAATGTCTGCCGTCATCTGAAGATAGCGGCCAGGGGAATTCTTCAGAGAAATGCCAAAAAACGGGTGTGGAAAAAAATTTGCTCAGGGTGCGGAGCGGAGATTCCGGCAGACGAGGAAGACTGTCCCATCTGCGGTTCGGCTCCGATCCGGCGCGGGACGGAAATTAGAAAACGAAGGTAACGAATATTTCAGATAAGCCGTCTTCTGATAAACCAGGCTACTTTTGCTGCAAGGTTGTGCAGTCCCTCGGTGTATTTCCGTCTCGAGTAATGGATCACCGGATCGAGTATGCTGAGATTTCCTTTCTCATCGATGACCGAAACTGCCCCGTGACCGCAGCATAATCTGAGACGTTTCCCATTTTTCCTCAGTTCGGCATCCAGCTCGACTGCAAGTCTGGTCAGTTCGGTCCGTTCCTGTCGTCCGATCTCACTGTTGATATTGACGGAATTGATCAGGTAATCCGGGATCGACCCATAAATCAAACGCCAGGGAGTAAGCGAGGCAAAGTTCAGGATGGCATCGCTCGTAAAGAGGAGACCTTGTGCTGGTTCATAGAAGAAGAGCTGACCGGCAAGATGACCGCCGAGACTCTGCCAGACCTCGAAGGTGAGTCCGGCAAACGTGATCGTATCGATGACCGGAAAGATCCCCCGCATCTTCTGCGGCTCGGTTTTTGAAAGGATGTACTCTTTCGGAAACGCCAGTTGGGAAAAGGTGTTTACTGTTGTTGTGTAGACAAGTTCCAGCAGCAGGAGATTATTGGTGGATGCAAAGGAGCGGGAACCGTTCTCCAAAAGGTCTTTCGTGATCGGGTGAACGAACGGCGGGACGGGCAGCAATCCGGTTATTCCCACATGATCGGCATCCCCGTGAGTACAGAGAACATGTTTTACATCGGAAAAGTCGCCGAGACCGAAGTCGGCGAGTGTTTGTACCCAGTCGGCATAATTGACGCCGTATCCGGCATCGATAAGAAGTTTTCCATCCCCAGTCTGGAAAAGGTGGATACATCCCCCGCCGGGCGGCTGCATCGACCAGAGAACACAGGTATCTGAGAGAACGATCTTCTGGTAATCAACATAGAAATTTTTCCCGGAATTACCATAAAGGTACAGACCTATACTCTGCATGACCCAGAGAACCTGTTTTGGGTCTTTCCCCATTGAAACAAGTTCCTGTACGGCCGCATCTGCATCAAGGTAGAACTGCTTTTTTTCAGCATCGTTGAACGTGGTGAGATATGGCACAACTTTCTTCTGAAATGATTCAGTCACATATTTTGCCGACATATCCAGATGAAAGATTGGACTTTTCACTTTTAGTAGGTTTCCCATATTTTCTGCCGGAAGGAGCTGCTTTTCAGCAGAAGTTTCACAAAAGCATATATGCGGGAAAAGCGATTACTTTTCATATGTCTTCCTTAGAAGAGCTCATGGCAAAAGCAAAAGACCTTCACGCCGAAGGCCACTCATCCGGCCAGATCGCTGATGAACTCAGCCTCTCGGTCGATACGGTCACCTGGCTTCTGACACAGGGAAAAGCCGGGATCGCGGCACCGAAAGATGTACATATCGACTGGACGAACGTCAGTTCCAACACCACACTCCTCGGCGGAATATCATCCATGATGCTGGCCCATTTTGAGGCAGCAAACGAAGAGGAGGAAGGGATCGACACCGTTATCGGCATATCCGTATCCGGCGTACCTCTCGCAACGATGATCGCCGCAGAGGACGGACTCAATCTCGCCATATATCATCCCTCAAAACACAATCCGGAAGGTAAAATCGGATCGATATCCGGAAACTTCAGCAAGGTCTCCCAAAAACGGTGTTTAATTGTGGATGACTGCATCACAACCGGCAACACTCTTACAGAGATAGTGAATTACCTGCGCCGCCACAAAGCCACACCGGTCGGCATCTGTGTAATCTTTGATAAGCGCGGTGTCAAGGAAATAGAGGGCGTTCCGGTCTACTCGCTCTTTGCAATTAAACGTATCGACTGAACAGTCAATAACCAATACAACATATTTATATAGAAGTCCAATCCACTTTTTTAACATATTAGTACAGGAGAATAACGATTATGGCAAACAACTCAGGTCAGCAGGTCGTCATTTTACGTAATAACGTAGAACGCGTTCCGGGACAGGAAGCACTTCGCTCCAATATCATGGCAGCAAAGGTCCTTGGCAACACAGTGAGAACAACGCTTGGTCCACGCGGTATGGATAAGATGATGGTTACTCAGGGTAGTGATGATATCGTCATCACCAACGACGGAGCGACAATCCTTCACCAGATCCATGTTGAGCACCCGGGCGCAAAACTTGTTGTCGAGGTTGCTGAAACCCAGGACAATGAATGCGGTGACGGCACTACGACTGCAGTCGTCTTGGTCGGTTCGTTTATGGAGCAGGCAGAACATCTGATCGACAGCGGTGTCCACCCGTCTGTGATCGCAAAGGGATACAACCTTGGTATGCTCAAGGCGCTTGAACTCCTCGAAAAACTTGCGATCGACGTCACGCCGAAAGATAAAAACATGCTGAAACTGATCGCCAAAACCGCGATGACCGGAAAATCCATCGAAAGCATCATGGATCAGGCATGCGATGTTGTTGTCGAGGCAGTTTCCGGGGTTGCAGAAACCTCCGGGAAAAAGACGCTGGTCAACGAAGACGATATCCTTGTCAAGACAAAACGCAGCGACACAATGAGTGCTGAACTCATCAAAGGTGTCCTGATCGATAAAACCAGACTTGACTCGCTGATGCCGAAAAAGATCAAAGGCGTCAAAGCAGCATTCATTGCCGGCCCGCTCGAGATCACCAAGACCCAGACCAAATCCAAGATCAAGATCACCTCAGCAGAACAGCTCTCGGAATTCTCCTCTGCAGAACGTGCGACCCTCAAAGCAATGGCCGACAAATTCGCCGCAAACGGCGTAAATGTCGTTCTGTGCCAGAAAGGCATCGCCGACCCGGTACAGTATTACCTTGGCGAACACGGTATCTATGCACTTGAATTCGTCCCGGAAAAAGACCTGAAATACGCGGCAAAAGCACTCGGCGGCCAGGTCATCAATAAACCTGAAGACCTCTCACCCGAAGTAATTGGAACTGCAGGCAAACTCGAGATGCTCGATGATCTCGAGATGACGAAACTCTCCGAGTGTAAAAACCCCAAGGCAGTCACCATTCTTCTCCGCGGCTCCTCCCAGCACCTTGTCGATGAACTCGAACGTGCGATCGAGGATGCAAAACGTGTCGTTCAGGATGTCATCGAAGATGGTTCCTACACAATCGGCGGCGGCTCCGTTGAAACCGAACTGTCCCTCAGACTCAGGGAATACGCAGCAACCGAAGGCGGTCGTGTCCAGCTCGCCATCGAAGGCTACGCAAAGGCATTCGAGATCATCCCAAAAACCCTGGCTGAGAACTCCGGATTCGACACCGTTGACAAAGTCATCGATCTTCGTCAGGCACACGCAATGGGCCAGAAGTATGCAGGTCTCGATGTGTTTACCGGCACCGTCGTCAACATGAAGGAACTGGGCGTTGTTGAACCGAAGAGAGTCAAACGCCAGGCAATTCAGAGTGCCTCCGAGACTGCCATGCTTCTCATCCGCGTTGATGACATGATGATCTCCAAAGGCGCCGGCCAGATGTAAATCCGGCAACCAATCCCATATATTTTTTACATTCAAACACGTATGCTTACTACGCGCATACCATAACGTATCGTATAGATGCCTGCCGAGGTAGTCTAGTCCGGAAGGGCGGTGGCCTCGAAAGCCACTGGTGGCGACACCTCGGGAGTTCAAATCTCCCCCTCGGCGTCCTTTATTTTCTATTTTGATCTGAAATCCAAGCTCTTTTACTTAATGTGAGATGCGGAACGGATACATATCCGGCGTGTTTAAATCTGAACGTATTTCGGGTTTTTCAAAATATTCTTTGGAAATTGAACCAAAAAATATATAAATATTCGATCCGAATTTTCAATTATAATACATTTAATGATGTAAACCAATAGAAGAAGGTAGAAATGGACTCATACGCGATTCAAAAAAACAGCGAAAAAAGCTTTACTGTCATCATCACGAGTCCGCATAGCCTTGCATGGAGACCCCTTGATTCAGAAGGGATCAATATCGTCGGAAATGACAGTACCGTTGATGAGAACGGAAGAAACTACATCTGGACCGTTGAAGTGGATAAACCCGGGACTTATGAGTTCAGGATCCTGCATCAGAGCGGCGACGGCGTGTATAAAAAACTCGTCATCCCCCTGATCTCAGCCACTTAACCTTTTTTTACCGCATTGCTGCCGGGCAGAACGAAGATGCGGCCATACTGTATGTTGCGAACGCGAACCATTAAAGTATTCCTTCAGCCATACAGATAGGTATGTCTGTCGCAGAATCCGGGGATACGCTGCAGGTCCACTTTATCAGCAAACGTCCGGACGGAGAGATATTCGAAGATACCCGTACAGGTGAACCTGTCACCTTCACACTGGGAAAAAAACAGATCAACCCCGCCTTTGAAGAAGCATTGATTGGAAAAAGTGAGGGCGAAACAGCGACTATCGTGCTGCCTCCGGAAAAAGCCTACGGCAAATACCTCAAACGCCTCGTCATCCCGATAAAACGAAAAAAACTCCGGCTTGACCACGAACCAAGACCTGGAGATATCATCACCGTCGAAGTCTTCGACAGGTTATGCAAAGTCACGGTCGCTGATGTCACTGATACAAAGATCATCGTGGATGCAAATCATCCTCTTGCCGGGGAAACTATGACATATGAAATCACCGTAGTCGCGATCGTCAAACATGACTGAACTCAACATGATCTACGACACAGACTGTGTCGACGGCATGGCCGGATTGCCGGCCGGGAGTGTTGATGTGATTGTCACCTCGCCCCCGTACAACATCGGGAAAGCTTACACGACATATGATGATACGATCCCGCGAAATACCTATCTGAAGTGGATGAGAACGGTTGCAGCGGAGTCGTTGCGTGTCCTCTCAGATCAGGGATCTTTCTATCTAAATGTCGGCGGAAGCCTGAAGGACCCATGGATACCTATTGACGTGGCTCAGACGTTTAGAGAGCAGGGATTCGTGCTCCAGAATATGATCCACTGGATAAAATCCATCGCGCTCCCTGAAGAGGGGGTAGCGGCCGGGCATTACAAACCAATAAACAGTAAACGCTATCATAACGATTGTCATGAATTCATCTTTCACTTCACGAAAAAAGGCGCTGTTGAAATCGACCGACTGGCAAACGGCGTTCCGTATCAGGATAAAAGCAATGTGAACCGCTGGGGAGGAGAGAAGCGGGATATCAGGGACAGAGGAAACACATGGTTCATCCCCTATGAGACCATCAGGGAAAGCAGGCCGCATCCGGCGACATTTCCGGTCCAGCTGCCCATGATGTGCATCAAAGATCACGGGTTGGAAAACTGCCGGCTGGTGATGGATCCGTTCATGGGGATAGGCAATACTGCGGTCGCGGCGATCCGTCTCGGGATCCCGTTCATCGGTTTTGAGATCGATGAATGCTACAGAAAAATTGCCAACGAAAGAATATCAACAGAGCTGCGCGGGCAGGACAAAAAATCGGGATGATATAATCTGAGAAGGCATCCCCCCATCAACACCTCACGATTTATGGGAGGGGGAGAACACACCCGGGGCACACTCTGCAAAATATGGGGTTGCTTGGGGCTGCATATTGCCGTATGCAGCCGATTCATCTGTTTGGGTAATTTGCCGGATCCTCTCGACTCCTCCGACATCTTCGATTACCCGTACAGTTTCCAAGGGAACGTATGACCTCCAGTCACCCCCTGCCCTTACGGCAGAACACCATTCTTCACTTGAAAGCACTTTGTGAGGACAAAGTCCCGACGGACATACGACATGTCGGCCTGCTTCCAGAAACAGCTGAGAGATCAGCGGATTGGAGGTATAAATCTGAGTTACCGGAGGACACATCGATATCACATGCGAAACCCATAATGAATTCCGCTTAACATCCTCAAGCGGGATGGTGTATATCGGTATATCAAGATTTGTCAGGTCTCTCGCGATCATTAAAATCCGCTCTCCTGCCGTAAACGGATGACGAACGGTATGACTCATCTGGGCACTGCCGATTCCTATGACCAGCTCATCAACCTCCTCTGCGATTTTTTGAATGAAAGCTTTATGCCCGTTATGATACGGCTGAAACCTCCCCACATAAAGTCCGCGTATCATGCACCGATTACCAGAGGACTCTCCAGACTTTCCAGAAGACTCAACACGGACAGTGCAGCAAGATAGCTGGTTGCCGGATTCTCCGGAGCCGGAAGATTGCGTATTCGAATATATGCATCGCCGAATTCTCCCTCGAAAAAAATCTCATGCATATTCTGTTCCGCTTTCGGATCAACCCAAAGCTCGACATCGGCCTCTCTTCCGCATGCAAGCGAGAGAGAGATGGCAACATTCGTATTTTTCGGATATAATGCTACACAGTCACGGGCTTTTCCGGAGAAAAGACATTGGGAGATGGGTGCATCGGAATGCAACGAACGGGGCGGTTTTGTCGTTTTCAAAAAAAGCTTATCAACCCGGGATATTTTCCCGACACGGACATTATCCAGACCCATAATGGCTCCAGATGGAATATGGATCCTGCGATGAAGGTGTTTTGCGGTAGCCAGCAGCTCTTCTCGAAACGCGTCATCTGCAAGAGCTCCTACGCTGAGAAGAATGAGATCACGGCCGGCAAACAAAACTTTCTCTGCAAGGTCTTTTACGGCATCGATCGAAGCAACTTCCACAACGATATCAAGCGGCTCCTGCAGAAAAACGTCAATATCTGAAAACGGTTTCGCCCCGTATTTGTCAGAAAACGCAGCAACACGCTCGGGAATAGAATCATAGGCGGCAACGATTTCGAATGAGGTTTGCCGCTCGGCTAAAATTGATCCGACATTGCCGCAGCCGATAACCCCAACTTTCATTGGACTTGAGTATATAGGAGTCATAATTTATCACCGATGAATTATAAAAGAAAAAAATGAGCAGATTTTTTTTGAATCGCTCATTTTAGCTCTTCCCTGACGGAAAGAGAGGTTTTACCTAAGAGAAATTTGACAGACACATTCAGTCTTGAGATATTATTTGAAGTAGACCCCTACGTCTTTAAGACCATTGTTCATTGCAAGGGTAATTACAAGCGGCGTAATACTTTCAATTACCCCTGATACTGCCAGTGGTCCCGCATCAAGCGGCTTGAGTTTCGAGACGCTGGAAACCAGGTCCATGACGACCTTCTTTGCTTCCTTGTCATCTCCGCACACACAAACGCTGTAGTCGAGCTCTTCGTCAAGTTCCATCCACTTCCCTGATGCAACATTGTTGAACCCTGTACAGAGTTTTGCCGACTCCGGCAGCATCTTCTTCACTGCAAGGGCTGCTGATCCTTCCGCCGGGCGATCCGGCAGGAAGTACTTTTCTTTCGGG
Source organism: Methanocorpusculum sp. UBA424 (assembly GCA_002498375.1). Classification (GTDB taxonomy): domain Archaea; phylum Halobacteriota; class Methanomicrobia; order Methanomicrobiales; family Methanocorpusculaceae; genus Methanocorpusculum. The sequence goes on from DAHC01000006.1 coordinate 96,092, forward strand.
AACCGAAGCATCGGGTTGATGAGTGAAACAACGATCTTGTTTTCAAACGCCTCCTTGCCGACTGCATCAATGGTCGACTCGATTTTGTCGAACGGGACTGAAAGAATGATGATATCAGCATCACAAACACTTGCATTCGTCCCGCCATTGCAGACACCTCCGGTACAACAGCGGTCGTTAAGGCAGCAGGTAACTCCGTCTGCAGCAACGATCGCTTTTGACGGGTCACGGGATCCAATTGCTACATCGAATTTTCCACCGATACAAATTCGGCGTGCGAGACCTTCGCCGATGTTCCCAGTTCCTCCGATTATTCCAACTTTCATGATATCATTTCCTGATCTAAGGGTGTTTTAATGAGGATAGTTACTAAAAAAATTTGAATTTTATTGGGATTATCACTCATTAAGATTACTCTTTGATGGTGACAACCGGTTTAATAAGATCGCTTGGTTTGTCCTTCATCAGGAGAAGTGCTTCTTCGATCTTGTCAAAGCCCTTGAATCTGTGGGTAAGTAATGGCGAGAGGTCAAGTTTGCCAACTTCAACGAGGCTGGCGAGCTTCTCCATCCGCAGCCTGCCTCCAGGCATCAATCCACAGTGAATGAACTTGTGGCTCATACCACACCCCCACTCAACACGAGGAATCGTGACGAACTCGCCTTTACCGAGGTAGTTTACATTGCCGATCTTTCCTCCAGGTTTGACCATCTTGATTGCTTCCTGCATGGTGTTGACATCTCCGCCTGCGATACAGACTTTATCCACACCTTTGCCGTCGGTCTTGTCCAGAACCTGTTCGACAATGTCACCGTTCTTATAGTTGATAATGTCGGTAGCACCATATCCCCGTGCTGCATCGGCGCAGTCTTTGCGGCTTCCTACCGCAAGGATGTGGGATGCTCCCATGTGATTTGCTCCGGCAACTGCCATCAGTCCGACCGGACCGATACCAATACAGCAAACGGTATCGCCAAGCTTCACATCGGCAAGTTCCGCTGCGTGGAAGCCGGTCGGCACCATGTCTGCGATCATGGATGCCTCTTCTACAGGAATGGAGTCTGGAAGAATAGCAAGATTCGCATCAGCTTCATTTACATGGAAAAGTTCCCCGAAAACACCGTCTTTAAAGTTGGAAAACTTCCAGCCGGAAAGCATGCCTCCGGAGTGCTGGGCAAACCCGTCCTGTGCTTCAGTGGACAGCCAGTCAGGAGTAATTGCAGGAACAATTACACGGTCCCCTGGCTTGAAGTCTTTAACCATGGATCCAACTTCCACGACTTCTCCAACGGCCTCATGACCGAGAATCAGGTCGTGGCGTTCTCCAAGAGCTCCTTCCCAGACTGTGTGAACATCTGAGCTGCACGGTGCAACTGCGAGCGGTGCAACGATTGCGTCAAGCGGTCCGCACTTTGGAGCTTCTTTCTCAATCCAGCCGATCTCTCCGATCCGCTTCATTGCAAGTCCTTTTATTGTTTTTTTCATTCGTGTCACATCCAATAGATATGTATGGTTCTGTCGATTGATGCCCTTCAACCACTACTGCCACATGTGATCAAACTGCCAACCAACAAACAACTCTTACGAAGTAGTTTAATAAAAGAATGTTGTAACCGGGAAACCGGACACGAAAGTCACAACAACTTATTAGAAATATTAAAGATAAATTTGCAACTATTGGTATTATTAAGCCAAAAATTCCAGACAACACACAGAATCTGAAAAATAAGTGTTTTTTGATTTGGAGAAAAGAGAGCTGAAGTTATGTCAGCTTTCTGAAAAGAGCTATATCCAGAGGTCCGGCAAATATCTGACCGGTTTTTTCCACAAAATGATTGAAATGCGGAGTTGCATTGTGAGAGTCGATTGCGGCCGAATCTTTCCAGCATTCAATAAATGTGAACTTTTCCGGGAACGTTATGTCCTGGTAAAAATCATAAGATAGATTTCCTGCCTCTTTTCTGCTGGATTGAACCAATTCCAAAGCTAATTCCAGTAAATCATCAACAGAATCTTTTTTAGCGGTACATTTGGCGATAATTGTTATCATGAGAAAATACTCCATTGCCCATTTGGCAACGGTTCTGTTTTTTGAGGACCGAAATATAAATCTATTCACGAGACCAGCAAAATGTGTTGTTCGGAAATCGAGGAGCAGATTTATTAAATTAGTTTAAAAAAGATAATGTTAGATTATCGATATTTCTCCGTAGTGATAATGGTACTAAAAAAATCAACCCGAACGTATGGGGAAATATAGACAATATGAATGGAAGCATACTACGCAAATATCTCCTGCTCAAGATAGTGAGAATACGTGTTTTAAATCACCAGTAATGCTTCAAAATCATTTTTGCGGTCCATTTTCTTCCAGAAATACCGGAGTCGCCGGGATACAATACATCCAAACCGACACGGTCTGTATTATAAGAAATCTCCTGCATGAACGCCGGAACCGATCGGCGCACACGGTCCCGAATGGATCATTTCTTTGATGAAAATCGAGACGACACTCAGGAAATCACTTGTGAGACCCAACTGCATGTTACGGAAACATCTCGAATTCAACCTGCGCGTCGAAAGAGCGTAGGGCCGGTGAATTATATAGAGTGAAGAAATCATTGTTTATCCGGCATCCCGATTTGGAAAAATATATCATTAGATCCTGAATTTGACAGTTGGCAAATATGCTCCCCCACATCTCTTTCATTTTTTCTGATTAAGGGGGTGCAGGAGGTGACTGCGGGCTGCCACGTAGGGGCGGCCTCAGCGGAGCAAGGCTTTGCCTTGCGATCCGGCGCGGAGCGTCCCGCGGTGGAAATATCGAGAATATCTATCAACCCATTTTTTAACGTGAATCATGATTTAAGGAAGATTGGCCACATCCCTACACCCTCATCCCCCCCCAAAAAAAAGAAAAATACCCATTATTCCTTGACGTTTTTTTTTAATTTACACTCTGTTTTGAATCGTTTTCACCTGATAGATATTATAACAAAATGCAGCCAGCATATTTTTCACTCGTACTCTTTGCAGCGTTGTTACCTTCACCAACCCTGCATGAAAAACATTTTTGATCACTGCATATGGTCTCTCGCCCTTTGATCTCTTCCTACTTATTCGCAGATTTCTCAGTTTATCTCGTATGCCAATGGGATGCCCTCTCGCTCCCCTTTTCATTGTGGCACTATATCCCTTGCATTTTGCTCCCTGATATCCCCGATCCCGATAGACCACTTCCCCTTTTTCTGAGAGGTCCACCTG
>DAHC01000001.1:0-26280 GCA_002498375.1 Methanocorpusculum sp. UBA424
GTTGTTACATACTTAATTTCCATGGATAAACCTCGGATATTATTGATGTCTATTTTCGGGATATATAATGGTGTCTCCTAATGGTCATTTTTTGATTATTTTCAGTGGGTTTATGGTGTGGTTGGAATTGTGGATGTTAATTTTATTATATTTATATTGTTGAAAATGAATATTTTTCAGTTAATGCCCCGCGCGAAAGGTAAGCAGCAATATATGTTCTGACCTTCCCAAAAATAACTCATTTTGTTCTTTCTGATTCTTACTCAATCCAAAAAGACTATACTGTAATCCACACAACAGGTAATGCAATAAGTTATATAGACTTACAAATCAGGAGAAAAATCATGAGCGATCAGCCAGAAGGATGTGATGGTCACTGTGATAGCTGTTCACAGAAGACCGATACCTGCCAGCAACCCAAAAAAGCCGATATCAGTGTTAAACATGTAATCCTTGTTCTCTCGGGAAAAGGTGGTGTGGGAAAGAGTACGGTTTCCGTCAACCTCGCGTATGCCCTTTCGAACCACGGATATCAGACCGGTCTTCTTGATCTGGATATTCACGGTCCAAGTATTGGAAAGATGCTTGGTATCGAGGATCTTCGCCTTCAGGCAATAGGAAACAAGATCATGCCGGTCAAAATCACCGGTTCGCTGAAAGTAATTTCCATGGCACTTCTCTTAAATGAGACCGACAGTCCGATCGTCTGGCGTGGTCCCATGAAAGCTGCTGCAATTCAGCAGTTCCTTGGAGATGTTGAATGGGGCGATCTTGATTACCTCGTCGTCGATCTCCCGCCGGGAACTGGTGACGAAGCATTAAATATTGTGCAGTTTGCGCCGAACGTCGAAGGAGCAGTTATCGTTACGACCCCCCAGGACGTCGCCGTTCTCGATTCAACCAAAGCAATCAAGTTTGTTGAGATGATGGATCTTCCTGTTCTCGGCATCATCGAAAACATGTCTGGTATGGTATGTCCTCACTGCGGTGAAGTTGTCGATCTCTTTGGAAAAGGCGGAGGAGAAAAAGCTGCTACGCAGTACAATGTTCCTTACCTTGGAGCCATTCCAATCGACATCGAAATGAGAAAAGCAGGCGATGAAGGAAAACCATTCATTGTCAGAAAACCTGGTGAGACGAGTCCTACCTGGGATGCCGTTGACGCCGTCATGGAAAACCTCATCGCCGAGGTAGAAAAACGCGAAGCATAATATGACTGTTCTCATCGCCGAATATACTGCAGTTCGTGACCCGGCTCTTGCCCCGGAGGGCAAAGCCATGGTCGCTGCGCTGAAAAAAAGTTTCGAAGCCTGCGGACACACGGTTGTCATGCCGACCGGAAGTGATTTTGATGCCGAGATAGCACGTCTGGCCCCGGATTGTGAATATGGTCTCGTCATTGCCCCGGACGAAGTCCTCGCGAAATATACCCACACTCTGGAACTTGCCACCCATAACATCGGTTCGGACAGCACGGCGGTCGCGGTTTGTGCAAGCAAACGGCTTTCCGGGAAACTTCTTGCGAAGGTCGGCATCGATGTTCCTGCTGAAGTCCCTGTCGATTATCCAGGTAAACGCGTGATAAAACCGATTAAAGGTGCAGGGTCCGTAGGTGTACGGATCGCAAAAGACGGCGAAGTTCCTGGAGACGGTGAGATGTCCGTCGAGTATCTTGAAGGCGAACATTTCAGCGTCAGTATCATCGGCAGCCGCGTTGTCGGGGAAGCATGTGGATTTTACAGCGGACTCCCTCCGGTTTTTCTGACGATAAACCGTCAGTTCTGTGAGGTTGGGACGGATGGTAAATTTGTCTACAAAGGCGGCGAAACGCCCGTCCACCCGCCCCGCGAGACTGAGATGATCGAAGTTGCCAAAAAAGCGATCGAGACGCTCGGCTGTCAGGGATATGTCGGTCTTGACATGATTGTCGGTGAAAAAATCTGGGTCGTCGATGTAAATCCCCGCCCAACAATGAGTATTCTTGGCATCGTGCATGTCATTGAAGAGGAGATTGCTGATGTTTTGCTCAAAGCAACGGTCGGTCTGCCGCCGGAATGCGTTCATTATAACGGCAAAACCGCAAAATTCGATGATGTCGGCGGAGTAGTTGTAGGGTGATCGGGATCGACGTCGGAGGTGCCAACCTCAAAATCGTTGACGAGTCCGGGGTACATATCCACTACTGCCCTTTATGGAAAGAATCCGATCTGGCAGAGATCATCAGCACCTATGCAGAAAAAGAGAATGCTGCGGTGGTGATGAGCGGAGAACTTGCCGATGGTTTTTTTAACAAAACCGAAGGCATCTCCTTCATTGTCGATTCAGTCAGGCAAACATTTCCCGATGCCGTTTTCTACGGAACCGATGCGAAATTCCATACAAAAGCTTGTCCGGAACTCGCAGCCGCCAACTGGCTTGCCTCGGTGGATCTCCTTCGAAGGACCTATCCGAACGGAATGATGCTGGATATCGGGAGTACTACGGCAGACATCGTTCCTTTTTCCCGATTCGATCATCTCATCGGCATGACCGACACGATCCGGCTTCAGGAGGGATATCTTGTTTATACCGGCATGCTGAGAACACCGGTGGCCACGCTTGCAGATTCGGCAGAGATCGGCGGAGTCGTAACACCCTTTTCAACCGAGTATTTTGCCTGTTCGGGAGATGCCCACTTTGTTCTCGGACACATCGGGATCGATGTCTATTCATCGGCGACGCCGGATGGAAAAGAGGTTTCGCGTGAAGCCTGTCTTCGCCGCCTGGCCAGGACTGTCTGTGCAGATCTCGAAGAGATTGGAGAAGACGGCGCCATACAAATTGCCGAATCTTTCTGGAAAGCCCAGAGAAATCTTGTCTGCAGTGCAGTGGAAAAAGTACGAAATGATGTCGGGGCCGACATTCTTCTTACCGGAGGCATCGGATCTTCAGTATTTGCTCCGTTAATTGGGGGTGTCGATCTCACTGCAGCGTTTGGCATGCCGGCAGATGCATTACCCGCCTACGCCGTACGGGAGATCGCAGCTTTATCGGGTAAATTTCCCGAGGCTTTGTAACCCACTTTTTTTATCTGCTCTTTGATTTCTGTTTTTTCTGTTTCTGGAACTCGGCCGATGTATTTTTTCCGTCAAGAGGCGGTTTGTAGGACGAAGGATACCCGCTTGATGCCAGAATGTCCTGGGACGAGATCGATCCTTTCGGTCCCGAGATTTCTTTTGTCATAAGCGAGATGAACGAGTTCGGCAGCTGCATGCCGTACAAAAAGTTTGCCGGAGGTATCGGCAGATTCGACAATGCATAGTTCCGGACCGATCCCCGATCGATTTCTATGCCGAGCGCCTTCATTATCTCTGCTGTGCGGGAATAGGAATGCAGTCTTGAGAGAGAAATGGCCATATCCACGATTGCTGAACCAAGTCTGGTGTCCGGGTAAAACGGTTCCTGTGCATAAATGAGATGTCCGCACTTCTTACACTTAAACCGTCTGATGCTGACAATGATCCTTTTTTCCCCAATTGGGGTTCGAAGCGTCACATAGAGTTTTTTCTTGGTATCGTACGGCTGCGGTTTTCCCCCGCAGAGAGGGCAGGGTTTTGCTGTAGCAAAAAGCGTTCCGTCCAGAGAAGAAATACCAACAAGAACGGTGGTCATAAGAAGGGACGGGATTTTTATCTGCTGGCGGGGCATATCTATGATTAGTAGTGGGTAAGAAAAGGTAATCAAATCACCGGAAGATTTCGGCGTTATCTTCATAATCTTCCCCCTCCCATTTCTTACTCACATGAAAATACAAGGCATAACAGTCCGCCTCCCTCCTCTCCTTCTTGCAGCAACCGTCTTTTTTGCCGTTATGTGTGCAATGACCTACGGCTCCACTAAGGATCTTATCTATATCTATATCGGTCTCCCGCTGTGCGCTCTTCTCATAGGTTTTCCTCTCTGGATCTCCTATACGAACGAAAAACAGGTCCTTCGTGAAGCTCCGCAGTATCTCCAGCATGCAAAACTTGTCAGAGCACGCCAGCTTTCTCCGACCATGCGGGGAAATGTGGTGATCGTTGAAGGGAAAATCCTCAAAGTCACCGGGCTCATGATGAACAAACCCTCCTACCTCATTCAGGATCCGACCGGTCAGGTCGTGGTAAAACGATTCGCCCTGCCCGATCCGCTTGTCGGTGTCGGAGCGAACGTTGAGGTTCTCGGCCGGGTCTTTGGGAAGGCGACCAATGCTCAATCGCTTTATATCAATGCTCTTACGATAAAACCGGTCGCAGCCTTGCGGGATACTCAGGACGAGGCACAATCCGATCCGGAAAAGATCCGGATTAAGAAACTCAATTAATATCTGACCTCCTATTATGAGTATGGATAAAGACGCGTTCATTGCTCTTCTGGAAAAAATTGCTCCGCCTGATCTTGCCGAGGATTTTGACGAAGGCCGCATCGGGCTGCTCGTCGAGGGAACAGACCGGATAGAAAAGATAGGCTGTGCGTTGGATGCCACGCCGTACGTCTGCAGACGGGCAGCTGAGGAACGGTTCGATGCTTTGATCGTTCATCATCCGGCGTTCTGGAATCCGATGCACGGCGTGACCGGGCGAAATGCTGAGATCCTGCGTCCTTTGCTTGAAAATAACATCAATCTCTATGCCATGCATTCCAACTTCGATCATGCAAAAGGGGGGATCAACGATGTTCTTGCTAAAGAAATCGGACTCACAGACTGTGTGAGGATGGAAAAAACACCAAACTCGATCGGTGTTGTCGGAACCATGACGAAAAGTTTCAGCGAGATATCTCAAATTCTCGGCTGTGCTCTGCGTGTATGGGGTGATGTCTCAGGCGTTACCAGACTGGCAGTCGCCGGCGGTTCGGCCTTCGATCTTGAGTTGATAGAAGAGGCCGTATCTCTTGGTGCAGAAGCCTACATGGCAGCCGAATTAAAGTATAATATTGCTCTCGAGTCGCCCATTCCCTGTATCGAAGCAACCCATTACGCTCTGGAAGCTCCAGGTATGCGTGCACTTGCAGAAAGTCGGGGATGGGAATATATCGCTGCCCCTCCCCTCACATCAATTATACAATGATCAACCCGTTCCAGATCTTAAAACAGGAAGGCGAGCTGAATGATGCTGTGCGGAAAGCATTCATCGATGCATACGGCAAGCGTGGAATGGAGGCCGTTGATGCGGTCAAAGAACAGCGGGTGAAAAAATACCGGGATTATTTCGTTGTGGTGGGAAATACCGATGAGTACTTTGTCGAGGGCTCGTTCTGCAGTTGTAACGCCATGCTTTATGGGAAAGAGTGCTGGCATACCCTGGCAGTAAAAATCGCCGTCGAACTTGGGATGTATGAGTCGTATAATCTCTGGTATTATAAAAACGGGGTCGACGAGGATGAACCCGAATACGAATAACTTTCCCGAAACCAATTTTTAAAACGCCTCGGGTCCTATCTAATAAGTATGGCCTCAATACTTGTGACCTGTTACAGCAGAACCGGTAAAACCAAAATTCTTGCAGAATCTATCGGCAAGGGAGCAAAAGAGGTGGAAGGAATTGATGTTGATGTTCTCGCATTCAATCGCGTGAGTGCAAGCGATCTTGTCCGTTATGATGGAATAATTCTTGGCTCTCCGGTGTATTTCGGTGGAGTGGCGGCTGAATTAAAAGAGCTTATTGATGACACCACCTTTGTGCGCGGAAAACTCGTCGGAAAGGTCGGTGCTGCATTTACTACTGCTGGGGACCGGACTGGCGGAAAAGAGACGGCTATCTTGTCAATTGTTCAGGCAATGCTGATTCACGGCATGATTGTAGTGGGCGACCCGATTTCGGCCGAATCAACCAACGAGGAGCATAACGGCGGGCATTACGGACTTGCTGCCGACGGTCAGCTTACCGAGAACGATCTTCTGCAGGCCGAGTATTTCGGCAAATATGTGGCAACGGTTGTTTCCCGTATGTGTTAATCAATATCCATAATCATTTTTTTCAGCTCGGGACATGCCTTGAATGCGGTGTTGTCCATGGAGAGCGGGGTAACCGAGACGTAATTTTTCCTGAGTGCCGTCACATCCGAGTGTTCTTCCGGGATGTAGATCGGTGTTCCGTTGATCCAATAGTAGGGTTTTCCTCTTGGATCGATTCTTTTTTCGACGGATGTTTCAAACAGCCTCTCGCCAAGTACGGTTACTTTATAGCCCTCGATTTTTTCCGCCGGGATATTGATATTGATCAGTTTGCTTCCCTCGGGCATTCCCTTTTCCAGAAATAGTCTGGTGAATTTCGTGACAACGTCTCTGCTCTGGATAAAATCCGTTGTGTGTGACCTTGGGTCCGCGAATTTATTTCCCTGGTCATTCATTTGAAGTGAATATGCGATTGCGGGAACACCCTGATTGACTGCTTCCATCGCAGCACCCACCGTTCCGGAGGTAGTGATCGATTCAAAGGAAATATTTTCCCCCAAATTTATTCCGGAGACCACAAGGTCCGGTCTCAGTCCAAGTCCATAGAGGCCGAGAAGAAGTGCATCCGTCGGACGCCCTTCGACCGTGTATGCCTGCGTTCCGTGCATGGCAACCTCGTTCATCCTTAAGGGCTCGAAGATCGATATCGATCTGCCGACCGCACTTTGCTGGGTTGCCGGTGCGACGACCGTAACGTCAGCGAATGGGGACAGGGCGTCGTATGCAGCCCAGAGGCCGCCTGAGTTGATCCCGTCGTCGTTCGTTAAGAGTATTTTTGGTCGTGGCATTCTTCTCAGATACGTTTCATTGGCAAGGTATTACACCTTTGGGTTCGGCCAATCTTGGATATAAAAGAATTCGTATTTCCCATGACATTTACACGCGTCCTGCGTTTCGGAATCTATATATTGGGATACAACATTCTTATTATGCATATTTGCTGCGGTGGCCTAGCTGGTTAGGGCGCGGGACTCATAATCCCGAGGTCGGGGGTTCGGATCCCTCTCGCAGCACTAGTTTTTTTTATTTTCTTGTTTTTCATATACCGTAATCGTTCAGGATTGTGACGGTCTCTTTTACTCTTCTCTCAAAATCCGCATTATCCATAAAATACCGGACCATGCACACATTTCTTGCGCCGGCATCCAGAACACGGCTGAGATTTCCTCCATCAATTCCTCCGATCGCAACAACCGGTATATCTCCGGCAAGTTTAACCGCTTCTGGAATCATTTCCGTCCCAATTACCGGGTCCGGCTTTGCCTTTGTCGGGGTATGAAATATCGGTCCAAATCCAATGTAATCCGGATTTAGTTTTACCGCTTCTTTTACCTGTTCAAGATTATGGGTTGAAAGCCCGAACCTGGATACTTTTTCGCCGCAGATTTTTTTTGCATCTGCAAGACGGATATCATCCTGACCAAGATGCAGGCCGTCTGCCCCGCAGATAGCTGCCAGATCTGCCCGGTCGTTAAGTATGAATCGTGTCTCAGTTCCGTTGGTTATCTGCATGATCTCGTCAGCTGTTTTCAGGATCTCTCTGTCAGATAATGATTTCTCCCGCAGCTGAAGATATCGCACATTATATTGAACTGCGGTTTCGGCGATTTTCCTGTAGGAAAAAGAGGGTTTGGTTATTATCAGATACAATCCGAAATCGTTTGCCGTCACTTCAGCTCCTCGATAATCAGTTTTGCCGCTTTATCTCCTGAAAGAAGCATCCCACCGAATATCGGTCCCATACGGGGCGATCCAAACACTCCGTTTGCCGCCATACCGCAGACGTAGAGTCCCGGATAAATTTCTTTGGTATTTGCGACGGTCATCGTTTCACCTTCGACTGCATTCAAAGAACACTCTCCGCAGACTTTTCCGGTCGGCGTGTTAAGGGTGATGTTGTTTTTTCGTGCAGCCGTTTCCGAAATCATACAGGGGTGGCCGGTTGCATCAACCACGATTTTTGCTCTGAAGGAAAGCGGATCTACATGAAGTCCCTCTCTCACCACTGGACCCCAGTTCACAACAACGCCTGAAACTCTGTTCTCCTTAAACACCACATCTTCAACACTCATACCGTTGTGAATCACAACGCCTCTCTTGGACGCCTGATATATCAGTGCCGAGGTTGCGAGAACACTGTCGCAGACAACAAGATTCTCGTTGTATCGTTCGTAGGAAATCTCCAGTTCGTCCAAAAGATATACTGCTTCGTTCTGAATCGCAATGGATGAAAACAGCATGGCTCCTCCCCACATCCCTCCTCCCGGAGCAAGTTTACTCTCAAACATGGAAACTTTGTATCCGGCATCTGCGAGTTTTACAGCGGCGATAAGTCCCGAAGGTCCAGTCCCTACAATTGCCACGTCGAAAGACAGATTATTCTGCAGTCTCACAAACCAGGACTCTGTGATTGCTTTGGTTACTTCCAAATCCATTGTTTTATCCTCCCTGAATCTAGGCGGATAATGCACGGTCACGTATGGGAAAAGCGACTCCCTCCGCCGGCATTACCCGGATCAGGTTATATGGGTATAATCTCAGCCTCTGCAGCCGGATTTCCGTCTGCATCAGCACCCCGTAATCATATCCGCATTCATGATATAAGGAATGCATGTATTGCCGGAACCCAAAAATTCTTAAAATATATTTCCGGATCCGGAGTTTTTCGATGAAAATCGTTAACACGGCCACAAGGATTAATCAGTAAGACTCTCTATACTTATCAAACGGAGGTGCCTCTCACCATGAAAACAATACTGTATTACTTTACCGGCACAGGAAACTCGCTCGCCGTAGCCAAAGCAATATCTACACGGCTCCCGGACACCGAACTCGCCCCTATTCCAAAACTCATGTTAGCCGGCGAGAAGGTCACAGTTCCCGCTGACGCAAATGTTGGGATAGTGTATCCCCTTTACGCCATGGGTCTTCCAAAGATCGTTGCAAATTTCTTCGCGCTTCTGGATCTCTCCCATGCAGGCTATGTTTTCTCCGTTGTTACCGAAGGGGGAAAAAGCGGTTCTCCGACAAAACAGATAGCCGCCCTGTGTGAAAAAAGCGGGCATATCCTTAATGCAGCCTGGTGGATCCAGATGCCTGACAACTATATCCCCTTAAGCGCTCCGCCGGAGAAGTCCGTTGAGAAGACCATCCGGGAAAACGCGCTTCGAAAAGTTGCCGTCATCGTCGAAGATATCAAAAACCGGCAGGGTTCTCTTGCAGGATTTACGGCAATCGGCAGCGTCATGAAGCTTATGTATGGCCCCTTTATCAGAAACATACACAACTTCGACAAAAAATTTGTCGTCAGCCCATCCTGCAATGGATGCCTGATATGTGTGCGGATATGCCCGGTAAACAACATCCGTGATCTTCCTCACGGTAAAAAGGAGTGGCTCCATAAATGCGAGGGTTGTCTTGCATGCCTGCAGTTCTGTCCTGTTGAAGCATTATCCTGCGGCGGTAAAACTGCCAATCGTCCGCGGTATCGTCACGCAAATGCAACCGTTGAAGATATGCTTGAGCAGAAAGGCAGCACCGAAACAAATTAATCTCACTTTTTTCAATGTATCTGAAGGCGTATATATTCATTGAACGTAAATATTAGTTCAGTATGAAACTCCCCAAATACGACATCAACAAATACGATCCAAAACGTATGGTGGCAATACCCGCCGTCCTTTTTGGCCTCGCTCTGGTGATCGTCGGTATAACGTTTGCATTGACAGGAATGCCTGTCACCCCTGGTATTGATTTTGCCGGAGGGACGGCCGTTACCATCCATACGGATGATACCAAAGAAGAGATCGTCGCCTTCTTTGCCGGCTATGATCTGAAGTCTATCGATGAAGGTATCGGCTCGGCCGGCTATTATCTCAAGTTTGGTCCGATGTCCAACGAGGACATGATGAAATTCAACGATCATGCCCTTTCGAAATATCCTGAGGCAAGCATCGACCAGATCGGTGCAAACTTCGGTTCAACGCTCCAGACCCAGGCGTTGTGGGCGATCATGTTTGCCTTCATCGGAATGGCAGTCGTCGTATTCCTTGCCTTCAGAAAAGTGATTCCTGCAGTTACGGTCGTCTGCGCTGGTATTGCCGATATCACGATTACGGCTGCAGTAATGAATATCCTTGGGATCGAACTATCCTTAGCAACGACAGCGGCTCTTCTGATGCTTATTGGTTATTCTGTTGACAGTAACATCCTGCTGACGACGAAAGTCCTTAAGCGTCAGGGGAAGCTTGAGGAAAAAATGGAGGGCGCGTTTCGCACGGGTATCATTATGACGACTACTACTCTCGCGGCAATCGTCGCAATGTTTATTGTTGCCTTCATAGGCCAGGTCCCAACATTGTATTCCATCGCTGCCGTTTTGATAATCGGTCTTATCTGTGATATTATTTTCACCTGGGCTTTCAATGCCGGCATTCTCCGGATGTATCTATCCGGGTCGGAAAAATCTCAGACAACACCAAAACAACCTAAAAAGGACAGCAGAGGTGCAAAACAATGAGTTCCAAGAAATCCCCCGCTCCGAAAAAAGAGAAGAATGAATACACCGGCTGGCATGCCGTGATTCGTGATCCCCGGGTGATTCTCGTTCTTGTTCTGGTTGCCTTGTCGCTCGCGGCGATCTTTGTGCCGTTTGGCGACCGTGAAGGTATTACAAACCTGCAGTTTGGTCTCGACCTTGACGGTGGTTCCTGGATCCAGCTTGAGTTCCAGTCAGAAGTCGTGACGTTAGGTCAGGGCGACGATGTGAATGTCGTGGCTGAAAGTGTTGGAAAAACACTCGATTGTACGGTAATTCCCATTAGTGCGACAAAGATAGAAGTCCAGAAGTCGGCCACGACAGAGGAACTTCGTGCCGCAGTGGAAGCTGCTGGAGCTACGTACGTCGGCTCCGAGTCCGGTGTCGGCGCGGAAACGGCAGACACAATAAAGCGGATTCTCGAATCAAAGTTAAACAGCCTTGGAACAAGCGATGTGAAGGTCAACACGCTCACGAATGTGGATGGTATTGCCCAGTATGTTCGTATCGAGATGGCGGGTGTTGATATGAATACGGCTCAGGAACTTGTCGGGACACAGGGTCTCTTCGAGCTTCGTATCGTTACAACCGGAAATGAAACGGCGCATGTCTTGTACGGCGATTCGGTCGTTTCGGTCCAGACTCCTACCCAGAACCCTGCCGGTTCTGACAACTGGGGTGTTGCGTTCAGTATCGATAATGCCGGAGCTGAAGCACTTCAACAGGCTTGTATTACATATGGGGCAACCACGAACCCTGCTGCTCACGAACTGGTCATGTATCTTGACGAAAAACTCGTCTACAGCGCTCCGCTCTCCGCGGAACTTGCAGCATCCATCGCGAAAAGCCCGGTGAACAGTCTGTATGCCGGAACCGGTCACGGGGATGAAGGTAAAGTACAGGCGCAGGAACTTGAGATCCATCTGCGGGCAGGCGCTCTTCCAGTCCAGGTCGAGATCGCCGGCTCCGGTTCGACTTCGGCGGTCCTTGGTGACTACTTCAAGGTCATCTGTCTGATAGCAGCAATCGCGGCACTCGCGGCGGTTGCTTTGATGGTGTATCTCAGATACCGTACGCCTGAGATCGTTCTCCCGATGATCGCGACGAATGTTTCCGAGATCGTCATTCTTCTCGGTATCGCCGTATTCATTCAGCAGCTGGATATCGCAGCCATCGCGGCGCTGATAGCGGTTCTTGGAACTGGTATAGATCAGCTGGTCATCATCACTGACGAGGTCATGCATGAAGGCCGCGTTCCATCGCAGGCTCTTTATCTGAAACGGCTGAAGCGCGCTCTGGTTATCATCATGACTTCTGCAGCCACGGTCATCATCGCCATGTTCCCGCTGATCATCATGGATCTCTCCACTCTGAAGGGATTTGCGATCATCAGCATTCTTGGTATCCTGATCGGTGTTCTCATTACACGTCCGGCCTATGGTAAGATCGTGATGGAGATCATGGCAAAATAATTTTTTTATTTTTACTGCGTGTTATTCTGATTTTTCTTTGATGTAACGAGCTTTTGCAGTTTGGAAAAAATTTCCTGACGGCCTGCGGTCTTCACCATGACCGTATTTTCTTCGATGACCGGGTCGGATTGGATGTCTTTGGTAGAAGCATCTGAAAGAATGGCCACGATCCAGTCCAGCACTTTGCCGTGACTTTGGATCCCCCCATGTTCTGTATCTATCTTCAGCAGACGGCTGTTTCCTTTCGGATCTTTTCCAAGCGTTTCGAGATACCCGTACATGGTTGCCGATTCCTCGGGAACCGATCCGTCACCGGCGTGATCGTATATAATGTGTGTAATCCCGGGATTCAGCGGGTCATCAGAAAACATCAGTGACCGGATGGTCTGACGGTTAATGCCGACGGCAAAGTATGATCTTTCGAGGGTCGTGATGATCTGGCTGTTGTTTTCCCGCCTGAGGGTTTGCTCTTCGCCAAAAATTTTTCTCAGAAGCATCTCATACTGGTTTCCGGGAATAGGGTTGTACACATTCACCCCGGCCTCTCTGGTAATGCCTGCCGGGGTGAAATACGGTTCACCTTCAGAAAATATGTTCTCCCTCTCCCTGATTTCATCACTGAACGGAATATTTTCAGTGTGAATATATGCCGGATGAAGGTCTGAATATGCTTCTGTTGGAACAAGGTCCGCGGCTGATGGGAAACTTGTCCGGACGTCTCTGGTAATTTTTGTAACCGTATCAAGCACGCTTCCCGGGATATAGGTCAGTTCTCCGGTCAATGCTGTCTTTATTGTGTCGGGGGAACCCTCGTAGGGAGCTGCAAGGATAATGACTTTTCCGATATTTTCGTTTCCGTAACGTTCCAGATAAGCTGAAACGATCAGCCCGCCGAGACTGTGTGCGATTAGATCAACTTTGGCTCTCTCGGTTATATTCAGGATGTTTTGAATCTGCTTCTGTAATAAATCGGCGGAGTCTGATACGGACTGACGAAAATCATAGGAGAAAAAGTAGACGCCTCTTTTTGGAAATACCTCGCAGAGCAGGTCAACGATTTTTTTATAGGGATATTCGAACGGTCCCATGGCTCCGTATTCCCGCTGATTTTCCGGAAGATTCACCTGATTGATTTCATTGTTTTTTACCGTCAGCGTATTTTGCATTCCCATCATCTCGCCAAGTTTTGTAAGTTTCAGCGAATACTCCACCCAGACGAGACTGCCGGCCTGATCATACAGCCGGCTGCCCATTATGCCGGGTATGATAATAATGGGGAATTTTGTAGTTTCGGATCGTGTTTCTGTCATAATATCGGAGGAATTCACCAAATCGATGAATAGTCAGTGAGATCTCCAGGTCTCGTACGAGTGAATGTATGATTATTTGGGGTAATGAATATATCCTGTGGTTCTGAAAAAATATTGTTATAGTTCATAAGTATTGTTTTATCATAATTATACAATATATTCTTTTGATACAATATATTTTTAAAAATTACTATTGTGCCATCATTGATTAGTCTTATTATCTATCCTGCCGACATGTATGTGGTACAAAATCATGAAGGCTGTCTTAGGACTTGAAGATGGAACAATCATCACTGGAACCGGCTTTGGCGTCGAAGGTTCTGCTTCCGGTGAACTGGTTGTCACCCTTGTATCTACAGGATACATGGAAGCCCTTAGTGACCCGAGCGTATCCGGACAACTGCTGATGTTCGGATACCCGCTTGTCGGGAACTACGGAGCAAATAAAGATCAGCTCCAGCATGAAAAAGTTCACGCTGCGGGAACAATTGTGCGTGAACTCTGCGTTCATCCAAAACACCAGCCGACGCTTGGTGAATTCTTCGAAGACAACGGCCTTATCGGCATCGAAGGTGTTGACACCCGGATGCTCACGATAAAACTGCGTGAACAGGGTGTCATGCGGGCCGCCCTTATCACCGGTTCCGACGACGGATACAAAGCCGTCAGTATGGCACAGACCGCTCCTGTCCAGGAGACCCGCGAACTTATTCCCGGTGTAACCTGCAAAGCCCCCTATCACATCGAAGGAAAGGGCAAAAAAATTGCTGTCCTTGACCTTGGATGCCGAAAGTCCATACTTACCAGCCTGAAAAACCGCGGTGCAGACATCTATGTCTACCCGTACGGAACACCGGCTGATGTGATCATGGCAGAAAAACCGAGCGCTCTATTCTTAACGAACGGACCCGGCTACCCGTTTGCCGCGCCAAAAGCAATCTCCTGCGTGAAAGATATCCTTGGAACCATTCCGGTCCACGGGATCTGCATGGGAACCGAGATCATCGCCGCAGCGCTCGGCGGTCAGGTCGAAAAACTCAGACTTGGTCACAGAGGAGCAAGCCAGCCCGTCAAATTCTCTGACGGTACGGTCGCCGTAACCTTCCAGGGACATGGCTACGCCGTAGTTGGTGACAGTCTTCCGGAAGGCTGCGAGGTCAACTGTATCAATGCAAACGACGGCACGGTCGAAGGCTTCGTGAACAATGACCTCGGCGTGTACTGTGTTCAGTTCCACCCGGAGCACGACGGAATCTACGACGGCGTGGAAAAACCGATTTACGATATCATGTACAGGGGGATCCCTGATGCCTAAAAACACCTCACTTAAAAAAGTCCTGCTCATCGGATCGGGACCGATCCAGATCGGACAGGCTGCCGAGTTTGACTACGCAGGAAGTCAGGCCTGCAAAGCCGTTCGCGAAGAGGGTATTGAAGTTGTCTTAGTCAACTCCAACCCGGCGACGATCCAGACCGATCCGGAAACTGCGGACAAAGTCTATGTTGAACCGCTGAAAGCAGAGATCATCGCTGAGATCATCAAAAAGGAAAAGCCGGACGGTATCCTCTCAGGTATGGGCGGCCAGACCGGTCTGAACCTTACAGCTGAACTCTATGAAATGGGCGCCCTTGAAGGCGTCCAGATCCTCGGCACCCCGCTCGAAGCAATCTATCATGGTGAAGACCGTGATCTCTTCAAGAAACTTATGATCGAGATCGGTGAACCGGTCCCGAAAAGTTTCATCTTGACCAAAATCGAGCAGCTCGAAGAGGCCTATGCGGAAGTCGGTCTTCCCGCGATCATCCGCCCGGCATACACCCTTGGAGGAAGCGGCGGCGGCGTTGCGAGCACCAAAGATGAACTGAAAAAGATCGTTGAGTACGGTCTGACAAAGTCCCGTGTCCACCAGGTCCTGATCGAGGAATCGGTCAAAGGCTGGAACGAGATCGAGTTCGAGGTCATGCGCGATGCGGCTGACACCTGTATCATCATCTGCGGTATGGAAAACGTCGACCCGATGGGTGTTCACACCGGTGAGTCCGTCGTCGTCGCGCCGATCCTGACACTCACCTCTGACGAGTTCGGCATCATGCGGCGTGCTGCAATAAAAATCATCCGTGCACTCAATGTTCAGGGTGGATGTAATATCCAGTTCGCGTTTAACAACGGTGACTACAGAGTCATTGAAGTCAACCCGCGTGTCTCGCGTTCATCGGCTCTTGCCTCAAAAGCGACCGGTTACCCGATCGCCCGCGTGGCGGCAAAAGTCGCAATCGGCCTGCACCTCGACGAAATCAAAAACACGGTCACTGGCTGCACGCCTGCCTGCTTTGAACCGGCAGTCGATTATGTCGTGGTCAAAGTTTCCAGATGGCCTTTTGACAAGTTCAAGACCGCCGACCGGACCCTTACGACAGCGATGAAAAGCACCGGCGAGGTCATGGCGATCGGCCGTACCGTTGAAGAAGGATTCAAGAAAGCTCTCCGCTCGCTTGATACGGATATCTACCGGCACACCGACTTAAATGAGATCAGAATGATCCTCTCCCGCCCGACCGATGAGAGATTCCCGACCCTCTTCGACGCCTTCCGCCTTGGAATGACCGTCAAGGAAGTCTACGACCTCACCCAGATCGAGCCGTTCTTCTTAGAAAAGATCCAGAACGTTGTGGACATCGAACTCGAACTCCGCGACCACCCGACTGAAGAGCTTGTCAAGACCTCCAAAAAGTTCGGCTTCTCCAACGCCGAGATCCGCGAACTTACCGGCTGGAACATCTACAAGATCGAAAGCCTTGTTGGTCTGCCGACCTACAAGATGGTCGACACCTGCTCGGCCGAGTTCCCGGCAAAAACGCCCTACTACTACTCCACCTGGGAGCAGGAGTGCGAACTTACCCAGTCCGACAAGAAAAAGATCCTCATCCTCGGTTCCGGTGCGATCCGTATCGGTCAGGGTATCGAGTTCGATTACTGCACGGTCCACGCAGTCAAGTCCCTGCGTGAAGAAGGCATCGAGGTCCATATATTAAATAACAACCCGGAGACGGTCTCGACCGACTTCGACACCTCAGACCGCCTGTACTTTGAACCCATGCAGCTCGAAGATGTCGTCAACATCCTAAGAAAAGGCGACTATGACGGCGTAATGGTTCAGTTCGGCGGCCAGAACTCCGTCAACCTCGCCATCCCAATCCAGGAGGAGATCAAACTCTTCGGTCTGAAGACCAAAGTCCTTGGAACGAGCCCCGACAACATGGATGTTGCCGAAGACAGAAACCGGTTCAGCGTCCTTCTGGAAAACAACAACATCCCGTCTCCGGCAAACGGCTCCGCCTACTCGGAAAAGGAAGCCTACGCGATAGCCAACAAGATCGGCTACCCTGTCTTAGTTAGACCAAGCTATGTTCTCGGCGGCCGGGCAATGGAACTTGTTCACGATGAACTTGAACTCCAGACCTACATCAAAGAGGCCGTCCGCGTCTCCAACACCCACCCGGTCTTAATCGACAGATACCTTGACAATGCAACCGAGCTGGACGTGGACGCCGTTTCCGACGGCGAAACCGTTCTGATCGGCGGCGTGATGGAACACATCGAAGAAGCCGGTGTCCACTCAGGCGACTCTGCGTGTGTTATCCCGACCCAGACCCTCACTCCTGAGCAGATCGCGACCGTCAAAGAGTACACGCGAAAGATCGCCCTTTCTCTTGGCGTGATCGGTCTGATCAACATCCAGTATGCCCTTCACAAAGGAACGGTCTACGTCCTCGAGGCAAACCCGCGTGCAAGCCGGACGGTCCCGTTCGTCTCCAAGGCGACCGGTATCCCCCTTGCAAAGATCGCGGCAAAACTCATGATCGGCAAGAAACTTGCAGATCTTGGATTCGAGGAGAAAGAGATCAAGCACGTCGCAGTAAAAGAAGTTCTTCTTCCCTTCTCCAGACTGCCGGGTGTCGATCCGATCCTCGGTCCGGAGATGAAGAGTACCGGTGAAGTCATCGGTATCGATTACGACTTCGGCAGAGCATTCTACAAGGCAAGTCAGGCGGCAGACAACACCTTCCCGCTGAAAGGAAACGTGTTCATCTCGGTCACCAACGATCAGAAGTATGAGATCCTGCCGATCGCCAGAAAACTCCATGATCTCGGCTTCTCGCTCTACGGAACGGAAGGCACGGTCAAGTTCCTTACCCAGCAGGACATCCCGATGAACCTTGTCAGAAAGGTCCAGGAAGGTTCCCCGAACATCCTGGATATGATCCGGGCACTGGATGTGCATCTCCTCATCAACACACCCGGCGATAAAAATGCACGGGCCGATCACCTGCAGATCATGCGGGCAAGCATCGACTACTCGATCCCCTACATCACGACCATCTTCGGAGCAGAGGCCGCCGTCCAGGCGATCGAATCGATGAAGACCAACAAGATCACGATCGAGCCGCTGAGTCACTACCTCAGCTGATCACCCTTTCCTTTCTTTTTTTTATCTGGTGATCAGCACAAATACCGACGTCAGCACTGAAAGTACGAGGCAGAGACCAAAACCGATCTGATATCCCGCAAGCATAATCACGATCCCGCTGATAAGTGGGCCCGATGAGTGGCCGATGTCCATAATTGAAGACAGGGCCCCCAGAGAGGCTCCAAGTTGGTTCTTTTCTGCGGTATTTGCCGCATACACATTGGTAGCTACCGTCGAAATCGACATACCGATCCCAAAAATACAGCTAAGGACCAGCAGGATCCGGAAGTCAATTGTCAAACCCATGATTCCAAGCGCGAGACCCGTGATCAGCATACCTGCCGCGATCTGTTTTTTGGGATTTCCCTTGTCTGCACGCCTGCCGAAGAATGGTTTGGTGAGTGCGATGACCACCACCTGCACGGCAAAAATGATTCCGGTATGCCATGCCGGAACGCCGATCAGGAGGAGATAGACCGGCAAAAATGTTTCAAACGTCCCAAAACAGAAGTAG
This sequence comes from Methanocorpusculum sp. UBA424, assembly GCA_002498375.1. Taxonomy (GTDB): domain Archaea; phylum Halobacteriota; class Methanomicrobia; order Methanomicrobiales; family Methanocorpusculaceae; genus Methanocorpusculum. Next base: position 18,277 of record DAHC01000001.1, read on the forward strand.
GTAATCATCTCTGCGACGGAGGCGGCGCGAAGCCCCTTGTTCGAAAGAAACGTCTTCAGACTGTTTGTGAAATCGGCAACGGTTATCTTCTGCACGCCCCCCTGCGTATCCCGGAAGAAAAGGATCAGGATAAACACCGGAACTGCAGCACAAAACGCTGCCAGATACACCATATGATAGGAGGTGAATCCCGGACCCAAGGCAAATAATGTGATAATTGTCCCTCCTATCAGAGGAGCTGCCGTCCTGCCGATGAGCGTGGCCGAGCTGTATGTCCCCATCATTACGCCTTTTCTGCTGCCGAACTTTTCTGCGATCGCCGCTCCAACCACCGGCCCGAGGATCGCGGTCGCTAAGCCGTGAAAGAATCTGACGGGGATAAGAAATATCGGGTCCATTATCAGAAGATAGAGAAGCGGGGCAGTGAGAAAAATGCATCCGGATGCTATGAGAAGTTTTCTCCGGCCAAGTCTGTCTGAAATCAGGCCTACGGGAAAACTGAATAAAATGCCGGCGAGAGGCGATACGGCGGCGATAAGCCCTAGATAGGCATCGTTTGCTCCAAGAGATGCTGCATATAAGGGGAGAACCGGGTTTTTTGAAATAGTTGTCGAAAATATTGCGAAGCAGCCGATTATGCAGAAGTAGATGATGAACTTTTTTTGTATATTCTCTTCTGACATTTGTGTTGATATTTATCGGCATTTTATATAGGGTTTGGCTATCCACCGACACGCATAATACCTCCCCCGCCCAAAAATGAATTATGTGTTCAGCAGGCGGACCTGTCGATGTTGACCTCAATGACCCCTTAAAGGGCAGAGGCAAGAAGTATAAATGCAATGAATGCGGGGCGACGTTCACGGGGATCGGCAAACACCCGATGTGCCCGACCTGCCAGTCAGACGACGTTACCGAGATGTAACTTAAATGACCGGTGATCTTCGTGTTCCCTTCGGAGGTGACCGGCCGGTCATCATCCGGGGAACCTCTTCTTTTCTTGTAATTTCCAGAGCCTTTGAAAAATTCCCTCTTCTGATCGAGACCGACACCGAAGAGATAGTCCAGGGTGTGTATCCCGGTGATCTGATCATTGTATCGGCCCCGGAAGGCGGGGAAGTTCTTCCCGCTCTCTACCTCATCGAGATGGTCAGAACCTATCATCTGCCGGTCATCGCTCTGCCAAAAACCCATCCGGCGGGCAAGCGACTTTCGTATGTCGTCTCGGCTGCAGAAAAAATCGAGATGCGGTGTGATATCAGACGCGGGACCCATCCCGAGCAGCATCTCCTCTGTTCCGCCGACGAGTTCACCGGCATGACTTTGTATTCGGAAGAAAACGATCTGGTCATCCGCTTCCCCCGTCCCGGGATCAGAGTGTCCAGTCTCGATTGGAACCCGTCATTCACCGAAAAAAGTGTGGAGACAGGCTCAGATCCGGGCTGCCCGGATCGTTGAGATATACTCAGTGCCGGCATCGGTAAAGATCTCCGAGAGGCTGAGGGTGTTTTCCTCCGCCCATCCCATCCCAAGATAGAGCCCGCCGTTCTTCTCATATCTGAAAAGGATCATCTCCCCGTCAGGGGACACGATCCCTCCCGTCTCTCCCTCACCGACCCCCATGTATGATGTTTCTGCAATGAACCCGTTCGTATTCCGGCTCCCGATCCTGATGATGAAATCCGACGGGAGGCCGGCATCATACCCGTTCTTCGAGATGACCTCCTGATCCTTCGTGCTCCAGGTGCCGGCAACATCCGGCCCATCCGGCCGGATGCCCGCCGCCGAGCCGTTTCGCAGATACGTGAGTGTTTTTACAGCGGGATGATCCTGATCCGTCCGCTCATCTGTACTGGTGACGGTGATCCTTTCAGGAGAGACCCCGCCAAACCAGAGCCGCATATCACCGGTCACAAAAAGAATATTTTCCGGCTTGTTCCCGTACATAACTGCGCTGAATCCGGCGGCTCCATTTTCTTCCGTCCTGTTCCCCGTGTCGGCGATGCCGTAGAAAATAGCGCCGTTTTGTCCCTGAACAACCAGGCTCCCGCCGGAAACCGTCTGTAAGGAATCTGCAGAAAGCAGCGATCCGCTGTCGAACATGTAGACGCCGGCGATCTCCGGATAGGTTTTTACCGCCGCCTCTGCGCCGTTTCTCAACAGAACTGTTGACTGCGTGCCGGAACTCTGCTCTTCTGACAAAAATCGGCCGGTCTTGGAAAACACAGCGCCGGCGAGTCTGATCTCGTTTTCATTCACCACGGTCCCGATCTGCACCGCAGAAGAATTTCCTTCCCCGTCCGCTGTCTGCGAGGTCAGGAGGAACTGTGCTCCGTCTTTGGAAAAGAACGATCCGTAAAAATCTGTGCCGGCATATGTTCCGGAAAAGAGTCTTCCTTCCTGGAAGGTGACATCAAAGACGTCGGTCGTCAGCGCGGGCTGAATGAATCCTTCCTGCCCGTTTTCGTGTATGGTCAGGGATCCAACGGTCCATGGTCCGGTTATGTCGGGGATTTCCGTTCCGGATTTTGCCACACATCCGGCAGAGATGATCACTGCTGCGAGAAGAACCAGCAGAAACAATCGGGCTGCATATTTCATGAATACTACTTATCATCTCAGAAAATAAAACCGCAGGTCCCCTTCCTCGAAAATCGGTCTGCCGGCTGCACAAAGATCTGTCGTGTTAAAAAAGAGATTATCCGTATTTAACGGATAAGAGCTGCTGCGCGGTCTGCTGCTGAGCTGACCGACTCGGACTTGATGATCTCGATCCTGCGGACCGGGAAGATCGGCTTGCATTCAGCGAACATCTTCTTGGACAGTTCGCCTTTCAGCATAGCGGAAACAAAGGACTCGAAGTCGGACTCCTTTGCGGCCTCTTCGACAACCTGGACCATCTTTGCACGAAGCTCCTGGACCTGGGAAAGTCTTGCGTGGTTGATAGTGAAGGCAGTGATAGTTACCTGAAGTTCGCGGGTGCTGCCAAGGGGCTTGACCGTGATGGTGCTGTCGACACGGGATGCTCTTTTCTTGACCATTGCGCGAACGAACTCCTTTGTCATCTCATGACCGTTGAACTGGGTGTATGCTGCATCTCCTGCAACATTCATGATCTTAAAGGATGTACGAACATTCTGTTTGGAGTAGTCCTGGATCAGTTCGCCCAGACTAACCGTCAATACACGACCCGGAACATTTTCCGGATTTGAAGAGATGATCTCTCCAATGAACTGCTTGCCGAGGAACTCCGGTGCGTGAACTTTATACCAGTTCTTTGCCTTCCATCCTTCGACTTTGCGTCCGCCACTCTGCTTTTTTCTTGCCATGGTTTATTCACCTGAAGTATTTTTTAACGTATTCTCTTCGCAGATCGTCTCGATGAGCCGTTCTGCAACCGAGAGATTCATCAGATAATCATCAACTGTCGCAATAACCGACCGAAGCGACTCACCGTTCACCCTTGCCGTAATATACCCATCCTCAAAAGACGTCTCAATAAACCCTGCATTGTCCGGCGCAAGAGATTTTTCGATCTCGTCTGCGCTTGGGATCCTGGACCGGATCTCGCCTGTTATCTTCATGCAAATGCCTCCAGCGAACTGACAAACTCAGCCTCAGAGGCAAGGGGGAGTTCTCCTCCCGCCCGGGTCTTGTGACCTCCGCCTTTTCCGCCGAATGTTTTTGCGGCAGTCGTGATGAACTGCTCAAAATCCACGTCAGCGGTCCTGGGCGCTCTGGCTGAGACCTTCAGATATGATTCTCCTCTGCAAAGAACGAAAACAGGCCGGTTCTCCGACTCGGCAAACATGTCTGCGACATCGCTCACCGTATCGACGGAATCCACCATCCATGCATTCGTTGTCAGCTGCCTGGCTGAATCTGCGGCCCGGATCACCTTTTTCTTAAACGAAAGAGCGATCTCCCAGGCCTCTTTCAGCAGGGAGGCATCCCCGCATGCCAGCCCGAATGCGATGTCGGTTCTGCCTGCTTTTCCGCAGGCATCGATGACCATCGTCAGTGAGTGGGCATTCTGGATGTTCTCCCGCTCAAGATCCCAGGTTTCACCGTACAGATTCATCAGAGCATCGTATGAAGCGTCTGATCGTGCGATTATTTCCGATAAAAGACAACCGAGGTAGGCCTCGTCCGAGGTCTTGCTTGAGCAGATCTTCATGATATCTTCGGCTTCTCCGCTGTTTCCGGAAAGACCCGGAAGATACGGAGAGGATGCCGCTTCGATCTGTTCTTTGGTCGTCCTGCCGGGAAGAATGATTCCCTTTCCCGGATTTATCAGATTATTCGCTATCGCCTCGCCGATGATCTTTTCATTCATACCGGCGAGTTTCTGACCATCTCCAATGATGCCGAGAAGAACCAGACCCGCAAGGTCACGGTTATCTGAAAGGGCATTCGCGACCAGATAGGCGCAGCCGGCAGCGGAAAGTTCCGTTTCGCCGTCTACGCCGAACAGCCGCGGGTTGATATGGTATTTCGAGGTGGTGTAAGGCACGTGGTGATCGATGATCATTGTCGTCTCCGGTAATCCGGCGCACGACGCACCCAGGTCACACAGAAGGGAAATGTCCGGATTCGTGACATCGGCTTCGTTAAGAACAGGTAAGAACCTGAGCCTGAAAGCGATGCCCGCCCGTTTTAAGGCGATGGACATAATCGCCGCCGAGGATATGCCGTCCGCATCGTGATGGGTGTACATTTCCACGTACTCCATTCCTCTCAGGCGGTCGGCGATCGTTTTGGCGGCTTCTTCAAGTGACATGGGTTATGATGATTTATCTGGACAGAAGAATCTCTGCAGTCTCCGGCTTGTAGACCCAGCCGAGCGGTAAGCGTTTGGTACCAACATAGTACTTTACGAGTCTGCGGACCTTTGCTTCGGTCAGCTGAAGCTGACGTTTGTTGTGAAGGTCTTTTCTGTTCTGCTCAAGGTGTTTCCTCATCATGAGTGCCTTGTGCATAAGGTTACGCAGATCTTCGGGGATGTCAGTGTCAAGGTCGTTTTCACGGACGATGGCATTGACTCTCTTGCCGGTTGCGAGTTTTACGTTCGGGACTCCGTGTTTGTCACGGAGAACGAGACCGATCTGTGCACAGGTAAGACCTGCTTTGCGCAGCTCGACGATTTTACCCTCGATCTCTTTGACATCGGAGTTGGACCAGGCAGGGACTTCTTTTCTGTATGGTCTCACAGAGGATGCAATTCCTCTTCTTCTAGCATGCATTCGTGCCATAATTTATCACCTCGCGAAAGAGACTGTCCGCCCATCCGTACCGGGCGGAGAACCAACCTGACGACGTATTCGCGGATACTGTAATTTGACAGGTATGGTCGTAAGTCACGAAAAGAGCAGCATGTATAATACAGCTGACTCGTCGTAATCCCATAGCCGTGAGGCAGTGTCTTAGTAGACAGACACGTCGGACTTACTTCAGTCAGCACCTAAGTGCTTCGTATATGTTGGAGGGGATCAATAATAAGGGTTTGGGACGTACGTACATACAATGAATCTGCGTGAGTATGATGTGATCGTTGTCGGGACGGGACCGGCAGGTCTGTTTTGTGCTGCCCATCTTGCTCCGGCGAAGGTCCTCGTCCTGGAAAAGATGAAACTGCCGGGCCGAAAACTTCTGCTGGCCGGTTCCGGTCAGTGTAATCTCACGCATGCCGGTGATGTGAAAACGTTCACCGGAAACTACGGGGATCATGGAAATTTTGTGAAGCCTTCGCTGATGGCGTGTTCGAATGAGACCGTAAGGGATTTTTTCGGGCATCGCGGGGTACCTGTGTTCACAAACGAGAACGATAAGGTTTTCCCCGTCTCTCTTCGCGCGGATGATGTGCTGGATGCTTTGCTTTCTGCCTGTGATGAGGCGGGAGCGGAGATATTTTATTCGAAAGGGGTGAAGTCTGTCGCCCCAAACAGCGGAGGATATTCTGTGCAGACTTCTCTCGCATCATATCAGACGAAGTATGTGGTGATCGCGACCGGGGGTATGTCGTATCCGGGGACCGGCTCGACGGGGGACGGGTATGCCTTTGCGGAATCGCTGGGTCATATGGTCGTTTCGCCGGAACCGTCTTTAACGCCGGTGTATGCCGATGACCATCAGCTCCGGGATCTATCCGGGATCTCGCTTCCGGCGAAGGTGAGCATCTGGCGGGACGGAAAGAAGCTGATGACCCGGGAGGGGGATCTGCTGATCACCCGTTTTGGGTATTCGGGTCCGGTGATCCTGGATTCTTCGAGGTGGATGCGGGCAGGAGATGTTCTCAGGATCTCGTTCACTCCTCTCTCACCGGGGGAAACGGATGCTCTTTTGAAAGAGCGGACCGCGGCGTCCGGAGGAAAGCAGATCCAGAATCTTTTGTCCGGTCTTTCCTGTCCGGACCGTCTTACCCGCGCTCTGGTGGAGATCTCCGGTATTCCTGAAGGAACGACGGGGGGTCAGCTGACCGCGAAGATGCGGGCATCTCTCGTTGAGAATCTGACGGCGTTTCCGGTCACGATCAGCCGGCTCGGCGATTTCAATGCGGCGATGTGCACGGCGGGCGGCGTGTCGCTTGCGGAGATCAATAAGAAGACCTGTGAGTCGAAGATCGCGCCCGGAGTGTTTTTTGCGGGAGAGGTGATGGATATCGACGGGGATACGGGGGGATATAATATTCAGGCGGCATTTTCCACAGGTTTTGCTGCTGCGAATACGATACGTAAGTTGTTGTGCGCGTGAGCGGGGTTTGCCCCTGATTTTTTGGGAGGGAGGTGTTTTGAGTTTCAAAATACTGCTCTCGAGTCATAATGTTTAAATGAGTCTGAGTTGTATCTTGTTATCGCAACATTTTGTTGCCTCAGTGGCTTAGTGGTATAGCGCTTCCTTGGTAAGGAAGAGGCCGCGAGTTCGACTCTCGCCTGAGGCTTCCGTATTCGCCCCCGTTTTCAAAAGCACGTCCAAATTGAGCGAATTTGCATCTTTTATGTTTGGATGTAGCAATCTGACGCGATTTAGAGCCGCGTTTACGAATCCAGACAGTTTTAGGCGTATTTCCCTCGCATATTCGACTAAGTCCTTATCAAGATACAAAGTCGTCCGGAATTTATCCGGGTTCAATTCTCGCTTCTTTTTTGATTTTGACATTTTTCCTTTTCCTTTTCCAGTGTGCATAACATTGCATAACATTATGCATAATCCGGCGTGTTTATGTTGGTGTGATAGACCATAAAGAGCGGGTTCTAAAATGGTTACAAGATAGGATAACAGATAGCAGGTTTGAACTCCCCGGAAATCCCGGATAGTTCAAAATCACCGCGTGCGCTACCGCACGCACGCACGCGGTTATAGATTCTGTCTAGGGGGATAGGAGGACGTCTAGGACGTCTAGACGCCACGTCCGATAGTATATATAAAAATAAAAATAAATATTATTACAATACTTTTTTTGAAGAAAAAATAAACGAAGTTTCTTTTTTTGGACGTCTACACGTCTAGGACGTCCAACACCCTCACTATACCTTTCTGCGAACCGCACGCACGCACGCACGCGTTTAATACTACTTGTTTACTTTCTCCTCATCTTTAATCGTTTCAGTTGTCACCTCTCGGATCAGGTCTTTGAGATCGTCAATCGTCATGTTTCGAAGCGGGTCTTTTTCATATTCTTTGACCGTCTCAAAAGTGGAATCTGCCGCGTGGTTTGATCGATATTCCTCAAATGTCAAATACTCCATCTTATTACTACTAATTACAGAAAAGTCGGCACACTACCCGCTGAGGGGAACCGAGTTGGAAAAGAAATTGTCCGTTCAGGATGTGTTTTCGGAGATGAAGATTCTGAGCCTGGTGAAATTCCCTGGAAGGAAGAGTGCGATGTACACTGAGTTTACGGCGAATCAGAAGAAGATTATGGAACTGTTTCAGATAAACGGTAAGACATAGGTGGGATAAGCGGGAGATCAGGATGGAGTATGTTTAGAATACGTGGAAAAC
>DAHC01000001.1:26519-41452 GCA_002498375.1 Methanocorpusculum sp. UBA424
TTAGAATACGTGGAAAACCACTGTGAAACTTGGAAATACCAGTTGGGAAAGATGGAATATGTTTGGAATACATGGAATACCACTGTGAAACTTGGGAATTTATGTCTGAAAAATGCCAAACCCGTTATTATAACTTTGATACCCTCTATTCTGGTTTATATTCTGTACTTTTTGCACTGTTCTAATACATTGTCGGACAGCACGGTTCTAGGTGTTCTGTAAGAGAAGATTACGATTGAGAATTTGCGCTTAATCGCAAGACATCTCTTTTCCGCTGAGGTGGAGTGCATATTCCCCGGATGGAGTGATAACGAACAGCATTTTTCGTCCTGATTTTCCTTTTGTAATGTATTTCTTATCTTCAATCATACCTTTGAGAATTGAATGATTCAGTCTCATAAGTTTCCTACTCATATCGTTTCTAGTATTTTTATCCTGATATTTTCTTACTTTACTATATTCATCTTGATTTCTCTCAAATCCCTCTACTCCATGTTCTTCAAGGACTTTGACTAGTTCTGATGATGAAACACCACCACCGTTTTTCTCATTATAGAGTTTTTGCAGAATCAGTGTCTCTACCTCATTAGCCATAACAAATTGAAAGTTCGTGAAATTCGTGACTATGTTCTTTTTACAGATACTAACGCCGCAACGATATCGTTCATTTGTATCATCAAACACTCCATTGTCTTCGGCAAATCGTTCAGAATGAACATAATAAACATCAATGCCATGTGCCATCCCGGCAAGTGTTGCTGCCACTGCCGCCAGCCTCCCTGAACCTGACATGTTGATATGGACTCTGCTTCCTTTTGCTAATTCAGTATAAATTATTGAGGATAATTCCTTTAAAAATGCAGTTAAATCAAATGTCATGGTTTTTCGGACTATCACATCGATCTGTTTTTCTTTCATGAGATGGTCAGTAACCATTTGTGTGTAGTGCTCCTGTAATTCCTGCATACAGATATCACGATCACTTGTTCCATTACTGGATCCCGCGCCGGAATCTACGATCAGATAGACACGATTCGCTTTTGCAGTGTCAAATGGACGAATTGCCCGCTCAAATTCATGTCCCAACGGAATTATATGGACAATCTCCTCAATACCTGTTCCCATGTATCAATGATTGTTTTATTCATTACATAACTATTGCTAATATATGAATAGAAGATAATTATGTTAAGAATGATAAGTTAGCATTATTTAATATCAGTCGGGAACAAATAGGCAACTATCATGTGGGATTTTACCACAGTTCAAATAATATCAATTCGGAATGCACTGAAAATGATGGGTGTAAACATATTCCCACTTTTTTCATTGTGTGGTGTATTTATCGTAGAAGAAGGTGATTATTAGTTATGACTCAGAACACGTCCTATTCTCGTTACTGGGGAAAAAAAGGGAGTGATGGGTCACATCATTTACTCATCTATCACTGCTTGGATGTGGCCGCCGTGGGAACTGCTCTTGTAAAAGCTGATCCACGTTTATCTGATATCTTTTATCAATATCCTCTCATTAAGAGTAATCCCCGTCTTTTGCCGTTTCTTCTTGTTTTACATGATGTGGGTAAATTTTCAAAACAATTCCAGGATAAAATTCAGAATAATGTAGATAATGGCGCGAGTCACACAGAGCCTGCCCTCTATCTTTTAAAAGATTCTCTTCTTGAAAATGGAGTCATCCATCAGATGCTCCTTGAAAAAACCGGAGATCCTAAAGAGGTTAAGATGATGACATCTCATCTCCTAATTCTCATTGAAGCAATAGCCGGACATCATGGAAAACCGGTTTCCAAAGATGCTCTGAGGGGTGATCAAAGTCTTTCCGATTTTGGGAAAGCAAATTTATCTGATGCAAACAGGTTTATTGCTGAGGTATGTACGCTTTTCCTTTCGGAACTTACCGTCCCGGAGACCTCCAAAGAGCAGACAAGGACACTGTCCTGGCTTGTTGCTGGTGTTTGTGTTGTGGCAGACTGGGTCGCGTCGAATCCACTGTATTTCACGTGGAAAGAGGAGGAGGGTTCCCTCTCCGTGTACTGGAGTCAGTCATTTTTGCGTGCGGAGGAGGTTCTTCCCCATACTGGTCTGATACCTTCTCCGGTTTCCGATCTGAATTCCACAAAGGAGTTGTTTGGCTTCAGCCCCCGCCCCCTTCAGGCGTGTATTGAGTCGCTTACCGTTTCCCGTGGTCCGAATCTCTATATTATCGAAGAGTCGACCGGCGGCGGAAAAACGGAAGCTGCGCTAGTTCTTGCTCACAAGCTGATGACTGAGGGTTGCGGGGACGGATTTTATATAGCTCTTCCAACTATGGCAACTTCCAATGCAATGTATGAACGGATTACTGGAAACAGTGCGGGCGTCCCACTCTACAAAAACCTCTATGCGGGAGAGTTTCCGGTATCTCTTGTTCTGGCTCACGGACATACGATTCTTTCAAAAACATATCAGGATTTCCTTGGGAAGTCCGAGAACGACAATCCAGAAACCTGGATGTATGATAATAATAAAAAAGCTCTTCTCGCGTCGGTTGGGGTCGGGACTATTGATCAGGTTCTGATGGGAGTCTTGCCATGGAAGCATCAGTCAATGCGTATCCTGGGCTGCGTCAGAAACGTTTTGATTGTTGATGAGGTCCATGCTTATGATTCGTATATGAACAGCCTGTTGGAAAATCTTCTTTCCTATCATAAGACATGTGGGGGTTCTGCGGTTCTGCTTTCCGCCACTATTCCAAAGACGTTGAAGAAAAGGCTCGTTTCGATTTATACAGATAAGGCCGAGCTTCCAGAAATATCGGCATACCCTCTCATTACTCAGGTGAATGGTTATGGTGAATTTTCCGAGAGTTTTGTACCCCCGTCTCCTGAAAAGTATGTGTCGGTTCAGCTTGTTCATCATGCTTCTGCTGTAATAGACAGGCTGGTTAAGATTGCTGAGGCGGGAGGATGTGCCTGCTGGATCCGGAACACGGTTATGGATGCGGTCGAAGCGTATCAGATTCTGAAAGAGAAAACGAGTCTGCCTGTTCATCTTTTTCATGCAAGGTTTGCCATGGGTGACCGGTTGAATCGGGAGAATGAGGTTCTCAGGTTGTTTGGGAAGTCATCTGCACCGAACGAACGGCGTGGACAGATTCTTGTCGCGACACAGGTCGTAGAACAGTCGCTTGATCTGGATTTTGACTTTATGGTGTCTGATCTTGCTCCAATTGATTTGATTGTTCAGCGTGCAGGGAGATTGTGGAGACATGAGAGAGTCCGTCCTGCAGGGATTGCGTTCCCTGAGTTTCTGCTTCTTTCCCCGGATCCTTCAGGAGAAGTTTCTGAAGACTGGTATTCTTCCATGTTTGAACGCGGTGGGTACGTGTATCCTGAACACGGGAAGCTCTGGATGACGTCCCGTCTTCTTATGGATATGGGCGGTTTTTCTATGCCAAAGGATGCCCGGTTCCTTATCGATTCTGTGTATTCCGAGAACGAGGATAACATTCCCGCTTCTCTGCATGAGCATGACCGCAAATCAGCTTTGGAAATGAAAATTTCGGGAGCTCATGCTGATTCGGTATCTCTGAATTTTAAGAGAGGATACCAGGATGGGGATGCCTGGTCTTCCGGGGAGCCTGCTTTGACCCGTGAGGGTGAGCAGACCGTCCTTCTTGAACTTTGGAAAGAAGACGGTGGAAAGGAGCAACTTTGGTTTAATGGAGTTGAACATGGTGATTTTCTGAGCCGTGTGACTGTATCTGCCCGGAAAATTCCTGCAAAAGTGAGGAGTTCCGTCCCGAAGGAAGATGATACGATACGGATCGTTTTCAGGAACGAGGGGACGGTGTGGATCCCGGTTGATCCTGTTCTTAAAGCGTCCGGTATTTTTTATTCGAAGATGGAGGGGCTTGTGTTCCCTAAATAGCACACAGCTCTTTCGATTCATGAGCAGAATACTCATGATAGTATCGATAGTTGACCAAACAGGTAATCTGGGTGTTTTGACACTCGGGAGGTAGTATAATTTGATAAATTTGCTTAGTGATCAATGGATTCCGGTTCAAAGGAAAGACGGCACACGTGAGATTATCTCACCGCTGGATCTCCTATCTGATTCTCCGGAAAATCCGGTGAAACGTATTGCTACTGTTCGTCCAGATTTTGACGGGGCTGTTTTGCAGTTTCTCATAGGTCTCTATCAGGTTCTTCTTTCACCGGAAGATACTGATGAGTGGAAAGAGCTGCTTGATTCTCCCCCGACAGTTGCCTCTCTCCAAAAGAGGATCGATCAGATTAAACCGGCATTCGTTCCTGATGGGGAAGACCACCGGTTTATGCAGGATTCGAGTGTTCGTGACACCGATGTCTGGGAAATTCAGAATCTCCTGATAGAGATTAATAACACGCATTTCCTAAAAAAGGGAACAATCCAGCATCTTTGTCCGAAGTGTGCAGTTATGGCACTACTGACTCTTGAACTGAACTCTCCCAGCGGTGGACGTGGTCATATGACTTCCCTTCGCGGAGGGGGGCCACTTACTACTCTGGTATGCGTACCTGATGAACAGACAACGCTTTGGAATACTATCATTCTGAATCTGATATCTACCGATATGTTCCCATCAAAGGGTGATTTAACTGTAAACGCCTCGGTCATTAAGATGATTTTCCCATGGCTTGGTATTCTTCCGAATTCAGAAGGTGGTGATGTTATTGTCCCAAAGGATATGCATCCATATCATGTGTATTGGAATGTTCCACGCAGGATTTTTCTGAACTTTGAGGATTCAACGTCTGGTCATTGTGATTTGTGCGGAGAAGAGAGTGAGGAGCTTCTTTCCAAATATTGGTCCCGTCCGAACGGTATTAAGTATGATTCCTGGACTCATCCGCTAACACCGTATTATGTGAAGACGGATAAGACTGGAAATTTACATCTCCCGGTTCGGGGAAAAGAGGGAGGAGTCACATATGCAAACTGGATCGGCATTGTTATGGGGTCAAAGGATACTGGGAGAATGCCTGCTTCGGTTGTTGCAACACTGCCCGACCGTTTGTATAAAGACCCCGAATATTCTGAGTTGAAGGTCAATGTCTTTGGGTATGTGACTGACAATGCAAAAGCACGTGCATGGCAGGAAGGAGTTCTCCCGACAATAACGGTTCCGAGTGAATTCCGGGCTGCTTTTCTCAGAGAGGCTGCTCAACTCGTATCTACAGCATCAGAGATTCTGTTCATTCTTATCTCTAGAATCAAGGATGGATACTCACGGGATACACGGAATATGAAGGGGGATTTTTCTGAGGTGCGGGTTTCTTTCTGGCATCAAACGGAGTCAGCATTCTATTCGGCTCTGGAAAAGTTGACAATCTCGATTCCCGCTGATTCTTTACGGTCGGATGAACTACATCCGATGACAGATGAAGTGAAAAAAACCTGGCTGTCTGACGTACGGAGTGTAAGTCTCTCTTTGTTTAAAGAGCGGGTGAGTTTTCCAATGTATGGAGAAGCGGATCCCAGTCTTTCTGCAAAGGCAGAACTTGCTCTGAGGGGCTACCTTAGTACAAATAGTGCAAAAGTCTGTAAATCTCTTGGACTTCCAGCTCCTGAAAAGATCAAAAAACCGAAGGTGAACAAATGACTGATAATCAAAAAAATCTGCTGGATGGTGTTATGTCGTGGTGGCATACTATTCATCCGGATAATGGATATGACCCTTATAATGGGGAGCGTGCAGAACTCCGCCGTTGTCATTCGACTTCGGATGTAATGTTCATTTCTGCGTATCATCTGCTTCTTGAAAAGACGAATGCAAATCGCGAGGATCCTATGCAGCTTCAATCACTTGCAACAGTCGCGCGGGTTCTTTCCTGGATTAGTGTGGAAGATACTCGATCCTTTGCTGAGCAGCTTGCGACAAATGAACCACAATTTCAGCCGGTACGATTCCGTCGTCTGCTTGAAACAACAGAGTGGGACGAACTTGGTGTGCAGCTTATTCGAGCTCTTCAGTTTACGAAAAGAACGGGAAATCCCGCAGACCTCGCCAAGAGTATCATGAAGTGGAATCACGGTAGTTATGTGAAAGAGCACTGGGCTCTGGATTATTATCGGCATGCAAAAAATGAGAAAAAAGAGTAATGGAGAATATTAACATGACAAACAACAATTCTGGAAGATTTGTGCAGATTCATGCACTTGTATCGTATCCCCCAAGCAACTTAAACCGCGATGACATGGGAAGACCAAAAACCGCAGTAATGGGAGGAAAACAGCGTCTTCGTATCTCGTCGCAGAGCATTAAGCGTGCGTGGAGAGAGAGTGAGTATTTCTCTGATGCGTTGTCAGGTCACGTGGGTTATCGGACGAAACTTCTTGGAGAACTGGTCAAAAGAGCTCTGGTTTCCGGCTGTACTCTTTCTGATACATTTAACGGGGTTTCCAATCCGGTAAATCCTCCAATGGATGAGAAAACTGCTATTAAATGGGCAAACCTGATTGCAAATGTATTTGCAAAGGTGAAAACTACCGATGGTCTGAAGTCGGAACAATTGGTTCATGTGAGCCATGATGAGATTTTGACGATCGATGTGTATCTCGCAGAGATTGCAAAGGAAGGTCGTGCTCCGGCAGAAAAGGAACCCATTAAGCCCCTTCTCTGTAATCCTGTGACTGATGTGGATATTGCATTATTTGGTCGTATGATTGCTGATTCTTCAAAGAATTCTGTTGAAGCAGCTGCTCAGGTTGCTCACCCTATCACGATCCATCCGGTTGTTGTTGAGGATGATTATTTCACAGCGGTCGATGATCTCAATAAATCGGAGGAGATTGCCGGTGCAGGCCATCTTGGCGTATCTGAATATGGTGCGGGTGTTTTTTACACGTATGTCTGTGTGAACCGTGAACTTCTGATTGAGAATCTCGGGGGGAATGCCGAACTTGCGAATAAGGCAATTGGTTCCCTTATTGAATGTGTGGCAAAGATCGGTCCGAAGGGAAAGCAGAGTACATTTGCTTCCCGCGTGTACGCTTCATATCTTATGGTTGAGCAGGGGAATCAGCAGCCAAGATCTCTTGCGGCCGCGTTCATGTCTCCGCTGAAGACAGAAAATTTTGTTGCTGAAGGTATTTCCCGGCTGAAGACGGAGCGGGATAATATTGAGCGTGCATACGGTAAGTGTGCGGATGTTGTTTCCGAGATGAGTGTTCAAGAGGGAAAAGGTTCTCTTGCTGATGTTCTGGGGTCTGTGAGCTGAGTTTTATGCAGGAGACAGAGTTTTTAGTGCTCCGTCTGTATGGTCCTCTTGCAGCGTGGGGTGATGTGGCAGTTGGAGAGGTGCGTCCAATTCTGACTCACCCAACAAAGTCTGCTCTTCTCGGTCTGCTTGGCGCTGCTCTTGGCGTAAGGCGTGATGAGGCAGAGCTACTTTCGCGGATGGCGGATTCCTACGGCTTTGCGGTTGCTTTGGAGGGAAGGGGTACCCGAATCAGGGATTTCCATACCGTTCAGTCAGCACCACAGAATAAAGAAAAGGAGTACGGATCGGGGTATATGATGAATCGTCAGCGTGAACTATCGATTCCAGTGAAAGATATGGAGACCACTCTGACGTATCGGGATTATATCTGTGATGTAATTTATACTGCGGTAGTGTGGGTGAAGAACTCTGCTTCCGTGCCGTTTGATTTGTCGCATATATGTGACGCTCTGTGTGAGCCGGTGTTTGTTCCGTATCTCGGGCGGAAGTCATGCGTCTTGTCACGTCCGATGCAGCCGCAGATCGTGTCAGCCGGGGATCCTATGCAGGCTGTTTGTAAGGCTTCGTTTTACGGCGATTCTGCGAAATATTCGAGTGAGGGGAGGCTGTTTGTGTATCCCCGCACGTTTAAGGAAGAGGACCGGAGCGGACAGTTTTTGTTTGAAGGGGAGTGGAAGCTCGCCTCTTTTACCGAGGAGGTTTTCCGTGATGAGCCCAAGTCGAGAACGATTTGGCAGTTTGGCCCCCGTCGTGTGAAGCGGACGGCATTCTGCAGAGAGGGTGTCTAATGTTTCTTTCACGTGCAGTTCCGCGTCAGGATGTCTGGAGTAATCCGGAGATGCTTGACCTGTTTGAAAGCTCATATGCTATTCATCAGGCAGTGTGGGGATTTTTCATAGGAGATCCTGATAAGGAGCGTGATTTTCTCTATCGCTATGATTCTAAAAACGGTGAGCCGGTTGTATATATCGTTTCAAAGACGAAGCCGGTTAGTCAGAGGGGAGTGTGGATCGTTGATTCAAAGGAGTATGCACCTGTTCTTTCCAAGGGTGATATTCTCGGGTTTTCGGTCCGGGTGAATCCTGTTATTACACGGAGTTTTACGAATGAGAAAACGGGGAAATCTGTGCATAAGCGGCATGATGTGGTGATGGATTATAAGACGAAGTGCCGTGAGGATGGTAAGCCATTTTCCTATGAGGCTGCGATGTCCGAGGCGGGGACACAGTGGCTTGTTTCCCGTTCGGAAAAACACGGATTTTCAGTTCATGTTTCAAGTTTAGTTGTTGAGCAGTATGAACGCCGGGTGTTTGCAAAACCTACTGAATCCGGTAAAAAGAAGGAGGCGGTAATCGCAACGATGGATCTGACAGGGGTTCTGGAAGTGACTGATTCCGAGAAATTTTTGGAGATATTGTATTCAGGAATCGGTCCTGCGAAAGGATTCGGTTGCGGATTAATGCTAGTAAAGCGTATGCAGGGGTGAGTCAATGGCTTTACCCCATATTCCCCTTCCTTTGACAATGAAGGAGAGGAGTTCTATGATATTTTTGGAGTACGGGCTGATTGATGTTATCGACGGGGCGTTTGTTCTTGTAGATGTCAATGGTATTCGAACCCAGATTCCTGTGGGAGGAGTTGCCTGTATTATGCTGGAACCGGGAACCAGAGTGTCTCATGCAGCGGTAAAACTTGCGGCACAAGTTGGCTGTCTTCTCGTCTGGATCGGGGAGGGAGGGGTCAGATTATATTCTGTGGGTCATCCCGGCGGTTATCGGTCAGACCGGTTATTGTTTCAGGCAGCTCTTGCACTTGATTCAGCCGCCCGTTTGAAGGTTGCCCGAAAAATGTATGAATTCAGGTTTCAGGAAGTGATTCCTGAGGAGTATTCTCTGGAACAACTGAAAGGACATGAAGGGGCGAGGGTAAAGAAATTATATTACTGGTATGCAGAGATGTATGGAATTACATGGAAAGGAAGAAATTATGATCCAAAGAGTTGGAAGTCTGCGGATGTCCCAAACAGGTGTCTAAGTGCGGGAACATCCTGTCTGTATGGTGTGTGTGAGGCGGCTATTCTTGCGGCGGGATATTCTCCAGCAATTGGATTTGTTCACTATGGGAAGCCTTTGTCTTTTGTGTATGATATTGCGGATCTGTTTAAGTTTGAGACGGTGGTTCCGGCAGCCTTTCAGACTGCAGCAGAACACCCAGCTGATGCGGAGCGTGAGGTGAGATATGCCTGTCGGGATATGTTTCGAAAAACCCATCTTCTGGAGAAGGTAATCCCACTGATTAATGATATGCTGCAGGCTGGTGAGCGTGATATCCCGGATGTTCCGGATGATGCGGTCATTCCGCCATTGGATGGGGGTGAACGGTGCCAGATCTGATGGTGGTCATAACAGAGGATGTTCCCCCGTCTCTCAGAGGGAGACTTTCATTGTGGTTAGTTGAAGTCCGCTCAGGCGTATATGTGGGGATGTATTCGGTGAAGGTGAGGGAGTATATCTGGGAAAATATTGAGAAAGGACTGAAAAAATGCAGGGGAAATGTGCTTATGGTCTGGAAGGATGTAAATGACGCGGGATATAGTGTGAGAACCTGTGGGAAGTCTGCGTGGAAGCCGGTTGATTTTGACGGCGTTACGTTAATGAGTTATCTGGGCAATAATAATGATATACATGAGTGAGAATTTTTCTCCACATGGCATACAAGGGAAACCCGTGAGATTATCTCCGAGGTTCGTGTATGCTGTGTGACAGCATGTAGCATGTAGTATGTTCCCTACACACGTGGGGATGAACCGCACTACAGCGCGTTTTATGGCGGCTGTCGTATATGTTCCCTACACACGTGGGGATGAACCGGCATTGTTGATCTTGAATCTGGAACTGATTTCATGTTCCCTACACACGTGGGGATGAACCGTCGTATTTATCCAGCCACCTCCGCACGGTTTCATGTTCCCTACACACGTGGGGATGAACCGAATCTGAAATCGCTGACATACACGCCGTCATAATGTTCCCTACACACGTGGGGATGAACCGATCGTTGGCGGGGTTGTTGCCGGGTCTGTCGTATGTTCCCTACACACGTGGGGATGAACCGATGGAACGCCAGAATATTTATCAGGAACAGACATGTTCCCTACACACGTGGGGATGAACCGAAGATGAATTTACCGATTATGATTTAGAAGACATGTTCCCTACACACGTGGGGATGAACCGTAAATGCCCGAGCTAACCGCAACGCGGCTAGTATGTTCCCTACACACGTGGGGATGAACCGGATGGAGCAAATACACCGAACGCAGTCCCATGATGTTCCCTACACACGTGGGGATGAACCGCATACGAATCTAACAACCTCGATACACTGGTCATGTTCCCTACACACGTGGGGATGAACCGTCATATCACACATAACCTGCAAACTCGCGGCGATGTTCCCTACACACGTGGGGATGAACCGGTATGGGTCGGCGTAACTAAAGGTGTTGTCAGATGTTCCCTACACACGTGGGGATGAACCGTAACTACCTATGATTTCGTAGTTGGTTCCGTCATGTTCCCTACACACGTGGGGATGAACCGTCAGATGGGTCTAACTGGGGAGTGGTCTAAAAATGTTCCCTACACACGTGGGGATGAACCGGCCACGGGATCCATTTGGCACTATCACAACTCATGTTCCCTACACACGTGGGGATGAACCGGGCAAATGACTTCGGTTGACATATGTATTAATATGTTCCCTACACACGTGGGGATGAACCGTGCATACTATCTCTGCGATTATTGGTCTCCGCATGTTCCCTACACACGTGGGGATGAACCAACCGCAAAAACCCGATATGCAAGCCCATAGAGCAAAAATAAAGGGATCATCGTTTGGATCCCGATTTTAGGCCCGCGGCAATAAGCACGTTCGAAACCGTGTTTCTCTGTACGCCGACGATTTTCACTATCGTACGTTCCGACGTTTTAGCCTTGTACAGTTCGATGATTCGATCCCGTTTTTCTGGAGTTATCGGGGAATTGTTCGCGTGGGGATTTATCGCTTTGTCCTCCTCTTTTGGGCTGGGAGTCTTTGATCCCTTAGGGGTCACGTTCGGATCCGGCGCGTCCAATGACGATAAAGGCAGGGCCGCCCGGAAAACATCAACTACTTTGGAGTATGCCGCCGCTCCCATAGCTAATTTAGGCGCGTAATTTGAGAGTAACACATCCTCTTCGCTGACTCTTCCCTGAATGATATTAATATCCTCGGGCCGTAATTTTTGGCCGTATGAATCGGAATACTGTAGTAGAACCGCGGCCCCCCATTTCCTAATACTGTTTGCATTACAGGCGCAAACTTCTTTATCTCCCGTGTCGGTGATGCGTTCGAATTTTGTTAAATCGTTTAAATCCTTCATTATCCTATCATAGGGGGTTACCGGGGTGTAATTCCTGACGAGCTCTTCACACTCTGGGGGGAACATGTAAAAGAACGCGGCTTTTTTGCCGATCGTCATTTTACGAGCGTCCAATCCGATCACAGTCTGTTTAATACCTTTGGCCGGGTCCTCTTTGAGGATAGCTACCTTTCTAGGGTATCTATCACCGTTATCATCCGTACCGGCCAATAGCTTATACAACTGGGATGCACGCGCACCGGAGTATGCCATAAGCATGTAAAATACCCGGGTATCAAGAGGCAATTTGTATAAGGCGGCCGTAACCCCTGATGTATCAAGATCGTAATACCGGCCGGACATTGCCGTTTCCGGGTCTTTGATCCCGCCGAAGGGATAACCGTTTTTGTTCCACTCTGATATAGGGTATCCGTTGAAAGTGACCAATCCTAACACATCCACGCACCAATGGAAAAATTTTCCCATAGCGTTGTGTCCCATCTGGGAGGGATAATTCCCGTTGTTTATCTCGTCATAGTTTGCCCTATCATCCGGGGCATAGACCGGGGCCAACTTCTTAAGCTCACGGTCGTAAGCAGTCCGGCGACCATTCCGCCCGCCGTGTATGCCTTTCTTTTCCAGATACTCTAAGAACGACTTTCTAACCCGTTCATCTTTGTAGTATGTCGGGATATCTACACCCGGATATCCGGCTATAACAAAGTCTAAACCCACATCGCGCCGGCCCGGGGGGAGGGTAAGGCCATAGCCTTCTAGTTCCTCAACTGGGATTTTAGCTAGGGGCATATCCAGATAGGACACTCCATCTAAACCCGGGATGATAGGTTTCTCTTTAATCCGCGGGGGGGTTAAAATTTTTGGATCTTCTTTTTCAGATAAACCCGTATCGGGCTCATTTTTCAAATTGGGGTCAAACGCTTCCTTGGTAAGGACGAGGTCGCGAGTTCAACTCTCGCCTGAGGCTCTTTTCTTTTTCTGAAATTAGTATTGATGTGATCGTATCAATCCAAAGAGTTTCAGGACATTTTTTTACATTCGTTTTTGAATAGGATTTACGCGGTGTGCCGACTTGCCGAAATGAGACCGTAGTTGTCAAATGGGTCGTCAAGTGTTTCCTGGCTTATTTTTGGAATCGGAGTACTAATTTAGGTTTAATTTAGGTATTTGACTATTTTACCAACTTGACGAAGATGTGAAAAGAGGAGACGAAAGAGGGGAGGTCGGATGGTCAGGTATCTCGACAGAGGGACTCTGCGGGCCTTTCTCTCTCTTTTGGGTAAAATAGTAAAATATAATAAAATAAAATAATTATAATTATAATATACGTTATTTTTAGATTTAAAGGAAGAATTGGGCTTATTCTTGTTGTCAAACGAATCGACAAGTAGCTGACAAGTTGACAAGTACGCTTGCGTGATGCCGTCACTTTTCCCGCATCCCTTTTATCCCCACGAAAAGAACATCTATCAAAGTGAACCCGCCATGATCCTCAACACCGGCAGCAGAACAGACATCCCCGCTTTTTTCAGCGAATGGTTCTTCAACCGGATCCGCGAAGGATATGTTCTTGTTCGAAACCCGTATTATCCTCGTAAAGTTACGAAGTATCTGCTCGATCCGGACATTGTGGACTGTATCAACTTCTGCACCAAAGATCCTGAGCCGATGCTTCCGAAAATCCACGAACTGGACGGATTCGGTCAGTTCTGGTATGTCACCATAACCCCGTACGGAAAAGAGATCGAACCAAACGTCCCTTCGGTCGAACGAGTGATCAGCTCATTTCAGAATCTTTCAGACCATGTCGGACTCAGCCGGATCGGCTGGCGGTATGACCCGATTTTTCTGACAGAAACATATTCTCTCGAGAATCACATCGCTTCGTTTGAAAAAATGGCCGCAGAACTTGCCGGATACACCGACGTCTGCGTCATCAGCTTTCTTGACCTCTATGAAAAAACCAGACGGAACTTCCCTGCCGGAAAAGAAGTGGAACAAACGGACCGCCTCGCTCTTGGAAAAGCCTTCTGTGAAATCGGCCGTGAGTATGGAATAACGATAAAATCCTGTGCGGAAGGCGTCGAACTCGCACCCTTCGGCGTCGATTGTTCCGGCTGTCTCACCCGCGAAGTCCTGGAGCGTGCCGTCGGCCAAAAACTTCGGCACGATCCCGGCAGCACATCCACACGAAGTTCATGCTCCTGTCTGCTGAACTGCGACATCGGGGCCTACAACACCTGCGGACACGGATGTGTCTACTGTTATGCGAATTATGATTCAGACATCGTCCGGAAAAACAGATCGCTCCATGATCCTTCATCACCGTTTTTGATTGGAACATGGCGGGACGGCGATATCGTGACGAATGCCCGTCAGATTCGGTTACGCGACGGGCAGACTTCTCTTTTCTGAACGTCTCTCGAACAAGGTTGGTGTATAGTTACTGCATCAAAATGTTAAATGTGTTTTATTTGTGTGTATATTCGAGAATGGGAGAAAAAAGATCTGCTGATCTCCTGCAAAAACTGCAGCGGGAAAACACGGATGTTTCCTCTCAAAATGTATCTGCGTATTGCATAATCAATTTTGATTTGTGCGAATCATCTTTGAAAAAAAGGTGTTTTTACCATTGTGTCACACCAGATGCGTTTTCTGAAATGGGGTAAAACACAATGCGTGTTTAATTATGGGGGTGGTTGGGTTTATCCCCAGAATTTTCAGTAGAATTCATTCGCGATCGATTAGGCTGGTAGGCAATGGCATTTGAAAACTACCGGGCATGGTTACAATCGTATCTTTGGAATTCGAAGAGTTTGGATTGGTGGTGAACTCTCTCCTAAGTTGTATAGTGATATTGATATATAATATCTTTGAATAGTATTTATATATTATAATTATATGTTCAAAAATTTATTTTTGTTATATTTTAAATTAACGTAATATGTATTAATTATAAGTTATTTTGTATGGTTAATGGTTGCACTATTATTTTCTTCTATATTAATTACATCGGTTGTATTTTATACTGTAATTTCAATTTCTAAAATTGAAAATGTTGGTATTAATACTAATCGCCAATCTATAAATAAGAATACTCCCGTATATTAATGGTCGATATACTCTATCGAAAGCTGGTGCAGCAAAAATGGCATTTGCAATGCATATCGACACAGTTGTTACAACCAGTACATCGCTCCATGTTGATATGCATTGCAAATGCCATTTTTGCTGCACCAGCTT
>DAHC01000002.1 GCA_002498375.1 Methanocorpusculum sp. UBA424
ATACTAACAATATCATTTTTTCCTAGAAATAGCGGGCATTATTTTCAGATTTTTTTGTGAATGACTAATATTCCATTACATCCAGAATTTGACAGTTGGCAAATATGCTCCCCTAAATCTCTTTCCTTTTTTCTGATTAAGGGGTGCGGGGACGCGACTTCGGCGCGGAGCGTCCCGCGGTGGAAATATCTTATGTTCAAGGCTCGCGTTAACGTCCTGCTTAGCGAATCTGTCGTTGAATAGTCAGAAAGGAAGGGACTGGAGGTGTGCTTCACTCCTGATGAACTACCTGGAATCGTATATGGGTCTCGAAAATATGATATCTCCACCGCGTCGGGCTCCGCGCCGAAGTCGCCCTCCCGCACCCCATAATTAGAAAAATATGTTATTCATTGAAGATTTATTCTGAAAAGTAAGTGACTCGCGAGAGAGTTTTTCACGGCTTTTGAAAAATGCTTAGGGGCATTCATTATGTGGCATTTCCACTAACTGTCAAAGTCAGGTTACATATGGTTCCCTGATCATCCATTTGAACCACACCAAAAAAGCCAACGCAAAAAAAATAATTACAGAACCCTATCCCGAAATTTACCCGCGTCCACGCCCGAGTGTATACACCCGGGATTTTTCCTTAGCCCCAACATACACAAAGCCCGCCTTTTCGAGCACCCTTTGCGATGCCGCGTTCCACTCATACGGCTCGGCGAAGATCTCGTCGATTGCAAACCTGCGAAACGCCATATCGCAAATCTCTATCACCATCTTCGTCATGATCCCTTTGCCCCAGTAGGGTTTGCCGAGCCAGTATCCAAGCTCCGCCAGGCCATTCCCCCGGCAGAACACGCCGATGCTGCCGATCGCAAAATCGTCATCGGTTATCGCAAGGCAGAGATTTTCCGCCGGATCCTGCTGATGGCAAAACGCGATGAACGCTTTCGCATCGTCGAGGCCATACGGAGAAGGAAACCCTGCCCGCAAATTACGCGCCAGCAGAGGTTCGTTGGCAAAAAAAGCAAGGGAAGGAGCGTCCCGCTCCTCCCAGGGTCTGAGATCAATCTGCAAACTTCTCACTCTATGATCTGGCTTTCGGCGAACCGGTCTTCCGTTGCCAGCAGGAAATCCGGCGACTGGGAGATCGCTCCCTTCGGGCAGATATCGATACACTGCCCGCAGAAAATACAGTTTCCGACATAAATTCTCACTCTCTTCTGGGCACGCGGCTTGTCCTCGGCATCCTTTGCGGGAGGGACCGGATACACGACCTGTTCGATCGCATGGGCAGGACAGACCTTCATACACAGGCCGCACCCGTTGCAGAGGTTTCGGTCATAGAGCAGTTTTCCCCGCATCGCGGCCGGCGTCTCCACCGGGGGGATCAGTTCGGCTTTTCCTTCGCCGACCTTCCCTAAAAATCCGGTGATGGTTTTTGGGAGGCGTGCTGCCGGGAAGAGATTTGTGACCGGCTTTTTCACCGACTGGACAAGGATCTCTTTAAGCATTGGAAACATCTCAGAGACCTCCCATCAGGAAAGCATCCAGCATCAGAAGAATGATCGCCGCGATCCCAAGGCCCCCGAAGATGAACCAGTAAACCTTCACGACCTGCGTGATACGGAACCTTGCCATCATCGTCCTGACCACCGTCACCGAAAAGATCGAGACGATGACCACTTTCACGAAGAAAAAGACCAGATCGACCGCCGCGGCTCCGGCCCCCGTGAGGCCGAAGACCGGCGAAAGATTCCAGGGCAGCAGGATGATAACGCCGAACGCGATCATCGCGACCGTTTTCACGGCCTGTGCAAGGGAGAAGACGCCGAGGTTTCTGCCCGAGTACTCGACCAGAATACCTCCAGCAAGTTCCGTTTCGGCTTCGGGGGTATCGAACGGGACCTTCGAGAGCTCTCCGGGCGTGATCCAGGCAAAGAGGATCAGAAGGATCAGCAGACCGACGATCCCAAGAGGTCCGACCACGTCCCAGACTGATGTTTCCATCAGCGTCGTAAAGGAGAACGGGTTTGCGACATTCGCGACCATCAGTCTCCAGGCAATAATGATCACTGATACCGCGAGCGGCAGTTCGTAGGCGATCATCGAGACCATTTCACGCTGGGCGCCGACCGTTGCATATGGAGAGCCCGAGGCAAATCCGCCGATGACGAGGGCAAGAGATGGAACGATCAGGAGATAGAGGACAAGGATCATGTCGCCGGCATCGCCGAGGATCGGGGCAAGGCTTCCAAACGGCAGGTAGAGAAGCACCGCGATCGAGGAGGCGAGGGCGACGACCGGCATCAGATTGAAGAGCCAGGGGATCGCGTTTGCCGGCACGATGCTCTGTTTCGCGAACAGTTTTTTCACATCGGTGAACGGCTGGGAAAGGGGCGGGCCCATGCGTGCCTGCATGTGGGCGACGATCCGCCGGTCGATTCCGGCGAGGAACAGGCCGACGAATATCGCGAGTATCGCGAGGACGACCGTTCCTCCGACGGCTGAGAGGATGATGTTCATTGCATCATCCTCCGGGACTTCTCGTAGGACATCTTTGCGAGCTGCTCTTTCGTGAAGATCTTCGTGGATCCGTTATCGGTGACGGCGACCCGGTCCGTGCAGGAGAGGCACGGATCGACCGAGGCCACGATGACCGGGATGTCGGCAAGCTGGGCGCCTTTCAGAATGATCGGCCAGACATGCAGATTACTGTATGAGGAGGCTTTCACCTTCCAGGCAATTGGAGCTTCCGCTCCGTCCATCACGACATAATGGACCGCTTCCCCTCTCGGGGCTTCGTGCCGTCCGACTGCTTCGCCCGATGCCTTCTTGCAGGCCGAGAGGATCTTTGCGACCTTCTCTTCCCAGATGACGGGACCTTGCGGCATGTTGTCGAGGCATGTCTCGATGATCTCTATCGACTGGGCGATCTCGAAGATGCGGACCACGATCCGATCATACGTATCGCCGTTCACGTCGCTTCCGTAGATGGTCGGGATGACCGGCTTGATGTCCAGATCCCCGTAGGCACAGTAGGGATAATCCACACGGAGATCGGCGGTCACGCCGGATGCCCGCGAGGTAGGGCCGACGGCGGAATACGCCATCGCGGTCTCAAATGAGAGAAGGCCTGTGCCGACACAGCGGGATTTGATCACCGCGTCTTCGAGGAAGAGTTTTTTGAGTTTTGCAAACAGGTCCTTGTAGGTGTTCAGACATTTGCGGATCTTTGCATGCTGATCCTCGGTGATGTCCCGGCGGGTTCCGCCGATCTGGATGATGTCGTAGTTGACCCGGTTTCCGGTGATCACTTCAATCGCGTCCATCGCCTCTTCGCGGACCCTCCACGCAAGATAGAACAGCGTGTCGAATCCAAGCTCGTGAGCGGCGACTCCTGCCCAAAGCAGGTGGGACTGGATACGCTCGAACTCGGCGATGATCGTTCTGACGTAATCGCCCCGTTCGGGGACGGTGATGTCGGCGATCTGTTCGACCGCTCTTGCAAATGAAAGCGAGTGGGTCACGCCGCAGATACCGCAGATCCGGTCCGTGAGATGCACGATCTGGACAGGGTTTCTTGAAAGACCCATCCATTCGATGCCGCGGTGGGTCTGGCCCGGCGTGAAGTCGGCCGAGATGACCTCTTCCCCGACCACGGTCAGTTCGATGTGGACCGGCTCTTTTAACGCCGGGTGGATCGGACCGACAGGGACGATGTAGGGTGCTTTTCCGGCCATTTACTCATCCTCCAGAGGTGCCGGCGGCCGGTTTTCCGGTCTTCCGCATGCCCAGAGATCCTTGATCATCGAGTCGGGGATCCTCTTCTCGTCTTTTCTCAGCGGATAGACATCTTTTGGGAAGTCCTGCGGCAGGAAGAATTTGTGTTTTGCTTCCGGCAGTCCGTCGACGATGATGCCGAGGTACTCCCGCTTCTCCTGTTCGGTGAAGGCCGCCCCCTCCATCAGATCGGTGATCGTCGGGATATGCGGATCGGCTTTCGGGAGATCAAAAGAAATGATGACCATACACTCGGTTTTTTCGATCCCGCCGTAGAGCGAGAAGATGTACTGGACGCGAAGATTTGGATCCTTTGCTCCTTTGTCGTATCCTGAGATGCAGGACAGGTGCGGATATCTGATCTTCATCAGCTCCTCAACTGCCTGATGGATCGCTTCTCTTTTGATCGTGATCCAGATATTGCTGTTTTCCCGTTTCTTCACGCCTTCGGCTCTGACCCTGATGGCGGAGTCCAGAATAGAATCGCCGAGTGCGGCTTTGAGTTTCTCCACTACTTCCGCAGGGGTATATATTTCGTCCATTATTTTCCTCCTTCGAGTCGTTCGAGCTTCGCGATCGCCGTAACCACGCCGTTTATAATTGCCTCTGGTCTCGGCGCACATCCCGGGACATATACGTCCACCGGGATGATCTGATCGATAGGACCTGCCAGATTGTATGATGTCGAGAACACGCCGCCTGACTGGCCGCATGTTCCAACGACCATAACCACTTTGGGTCCGGCCATCTGGGCATAGACCCGGCGAAGTCTGTCGGCCATCTGATTCGTGACGGGTCCCGTTACGAGTAAAACGTCAGCATGGCGGGGAGACCCCACGAGTTTCACGCCGAAGCGTTCCGGGTCATACCTTGGGGTGAGGGTAGCCACGATCTCGATGTCGCAGCCGTTACACGAACCCGCATTGAAGTGGAAGACCCAGAGGGATCTGTTTAAGGATGGTGTGAGTTTCATAAGACGATCACCACCACGAAGATCACGATGACTCCTATCAGGAACCATGCGAGATAGTCGTTCACCACACCGGAATGGAGCGGAACGAGTTTGTCGTAGTAACCTTTGAGGGCCTGGGTGAATCCCCAGTACATGTTCCCGCCTCTGATGTGGACTGCGCCTTTTTCGGGCTCGTCGTTTCCGGAGAGGTAGGGTTTCGTCTGTTCGGTCCCTTTGTCGTAGTCGGACTCACCGCAGCGCCAGATCAGCCAGGCGAAGAGAAGTCCCGTGGCCATGACGACGACCCAGATGAGCGGATTCCAGAATCCGTATCCTGTGATAAGATCGCCGATCATAATCCGCCTCCAAGGACCGCGGTGATATATGCACCATTATTAATAAGGGCATCGGCCGCCGGAGTAATGAGATTGTTCACCACAAGATCCGGCACGAGACCGAATCCGATGACGAAGATCGTCAGAATGACCATACCTGCGATCATGAGTTTCGGGACTTCCTTCACTTCCGCATACTCGGGGAGCTGCGGTCCCATGAACATCGAGTGGAACACTTTCATGAAGGATGCGAGCGTCAGAATCGAGACGACCATTGCAATGATCGAAAGGGCCGGGTTGAACGCGAAGACCGATTCGTAGATCATCAGTTTTGATGCAAACCCGTTGAACGGCGGGATTCCGGCGATCGCCAATGCTCCGATCAGGAAGAAGATCATCGTCCATTTCATGTTGTGGCCGAGACCTCCCATCTTGTTCAGACTCCAGACGCCTGTCCGGTAAATCACTGCGCCGACCGCGAGGAACAAAAGACCCTTGTACATCGCGTGGTTGATGATATGGAAGAGACCTCCTTCCATGGCCGTCTGACCAAAAGCTGCCATTGCGAGCGGATCGCCCAAAACGGCCAAGGCCACGCCCACGCCGAGAAGCATGTATCCGGTCTGGGAAACGGCATGGTAGGCGAGCAGGCGTTTGACATCCTTCTGGGGGATGGCCATCGTAACGCCGATGACCATCGACAAAACACCAAGGATGATGACGACCCAGCCGATTGTAACGGTGTTGAAGATATCGCCGTAGAGCGTGAAAACGATCCGGAAGAGTCCGTACAGACCTGCCTGGCTCGCCACGATCATCGCCGCGGTGATCCCCGAGGGGGCGACCGAGTAGGCGTCCGGCGTCGCAAAGTGGAAAGGCACTGAGCCTGCTTTCATGGCGAGCGCCGTGATGAAGAGGACGAGGGCGACGATGTTTACCGTCGTGAAGCTCATCTGCGACGCGATGAACGCCATGTTCAGGGAGTTGTACTGGGCATACAGCAGACCGATCCCGAACAGGACCATAAGACCGCCGACGGTGTTGACGATCAGATATTTGAGCGCTCCTTCGGCGGCTATGCCTCCTTTCCTGTGGTAGGAGACGAGCGCAGCGCCGGCGAGGGAGTTGATCTCCAAGAACACGAAGAAGTTGAACAGATCCCCGGTCGAGACCATGCCGAAGATGCCGGCGGTCAGCAGGAGATAGAGAGCATAGAGCTCGGATTTTCCGCTCCGCTCCTTTTGTGAGGAGACGAGATACAAAACGACCGCGAACGAAACGATCGCCGCGGAAAGCAGCATGAATGCGCAAAATCCGTCGATCGTGAAGATGATCCTAAATGGGATCCCGCCCGAATCGATCGGCGCCGCAGGTGAGCCTGCTGCCGCTCCGAAGACATATACGATCGTTCCTTTCGTGAAGACGGTGACCGCCGTAATAACGGCGGTAAGACTTGACACGAACGAGGCAAGAATGATCCAGACATCATGGATCTTCGGCGCGAACTTCCCGATGATCGGGATGAGGAAGGCGAAGAACAGCGGAACTGCGATCAGCAGTGCCGGCATATTGTCAAGAAGCATGTTCATTCCTTGAGCCTCCGTATCTTATTCGAATTGACCGTGCCGTATTTCTTATAGATGACCATCACCAATGCGAGCATAAGGGCGGTCGTTGCGACACCGATAACGATGTTCGTGAGTGTGAGCGCCTGGACCGTCGGGAGAACCATCTCGGCGCCTTCGGGGGCACTGGTGAAGATCGGGGCGATCCCGTTTTCCCGGTATCCGAGAGCGACGAGGAACAGGTTGACCGCTCCCTCGAGGATCGAGAGGCCCATCACCATTTTTATCATATTCTTCTTGAGAAGAATGATGGCAAGCGAGATGCCTATCAGTAATGCCACCGCGATGAACGGCAGATTTGCAATCATTTTCTCCCTCCTTTTCCTTTTTTCCTCTTACTGACGAGCGGGGCGGCCGATTCTGCAGCTTCCGCGTCTTCCTCCTGCTGTGTTTTCTCTTGGAGGCCTGCGAACATGATGAGCGTCACGACCGAGAGTGCGCCGAAAACCTCGATACCGATCGCAAAGTTCAGGATCGGGATGGTTCCGGCGGTGAAGAGATCGCCCGGGTTTACTCCGTAGGCGACCGGATGGCCGAAGAGTCCTCCTGAGGCGTTGAGCCAGTTGAAGAGGAGTCCGGAGCCGACGACGATTCCGGCGAGCGCAGTACAGATGTAGAGCATCAGACCTGCGGATTCGACGAGTTTGAAGTTCGTGATCGGGATGAACCTCTCCAGACAGTCACGGTAGTAGTAACTGACGAGGAGCAGAGCAACGCCGGTCGCGATGACCGCACCTCCCTGGAATCCGCCGCCAGGCGTGATATGTCCGTGGACCACGATGTAAAAGCCGAAGATGAAGATCAGCGGAACGAGGAGTCTGCCGGCGTTTCGTCCGATAAGACCGAGCGTCATTTGTACAGCCTCCTGAAGACCATAGCGACCCCGAGGACCGCGATGAAGAGAACGGTCGCTTCGCCGAGCGTGTCGAAACCACGGTAGTCGAAGACGATCGAGGCGACGACGTTGTTCGCACCGGTCTCGACCTGCGAGTGGTCGATGTAGTACTGGTCGGTCGATGAGGTGATCGGATCACCGAAGTTCAGACCGACGGCCGGAACAAGAAGGATGAGCGTTGCAAGAACGACCAGAACAATCATGAATCTCGGATGGAATATGGATCCTGTCTCTTTCATTCGTCATCACCTTCCTTGCGTTTTGTCCCGCGGATGGCGATCATCATGATGGCCGTCGAGATACCGGCGCCGATACTTGCTTCGGCGATGGCCACGTCAGGAGCCTGCAGAATGAAGAACTCGAGTGCGAGCAGGAAACTGAATGCGGCACAGGCGATCGCAGCGGCGATGAGGTCTTTTAAGAAAAAGACCGTTACTGCGCAAAGAACGATCGCTGCAAGGAACAGGAGATGCAAAACCACATAGCTTTCAGGGAAGAGTTCGATCATCGCTTCTTTTCCTCCCTGCGTTTCATGGATTCTATATCATCCTTCAGCGCGTCTGATTTCGCGTCCGGTCTGTTTCCGGAACGATACGCACTGCGGGCGATCGCATGGGTGGAGGTGGTCCCCGTTATCACCGTGACGACGAGGGCAATAAGGATGTGCGCCCCGAAGTTGAGCCAGGCTCCTTCGCCGGAGAGGAACAGACCGGCGGCATAGATGAGGACGGCGGCTCCCATGAAGAGGATGCCGAAGCTGCCGACAAGTCCGGCGGCATGGATGCGGGTGTAGAAGTCAGGGAACCGGAAAAGACCGATCACCCCGAGGATGCTGAATATGAGTGAGATCAGCACGCAGACGGTTACGATTATGTCGATCATTCCAGATCCCCCATGATGAGTTTTGCGACGTAGAGTGTTCCGACAAAGGAGAGAAGAGCATAGACGATCGCGACGTCGACGAAGATCGGCTGTTTGAACCAGAGCGAGAGGGTGATCATGATGATGACAACGAGGATGTTGATCACATCAAGAGCGAGCATACGGTCTGCGTTCGTCGGGCCGCGCCAGATACGGACCCCGCACGCGAAGATGAGCAGGACGAAGATGATCGCCGCGATCATGAATATGTCGTTCATTCTGTGATCCTCCGGATCCATTTCACGAGATCGATCCTGGAAAAAATATTTCCTGGCTGCCTGACCGCGGCCGGGTCGCTGCCGATATCGAGACAGTGAACGTAGAGTTCGCGGCTCTCTTCATCCACGTCCACACTGGCCGTTCCCGGCTGATAGGTGATGGATGCGGAAAGAAGCAGGGCGCCTGCGTCGGTTTTCATACCTGGTGTGAGTTTGACGATCCCTGGTCTGATGTTTCTGCCGGTGATGACTTTCCAGGCAACGGTCAGATTTGCAATAATAAGTTCGATTAGAAACGGAATGATATAGACGATAAGAAGGAGCCAGCGAAGTGGGTTTGCCATTCTGTAGCTTTTTCCAACCCAGATTTTCCGACATATCAACCCGGTTATAATCGAAAGAATTAGTCCAATGATGAGTTCTGCAGATGACCAGAGAAGGATCCCGTCGTTTGGCAGAGCCGAGCCTGCAGAAAGTATCAGATAGATGATGAATGCTGCAATGCCAGCGAGTATAGCAGGAAAAATGCTTTTCACGCTGCACCTCTGAGTTTGCTCTTATTTCTCATGATAAATTATCACATTATCTCCATACATGATTTTGTACAGACTCATACGTCGTGGATGATGCCTGTATCTATATTAATAAGGATGCCTGCGATTTATATTCTGCGTCGTGAACGGGTGATTCGTTCGGTTTTCGTTCATGTTCCGGTCCCTAGCAGAGCAGATCTCTTTACGCGGCGGCGGGTTTGTAAACAAGCGAGGGCCGTAGGCCCGAGTCGGAGAGCAAACCGAAGGTTTGCGACTGGGCGGAGCCGATTTTTGCGTGGGCAAGGCCGGGCATATTTTTTGCCGCGAGGTATCTGCTGCCGGAAAGACTTTCATGCGGGAGGATGATCATTCCCTGTCTTTGGATCGTGTTCCCAGACAATTTTCACCCATCCGTGCAAAAAAACCCGTTTATACTAAGATATCTGATGGAAGTCGGCGTGTATTTTATATACTAGAAAGTTCTTCTATAAACTATCTCAAAAAAAGGAGATGGTATTATTATGTCAATTGGAATTGGAGAAAATTTAACCGGCTCTTTTGGTTTTGCAAAAGATAAACTCGTTGGGAGTATTGTCAACTGGATCCTTCTGATCATCCTGACCATTATCCCGATCGTCAACTTCATCGCAATGGGAACTTATCTGAAGGTCTACCGCGGAGAAGACCCGAAAGTTGAACACATCGGCAAATCATTTGTTGACGGTCTGCTTGCCTTAATCATCGCAATCATTTACATGCTTATCCCGCTGATTGTCACCTCTATTGTATTTGCAGCTTCTATGGGATCCATGATGGCAGATCCCTTCGCAGGCCTGGCTGCAGCTGGAATCGGTGGAATTATTTGTTTGATTCTCTTTATTCTCTTTGCTCTCCTGATGATCCCTGCGATGATCAACTTTGCCCGCAAAGGATTCGGCGCAGCATTCAAGTTCGGTGAGATCTTCGGCATGATCGGCAAAGCCGGCTGGCTCAAGTACATCATCTCAATCATCTTACTTGCGATCATCTTCGGCATCATCGGCCTTCTCGGCATGATCCCCTTCATCGGCTGGCTCATCATGCTGATCATCTACCCGTTCCTTATCGTCTGGGCAGCAAAGTTCTGGGCTAACCTGTTTGAGTAAGAACAAAACTCACATTTCTTTTTTACTATAGGACTTACGCGGTGTTATCCCTGATTCGATTCATGAAGGACACTCCCGGCTTTTCTCTTGTGTCTGCACAAATACTGTACACGAAACCGACGTACACCCTGTTGATCGGCCAGTCGGTTTAGTTCGTCTGAGATCGCACCGCGTACCTCTTATTAAAAAAAATCGGAAAAGTCGGCACACAGCCGGCTGATGGTCCCCGTACCTCAGATTTATCTCATCCCGCTCCAAAGATACTATGATCCCCGGCAGAGATCTGCCTGGAAAAATCACACGACGGCGCTTTACCGGCGTACTGCCGGTGAAATGATGACGAAACAGAAAAACAGATATGATACTGCAGAAAACAGGAAGGAACAATGGCAGATTTTGATCTTGAAATGACAAACAAACCCGTCAAAAAGCGGGAAGAATTATTGGGGAAAGTCCTCGACCTCAAAGAACTGGTCTCCTATCAGGATGGGGCGGTTTCGAGCCGGATGATCGTCAGCAATAAATCCGGGAGCATCACCGTCTTTTCGTTTGATGAAGACGAAGGACTCTCCGAACACACCGCCCCATATGACGCCGTGGTCACGATCATCGACGGCGAATGTGAGGTATGGATCGCCGGCAACACTCTCCAGATGAAAACGGGCGACACGATCATATTCCCGGCAAACGCCCCCCATGCGCTCAGCGCCATAACAAAATTCAAAATGACACTGACCATGATCCGGGGGTAACTTCAGATGGGCGGGAATGATAACGACGGATATTACTGCACCATCTGCGGCGGTATCCCCCCGGACAAGATCCACGTCCGGCAGATCCTCGTAGACGGCAAAGCAACCGGAATCGACAAACTGGACTGGATCATTGCCGAGGTGAAAAAATTACATCTTACCGACGACACCGCGATCACCGAAGAACTGCTCAAACGGACAAAGGTGCTGAACTATGTTCCCACAAAAAAGACAAGAGAGTATGAGAAAGCTCTGCTGAAGGAATATAAAGATCCAACCCGGTAACTTCCTGCCAGTTCTCCCCCGGATCCTGGAAAAAACCGGGGGAAGAACGGGAGCCGGGTCAAAATTACCTCACACGATATAAAAGCGAAGCTTTGCGAACAAGCGAGGGTCGAAGACCCGAAGCGGAGAGCAAATCTCTGATTTGCGGTTCGCAGTTTTTTCTCATGCTTCCACACCCAACAACCTCCTTTCCAAATTGGGGCCACCCCCACATCGCATAACTCCTATCAAATTAAATTCAGCCCGTACATCAGATCTTTCAATAGTATCACCCCGCATAACTCCTATTCCTTCCTGTGTGCAAACCCCTCCCCCTCCTTTAAGCGAATCGTTTTATATATCTCTGCATCCTTCAACTATCTGTCTCATTCATTGAGAGGAAAATCATATGTCAATAGGAATTGGAGAAAACTTAACCGCATCCTTCGGGTTTGCCAAAGATAAACTCGCCGGCAGCCCGGTCACCTGGCTCATCCTTTCGATCCTGAACCTCGTCCCGATCGTCGACTGGATCGTCTACGGGGTGTATGTCAAAATTCTGCGCGGCGAGGAACCTGATCTCGAGAATCTGGGAAAGTCCTTTGTCGACGGGCTTCTCGCCCTCATCATCGGCCTTATCTACATGATCGTGCCGATCATCCTGATCATCTTTGTCTCAGTCGGCATGTTCACCGTCGGCTCCGTCACCGTGACCCCGGGAGACCACTCCGTTCCGGGAATATCCGAAGCAGCGGGCTTTGCCGTCATGTTCGGTCTGATCATCCTCAGTTTCGTTGTGGCGTTCCTGTTCTCCCTGCTCGCCACACCGGCAGTCGTCAACTTTGCCCGCAAAGGATTCTGGGCAGCATTCCGGATCGGCGAACTGGTACGCATGATCGGCAAAGCCGGCTTGCTCAAATACATCGTTTCACTCATCCTCCTCTGGATCATTTTCAGCGTGATCGTCTTCATCTGCATGCTGATCCCGATCATCGGCTGGATCGTTCTGATCTTCGTCCTGCCGTTTTTGTACTTCTGGGCATCCAAGTACCTTGCAAACCTCTTCGAGTGATCTGCCGGCCCAAAATCTTTTTTTTACCGGATCCCGCCTGGGGCTCTCCGCGCTTTTTTGCTGTCCATCCGGATACAAACCCTCCAGTCTGCTCCCTCCAAAAACAGGACACCTGTCAGGATAAAAAGACACCGCCCGATCCTTCACCGGCGCATATCAGAAAAAATGTGGGATTTTCTGATACTTTTCTTCTGACAGGGTGACATCAGCCCCAAAAAATCCGTCATTCAGCAACATCAGCATTTAGTGGTCTGCAATAGGAAACAATATATAGAACTGCAATACAACAAATATGTGCAACAAGCGAAACAGGAAAAGCCATGGACAAACACACCGAGCCTGCGGAGGTCAGAAAAACTGCGTCTTCAAAGGCAGAAACCACTAACCCGGATGAAAATCCCGTTCCTGAAACCACTGTTGTTGACGAACTCACAAAAAAATACGATGAACTCAATGACAAACATCTTCGTCTCGCAGCCGAATTCGAAAACTACAAAAAGCGTGCCAAACGCGATCAGGAAAGTGCCGTCAGGTATGCAAATGAAAAGTTTGCGCTTGACATCCTCGACATCCTCGACAACTTCGAACGTGCTCTCAAAAGCGACGACGATAATCTTCGTGACGGGCTAGAGCAGATCCACAAACTGTTTCTCTCCATTCTCTCGAGAAACGGCATTGAACCAATGAACATCACGGGAGCCTCATTCGACCCCGCCCTCCATGAAGCCGTAGCCTGCATCCCCGCAGACGCTCCAGAGGGTGCGATCCTCGACATCGCCGTTCCTGGTTACACGATCCGCGACAAAGTACTTCGTCACGCAAAAGTGGCCGTAGCAAAGAAAAAAGAAGAATAATACAGGTACTAAAAATGGCATCAAACAAAGTAATTGGAATTGATCTTGGAACTACCAACTCCTGCCTTGCTATTATGGAAGGCGGAAGCCCGATTGTTATCGCAAACGCAGAAGGATTCAGAACAACCCCGTCCGTCGTAGGATTTTCCAAAGAAGGCGAAAGACTCGTCGGCAACGTTGCAAAACGTCAGGCGATCATCAACCCCACGAGAACCGTAAGCTCGATCAAACGGTACATGGGTACCGACCACCCGACCGAGATCGACGGTAAGAAATACTCTCCGCAGGAGATCTCTGCAATGATCCTGCAGAAACTCAAGATGGATGCAGAGGCATACCTCGGCGAGAAAGTCGACAAAGCCGTCATCACGGTCCCTGCCTACTTCAACGACGCCCAGCGTCAGGCAACCAAGGATGCAGGCAAGATCGCCGGACTTGAGGTCCTTCGTATCATCAACGAACCGACGGCCTCTGCCCTTGCATACGGACTCGACAAAGAAAACGAAGTCACCGTCCTTGTCTACGATCTCGGCGGAGGAACATTCGATGTCTCCATCCTCACTCTTGACGACGGACTCTTCGAAGTCAAATCGACCGCAGGAAACAACCGTCTCGGCGGAGACGACTTCGACGCACGCGTCGTTGACTTCCTCGCCGACGAGTTCAAGAAGAAGGAAGGCGTCGACCTGAGAAAGGACCCGGTCGCCCACCAGAGACTGAAGGATGCTGCAGAGAAGGCAAAGATCGAACTTTCCTCCCTCCAGAAGGCAAACATCAACCTCCCGTACATCACCGCGACCTCCGACGGACCAAAACACCTGGATGTCGACCTGACCCGTGCAAAGTTCGAGCAGCTCATCGGTGACCTCGTCCAGAAGACCGTCGAACCCGTCAAGCAGGCATTAAAGGATGCAGGCCTTAACGCCTCCGATATCAACCACGTCCTCCTTGTCGGCGGATCGACCCGTGTTCCGGTCGTCATTGAGACGATTCGAAACCTCCTCGGTAAAGAGCCCGACAAGACCCTGAACCCTGACGAGTGTGTCGCACTCGGCGCAGCAGTTCAGGGAGCAGTTCTCACCGGCGAAGCAAAGGACGTTGTCCTGCTTGATGTCACCCCGCTGACGCTTGGTATCGAGACCCTCGGCGGCATCGCCACCAAACTCATCGAGAGAAACACCACCATCCCGACCAGAAAGAGTCAGATCTTCTCGACCGCGGCAGACAACCAGACCTCTGTAGAGATCCATGTTGTCCAGGGAGAGCGTCAGTTCGCCCGCGATAACTTCAGCCTCGGCAGATTCCAGCTCACCGGCATCCCGTCAGCACCCCGCGGCATGCCGCAGATCGAGGTCACCTTCGATATCGATGCAAATGGTATCGTTCACGTCTCCGCAAAGGATCTTGGGACCGGCCATGAACAGTCGATGACCATCACCGGCAGAAAAGATCTCAAAGACGACGAGATCGAAAAGATGGTCAAGGACGCAAAACAGTTCGAGGAAGAGGACAAGAAGCGCCGCGAAGAGATCGAACTCAGAAACAACGCCGACAACGCCGTCTACGCAGCGGAAAAACTCGTGAACGACAAAGAGACCGCCGACAAGATCGACGCCGAAGACAAGGAAAAGATCTCCTCCGGCGCTGCAGCTCTCAAAGAAGTCCTTGCAAAAGAGGATGCAGCTTCTGAAGAGATCAAAGAGAAGATGGACGCCCTTCAGGAAGTCGTCTTCGCGGCGACCTCGAAGATGTACCAGAAGATCCAGGAAGAACAGCAGGCGGCAGGCAAAGCGGCCGGTTCCGGATGTGAAGGCAACTGTGACTCCTGCAAAACCGACGACAATGTCGTAGACGCAGACTACGAAGTCAAGAAGGACTAAACCTCCTTTTTTCGGGAATGGAAAAAATGGGTTCGGAATCGTACTATGATGTCTTGGGTTTGCCCCGTAACGCTACGGAGACAGACATTAAAAAAGCTTACCGAAACCTCGCCAAGAAGTATCACCCGGACGTCTGTAAGGAGCCCGGGGCTGAGGAGAAGTTCAAGTCGATCAACGAGGCGTATGATGTTCTTTCTGACGAGAGCAAACGCCGGCAGTATGATCAGCTCGGACATGATAATTTCACGAATGCATCGAAGGGCAACTATTCCGGTGCAGGAGGTGCAGGATTCAATGCGGACTTCTCAGGATTTGGAGATATCTTCGATTTCTTCGGCGGAGGAGGACGCAGACAGAGCGGACCAAGAGAGGGCGACGATCTTTTGATGCGGATCCAGATCACGCTGGAAGAGGCGGTGTTTGGGACGCAGAAGGAGATCGAGGTGATGCATACGGAGAGCTGTCCGGACTGTGACGGGACAGGCAGTTCAACGAAGAAGACCACGACCTGCAGCAAATGCGGCGGAACGGGTCAGATCAAACAGGTGAAGAACTCGATCTTCGGCCAGATGGTCACCCAGTCCCCGTGTCCAAACTGCGGCGGAAGAGGAAAGATCCCCGAGTCGCCGTGTAAGACCTGCGGGGGAACAGGAAGGACCAAGATCCGCAGAAAGGTCACGGTCAATGTTCCGGCAGGCATGGACAGCGGCATGCGTCTTCGCATGGAAGGATACGGCGAGGCAGGAGATTACGGAGCGAGAAACGGCGATCTGTATATCGAAGTCTATGTCGTGGCAAATCCGAAGTTCGACCGCGAGGATGACAATCTGATCACGCAGTATGAGATCTCGCCGGCACAGGCGGCTCTCGGCTGCGAGGTGGAGATCGAGACGATCGACAGAAAGAAGGTCATGCTCAAGATCCCGGCAGGAATCTCCTACGGAACCCGTCTTAGAATCGCCGGCGAAGGTGTTCGAAGACGCGGCAACTACGGAAATCTGCTGGTTCGAATCGTGATCGCGACCCCAAAGAAGCTCTCCTCGGCTGAAAAAGAGCTGTATCAAAAGCTGCTCAAGGCCGAAGGAAACGCCGGCTCTTCTTCCTCGAAGGATGACGAGAAGGAAAGCCGCAGCAAAAAGCGCGGGATTTTTAAATAAGTGAGGATGGAGTGATGGGAACCATCACTCCATCCGAAACGGGGAGCAAATCTTTGATTTGCGACTGCGGGTCGGATGCGAAGCAGACGACCTAAGCTGAGCAAACCAAAGGTTTGCGACCAAGTGAGGAAATCCCCTCCTCACTGACGATTATCTCCCACTACAATATATATGTAAACACCCCCGGATCGGTGCTCTTTGCAAAGGAGCATCTCCGTCTCACCCCTCTTTTTTTGCCTTTCATCACCCTGATCAAAACAGAAAGTGCCACCCTTAATTAACCCGCGCGTCTATAGTAATAGATAATGACTCTTGCACTGCTCTCAGTCTGGGATAAGACCGGGATCCTTGATCTCGCCCGCGTCCTGACTGCAAACAACATTGGGATCCTAAGTTCCGGAGGGACTGCCAAGGCTCTGCGTGAAGCCGGCATTCCTGCAAAAGACGTTTCAGACTACACCGGTTTTCCCGAGATGATGGACGGTCGCGTAAAGACCCTCCACCCGAAAGTCCACGGCGGTCTTCTCGGCCGCAGAGGCACCGATGACGATGTTATGATGAAACACGGCATCGAGAGAATCGACATTCTCTGTGTCAATCTGTATCCGTTCGAGGAGATGTCGAAAAAGAATCTCCCGCTCGAAGAACTCATCGAGTTCATCGACATCGGCGGCCCCGCAATGATCCGTGCAGCATCCAAAAACTACAAGGATGTTGCCGTTTTAACCGATCCGTCGGATTATCCGATGGCGATCGAAGCGATCAAAACCGGCGGGTTTACCCCGGAGCAGAAACTCCGTCTTGCGACCAAAGCATTCACCCGTACGGCGGGATACGACGCTGCGATCTCCAATTATCTCAACGGGATCGACAAGGAGTTCCCTGATGTGTACACAGTCCAGTTTGGCAACGGCAGAAAACTCAGATACGGAGAAAACCCGCATCAGAAGGCCGCCGTCTACGGTACCTCCGGCATCGCCGGTCAGGTCGCTCTGCAGGGCAAAGAGATGTCCTACAACAATTATCTCGATGTCCACGCAGCGGTCAGTCTCTGCAGAGAACTACCCGGATTTGCGACGGTGATCGTAAAGCACAATAATCCGTGCGGTGTTGCTCTTGGGAAAAACCAGCTTGAATCGTATATCAAGGCACGGGATGTCGACCCGGTCTCGGCTTACGGTTCGGTCGTTGCGATGAGCACGCACGTTGATACCGATATCGCGAAGGAGATCTGCTCGACCTTCGTTGAGGTCCTGATCGCTCCGTCGTTCAGCGACGAGGCACGCGAGATGATGAAGAAGAAGGAGAACATGCGTCTCTTAATTCTCCCGCCTGCAGAGCCTGCTGATGAGATCCGCACGATCGACGGCGGCATTCTTGTCCAGAGGACCCCGGCATACACCGAGGACTGGAAGGTCGTTTCCAAGCGTGCTCCGACCCCGGACGAGGTCGAGGCACTCAAACTTGCCTGGAAGGTGGTTGAGTATGCGAAAAGCAATGCCATCATCTACGCGAACAAAACCGAGACGGTCGGAATCGGCGTCGGTCAGATGAACCGCGTGGACTCGGCGAAGATCGGGATCCAGAAGGCTGCGGAGTTCGGCAGAACGATGGAAGGAACCGTGATCGGGTCCGATGCGTTCCTGCCGTTTTCAGACACGCTGGAAGTGGCGGCCGCTGCAGGAGCGACGGCGCTTATCCAGCCGGGCGGCTCGATTCGTGACAATGAAGTGCTCGCAAAGGCCGATGAGCTGGGTATCGCGATGGTGTTCACCGGAACCCGGCACTTCAGACATTAAAGACGGATTCTTTTTGGGATCCCTCCCTGCTTTTTTTGATCGAGGCATCAGCCGGAATCGAATAGTTCCGTGCGATACGAAGACTGCATGCGTGGTCGGGGAAGAAATGCTTCAATTTCACGTGTATTTAACATTCTGACAAAGGTATCGGCATATCCGATTCTTGCCGGAAAATGAATCAAACCTACCCAAACATCAGTCGAATCAGCTGTTTTCATCTGGAATTATACGGAAAACGGACCGTATAAGGCAACCGTTTTCCTATCGGAGCAAATTCAACGGGTATATTAGTATGAATTTCCCATATCTTCGGATGAAATATTATTGGAAACTGGCGTTTCGGTAATATAATGGAGAATAGTATGGAAGAAGGGAAATGCCCTATATGTGGACAACATTGTTATATACATTCAAGAGCCGGGAGTAATGTTCCCACATACAAATGCGATTTCTGTTTTGCCTATGAACTTGCAGAAGAGGATATACCTCTGGCCCAGAAGCACAAGGTGATTCTTGCCGGGTATCTGTTTGAAACCCGCGGGAGATCGCATTCGATACGGATCAACGCAGCTACTCTTCCCATCATACTATCCGATTCGCGTATCCCAAAAACTCCCCTGCAGAAACTGGATAAACTTGTTTTGTCGATTTACGATCTCGGATCGGGATTCAAGAACCATATCTCGAAACTGGCAAAATACCCTCCGGCAGTATGCTATGCAGAAGATGCTGCCGAGTTCAACCTCATGGTTTCCACACTGAACGATATCGGCTATCTCCGGGAACGTCAGGCCCGTTTCGGCGAATACGACTGTGGATATTTTATCACCATCGAGGGGATGAAATACGCTGAATCTCTTCTTTCGGGCAATTCCAGGTCCACTATCGTGTTTGTCGCCATGCAGTGCTCCGCTGATCATGGGTCGGTGTACGAACAAGGGGTCAGGGCCGCGTGCGATGTGTTCGGTCTTTCCATCTCGATCGTCGATACACCTGAAAACGATGAGAATATTGCGGATAAAATCATTGCCGGCATTAAAACCAGCCGGTTTGTTATCGCAGACTTTACCAATAATGATCTCGGCGTCTATTATAAAGCCGGATATGCCAAAGGACTCGGGCGTGAAGTAATTAAAACCTGCAGAAAGGCATGGTTTGAAGAGGAAAAAGACGGGAAACGGGTAAACCAGCTCTACTTCGATATGGAACGCGACAACCTTATTTTATGGCAGGATGAAAAGGATCTGAAAAGGAAGCTTGAGGATCGTATCCGTGCGGTGCTTCTCTAAAAGTCTCCCCAAAAACGGCTTTTACAAAAAGTAATTTTTTTTCAAAAAAAATATGCAGAAAATAATCAGGGAAGTCTGATCGTCCCGACGATCCGGAGTTTGCCCCCGTCCAGATAATGGATCACCGCGGTGTCGCCGGGTTTGTAGACAAGCGGCGTCTCCATCTCGAGAGTCAGCTTCGGAACATGCCAGTCCGATCCGTTGTCCACCTTCGTGATCCGTGCAGATAAGAACTGCATCCAGTGTCCAACGGACACGACCATCTGCTCTTTGATCTCTGACGGCCAGTACTTCACCAGACGGGCATCGCCGGTGACCGTCGTCGTGTGGGTCACTTTCGGGTCGGTCGTGAGAACGAAGCCTCTGTCAAGTTCCTCGGCATCAATGTCTTTCAGGGCACAGCCGACACGGTCGCCTGCATACGCCCAGGCGAAGTCGTCGTCATGCTTCTGGACCGATCTGATCTGTGCGGTTTTTCCGAGCGGTTCGACCCGCATCTTATCGTGTTTTTTGATCCATCCGTCCGCAACGCATCCAAGGATGACTGTTCCAATACCCCGTACATTGAAGTGGTGATCGATCGGGACCGATCCGACTGCCCCTTCCTTCGGCTCGATGTCGGGCTGGTTTGCCGCACGTTCAAGAAGTTCGGCTGAAAGTCCGATGAAATCCTCTTCCATGATCTTATAGGCTTCAAGCACCGTTCCCTTGGTCAATGGAGCAATCTGATTGGGCTGGATATAATTTTTGAGAACGATCGTTCCGTTTTTGACCCCGGCGCAGTCCAGCATCAGGATCCACTCGGCAAGCATCGGGGTGATCTCCGAGACAACGACGATCGCCTCGTGGGCCATTGAAACAACATAGAACAGCGGAGCGAGTCTGTCCGGATATCTGGTCGGCTCCAGGAATGTTACGGTATCGTGACCTTTTTTCAGATTGTAGAAGGTGATATCGGTACTGGTTCCTTTTTTCCCGAGATCGCGGGCATATCCGTTAGGAGCCAGAACGGCGACGGTTAAGTTCGGCATGGTTATACTCATTGGTGTTTTCGCATCATTATATTTATGGGTTTTATCGTCCGCA
The DNA here is from genome assembly GCA_002498375.1 of Methanocorpusculum sp. UBA424. Classification (GTDB taxonomy): domain Archaea; phylum Halobacteriota; class Methanomicrobia; order Methanomicrobiales; family Methanocorpusculaceae; genus Methanocorpusculum. The sequence goes on from DAHC01000002.1 coordinate 20,546, forward strand.
TCCCCTTCCCACTCAGTACACACGGTCCAAAAAAACCAAATTTCCGATAAAAATCCCACAACATTTATCTCTTCATCATGCACATTATCAGATATGAAAAATGTGAAAACGTCAGTTGATGGAGATATTCTTACAATTACGGTCGATCTTTCCCAGGAAGTAGGCCCCTCATCCTCAGGCAAGACCATTATCATTGGGTCCAGCATGGGAAACAAACCCATTGACCGCAAACACCCCGACGTCCGTGTTGGTGTAAACGTTTATAAAAAGATTTAAGACGTTACGATCTATTCTCTTTTCAATGATCCGTCTACGTCTGCGTGTCTCTAAGGTAACTGTATGCGTCCGTATGTGATAATCAACGCAGCCATGAGTGCTGACGGAAAACTCGCCACCCGGGAAAGGAAACAGACCAAAATATCAGGTCACGACGATTTTTTGCGGGTGGACCGTCTTCGTGCCGATTCGGACGCGATAATGGTGGGTATAGGAACCGTCCTCTCCGACGATCCGTCTCTTCGTCTCAAAAGCGAGGAGCATGCCGGCGTGCGCAAAGCGAACGGCAAGGATCCCCATCCGATGCGGGTCGTGATCGACAGTATGGCCAGAATGCCTGCAGACGGCGATATGTTCAAAAAAGGACTGGGCCGTGTGGTCGTTTTCGTTTCTGAAAAGGCCCCAAAGGAAAAATGCGACTCCTTGAGAGAAAAAGCGACCGTGATCCCGGCAGGTGCGGATTCGGTCGATCTGAAGATCGTGTTGGACGAGCTCGCAAAACTCGGGGTCAAACAGCTGATGGTCGAAGGAGGAGCTACCCTGTTATGGTCGTTTATGAGCAGCGGTCTCTTTGACGAAATACGCATATATATCGGAGCGCTGATCATTGGCGGAAAAGATGCTCCGACACTTGCCGACGGACAGGGTTTCACGAATCCCGACGAGTTCCCCCGTCTCACGCTCAAAAATGTTGAACCAATCGACGACGGTGTCCTGCTGACCTGGGGAAAAAAAGCGTGAATATTATTTTACCAGCCGCTTTTTCCGAAGCAGCCTGTTATATGTAATTGCAAATCTGTGTGCCTCGTCCCGTATCTCCTGGAGGTACATGTTTGCCTTCGTCTTTTTTCCAAACGGCAGCGGGAACGGCACGCCTGATACGAATACTTCTTCTTCCGCTTTCGCGAGGGAGATGAGGGGGATATCGGCATCGAGCTCATCCAGGATCCGTTTGGCTGACGAGAGCTGCCCTTTCCCTCCGTCGATCACGATCAGATCGGGAAGAGGTTTTTCCTCTTCGATCAGGCGGCTGTATCTGCGGCGGACGACTTCTGCCATCGAAGCGAAGTCGTCGATCCCCTCGACCGTTTTGATTTTGAACCGCCGGTAGTTTCTCTTATCCGGCCTGCCGGCTCGAAACTGGACCATGGAGGCGACCGTATCGGTTCCTGAAAGGTGGGAGATATCGAAACACTCGATGACATTCGGCGGTGTCTTGAGATGAAGGGCAGCCTGGAGTTCCATGACCTTTATTTCGTCGCCGAAGTGGACCGTCTCGATATTCTTTCCCGCAAGTTCGAGCAGTTTTTTCTTGGCTCCCTGTTTCGGGACGGTGATTTTGACCACATGTCCCGCAACATTTCCAAGATACGCAGCGAGCGCTTCGTCCAGCTCCTCCTCGACGATTATCTCCTTTGGAGCCGGATTTTCTGTGTAGTATCTCGCAACGAACTCCTCGAAAAATCCGTCGGAGGCATCGAAAATGAACTCGTCCCTGCCGCCGAGCGTTCCTTTGTAGACATGGAAGACCATCAGATACACCGTTCCGTCAGCCACGCGGTAGGCAATCACATCCTCGTCATGATCGGTTTTTCTCGCGACATACTGGCGGGAGGAAAGATTCTCGACCGCCGTGATCATATCCCGGCAGAGAAGGGCAGCTTCGAACTCCATATCCTTCGAATACTCTGCCATCTCCTCTTCGAGTTTGGTTTTGATCTCCTTTGTGCTGCCTTTCAGGACATCCGCGGCATAGCTGCACTGTTTTGCATACTCCTCGAAGGAGACATGCCCTCCGCAGGGCCCTGTGCAGTTGCCTATATGATAGCGAAGGCAGGGTCTGTTCTTCGGCATATTTTTACAGGACCTGAGTCTGAAGGTTTTTTTCACGACCGAGAGCACATAGTCCCGCTCCTTTGCCGAGACGAACGGCCCGAAAAACTGCCCGTTCCCGCGGGTGTTTCTCGCGATGGTGATACGCGGATACGGCTCTTTCGTGAGTTCGATGTATGCATAGGATTTTGCATCCTTGAGGTCGATGTTGTACTTTGGCTGGTGATGTTTGATGAGCGTATTTTCCAGAAGATATGCCTCTTCATCGGTCGCGGTGATGATGTACTCGACTGATCTGATCGCCGCCACCAGTTTTTGCGTTTTTGGATCGTGATCCTTTTTCTGAAAATAGGAAGAGACGCGTTTTCGCAGATCTTTTGCTTTTCCGACGTAGATAATCGTCCCTTCGCTGTTTTTGTACAAGTAGCAGCCCGGCGAATGGGGAATGTCGGCAAGATCGATGGGGGACATTTTCGGCAGGTTAATGTATGGGGGTGAATGTATCTTTAATCATATGGTTGTTCCTTGTTTAACCTGTCTGCATATGGATTCTCATGAATATACCTACGACAAAGAGCGGGATTTTTACAACTACCGTATCACCTGCAAACTAGGTATCGTTCTGCCCGATCCAATGCCGAAATCAGGATTCACCTGCGATAAATATGAAAATAAACTTGCGTCGATGCCGCGGATCAGAAGGAGTTCCTGTGCGATCGATGTCGAACAGGTTAAAAAATAATTTTTTTGTTTACAGCACGATCATGCAGACGACCATGATCAGCAGAAATGCCGTGGTCAGCAGAAGTGTTGCAAGAGGGAGCAGGTTTGTTACGATAGCGTTCACGGTCGAAGTCAGCTGAACGATCCTTGATGGACCGAACACCTCGACCTCCTCGCACATGTTGGTGGCTGCTCCTCCCGACGCAGGCGAGAGATCTTCGACCGCTTTTAAAACCGCTTCCGAGACATACGGGATGATCTCGCTCGGCGAGACCGCATCGCCGATCGGGTTTCTGCCTGAGACCGAGTTCACCACATGCGAATCGGTGGTTAGGATCTCGACCTCGTCAAGGCCAAGTCCCAGGACCGCGTTTTGCAGGGTCTCTCGAACACCCATCTGCACATTGTTTCCGTCAAACAGGACATACGCCGTTTTTATTCCGGCGACGTCGGTCACCATCGCGAGGATCCCCATGTCGGCGAATCCTTCGCCCCGTCCAAAGGGCGGGATGACCTGTGCCGCTCCAACGGAGAACGGCAGCATCTCGGCATCGAGCATGCCGTTCATCGCCTCGTCTGCTCCGGAGATGAACTCGTTTCCGGTTTTGGTCGAGGGGTAGATGATGTTGGTGACCGACGTCATACAGTTGTGGGCATCAACGAATCCGATATTTTCGTATCTCCCTTTACTCTCTCCCATGACGATCCGGCCGATTGAGTAGTCCATGTCCTCCGTCATCTCGGGAGACCGTGTCGTGATCATCAGAAGAGAGTCGCCGAATCTCTGGGAGAGGATCGAGACCGTGCCGAAACTCGTTCGCACCGGGCGGCTTGCAAGTCCCGTGTACTCGACTGAATCCAGACTTTCGCGGATCGCTTTTGTGATGCTCTTTGTTTCACGGTTGGAGATCAGGTTCAGATCATGACTTGCGCATCCGTGGGATACGATAACGACCGCCTCGTCGGCAAAAACGTCGTGAAGGATCTTCGGGAAATTACTGCCGCCGATCTCAGCCATCGGACCCGGGTGCAGGTTCGGGATGACGAACCAGATATCGGGTTTGCCGGCACGTTTGAAGAAGAACGTCGTTTCGGGGACCGAGACATACTCGCTGATGTGATGGAAATACTCCTCGAGATCGTTGGATCCGTTCGTCAGATGGGCAAGAAACGCATTGACGAAATGCATCGCACCGACCCCGCTCGTCCGTTTCATCGGCAGATCGAACAGCAGTAAAAATACAATGACTCCTACTGAGAATACCACAATCGAAACGACGACCGGAATGATGAATCCCGGACCGAAGTACCAGACACCGACGATCGCTCCCGCGAAGGTCTGGATGGCGGCAGGCGCATACATCCGCCCGAACCGGTAATCGGCGACGGCGGCGAGAACCACCAATCGGATCGCGAGGATGAATCCCACGCCGAAAACATAGGCAAATCCTATGCCAAGGAAAAGGGCGGTGATCATCCACAGAAGCATGAATACTTCAGACGCGAGTGCAAGCAGGCCCGACCGGTTCCAGGTAAATTCCTGCCGGGCGGTCGCGCTTACGAAGGGTTTGGTGAGGATCAGCGCAGCGACGCCGGGGATCGAGAAGGCAAATCCGATCCACCAGATCTTGCCGGTAAAGAGGAACGCTACCCCGTCGGCTGCCAGGCCGAGCAGGATTATCAAGACCAGCGATACTCCCCATTTCGGAGCGTCGAAGAGATATTTGGTCAATGACTCGGTTTTTACTTCGCGTTTCATGTTACCAGAACCTCTCGATCATGACTTCGCCGCGAAGGCCTTCATAGCTGAACTTCATTTCGGAACAGTGTATAGGTTCTGAAAAACAGGGTGCATTCAGTACGAGCGATTCATACTCCCCGCCCTCTCCGGCGATATGGATCCGTCTGGATTTGTGAACCGAAAGCAGTACGTCGATCAGTTTTTCATCGATCGTTTTCCCGAGAACGTTATCGCCGAGTCCGTCTGCGGCGCAGACAACGATCACGGCGTCAAGACGGGAAGCCACTTCGTGCATAAGGGTGAGAGGGTCCAATTTCCAGAGCGGAGCAAAAAGCTTCAGACCAAGCCGGTCACAGACCGCGGCGACTCTCGACCGCTGATACTCGGACTCGATCGCCCCGACGATGATCCCCTCGACACCGAGGTTAGAAAGACCCATTTCAAGGTCCTCGACCTCCTGTTCCTTCACGCCTTTCGATCGTATTTCCACATATTCGGCCCCGCAGCGGTCAGCCATTACGGGGACTGCCTTAAGATTTGCCGAGTGGAACATATACGACTCGGTATTTTCCGGCACGACCGTGACCAGATGCGTGACCTGCATGCCGGCGTCGATCGCTTTTTGTACGGCAAGGATCGAGTCCTTACCTCCTGAAGTGAGTGCTGCCCAGCTCATTACTGCTCCAGTTTTCCAAATACGGATTTGTAGCGCCCTGCCATACGTTCCCAGTCGGGAAGGTTGGTCTGCGTCCCAATCATCTCCACGACAAACGACGAGGTAACTGCGCCGATCTTCGCGCAGGTGACCGGGTCATATCCTCTTTTCCATGCGGTGAAAAACCCTGCCCGGTATGCATCTCCTGCGCCGGTCGGATCCTTTGCTTCGACCGATACCGCAGGGATCTGCTCGGTTTTTCCATCGAAGTAGAGACTGCTGCCTGCTTTTCCATGGGTGATGATGGTAAACGGCACCGAGTCGAGAATATCTTTTTCGCTGCAGGAAAGGGTCTTTTTTATGATATCTATCTCATAATTATTGCAGATGAGCATATCGATCTCCCCAAGAAGGGTCGTGAGGTCGTCGGCGGTATAGTATTTTACGTCCTGGCCCGGATCAAGGGAGGCAAACTCCGCCTGCCTGGCGAGATTGATATTGAAGGCGGCGTCGCCCGTTGCCATATGGACAAACTCGCGTTTCGGCGGAACTGACCTGGCGAAGGCTTCTCCTGCTCCCCACTCGAAGTAGGTCACCTGGTCTCCGGCGGCATTGTTCACCATAAATGCGGTCGAACTGTTCTTCTCACTTCTGAAGAGTGTCGTTTTCACGCCGAGATCTTTCAGATATTTTTCGTATTCGCTGCCCGGGAAGTCGCACCCGACCGCACAGATGAGTTCGGCCTGACCGCCGAGTCTGGCGATGCCGGCGGCGATGTTTGCCGCCCCCCCGCCGAAGTATATCCTGCGTTCCGAGACTCTCCTTGATTCGCCGATCGGCGGATACTCGTCTACGGTGATGATGTAATCTACGCAGAGATGACCGGAAACCGAGATCGTTTCACTCGGCAACGTCATCACCTTCGATCAGTTCTACGGAATAGGTCGAAAGAGACACGTCACGAAGTGCTCTGCCTATCACCGATTTGGCAATGTGTACTGCGTGTTCGGGGTTTTCGGCTTTGAAGACCTTCATGGAAAGAAGAAGGCCGACCAGGCCCGTTCTCGCGATCACCAGAGCGGTATTGATATCTTTTCCACAGTATGGACAGGGCATATTCATCACGTCCACGTCAACAAACTTTGCTGACGGGTGCAGGCGTTTTCCTGCTTCACTCACGGCTATTCCAATGGCATCCTGAACGGACTCAACATCCTTAACCGTCCATCCTGCCTCCAGCGTCACTCGATAATCCGACATTTTCAACTCGCTGCGTATATATTATCGCTTTAGGATAATGGAATTTGCGGGTTGACTAACTTTTGGTCCGTGTTTTGATTTCATGCATCCGGTTTTAAGCCGAGGCGGCACGACCTATGAAATTCACAAAATAGGGGGTTGAGACGGGAAAAAATAGTATGAGAATATCTATCAACCCATTTTTTAACGCGAATCATGATTTAATGAAGATTGGCTACATCCCTACACCCTCATCCCCCCCAAAAAAAAGAAAAAATACCCATTATTCCTTGACGTTTTTTTTATTTACACTCTGTTTTGAATCGTTTTCACCTGATAGATATTATAACAAAATGCAGCCAGCATATTTTTCACTCGTACTCTTTGCAGCGTTGTTACCTTCACCAACCCTGCATGAAAGATATTTTTGATCACTGCATAGGGTCTTTCCCCCTTTGATCTCTTCCTGCTTATTCGCATATTTCTGAGTTTATCTCGTATGCTAATGGGATGTCCCCTCGCTCCCCGTTTCATTGTCGCACTATATCCCTTGCATTTCGCTCCCTGATATCCCCGATCCCGATAGACCACTTCTCCTTTTTCTGACAGATCCACCTGACTATCATGAACATTTGCCGTGGTGGTTTCAATGCGTCGAATAAGATCGTGCGTCGTATCCATGATGGTATGAAGTTTATAGCCATAGTGCATTTTGCCGTTCTTGGACATGATTTTTCCATCTTTATCCCGTCGTGTTTTTGCCTGCTCTCCTCGCGGCGTGTCTTTCTTACAATGACCGGGTTCAGCATACACAAACGTTGCATCCTGGATCATTCCTTTCTCGATTATCAACCCTTTTGATTCTAATTGTCGCTGGAATTCTTCCCAAACTAATGTATCAACGCCTGATTCGGACATACGCTCCCGAAATAACCAGATCGTTGAATTGTCGGGTATTTTGTCAGGACACCCAAGGAAATGCCAAAAAGAAAGACGATCATAAATTTCACGTTCAACGGCGAGATCAGACAGATTATACCAGACTTCCAGAAGCTGAATCTTGAACATAAGTATGACATCGACATTGGGATGACCGCCCTTGCCGGATTTATTTGCATACATGGATTCAAGAAGAGGGCGAAACACATCCCAATCAAGTGTTTTTCCAACGTCGGAGAGACGGTCGCCAAGTTTTTCATAACGTTCGTGATAGGCCTGGTTGAGACCAAAGCTGCTGAAAGTCCCCATACATACTACTCAACGTACGAAAAGAAAGTACTTTCTGTCGAAAAAAAAAAGGTTGTTAGAAATTCTCAGTATTGTGTATTTCCGGGTTTGGTCAGCGTTTTATCTGCTGGACCGTGTTCACGACCTTCTCGATCTCGGCAAACTGTACGTCCGCCATGCCATTTTTGGTGATCCCTATCTCCGTTGCGATCAGATGGTGATCGGGGGCGAATCCTGCCTCGGCAAGCTTCTTCTTTGCACAGCAATCAGTGCAGCCGTCAAGCACGATCACCTCGTCCACATCTTCGATTTCGTCGGCAATCCTATCGGCGCCCTGCTCTGCGCGCACCCAGATATACCCTCCCGGTCTTCTCTGCAGAAGAGCCAGGGCCGCCTGGGTGGTCAGTTTTCCGGTATTCGAAATACCCGAACAGGTAACTAATGTAATCGTCATGAAGAATCACCCGGCGTATTCCCGGGAAATTTGGTTCGCGTCGCGTTCGCAAATTTAACGAGCATGAGCATCACCGGCACTTCGACGAGCACTCCGACGATCGTCGCGAGAGCGACCGGACTTCCGGTCCCATACAACGCAATGGAAACGGCGACGGATAATTCGAAGAAGTTCGAAGCGCCGATCATGCCCGCCGGGGCTGCAATACTGTGAGGGAGTTTCAGGAACCATCCCGCGCCGTATGCAATACAGAAGATCAGGATCGTCTGAATGATCAGCGGTACGGCGATCAGAAGAATGTGCAGCGGATTTGCCAGAATCACACTTCCCTGGAAGGAAAAAATGATCACGAGGGTAAGCAGCAGACCGATGATGGTGATGTTGTCGAACTTCGGGACGAATGTATTCGTGAAATACTCCTCCCCTTTTTTCCTGATGAGATACACCCGGGTGGCCACACCGCCGGCAAGCGGGATCACGACGAACAGAACCACCGAAAGAAACAGGGTTGCCCACGGGATGCTGATCCCGCCGATCCCGAGCAGGAATGCGACGATCGGCACGAACGCGACAAGAATGATCAGATCATTGGTCGCGACCTGAACGACCGTGTAGGCGGCGTTTCCTTTCGTCAGATAACTCCATACAAACACCATTGCGGTACACGGAGCTGCGCCTAAAAGCACGGCGCCGATCAGATAATCCTGGGCGAGTTCAGGAGGAATGAGGGCGCTGAACACGAAATAGAAAAAGAACCAGGCGATCGCAAACATCGTGAACGGTTTGATCAGCCAGTTCACGACCCAGGTCAGAACGAGTCCTTTCGGATTTTTTCCGACGTATTTCACGCTCTTGAAATCCACCTTCAGCATCATCGGGTAGATCATGACCCAGATCAAAACGGCGATCGGGATAGAGACGCTGGCATACTCGAACGTTCCCAGAAACTCCGGAACGAACGGCAGGAATCTGCTGATCAAAACGCCGATGATCATGCATATTATAACCCAGAGGGTAAGATATTTGCTGAAAAATCCGAGTCCGCCGTTCGTTTTCTGTGCCATTTTCTTCAGTTCCTTACGTGTTCATCGGGTGAAACGGGCATTCGTCCAGAAGGCATTCCTGATTTCGTCCGGAATACTCGCAGACGATCTTCTCAGGCATGGTCATATTGATGCCGAGATGCTTTGCGACAAACTCCACCGCGGTCTGCATGGCGATATACGTATCGCGTTTACAGCAGCGTGGTCCGCCGATCGAACCGATCTTTATCAGGCATTCACCCGTCAGAAGGTTTCCAAGCGCCCAGTTTTTCTCTGAAAGAGGGTTGGTTTTCAGCGCGATCGAAAGAAAAATGCCCGCACTTACTGCAGCCCCGCAGGTCCCGGCAAGTCCGCAAAATCCACCCGGAACCATTTTTCCTCTGTGCTCCATCGAGGTGAGCGCAGTTGGAAGATCCAGATCCCCGCCGGCATTTTTATACGCGGCGAGAAGAGCTGCACCGGTAAGGATGTGGTGTTCGGGCCCGTGCATATGTACAGCGTCTGAGTCCATGATCTCCGTGGCGATGGAAAAGGGATCCGTCGATGCAGTATGCAGGCAGACGTATCTGATCACGGCAAATGAGGGGGAGGCATGACATTCATCGCAGACGAAGTGCCCTTTTGTGCATTTTGCGTTGCTCAAAAAGGTCTTTCCGCAGACTGAGCAGGTCATCTCTTCCTCTTTCTCGCAATATTCCAGCGGAGCTCCGCAGATGAGGCATGCCGGATTCTGGTCGCTGGTTGTGGCTGGCATTAATGGGTTCATTCCTTTAGTAATGTTCTAATATTATCTTCTATGTGTATTAGTGTCATCCAATACGCCTCCTCGCCTTTTCCGACCGGGTCGTCGATGTGCCATTCGATCCGCTGTGTTCCGGGAATGACGGGGCAGGCGATCCCGCAGCCCATCGTGACGATGATGTCGATCTTTGGCAGATCAGAGATCTTTTTCGGCCGATTCGTCGAAAGATCGATCCCGTAGATCTCCTGCATGAGGCGGACGGCTGTCGGATCGACGTTTTCGCCCGGCTCGCTCCCGGCCGAGTAACAGGTGAACCTGTCGCCGCCGAGATGCCGGCAGAGTGCTTCTGCGATCTGGGATCTGCAGGAGTTTTTGATGCAGAGAAAGGCGATCCGTTTCATACGATCACCTGGACGGCAAGGCCCGTCACCACAGCCGCAATAAATATCGTTGCGACAAACACCAGAACGAGCTGTTTTTTGAATATCGCGGAAAGCATCGTGATCTCGGGAATACTCATACCTGCGCCGCCGATCAAAAGAGCGGCCACGGTCCCCACCCCCATCCCTTTACTCAAGAGAGCGGCGCTGATCGGGAGGATCGTCTCCGCTCTGATATAGAGCGGGATCCCGATGATCGCGGCGATGGGGATCGCAAACAGATTCTCTGGTCCCGCGACGGCCAGGATCCAGTCGGCAGGCAGAAATCCGTAGATGAATGCGCCGATCGCGGCTCCAAGCAGAAGGTAGGGGCTCATCTGCCGAAACGTCATCCAGGCAAACCGTACGATCCTCTGGAGTTTCGTGCCGCTCTCTTCGGTCATTCCTTCGACGGCGACCGGTTTTACATATTTTTTGAACCCGAGCCGCTCAAGAGTAAGGCCGATGAGGACGGCAGCCGTGAACATCAGGACCGCATATATGATAGTGATTTTTGGTCCGAAGATGACAAGCATCATCGCGATTATCACCGGGTTCAAAAGAGGGGAGACGAACAGAAAGGACATGGCGCTCGAAAAGGCCACGCCGGATTTCAGAAATCCGAGCGTTACCGGAATCGTCGAGCAGGAGCAGAACGGCGTGATCGCTCCAAAAGCGGCGCCGATAACGCTTCCTCTGACCGAGCCGGAATGCCCGAGGACTTTCTGCATCTTCTCTTTAGGGACATAGACATTGAGCGCCCCGACGATCAGACAGACGACGATGAAAAGCGCCGTAAGTTCCAGAGCTATGATCAGGAAATACTGACCGGCCGCGAGGAGCGTTTCTGCAAAATTCATTCAGATTTTCCGGAACAACAGCAGTTTTCTCCGCATTGATCTTTCGATCCGGCTTCTTCATCGCAGCAGGATTTTTCCGGCACGATTTTCACATTGCAGCAGCACGAGCAGTTTTCTGCGGTGATGGCTTTTTTCAGCTTTCCAAATATCGAGGTCTTTTTTTCTTCGGTCATGATACTCACATCTTTTCACAGGGTCGTGTTTCTCTAAGTCTTTTCAAGGTGTCTTTGTCGGTTTTTGTCATCGGCAGTTCGGCGCAGATCTTTTCCAGGGCAGTGCACAACGCGGGATACTGGGCGAAAAATTCATCGCTGATTTTGTAGTATGCCCATTGTGCCTGTTTTCTGCTCTGGATGATGCCGGCGTTTTTCAGGATCGCGAGGCTGCGCGAAGCGTTCGGCTGGGAGAGGGAGAGTGCTGCTTCGATCTCACAGACGCATAATTCATTACCCTGCAGGAGTGCAAGGATTCGAAGTCTGGTCGCATCGCCGCATGCTTTGAAGATCGTTTCCGGATCACTCATCGCATTCATATCCGGGAATACAGCAGGAGCAGCAGTGGGTTTTTCGTTCGATGAGGTGGTCGGAGACATGCAGGATCTGTTTGATCTCTTCATCGGTCGGATACCTGCCGGTGATCATGACAAAGTCATTGACAACGACGGCCGGGAGGATTTTCTCGCCGTGCCGTGACATAAGACGGACGATGTTTGGGTTGGCATCGCATGTTGCCCGCTCTATCAGAATGCCTTTGGGTTTGAGCCGGTCGATGATCTCAGTGATCCGGATGTACTCGGGATCGGTCGTGTCCGGGTCTTGTGCTTCGTAAAGACACATTGATGACATATATTATTATATTCACATATTTGCATATAATGATTTTCAAAAGGTGCGGGTGAGGGCACCCCCAAATCCCGTTTACCGCTCCTTCTTCCCGCAGTCGCAGACCGCAGCTTTTTGTTTCGGTGCGGAACTTCCGCAGCAGGAACTTCCCTCGCCGCAGCAGGCTTCGGTGTCCATGTCCTTTCCCCGGAGTGCGGCGCCGATCATCCCCCACGCACAACCGACCCCGCTTTGAACGATGATAGCCTGGACAGGGCAGTTGAGAGCGCAGGCTCCGCATTCCATGCAGGCAGAAGGCCGGTCGAGGATCACACGGGTCCGGCCTGCAGTAAAAACTGCATGGGGACAGACCTGCGTGCAGCGTCTGCAGTTTATACAAAGTGCCGGATCAAAGGAAAGACTCGTTTCGGTGTAGGAATTAAACATCAGATCACCCCAGAATTCTGGATACGCCAAGGATAATACCGCTTATCACGCCGAGCGCCGCCATTCCCGCCATGACCTTGACATACGAAAAGATCTCCTTCTTGACCCCTGTTCGTGAGGTAAACGGTGTGCAGCCGGTGAAGTTCAGGGCAAGATACGAGATAACCGGCGTGATGAGAAGGAAGGCCGCAGCGGCTGAAAGGACGCCGGCCCATACCGGCAGGTTCGGATCTGTGCCAAAAACATACGCGAAGGGGAGCGATACGATCATGCCAAGGATCATCCCTTTGGTCGAAAAGTCCCGTGTCGGGAGAACGGGCAGAAGCAGAGGAAAAAGCACGGTGCCTGCAAGGACTGCGGATAGTGCGGCAAGCGATGCGACGGGTCCGGCAAGAAACCAAAGTGCCGCGGCGGCTGCAAGAGCCGGAAGCGCCGCGTGCATGAACTCGACAGGCGTCAAAACGAGCCGGTCCCGCAAAGAGAATTCGACACGCCGCATGGCAGGCGTCGCCGTGTGCGTTTTCAGATACTCCGGCAGATCGTCTGCACGGACCGGGCCGTACTCGACGATGAACTTCGTCCTCTGCGCCACTTCCTGCCAGGAGACACCGGGCGCTCCAAGCTGGGGAACGATGATTGTCCTGTGCGAGACGAGCGAAGCAAGGCCTGAGGATTCTATTCTGCGGACGAGTTCATCCGTTCCAAACGTTCCCTTTCCGGCGGCGCACCAGACGTTGATCCCCTTCGTGTCCAGAACAAGGATCCATGCATCGATTCCTGCAAGCGCTGAACGGAGGGCATCAAAACTGAGAGAATAGTTTGCCGAGGCAAAAGCCGGGGATTCTGTATTTGGATCCCCGAGCTGATACAGGCCGGGTTCGACACGGTGCTCTGACCGGCGCCAGCCGAATCTGGCCAGAAGATGGTCGAGCCTGTCAGAAAAGGTGATGATGCCCGTGGTCGTTTTAATCTCCGGGGATCGGGAGCTTTTTTCAGCGCATCCGCAGCTCTGTCCTCCGGACGTCGATGAGCAGGAGCAGCAGGAGCCGGATGTTTCGGTTATTTTCATGAATAGGTCCCTCACGACCGGTCCTGTTCGTTTAGGAGCGGGCCGAGAATATCCTTTACCATGCAGCTCAAATTGTCAGCTTTCATCAGAGCAAGACAGCAGATGCTGCCGTTTTTCTCCCAGCTGATGAGTGCGAGTTTGTCTCCGTTTCGGATGCCGGCTTTTTCCCGCACGTCTTTTGGCAGGACCATCTGCCCGCGTTCATCGACGCTGAGTACTGCTTCGATCCGGCAGCCCGTTTCACAACTGCACCCGCAGTCTGAATCATTTTTTTGTGATGATGGATCTTCGGTATTTTTTTGGGTCATAGAGAACTCTTTACTCACGACATAGGCATTCTGACTATTTACATATTTCTGAAAAATCAGAATTTTCTGAATTGCCGGAGTCTCTCTGTTAAGCAATGTCGGGGTCGGGATCCCCGCCGGCGGTGTCAGGCTGATCGCTTTTGTGCGGGAGGAACGGGTGTGAAAGAAAGAGGAGGAGCTGTATTCTCCCGATCCAACTCATTGCCTTAATAAACACCGCTCACCCATATTTTGCTAATGATAACTGGTGATCTGAAGAATAAAATCGACGCGCTCTGGAATATATTCTGGACGGGGGGATTGACCAATCCCCTGGATGTGATCGAACAGATAACCTATCTGATGTTTATCCATGATCTGGATGAGATGGATAACATCAAATCGAAGGAGTCGGTGATGCTGAGTGTCCCTTATACGAGTATTTTTGCGGGCGAGATTAAGATTAAGCGGGAGATTAAGAATGATGAGGAGCCGATTCCTGCAACTCAGCTGAAGTGGTCGGTGTTCCGCGATTTTCCGGCTGCAAAGATGTATGATATCATGCAGCTTGGTGTATTCCCGTTTATCAAAACATTGCATGCGAATAAGAACAGCGCTTATTCGAAGTATATGGATGACGCGATTTTCAAGGTGCCGACTCCGCAGAAGTTGTCCCAGATCGTTGATGCGCTGGATGATATTTTTGCGATGGTGAAATCTGATGCGAAGGATGATACCCGCGGGGATCTGTATGAGTATCTTCTTTCGAAGATTTCAACGGCAGGAACGAATGGTCAGTTTCGAACACCGCGTCATATTATCCGGATGATCGTCGAGATGATGGCTCCAAAGCCGGGAGAGGTCATCTGCGATCCGGCATGCGGGACGGGCGGGTTTCTGGTGTCTTCGGTGGATTATCTCAAAGAGAAGTATCTGAAGGAGATCTTTTACGATAAGTTGCAGCTTGCGCATTTCAATAAGGAAATGTTTACGGGGTTTGATATGGATCGGACGATGCTTCGTATCGGGGCGATGAATATGATGACGCACGGGGTGGAGAATCCAAGAATCGGGTATCGGGATTCTTTGTCGGATCAGAATCCCGATTTGAATAAGTATTCGCTGATCATGACGAATCCGCCGTTTAAGGGGAGTCTGGATTATGATATCGTTTCTGCGGATCTTTTGCGTGTTGCGAAGACGAAGAAGACGGAGCTTTTGTTTCTGGCGTTGTTTTTGCGGATGCTGAAGATCGGGGGGCGCTGTGCGTCGATCGTGCCGGACGGGGTTTTGTTTGGTTCGTCTACGGCGCATAAGGCGGTGCGGCAGGAGATCATTGAGAATAACCGGCTGGAGGCAGTTATTTCGATGCCGTCCGGGGTGTTTAAGCCGTATGCCGGGGTGTCGACGGCGATCCTGATCTTTACGAAGACGAATCACGGAGGTACGGATAAGGTGTGGTTCTATGATATGGAGGCGGACGGGTTCAGTCTTGATGATAAGAGGAGTCAGACGAAGGAAAACGATATTCCGGATATCGTTTCCCGGTTCCATGATCTGGCGAAGGAGGAGACACGCGAACGAACGGAGAAGAGTTTCTTTGTCCCAAAGGCGGAGATCGCGGCGAATGCGTATGATCTTTCGATCAATAAATACAAAAAGGTCGTGTATGAGAGAGTCGAGTATCAGTCGACGTCGGAGATTTTGTCGGAGCTGAAAGTTCTCGAAGAGGAGATCTCCTACGGGATCTCGGAACTGAAGAGGATGGTGTGATGGTGGTTTCTGCGTTGACGTTTGGTTCTGCAGTTATGCGTTTTGGCGGTCGAACCGATGTCGGTATAAATGTCGGTATAAATGTCGGTGTAAATCCGGGGCGGGTATGTTGTGGGGTGTGTTGAGTTGAGGAGAGAGAATTGGAAATATCTCCAGTTTGAAGATGTTTTTGTGGATGTTTCTAAGAGAGGAAAGAAAATTCCTAAAAGTGATTATTTGTCCGAAGGACGTTTTCCGATTATAGATCAGGGTCAGAAATATGTTGCTGGATATTCAAATTCATCTGAAAAATTGTATTCAGATGTTCCTGCGTTGATATTTGGAGACCACACACGCATAATAAAATATGTAGATGTACCTTTCTTCTTGGGTGCAGATGGTGTTAAACTGTTAAAATCTAAATTATCCGACGTTGATTATAAATTTCTTTATTATGTCCTCTCCCAATTACACATAATTGACACTGGATATAATCGGCATTTCAAGTATCTAAAGGAACAAATCATACCTCTCCCGCCCCTTGACGAGCAGAAGCGGATCGCCGACGTGCTCGACAAAGCGTCTGAGCTGATCAAAAAACGCAAAGAGCAGATCCGGCTGATGGACGAGCTTGCGAAAAGCCTCTTCATCGAGATGTTCGGCGACCCGGTGGAGAATCCGATGGGGTGGGATGTAAAAAAATTAGGTGATTTGCTTTCTGATTCTCCTCAAAATGGATTATATAAACCATCTTCAAGCTATGCAAACGGAGATGAAGGTACCCCAATACTGAGAATAGATGCATTTTATGATGGGAAAATTACTGATTTATCTCAATTGAAACGGTTACATTGTAATGAAAATGAGATAATACTCTATAGTTTAGAGGAGGGGGATATTGTTATTAATCGCGTAAATAGTATGGAATATCTTGGTAAATGTGCTTACATTCCAGTGCTATGTGAGAGTACTGTTTTTGAATCGAATATGATGAGATTGAAAATACAAAGAGATATTCTCCATCCACGATATGCTGTATTCTTATTATGTTCCAAATTTATTCAACAACAAATCATGAGTCATGCAAAAAAAGCGGTGAATCAAGCAAGCATTAATCAGACAGATGTAATGGATTTTAATTTTCATATTCCCCCCCTCTCCCTCCAAAATGAATTCGCCGACCGTATCAACGTGATCGAACAGCAGAAGGCCCTTTTGCAGAACGGGCTCGCCAAAATGGAGACCGCGTATAAGGCATTGATGCAGGAATACTTCGGGTGAAAATCTTTTTTTTAATTCGATTACATGCATGAGAAACCTCTGCCTTAAAAAATAAAACCAACCGCGAATCGGCGCGAATCCCGCCCTTCGGGCTCCCAGAATCGGATTTGCTGCTCCTCACTCTCGCTCGTTGGGTCTAATCGCAAGGCAAAGCCTTGCTCAGCTGAGGGCGAGCCTATCGGCTCACCCCGCTCGACCCAACAGCTCGTCCCTTCATCGGGACCGTTCGGGCAAATCCTGTCGGCGCCCCAGCGCCTCCTGTGAGCAGGATACTTAATGAGCAGTCCTAAATTTGTAAAATGTGTCCATTTACTGACAATCTTGAGATGGAATGAGAGGAGATATTATCGTCGGGAGCCGCTGGGGCGGCGACAGGATTTGCCCGAACGCTCCCGATGAAGGGACGAGCAAGACAGCGAAGCTGGATTGCGAGAGTGAGGATAAGCAAATCCGATTCTGGGAGCAAGCCAAAGGCTTGCGGGATTCGCGCCGATTCGCGGTTGGTTTTTTCTCACGTGTCCACACTTTCCCCTCCTCCTTCCGAATTGGATTCGCGGCGATTCAAGCGAGGGCTGAAAGCCCGAAGCGGAGAGCAAAGCGAAGCTTTGCGGTTCGCAGTTTGTTTTTTTCATGAGTCCAAAGCAGACCGTTGATCTTCCCGAATCGGGTGACCAGTGACCAGTGATCAGTGATCACCTGCGAAATGCCGAAAGGAGATGGTAGGGGTAATTCGGATCTCAGCCCTGTTTCTGCTTTTTGTAATTAGTTAAATATATATACTTTTAGAAATAAATAAATGATACAAGAGTGTTTCGGCAGCCAATCTCTCACGAAGGAGAGTGCGGCTGAAAATATTCCGGGGTATCTTTTTTTCCAAAAGCCGGGTGATCACTGGTCACTGGTCACTGATCACACAATTCGGGAAGGAGTTTGTTGGGAGTGGAGATCTCATGTGTCCGCATTTCACCCATACACAAAATCGAAGTACATCTGTCAGTACGTCAGCTATTTCTGTTATGATCACACAGAAAATCATCCCGTTTCGCCCTATATTTTAAATCATAGCACTCCGATATACTACATAATCAACCCATGACCAGGACCAACTTCGACTACCTTTCAGCAGACCCCGGATTCTCCTCCTTTTCTGACACCGCGATCTCAGCAGAGAAGATCTACTCAATCGACACCGCCGCCTGTGTCGTAAACTGCAGAAGGGCACTTGAATTTGCCGTCAAATGGTTATACTCCGTCGATACATCCCTAAAACTCCCCTATCAGGACAACCTTGCCACCCTCATCAACACCGAAGAATTCAAAAAACTCATCAGCTGCGATTTAAGAAAACGCATCAGCTTCATCCGGGTCCTTGGAAACAACGCCGCCCACGGCTCAGCCCAATTCACCCCCGACCAGGCGGAACTCGCACTCGAAAATCTCTTCATCTTCCTTGACTTCATTGCTTACTGTTACAGTCCGGCCTACAAACCGCGGACCTTTGACCGGACGCTCCTCAAAAATCAGGACACGACCCTCCCTCCTCTCAAAGAAGAAACGCCCCTCGCCCGGCTCATCAATGAAAACAAACCGCTCAAAAATGAACTCACCGCGAGAAGAACACAACGCGAACCCTCCTACGTAACAAAACCCCTCGAAATATCAGAATACAAAACCCGGAAAATCTACATCGACACCCAGCTCATCGACGCAGGCTGGGAAAAAGGCAAAGACTGGCTCGACGAATATGAACTGCCCGGCATGCCGAACAGCGGCGGAGTAGGATACGCCGACTATGTCCTCTTTGGAGACGACGGCAGACCCCTCGCCCTCATCGAAGCGAAAAAGACCTGCAAAGACCCCGCAGTCGGACGTCAGCAGGCAAAACTCTACGCCGACCTCCTCGAACAGAAATTCGGCAAACGGCCCGTCATCTTCCTCACCAACGGCTTTGAAACCCGGATCTGGAACGACACCAAATACCCTGAACGAAAAGTCTCCGGCATCTACGCAAAACGTGACCTCGAAAAAGAGTTTGCCAAACTCGCATTCAGAACCTCCCTTGAAAACATACAGATCAACACATCCATCTCCGGCCGCTACTATCAGATGGAGGCCGTAAAAGCTGTTTGCAGGGCATTTGACACGGAAAACAGACGAAAAGCCCTCCTCGTCATGGCAACCGGCAGCGGAAAAACGCGAACCGTCATCTCCCTCGTCGACATCCTCATCCGGCACGGCTGGGTAAAAAACGTCCTCTTCCTTGCCGACAGAAACCTCCTTGTCACCCAGGCAAAACGGTCATTCAATGCACTCCTCCCTGACCTCTCACTCACCAACCTCGGTGAAGAAAAAGACAGCCTTTCCGCACGGGCAGTCTTTTCCACCTACCAGACAATGATCAACGCCATCGACGATGTCAAAGATGAAAACGGCGGCAGACTATTCAC
>DAHC01000005.1:0-9203 GCA_002498375.1 Methanocorpusculum sp. UBA424
TTTGAAGATGGAGAGTGAATAAGTGAGTACGGAATTAGGGCTTGAAGAATTCACAGAAAAGTCGGCACACTACCTTGATCCATTTACTGGAATCCTTCATAGGGCTAAAACATTTAAAAACAAAGCGGGCTATCTCCATGTTGTATTCACATTTGATGAACCGATTCCTGGAAAATATACCTTCAAAAATTGCCCAAAATGTGGGACAAGATTAGATAGAATTATCCTATCGGATTTTGGAACGAAAGGAAACGAACCATTCTATAATATCGTCTCCTCTCAACTAAATTCTCAACCTCCAACTATTTTTGATCAAGAATTGATCAAGTACCAACCAAATGAAGGAAGAAAAGTATTGGTATTTTCAGATAGCAGACAACGTGCAGCTGTTTTAGCAAAGGATATGACACGATCTGCTGATGATGAAGCAGCACGTGCCCTAATCGTTTTATCGGCTCTTCATCTGAAAAAGTGGAGCAGTAAAATGGGTAAACCCGCACCTCTAAGTTGCCTATATCCTGTATTTCTTGAGTTGGCCGCTAAAAATAATGTGCTTCTATTTTATGGACTGGATAAAGACAAGTTTATGACTGACAAAAATAAGATCATGTCTCAATTAAATAGATGTGAAAAACGAAATAAAGGGCTAGATTATAATAGTTTATCCTCAGAATTTTCAAACAAACCGGGATTATATTCAGAACAACTATTGAAAAATCTTGGTTCTCACTACCGTTCGTTAACTGATCTCGGATTGTGTTGGCTTGTGCCAAGTAGTCAGGATAAAATAGATTACTGTCTTGATGAACTATCTGATGCTGGTATCAATTGGACTGAGTCAGAATTCAAACAGTTTTTTGCTGCATGGGCAAATTATTATGCTATTACTAGATATAGCATTGATGAAACCATCTCGGATGAGATCAGAAGAAATATCGCACGTTATGCTTGGAATTTTGGATTATCTTATGATGAATCAAGGAAAATGCCATCAAAGATTGCCAGAAGCCTAAAAGATCATGGATATAATAATGAAGATATAGAACACATTCAAAGCATTTTAAGTCAAGAATTCATCCAAAGAGGAGGAGACCCGAATAAAGAAAGTGAGTATCTCTCTGAGAAACATGTTGCACTGGATTATGACGATACAAGAACATGGTATAGATGTAAAAAATGTTCTAAGATTTTCCCTGGAACATTATGGGATCATTGTGTTTATTGTGGGAATGATAATCTCGAGATCTTACAGGCTTCAGATCTAGATAGATACAAATTCTGGCGTGATCCGATATTAGAAGCTGTTTCTGAAGGCAGTGGAAAAACAATCAAGACCATTAATACTGAAGAACATACTGCTCAGTTATCTTTCAAAGATCAACGCGAAGAAACGTGGTCTACGACTGAGAATTATGAGATGCGTTTCCAAAATGTTCTTTCAGCAGAGGAGGAACCTGTTGATATACTGAGTTGCACCACTACGATGGAAGTAGGTATAGATATTGGCTCATTGACAGCGATCAGTCTTCGAAATGTACCTCCAAGGAGAGAAAATTACCAACAAAGGGCTGGGCGAGCTGGCAGACGTGGAAGTACCTTATCATCGATCGTGACATATGCGCAGGATGGACCTCATGATGGTTGGTACTTTAATCACCCTGAGGATATTATTGCAGGGGATGCCCGTTCACCGTGGATCGATGCAAATAATGAAAAACTCCTCAATCGTCATTTCAATCTTCTATTATTAAATCAGTTTTTGCGTGAAAAGCATACCGATCTTTATAGTTGTGGTGTTTTGGAATTTTTCAATAATTATTATGATGAGTTCATATCTTGTTTACCTCAATTAAAATACACAATAAATGAGCTTCGTATCATACTTCCTCGTGAGTTACTTGATACAGATATTTCAGACTCATATAAATTGGAATTACAAGCTAAATTAAAGAGTATAAAAACTGTTGTTGATGAGAATAGTAATCAATATGTTAACGAAAAAAAGGCAACATCTCTTCTTGACCTCTTAAGCAACGAAGGTATTTTACCGACCTACTCTTTCCCACAAAATGTGGTTGGGTTCCATATTGAAAACGAAAGTACAGGTGTATTAGAACAAAGACCTGATCGATCACTGGATATTGCAATTAGTGAATATGCTCCTGGGAAAGTCATTGTTGTTAACAAAAAGACATACAAAGTAGGTGGGATCTACAGTCCCGTATCTAAAGCAATAAGCAGGGAAGCTCCTGCAACATCATATTTTGATAATCCACATTATTATTCTGATCTCTATCAATGTCAAAAAAAGGAATGTGGATGGATCTCAACTGAGGCTCCAAAAGATGGGCTTTGTCCATTCTGTCATACTTCCATTGACATGCCGAGAAAAATGTTAAAACCATGGGGTTTCGCTCCAGAAAATCAACACAGCATCCCGGAAGCTTGGGCAGAAGTTGAATATTCTTATGCAGAAGAGCCTAGCTACTTTGCTGATCCAATTAAGAGCGACTTACTCGACATCAAATGTGAACATTTGAAAGCTGCTAACCGTTCTGGTAAAATTACGATCATCAATAAAGGAATAATGGGACTTGGGTTCAACGTCTGTAAAAAATGTGGTGCTGCAGAAGTCATCCAACCGAAATCCTCGGAACATAATGGAAAAACTACCGATTCAGATAGACCTTTAAAGAGCGTTCGTCGTCCCTATATTGTTAAATTACCCCTATGTACTCATGAACCCAAACAAGTATATCTGGGACATACTTTTGAAACAGATATGGTTGTATTCGAATTTGAATTAGATCCTCAACAAATCAATACAGATTATCGCGGATTATGGATAAAAAGTGCTGCCATATCCTTGACTGAAGCTTTCCATCTCGCTGCAAGCCGTGTTTTGGATATTGATTTTTCGGATTTGAACGCAGGACATCGTATTCACATATCTGATGGAAATGTCTATGTGGATATATATCTTTATGATAGTCTTTCTAGTGGAGCTGGGTATTCATCTGGATTATTAGATGTCACTGATGAACTAATTACTACAGCAGAGGAGTTGCTGACCGAGTGTAGCTGTGAGTCTGCATGTCACACTTGTTTAAAACATTTCTGGAACCAAAGACAGCATGATCAATTGAACCGCTTTTCTGCGCTGGATCTATTAAAATGGGGTAAATCTGGGACGATCCATGAACCATATGATATCGAAAAGCAGTTTGTGATAATGACCCCTTTAAAGAAACGCTTTGAATTAGAAGAAAACCCAGATATCACTATCTCGGCTGAGGGCGATGGACTCTATCTCAAGTCAGATAGGTCCGCTCATAATTTCGTAGTATATCCTGCAATGCAGGTTCATAAGAGAATGGAAGATGGTTGTATTTATGTCTCAGATTTAGAGATCAAATGGGCATTACCATCTGTCTTTGCAGAAATAAAGAAACTAACAAAATCTTATGCGGACATCTAATGAGAAACAAACCGTGAATAAATCCAATTACGCGTTAGCCAACTCCCTGTTTCCTCTTCGCTGAGGGCGAGCCTTGCGGCTCACCCCGCTCGCAAGTCCCTTTCGCTTCGCTCACGGACTTAGTCGCAAACCTTCGGTTTGCTTAGCTGAGGCCGCCCCTAAAGGGGCAGCCCACCGCCGAAAAATATATGCAGACTCATCATGAATACATTATCAATGCCCTCTGACACGTTTTCAAGCATCAACTCCATCATAGAACGTGACAAAACAGACACCCCATACAAATACTCTCTTCTCCAGTCTGTTATTGAATGCTGCCAGGAATATCCCCAGTATGCATCCTTAAATCAGCAAACAAGACGGATACACATCCCGACAGGTCTTTGCGTCGCCAAATGGCTCATCTATTACTACCCCTTCTTTCTGCCGGGAACATTTATCGCCATGAAAAAAGGCGAACGAAACGGAAACCGACAAATCACCTTCCGTCCGTTATTTCAGGAGGTCTGCCAATATTATGAAAAACACGGCGGTCTTTCAGTATTTTACGACGAACTTGTATCCGGCAGCGTATCAGAAGAGATCAGAGACACCCTCGCAAAACTCATCAGCCAGATCCGATACACGATCACCGACAACCCCATGCGTCATCTTGGATACTCTCAGACGGGAAAAGAATACTCGGTCTTCTCTCTCGAAAAAAAGCCGGCCGCGATAAAAAAATCCGACACCCTCTCTCTCCAGCTCCTGATCGAACGATGCGGCTCATTTTCCATCTCCTCAGAACTCTATAGTGTTTTTCGGGAACTTGGCGGCTTCATAATCGGCAGCGGATGCATAGCTCAGAAATGGATGGAATTTTTACAGAGGCAAAACACTGATTCCGGCATAACTGACGGAGAACTCATGGAACGCTTCTCGATGTACCCGGTTTCCGAAAGGAATGTTTCCGATGCTGCAAAAGTATTCCATGAAATGATCCGGACAGGGAAATGTTCATGCGTCTGGTCTGGTCGGAAACTCGATGGTTCGACACTTGCCATAGATCATCTTCTCCCTTTTGCAGTCTGGAGATGTAATGATCTGTGGAATCTCATACCCTCCGATACAAAAGTCAACCTCCGTAAATCAGACAGCATTCCAGATCCTCAGTTTCTCCAGGAACGAAAAAAGGAGATACTCGAGTGCTGGGATCTGATGTATACTACGTATCCAGAACGCTTTCAACGTGAGATCATGGTCGGGCTGCTTGGAGGGGTCTTTATGGACAATTGGAAAAAACGAGCTTTTGAAAGATTATGCGAAACTGCCCGGTATCTCATCGGAACCAGAGGATATACAGATTGGCGGAATTAGTCGATGGATAATAATTGAAATGAAAAATAAACCGACATACAACTGATTTTTTTATCTCCACGCATCAGCACACGTATCTTTCCCCGCATAACCCCCTTCTCCCTGTCGTTATCCTTATGCATTTACCCGACAATCTATTCTTCACGCATCCATGACTCTCTCCCCAGGCATCTACGAGCAGATCATCTCCACTCTCATCCAACAAGACATCAACACTCACAAAGAAATCGGCTCATCCATTCTCACCCGGCCAATTGACCCTGCCGAAGCAAAACACATCCTCTCCCAATACCTCACCGAAATCATCGAAAAAAGTCTCCCTCTTCTCAAAGAAAAAAACGACGACCTCTATCTCGAAAACCAAATCCACACCGCAAACCAAATCATCGAACTCCTCGCCCAAACAACCAACGACCCTGACATCAACTTCCAAAAAATCTCCGGCGCAGACCAACTCATCGGCGTCCTTGAAAACCCCGACCAAAACCAACTCATCAGACCAGAAACCTCCATCTCCATAAGCACTCTTTTCACCGGCTCAAAACTCGAACCCTCCATGATGAACGAGCTCAAAAAAGAGATCCTCAGCTCCGACAAAATCGACATGCTCGTCTCCTTCATCAAATGGAGCGGCCTTCGGCTCATCATCGAAGAACTCAAAGAATTCACCAAAACCCACCCCCTTCGAATAATCACCACCTCCTACATGGGAGCAACCGACCTCAAAGCAATCAAAGAACTCCACAACCTTCCCAACACCGAAATCAAAATCTCCTACGAAACCAGAACCACCCGCCTCCACGCAAAATCCTACATCTTCCACCGACACAACGGATTTGGAACCGCCTATGTCGGCTCATCCAACATCTCCAGCGCCGCCCTTGGAACAGGACTCGAATGGAACGTCAAACTCACCGAAAAAGACATGGCTCACGTCTTAAAAATCATCACCGCCACCTTCGACACCTACTGGAACAACCCTGACTTCGAAACCTACACAAATGACCGAGAACCAGACTTACGCAAAGCCCTCAAAGCCGAAAAAATGTGTGGGGAACACAACGAATACCTCTTCCAAATAGAACCTTACCCCTTCCAAAAAGAAATCCTCGAAAAACTCCAAACCGAACGAACCCTCCACAACAGATGGAGAAACCTCATCGTCGCCGCAACCGGAACCGGAAAAACCGTCGTATCCGCCTTTGACTATCGAAGACACTGTGTAGAAAATCCAAACAAACCCAACCGTCTTCTCTTCATCGCTCACCGAACCGAAATCCTCAAACAAAGCCTCGCCTGCTTTCGAGGAGTACTTCGAAACCAAAACTTCGGCGAACTCTTCGACGGAAACAACACACCAGAAAACTACGACCACCTCTTTCTCACCATCCAAACCTTCCAATCAAAAGAGTTCCAGACCCTCGTTCAACCCAACTACTACGATGTAATCGTTGTTGATGAATTCCACCATGCAGCCGCAAAAAGTTACCAGACCTTACTCACCTACTTCACGCCAAAAATTCTCCTAGGACTCACCGCCACACCTGAACGAATGGACGGGCACGACATCACCGAATACTTTGGCGGGGTAACAGCCGCCGAAATTCGTCTGCCCGAAGCAATCAACCGTGGCCTCCTCTCACCCTTCCAATACTTCTGCGTAACAGATCCCGTCGACCTCTCTACAATCAAATTCGAGTATGGCAAATACGACGTCCGCGAACTCGAAGAGAAGTATATCGGAAACAAGGAAAGAACACGGACAATTCTCGATGCAGTTGACCGTTATGTCACTGACATTTCGCAAGTAATCGGTCTCGGTTTTTGTGTCAGCAGAAAACACGCCCAAGAAACCGCAGAGCATTTCACCACAGCCGGCATCCCTTCCACCCACTTAGATGCTGAATCCAGTGAAGAAGAACGACAATCGGCAAAAGCACGCCTGCAAAAAAAGGAGATTCACTTCATCTTTACCGTGAATCTCTACAACGAAGGAGTGGATATTCCCGAAGTAAACACCATTCTTTTCCTGCGGCCAACTGAGAGTTTGACGGTCTTTTTACAACAACTCGGCCGCGGACTGCGTCTCAGTGAAGGAAAGGATGTACTCACCGTCCTGGATTTCGTCGGCCAATCTCATCAGAAGTACACCTTCGAACGAAAGTTCCGTTCCCTTTTAGAAAAGACCAGGCACTCGATGAAATACGAGATAGAGCATGGATTCAGCTCTCTTCCAAGCGGGTGTTTCATCCAGATGGAACGTGAGGCGATGAAGACCGTTCTTGAAAACATCAAGTCATCTCTGCCAAACAAGCGAAATATCTTGAACAAACTCCAGTATTATCAGCGTGATACGGGTGAAGTGCCAACCCTGAAAAAGTTCATCCAGACATATGACTTGGAACTTGCCGATGTCTATCAACATGGAATGTTTTGGCAGTTGTGTGTGGATGCAGGTGTTTGTCAGAATACCTCGTATCCAAATGAGAAAACGTTTGGGAAAGCCATGATACGCCTCACCCATATCAATTCCCGGAGGTGGATCAACTTCCTTCTTCGTGTGTTCCGTGATGGCGGCAGGGTAGATTCGGAAGAAGATCGCGAGATGCTGACGATGTTGTATTACACGTTCAAAGCGCCGAATTTACCGAAGGAGGCAGGGTTTAACACTCCGAATGATTTTGTCCTGCATATCAGAGAGATGCCTTTGGTCTGTGCAGAGTTGGTGGAGTTTTTAGAGATTCGCTATGAACAGATCGAGTTTCTGGATGCAAGAATCGATCTTGGATATCCATCAGCATTGGATTTGTACTGTTCGTATTCTCGTGACGAAATTATCTCGGGACTTGGCAGGTTCAACTGGGAGTCATATTCCAATATGAAGGAGGGGGTGCTATATATCGCGGATCTCAAGACTGTTATTATGCTCGTAACGCTCCAAAAGAGTGAGAAGTTCTATTCGCCGACGACGATGTATGAGGATTATGTGATCAGTGAGGAGCTTTTCCATTGGCAGTCGCAGAATGTGACCTCGCCGGAGAGTAAGGTTGGGCAGAGGTTTATTCACCATGAAAAGATGGGCATTTCGATGTTGTTGTTTGTGAGGCAGGCGAAGAGTGAAGGCACGAAGACGGTTCCATATGTTTTCTTAGGGCGGGTTCATTATGTGAGCCACGAGGGATCGAAGCCGATGAGTATTGTGTGGAAGCTGGAAAAGAAGATCCCGATGTGGCTGTATATGGAATTGGTCGTGGAGAGGGGGGCGTGAGGAGATATGGATGAAAAGAGAAGAGAATGGCTCGATCAATATTTTCAGTATTTTCTCAGTCCAGATACAAATTATGAAAAAAAGGAGGATGCGACATATCTTAAACAGGGGAGACTGGCAGAATTAGGCTACCTTTATAGATATAGAAATATCAAGCAGACTCAAGAACAAATTATAGATCCACTTCGAGAAGGTAAA
Source organism: Methanocorpusculum sp. UBA424 (assembly GCA_002498375.1). Classification (GTDB taxonomy): domain Archaea; phylum Halobacteriota; class Methanomicrobia; order Methanomicrobiales; family Methanocorpusculaceae; genus Methanocorpusculum. The sequence continues at coordinate 8,301 of DAHC01000005.1, forward strand.
CTATTACAAATTAGAGCATCCCACCCATCAGATTTTAATGATCCATTTGATACATGGATGCCATTGTATTATTTCAATCATCCAAACATTCGTCTACAATTTTTAAGAGGTCTGTGTCAAGCATACTGTGAAAATACTACACAAAATGAAGAAATCACTATTACATGCTGGAATGAATATGAAAATAGTTTGGAAATAGATAATTTAGAAATCTGGAAAAATCGAGTGTGCGAAATATTATTTAAATATTGGCCCCAAGAAAATCCCGATGAAAATCTAAAAATAGAGGTTGCAAAAAAGATTAAAAATTATGATGGCCTCGCTCAACAATTGAGGCACAACGAGCTTGGAATCTCCTGCTTTTCTGAAACACAAAAGTCCATCCTCATGTGGAGCCATTATGCCGAACAACACAAAGGTATCTGTCTAGCATATGATACTGGAATGTTTCTCACAAAATCTCATCAGATAGACATCTTACATTGGTTAAATCCGGTTCTCTATAAAAATGATATATCGGACTCAATATGTGCACTCACTCGAAAAGCTGATGGAGAAAAATTGACTAAGGATGAGGAAGATATCCTCAACTTAAGACTTCTTTTGACAAAAGCCGAAGATTGGAGCTATGAGATGGAATGGAGACTAACTTTCTGGTTTCCATCTTTAATGTGGGGCACTACCCCAGAGAATGGAGATAATTATCAATACTTTCCCATTGCTCCATGTTGTATCTATTTGGGTGTAAAGATAGATGAAACTCTTAAAAGTGAAATATATGAACTTGCAGGTAAAGCTGGGATTGAAGTAAAGGAGATGAGAATGGCGGATAATAAATTTGAGTTGATTGTTAGGGAATAAAAAATCACCATTGGGAGCCGCCGGGGCGGCGACAGGATTTGC
>DAHC01000005.1:9314-25047 GCA_002498375.1 Methanocorpusculum sp. UBA424
GGCGGCGACAGGATTTGCCCGAACGGTCCCGATGAAGGGACGAGCAAGACAGCGAAGCTGGATTGCGAGAGTGAGGATAAGCAAATCCGATTTTTCTCGCCCGTAGGGCGGATTCGCGCCGATTCGCGGTTGGCTTTCTCATGTATCCGCACCCAACAACTACTTTGAAACAAATATAGGCCTCAGAAAATAGGATACCCCACCGCGGGCCGATTCGCAAGTCTGTCGACTTGCTCAGCTAAGGAACCTAAAGGTTCCCGCCTCCACGCCGAAGTCGCGGCCCCGCACCCCAAATCAAAAAAGAGAGATTTAGAACAATAGAAAAACCCGCACGCGGGTTTTTCCCCAGCATTTTTCCAGTGAGGGGACGATTCCTGCGTAGGCGATAAGCCGGAGCAGAGTCCCCGAACGCAAGGAAAATGCGATTCGCGTTAATTCGCGGAGATTCGCGGTGGGCTTTCTCTTGTGTCAAAAGGAATCCCGTACACCAAATCGCAGTACATCTCATAAAAGTTCTATTCTGAAAAATAAAATGGAAAAAAAATCCGGGAGATTACTCCTCCGTGCTTCCTTCCGCCGCCAGAGCCGACTCAGCCGCATTATAATAATAATACTCCCCTGCCGCCTTCTGCTCCCGGTCCAGATACGAACCCGGATTATTGATCCGCGGCCGGCCCGTCTTATCTCTCCTGAACGTGATCCCCAGATTCGAAAGGAACATATTCATACCGTCCTTCATCTCGAACGGACCGCGGGCAGTACCTTCCTTACCCGGCACCCCGTCGAACACCAGCAGCCTCTCACTGATCATATCGATCGTATACATATCGTGATCGATCACCATGATCCCGGCCCCCTTATCCTCCGCCGCACGCTTGATCACCTTCGTCGTCACAAGCCGCTGCTCCACATCCAGATGCGCCGAAGGCTCATCCAGAATATACAGATCCGCCTCACGCGAAAGACACAGAGCGATCGCCACCCGCTGAAGCTCTCCGCCCGACAGATTCTTCACCTCCGACTGCAGAATCGGCATAAGACCAAGAGGCTCCAGGATCTCGTGCTGGTAATACGACGAATCGAACCGGCGGGTCGCCGACCTGAGCGTGAACTCGACCGAATCCGATGAATCCGCCGTCACATACTGCGGCTTATACGAAACACGCACCGTATCGAACTTCTTCCCGCCGTCCGGCGTCTCAACACCGGCAAGCAGCTTTGCAAACGTCGACTTGCCGATACCGTTCGCCCCGACGATACCAAGCACCTCTCCTCTGCGAACCTCGCCCCCTTCCACCGTCAGCTTGAAACCCGGAAACGACTTCGTCATCTTCGGGATCGTCATCAGCGTCTCGCGGTCCACATCGCTCTCATGACTCCGCGTCTCGAAAAGCACCGGATAATCGCGGATACGGACATTCTCCTCCGCAACATAACCTTCGAGATACTGATTCACCCCGATGCGGACCCCTTTCGGCCGGGAAATGATACCGAATGCCGACGGCTTACCGTACCCGATATGGACCGTCTCCGCCACCATATCGAGGATAGCGATATCATGCTCGACCAGGATCACCGGATGCTCCGCTGCGAGCTCTCTGATCAGGCGTGCCGCGATCATCCTCTGATAGATATCCAAAAAGGGCGTCACCTCATCGAGGAAGTAGAAGTTTGCCTCCTTCGAAAGAGCGACCGTCAAAGCGACCCGCTGCAGCTCTCCGCCCGAAAGATACGACAGATCCTTATCGAGGATCGTATCGAGGCCCAGCTCTTTCGTGTAGTAGGCGAGCTTTTTCCTCTCGTCGTTCTGCTCCAGAAGGGTGCGGACCGTTCCCTTGAACGCTTTTGGGATAAAGTCGATATACTGCGGCTTGATCGACGCCTTGATCGTCTTTGCCGCGACCTGTTTCAGATAATCCAGAAGCTCCGTTCCCGCATAATGCTTCAGGATCTCCGCCCACTCCACCTCGTGATCGAAGATACCGAGATTCGGCCGAAGCTGGCCGGAAAGGATCTTCACCGCCGTGGATTTTCCGATACCGTTCGGGCCAAGCAAACCGGTGACTTTGCCCGTGACCGGCTGGGGAAGCCCGTAGAGAACGAACGCGTTCGGCCCGTAGCGGGTCACCGGCGTATCCAGCTCTTCAGGGAGCTGGATGATATCGAGAGCCTCGAACGGGCATTTCTTCACGCAGATACCGCAGCCCACGCACAGCTCTTCGGAGATCTCGGCTCTGCCGCTCTCTCCGATCTGAATAGTCTCATCACCGGTACGGACCCGGGGGCAGTACGCGATGCACTCTTTGCCGCATTTTTTGGCATGGCATCGGTCTTTATGAACGATGGCGAGTCTCATTTATGCGGAGAGGAGGGAGGTCGAAAGCATGAGTGTCCAGGAGAGATACCAGGTCGCAAAGGTCAGGAATGCCTGATAAAACCAGTCCTTCTTGCCGAGTTTGGATGTGTCGATCCTGATGATCATGAAAAGGGATTTCTGGATCACGATCGCCACAAGTAAAACCAGAATGCCGACGATCGGATTTGCCTGCACGCCTGCAAGACCTGCCTCGATCATCGCGTCATTGACCGGGTTCGGTGTGCCTGCAAGATAGTAGGAGACGATACCCGCCGCCATACCTAGACCGCAGGCGATCGCCGTACGAACGATCCGCTCAGAGTGCTGGGCTTTTTTCCGGGTGACCTTCTCTTCGGCTGTCTCCTTCTTCTTTGGCGGAGCGCTCTGTTTGCTGACCTCTTCGGGCGCAGCTTCGGTCTTTGCCTCGATCTCCTCGATCTTCTCATCGATCTCGGCGTCGAGCGGTTTTCTGTCCGGCCGGGTCACCATCTCGATAGCCTTCTCGGGGCAGATCTTCACGCACTTCCCGCAGCCGGTGCACAGCTCTTCAACGACCGTTGCTTTCTTATTGCGTCCGATGAAAATAACCGGCTGATTTTTGCGTGACGCCGGGCAAAACTTCACGCAGCGGTTGCACATCGCCGTGTTGCATTTCTCTTTTTTAATATAGGCTACCTGCATATGGATATCTCCGCGATTTTTCAGTCTGATTATATTAGTACTCAGGTCTTATCTATGTTATCTGTTCTGCCCCGCAAAACACGGCGCGCCGCCGTCACTGCCGGGAGGGGTCTGCAGGATCGGCCGTTGAAAGCGGCACGCTGCAAAGAAAAAGCAGGGTCCGTTTATAGTTCTGCACGTCGTATCTAGTTAGTATAGAATGGCGACGATATCAGGGATGAGCGGAGCGGACGTAAAAGCGATGACAGCGGAGCTTGCCGCGCTTTTACCGCTCTGGATCGGGAAAATATATCAGTATGACAATACCTCGTTCGGGTTCCGCTTAAACGGCGAGGAGAAGGCACGTCATCTTCTGTATGTGGTGAGGGGCGTTCGGGCGCATCTCGTCTCCGAACTGCCGCCGGCGCCGAAAAACCCGTCCGGGTTCTCGATGTATCTTCGGAAATACATCGAGGGGGGCAAGGTCCTCAATATCGAGCAGAAGGCGATCGAGCGGGTCATCATCATCACGATCGGCAAAGGGCCGTCCGAGTACAAACTGATCATCGAACTCTTCGACGAGGGAAATCTTATTCTCACGGACGAAAAGTACACGATCATCAATGCCCTCGCCCAGAGAAGATTCAAGGAGCGGGAGATCGTCGGCGGCGCAGAGTATTCGGTCACTGCCGTCTGGCCCGAGAGGCTGACGTTCGAGGAGTTCAAAGAGAAGATCACCGCCGAAGAGAACGATATCGTGCGGGCCCTCGCAACAAAACTCCAGCTCGGCGGCATCCCCTCTGAAGAGATCTGTCAGCTGTCCGGCGTCTCGAAGTCGATGCCCTGTAAATTCGCGACCGATGCCCAGCTTCGCCCGGTCCACGAAGCGATGAAAAGCTGGCTCGCCCGGCTGACCGAAGGACGCGATCCGGTTATCGACGCGAAAGGAGCGTTCCCGATCCCTTCACTCGTCCGCGAGCCGAAAGAGCACTTCGCCACCTTCTCGCAGGCGCTCGAAGCGTTCTATCCAAAACCCGTTGCCGAGAAGGTCATCGAGCAGAAGATCAAACTCTCCAAAGAGGAGCGGATCCGAAAACAGCAGGAAACAGCGGTCGTCAACTTCGACAAAAAGATCGCCGAGGCAACGGAGATCTCGGAGATCATCTACTCGCATTACGGCGAGGTGCAGGAGACGATCGACGTTCTTGCGGCCGCAAGCCAGAAGCTTTCCTGGCAGGATATCGCGGCCGTGATCAAAAAGAGCGACCTTCCCGCCGCAAAACGGATCATCTCGGTGGATCCGAAGAATGCGTCGGTCGTTATCGACCTTCAGGAAAAGCACAAGGTCACGATCTTCGTGCACGAGAGTCTGGAAGCTAACGTCGGCAGATACTTCGCCGTCGTGAAGAAGTTCCGGGCGAAAAAGGCCGGAGCGCTTCGTGCGATGGAGGCCGGCATCATCCACCCGGAGAAGAAAAAGGCGGCCGGACCCGGCCGACTCAAGCCGAAATGGTATCACCGCTTCCGGTGGATGGAGACATCCGACGGCGTCTTGGTGATCGGCGGCCGAAACGCCGACCAGAACGAGGAGCTCGTCAAGAAGTATATGGAAGGCAAAGACACCTTCCTCCACGCCGACGTGTTCGGTGCGTCCGCGGTGATCGTGAAAGGCTCAACAGAACGCATGGATCAGGCAACGCAGTTTGCCGCGTCCTACTCGCGGGCCTGGGCCGGGGGCGGGGCATCCGTCGATGTGATCGCGGCTGCCCCAAGTCAGGTGAGCAAAACGCCCGAGTCGGGAGAGTATGTGGCTCACGGTTCGTTCATTATCCGGGGCGAGCGTAAGATCTACAAAGACGTCCCGCTCGAGATCGCGATCGGGGTCAGGACCGAACCTGTCCTTGCCGTCATCGGCGGAACGCCTTCCGCGATCGAGCCGCTGACCTCCCACTCGGTCCGTCTGGTTCCCGGAACCTTCGAAGGAAACGACGTTGCTAAGAAGGTGCTTCGAAAACTCAAAGAGGCGGTGCCTGAAAGCGAGCAGAAAGCACTCAAGGCGATCCTCAATACCGAAGGAGTGGCCGCGTTCGTGCCGCCGGGCGGATCCGATCTCAAGGAGCCGGCCCAGGGAGCTGACCGCGAATGAAGGCGGAGATGCCCGAACCGCTGAAAAAAGACGGATTCGGCGAGTATAAACTCACGCCCGAATCGATCGACGATCTCTGGCATCTTTCGCATCTGATCACTCCGGGAAATACGGTCTACGCAGTCACGCTGAGAACAGTGGACGGCCCGACCGACAAACTCCGTTCCGAAAAGCTCGAGAAGCGGCCGGTAAAGATCGGCGTGAAGTGCGAGAAGGCGGAGTTCGTCCCGGAATCCTCCCGGCTCCGGGTGTTTGGAATCATCAGCTACGGACCGGACATGGGCCAGCATCACACGCTCAATATCGAAGCAGGCTATGAAATAAGCGTGGTCCGGCAGTGGCGGCAGATCGATCTTGCCCGTCTGGAACGGGCTGTCTCCTCCTCGGTCCACGGTGCGGTCCACATCGCGGCGATCGAGGACGGAGAGGCGGAACTCTACCGGGTCAGGCAGTACGGACCCGAGCGGATCACCACCCTCACGGTCGGCAGCGGAAAAACCGCCGAGCTGGACTCAAGGCAGGCCCTGTTTACCGAACTTCTGTCGTTTCTCGAAAAAGTCACCGGCTCGATCGTAATTGCCGGTCCCGGATTCGTGAAAGAAGACTTCGTCAAGTTCGCAAAAACCAAAGCTCCGGAGATCGCCGAACGAATGCTCATCGCGGACACCAGGCGATGCGGCTACGGGGCGGTCCAGGAGGCAATCGGAAACGGCGTGCTTACCCGCGTGGCAGAGGATCTCCAGCTCGCAAAAGAGGTCTCGTTCATGGACGAGGTGTTTCTCCGGATCGGGCAGAACGGCGCCGTTGCCTACGGGAAAAGCGAGGTGCGCCAGGCGATCGATTACGGAGCAGCCGAGACGATCCTTGTGGCCGACTCGTTTGTAAAAGACGGCGGCATCGAAAAAATGATCGAAGGGGCAGAGCGGCTCGGCGCGAACGTCGTCGTCCTCTCGACCGAGTTCGAACCGGGGACCCGGCTCGTCGGTCTCGGCGGGATCGCCGCTCTGCTTCGTTACCGGATCTGAATCACTGATAGGCGACGAGATCCTGCACTTCTTTCGGAAGGCCGCCCTTGAACTTCTGAGAGATCGCCTGATAATACTCGCGGACCCGCTCATTCATCGTTGGATTGATCCGTTTCTTTGCTTCGGCGAAGTCGGCCGCCGATACGGCGGATGCGCCGCGGCGAAGGGCCAGCATCGCGGCCTCGCGGCAGAGTCCTTCCAGATCCGATCCGACAAACCCGGCCGTTTCTTTTGCGAGATTTTCGATCAGGTCCGTTTTGACCGGGTCCTTCAGCACGGCTCCCTGTGCAAAGAGAGCTGCAGAGATCCGCTGTTTTTCACCCCGCAATGAGAGGGACGGCCCCTTATCGTACTTCTTTGCGGCCGCCGCAAGCTGTTTTGCGGTCACGCTCTTTCCGGCGAACCGTGCCGCGACCGCTTGAAGCGAGGGGTCGTCGATGCCTGAAAGGGCGGCCACGGTATCTTCGAAGACCGATCCTTCGATCGGCATGTTTCGCAGATGGACCGAAAGTATGTCGGCCCGGTCCGCTTCGCTCGGCTCCGCGATATAGACGAGGCGGTCTAAGCGTCCGCTTCTAAGCAGCGCCGGGTCGATGATGTCGGGTCTGTTGGAGGCCGCCAGGATCGCCACGTCGTTGAGCTCCTCGATCCCGTCCATTTCGGTCAGGATCTGGTTCAGCACGTTCTCCGTCGCCCGGTTCCCGTCCCCGGCGCCCCGTGCCGGCGTCAGCGAGTCGAGTTCATCGAAGAAGATAATCGAGGGGGCGACCTGGCGGGCTTTCTTGAAGATGTCGCGGACGGCTTTTTCCGAATCGCCCAACCATTTGGACAGCAGCTCGGGCCCCTTGATCGCGATGAAGTTCGCCCCGCTTTCATGGGCCACGGCCTTTGCGATGAGCGTTTTCCCGGTTCCCGGCGGACCGTAGAGCAGAACGCCTTTGGGCGGTTTGATCCCGAGCTGCTCGAACGAATCCTTTTTCGTGAGCGGATACTCGATCGACTCCCGGACGTCCCGAATCGCTTCCCGGCATCCGCCGATGTCCGACCAGGAGATGTCTGCTGTGTCGAGCGCGATCTCCCGCATGGCCGAAGGCGAGACCTCGCGTGAGGCGGCGAGGAAATCGGCCGTCTTCACCTCGAGTTTTCCAAGGATCTCGTCCGAGATCTTTTCCGTCTCGAGGTTGGCGACGTCGATCTGCCGGCGAAGGGCACGGATCGCCGCTTCTCGTGCAAGGGCCGCGAGATCAGCGCCCACAAATCCTTTGGAAAGGGAGGCAAGCGTCGAGAGGAGTTTGTCGCGGGACTGTTCGTAGAGTGCGAGTTCCCGTTCGAGCGCTTTTTCGTCGGTGTCGTCCTTGCGCATGGATTTGAGTTTCGCCATGCCTTCAAACGGCATATTCTTCGTGTGGATCTGCAGGATCTCCATCCGGTCGGCGTCGCTTGGAACGCCGATCTCGATCTCCCGGTCGAAGCGTCCGGGTCTTCGAAGCGCCGGATCGATGGCGTCTGGACGGTTGGTCGCGCCGATCACGATGACCTGACCCCGTTCCGAAATGCCGTCGAGCATGGTGAGGAGCTGGGCAACCACGCGCCGTTCCACCTCGCCGTTCACGTCCTCACGCTTCGGGGCGATGGAATCGAGCTCGTCGATGAAGATGATCGCCGGAGCATTCTCTTCGGCTTCTTCGAAGACTTCGCGCAGTTTCTGTTCGGACTCGCCGTAGTATTTGGAGATGATCTCCGGGCCGGCGATCGCGATGAAGTGGGCGCCGCTTTCATTTGCCACGGCTTTGGCGATCAGGGTCTTGCCGGTCCCCGGCGGTCCGTAGAGAAGAACGCCCTTTGGCGGCTCGATCCCCAGCGTCTCGAAGAGTTCGGGATGGCGGAGCGGCAGTTCGATCATTTCGCGGACCCGGCGCAGCTCGCCCTTAAGGCCGCCGATGTCTTCGTAGGTTATCGACTGGGTGCAGGAGAATCCCTCCTCTTCTTCGAGGATGAGTTCGGTGTTTTTCGTCAGAATACTGGCGTTTTCCGGCTCGATCTTCGATACTTTCAGTTCGACCGGCGGGCCCGGGTGGTAGGTTTTGACCGGGATGATATCGCCGAGCGAGACGGGGAAGTTGATTAAGGAGAGGAGATATTCGTCGTCTTCGTCGGGCAGTATGGGGGAGATCTCTGTCGGGGGGATGAGGGTGACGGATGCTGCGGGGATCTGTTCTTCGATCTTTTCGACGGTGACCCGGTCTCCCGGATTGACGCCGGCGTTGACCCGGGTATATTTATCGATCCGGACCTTGTCCTGGTTCCAGTCGGTTTCAAAGGAGCGCCAGACTTTGGCGACGGTGACCGAATTTCCGGTGATCCGAACGAGATCACCGGGAGTAACATCGAGCTCCTGCATGGACGCGGGGTCAAGACGTGCCTTGCCGCTTCCCTGATCTTCGGGGTAGGCACTGTCGACCTTGAGTGATATTGTCGGCATAATACAGGTATATGATACGGAGTCGATAATTAAGTAATCTGTTTTGGCAGGTTCATCGCTCTCTATAATAAGAGATAAGGAATTGGGGAGATCGGTTACTGGAGGGTGCAGGAGGAGCAGCTTCCGTGCAGGTTCCGCTCGGTGAGCTGGCCGACCTGGAGTTCGAGGTCGCGGACCCGTTCCATGAGGTCGGCATAGTCGCGTTCGAGTTCTACGAGGCGTTTTTCCATGTTTTCCTTTGATGTCATGTATAGGAGGTTGGTGTAATGGGTTTTAAAGTTGGGTCATGTGGAATGGAGGCAGGGTAGTAAATCATGATCACGGCGGGAGCCGCCGGATATTTCAGAACTATTCACCTTTATTTTGAATCATGGATTCGCCAATACTATTATCTCATCTGAGTACCCATAAAAAATAAGTTGTGGGTTTCATCACATAATTTGTGAAAATAATGTGATGTACATCACATAATTTTCAGTATGCTTGGGAGAGGAATATGTATCGAACTGCAATAGAAGAGCTTAGGAAGTGGAAATCATCAGAATACCGCAAACCGTTGATCGTAAACGGGGTCAGGCAGGTAGGTAAAACCTGGCTGCTCAAAGAGTTCGGCAGACAAAATTATCAGAACACCGTATATGTCAACTTTGAGGAAAATCCCGAATACGCATCGTTTTTCGACACCACGAAAGACATCGAAAGAATTCTCCCGAATCTCGCAGTTGCCAAAAAACAGACGATACAGCCCGAGAACACCCTCATTATCTTTGATGAGATCCAGGAATGTCCGGATGCCTTGAATTCTCTCAAATATTTTTATGAGAACGGTCCAAAGTATCATATCGTGTGTGCCGGTTCACTTCTCGGCGTTGCACTCTCAAGACCGACCTCATTTCCTGTAGGAAAAGTTGAGTTTCTCACTCTTCGCCCCATGACCTTTTCTGAGTTTCTGATCGCCGGCGGAGATGAAAATCTGGCTTCCTATCTTGACGGCATCCGGGAGATCGAACCAATACCAGAGGCATTTTTCGGTCCGCTTTGCGAGAAGCTGAAGATGTATTATATCATTGGAGGCATGCCCGAGGCAGTGTATGCGTGGACGAAGGAGCATGACATAAATCAGGTCCGAAAAATCCAGCAGAATATCCTGAATGCCTATACCCGCGATTTTGCAAAACACATTCAGCCGTTGTCGGATGTCCCCAAAGTCATGTATATCTGGGAATCTATCCCCTCTCAACTGGCAAAAGAAAACAGGAAGTTTCTGTATAATGTGGTGAAGGAAGGGGCACGGGCACGGGAGTATGAGACTGCCCTTCAATGGCTTTGCGATGCGAATCTTGTGTGGAAAGTGTATCGCCTGCGTTCCCCGGAACTGCCGATATCATCGCAGAAGGATCTCTCTGCTTTCAAAATATATCTGGCTGATGTCGGACTGCTCGGTTGTATGTCGATCCTTGATCCTTCTGTTATTGCAGAAGGAGATGCAGTATTCAGCACGTTTAAGGGTGCATTGGCAGAGAATTATGTTCTGGAGGCGATCATTGGACAGTTTGAGGGGAACCCCGGCTATATGTCGTCATTGAATCCAAAATTTGAGATCGATTTTATTGTCCAGCGGAAAAATCTGATCATCCCAATAGAAGTGAAATCCGACCGGAATGTTACGGGAAAGAGTCTGAAAAAATATAAAGAGCTGTACGGCGATTCGGTCAAAGTCCGTGTCAGATATTCTCTGTTGAATCTGAAGCTGGATGATGATGTGTTGAATATTCCTTTGTTCATGGCCGATCATTCCGCACGGCTTGTTGATCTTGTTCTTGGAAGAGAGTAAGAGGGAAAAAGAACAGGTTTTCTCCCGCACCTCCTTTTCATGCATTTCGTGTGATATCCCACACCGTCGAAACCCGCCCACGCAAAAAAAGTTAGAAAACGGAATCCAGCATCCGCCCGAAATGCGGCACGAAATCCTTCTTCCTCGAAACGACCCCTCCTTCCCGTCAAAAGTTCCTTATCCCCAAAAACCAATACTCAATAGATAATGGCAGCAACTACTGACCCACCGTTCACCATCACCAACACCATGATCGAACGGGTCGGAGAAATCAGCCGGCGTATCGGGACACTCACCGTCGGGATCAATATGAGCAGGAATCCCCGTCTTCACCACGCCAACCGAATTCGTTCCATCCATTCCTCTCTTGCCATTGAAAACAATACCCTCACTCTCGAACAGGTAACCGACATCATCCAGGGGAAACATGTTCTGGGACCCCCTAGTGAGATCCGGGAAGTCAAAAACGCTTTTCAGGCATATGATCTCCTTCCCTCCCTGGATCCCTACTCCGTAGATGACTTTCTGCACGCTCACAAACTCATGACGACAGACCTCATCAATGATACCGGAAGGTTCCGGACAACGGGCGTCGGGGTATTCTCCGGGGATACCGTTGTCCACATGGCCCCTCCCGCCTCGCTCGTCCCGCAGCTCATCGGCAATCTCTTTGCCTGGGCAAAATCTTCGGATGTTCACCCCCTCATAAAAAGCTGCGTCTTCCACTTCGAGCTGGAATTCATCCACCCGTTCATTGATGGAAACGGCCGCATGGGAAGGTTATGGCAGACGCTCATTCTTTCCAAATGGGAACCGCTCTTTGCCTGGATCCCGATCGAATCCCTCATTCACGAATCACGTCAGCAGTATTACGATGCTCTGGGCGAATCCGGGAAAAAAGGCAACTCAACATACTTTGTCGAGTTCATGCTTTCGGTCATCAGCAATGCGCTGAACATGTATGAAATGGATGTCAGCAGGCCGAGCGTCCGGTTAAGTGAAAAAGAACAAACCATTCTCAACCTCATCAAAGCAAACAGCAGGATAACCATTGCCGATATCGTGGAAATAACCGGATATCCGCGAAGCACGGTTACCAGAATCATCAAAAATATGTCGGATAATGGGATAATTGAGCGTGTTGGCCCCAAAAAGAACGGATACTGGATGCCGCTTCCCAATTACTAATTTTCATTTATAGTCTCATTTATAGTCCCATTTAAAGTCTCATTCATCCCAGGAAAACGCCCTCCCGCCCCCCAAATCAAAAATAAGAGATATCTTTATTCACTTAGTAAGGAGCCGCCGGGGCGGCGACAGGATTTGCCCGAACGTTCCCGATGAGGGAGGAGCAAGACTGCAAAGCAGGCTTGCGAGAGTGAGGAACAGCAAATCCGATTCTTCTCACCCGAAGGGCGGATTCAAGCGAGGGTCGAAGACCTGAAGCGGAGAGCAAATCTCTGATTTGCGGTTCGCGCCTATTCGCGGTTGGTTTTTCTCATGCGTCCAAAAATTAGGATATTCCACCGCGAGCCGTTCCTCCCCCGCAAAAAAAGTTAGAAAACGGAATCCAGCATCCGCCCGAAATGCGGCACGAAATCCTTCTTCCTCGAAACGACCCCCGGCAGATGCGTCGGCGTCTTATGCCAGTTCATCGCAAGCATCGTAGCCTCATCCGCTGCAGTAAACATATCCGACCCCATCTCCGAAACACTCGTATATAACGCAATATAGATATCCGGGGCATGCCGCTGCCGTAGCTTCGCCTCCAGCGCCGCAAAAATCGCCTCCTCATTCGTCTTCGCATACGCATACGACGGGACAAGCACCTGCGAAATGATCACCCGCTTGCCGGACAGATTATACTCCTTTGTGTCCCGCTCCAGAAGTTCGTCCTGCGAAACGCCCGAAAGAGACATCCCCTCAGCGATCAGCTCGTTCGCGTAGGAGACCGGATCCACCCCGGCGATCTCGGACAGGAATTTTACCGCGTCCTCATCCTGCCGCGTCGTCGTCGACATCTTCAGACCGAGCGTATCCGAAAGGATCCCCGAAAGCAGGATCCCCGCCATGTTCTTATCCGGCGTGATCCCCGCCTCCATAAAGCGCCTCGTTACGATCGTCGAAGTCGAACCCACCGGCTCCATATCAAAGCGGATCGGGCGAAGCGTCGCCATCGCCCCAAGCCTGTGGTGATCGATGATCTCGATGATATCCGCCGTCTCGATCCCCTCCACCGCCTGACTGTACTCGTTGTGATCGACGAGGATCACCGACTTCGCCACATCCTCCATCAGCGAATTCCGCGAAATCGTCCCAAGCAGTTTACCGTTCTCATCCACCACACAGGCCGTCCGGTACTTCGAGTTCGAAACGATCTGCTTCACATACTCCATCGTATCGGCGATCCGGACCGTCGGCACATCCTTCGTCATGATCGTCTCGGCCGGGAGCGTTAAGTGGATCATCTTCGCGACCCCGAATGCATCGACCTCGGTCGAAATCACCGTCACCCCTTTCTCCGCGGCCGACGCAAGCAGCCGCTGCCCGACCGGAGCCGAATCCGCGATGATCAGCGCCGCGACCCCTGCCGAGATCAACGCAAGCTGCGTCGGCTCGTCGTCGCCGACGATCGCGATATCCTTTTTCGTGATGCGGGAGAGGATCACGTGCAGGGCATCGATCGAGATATACACCGCTCCTTCAAGGACCGTATGATTCTTCACCCGCACCGTTCCGTGCAGGATCCGTGCGAGCGTATCCACGCTCACCGGCGAAACTGCGAGTGTCTCCATCTTCGTATTCGAAACATACGCCCGGGCAAGACCGTGCTCGCTCACAAGACCGATCAGCTTCCCTTCCGGATCGGTGATCGGCAGATTGCGCAGATCGTTTTTATCCATCAGCTCGATCACGTCGATAGTCGGCGTCTCCGCATTCGCGCTCTCCGGGTGCGTGAACGGAATATCCGCCACCGACGGCTCGACGCTTAAGACAAGGGCCGGACCCTCCAGATCGAACTTCGCAAGAGCATACTTTGACTCGGCATTCAGATCCCCGCAGCGTGCCGCGATATACGTATCCTTCCCGTCCCTGTTCAGAAATGCCGCATATCCGATTGCACTGCATATACTGTCAGTATCCGGGTGCCGATGGCCCATTACATATATTGACTTCAACTGAGACTCTCCTGACGATAGTATGGGTATAGTTTGGCGGTAAATGAGATAGACTTTTTTCCGGCAGGAATTTTTGCTCACGCAAATTATTAAGACATTGCACCCCTTATCTATTTGGCATCATGCACAAGGAAGAACTACTTGAGCTTCACCAAATATTTTTTGACATAAAGGTCTACTACGAGTCATTAAATCCGGATCTGAAGTTCCCCCAATACAATGCACTGAAAATCACCCCGGACATGGTCAACCGGAGCAAACTCGAACACAAATATGCGATCTTCATTCTCGGTTCCGAGATCGCGGCTGCAATGAAAGAGATCGAGACCATCTCCTCACGCGGCATCCCGACCCGCATGAAAGAGCTTGCAGACCGTACGCTCAAGGAAATGGAAGCGGAAAAGGAACAGTAAATAACATAAGGCGGGGATCCCCCCCCATAACCCGCCTTTTCTTTCATCTTTTTTCGTTCTTGACGAACTCGATACCGATCACCGAGAAGGTTTTCTCATCGCTGTTCATAACGAGTTTGTTCTGCTGGGAGAATCCGGACGCGGCGACGGTAAAGAACAGATTGTAGTTTAAGCTGCTCGATTTGGTCCAGGTGAAGGCGGACGGCAGTTCGGTCCCCATGCTTTTCACGGTGACTTTTCCGGTCCCGTCTTCGTTGAAGACCATCGTGTAATACTCAGTGTATCCGGCACTCATAGTCTGGCCGGTCCAGGTTCCAAAGATCGGGTCCAGCGCTCCCGGCGTCTCCGTCCCGGTCACATCCGGAGTGGTCACACAGCCCGCGGTGATGAGACAGAGGAAAATGATCCCTGAAATCAGGGAAATGAGAAGAGTTTTGTTCATATCTGAAAATAGAGGTGGGGATTATTTAATTATTTCCTGCCTTCTTTGTCCTGACGGATCAGATAATCGGCAAGAAGTTTGGGGATGGGGGCCGTCATACAGTGCCAGTTAGGAGTTCCGTTCACTTCAAGGACGGTATACCCGCCGTCTTCGAGAGGCAGAAGATCGACGCCGCAGTAGTCGATGCCGACCGCCCGGGCCGCTCCTTCCGCGGCTTCTGCCATATCTTTTGGTATCTCGACGGCCCGGCCGCATCCTCCCTGGTGAATATTGTGGGTAAGGTGCGGGGATTCACGTTTGATCGCTCCGACCGCTTCATAATCGATGACGAAGATACGGTAGTCGCGGTCGTTTTTCACATACTCCTGCACGTAGTACGGAGGCTCCTCTTTGATCTCGTCGGCCGAGTGGAAGAGATAGATCCCGTTTCCGTCGAATCCGTAGACTGGTTTGTAGACGGCTTTCCCCCCGTGTGCGTCGAGAAATTTCTGGACCTTTTCTTTACTGTTGGTGAAGCATGTCGCCGGGCTTGGTGCTCCGGCTCTGAGTATTTTTGCGGTCGTCGTCACTTTGCTTGCGCAGATCGCGATGGCCTCGGGGGAGTTGATCACATGGTTTTCCAGTTCGAGGGCTTTGAGAAGCTCGAACTGGACGCCGTCCTGTTTTATCCCGCAGGCCCAGATCGTCTCTCCGAACACCGGGAGATCGAACGGATCGACGGATGCAAGATCGAGGTTGACGAACGGAACGCCGCGTCGTCTCAGTTCTTCCTGGACCATGCCTGTGGAGTTGTCGGTTGGAGTATCGGTCGGTTTGGGGATAATATGAATCATTAATTTGTGTTTGCTTTGGCGATGTAATAAGCCTGCCGTGATAGTGCTGACCTCTTTTAACGTGACGCCCTGCGGTGAAAAAATATGGAAAATGTTTGCGGGTGGCTGCGAATGATCCTTGTCCCTTTTTCCAGGTTTCTTGGAACGGTTTCTTTTAGAAGAGGACTTACGCGGTGTTTGTGTAACTCTAATTCGTAAAGGAGTTTTTTGGGTGTGGAAACATAAAAATAACCAACCGCGAATCGGCGCGAATCCGCCCTTCGGGCTCTCAGAATCGGATTTGCTATTCCTCACTTTCGCAATCCAGCTTCGCTGTCTTGCTCATCCCTCATCGGGATCGTTCGGGCAAATCCTGTCGCCGCC
>DAHC01000005.1:25148-199375 GCA_002498375.1 Methanocorpusculum sp. UBA424
GATCGTTCGGGCAAATCCTGTCGCCGCCCCAGCGGCTCCCGATAGTAATTTCTCCCCCCTCTTTTTCATTAAAATACTCCCTAAATATTTCCTTCAGGAGGTGCCGGGGCACCGACAGGATTTGCCCGAACGGTCCCGATGAAGGGACGAGCCGTCGTGGCTGAAAGACACGACGAGCGAGAGTGAGGATCAGCAAATCCGATTCGCCTCGCCCGAAGGGCGGATTCGCGCCGATTCGCGGTTGGTTTTATCTCATGTGTCCACACCCAGTACTACCCTTCCCAAATTGGATTGGGAATGACACCGCGTAACTCCTATTAGAAAATAGGAGAAAAATCCGTTATTGGTGAGCAGATCGGATCGTTCATCTGTCCCAGGAATTCAGATATCTCCACCGCGGGCCGACTTGCAAGTCTAACGACTTGCTCAGCTAAGATCGCCGGCTATACCGTCGATCCGCCTCCGCGCCGGATCGCAAATCAAAGATTTGCTCGCAAGGCAAAGCCTTGCTGCGCTAAGGGACCTAAAGGTCCCCGCCTCAACTGAGGGCGTCCGCTTTCAGCGTCTACCCCGTAGTCACTTCCCCGCACCCCATTATCGGGGGTAGAATCTTCCTCTCTCATCCGCCTGAGTCCGCCATTTCGTGTGTTTCGTTTGGTGGGTGGGTTAAGTGCTGAAACTGGACAGACGTCTCTTGGAAGTCTAAAAATCAAATATCAGTGTTTCAAAAAAAAGATGAAAATATTATGAATACATTCCGTCAGGGAGCGGCATGCTCTTCTGGGTGCGTCCCTTTTTGACCGCCTCGATCGCTCTCGTGAAGTCGTCCCCGCTGACCTTCGTCCTGCCGGTCCGAACGGCGTTCATGCCGGCCTCCACGCAGATGGCCATAAGCTCCGACCCGTTCATATTCGGGGTTTCGGCCGCGATCTTTTTGAGCGAGACGCTCTTTGCAAGATGCATCTTCTGCGTGTGGATCGCAAGGATCATTTCCCGTCCCTCTTCATCCGGGAGCGGGAACTCGATGATCCGGTCGAACCGTCCGGGCCGAAGCAGCGCCTGATCGAGGATATCCATCCGGTTCGTGGCCGCGATGATCTTCACGTTCCCCCGCGTATTGAATCCGTCCAGCTCGGACAAAAGCTGCATCAGGGTCCGGTTCACCTCGTGATCGCCTGCAGAGTAGGCATCGTTGCTCCTTGACGAGCCGATCGCGTCGATCTCGTCGATGAAAATGATCGCAGGAGCCCTCTCTCTTGCAAGAGAAAAGAGTTCCCGAACGAGCCGTGCCCCTTCACCGATGTACTTCTGCACAAGTTCGGAGCCGACGACCCTGATGAAGGCGGCGTTCGTCTCGTGGGATACTGCCTTTGCAAGCAGGGTCTTGCCGGTCCCCGGCGGCCCGACGAGAAGCACGCCTTTCGGCGGCTCGATACCCACCTTTGCAAACAGGTCCGGCTTGAGAAGCGGCAGCTCCACTGCTTCGCGTAAGAGGGTCTTCTGGTGTTCCAGACCGCCGATATCGGCGTAACTGACGTTCGGCGCCGTTTCGACCTCCATGCCGGAGATCGCGGTGTCATATTTGTTCGGCAGGACCTCCACGAGAACGAACGACTGCGGATGCAGAGCACACTGTCTTCCGGGAATTATCTCTTTAGGGTCGACCGTCTCGCTCACTTTCGAGAGAAACTGCGGACCGGTCGTGCTCCTCACGATCACCCGTTCATCCGACGCGAGGGCTTCGATCGTCCCGATCACGAGCGGCGGGCTGCGGTACTGTTCCAGATCGCCTTTCAGCCGTTTCGCCTCGCGTTTATACTGATCCCGCTCTGATTCCGTTGCCGCAGCCTGAAGCCTGAGCTGTCTGACCGTTTCCCGCAGCTCATAATTGCGGCTTTCCAGGGCAATGTTGGTTTTTCTGAGCTGTGCAAGCTCATCCGACGGCACAACCGGTTCGACGGAGATGATCGGCTTGATCACGTCCTGATTGTCATCCTGCCCAGATTCAGTCATAAATATACCCCTGTGTTTGGTATATCTGATGGAGGTAGTAAAGTAGCTTTCGAAAGGATACATTTAGATACCGCGGGGTTTCGCGTCAGTTCGGGCTTTGTTTCCGGCCATTCACCGGATTCGGGTATTGCCGGATAGGAAAAGGGTTAATGTATGCGAGGGAAAATATAGATGAGCGAGTATATCATGCAGACAGAATATTGTGAGTTATGCGGGGCAGCACTGAGTAAGAAAGGCAAACTGGTGCAGATCGAGGGAGCAAAGCCGATGAGAGTTTGCGAAAAGTGTGCCAAACTCGGGACAGAGGTCCAGGCTCCCCGTGCTCCGGTCCAGTCGTTCGGCCGCCCGGTGATTGCCACGAAGGCCCCTGCTCAGTCTCGCGGAGCTCAGCAGGCGAACCGCAAGCGGGATATGTTCGATTTCATCGAGGGCGATATCGTTGAGGATTACCCCCAGCGGATCGCAGCCGCAAGGCTCGCCAAGGGTTTTTCCCAGAAGGATCTTGCCTTCATTTTGAAGATGCAGGAAGGCGATATCAAAAAGTTCGAGCGCGGCGACCGTGCCCCGACAGAGGCCGAACGCAAGAAGCTCGAGAAGGAACTCGATATCGTTCTTCTTGATTCCGAGAACGATGACGACAAACTTCAGGCAGGCGGCGTCGCGTCCACGACGCTGGGCGATGTTCTTCAGGTGAAGAGGAAGTAATGTCGTCTCCGCTTATCCTGGTGAACTTCAAATCATACCGCGAAGGGTCGGGCAATCCGGCAGGACAGATCGGTTCGGCCGCGGAACTCGTTATGCAGGAGTCAGGGGTGACGATCGGTGTCGCTCCGCAGTTTGTGGAGCTTCACCCGTTCTGCAAGCATTACGAGATCCCGGTGTACGCCCAGCACATCGATGCGGTGGAAGGAGCGTTCACCGGCCGGATCCCGGCATTCACTATCAGGGCGGCCGGCTGCGTCGGGTCGCTGATCAATCACTCGGAACGAAGACTGACGATCGCAGAGATCGAGGCATGCGTGGAGGCGGCGAAGTTCAATCATCTGGAGTCGGTTGTCTGCACGAACAATGTGGGCGTCTCGGCAGCTGCCGCGGCGTTTTCGCCGACGTATGTGGCAGTCGAGCCGCCGGAGCTGATCGGCTCGGGGATCTCGGTCGCGAAGGCTGATCCAGATATTATCAGAAACTCGGTCGCTGCAGTGAAAAGGATCAGCCCGGACGTTAAGGTCCTCTGCGGTGCAGGTATCCAGTCGGGCGAGTGCGTGAAGACTGCGGTCGATCTTGGAGCTGACGGCGTTCTGCTCGCATCAAGCGTGGTGAAGGCAAAGGATCCGGAGGCCGTGCTCCGCGATCTGGTGTCTCTGTTATAATACTCAAAAAAATACTTTAGATCCCCAATCTCATTTTTTCAATAGTTCTCTCTAATCTTCTTTCCAGTTGAAATTCTCTCTCCCTGCTCCGATCTCGAAATGATATTTGACGATGCCGATATCGAATTTGGAAAAGAATCCGGGAAGCGGTTTTGCGGAAACGGTGTTTCCGTTCTGTGTTATGATGAACTTCTGCTGGTTCATCGCGGTTGGAGCGAGCATTGCGGCCTCCATGCCCTTTTTGAACCAGTCTGCCATTTCTCCGTCAACGTTACAGAGCTGCATCATGTCCTTTGATCTATGCGGTTTACCTGCTGTTTTGCCATAGCCGAGCGCAATGACGATCTGGATCTTTTCGCCTTTGTTCAATACACAGGGTGTTTTCGATTTGCTGTACGTCATCCCGACCCAGCAGGTGTTGAGTCCGAGCTGCTGTGCTATCAGTACGAGTCTCTCGCCGTAATATCCGCACTTTTCATCGGTCCCGTCCATGCCTATGAGGGCGATGTAGTTTTTACAGTTTTCAAACTTCCCGTAGTGTGCCCGCATGCCGCCGAATGCCTTGGGCTCATCGAGACACAACTGGATGTTGAGTCCGCTTTCCAGGTTGCATGCTTCGATTTCTTCCAGAAGGGAGGATTTTATCTCACCTTCGATCCGCTGATCGGTAAAGCTTCGTACCGAGTGGCGTTCTATGATTGCCTGCTGTATGTCTATCATCGTTTTCACCGCCTCCTTTTTTTCTTTGGGAAACATCTTTTCGTCAGGTAGTGACGTTTGACGTGTCGTTACTGTTGATGTGGGTTTGATCGAATAAGAATGTATAGGTGGGGTATGCTGGATTGGGATCGGGGGTAGTTGTCAGGATGTTTAGATAGTATTTAGGGCGAACTGATGTCATTATTGTAACTTGCAGAAAAGTATTATTTTGTTGTTTTATGCAAACGACAATCTTATTTTTTGGTGTCCTTATCTCGTTTAAGAATGCGCTGTGGTTAATTCATATTGAGGAAAAATGTTAATTTAATGCATGAAAGATACTATTTATACCCACATTAATAAGGAATCCGCACCAATATAAGTGTGGAAATAAAAAAGTTCCCTTATGTAATTGTTTAAAAAAAGATATAGTTAGTGTTACTAAACTATACCCAATGCAACTAATAGTTAGTGATCTCATCTTATATAACTTTGGCATTTTTTCAAAGGATGTCATTGCAATATTGAGAAATTATCTTTTTTCCTAATTCGGAGCGGAGCTTGTTATTACCGGAGTTCGATTTGATAGCTCAACTAAGAAAACATAGTGTAACGGAAACATATATTTCTGCTTACTCTCCTGTGCTGACAGTAATATCACACCAAAAATGGAGTGATACGGATATAGATTCTGCAAAAATTACTGAAAGAAAGTTATATGCGGTGATAGTATGATACTCAAAGCTCTGTGTGTTGGTATTGATAATTACCAAACATATAATCCGTTGCATGGATGTGTAAATGATGCTTTATCCGTCTGTGACGTCCTATCACGTAATGATGATGGCACTGTAAATTTTTCGGTTAAACTTCTAACGGCTCCAAATGCTCCAGATAAATCAAATCTGGTCACACGTTCCCAACTCAAACTGGCTATCCATGATTTATTCCATGATTATTCAGACGTTGCATTGTTCTATTTTTCAGGGCACGGTCACTTGGATAATACTGGTGGTTATCTAATTACGTCAGATGGCCATGATGCTGATCTTGGATTGGAATTGGAATCAGTTCTCAAAAGTGCATCTCTTTCGAAAGCCGCAAATAAAATAATTATTTTAGATAGTTGCTTTGCGGGTAATGCAGGGAATCTACCAGAATTAGGTAATTCTACCGTAATTAATGAAGGTATGACAATTTTGACAGCATGTGGATCGGATCAATATGCTGTAGAAGAGCATGGTCATGGCGTTTTTACCCATCTGCTAGTTGATGCTTTGCGAGGTGGAGCTATGAATTTACTTGGAGAGGTTACGCCAGGTAGCATATATGCCCACATCGATCAATCTCTTGGTCCATGGGATCAAAGGCCATTGTTCAAAACAAATGTTCAAAATTTTGTCTGTCTTAGAAAAAACACACCACCAATAGCTCTGAGGGAATTGCAAAGGATAACTGAGTTTTTTCCGACAGGGGATGCTGTATTTCACTTGGATCCTTCATATGAATCACAATCGACCTGTCCTGATAAAACCAAATGCAATGTCTTTAGAATATTGCAGAATTACAATCGTGTGAATCTCGTTGTTCCGGTTGAGGAAGAACATATGTATTATGCTGCAATGAACAGTAAATCATGCAAACTCACACCATTGGGGAAACATTACTGGAATCTTGTCGATAAAAAAAGAATTTAATGGAATTAAGTTATGACATTTTACAATCTATTTATCAGCCATTCATGGTCGTACAGCAAAAGCTATGAAGGGTTAGTATCGCTACTTAACCAGGCAGATAATTTTTCTTATAAAAATTATTCTGTACCAAAATATGATCCAATTCATGGTGCTAGAACTGACGCTGAATTACGGGAGGCAATTAGAAAGCAAATGGCTCCAGCTAGTGTTGTTATTATTTTAGCTGGTGTTTATGCGACCCATAGTGAATGGATCAATAAAGAAATTAGGTTAGCAAAAAGTGGATTTTCTACCCCCAAAAAAATTATTGCTATCGAGTATTGGGGTTCAGAAAGAACATCGCAAGTGGTTAAAGATGCAGCTGACCGAGTGGTCAAATGGAACACAGCATCAATTGTTAAAGCCATAAAAGAATTGTCTTAAATTAATTCTTGGTAAATGAACGGAGAAAATAAACTCCGTATTATTTTTGTGGATTAAGTGGGAATAACTCACAGGCTGGCTCGACCCACAGTCGCAAAACCCCTTCGGTGTTTTGCTCCGCTAAGGTCAACCTTCGGTTGACCCGCTTTCCAAACCCTCATACCCTTTCACAAACAACATATCACCAGTATGGCCTCTCCCAAAAAACTCACTCCAGCAATGGAACAGGTCAAAACATTCAAGGAAAAATACCCTGACTGTATCCTTTTCATGAGAATGGGTGACTTTTACGAGACATTCTTCGAAGACGCCGAGATCTGTGCCCGCGAACTCGACATCGTCCAGACCTCCCGCTCCAAAGACCCCGACGGAAACCCCATCCCCCTTGCCGGCATCCCCTACCACGCAGTCGACCTCTACCTCCCCAGAATGATCCGCAAAGGATACAAAGTCGCCGTCTGCGAACAGATCGAGGACCCCAAACTCGCAAAAGGCGTCGTAAAACGGGACGTCGTCAGAGTCGTCACCCCGGGAACGGCGATCGACGCCGACGTCATCCCGGGTTCCACCGCCCACTACCTTATGGCCCTCTGCCCCGACGCGAAAAAAACTGTCATGGGTCTTGCCTTCCTCGACATCACCACCGGCGAGTTCTTCGTCCGGGAGATCCCCTTCGAACCGGGATTTGCCGCCCTCGCCACCGAAATAGAACAGTACAACCCCCTCGAGATCCTCGTCCCGCAGGGGATATCCGCAGACCTTATCACCTACCTCGCCTCCACCTGCCGGGTCCTCACTCCCGGCCGCTCCGGTCTCTTCAATGACGGCGCCGCCGAACTCACCGCCGCGTTCGGTGTTTCCTCACTTGATGGATTCGACATCAGCTCGGCTGAATGCACGAACGCCGCGGCCGCGGCCCTCCGCTACGCAAAGGAGACCCAGAAGACCGACCTCCCTCACATTCACGGATTCTCCCGGAAATACGCAAACGACGCGATGATCCTGGACGCGATCACGCTTCGAAACCTCGAGATCCTCAATCCTCTTCGCGGCGACCGAAACGACACCACGCTATTCGGCTTTCTCAACCGGACAAAGACCCCCATGGGAAGTCGTGTCCTTCGAAGCACCATCACCCGGCCGCTGACCTCGCCGGAAAAAATCAACTACCGTCTTGATGCCGTCGAGTTCTTCACCCAGCGCCCCGTCCTCCTCTCGGGTGTTCGAACCATCCTCTCCAGATTCACCGACATCGAACGGATCGCCGGCCGGATCGCCTACGGAAACGCCTCGCCCCGCGATCTCCTCGCCCTCGCCTCAAGTCTCAACGCCGTCCCCGGACTCACCGCCGAACTCTGCGGAGCCGAAGGCCTCCTCAAAGATGAACTCGAACATATCCCCTCCTTTGCCGGCATCGCCGACCTCATCCTTTCCGCGATCGTCGACGAGCCGCCTCTCGTCTACAAAAACGGCGGCGTCATCAGGGAAGGATACAGCAGCGACCTTGATGAAATCAGACACATCGTCGCAAACGGCCGGGACTGGATCGCCGAACTCCAGCAGACCGAACGGGAACGCACCGGGATCCGTTCGCTCAAGATCGCCTACAACAACGTGTTCGGCTACTACATCGAGATCACTAAGGCAAACCTCCATCTCGTTCCCGACACCTACGAACGCAAACAGACCACCGCAAACGGCGAGCGGTTCACGATCCCCGCACTCCGGGAACGAGAAGCGGTGATGGCCCAGGCCGACGACCGGGTTCTCGCTCTCGAGATCTCGCTGTTCGAATCCCTGCTTACGCATCTCGGCCAGTTCGTCCCGGCCCTCCAGCAGGCTTCCCGCTCGATCGGCACGATCGACATGACCGCCGCGTTTGCCGACCTCTCGCTTTCCGGAAACTACGTCCGCCCGGAGCTCGTTCCCGGAACCGAACTCCTCATCCGGGACGGCCGTCACCCGATCGTCGAAAACACCGTTCCCGGAGGCTATGTTCCAAACGACACCGAGATGAGTTCGATCGGCCAGCAGATCCTGATCCTCACCGGCGCCAACATGGCCGGTAAATCGACCTACATGCGAAGCGTCGCCCTCATCTGCATCATGGCCCAGACCGGCTGCTTCGTTCCGGCATCCTTTGCCCGGATCGGGATCGTCGACCGGGTCTTCACCCGTGTCGGGGCCTCCGATGATCTTGCCGGGGGGCAGAGTACATTCATGGTCGAGATGCTCGAACTCGCCAACATCCTCAACAACGCGACCGATCAAAGCCTCATTCTGCTCGATGAAATCGGCAGAGGAACGAGCACCGTCGACGGGTATGCGATCGCACGGGCCGTACTCGAATATCTGCACGGCAAAGGAGGGTCGGGTCCCCGCACGCTGTTTGCGACCCACTTCCATCAGCTGATCGGGATGGAGTCCGAGCTTCGCCGCGTGCGGAACTACCACTTCGCGGTAAAAGAGGATCAGCACGACATCACGTTCCTTCGAAAACTCATCCCCGGCGCGACGGATAGAAGCTACGGTATCCATGTCGCAAAGATCGCGGGCGTCCCGAAAAAAGTCCTGGTCCGGGCATCGGACCTCCTGAGAGAGGCCCTTGCCCAGGATGCATCCTCCGGCGGGACGAAATACTACACGCAGATGCTTCTAACCGACGCCGAACCGGCTCCTTCCGCCGTCGAGGAGCGGATCCGCGACGCCGATCCGAACATGATGACCCCCATGCAGGCGCTTATGTTTATCAACGAACTCAAATCCATGCTGGAGAAGAAATGAGCCGGGTCAAAATCCTCGACGAGGAGACGATAAGCCATATCGCGGCGGGCGAAGTGGTCGAGCGTGCGGCGTCGGTTGTGAAAGAGCTCGTCGAAAACGCTGTTGATGCGGATGCCCGCATGATCCGGATCGGCATTTCTGCCGATAAAACCGGGATCACCAAAATCTCCGTCACGGATGACGGGGTCGGGATGGACTTCGACGACGCTCTTCTCGCGTTTCGTCAGCATGCGACAAGCAAGATATCCCGGCCCGAAGATCTCGACGGGATCACCACGCTCGGGTTCCGCGGCGAGGCTCTCGCAAGCATCGCGGCGATCTCGAAGGTGACCTTCACGACAAAGGAACGCGGTTCCCCTTCGCCCGAGGCGGCCCGCGTGGTGATCCACGGCGGAGAGCTGATCTCGCACTCTGCCGTTGGTGCGCCGGAAGGAACGAGCATTATCATCGAGGCACTCTTTTACAACACTCCCGCCCGGCGCAAGTTCCAGAAGTCCGTTCCAACCGAGTTGTCCCACGTGTATGATATGGTCGAGCGGATCGCCCTTTCGAACAGGAACATCTCGTTTGTTCTGCTCTACAACGGCAAAGAGCGGTTCCAGACCTTTGGCACCGGCTCGTATCCCGATGTGATCGCCGCGGTGTTCGGATCATCCTTTTCCAAGGAACTGACCCCGGTCGCCGGCAGTTTCGGGCCGGTGAAAATCGACGGCTGGATCACGCGTCCCGGTTCCGAGATGAAGACGACCCAGACGCGGTTTTATCTCTCGATAAACGGCCGGCAGGTGACGTCCCGCCAGCTGCAGTGGGCGATCCGCGAGGGATACGGCACGCTTCTTCCAAAGGGCATGTATCCTGCGGCGTTCCTCGATGTCGTCCTCGATCCCCGGGACGTCGACGTGAACGTACACCCGACAAAGCGGGAGGTCCGCCTCTCCCGCGAGAGGGAGGTGATGCGGTGCATTCAAGATGCGGTCTACGAATCCCTGCATGAAGAGCGGGTCTTTTCCACCGCCCCCGCGCCTACTCCAGCCCGCGAGACCATCACGACCCTGCCGTCAGAGATCGTCGGCGAGCCGGTGCCTGCATATGCCGGGAAGCGGGAGATGAACGAGACAAGACAGGCTCCTCTCAAACAGACGGAGAAGCAGCTTCGGCGGACCGCGACTGAGGATCTGCCGGAGACCGATCTGTTCGTCCCGGAAGTCCTCGGCCAGATCGGGGACACCTACATTCTTGCGAAGAATGAATCCGGCGACCTTATCGTCGTGGATCAGCATGCGGCCCACGAGCGGATCATGTATGATCAGCTGCTCGCCCGCTCCTCGTCTGCGGAGGCAGGGCAGGAACTGATCGTCCCCCAGCCGATCACGCTCTCGAAAAAGGAGATCGCCGCCCTTCCCGATCTTCTGGATGTCCTCGCCGCCGCGGGATATCTTCTCGAACCGTTTGGAAAAGACGTCTGGATGGTCCGCTCCGTCCCGGTCGTCTCCTCAACGCTCGGCGATCCGGAGACCATCCACGCGATCCTGGATGCGGCGCTGGACGGGGTGGGAAACACCGACGAGGTCCTCGAGCGTGTCCTGAAGACCGCTGCGTGCCGAGCTGTTGTGAAAGGGAACACGCCGCTCACCGTCGAACAGATGCAGCGTCTCTTACGCCAGCTCATGGCAACCAAATCCCCGTATACCTGCCCTCACGGAAGACCTACGACGATCGTTCTTTCGAAAGCACGGTTGGCAGGGATGTTTCTGAGAACATAATTTAGATCAGAAATCCTCCTGATTTTTGTTTTGATTCCTATCCTCAAAATCATCACATATTTCCTATTTGAATCCTTCACTCCAGATGAACTACTTGGAAAGCCCAAATGGGCAAAGCCCATTTGAGGCGGCACGCAAGCCGAAGGCTTGCACGCAACGTATCGGGGCCTCAGCAAATAGGATAACCCACCGCGGGACGATTCGCAAGTCTGTCGACTTGCTCAGCTGAGGGCGTCGACTTCGTCGCCACCCCGCCTCCGCGCCGGAGTCGCGGCCCCGCACCCCTTAATCAGAAAAAAGGAAAGAGATGTGGGGGAGCATATTTGCCAACTGTCAAATTCAGGGTGGAAGCATCCTGTTTTCATGATTTAGGAGAATAATCAAAATCGTTTCTCAATTGCGGATATTTCAAATAAGTATCGTGATTAAAAAAAGGTTCGCCGGGCCGTGCAGCATTCTGCACCCCGATCGTTTTTTTCAGTTTGCGGCAGGCTCTTCGTCGCTGTCGATTCTGAGCTTCTTCGTCTTCCAGCCTCCGCGCATGTAGAAGAACAGATCGAAACAGAACATCACGACCGTTCCGCACACGACGGCATACCAGATATACTGGATAGAATACCCGCTGAAGGCGAAGAACGCGGCAAGACCGACCTGCACGATCAGCTGGCCCGCGATCGCCGAGTACATCCCCGGACGCGTCATGCCGGCGCCGTTCATCGCAAAGCCCAGGGTCATGGCGATCGCCACGAGGAAGTAGGACAGCGGCACGATCTGCATAAACATCGTCCCGTCGGCAAGCGACTCGCCGGTTGCCCCGAAGAACTTCAGGAACTCCGTCGCAAAGACCAGATACAGCGCCGCAACACCGATCATGAATACCGCATTGGCTGCCACGGCATACCTGACCGTCTTCACCGCCCGCTCAACTTTTCCCGCTCCGAGATTCTGACCCACCATCACGGCGACCCCCGTACAAAGTCCCATCACAATGATCAGGCCCATCATATCGAGCCTGAGGCAGATACCGTATGCCGCCACCGCGGCCGTCCCGTACACGGCGATAAGTGTCGTCATCGAGAGGAACGCCACGCTTCTGATACCGCTCTGGATTGCTGACGGTATCGCGATCACGACGATATCCTTGATCAGCTTCGGCTCAAACGTCCACTTCTTCGGGAACTTGATAGGACTGTTCTTTCTTGACGGCAGAAGATACATCGCCCCAATCAGAAGCATCACTCCTACCGCTCTTGATAGAAGCGACGCATACGCCGAACCGGCGATCCCAAATGCCGGCAGACCCCCAAGACCCATAATCAGGGTTGGATTCAGGATAATATTCACTACATTGACCCCAAGCATCACATACATGGGCGTTCTTGAATCTCCCGTACTCTGAAAAACCGTCGTCAGCGTAATCAGGATCACCATTACAAAGAGGCCCATAAGCATCGGCGTAAGGAACCTCGCCCCCTCTGCCGCGACATCGGGATCCGCTCCCATCAGTAAAAGCAGATTCTCCGAAAAGAACAAGCCTATCACTGCAAGGATCGCGGAAAACCCAAGCGCCAGATACAGGGAATGAAGCAGGATGACCTGAATACGTTCAAACTTCTCCGAACCGTATGCCCTTGATACGAATGCGGCAGTGGCTGTCACAATGCCGAAAATCACCGTGGTCAGGACCATTAAAACCATAATACTCATGGTCCCGCCCGCGATGGACACATCCCCCAGTTTCCCGATGAAATACATGTCCACGACTTCCAGCACGCTTTGAAGAAGATTACTGATGATAATCGGAAGCGCCACTATCAAAAGGGCTTTTCCGACCGGTCCTTCAGTAAGGATATTGCTGGAATTTTTCATCGTCACAATATCATACTAAAGGGATTTGAACGGTAATAAAGATTAATGGATTTAAATAGTTCCCCCCGGCCCGGATGCGTTTATTGTCTGCCGAGAAACTGCCGGCGAGGGATGCATGGTGAGATCCAACAGCCAACGGCCGTAAAAAAAAAAGAATTGCCAGGATTCAGAAAGTTCCAAATCTTTGTGCTTCTACGTCTCCTTCTTATCTCCCGACTCTGATAAAAACGACGCAACATTCCGATCCTCCCGCCCGAGATAGATCATCGCCACCGTAAGTCCGAGGATAACGATCGTCGTTCCGATGATATCGATAAACGTCAGATCGGTCACCAGAAGTCTTCGAACCATGGTCGTGACACCCGCTATCAGAATCGGTCTGACAAGCACGCGCCCTGCACGCACATACGACTGGACCATATCGATCAGTGTCGCGATAACAATGATCAGAAGAATGCCCTGCAGCACGTTCGTGAGTGCTGCCTGCGTGGGGTTATCCAGAGCAAGACTGATCATCTTAAGGGTCTCAATCGTTCCGAGAATGGCGGTAATTATCAAAAGAGCTGCAATAAGGATGTAAATT
This sequence comes from Methanocorpusculum sp. UBA424, assembly GCA_002498375.1. Lineage (GTDB taxonomy): Archaea > Halobacteriota > Methanomicrobia > Methanomicrobiales > Methanocorpusculaceae > Methanocorpusculum. The sequence goes on from DAHC01000005.1 coordinate 38,350, forward strand.
GCGATCGTCACCAGGCTGCATCCTTTCACCAGAATCCTCTGGGTCCGTGGGAACATATCCATATCTGCCATAATCTAAGTAGAATACTGTTCTATTTGTAAGTAATAAAACAGTTCCATCCATCGAACGAAATGTCGACGATGTGAATAGTTATATTTATATGTACGGACATCATTCTATTACCGCTGTTTCCTAGATGAAACACAAGGGCCAGTAGATCAGTCAGGCAGATCGTCGGACTTTTAATCCGCAGGTCGGGGGTTCAACTCCCTCCTGGCCCGCTTCACGCTTTCGGGTTTTTTTGATAAGGAAAAAATGCTTACAGCATACCTTATCTCATTTTATTCGACGCGTGTATCATCCATTGTCACACCACCGGCGAATGTATTCCCATTGGGCCATTCACAAGCCGAAGAACCAGACTTTTAAAAATTGACCAGCTACCTGAAAGAATCAGCAGCAAGACCCCGTATTCACACGAATCTGATTAGGAGCTACATGACAAGACTCAATGTATTACTGCATGAGATGGTCCCCGACCATCAGATCATGACTGACGAAGACGTCAAAAATCTTCTCGTAACCTTCGACATCACGGAAGATCACCTTCCCAAAATCTATCATGATGACCCGGCTGTAAAAGCCTGCGGCGCAAAACCTGGAAACGTCATTATGATCGTAAGAAAGAGCCAGACAGCAGGCGAAGCCACATCCTACCGCCTTGTAGTCAGAAGGCCGAAAAAATAACCGGAGGCAGAAATCATGATCGACAGAAGTGTATTATCAGGCGCGTACTTTTCCCAGGAACACGTTGCACGCCACCAGCTGGATTCCTATAACAATTTTGTCCAGTTTAACCTCCAGAAAGTCGTAGACGAGCAGCGTATCGTCGAGACCGAAATCGTCAACAGAGGAAAGAACCAGGAGGCCGTATGGGTCGAACTGGGAAAGATCCGTGTTGAAAAACCCATCGTCAGGGAAGCAGACGGTTCGCAGAGCAAGCTCTATCCGGCCGAAGCCCGCCTAAGAAACCTTTCCTATGCGGCCCCGATGATCCTTGAAATGACCCTTCACCAGGGAGACAAAGTCTATCCGGTCCAGGAAACCACCATCGGTCAGCTCCCGGTCATGATCGGCAGTCAGGTCTGCAACCTCTGCGGTCTTTCCCAGCAGGAGAGGACCGAACAGGGCGAAGACCCGAGCGACCCCGGAGGATACTTCATCGTCAACGGAACCGAACGCGTTCTGATGACGCTCGAAGATCTTGCCAGCAACAAGATCATGACCGAGTTCACCGAGAGATACAACGAGCAGATCCACGTATCCAAAGTGTTCTCCCAGTTCCGCGGCTACCGCGCTCTCGTCGTTGTCGAGAAGAACAAGAAGAACCTCCTCGACGTCTCCTTCCCGAGCGTTGCCGGTCACCTGCGGTTTGCGGACCTCATGCGTGCGCTTGGCCTCGAGTCCGATGAAGAGATCGTATCGGCCGTCTCCCTCTCCGAAGACGTCCTCACCTACATGATGCAGAACCTCGAAGAAAGCGAATGCGCCACAGTCGAGGAGGGTGTCATGTATGTCGGTAAGAAGCTTGCGCCCAACCAGACCAAGGATTACCAGAGAAAACGTGCCGAGTTCGTTTTGGACAGCTACCTTCTCCCGCACTTAAACTACGCCATCCCCGGATCCTTAAAACCCGGAGACGAAGGCTACGAAGTGTATGCAAAGGATGTCCGGATCGCCAAAGCCGAATTCCTCGGCAGAATGGCAGAGGCATGTTTCGATCTCGCCCTCAACAAGAGGAGAATCGACGACAAAGATCACTACTCCAACAAGCGTCTGAAGCTTGCCGGTGATCTGATGGAAGATCTGTTCCGTATCTCGCTGAACAGACTCACCCGCGATGTCAAGTATCAGCTTGAACGCGCGAGCATGAGACACAGAGAACTCGCGATCGGAACCGTCGTCCGTGCGGATGTCTTAACCGAACGCCTGATCCACCCGCTCGCAACCGGAAACTGGGTCGGCGGAAGGACCGGTGTATCCCAGCTTATGGACCGCGTTGACCACATGTCGGTCATCTCCCACCTGCGAAGAGTCATCTCTCCGCTGTCCAGATCCCAGCCTCACTTCGAGGCCCGTGATCTGCACCCGACCCAGTGGGGACGCATCTGTCCGTCCGAAACGCCGGAAGGACCGAACTGCGGTTTAGTGAAAAACTTTGCCCAGCTTGTCGAGATCAGTAAAGGAACCGACGAGGACCAAGTTCTCCGTATAATACAGGGCATGAAGATCCAGCCGATCAGGAGCGAATAAAATGGAAAAGAAAATGGCACGTGTATTCGTGGACGGCGCTTTGATTGGAAAAGTCGACGATGCTTTCGGGTTCACCAGAAACTTCAGACAGATGCGCAGATCAGGGCACGTCTCGACCGAAGTCAATATTTCATACAAAGATTACAGTAACGAGATCGTCATCAATACCGACCGCGGACGGGCCCGCAGACCCCTGATCGTCGTCGAAAACGGCGTCCCCGCAGTAACCCCGGAAGATATCGAGATCGTCAGATCCGGTGCTGAAGACTTTATGGCACTGGTTTCCCAGGGAAAGATCGAGTTCATCGATGCGGAAGAGGAGGATGACCTCTTTATCGCGGTGCAGGAATCCGATCTGACTCCCGAACACACCCACCTTGAGATCGATCCGTCTCTTATCCTTGGTATCGGAGCAGCACACGTTCCGTTCCCGGAACACAACGCATCGCCGCGTGTTACGATGGGTGCAGGTATGATCAAACAGGCATTAGGATTTGCCCAGGCAAACATGAAGCTTAGGCCCGATACCCGCGGTCATATGCTCCACTACGCCCAGGTCCCGATGGTGCACACCCAGGCAGCCGAACTTATCGGTTCCGACAACCGCCCGCAGGGTCAGAACTTCTGTGTGGCCATCATCTCCTACGAAGGATACAATATTGAAGATGCACTCATCTTCAACAAAGCCTCGGTCGAGCGCGGAGTAGGCCGTTCCCACTTCTTCAGAACCTACGAAGGAGAGGAACGCAGATATCCCGGAGGACAGGTCGACAGGATCGAGCTGCCTGAAGAGGATGTCCAGGGTTCCCACGGAATCGGATCCTACGCAAACCTCGATGTCGACGGAATCATCAATCCCGAGACCGTCGTCAATGAAAAAGACGTTCTTATCGGCAAGACTTCTCCGCCGCGTTTCCTCGAGGAACCGACCGGTGAACTCATCGCCGTTGAAAAACGCCGCGACACGTCCATCACGATGAGAAGCAACGAGACCGGTATCGTTGACACCGTCATCATCACCGAGTCCGAAAACTCCTCCCGCCTCGTCAAAGTCAGAACACGTGACCTCCGTGTCCCGGAGATCGGCGACAAGTTCGCATCCCGTCACGGTCAGAAAGGTGTCTGCGGTCTTATCACTCCGCAGGAAAACATGCCTTTCACCGCAGCAGGTATCGCGCCCGACCTCGTCATCAACCCGCACGCAGTCCCGTCACGTATGACCATCGGTCATATGCTCGAGATGATCGGCGGCAAAGCCGGAGCACTCGAAGGTTCCCGCGTGAATGCAACTTCCTTCAGAAAGACCCAGGTCGAGAAGATCTTCGACTCGTCCTTCGCACAGGAACGTCTCTTAAACGACAAAGAGAACGGCAAAGACGTGAAGTCCAGCACCCTCACCCGTGAGCAGGTCTTACGACACCAGCTTGCCGAAGCAGGATTCGCCCACACCGGCCGTGAAGTCATGTACGACGGCATCACCGGCCGCAGATTCCAGGCCGACATCTATATGGGTGTCATCTACTACCAGAAACTCTACCACATGGTATCTACCAAGATGCACGCACGGTCAAGAGGTCCGGTCCAGGTCCTTACCCGTCAGCCGACCGAAGGACGTGCCCGTGAGGGAGGTCTTCGTTTCGGTGAAATGGAACGTGATGTGATGATCGGTCACGGTGCCGCAATGGCGCTCAAAGAGCGTCTCCTCGACGAATCCGATGCAGTAAAGCAGTACGTCTGCGCACGCTGCGGAATGGTCGCCATGTACGATGCCAAGCAGAAGATGACCCGCTGTCTCGCCTGCGGCGCAGAAACAGATATATATGAAGTCGAAATGAGTTACGCATTCAAACTTCTCCTTGACGAGATGAAGAGTATGGGTATAGCTCCCAGACTGAGACTGGAGGATATGGTATGACCTCGCCAAAGAGAATCGGCAAGATCGAGTTCGGTATCCTTTCACCGAAGGCGATCCGCGACATGAGTGTCTGTAAGGTCATCTGGCCGGACACCTACGACGACGACGGATTCCCCTACCCGAAAGGTCTCATGGACCCGAGTCTCGGTGTTATCGATCCGGGACTTCGCTGCAAGACCTGCGGTCAGAAGCAGGGCGACTGTCCGGGCCACTTCGGTCACATCGATCTCGCAAAACCGGTTATCCATGTCGGATACACCCGCCTGATCAGAAAACTTCTCCGTGTCACCTGCCGGGACTGCGGCCGGCTTCTTCTCGATAAAGAAGAGATCGAACGCTTCTCCGCACTTGAAGACGATCCCTACTCCGCCGAGACCATTGGCGAGAAGGATATCAAGAAGGAGCGTATCTGCCCCTACTGCGGCGATCAGCAGTTCAAGATCAACTTCGAGAAGCCGACCTCGTTCGTCGAGATCGTCACCGAAATGGGTGAAGACGGCAAAGTCCACAAGTCGGAACGCAAACTGACCTCCGCCGACATCCGTGAGCGGCTCGAAAAGATCCCGGACGACGATCTCCGTCTTCTCGGTATCGATCCCGAAGTCGCAAGACCCGAATGGACCGTTCTTACCGTCCTTCCCGTCCCGCCGGTAACTGTCCGCCCGTCCATTATCCTTGAAAACGGTCAGAGATCCGAGGATGATCTGACCCACAAGCTTGTGGATATCATCAGGATCAACCAGCGCTTTAAGGAAAACCAGGACGCAGGTGCCCCGCAGCTCATTATTGAGGATCTGTGGGAGCTTCTCCAGTACCACGTCACCACCTACCTCGACAACGAGGTCGCAGGATGCCCGCCGGCGAGACACCGGTCCGGCAGACCGCTCAAGACACTCTCCCAGCGTCTGAAAGGAAAAGACGGCCGTTTCCGCGGATCCTTATCCGGTAAACGTGTCAACTTCTCCGCCCGTACGGTTATCTCTCCAGACCCGAACCTTTCGATCGGCGAAGTCGGTATCCCGCTTGCCATCGCAAACGAGATGTCCGTTCCGGTAAGAGTGACCAAACAGAATCTTGAGGATATGCGTGTCCTGATCAGGATCGGTCCGCACAGACCGACCCTTCGCGACCCCTGCGGTGCGAACTATGTGAACAGACCCGACGGCCGCCGTATCAGACTGATCGCCGGTGAAGAAGGCAACTGTGACACCGTTGCGGAAATGATCGAACCTGGATGGAAGATCGACAGACAGCTGCGTGACGGGGATATCGTTCTCTTCAACCGTCAGCCGTCTCTGCACCGTATGTCCATCATGTCCCACCACATCAAAGTCATGAACGGCAGAACGTTCCGCCTTAACCCGGCAGTATGTCCTCCGTACAACGCAGACTTTGATGGAGATGAAATGAACCTGCACGTTCCTCAGACCGAGGAAGCACGTGCAGAAGCGGAACTTCTCGTCGCGGTCCAGGAAAACATTCTCTCACCGCGTTTCGGCGGTCCGATCATCGGCGGTCTTCACGACCACATCTCCGGTATCTTCCTGCTGACGAACCAGCTGAAGTGGTACACGAAATCCGAGTTCCTCTATCTCTTAAAATACACCGAGATGGAGCACCTCCCGGAACCGGGCAAGGTCGAAAACGGTATTCCCTACTGGAGCAACAAACAGGCATTCTCGATGATCCTGCCAAAGGACGTCAACATGTTCTACAAAGCGACCTGCTGCCGGAACTGCGACCCCTGTACGAAAAATACGTTCTGCCCGAACGACGCATTTGTCAGGATCGTCGACGGAGAACTCATCAGCGGAACCATCGACAAGAAGTCTGTGGGAGCAATGGACGGAGCAATTCTGAACAGGATCATCCGTCTGCACGGCACGCAGCGTGCAAAAGAGTACATCGACGATCTGACGAAGCTCTCGATCCGTGCGATCATGCTGTACGGATTCTCGTACGGTATCAACGATACCGATCTCGGTAAGGAAGAGTACAAGCAGATCCGCGACGTGCTCGACACTGCAGAACGTGATGTCGCCAACCGTATCAATATCTTCGAGCAGGGACACTTAGAGCCCATGCCCGGAAGAACTCCTGAAGAGACCCTTGAAATGCAGGTCATGAAAGAGCTGGGTAAAGCCCGTGACCGGACCGGTGATATTGCATCCCGTCACTTAGGTTTCGAAAACTCCGCTGTGGTCATGGCCGTTTCCGGAGCTCGCGGTTCGATGCTGAACATCGCACAGATGGCCGGTTGTATCGGTCAGCAGGCAGTGCGTGGTGAGCGTATCGTTCGTGGATATGAAGACCGCACCCTCCCGCACTTCAAACGCGGCGATAAAGGGGCCGATGCACACGGTTTCGTCCGCAACTCCTACAAGTCCGGTCTGAACCCGACCGAGTTCTTCTTCCACGCAATCGGAGGTCGTGAAGGTCTTGTGGATACTGCGGTTCGTACATCCCAGTCCGGTTACCTCCAGCGCCGTATGATCAACGCTCTGCAGGATCTCAAAGTCGCGTATGATGGTACGGTCCGCAGTACCGGCGGAAAGATCATCCAGTTCGTCTATGGTGAAGACGGCACCGATCCGGCCAAGTCCGCTTCCGGTCTGCCGGTCGATGTGAAAGGTATTGCCGAATCCGTTCTTAAGGAGGAGATCTAACATGGTTCCAAACAATGAAGAGTTCGACGAGGAGTTCGATACCTTCGAAGAAGTCATCGAAGAAACTCCCGTAAAGACCTCAAAGAAATCCCTCGCGGAAAAGGTAGAAGAAGTCCTTGAAACAGAATCTGCCGAGGAAAACCCCGCCGAGTCTGCAGAAAAGAAACCCCGGTCGAAGAAAGCAAAGAAGACCGAAGAGGTCGTTGTCGAGCCTGAATCTGCGATCGCAGCAGAGCTTCACACCTGGGACCTCCCCAAAACCCTCTTCCAGCAGATCAAGGTCTGGCTCGAGAGCAAATCCGAAGAGGATCTCGAGGCAATCGATCTCGTTCGTCTGAAGTCCCGCGTAAGAAGACTGGTCGATGAAAACATGCCGGTCTCGACGACCACGGAACTCACGAAGATCCTTATCTCGAAGTATGATGCAGGCAAGGAAGTAACCGACGCAAACTTCGAAAACATCGTTGACAGAATCAACACCGAGTACGAACGCACCCGCGTTCAGCCCTGTGAAGCGGTCGGTATCAACGCCGCCCACTCCATCGGTGAACCGGGTACGCAGATGACGATGCGTACGTTCCACTACGCGGGTGTGGCTGAAATCAACGTTACCCTCGGTCTGCCGCGTCTTATCGAAATCATGGATGCGAGAAAAGAGCCGTCCACGCCGACTATGACCATCTTCCTCGACAAGGACTACCGCGAGAGCCGTGATAAGGCGCGTGAGGTCTCCTGGAAGATCGAAGCAGCTCCGCTCCACGAGTTCGGCGACATCGAGACCGACATCGCAGAGATGTGCGTCCTTGTCCAGATCAACAAAGAGGTCTGCAAGAAACGAAAGATCGCCGTATCCGAAGTTCTCGCCCGCGCTCCGCAGAAGATCAAAGACAAGCGTCACTACCGCGACTTCGAAGTCGAGGTCGACGAGACGAACGGTCTCCTGAAGTTCCTCCCGAAAAACGAGGACTCCTATCAGAACCTCTTCCAGCTCGCCGAACATGTCCGTCAGGTCATTGTTCAGGGTATCGATGATATCAAGAGGGTCGTCGTTCGAAAGGAAAACGACGAGTACATCCTCCATACCGAAGGATCCAACATGAAAGATGTCTTCGAGATCGACGGCGTCGACTGTACGAGGACCCGTACAAACAACATCTCCGAGATTGCAAGCACGCTCGGTGTTGAGGCTGCCCGTTCGGCTATCATCTACGAAGCGTTCACCACCTTAAAAGAACAGGGTATCTCGGTCGATCTCCGCCACATCATGCTTGTCGCAGACATCATGTGCATGGACGGCGAGGTCAAACAGATCGGTCGTCACGGAATTGCCGGCGAGAAGGAATCGGTTCTTTCCCGTGCAAGTTTCGAAGTTACGGTCAACCACCTGCTGGATGCAGCGGTGGCCCACGAATTCGATGAACTTTCCGGAGTTACGGAAAACGTCATTGTCGGTCAGCCGATTCTTCTCGGTACCGGCGATGTCAAACTGATGGTCCGCCGCGTGGCACCCCAGTAATCTTTTTTTTTATCATGGTTATTCCTGAACTCTTATCTCCTGCGGGTTCGCCCGATGCTTTGAAAGCTGCCGTATTTGCCGGCTGTGACGCTGTCTATCTCGGCGGAAAATCATTTGGCGCACGCCAGTATGCGGCCAACTTCTCAAACGAAGAGCTGAAAAATGCGGTCGTGTTCGCCCATCAGTACGGCGTGAAAGTCTATGTGACCGTCAACACGCTCGCATATGATGACGATATGCCGGGAATCGCCGGGTATCTCCGTTTCCTCTCCGATATCGGCGTGGACGCGATCCTTGTTCAGGATGTCGGCATCCTCTCTCTCGCAAGAGAGATCGTGCCGGATCTTCCTCTGCATGCAAGCACGCAGATGACCATCCATAACGCGGCCGGGATCCGGTTCGCTGCGGAACACGGCATCTCGCGTGTGGTCCTTGCCCGCGAACTTCCGTTCGATGATGTGAAAAAGATCGCCGAAGCGGCAAACGAAGCCGGCGTCGAGCTGGAGCTCTTCATCCACGGGGCGATCTGCTATGCATACTCCGGGCAGTGCCTTTTCTCCTCGGTGATCGGCGGGCGAAGCGGGAATCAGGGGGCCTGCGCCCAGCCGTGCCGAAAACCCTACACCCTCCTGGCCGACGGAGAGACCCTGCCGACCCAGGGAGATTATCATCTCTCCCCGCGTGATCTGTGTCTGTATCCCTACCTCGAAGAGGTCTGCAGTCTCGGGGTCGCGGCAGTCAAGATCGAAGGAAGGATGAAGACGCCCGAGTATGTGGGGATCGTCACCGATGCCTACCGCAGGGGTCTTGATACGATCGCAGCCGGAGAGGAGTTCGTTGTGGAAAACGAGACGATGGAAGACCTCGCCTTTGCGTTCAACCGCGGATTTACGAAAGGATATCTTTTCGGCGACAAGTGGGGGACCTTCATCAATGCGAAAAAGCCGGACAACCGCGGCGTCTATGCAGGATTTGTGTCCGGACTCGATGAGTCCCGCGGCAAAGTGATCGTCAAGATCGAAGGTCCGGTGCCTGATACGGGAGACGGTCTGGTGTTCAAGATCGCCGGCCGCGAGACCGGGTTCGCACTGAATAAAGAGCCGTATATCTTCCCGGAAGGGGATGCCTACAAGATTCCCGCTCCCCCCGACGTCGTCTTAGGCAGCGAACTCTGGATCACCCGGCGGATGAAGACCGAACGAAAAGCCGCCGCGATCATTTCAAAACCTTCCGCCGGAAGAATACCGCTCGACATCGTTGTCTCCGTCGATAAATCGGGACGGCTGACCATTTCATCGGATTCAGTGGAGGTCAAAACCGAGATGCCGATGCTTGAAGCGCTGAACAAGCCCGTTTCCAAAGAGTCGGTCGAGGCCCAGATGCGAAAGACCGGCGGCACGCCGTTCTACGTCAGAGATCTTACAATGAAGTATGACGGAACGATGTTTCTTCCGATGAGCGTCATCACCGATCTCCGCCGAAAGTTTCTGGATGCGGCGGCGCTGGCCCGACAACCGGTCCGGACCACCCGCCCGTATGCGGAAAAAGGCACTGCGGTCCCTGAGCGAACCACGCCGATCGTCCAGGTCTATACAGACTCGGTCATCGGAGCAAAGGCCGCCCACTCGGCCGGAGCAGGTCAGGTCGTCTATGAAGGATTTGAGGAGATCTATGATCTTCCGATCATCTACAAGCTGCCGAGGATCGTTCTGGAACATGAATTTGCCGGGCTTCTCTCAAAAATCCCGCCAAGCGCCGCCGGCGTTATGGTCGACGGGGTCGGGGCTGCGGAAGTTCTCAAGGGCGTGCCGAAGTACGGCGGCTCGGGTCTGAACATCACAAACGCCCGATCGGCCGTGACGCATGGGAAGAGCTGCCGTCAGGTCTGCCTCTCGCCGGAACTCTCGGGAAAACAGATCAGAACGCTGATGGAGCATCTCGCGGCATATACCCATCCGCCAAAGACCGAGGTGATCGTTCAGGGCAGTCTTGAGGTGATGATCACCGAGAACTGTATTCCGGCAACGGTGCAGGGATGCAGGAGCTGCAGTCAGTCCTGGGCGCTGAAGGATAAAACGAACAGAATATTCCGGGTCAGAACAGATTCCCAGTGCCGTGGTCATATCTTAAACTCGTCCGAGACCTGCCTGATCGAATATGTCGGCAAACTCGCGGCGGCCGGCGTCTCGGTCATCTCGATCGACGCCCGCGGGAGAAGTCCGGAGTATATCCGGAGAATGACCGCGATCTATTCTGCGGTTGTCGACGGGACCGGCGATCCAAAAGAGCTGAAAGAACAGATAAAAGATATCGCGTCCGGCGGCATCACGGCAGGTCATTACCTGCGGGGTGTCGTCAGGGAATAATTTTTTTGACTATAGTTACCCATAGGCTCGTCCTACGCGGCGAAAATCCCCATTTTTTGTATGTACAAAAATCCATCTCATTTTTCATGCATTCCAACCCGATTTCCCGTATAAAATACATGTGAAAAAAGTGAAAAATATTTCCCCGAAACAGTGTAAGTCCGGCGATTCAGTTCATGCCTGCCCGAACGATCCTTGCAAGCAGAGCATCCATCTGAATATCCGTGTCGGCCCCTTCGCTCATGCGGAAATCCGCTTCCCCGAGATGGTCGATCAGATCGACTTTGAGCCGGCGGTCGAGGGTCTCTGAGCGGGAGATCTCCCGGTAAAGCTGGTTTAAGAGTTCGTTCGGCGCGATGCCTTTGTCATACATCAACCCGTGGAGCATCCGTTCGGCGGTCTCGAAATCGCCTTCGAGGCAGCGGGAGAGGAGATCAGTGATCTCCTGGGGTTTTGCGTTGGAGGTGATGGCGTAGATGTTTTCGGCGGTGACGTGATCGGAGACGATCGCAGCCCCCTGAAGGGCATTGATCGCTTTTCTCATATCTCCAAGCGAGACATAGGTTATGGCGACGTAGGCTCCCTCATCGACGGTAATTCCCTCTTTTTTTGCGATCCTTCCAATCTCTTCGGAGATTGCCTCGTCCGTGAGAGGTCTGAACCGGTATATTGCGCAGCGGGACTGGATGGGGTCGATTATTTTCGAGGAGTAGTTGCATGAAAGGATGAAACGACAGGTCTCGGCATAGTTTTCCATCGTCCGGCGAAGGGCGGCCTGAGCGTCCTGCGTAAGAGCGTCAGCTTCATCCAGGAAGAGGATCTTGAACGTTGCATCACCCAGAGGAGCGGTCCTTGCAAACTGTTTGATCTGATTTCTGACGACATCGATTCCCCGTTCGTCCGAAGCGTTGAGTTCGCGGAAGTTCATATTCCAGGTATCGCCGAACATCTCGCGGGCCAAAGCAACGGCACACGTGGTCTTCCCGACGCCGGCAGATCCGGTAAATAAGAGGTGCGGAAGGGCCTTGGTCGCGACGTAGGAACGGAGCCGCTCGACGACATCCTGCTGACCGACGACCTCTGCGAGATTCTTGGGCCGGTATTTTTCTATCCAGATTTCGGGGGAGACATCCATAATGAATCAATGTTGGATGTTACAACCAATTAATCATTCGACAGGGGTTTTGGGCAGCGGGTCGGATGTGCCTTATCGAACGCAACACATCACATCTCTGTTCCTCCCTCCACCGCAAAATAAACGATTGAGGATAGCAAACAAATGAAAGGAGGGATCAGCGGATGAATGAGTGTGAGCCGATACGAGTGGAGTTTCCTTTGCGGGGAGAATGGCTCTCTCCAAACACGCCCGGGACAAAAATACCGAGTCACGGCACAGACCGGTTTGGAACACGCTATGCGTATGATTTTATTCAGGTGGACTGGAAGAGAAAGGGCCGCCCTGCCTATCGCGTGAATTTCCTGCACTATCTTCTTTTCGGGGTCCCGTTAAAGGAGTATTACTGCTGGGGCCAAAACGTGTACGCGCCGTGCGGCGGGATCGTCGTCCGGGCAGAGGACGGCTGCGAAGAACGGCCGCGCACGCATTTTCTCCCGGACCTTGTCAACGCATACAGAAATGCGCATTATTTCGATCCGGCAAAGGACGATGTACAACAGGTTGCGGGCAACCACATCATTCTGCAGTGCGGCGGCAATGTCTACGCTGCGCTCGTCCATCTGCAAAAAGGATCGATCTCCGTCACTCCCGGACAGAAAATAAGCACAGGGGATCTGCTTGGAAGAGTAGGTCACTCCGGCAATTCGTTTGCTCCGCACCTGCATTTTCAGCTTATGGACAAAAGCAATATCGCGACGGCAAACGGCATTCCGTGTGCTTTTGAAAAGTATGAAGTCTGCAAAAACGGCGTATGGACCCCGGTTTCTAACGGTATTCCGACAAATAAAGACAGAATCAGGGCGTCTCCGTAATCATTCTGAACTGGAGCTCCCCCTCTTTTCTGCCGTTTTCACGGCCTCTCCGAAGTATGTTTTTGGAAACTCTTCATTATTAATATATTTGTCGATAATATGCTTAGTATACAAAAGATAGCGAGGTAAAAAAAACATGTATTGTCAGCAATGTCAGGAATCAAAAATCCCCGCCTGCTCCCTTGGGGGCGTATGCGGAAAAAGCAAAACGACCGCCGCATATCAGGACGCCGTCCTCTATGCCCTCTCGGGACTTGCCTATCGGCTTGAAGCCGCAGGAAAGACCGTCGACCCGTTCGCTGCAGAAGTTCTCTTCGCAACGCTCACCAACGTCAGTTTTGACAACGCCCGCTTTTCTGTCTATCTCGAACGGATCATAGCCCAGAGAGACAGACTCCCCAAAGTCGCAGGCGAACCAAAGGAATGCTCCTGGAACCCGACTTTCGAAGAAGACATCCTCAGAGCAAAAGAGATCTCCCTTGACGCAATCGAAAATGCAGACATCCGCTCTCTGTATTCTCTGCTTCTCTTCGGACTCAAAGGACTTGCAGCCTATTACTCCCATGCAGTCGTCCTTGGAAAAACCGACAACACCATTCTTTCATTCATCACCAAAGGTCTTGCCTCCCGGTCAAAACCGCTCTCGGCGGATGAAAGGACCGCGCTTGTTCTCGAATGCGGAAAGGTCGGCGTCACCTGCCTTGCCCTTTTGGACACGGCAAACCACGCATACGGCGTTCCTGAGATCACCAAAGTCAACACCACGCCAGGAAACCGCCCGGGGATCTTGGTCACCGGCCACGACTTAAAAGACCTCAAAGACCTCCTGCAGGCAACGCAGAATGCAGGCATCGACATCTACACCCACGGCGAAATGCTTCCGGCGCATGCCTATCCCGCATTAAAAAAGTATCCGCACCTCAAAGGAAACTACGGAACCTCCTGGGCGAACCAGAGAGCGGAGATGCCGAAATTCAACGGCCCGATCCTGTTTACGACCAACTGTCTCGTGCCGCCCGGACCAGAGTATAAACACCTCGTGTTCACGACCGGCGCCGTAGGATTCCCCGGATGTCACCACATCCCCGACTCGCCGAACGGAAAGGACTTCTCGCTCCTGATCGATCTGGCTCGGAGAGCTGCTCCGCCTACCGATCTGCACACGCCGGAACTTCTTACCGGCTGCGCCCACGAGGCGGTACTTTCGCTCGCCGGCAAAGTGATCGAACTCATCAACACCGGAAAGATCAGACGGTTTGTGGTAATGGCAGGCTGCGACGGCAGAGATCCGGCACGAAGCTACTACACAGAATTTGCCAAAGCTCTCCCGAAAGACACCGTCATCTTAACCGCGGGATGCGCAAAATACCGGTACAACGCCCTTGACCTCGGCGACATCGACGGGATCCCCCGCGTTCTCGATGCAGGACAGTGCAATGATTCCTACAGTCTTGTGGTCATCGCCCTTGCCCTTGCTGATGCCTTCAAATGCGGCGTAAACGAACTGCCGATCTCCTACAACATCGCCTGGTATGAACAAAAGGCGGTCCTTGTGCTGCTCGCTCTCCTCTCGCTCGGCGTCAAAGACATCATGCTCGGTCCCTCCCTCCCGACCTTCGTTACACCGGCCGTTTTGGATGTCCTCGTCAAGACGTTTGGTCTGCAGCCTTCAACGACCGTTGATGCCGACTTACAAACCCTTAAGTGTGTGTAACCACACACTTCCCTATTTGGAACAGGATCATGCTGAGAAAAATCATCAGAATCGACGAAGAAAAATGCAATGGATGCGGAGAGTGTGCCAAGGCCTGCCATGAAGGCGCTATCCAGATGGTTGACGGCAAGGCAAAGCTCGTTTTCGAGAATTACTGTGATGGTCTTGGCGACTGTCTTCCCGTCTGTCCGACGGACGCGATCTCGTTTGAAGAACGGGAAGCCCCGGCATATAACGAAGCTGCCGTGAAAGAGGCAAAAATGAACGCGCCCGCTCCCCTTCCCTGCGGATGTCCCGGGACCGAATCAAAGGTCATCAAACGCCGGCACACCAGCGATGCTGCCGCTCCCTCTCCACAGTCCAGTCAGCTCTCTCACTGGCCGGTCCAGATCAAACTTGTTCCGGTCAATGCCCCGTATTTTGACGGCGCACATCTGCTGATCGCGGCGGATTGTACTGCCTATGCGTACGGGAATTTCCACAACGAGTTTATCCGGAACAAGACGGTGATCGTCGGCTGCCCCAAACTGGACGCGGTCGATTATACCGAAAAGCTGACGGCGATCATCAAGAATAATGATATCCAAAGCATGACCGTTGTCAGAATGGAGGTCCCGTGCTGCGGAGGTCTTGAAGCAGCTGCAAAGAATGCTCTCAAAGCCAGCGGGAAGTTCATTCCCTGGCAGATCGTGACCATCTCAACGGACGGCAGGATCATTTCGTGAACCGGAAACGAACCTGGTTCAAGTAATTTTTCACGCTCCTCCTAAACACAGGGAAGCAGACGGATCTCTCCGGCCTGCGGCCATTTTTTTCGTCGCTTTTGTACAGTCACCCGCCTTTTGGATGTCTGCTTTATCACACAAACCTTTATCCCTGTATAAACGAATGGGGAAATCAGTCCAAGATTGTGCTGAATGACCGAGTATTTGCATGAGAGCGCTGAGGACTGAGGTTACAAAAATGAGCACATTATTTGATTTAACCGGCAAAGTGGCCGCCGTTACCGGCGCCTCTTCAGGTCTTGGTCTGCAGATGGCAAAAGCGCTTGCCCGCCAGGGAGCCGATGTGGCGCTTCTTGCGCGCAGGATCGAAAAATTACACGAGGCAAAAGCTGAGATCGAGAAAATTGGAGTGCGCTGCCTCCCTGTCCAGTGTGATGTTCTAGATAATGCGCAGATCACTGCGGCTGTTAAAACCATCAAGGATCATTACGGAAAGATCGACATCCTCGTAAATAATGCCGGCATCGGGCTGTTTGCCCCTGCCGAAGAGACCCCTGACGAACTCTGGAACAAAATGGTCGATATGAACCTCAACAGTGTGTTCTTTGTCGCCCGCGAGTTCGGCAAAGAGATGGTCCGAAATAAGTACGGCAAGATCATCAACACGGGATCGATCCACAGCAGTGTGGCGATGTCGGGTCTGCCTCTCAGCGCCTACTGTTCGACCAAAGGCGCGGTCCTGATGATGACCAAGGCGCTCGCAAACGAATGGGCAAAGTACAATATCACGGTCAATGCGATAGGCCCGGCCTACTTCCCGAGTGAAATGACCGATGCGGTCGTAAGCGACCCGGCGTTTCTGGAGGTCGTCAAAACCTACTGCCCTATGCAGAGAACAGGAAGAGAGGGCGAGCTCGACGGTGCTGTCGTCTACTTCGCATCGGATGCATCCAGCTATACTACCGGCCAGCTTCTGTCGATTGACGGCGGCTGGACCGCGATCTAGGTTTGGATCCGGGCGTCCTTACCCATCCTGTTTTTTTGCTGAAGAGTTGTGATAAGGGGGAGGTATGTGGCCCATTTGTTGAGGCGGGTTGGACGCGGAACGCGGCCGACCTCAGCTGAGGCGGGGTGAGCCGTCAAGCGAGGGTCGTAGACCCGAGTCGGAGAGCAAACCGAAGGTTTGTGAACAGGCCCATCCTTAGCTGAGCAAATCTTTGATTTGCGGCCAGCGGGTGTTCAAAGCCCTATAAAAAAGTGAGGAAAATTTCAGAGTCTAGACTCTGTTTTCGATCTCGTATTTGATCTTTGTCAGGAACTCTTCCGGCGTCATCGTCACCGTTTTTCCATCGCGGGTGCGGATCGAAAGGGTATGATCTTCCAGTTCCTTCTCCCCGATGATGATCATATACGGGACGCGCTCCGTGTAATTCGCCTGCCGGATCATATACCCGATCTTTTCATTCCGGTTGTCAAGCTCGCAGCGGATCTTCGCATCCTTCAGCATCGCATAGATCTCCTCAGCGTAACTCTCGCTCTTCTTTGTAACGAGAAGGACCTTTGCCTGCATCGGCGCGAGCCAGACCGGGAACCTGCCGGCGAAGTGCTCCGTCAGGATACCGATAAACCGCTCGATCGAGCCGAAACAGACCCGGTGGATCATGATCGGCCGCTGTCTCTCATCGTTCTCGTCCACATATGCCAGATCGAAGTTGATCGGCATCTGGAAATCGAGCTGGATCGTTCCGCATTGCCAGGTTCGGCCGAGACAGTCCTTTAAGTGGAAATCGATCTTCGGACCGTAGAATGCTCCGTCCCCTTCATTGATCGTGTAGGGGAGCTTCAGCTTCTCCAGAGCGTCTTTGAGACCGTTCGTGGCCGCATCCCAGTCCTCGTCACTGCCCATACTGTTTTCCGGGCGGGTGGAAAGTTCCAGGAAATACTCGAAGCCGAACTTGGTGTAGACCTCGTTGATGAGCCGGACAACGCCTGCGATCTCGTCGGCGATCTGGTCCTTCCTCATGAAGATATGGGCATCGTCCTGGGTGAAACAGCGGACACGGAAAAGTCCGTGCAGCGTGCCTTTCAGCTCGTGACGGTGAACGAGTCCGAGTTCGGCGAGACGCATAGGAAGTTCCCGGTAACTATGCGGCTCGTTTGCGTAGACCATCACGCCGCCCGGGCAGTTCATCGGTTTTATGCAGTAATCCTCGTCGTCGATGCAGGTCGCATACATGTTGTCCTTGTAGTGATCCCAGTGCCCGCTGGTTTCCCAAAGACAGCGGTTCATGATCAGGGGTGTCGAGATCTCCTGATACCCGTTTTCTGCATGGAGTTCACGCCAGTAGTCGAGCAGGGAATTCCGCACGATCATGCCGTTTGGCAGGAAGAACGGGAATCCCGGGCCCTCGTCGGAGAACATGAAGAGCTTCATCTCTTTTCCGATCTTGCGGTGGTCGCGGCGTTCCGCCTCCTCCTGCAGTTTGAGGAAATCCTCCAGCTCTTTTCCGCTCGAAAATGCCGTTCCGTTGATCCTCGTCAGCATTTTGTTTTTGCTGTCGTTTTTCCAGTATGCGCCGGACAGTCCGGTGAGTTTGAAGGCTTTGAGGGTCTTGGTATAGGTGAGGTGCGGGCCGGTGCACATATCGATGTATTCGCCCTGCTCAAAGAAACTCAGCGGCTCGTTTTCGTCCAGGTCGGCGATATGCTCGACTTTGTACGGCTCGTTTCGTTCCGTCATGAGTTTGACCGCTTCATCACGGGTGAGGATGAACGGTTTTACCGGGAGATTGGCTTTGATGATCTCCCGCATCTCCTGTTCGATGGCGGCAAGGTCGGTGTCGGAGAGTTTTGTGTCGCCGAGGTCTATGTCGTAATAGAATCCCTTCTCGGTCGCCGGACCGTAGCCGAACGTAGCGTGCGGGTAGAGGCGTTTGACCGCCTGGGCCAGCACGTGGGCCGCTGTATGACGTATTACGTGGAGTTCTTCTTCTTTCGGACACTCGCCGATTGTTCCGTCGCTGTAAATAACTTTCATGTATTTTCCTTTCCTTGTATTTTCCAACTCTATTTACGGCATTCAGATATGGTTCTGCCGGGCTTTTCCCGATACGGTCAGATCTAAATATTCTTATGTGTTTTGGTTTTGCAAGGCATATGTATTTCGGTACAGGAAAGCACGCAGGGCTGATCAGGTATGGGGTGGTCAGCGGTTTCCAGATGAAAACCGCAGTATTATTATTTCCGCAGGTCCATCTCTGGGTAATCGGTGAACTAACATGACGGAATCTATGGATCAGTATATGCGGGCCGCATATGAAGAGGCGCTTCTCGGACGAAGCGAAGGAGGCATTCCGATAGGGGCCGTTATTGTTCGAAACGGAGAGATCGTCGGGAGAGGACATAACCAAAGGGTCCAGAAGGGCGATCCGACCCTGCACGGAGAGATGGATGCTCTTTCAAATTCCGGCCGGCATCCGGCGTCTTTCTACAAAGAATGTACGCTGTACACCACCCTCTCACCGTGCATTATGTGTTCCGGCGCGATCCTGCTGTATAAGATCCCGGAAGTCGTTATCGGCGAGGATGTGAATTACCCGGGCGAACCCGCTTTCCTGCGTTCTCGCGGGGTCAAGGTGACGATCCTGAATAACGAAGAGATCATTGCTATGATGAAGACGTTTATCGAGGAAAATCCAACCGTCTGGAACGAGGATATCTCGGAAGAGGTCTGAGATAAATCTCTTTTCTGATTTGGGGTGCGGGAGGGCGACTCCGGCGTGGAGCCCGACGCGGTGGAAATATCTTATATTCACCTGACGTCGCTGTTTGTTTCATCTCAGCTTTTCATAACAGTGAACATAACAGTGAAGATATCTCTCCCTTCCATAATCGGACCGACCTACTTTTCGACTTGACAGTTACTTGTCGAATCGTTTGACAACAAAACAAACCCGCTATCTTCCTTTAAATCTAAAAATACCTTTAATTATAATAATAATTATTCTACTTTACTATTTTACATAAAAGAGAGAGAAAGGCCCTCACCCTCTCTCTGCCGGCATACTCAACCAGTACCCCTCCCCTCGTTCATCTCTTCATTTCACACCTTCGTCAAATAGGTAAAATTGGCAAATACCAAAATCAAAGCCACCATATGCCTTCGATTGCCGAAATTCGCCGGCAAACACTTGACGAACCATTTGACAACTATCTTCAATTTTCGGCAAGCCGGTATCCGCTCCTCTTCATCCCGCCAAATTCTCAAATAATAGTACGACGAATATACTCTGCATTGGTGAATAAGATGACAATAACATACCGTGGTGAATTGGAGACCGTGTCGACGAAGATGAATGCAGAATCGGTCCAGAAGATCTGAACCCCGCATACATCTTCAGTGTTCATTGGTGGTTTTACCGAGCGCGAGCTCTAAACCTGTATAGTTTTACGCATACGACAGGTACAAAAAAATGGAATATATCAAAAGCAAAAATTACGATCCAAAGATCGTTTCTGAAAAGATCATGGGGCCTAACCCCCTCAAATTAACCGAAGAACTTCTGCAGGATCACACCATCCGGCCCGGAGCCGCCGTCATGGATCTTGGCAGCGGTCAGGGGATCACCTCCGTCTTCCTCGCAAAAGAGTACGGATTCCGCGTGTTCGCCGCCGACCTCTGGAGCGATCCATCGGAGAACATGCGGTTTTTCGAACAGATGGGCCTTTCTGCCGAAAACATCGTCCCCATCCATGCGGACGCGACCGCCCTTCCCTTCGCCCGCGAATTCTTCGATGCCGTTGTCTGCATTGACGCATACAACTACTTCGGCAGAGACAAAGCATATCTCGGCGAGCATCTCCTCCCGTTCGTCAAACACGGCGGATACATCTACATCGCCGTCCCGGGAATGAAAAAAGACCTTCACGACGATCTCCCTCCCGAACTCCTGCTCTCATGGACGCCCGAGCAGCTCGATTATATTCACGACGCCGCATACTGGGAAGACATCATCCGTGCCACGGAAGGCATCGAGATACTTTCTATCCATGAGATGGAAAGCAATGAAGAGGCCTGGAACGACTGGCTCGCTACCGATAACGAATATGCCAAAGGCGACCGCAAAACCATGGAAGCCGGCGGCGGGAAGTATATGAACTTCATCGCGATCATTCTTCGAAGAACGTAACAGGAAAGAGCCTGCAACTGATTGGTTTCATATTCCGTGACGCCAATATAGATACAGAACATGGTACATCTAACGATCGATATAGGAGGAAAACCCGGGAAAGACTGCCGGGGTTTTTGCTCTTATTGCTACTTCAAGCACGCAAAAGATGTACCCCCGTTCGGCTGCAGATACTGCATGCCGTTCAAAAAAGGATGCGAGTACTGCGCCAAAGGCGTCAAAGAAGAGTACGCCGGCTTTTACTCGCTGAAAGACGTTGCCGATCATTTCCTTGCCGATCTGCAGATGGTCACGGGTGATATCACGAAGATCACGATATCGGGCGGGGGCGACCCGAGCTGTTACCCCGAGTTCACCTCGCTGATCGAGATCCTCGGATCCCTCAACATCCCTCTTCATATCGGGTACACCAGCGGAAAAGGATTCGACAACGCCGAGATCGCCGATTTTCTGATCGAAAATAATATGAAGGAAATCTCCTTCACGATTTTTGCGAGCGACCCTGCCCTTCGGGAAAAATACATGCATGATCCGACCCCGCAGGCCTCGCTCGACGTGATCGAACGGCTTGCCGCAAAGATCGATGTGTATGCCGCTCTCGTGATTCTTCCCGACGTAAACGACGGGGAAGTTCTCTGGAACACTCTTGCCTGGCTCGAAAAGATCGGGGTCAAAGGCGTCATTCTGATGAGATTTGCCAACCGGGAAAACCAGGGGCTCATTCTGGATAATGCTCCTGTCATCGAAAACCAGCGGGTCCATACAGTGGAGGAGTTCCGGGAGCTGGTCAGCGAAGCAGCGGAAAGATTCCCGAACCTTCGTCTGTCGGCAACGCCCCTTTACGATCCGGCATTCGACTCGCCGTTTGCGATCCGAAACGAGCCTGATCTCCTGCGTCATCTTCCCCGGGTAACCGGGAAGGTTTCGGTCGTCACCGGGAGTATCGCAGCCCCCTATATCGCGGAGATCCTTGCTTCCTGCGGAGCGCCGGAAGGGATGGTTGTTCCTGTCGACAAGGAGATCTCCTGTCTTATTACGATCGATGATCTGAAAAAACTGGATCCGTCTCTTCTTGAAGAGACCGTGATCATCCCGGGCCGGGCCTTCGTCCACGACCCCGAGGCCGAATCGGTCCTTGACAAACGGGTGATCCGGGGTCCCGAGACCCTGTCCGCCGACGGCGAAACCAGTATGGGCATGGACCTGACCGGTGTTCTGACGATGGAGATGGAAGGGTTCACTCACCTGATCCAGCTCATCAACCAGTACGGGAGGTCCGCATGAAGTACGCAGACCTGTATGCAAAGATCGGCTACACGTTTGCAAACGAAGAGCTTCTTCTCCACGCCCTGACACGCACGGCCTATGCCCGGGAAAATGAACTTTCCATGAGCGAGACGATGGATTCGTTTGCCGTGCTCGGAGATGCGGTCCTCGATCTGATCGTGATCCGTAAGCTCATCGAGGAGGGCGAGTTCGACAAAGGCGA
Source organism: Methanocorpusculum sp. UBA424 (assembly GCA_002498375.1). Classification (GTDB taxonomy): domain Archaea; phylum Halobacteriota; class Methanomicrobia; order Methanomicrobiales; family Methanocorpusculaceae; genus Methanocorpusculum. Next base: position 60,232 of record DAHC01000005.1, read on the forward strand.
GATCACCCGGAAAAAAATCGATCTCGTGAACATGACGGTTGTCCGAAGGCTCGCAGAAGACATCGGTCTTCCCGCATATATGCGATGGGGGAAGGGCGAACTCCGCATGCAGATCTGGACGAGCGGCCGTGTTTCCGCCGAATGCTTCGAAGCGCTGATGGGGGCCGCATATCTCGACGGAGGTGTCGAGGCCTCTTCTGCCATCCTCAATCACGTCTGGATGCCGTGAAAAAACCATAGAGCTTATGGGCAGTGACCACGATATGATAGAAGTATGGTACGGGTAAAAGCATCCCACATTTTAGTAAAGACCGAATCTGAAGCAAAACAGATCATGCAGAAGATCTCTGCCGGCGATGATTTTGCCAAACTCGCCAAAATGTATTCACAGTGTCCATCAGGCAACGCCGGCGGCGACCTCGGCTATTTCGGCAAAGGTCAGATGGTGAAACCCTTCGAAGACGCCTGTTTCAAGGCAAAGGCCGGCGATGTTGTGGGCCCGGTCAAAACCCAGTTCGGCTGGCATATCATCAAAGTAACCGATATTAAGAACTGAGTTTCTATGAACAAAGCTGCCTTCGATGATCTTATCGCCGCGATCAGGAGTGATGACAGCGCAAGGCAGGAGTCTGCGGCGAACAAGATCTGTTCCCTGAACGATCCTGTTTCACTCTCTCATATTTTGTGCGCCCTCAAAGAGGATGATCCTCTGACCCAGCGCGTTATGCTCTGGGCGCTGCGGAATTATTCGGCAGATCTTGATTACGCGCAGTATCTTTCGTATCTTTCCTCCGAGGATCTCGGGGTCCGCGAAGCCGCGCTTATGCTCTTTATCGACGGCGGCCAGGCGGCGGTCGACACGCTTGTAACCGGCGTTTCTTCTCCGGATATAGCGACCCAGTATGCGTCTGTCCAGGCCCTTGGACAGTTCAGGGCTCCGGCCGCGATCCCCGCGCTGATCTCTGCAGCCTCGTTATCCGAGCCGGATATCCGGGAGATCGCCGTGATGTCTCTAGGAGTCTATCACGATCAGATGGTCGTTTCAACGCTGATCTCCGCGTTATCGGATCGTCCGGAGATCCGGCTGGCGGCCCTCTCCGGTCTTCGGGGCCGGCAGCTGACCACGGATGAGCTTTCGGCCGTTTTGAACGTTCTGGCCGACGAACGCGAGGACATCCGTGCCGCCGCCGTGTATGTTCTGGATGCCCTTACTCCAGGCTCGCTCACCGCCGACTCTTCGCCGTACGTCCGGCGGGCGCTTGCCTCGGTGACCGCGGAGGTCCCTGTTCTTACCGAATTATGCGGTGATCTTGACCCCTCGGTGAGATCGGCAGCGGCCGAGTCCGTTCGGAAACAAAAACTCCATCTTGAGGATACGCTTCTCCCGCTGCTCTCGGATCCGGTCCCGGGCGTCCGCCGGGCCGCCGCGTCCGCTCTCGGCAACTCCAAAAGGCCTGATGTGGTCCCCGCCCTTATTGCCTGCCTTGCCGATCCAAAACCCGGGATCCGTGCCGCCGCTGCGGCCTCACTTGGAAATATCGGCGGCGAGCCGGTGATTTTAGCACTGAAAGAGGCGGCAAATACCAATAATCCGATCCTTGCAGGGATCATTAAAAACGCTTTGATGACCGCGGAAGGAAAAAAATAATCACTCGACCGCCGTTCTCACGGCGATCTCAGTTTCCATTCTTTTGACTTCATTTTCCACATCTTCGATCTCGATCATCTTGACGCGTTTTTCCATCGGAGGGTTGAGTTTTGCCTTCTGTTCGTATTTGCCGATCTCGGCGGCGAAATCCTCGGGGATCATATCGATCCCTCTCAGAGCATCGATGAGTTCGCGGGAGAAGTAGGTGTCGATCTGGATCTTTCGCTTGGTCGCATGCGAGAGTTTGCCGATGAATCTGCAGAGTTTGTCCTGATCTTCGGGGCTCATCGTGTCGGTGAACTCGTAGTTCTCTATCTGCCGCAGGATCTGGAGGATTGGGATCAGTGATTCGGGTGTGATGATGTAGACCACATACTCGGCGAGATCGTAGTGATAGGTCGTGAGGACCTCAAGCGTGCTTGACGGGACGACGAGGAACACTTCCTTTCTGACGTCGTCGTGTTTGCAGTATTTTTTCATCGCCTCGGCCTGGTTTTTCAGATACGTCGGGAAGTTTTCGAGCTCTTCGGGATTTTTCGGACTCTTCGCGTCGAAGATGGTGTACATCTTGCCGATCAAAACAACATTGTCGGGCGTTCCCGGGTGGGGGTATTCGGATTTTTCACACCACACGAAATCATGCTTTCTGCAGATCGTCCGGATGCTTTCTGCGACCTCGCTCTCATGCTTCTGCCAGGAAACGGCAAGCTCCTCCTGTTTTCGAACCAAGCTGTCCATCTGTTCGTTTGCCAGGGTTTCGCGGTCGGATTTCAGCTGATCGTACAGCGTGTTGATCCGTTCGATCTTTCTGCTGTATTCCGCCGTCTGTTCCTCTCTGACACTTTCATATGCGGAGATCTGTTCTTTTGCCGCGATGAGATCCTGAGTTACCGTGTCCAGTTTTTCCTTCAGTTCCAGATACTTTTCCGCCTCCTCTTTTCTTCGTGCGGCTTCGGCCGAGATCTGCTCGTCCCTCAGGCTTTCGAGGGCTGCGATCTGTCCTTTTGCCCGGGTCAGGTTTTCCGTGAGTTCGGTGAATGCCGCCTCTAGATCCTGATATCTTTCCCGCTCTTCTTTTCTGCGCTCGGCTTCGGCGTAATTCTGCTCCTCGCGTGCTCCCTCGAGAGCGGCAATTTTTCCTTTCGCGGCGGTGAGTTCTTCTGCGAGCAGGAGACTCTTTGTTTCAAGCCGCTGGTATCGTTCCGTCTCCTCCTTTCTGCGCTCAAGCTCGGCGATGCTCTGCTCCTCACGCATCCTCTCTATGCCGAACAGTTTCCCCCGTGCGGTTTCCAGTTCCCGTGCCGTGATCTCGAATCTGTCCCGAAGATTCTCCGAGGATTTTCGTTCCGCATCCCGCAGCCCCTCAAGAGATGAGGTTCTCTGCAGCTCTCTTTGCAGCTCGCCGGAAACCTGACTGAACCGCTGTTCAAGTTCCTGATATTTCCGTTTCGCTTCCTCCGTCTCTGCGAGATATTGTGCATATGCATTTTCGGCCCGGCTTATCACCTGTTTCCAGGAAAACAGACGTTTAAAAAGTCCAAGGCTGCGGAGATAGGTGATGAACTCGGATAGAGAGGAGGATATCATTGACTAACACTTTAGAGGGTTTGTTATAAGCATTTTACGGTACCCGCGGATTTTTTCCCTTAGGTTTTCCGAATCGTTCATCACCTTTCAACGCAAACTGGTTTATCAGTACATGGGATTGTTCGACAGGTTCAAAAAACAGGAGAATGCCGCTCCAAAGGAAGCCTCAAAAGAAGCAGACTCTGCGATGTGGCTTTCTCAGGCCGAGTCATATATCAGACTCGAACGATATACCGATGCTCTTCACTGCCTTGATAAAGCGATCGCCTGCAACAAGGAAAATCCGCTCGCCTGGCACGAGAAGGGCCGCATTCTTGCTCTGGTCAATGAAGAGAAGGCTTCGATACCCTGTTACGACCGGGCGATCGAACTCCGTCCGGACACGGCGGTGTATTATCACAATAAGGGGGATGCTCTCGCCTCCTTCGGTCGATACGCCGAAGCTGACGAATGTTTCAAAAAGGCTCTTTCTCTTGCCCCCGATGATGTGGTGTTCCTTACCAGCCATGCACGAATGCTTTCGATTGCGAAAAAGTATAAAGAAGCGGACGAGATCATGGCGCATGTCTGCGATCTGGAACCCCGCGGCCCGGAACACTGGTTCAATCGTGCCACGATGCTGTATGACTGCGGCAAACTTGAGGACGCGGTCACCTGCTATAAAGCGGCCTTTACGATCGCTCCGGGGCATTCGGTCAGTTACTTCAACTGCGGCAATGCTCTGTCTTCCTTGGGAAAACACGAGGAGTCGCTCTTCTACTACGACAAGGCGCTGAAATACGAACGCTCCATGACCGGCGCCATGAACAATAAAGGGATGGCGCTCAGCATTCTTGGAAGACACGATGAGGCGTACGACTGTTTCCGCCGGGTGTTGATCGCTCTTCCAAACGACGCGGATGCCTGGTACAACAAAGGATACGAACAGATGCTTCTTGGAAAGTATGCGGATTCGATCGAGTCGTTCGACAAGGCGCTCTCGTTTGCGGATGGAAATAACCGCGAGCTGATCAATAAATGCCGGGAAGCCAAAGATACGGCATCCCGGTCAATGCAAAAATAAAAAAAAATCTTTTTTACGATCCTTCAAACCGCGAGTCGAACTTGGGGTTCAGGAGATGGACCTTTACGATCGCTCCTTCCTTGACAATGACCTCCGGCCAGAGTCTGGTCCCTGAGTGGATGGTGACATTGTTCTGGAGGATCGAACGCGGGCCGACCACGGTGTTGTGTTCGATGGAACAGTTATCTCCCATATTCGTATTGACGTCGATGATGCTGCCCGATATCGTGGTGTTGGATCCGACGACGACCCCGTTGTAGATCGAGGATGAGAATATTTTTGCATTATTTTTGATAACGCAGTTGTCTCCGATGCTGGTGTATGGGCCGATGATGACGTTTTCTCCGATCATGACTCCGTTTCCGACGATTACCGGCCCGACGATCCGCGAACCTGCGCCAAGCGTGATCCCGTCACCGAAGGTAACGGGTCCGGTGATGTGGGCATCTTTGATATTCAGTGTTCCCGATACGCTCGTCACGGTCTTTTCCTGCAGGATCCATTTCTCGGCGGCACGCAGCATCGCCGGGTTGCCGACATCAGTCCAGTTTCCGCGTGCCAGCCAGCCGTTGAGCTGATATCCTTTTTCCATCAAAAGAGGGAAGAGGTCTTTGGCGAAGTCGAACTTGGTGTTTTCCGGAATGAACTCGAAGATCTTCGGGTCGCAGACATAGATGCCAGTGCTTGCGAGGTTGGAGAAGATCTCTCCGGGCGCCGGTTTTTCTCGGAATCTCTGGATCCGAAGGGATGCATCGATCTCGGCGATGCCGAACTCACGCGGATCCTCGATACTGATCAGACCGATCGAAGTGATCGCCGGGGAATTCATATGGTCCCGGTAAAACTCCAGGAGGTTGAGATCGGTCATGTGGTCGCCGCCGACCACGAGGAAGGGAGCATCTTCCAGATACTTCTGGGCGTTTTTTACACTGCCGGCGGTCCCGAGTTTTATTTCTTCGGAGACGTAGGTGATATTTGCTCCGTAGAGGGATCCGTCGCCGAGCGCATCCTGAATATCGTTACCCAGATATCCAATGGTCAAAACGATGTCGGTAAAACCGAGGTTGGCAAGGTGCGTAACCAGATGTACGATCGACGGTTTGTTGGCTATCGGAATACAGGGTTTCGGCCGCTCAAATGTCAGCGGGCGAAGACGAGTCCCTTCTCCCCCGCACATAATGCATGCTTTCATTCCGTCTATATTTGTTGCAGGGTATTATGAGTATTGTGGGGTAGTGGGGGACGAAATCGTATTTCTGAGAAAAATAAAAAAAGAATGTCGATCCGGAGGGGAAGACTAGATGCCAAGAACCATGCGCAGAACGTCCCGAAGGCCGGGGGCAAGACCCACGACGATCATTGCCAAGAGCACCAGATGCCAGATGCTTTCCATCCCTTCCTCTTTCCGGAACTTTTCCAGCACCCAGATTGCGGGGATCAATACCACGATTTTCAGCGCGAACATCACATACGGCGTTCCCGTGAGCTCGATCAGCGTGCTTCCAAGAACATGCTGCTCGATGTATCCTTTAAACGCGAGGGCATAACTCGTCGCAGAGGCATCCAGCATATGCCCGGCGATCAAAACCAGATACAGGGGCTGATTCACATACTCCCAGCGGAACATATATCGAAGGACCGCCCAAAGAGCCGCCGCTGCCGCCGCCCCTATCAGAAGGACCAGAATTCCCGCACCCACATCCACGTCGGTCGCCTGGGTAAAACCGAACCAGACCAGAAATCCTGCCGCGATAAGTGACGAGATGATTCCGCCGAGCATAAATGGCGTCGTGTATGACACGACCACCTTGTTCTTCTGCAGTTTGTAGGAGATAAACAGCATCGCCATGGCAAAGAACATGGTGAGGAAATAGACCTGCGGGGTCACAAACAGGATCCACCAGGGTTCGGGGACCATGCCTGTATCCTCGACGACGCGAAGCAGTCCGCCAAGAATGATGTATGTCAGACCGGTCAGGATCAAAGGCGTATCGATTGTAATATTTGCCTTTTTCAGACATCGGTAAAGTATATACAGTCCCAAGAGGACTAATAAAGCATACAAAATCGTCTGGATGACCGTATAGGTTGAGCCCTCCAGTTCGACTATCCACGCATATAATTCATTAAACATATAGGATCACGACCATGAAAGCTAAGAATAATAGGATACTCAAGGATAAAACCTTTGACAAATCCCGGTGGATTCAGATGCCGAGGGATGTGATCGCCGGTCACGATGCTTTGCTTCAGCTTCCAAACGTCATCACCGACCTGGGCATCACCGGGCCTTTACTTCTACTTTCAGGAAATACGACCATGCAGACAATAGGTTCCCGGGTTCTCTCTCTGCTGGAAGGTCGTGAGGTCGTCTCCGCCATTGTCGGGGAGATCAACTATGAAGAGATCGCGAGGGTCGAGGATATTGCCCGGGATGCAGGGGTCGTGCTGATCATCGCAGTTGGAGGCGGCCGGGTCATCGATACGGCCAAGGTCGTCTCCTACAATCTCGACATCCAGTTCATCAGTGTCCCAACCGCCGCTTCCCACGACGGTATCGCCTCTTCCCGTGCCTCGGTGATGACTGAGGAAGGCAATGTGAGTGTGGCGGCTCACCCGCCGCTGGCTATCGTCGCCGACACGGGAATTATTGCCGGAGCGCCTCACCGGCTGATGGCCGCCGGGTATGCGGATATGGTTGCCAACTACACCGCAGTTCTCGACTGGGATCTTTCAAAAACCAAAACAGGCGAGCAGGTCAGCGAGTATGCGATGACGCTTTCGATGATCACCGCGGAACTGATGGTGGAGAATGCAGAAAAGATCAAGGCCTTCGATGAAAATGCGGCCTGGATCGTGGTAAAGGCGTTGTTTGCCTCCGGCGTTGCGATGAGTATCGCCGGAAGTTCCCGTCCGGCATCCGGGGGCGAGCACAAGTTTGCCCATATGCTCGAACGTCTGGTTCCCGGGAAAGTCCTTCACGGAGAAGCCTGCGGAGTTGGAACGATCATCAGTATGATCATGCACGAAGGAGACTGGAGAAAGATCCGGAACTCTCTTCGGCTGATCGGCGCCCCGACAACGCCGAAAGAGCTGGGCATATCCGACGAGATCGTAATCGAGGCTATTCTTCGGGCAAAAGAGATTCGACCCGAACGCTACACGATCTTTGATGAGGATATTACCAGAGAGCAGGCAGAATGTCTGGTTGCCCAGTTGTATGAGGAGTAAGTTATGGACAAGGAAGAAAAAATCGTAACAATCGTCGGCTCGGTTTTAGCCCATGAGGGTGCCGAGTTCGTGTATGCCGGAAAAGCACCCGAGTGCGAATCATGCAAAGTGGCAAAGGTCTGCCATAACGCTAAGCTTCGCGAGGGAAAGAGATACCGTGTCGTCTCGGTCAGAAAAACAAAGCATGACTGCGCCGTTCATGAGGGCGGGGCAAAGGCCGTGGAAGTGGCGGAAACGATCATCACAGCTGTGATCCCGACGAGTCAGGCGACCCGCAGGACCAGGATAACCTATACTCCCGTCTGCGATGACGTGTTTTGTAAAGGATATGCATTCTGTCACCCGGACGGTCTCACGGATAAGGGCAGATATGTAGTGCTGGAGGTTCTTGGTCCCTACTCCGAGTGTCCGAAAGGTACAAAGAACCTGAAGCTTGTTGAGATGCGCCCGGTCCCGACGTAAGCTCCGGCTGATTTCAAAGCCTGCGCTGCTCTTCGACTCGTTCGGTCAGTTTGAGAGCGACATTCTCGATCCTTTTTTTCAGGAGTAACGTATCAATCAGGTTTTCCGGGACCCCATAATAAATCCCGGCGAGTCCTCCAGCAATGCAGGCGATCGTATCCGTGTCCCCTCCCAAAACGCAGGCACGGCGGATCACATCCGTGTAGCCGCATCCGTCGCGAAAACAGGCGAGGGCGCATCTGGTCGTTTCTATCGGGTCGATCGACGGGATGAGTTCTCCCTCGAGATAGTATTCCGGGATCTCTTTCAGGACTTCGTCTTTCGATTTTCCCGCAGTCAATCCTGCTGCGGCTTTGGATATCACCGCACAGCAGTCTTTGGCCGTTGTATCATAATGGGTATATGCCGACACCTTTCTGGCTGTTTCTTCGACATCATTTGTCAGCACCAGGCCAACTGGAATCGTCCGCATGACACTCCCGTTCGTTCTGCTCCCGCATGCGACATGGAGTGCGGATACGGCCGCCTCCGGAGTACAGCCCTGTTCAAGAAGCGAGGCAAGCGTTTTGGTTGTTCTGCCAAACGTAGTATCATCTTCGCGGAGTGTAAGGATGACCTTCTGCAGAAAAACCGTCCGGTCGAAATTGCCGGTCTCACAGTATGTCTCTGCCAAAGCCAGCATCATCAGCGTGTCGTCGGTGCCTTCTCCGATTTTCAGATTGAACTGCCCGCCGCCGGACATGCGGATCTCTCTTTTCTCATCCCACCCTGATCCTTCGAATGATGCTCCGAGAGCATCGCCGACCGCACACCCGAACAAACCTCCCGCAATCCTTGCCTGCAGATCATTCATAATTGTCATCACCTAGACCGTTCTTACATATAAGCTTGTCTGAAATCGGGCTTTGGAACAAAGCATCGCGCCGGAAATTCACGCGTTTTTAAAAATCAGAATTAAAATCAAGCCCCATATCTCGCGTATCTTCCATGGTCTCCCCGGGAAAACACGGTTCGTCAGCAACTCAGATATAAATATGACGAGTAACCTATATGTGTCGATATGATAGACAAGATTAAGGAAGATTTTTTGATAAGAGGTGTTACCAAATAATGCAGAAAGAAGAGTTACTACATTTACACATGTTGATGGTCCAGATCAAGAAATATTATGAATCCGTCTCTGGAAAAAACGTTCAAACTGCCGAATACGATGCATTGCAGATCTCGCCGATCCACATTCATAAAAATAAGAATCTGCATCGCGTCGCTCTTCTTACCCTCGGAAATGAGATCGTGTCGGAGATGCACGCCACTCAGACCGCCCAGACTCCGTTTACTCAGGAATCAAGCCAGAGTATTGCTGCAGAACACTGATCTTATCACAAATGGAAGAGCACACCATTTATCGTGAGCTTATCTCACTCATTTTTTCTGATCCGAATCCGGATATTCAGCGCATCAAACTTGCCGTGTGCCGGAAGTATTCCCTCGATGTGATGCCGAAAAACTCCGCGATTCTCGCCGCTGCACAACCCGAGGAGTACGAAACCCTTCGTCGTGTTCTCATGGTCAAACCAACAAGAACGCTCTCCGGCGTCGCTCCGGTCGCGGTGATGACATCTCCCTGCGCATGTCCGCACGGGAAATGCCTGCCGTGCCCCGGAGGGCCTGATCACATCTTCAAATCTCCCCAGAGTTATACCGGAGAAGAACCGGCGGCTCTTCGTGCCCGTCAGAACGAGTATGATCCATACCGTCAGGTGACCGCAAGACTTGGGCAGTTCAAACTTCTCGGGCATCATGTCGATAAAGCCGAGCTTATCGTGATGGGGGGAACGATGACCGCCCGGGATGCTGAATATCAGGAGTGGTTCGTCTCCGAATGTCTGCGGGCAATGAATGAGTTCTCCGGAAAAAAATCCACCGCGGGATCGGTGGAAGAGCTGATGCTCGAGAACGAAAAAGCCGACGTTCGCTGTATCGCGACAACCTTCGAGACCCGTCCCGACTGGTGTCGAAAGGAGCATATCAATAAGATGCTTGAACTTGGCGTGACCAAGGTCGAACTCGGGTTCCAGCACACCGACGATGAACTCCTGCGGTTAAACAAACGCGGACACACGGTTGCTGACAGCGTTTTGGCAAACACGCTCCTTCGGGATGCCGGCATCAAAGTTGGCTTCCACGTCATGCCGAATCTGTACGGAAGCACGATTCCGCGTGACCGGGAGATGTTCGACACCCTATTCACCGACCCGAGATTCTGTCCGGACTTTCTGAAAATCTATCCGACGTTAGTCACTCCCGGCGCAGAACTCGAAGAACTCTGGCAAAAGGGCGAATACCAAACATATGACGAGGAGGAACTTGTCGACCTGCTTGCCTACGCAAAAAGCAGGCTTCCGCCGTATGTCAGACTCCAGCGTATCCAGCGGGATATTCCGGCAAAACTCATCGTCTCCGGTTCGATCCATGGGCACATCCGTCAGATGGCTGCTGAAAGACTCAAAGGGCAGGGAGGGAGCTGCCAGTGTATACGGTGCCGGGAGATCGGACGCCGGCCAAGCTCCGCCATGGATGAGGAGAAGACCCTCGTTTATCCCTGCTGCGGAGGGACAGAGCATTTCCTTTCGACTACCGCCGGAGAATCATTGATCGGTTTTGTCCGTCTGAGGTTTCCCGGAACCGTGTTCAGACCGGAACTTGACGGCGCGGCTCTGGTCAGAGAACTTCACGTGTACGGCGAAATAGTCCCCCTCGGCAAGCATGGATCGGGCGAAAAGCGTCAGCACAGATCGTATGGGCAGCAGTTATTGCTGCGTGCCGAAGAAACTGCGCGGGATGCCGGATATTCCTCGGTGGCGGTAATGAGCGGTATTGGGGTAAGACCCTACTATCATAGACAGGGATATCAGCGTATAGGTCCATATATGATTAAGAATCTATGAAACCTGCCACGCTGGAATTTCTCAGGCAGCGCTTTTTTGCCTACTACAATGGGGCTATCCCGGGAGCGGGTGCGGGATACAGCCCCGAATCCCTTACCGAACGGGAGTGGGGGTTTCTTTTCTTTACGGAAAACCAGCGTTCCGGGATGCGGCGTCATATCTCATTCACTTCTCAGGATGAGCTGACCTCCTATCTGAAAAGTATGGTTCCGGCCCATGTGTATTACTCGACCGCATATTATACCCATCCGGGGGCTGCCCAGATGGCGGATAAAGAGTGGCGCGGGGCAGATGTCATCTTCGATTTAGATGCGGATCACATCGTCCGGGCGCCGTATGATATCATGCTTGCCCGGGTCAAAGAGGAACTTTTCAAACTCATCGATATGCTTACAGGCGAACTGGGATTTGCAAAACGGGATCTTCGGATCAATTTTTCCGGGGGGCGGGGGTATCATGTCCATCTCCCGCTTCTTTCCATTCGGGGCTGGGATACTGCCGAGCGGCGCGAGCTGGTGAATTACGTGTCGGGAACCGGACTTTCATTCGACAGCATGATGACCCCCCCGCAAAAATCGGGCTGGAAGCTTCGCTATCACGATGCTCTGGAGGATGAGCTCACCCGGATCGCGGGACTGCCGCGTGAAGATGCGCTTTCGTATCTCTCGGGTCTTTCCGGGATATCGGAGACGTTTGCGGCAGGATTTCTAAAAAATATCGGTCAGACCCAAAATCTGCTCAGATCGAACCCGGAAAAACTTCTTGCAAACAAAGTGGTGCGGGCAATCGCCAACGCGGAAAACGAACCGTTCCAGGCAGGGATCCTTTCCCGTGCGGCCCAGGCGGATGAACCGGTAACGACCGACGTGAAGCGTCTGATCCGTCATCCCGGCTCTCTGCACGGAGGATCCGGCATGCGCGTGGTCCCGATCCCTGTCGATCAGCTGGACGCATTCGATCCTTTAATCGATGCGGTGGTGTTTGGCGAACGAAACGTCTCCGTTGACTGTGCCTTCAATCTCTCTATGCCGATACTTGGAAATACCTACACACTGACCGCGGGCCGAAACATCGTTCCCGAGGCATTGGGGGTTTTTCTCTGCTGCAGAGGCATTGCCGAACTGTCGGGAGGCACCTAGATGAGCCGTATCAGCACCTCCGATCTTCACGGCTATCTGATAGACGAGAGGAATCTCGGTTCTCTGGCAGAAATCCCGGCGACGCTGTATGAAGAGATCCATGCAGATATTCTCGCATTGTACAAGCAAGCCGCGGCGCACGAAGATCCGTTCGGCGAGGGTGCACAAAGTCTTCTCAAGGAGCGCGAAAGTCTGCGCGAATACATTCGCGATCTCTATGCGGTCAGGACGCGGAAAATCCTCGCTCTTGCCCTCGCTCGGGCAAACGGCGAAGAAATCGACCGGGATGAGATCAGGATGATGGTTCCGGGCGAGCGCGTTCTCTTCGATGTCGTGTATGAATCGGCCTCATCCTGCAGAAAGACTCTTTTAGATGGGAAACCAACATTAGAGACCACTGCATACCATTTCGTTCCCGCAGAGGTTTCAGCCGAACAAGCTCCGGTTTTGCTGCAGCCTGTGAACGAAACTCCGGATGAGCAGTGCGCAGATGAAGTGAACGTAACGTCCGCCGATGCCCCTGCTCCCGAGTCATACCGCGTGATAGCGGTATATGAAAATCTTCCAGAATTTCAGGATTATAGCGGACGAATTTACGCTCTTTCGCCAGGAGATGTCGTATCGCTGCCACCCCAGATGGCAGATGTTCTGTGTAAAGACAACAAAGCCTTAAGTATCAGGCTTCGCAAATAAGTATGGTATTTGGTATTCCCGTTTAAAAGGGGTAAATATTCATGAAGAAACCAGTAAAATTTAACACCTACTGCCCATACTGCCGGAAACACACCGAGCACGAGGTTGAGAGGGTAAAGAAAGGCAAGACAACCGGTCTCCACTGGATTGACCGTCAGAAAGCACGCCGCAGCAATGTTGGTAACCGTGGTAAATTCGGCAAAGTTCCAGGAGGAGACAAGCCGACCAAGAAGATCAACATGCGCTACCGGTGCAAAGAATGCGGTAAAGCCCACTTAAGAGAAGGTTACCGTGCAGGTAAATTCGAACTTACGGAGTGAGTAATATGGTAAAAGCATCCCGAGAAACCCGGAGCAAGTTCCTGAAGGTAAAATGCCCGGACTGTGAAAACGAACAGCTCGTATTCGAGAAAGCAACCTCCGTTGTTGAATGTACCGTCTGCGGACGCGTCCTTGCAGAGCCAACCGGCGGCAAGGCTGTTCTCAAAGCAGATATCGTAGCAACATTTGAATAAATCTGGAAAAATATCTGATGAGTGAAAGAGATTGGCCAATAGAAGGAGAACTTGTCGTCTGCAGCGTTGCAGAAGTCAAGGACTTCGCGGCATTTGTAAACCTGGATGAATATGAAGGACGTCAGGGGTTAATTCCGATAGCGGAGGTTGCCCGTGGCTGGATCAAATACATCCGTGACTACATCCGTGAGGGGCAGAAGGTTGTCTGTAAAGTCCTTCACGTTGATGAACACCGCGGCCATATCGATCTTTCTCTCAAAGATGTCAATGAACACCAGCGCCGGGAAAAGATCCAGGACTGGAAAAATGAGCAGAAGGCACACAAGTGGATAGAGTTTGCCTCAGCCGAGTCGAAAGTCGACATCAAGACGTTCGAAGAGGCGATGTATGCCGATTATGGTTCGCTTTATGCCGCATTCGAGGCCATCGCCCTCTACGGTGAAGCAACTCTCGCCAAATTCTCCCTGCCCCCGGAGGGGATCCTTGCTCTCGCAAAGGTCGCTTCCGAGAATGTCAAGGTCCCCAAAGTCACCGTCAGTGCGGTTTTGGAGCTGACATCCAACAAACCCGACGGGGTCAACATCATTCGTCGTGCCCTTCGGAGTGCTGAACCCAAAGTAGACGGCGTCGAGATCGAACTGCTCTATCTTGGAGCACCCCACTACCGGGTGAAAGTTGTCGCCCCGGATTATAAGACTGCAGAAAAAGCACTGGTCAAAGCATCAGAAGCGGCGATCGGTGTGATGGAACGTGCAGAAGGTTCCGGCAAACTCATCCGGAAACAGAAGTAATATCCGGTGTTTTTCATGACAGGTCATATTCGTAGATGTCCTGAATGCAACACCTACACTCTTTTTACCACGTGTCAGAAATGCGGATGTCCAACGGTGTCTGCCCATCCGGCAAGATATTCTCCTGAGGATCCCTATGGTAAATATCGAAGGATGGCAAAATCATGGATCAGGTAAACGTCAGATGGTGTGTTGAGGATGTCGCAGCCCACTCCTCTCCGATTCTGATTGCCGGACTTCCCGGCGTCGGACATGTCGGCAAACTCGTGGTCGATCATCTTGTTCATGTTCTTTCGGCCGTAAAAATTGCCGAGATCACGTCCACACTCTTTCCCCCGCAGATGTATCTGTCAGAGGATGCGGTTCTCCGCATGCCGAGAAACGAGGTCTTTTTTGCGCCGAGTTCTGAAAATGCCCCTGCCGTCCTTCTTTTAGCAGGCGACTGTCAAAGTACAACGCCCGAGGGACATTATATTCTCGGGAATGCATACATCAGCATCTTCGAACTTTTAGGCGTGAAACGGATATACACACTCGGGGGCTACGGTGTTGGTCGAATGGTGGAGATGCCGAGAATTCTTGCCGCTCTTTCCTCCTCGTCACTCAAAGAAGAAGTACTATCGGCAGGAGCCGTTTTGAACAAAGACGAACCGGTCGGCGGAATCATCGGTGCCGCCGGTCTTTTGATCACGCTCGGCCGGCTTGCAGGGATGGAGGGGATCGCTCTTCTTGGCGAGACCTCCGGCTATCTGGTGGATCCCGTCAGTTCGACCGCGGTATTGGATGTGCTGGAAAAGCTTACCGGCATCAAAGCCGACCGGACGGAACTTACCGAACTCGCTTCCCAGATGATGACGGAAGTCTCGGCAATTGCCTCAACCATGCAGAGAAACAACGCCGACGATCTGCGGTATATCGGATAATGTCCATGCAGTATAACGTTGATCTCCATCTGCACTCCTGTTTTTCCATGGCGACCTCCCCCGAGATGGTCCCAAAAAAGATCCTGGCCGGCTGCCGGACCAAAGGGATCCATGTTGTTGGAAGCGGGGATGCACTCCATCCCGTCTGGCGCGAAATGTGGGAACCGTTTCTCGAAAATGAGTATGGAATCACGGTTGTTCCCCAGACCGAAGTCGAGGACTCTTCCCGCGTTCACCATCTGATCCTAATGGAATCGTTCGATCAGTTTGCCGAACTTCAGCAGAGGTTCGCCTCCGCCTGCGGGCATCTGACGACGGCCGGCCGGCCTCATCTCCATCTTTCCGGAGAAGAGATCGCCCGCGAAGTCCATGAACTTAGCGGGATGATTGGTCCGGCGCATGCTTTCACACCGTGGACTTCTCTTTTTGCCGCGTTCGATTTGCCTTCGGAATGTTACGGTGAAGAGAGCATCGAGTTCTGCGAACTGGGACTTTCCGCCGATTCATCCTATGGGGCCGGCATCGAAGAGTTCGCAGGCGTTCCGTTTCTCTCGAACTCGGATGCCCACAGTGCCGCGCCTGAGAAACTCGGACGTGAGTTCACGCGCCTGGAAATGTCGGCCCCCACGGTCCGCGGAGTTCTCGAAGCGATAAGAAAAGGTTTGGTCGTGCTGAATGCCGGTTTTTTCCCGGAAGAGGGAAAATACAACCGAACTGCCTGTACGCGGTGTTATGCGCAGTTTTCTCTTGCTGAAGCCGAACGTCTTCACTGGAAGTGCCCTGCTGACAAAGGCCGGATAAAAATCGGCGTGAAGGAACGGGCTGAACAGCTTTCCACGATCCCCCCGGCGGATCGTCCGCCCTATCTGAAGATGGTCCCGCTTGGTGAAGTAATTGCACGCGTTCTGGGTGTTTCCTCGCCGAACACCAAAAAAGCACGGGCGCTTTATTCTGCATTCATCGAGGCATTCGACAATGAGATCGCGGTACTCCTTGAAGTGCCGTACGATGAACTTGTCAAAATATCGCCCGAAACTGCAGAGGCGGTATTATCGATGCGCGAAGCACGCGTCACGCTGATTCCCGGCGGCGGCGGCCGCTACGGATCTTTTACTCTTTGACGTTTCACGCGAGAAATGCGCATCGTGATTCGTCCATGATCTGCACATCGTCAAGCGACCACAGACGCATGTTTCGCGAGGTCTTTTCAATGCCCAGTTCAATGTCCGAGTCGATGTCGATAAGATAGGCCTCCAGTTCCGGAACACGCATCCTGTTGGCCGCGACCGCCCGGTGATGGCCGTCGATAAGGATATATCTGCCATCCCTTCGGACAACGATTAACGGTTCGGCAAGACCTTTTTTGATCTCATACGCCCTTCCGTCCAGTTCATCCATATATACTTTGGACTGGGTCGGAATCAGACTTTTTACCGGGACCATGCCGCGTGAAAGCAAAGGGTTCAATCCGTACAGGGTCTTTAGGGTAGTCATATAATCAAACACCTTCTCCGGTGTCACCCGTTCAATCTGTGATCTGATCACATCTGCATTCGTTATAATGCCGACAAACTGTCCGTCACTATCAACAACCGGAAGTTTCTGTACGCAGAACCGGAACATTTTCCGTGCGACATCGGTCATTCCTTCATCCGGGTGGGTCTTCAGGATCACCGGCTGCATCAAGGGAGCAATGCCGTCGGTTGCTTTGGCGCCGATTATCTCCTTTGCCCCAATCAGACCAACGACTTTTCCATTGCATAACACGGGAAACCCGTCATGCGTCGTTGTTCTAATCAACCCGATAACATCTTTTACCGTCTCACCCGCGTCAAGACTGAACACATTGGTCGTCATATACTCACTGACGAGTTTCTTCTCGGTCGGGATCAGTTTTGGATGTGTGGGCCGCACGAGGGATCTTTCGGGATTATCATCGATTTTTATATCTTTGATGCTGAAGATTTTCATCGCATGCGCGGTTTTCTCCAGTCCAAGTTCGATGTCGGCATCCAGATACACGACATACGCGTCCAGCGCATGTAACCCGAGTCGTTCAGCCGCAACCGCCCGGTGATGGCCGTCCACTAGGATGGTCCTGGCTCCGGATTTCACCACGATCACCGGTTCGGCGAGATGTTTCCGGAGTTCGTAGGTTCTGCCCTCCAGTTCGTCCTGATGAACAGAACTCTGTGTCGGCTGAATAGCTTTGACCCGGACCGGTTCGCGTTTGAGGTGGGTCTCCACTCCGTATAATGAGTGAAGCGCCCGCATAAAATTGAATACCTTCTCGGGGGTCACCCGTTCGATCTGGGACCGGATCACGTCCATATTGGATATGATGCCCAGAAGCTCATTCTCGGGGCCGATTACGGGGAGTTTCTGGATACCAGTTCTGAAGATACGGCGTGCCACCTCGGTGATCGTCACATCGGGACGTGCAGTGATGGGGTGGCGGGTCATCCGCAGTTCAACTTTTGTAGAAGGGTGTTCGCCGATGATGTCCCGTGCAGAGATATACCCTACAACTTTTCCACCTCTAAGGACAGGAAAACCATCATGATTTGTGGTATGGATCAGGTGGATCACATCTCCAACCGTTCCGGATGCATCGATGCTTACAACATCATGCGTCATGTAATCGCGGACCTGTTTTTTTTCCATCGCTTAAACCTACTATTCGTGAGCTTAGAACATCAATCTTGTTAAAAAAAAGGATTTTATGGGGGAGGGATAATGACCCTGCAGCGTATGGTGTCACTCGATTTCGATCGGCACGCCGGCGTCTTTCACCACTTTGGGGAGGGTGATCTCCATGATGCCGTTTTTGAACGAGGCTTTTGCCCCCTCGGAAAGAACCTCTGCCGGCAGGTGGATGATCCTCTCTCCCGATCCTGCTCTCCGCTCACGTAAGTGATAGACGCCTGAGGCATCCGTCTTTGAAACCTCACGGTCATACGTTGTTTTGATCTGCAGAGATGTTTCATTCAGAAGTTTTACTGAAACATCCTGCTTTTCAATTCCCGGCAGATCGCAGGTAATGATGATCTCGGTAGGAGTTTCGCAAAGATCAACATGGAAATCTCCGGTTAACCTCGGGACGGCATTTTTTGCAATTGTTTTCAGGCTTTCAGAACGCGCTGCAAGAGTTTCGGCACGCTCCTCCATCTCGGAGAAAAGCGTGTCGAGTTCGGAACCAAGTGTTCCAAAGCTTAATGGGCAGAATCGAATTGTCATTGTATATACCTTCTGTAATTTCATCATCGAATATGATTTACTAATAGTAAGTCATAATTGCATATATACATTTCTCACGTACAAATACGTGTCGGAAGAGAAGACGTTTATGATAATACATCTCCATATTATAGCTAAATGGCAGTACAGACTAAGTCCAAATCTGAGGATAAAGGTCCGAAGAAGAAAATAAACTGGACGCAGGTCGGCGTTATCGGCTTTTGCGTTCTGGTGGTATTCATGTGTATAGTATCCTTTAGTGGTCTTCCGAATGCTCTCGGCAATCTTATCAACGGTGACGGCGTTACTGGCACAGGTGTAGTTGCTGCAGGAAATCCCGTTTATGTTAATTATACTATGAACATCGGCGGATCTGCGGTTTTCGAGAATGTTATGGGATTTCAGGCAGGAACTGAAGTGAACCAATCCCTTTACGTAAATGTTGAAGGATATGAGTATCCATTTGTAATCTATGCAGCAGAGTTTAACCAGATATCAGCGGGAGTGCTTGGTCTGGTTCCCGGAGAAAGCAGGACCGTTGCCGGTTCCGGATCCAATATGGCGTATCAGTTAACTAAGGAAGAAACCGAGACCGCCGGTCTGGTATTCGATGATATGAAAGTTGAAGACAGAGTCTTTATTACATTACCATATACAAACGAAGACGGTGAAGAAGCATCAGCATATCGTGTATGTGTTGTCACTGCGAAAACCGATGACGGTCTGACGCTGCAGTACGGCTCTGATACAATCGATATTAAAATGGTTGGTTACTTAACAACCAGCTAAAAATACAATTATTTTTATTTTACTTTTTTTTCAGTTCTTCAAGTTCGGCACGAATCTTTTCCAATTCAAGGATCTGTTCCCGGTGGTATGCAAGGATCATGTCGCTGATGAGTCCGATCATAAATGTCAGAATGCCGGTCACAATCAGGAGCATGGTCAGAATCGTCATCGGCAGATGTTCGATTCCCTTAAACCAATCAACTAATACATAAATGCCGGTGATGAAACCAGCGAGGCCAAGAAGGATTCCAAGAACGCTGAAATGGAACAAGGGATTATTCATCTTCCCGTATCTGTTTATCGCTCTGATGATTTTGTATCCGTCACGGAAAGGATTCAGTTTGGTGGGGGACCCCGGACGCTTCTTATAATATGTTGGCACGACCTCGAATCGAAGATTGTGATGCACGACAGCTGAGCTGATTTCCGTCTCGATTTCAAATCCGGCTTCGGTGAGATTCATCTTTTCGATAGATTCCCTGGTGAACGCCCGATATCCTGAAAGGATGTCCGTCATGTAGACACCGTGTGCCCATTTGAAATACTTGTTCATGACTGAATTCCCAAGACGGTTCAAACGGGTGAGAGCTCCGTGTTCATAACTGCCGAGCCGATCACCGATCACATGATCCGCTCTTCCCGATACGAGCGGTTCGAGCATTGCATCGGCGTATTCAGGGGGATTGGTCCCGTCTCCGTCCAGCATAAGGATGTAGGGGTTGGTGATCTGCCTGAATGCTTCGATCATCGCAGCTCCTTTTCCTTTGCCGTTCTGGGTAATGACCCTGGCACCGAGGCCTGATGCAATTTCCGGGGTCCCGTCCGAAGAGTGCCCGTCTACTATCAGGATATTCTTATAGCCAAGGCTCTGCAGCTCCTCGATGATCGGTCCGATCGTTGCTTTCTCATTGAGTGTCGGGATCAGTACACAGACGTCGTCTTTATTCATTATTTGTTACTTATTCTGAAGCTGCCAGAGCATTCTGCCCTGGATGCCGAAGTATTTTGAGTATCCGATAGCATCCCGCTGATCGATGGTTGTTGAATCGAAGGAGACCATATCCATAGAGTAGATCGCATTCGGCGAAGCTCTGCCCATGATGTGAAGGCCTCCTTTATAGAGCTGAACATCGACCGTTCCGGTAACCCGTTCCTGCGTTTTGTTAATGAACGCATTCAGATCATGATAGAGAGGTTCGTGGATAAGTCCCATGTAGGCGAGTTCTGCCCACTGGTCGTCGACCATGTTTTTGAACTTCAACTCGGCCCGTGAAAGGACCAGTTTTTCAAGATCTTTGTGTGCAGCGATCAGCACGGTTGCTGCCGGGTGTTCGTAATTTTCTCTGGCTTTCAGACCGAGCACACGGTCTTCGATCATATCGTTTCTGCCGACGCTGTGTTTTCCGGCAAGCTTGTTGAGCGTGACGATCAGTTCGACACCGCTCATCTTTTTGCCGTTCAAAGATACCGGCACACCGTTTTCAAATCCGATCGTGACGATTTCGGGTTCGTTCGGCGTGTCTTTGAGAGCTGCAGTCCAGTGGTATATCTCTTCAGGGGGATGATAGTCCGGCTCTTCAAGGCGGCCGCCTTCGATGCTGCGTGACCAGATGTTCTCGTCAACACTCCACGGGGTGGATTTTTTTACCGGGATCGGGATGTTGTTCTTTTCTGCGTAATCGATCTCCCATTCGCGGGTCATATTGTGTTCGCGCATCGGAGCGACGATGTCGAATCCGTGCATGCGGAAGATGTAATCGAATCGAAGCTGATCGTTTCCTTTACCGGTACATCCGTGTCCGATTGCCGCGGCATTTTCCTGTTTTGCGATTTTTACGATCTCTTCGGCGATGATCGGGCGGGCGAGGGATGTGCCCATCGGGTATCCTTCGTAAAGCGCATTCGCCTTGATTGCCGGGAAGACATGGTTTTTGACAAATGCATCCTTTAGGTCGAGGGTATAATGCTTGTCTGCGATGAGGTTTCCTTTGTCGGTAGCCATCTTAACTTCGCTTTCGGGCTGACCAACATCTGCCGCAACCGTGACCACACGATCGTATCCGTACATGTTCTTCAAGATTGGAACACAAATCGAGGTGTCGAGACCTCCGGAAAAGGCGAGGACAACAGTGCCTTTCCCTGTTTTCTCATTTGTATCTGTCATGTGAATCTCCGATAAATACTGATTACTATTTGTGTGCGCAAGATATTCAATACTGTGGCTTGCGGTATCGATATAATGAGATTATATCAGAAAAGAGTGTCCCATATGCTTTTTGCATCAGACAATACCCGGCATACGAATAGCCTATGGTTTACCTTAATATCATTACAGAACGCATGAACATGCACGCACAATATTCCCGATATTCCATACATTCATGGTGTGGCCAAGTCTTCACCGGTTTCAAATCTATGATCCAAACCAGCAGTCTTCGGCAGTACCTTCTGATGATCCTTGCAAGCACGGCCGTGTTTCTGGATTATCTGGACACGAGCATCGTTTCGATAGCTTTGCCGACGATCTCTGCCGATCTCGGCATTGGATCGCTGACGGCTTCATGGGTGATGACTTCGTATCTTCTCGCTCTTGGGAGTACTCTTCTTCTCTTCGGAAAACTTGCCGACAGAACCGGACGCGACAGGGAGATATTCACTGCAGGTTTTGTTTTGTTCACGTTATCCTCATTCCTGTGTGGAATTTCTCCAAACATCGAGTTCCTGATTGGATTTCGTGTCATTCAAGGGATTGCCGCCGGTATGATGGTGTCTACGGCGACCATGCTGATCACAACACGCCTGCCTTCAGGGACACGGGGGCTTGGAATGGGCGTTATTGCGACATCCGGCGGTATCGCGCTGGCACTGGGACCGGGACTTGGCGGATTGGTGACCGAGTTCATCAGCTGGCACTGGATATTCTTCATCAATATACCGATAGGCATTGCCGCGGTTATCCTCGCCGTATTTCTGATCCCGGCATCGGCGGTCAGGCAGAATGCAAAACAGCCTTTCGATATTTTAGGAGCTTGTCTTTTGGCCGCAACGCTTGTATCTTTACTCATGGGTCTTGAACTCGGTTTATCCGAGGGGTGGACTCCGCAGGTAATGTTGCTCATTGGTATCTTTCCTATTCTCGGCTTTGTCTTTTTCCGCTGGGAACTGCGGCATCCGGATCCTGTTCTTTCAGCCAGACTTTTTTTAAACCGGACCGTGATGTGGGCATCATTTTCAACCTTACTGGTCACTCTTGTCTATCTGGGAATCGTTTATCTGATACCCTTTTATCTGACGGGTTCGATTCAGATGTCTGTGGCTGCGGCGGGACTCGTGATGCTTCTTGCCCCGGTCTCTATGGCTCTTATCGGAATCCCGGCTGGCGCACTTTCGCAGAAAATCGGATGCATGCGTCCATGCAATCTCGCAGCGGTTTTGATGGCGGGGGGTCTTGTGGTCCTCGTTTTTGGTATCGCTCTAGCCTATCTGCCTTTGCTTTTTGCCGGACTGATGCTTCTTGGTCTTGGGATGGGACTGAACGAAGGGCCGAGTATGCAGCGGATAACTCTCCACTGTCCCCGCGAACTGCAGGGATCTTCGGGAGGTCTGATATTTACGGTAATGAACATCGGATGCATTCTTGGAGTGGCTGTATTTTCGGCAGCTGCCTCGCTTGGATCGGGCAGCGGCGATGTATATACTGATCAAGGTATTATTGCTGCCTGTATTGCGGGAATAATCGCCGCTGTTTGTGCCTATATTTCGTCCCGTCTCGCACGCGATCAAATCTGTTGTTAATCATTTTTATTATAAAATACCCTTCAGGCTGCGATATTTCTTGGCATAAACTCCCATTATACATACCTTTATCATGTCTGGGATAAATCAATAAATTAAACCTTTTGGAGAAAAAAAATGTCCGAACTCTACAAAAAAATGATTGACGAGGCAATGGCTGCACAGCATGCCGACGTCGAAGTTCTCAAAGAGAGACGTGGAAAGCATTTCACGCTCAAGGATGCCCGTCCCTATGTTGAGGCGGTGGAAAAGATGACTGTCGGTCCAAAACAGAGTGCCGCGGTCATTAACCTGCACAAAGAGTCCGTGAAAACGCACTTCAATGTTCTCTCGGGTCTGACCAGACACGTCAAGCCCGAAGACGATCCCTTTGTCGAACATTACCAGACACCCGTCATTTTGGAAATCCTGCGCGATCAGGATGCAAAGTTTGCAAAGAGTCTGGAGATCTTTGCCGATTCGATCAAAACCCACGAGGCGATCATCGGGAAGGAAGCTGCACGCTGTTATGCAGGTTTCTATGGGCCGACCTGTGTCGTTGACTTTGCATTGATGCCGGGTTCAACCAGCAATGTGGTTAACCAGGTCCTCACGAAAACCGACATTCCGGTCGCTCACAAGCAGGCGATTCTTGCAGCCAAATCCTGGGGTATGAACACCTCGTACGGTATCGGCGACCTGTTTGCCAAACGCATCGAAGCCGGCGACACTCTTGCCGAAGCATCCAGAAAGGAGGTCCGTCAGCTTCAGGATCTTTACCGGAACCCGGTAGAAGCTCAGGCAAAACTCATGCAGAGAGCCGGTATGAAATCCTTCTCCACAAGGAGATATATGGAGAACTACCGCAAAGGCATGGAAAAAACCGTAAAAGCGGCCATTGATGACGGTGTTCATTACGGAAACATCGCTACGATCCCGGCCTACTGTGTTGGAGATATTTCTCACCACATTTCCCAGTCCACATACAACATGTGCAAGGATGATGTGATCATGGCAACGATCGAGGCCGTAACCAACGTTATTGAAAAGACGCTTCTTGCTGCCGTTCCAAGCATCAAAAACCCGTATCAGCTGCTGAATCTCGCGACCGGCGCTTCTGCCGCGGCAACCGAGTATCTTCTGGAACTTGATGCATTCAATGCTCCAATGATCGTGGATCTTCTGACGAAGAGGTATCACAACCTTGTGATGATCAATCCGACAAGAGGGGCAGCTGCAGAACTGCACAACTGCGATTTCATGGATATGATCTACCGCGGCTGGAAGATCCTTGACAAAGCTGAGAGGATCAAGAACGGATCGGGCAAACCGCTCGTTCCAAAAGTCGACGGCATCCCGATCGATCTCTCACCGATCCATGAGAATGAGGTTCTGATGAACCCTCAGCGCTATGCATATCCGGCATGCGCTATCACGGTTCGCGCTTCGGCTCTTATGCGGCTTGCCGACTATCCGTGTCTTCTGACAAGCGAGCCGATTACGGCCACGATGATGACGAACATCATTGCACTTGACAAAAAGACGGCGGCAGCGCCGGTTCGTTCGTGCAAGAGTTGCGCGACCGCATGCCTGATCGGGTCCCGACACCAGTACTGCCAGTACCGCGAGGCTGTGTAAATGAAATGTTACGTGTGTGAACAGCTGGGGGTCGACCGGGAAGCGACCGGTGTATGTATCGTGTGCGGGATGGGTCTCTGCACTGAGCATATGGTTCGTTCCGATGTTGAGATATGGGAAGGGGGGTATCCCTTCCCCTCAAAGAAACTGAAGCATTCGATCCCCCGGATCCTCTGCCCCGAGTGCAGCCACGCATTTAAGGGTGACAAGTAATGGATCTCTTTAAACGCTCGGTTGCAGAACTCATCGGCACGATGATCCTTGTGTTCATCGGCTGCGGCTCGGTTGTGATGATGCTGATGCTTGCGGCAGGCACCACCCCTTCAAGCTCATTTAACATCGGTATCGGAGCGCTTGGCGGGATGGGAGACTGGTTTGGCATCAGTGCAGCCTTCGGTCTGGCCGTTACCGTGGTAATTTATGCCCTGGGAACTGTGTCCGGAGCCCACATAAATCCGGCAGTGAGCATAGCTCTCTGTGCGATCCGCAAGTTCCCGGTGAAAGATACGGTAGTGTATGTCATCGCTCAGTGTATCGGTGCATTTTTCGGCGCAGCTCTGCTGTTTCTGATAATCGGTCCGGAATCGCTCAGCGTCGGCGGACTTGGTGCAACTGCCCCGTTCCCCGGGATCTCCCTATGGCAGGCTCTCCTGGCAGAAATCGTCGGTACATTTGTACTCATGCTCGTAATCATGGGGGTCGCGGTTGATAAGAAAGCGCCCGCAGGGTTTGCCGGTCTTGCGATCGGTGCGGCCGTGACCACAGTCATCGTTGCAATCGGAAACATCTCCGGCGGCTCGATCAACCCGGCACGTACCTTTGGTCCTGACTTAATGGGACTGATCGTTTCGGGCTCCGATGCGCTCTGGACCACGTTCCCGATCTATGTGATAGGTCCCATCGTCGGCGCCGTACTCGCTGCGTTCTTCTATGTATTCGTAGCGGGAAAACCGGAGTGATCTCACCCCTTATTTTTTAAGTAATTTCAGTGTCGGGCTCAGTTTGAAAAAAGGTTATGACCGTTCGCCGTAGATCCTCTTGATCTCGTGCGCCTCGGCCGATTTGTCTTTTCTGGTAATGACGTTTCCTTTCCGGAGTTTGATTCTTGTCACACGGAACTGTTTCCCGCCGACGGATGTGATGTGGTCGATGGTATACACTTTGTTTCCGTCGACATTTTCATACAGCGGAATCGTCACGGCGCCTTTGTTTAAGGATGCGCGGATAATGACCTGGTCAACAAGTCTCGTCCAGAGCACTTCGATCTTTTCGGCGGGAAGTTTCTGTCTGCGTGCATTGTTCTCTTCGATCGACGTAACCTCTACGCTGAACGAATCGTCTCCGACTTCGGCAACCAGATAATCTCCTACCGAGATGGTGTCTCCTTCCAGAAGTTCGATCGACCCGGTATGTGAATCATTCCCATAGCTGACGACTGCCTTTACGGTCAAAACCTTCGGTTCTTTCAAGGTAACCCGCATCACATGTCCGCAGACAGTACATTTTACAACGGCTTCCGGCGGCTCTTTGAGGATCTCAAAATCCGTCTCCTCTAGACAGACCGGACAGTCGAGTAATATCATATCGTTATCCATATTGTACATATTGGATTTTCAAAGAGATAAGCACACCCTCAAACCTGAATTTGACAGTTAGTGGAAATGCCACATAATGAAGGCCCCTAAGCATTTTTCAAAAGCCATGATAAATTCTCTCGCGAGTCACTTACTTTTCAGAATAAATCTTCAATGTATCACATATTTTTCTAATTATGGGGTGCGGGAGGGCGACTTCGGCGCGGAGCCCGACGCGGTGGAGATATCCTATATGCCGTGGCCCCATATGTTGCGTGCAAGCCTTCGGCTTGCGTGCCGCCTCAAATGGGCTTTGCCCATTTGGGCTTTCCGGGTAGTTCGATGGAGATGGAATATTCAGATATTACGTATGCTGTGTTGGGGTGTAGATCCAATTCGGGAAGTATTAGATCATGATCATACTCCCAAACTACTTCCCTTCAAAATCCCTCTAATACCCCCCAATCCCTTCTGTTCTGACTATTCAACGACAGATTCGCTAAGCAGGACGTTAACGCGAGCCTTGAACATAAGATATTTCCACCGCGGGACGCTCCGCGCCGAAGTCGCGTCCCCGCACCCCTTAATCAGAAAAAAGGAAAGAGATGTGGGGGAGCATATTTGCCAACTGTCAAATTCAGGCTCAAAGTGAAACGGCGAATCTGTTTTTCTTCCTGCATATGTTATATCTGATGAAACAGACAACACGTAATCAAGGGCATGCCAGTTACTGAAATCATCCATTGTCGCGGACATAAAAATGTTTTAGGGCGTCACAAAAGTACGTTCGAGATCACGAAAGAAACAGAACTTTCCAAAAACGGTGACTGTATCATTGCTGTCGGAGCTGACAAAGGGGCTATGGATTTATCCCCGGAGTTTCGGGAGGCCATCTCTCATGAAGATGCTGTTCTTCGAACAACTCTTACCTGCGGGGAGCATTCGGTGACTATTCTTTCGCAGGGTGCGCCCGGGATAACACTGACCCATCCTACGGACCTGGTCTGGAGAAGAAGCAGTTTTGTTTGTCCCAGAACGATCGCCGTGTACAGTGATCACACCGCAGCTCTTCTTCCCCGGGAAATGATGGCAGCTTTACAAAATGGAGCCGAACTGGTGGTTACTCTGATTGTTGAGGAACCTCAGTAATCGTCAGCTCGGCTTTTTGGAGAAATGTCTCACATTTCTGGATAAGTGCCATTCCCCGCTGATGCAGATTTACCGCCTCTTCGATAGGGGTGTTTGGATCATCAAGCTGTTTTGCGATCTCGCGCAGTTCTGCAATCATTTCTTCGTAGGTTGGTTCGGATTCTTTTTTGGTCATTTGATACTCTCCACAATCGAGGTGATCTCTCCATCGGCAAGTTTCAGACTGAGATGGTCATCTTTGGCAATATTTTTCACAGATCTGACAAGTGTCCCCTCTTTCCACACAAGAGCGTAGCCGCGTTCAAGCGGTTTGTAGGGGTCACGTCCGAGAATAATTTCTTTTTGAGCAAGCAGGACAAGCCGTGCCGTGGTGATTTTGTTTTTCACCCCTTTTTCAATCATCGCCGACCATGCACTGCATGCCTCGTGCTCAACCGATATCCGGCGAAGACATGCTCTTCTGATCCGCTCTTCGAGTTCAGCCGTCTGCTGATGCATGAGTTCCAGCTTTCGGGTCAGCCGGTTCGGTTCGACTCTGATTTTCAGGTCGGCAACATTTTTCTGTTCTACCAAAAGAAGCCAGCTCATTCTGTCGTGAATGGACCGCCGATCCTTTTCAAGTTTTTCCAGAAGAACGGACCGGTCCGGAACTACCGTCTCGGCAGCCGCAGATGGGGTTGGAACTCTCCGGTCTGCAGCAAAATCCGAAAGCGTCGTGTCGGTTTCATGGCCGACCGCGCTGATGATCGGAACGGTCGAGTTCCGGATCGCGGTGACGACATCGGGATGGTTAAAGACGAACAGATCTTCAAAACTTCCTCCCCCGCGGGCAATAATGATCACATCGGCTTTGTCCTGCAGAGACCGGATCGCAGATACGATCCCGATTTCAGCCCCGTCTCCCTGAACGGACGTTCCGGCCAAAAGGATCGGGAGAGGATATCTTCGGCTGATCACATTCTTGATATCCTGAAGAACGGATCCCGTCTTCGAGGTGACGACGCCGATGTTTCGCGGAAAAAGCGGCGGGTCACGCATTTCTGACTGCGGCCTTGGAATGATCCCTTTTGCCTCCAGTTCCTTTCGCCACTGTTCTTTCAAAAGATATAACCCAGCTTTTCCGGATACCGCCGGCTCCATTTTTTTTATGATGAACTGAAGTCTTCCTCCAGCCGGGTAAAAATCGACCAGACCCGTTGCCTGAACGAGCAGTCCGTCTTTTACGGAAAACGGGAGAGTTTTGACTGCATACTTCCACATCACGCAGGAAATTGAGGCCGGATTATCTCCCTGTTCCGTGAGTGAAAAATACAGATGCCCGGACGCGTTTGGACGATATCCGGTGATCTCCCCCCTGACGACAATGTCGGTCAGGAGCGGGCAGTCAACAACTTCCCGGATCCGTTTTGCAAGTTCGGATACACTGAGTGCGGTGTCTGACACGCCGAGCGTTGAGTTTTCCGTAATCGGGGTAAGAAGCGAGGATTCGGACTCTTCGTTATCAAACGCAAGCGTCTTCTGCTGAGCTATCCGCTTCTTTCCTGCCATATACCATACATTTAGTTGCTGACATGAGAAATATAACGGTCAATGATCCGACTTGCCGCGTCATCGATGTTCTTCCATGAATATGAACCACCGGAAATTTTTGCTGCAGTAAACAAAGCCGGAGCTGATACAATTGAATTCTGGATGGAAACACCGACCTTCTGGATGCGGGGGACACGTGTCTCAGAACTTATCGAACTGATGCATCTCTACCCGAATTTCGGGATGATCGCGATGCATGCCCCGGTTTTCGAACTGAATCCCTGCTCGTTCAATCCGAAAGTCGCGGAGCTCACCGCAGAATATACCGTGTCATGCATGCATATTCTGGAAGAACTCGGCGGAGGTGTTATGACCATCCATCCGGGGAAACGAACGGCCAAACGGCCGATTAGCACATTAGATAAAGAGCGATTTGCCAGATATCTTGCGAGAGTGGGGAATGCGGCTGTCGGGAGCTCCGTGATTGTCGCTCTTGAAAACATGCCTCCTGCGGTGAATGCGCATATGGTAACGGCAGAGGAAATTCGCAGCGTTCTGGATGAGTATTCCTGGCTCTCGTTTACATGGGATTATGCCCACGCATGTCTTGCCGGAGATCCGTTTTCTTTTCCCAGAGAATGCGGTGAGAGAATCGTTAATATCCACACCAGCCGCGGGAGTAAAATATCTATGCACTCCCCCCTCGCCGGAACACCGGAGGCAGCCGAACTGAAATCCGTTCTTTCGGAGATGAAATATAACGGAATCATGACCTTCGAACTTGAAGATCTGAGTTTTGGACCGCATTCAAATGCGGTCTGCCCCTATCCATTCACCTACGATGAAAAAATTGCTATCCTTACCCGTGAAGTTGGCGAGTTTTCAGACTGCCGATGTATTTAAGAAAAGGTACGTATAAATTAATATAGAGATTGTAACCAATGGCTGTTCCCAGACATAAAAATAGATCTGCCGCATATGCGGCGTGGACGTTATGGTAGTTTATACGAATATCATCATTTTTATTATACTGCTGATCTGTTCGGCATTTTTTTCGGCCTCTGAGGTTGCCCTTGTAGGTATCAGCCGCGCGAAGGTGCGCGCTCTTTCCGACACCGGCAAACGAGGAGAGCGGCTGGAAAAATTAAAAAATAATCCTGATCATTTCCTGATCACGATCCTGATAGGAAACAATATCGCCAATGTCGGTGCTTCATCTCTGGCGACGGCGGTCTCTCTGCAGATCTTCGGCAACGCCGGCGTCGCTGTTGCAACGGGAGTTGTCACGCTCCTGCTTCTGATCTTCGGCGAAATCGGTCCAAAGACCTATGCGAACCGTCAGGTAGAACGCATCGCGCTGTTTGTCGCGACGCCCATCTATTTCCTGATGAAACTCCTGTCGCCGTTCTTCTTTATCTATGACCGGTTCCGTAAAAAGGATACCTCCCCGTCGGTAACGGAAGAGGAGATCCGCGAATGGATCGATGTCGGCGAGATGGAAGGGGCTATTGAAGAGGAAGAGAAAGAGATGATCTACTCGGTCCTCCGGTTCAACGATACGACGGCAAAAGAGATCATGACGCCAAGACCCGATGTTGCCGTCATCGCGGACACGGCAACCCTGGAAGAGGCCGTGGCGCATTTCCGGGAAACCGGATTCTCCCGTGTTCCGGTCTATCATGAAAAGACCGACAACATCGTCGGTACCCTGAACTTCAAGGATCTCTTCAATGCCTACTCCACCGACAACCGCAAAGCATCGGTCAAAACCCTGATGCTGGATGTCTACTGCGTGCCGGAGTCAAAGAAGATCGATGTTCTTCTTCGCGAACTTCAGGTACGGCGTGTCCATATGGCGATCGTCTTAGATGAGTTCGGCGGTTTTTCCGGCGTTGTAACGTTTGAGGATATTCTCGAAGAGCTCGTCGGCGACATCATGGACGAATCCGACGGTGACGAGGTCTCAGACATCATTCCTCTCGGCGACGGGATGTACCTGGTCGATGCGCAGGTCAGGGTCGCTATGCTGAACGACCGGTTCGACATCTCCCTTCCTGAAGATCCGGGAAATTATGAGACGATCGGCGGTCTGGTCTTCTCCCAGCTGGGTCATATCCCCCGTCTCGGCGAATCGATCCCGCTTCCCCATGAACATATCACGCTGGTCGTAACCAAGATGCGGGGCAGACAGATCCTGAAGATAAAAATGATCCTCCCGTCTGTGGATTACGATGATCAGGATATAAGCGGGGAGTAATCCCTCTTATATTCTAAATTTTAGCATAGATCTTCTTCCATTTTTCCACGATTCGGTAATTCGGATTTGCTTTGAGAAGGATGTCCCGCAGTATCTTGGGATCATCCGGCAGATGATACGTGCATACGGAGATTTTTGGTCCCTGGGTTTTCAGGATATCTTTTGCTCCGGTAAGCATCCTGCGTTCCGCCCCTTCAATATCCGCTTTGATAAAATCCACGGTAAGAGCGTTTTTTGCACAAAATGCGTCGATGGTGGTGACGGGGGCCATTTCACATCTCCCCTGCTGATCCAGGACCATGGATGAACCGACAAGCGTGTCCGTAAGGATCGTAAATTCAGCATTCCCGGAAGTGTCGCTGACCCCATAGGGAATGATATGTACGTTTTTCGCGAAATCCGGATTCAACTCAAGTGTTTTCGAAAGAATCCGCCGGGCTTCCCTGATCGGCTCGAATGCGTAAACCTCGGCACCTTTCGATGCGGCAAGAATAGAGAACACGCCGAGATTTGCTCCGCAGTCAAACACCACATCGCCTTGATTGATCCTGACATCACCCCATTCATAGGGCCCTTCATCGGTGTAATGATATCTGCCCAAGAGAGCAGGATAGAGAATATCGCCGATCTCCATTGCATAATACGCCTCTTCGCGGGTTGGGTGTCTCTCGTGCGAAAGGACAGGTAACCGAAGCCCTGCTATTTCCAGACAGTCATCGGATTTTACGTAGAACCTATCGTAGATTTTTTGATACTGGTTCCGGTAAAAATCCTCCGTCCTTTGGTTTTTCGTCAGATGATACCGTACCTGGTCAAAAAAGGGGATATCAGACATCGTCGGATATCACTTTCTTGTTTGCCGCTTCACGTTTGACGATCAGGAAACTGGCGATAAAGCCGATCAGGATGTTTGAATAATACAGAATCATTCTTAGGAGGATAACAAACAGTCCCACAACCGAGCTTGGAATGATCAGTGAGTAAAATCCTACATAGGCAAGCTCAGCAATTCCTGCAGCTCCGGGGGTCAGCGGCAGCATCATGATCACCGCGATGATCAGCTGGAAGACGATCGACAGCAGTATATTCGGCGGGTATCCAAGCCCCACCAGAATGATCGATGCGACCGAATACTCACAAGCCCACAGACAAAAGGTCAGAATAAATCCAACAAACAATCCCCATTTGGCTTTCCCGGCAAAGAGCCGGAACGTGTTGTAGAACTGATCGACCCCGTCATTGATCTGGTCGGTTATCTTCTCGATCTTTTCGGGGTTCATTTTCTTCATAAACAGCCCCCCGATCTTCAGCGACAGTTTTTTGATGAGGGCCGGTTTTCGCATTACTGCGACCAGAATTATCAGAAGTCCGGTGAAAAATGCCGTCCCACACCAGGCTGCGATGATCAGACTTTCCGGGAGCTCTCCATTATTGTAGACAAAGGAAAAAAGTCCCATGGAAAAGATCACTCCGAGGACCATGAGGATCGCTTCCAGAAGCCGCTCGATTAAAACGACGGCCGTTGCGTCGGCCACCGGCATATTTGCCTTGTAGAGTTCATGGATCCTGATCGGTTCTCCCCCAATTTGCGAGGGAGTTATCGCTGCAATCAGCTGCCCGGCGCAGACCATATTGAGGGAGTGGAAAAACGGCACTTTGTATCCGAGGGACCGGCACATAACGACGATCCTTGCGGCCCAGAAACCCATTGCAAGCATATGTATCATGAATGCAAGAAGCAGATACAAAGGATTGAGCTGCTGAATGGCAGTAATCGTGTTTTCATCGAATGTCAGAAGTATGACTACCAGAAGAACGGCAAGTGAAAGTCCTATCGAGATCCAGAGGAATTTTTTCTGCTTTGCATCCATACTGTTCATTAAACGTTGGTTGCTGAGAATTTATATTTACAGGTTAACTGGTCCTTCCTTCTGGATTTTTGCTTCTCTGCGGACGATAATCATGCTGGCTGCAAATCCGATGGCGAGGTTAAAGTAATACATGATAAGCCGCCATAAGAGCACAAACACGCCTATAAGTGAGGTGGGGATTATCAGAGCATAGAAACCGGCCATGGAAACTTCGGCGACCCCCACCCCTCCGGGAGTAAGAGGGATCATCATGATCACGGTGATGAGGATCATGAAGATAAACGAGAGAAGGAAGTTCGGCGGCAGGCCGAGTCCGACCATGAGAACGGAGGAGATGACAAACTCGTTTACCCAGTAGAGTGCGCTGAAGAGGAGTCCGTAGAACATTCCCGTCTTCGATTTTCCCGTGAAGTGCCGAAGGGTCACATAGAATTTTCCCAGATGCAGGTCGATTTTTCTTTGATATTCCTGAATGATATCCGGGGATTTGTTTTTGCCGAATATGTGCAGCAGTTTATGTAAAACCTTATTTGACCACACCGGATTTTTGGCAACGATCAGGAATACGAGCAGAAGACCTGCAAAGACGAAGGCTGCAATGTAAGCAATCATCATATATGCTTCGGGGAAGTTAAGATCCGCAAAAAACATGCCGAGAAGAAACACGCTGATAACGGTCCCTGCCGCCAGAACGACGGCATCGAAGACACGTTCCATAATGACGACTGCGGTGGCTTCTCCGCCTGGAACATTCGCTTTGGTCAGCTCATACACTCTGACTGGTTCGCCGCCGATCTGTGAGGGGGTCACCGAGGCGAGGAACATGTTGGAGCAGACGAGGTTGAATGAGTGGAAGAACGGCACTTTGTATCCAAGCGATCTGCACATAAATTTGATCCGCAGTGCCCAAAATCCGAGGGAAAAGATGTGCATGACGAGTGCAAGGAGGAGGATCCAGGGATTGCATTTTTCCAGCTCGTCAAGTGTCGAGGTGTCAAAGGTGAGGATGAGCATGGCAAAAAGTACGGCTAAGCTGATACCAAGAGAAATAAACAGCCACCGTTTTTGTGATTTATCCATAGCCACCCCTAATTACTGACTACTCATTGAACTGAATCCGATATATGTCTTGTAGTTGATCGAGGGGCAACGCCCCGAGATCATGAGCAAGGCTGAAGGCCTTGCGACAGTGAGAGGTGCGAAGCACCGAGATCAGGAGCAAGTTAGAATGCCTTGTGACCGGTCGAAGGTCGGAGACCTGAGACCAGGAGCAAGTTGGAACAACTTGCGACAGGGAGAGGTGCGAAGCACCGAGATCATGAGCAGGTTGGAATTGATCCCACCATTCCTAAGGCGATATTTATTCAGACATGCGGGTCCAATACATATACATTATATGCGTATTCTGGTACTAGATCCCCGTTTTGGCGCTGCAGGCGACATGATCCTTGGCGCCCTGCTCAGCCTTGGAGCAGACAGAGAGTTCGTCCTCCGATCGGTTGCCACGGTCTCGAAACCGGATATTTTGGATGTGAACCGTGCCGGAATCCCGGCAACATATATCAGGACCAATACGAAAAAAACGACCCGCACTCTTTCCGAGATACTGGAGATCATCTCTGCAGCAGATGCCTCGGTAGAGGCAAAGGATATTGCAAAGAAGGTATTTACCAGAATCCGGGATGCAGAGGCGTCCGTCCACCAGACCGAACATGTTCATTTTCATGAGGTCGGGGCCGATGATGCAATTTCAGATATCCTTGGTTCCGTTTCAGCCCTCTTATCATTGAACGTAGATGCGGTCCATATCCTCCCGCTGTCCACCGGCATGGGCACGGTCACCTGTTCGCATGGGATAATGCCGATTCCTGCCCCGGCAACGGCGGAGATCCTCAAGGCATCCGATCTCACCGTATCGTTTGGCTCATTCGAAGGAGAACTTTGTACTCCGACCGGCGCAGCATTACTTGCGACGTTCCAGGAGGTTTTCGGAACGACTGTTCACTCAGGCAAACTTCTTTCGTCGGGGGCCGGAGCAGGCACGCGAGATCCTTCCGACCACCCGAATGTTCTTTTCGCATACATTATGGATACCGGGGATGAAGCGGGATCGGTTGACGTGCTCGAAACGAATGTTGACGACATTTCGGGAGAGATCCTCTCCTCGGTCCTTTCGACGATGCTGAATGAAGGGGCACGCGATGCGTCCGTTATCCCCATCGTCATGAAAAAGGGCAGACCGGGTTATCTCATCAGAGTTATCGCCCTCCCGCGTGATGCCCCGCGGCTTGCAAAAATCCTTGCGCATGAGACCGGAAGTCTTGGCGTTCGGTGCACCCCCATGATCCATCGGTTCATTGCGGATCGAACGATCGCGAATACAACCGTCGTCATAAACGATCGGGTCTACTCCGTTGACGTCAAAATCGCATCCATGGATGGGATTGTTTATTCCCGCAAAGCAGAATTCGATGACCTGCAGCGGATTTCGGATGCATCCGGTCTTCCGGTTCGAACGGTAAAACGCATCGTCGAGGAAGATGTATGGAAGACGCCGTAAAAAAAATATCAACCGGAGCTGCTGGACTTGACACTCTTCTCGGCGGCGGCATTGAGCCCCGTATGATCACCCAGTTTTTTGGAGAGGCAGGGTCGGGAAAGAGTACGCTTTGTATGCTGGCAGCCGTTTCGGTGCTTCGAAAAGGTATCGGCGTTGTCTATATCGACTCGGAAGGATTCTCCATCGAGCGTTTTTCACAGATCGCCGGTTCCTCTACCGAGGAGTGCGCCAAGCATCTCTACGTGTTTGAGCCGGCTACCTTTGCCGAACAGGGTCTGATGATCTCCGAGTCGGAGCAGCTGATCAAATCAGGGACAGCCGGGCTGATCGTGCTTGACTCAGCAACTGCTCTTTACCGTGTGGAACAGATGGATACAAAAGACGCTCTTTCGATGCTTTCGCGTCAGATGATGGTGCTTCTGGGAATTGCCAAGAGATACGACATCCCGGTCCTTATTACAAATCAGGTGTTCATGGACATCGATCGTCATCGGCTGAGCGGTCTTGGAGGAACTGCGCTGTCTCACATCTCAAAAGCGATCATCCGTGTGGAAAAACACGATGGGTTCAGGCGTGCCGTCGTTTCTAAACACCGGTCCCGCGCTGAAGGCATGTCCTGGGAGTTTGTTCTAACCGGCACCGGGGTCAGGGATCGCTGACTGCCGCCGTTTTTGATTAAAATAGGAGTTACGCGGTGTTGATATGGCTCCAGTTCCGGAAGGAGTTTGTTGGGTGTGGAAGCATGAGAAAAAACAAACCGCGAATCTCCGCGAATTAACGCGAATCGCATTTTTCTTGCGCCGTCGTGCTCTGCTCCGGCTAATCGCCTACGCAGGAATCACACGCCGTCTGGAAAAATGCTGGGGAAAAACCGGCGTGCCGGTTTTTCTCTCCGTAACCTTCTCATTTTGTGTAATCATAAAAATAATGAAACAACAGAAAAACCCGCACGCGGGTTTTTCCGATAGCATTTTTCAAGAGAGGGTGCGATTCCTGCGTAGGCGATTAGCCGAAGCAGAGCACCCGAACGTAAGGAAAATGCGATTCGCGTTAATTCGCGGAGATTCGCGGTTAAATATTCTTTTGTGTCTACACTAATCTCGTGAACGAAATCGACGTACATCTCAAAGGACCTCAGTTATTTTTTTCCGGTTGAGATCACACCGCGTAAGTCCTATTAAAAAAAGTATTGCTGTTTTACGCTTGGGATTCAGAATCGAGTACTGCACAGACGTTTTCGGTTGTATCTCTGATCAGTTTTACCGATTTTGCAAACATCTTCTCTTCTTCTTCAGATAACTTCACGCCGATCGGGAACACACCCCCGCGTGTTATCCGGGCAGGAACACTCACGCATACGCCTTCGTGTCCGAACACCTCGCGGCGGATCTGTGTGGAGACGGTGAGCATCCGGTTTTCATCCTCGACGATGGTTCGTACCAGTGTTGCGATCGCATCGCCGGGACCGTAGACCGTTGCTCCTTTTGCCTGGATTATGTAGGATCCGCTTGATTTCACCCGCTGGATCATCTCTTCACGCGGGAGTTTTGCAACGCCCATAAGATTGTCGATCTGGATACCGCCGACCGTCGTCGCTGACCACATCGGGACCATGGTGTCGCCGTGTTCGCCGATGATGCGGGTATGTATCTCACTGACGTGTACGTTGAAAAATTCCGCAAGGCATGCCTTGAGCCGCATCGAATCAAGATGGGTTCCAAGACCAAACACTCTGTGCGGCATCATCCCCGAATACTTCAACGCGACCGTCGTCATGATATCCACGGGATTTGTTACGACAAGCAGGATGGCTTCCGGTGCCATCCGTCCGATCTGTTCGGCATATCCTTTTACAATCCGTGCATTCTCAAGAGCCAGATCCAGACGGGTCTGTGTAGCTTTTCTTGGAATGCCGGACGTAAGAACGATTATATCAGAACCGCGAAGCTCTTTTGGCGTTGTACCAAACGTTACACGGGTATTCGTTCCGCGTGCCGCAAAAGAGTCCATCATATCATGGGCGAGACCATCCAGATATTGTTCATTTCCAGGTCTGCCGTACAGGCACATTTCCTGTACATGCGGAAATTGGGATACGGCATGTGCTACATATGAGCCTACCTGACCCGTTGCACCGATAATCGTCACTTTTGCCATAAGAACCCTTAAAAGATAATTGGGACACGTTCTCGGTTGGAAGCGCATATCCAACTTCTGTTGCATATCCCTTCTCCGCCCCGCAACCCTGCGGGCGCCATGCGTTTACGGTAAGGTCTGCTCCCTTCCGGGCCTGAACCGGTGCCCACAACAATGAGATAATACATCCCTCCGGATGTATCCATCACATCCGCTGACCTCGCAGGACAAGGTATCAACGTTGGAACATGCAACATATGAAGGACTGACACAGCCGTCCTCAAACTTCGTCCCCTGCGTATTGGCAGTTTCAGGTTACAGGTGACGCCAAGCCACCCGGACTAGTCCCAATATATATGGGATGCCCGGAGAATAAAATGATGTAGGGTATGGAACGGGTTTTTGTCTTCTCCTGGACCTTTGGGGTGATAAAAACAGTTCTACCATCTTTGCGGACTCTTTGTCCCCAAGCTGACGTCAACCTGCAGAAAATAATGCCCAGGGAGTTTGAAACCCACGCGAGCATCCCGGAAAAAACCTCTGTTATTCAGCTGAACCGACCTTCTCCTTTTGAAATCTCACAATTATTTCGCGTAGTTCTGCATAAAAAAAATATTCGCTGTTTCCTCCGCGGCACGAAAATGTGCGGTCAGGGCATTCTCAGGATCTCCCAGCCGGTCGGAAGAACGTTCTGCCGGACAGACGGGGGTTGTTTGCTCACGAAAAATTCATCAAGCCCTCCCCAAAACTGAGCCATCGTATATCCCGGATCCTCCATCCTCTTCTGTGCAAGCGAGGTATCGATCATCCCGATGACCTCAAAGGAACGGTACACATGCGGGTAGCCTTCTGCACCAAGGAACGACGCCTTGCCGGTCACTACCTGGAAATGCAGATGCGGAAGATCTGAATTGCCGCTGTTTCCCATCAGGCCGATCACCTGTCCTTCTGTAACCTTCTCCCCTTTCGCGACCCTGATCGAGCCCGGGATAAGGTGGGCATAGCAGGCATACTTGTCATTCCCCATATCGATGATAACGTAATTACCGGCTGCATTTTCGAATGTTATCTTCCGCTGGGCATAGATCTCTTCATAATCGGGCAGCCCGTCCAGAACATCCGCTACCGTCCCGTTGGAAACCGAGAAGATCTCTTTTCCATATCCCAGATAATTCTTTGCGAGGGATGCATCTCCGGTTACGGCGGATCCGGTGTCGGGATCGACATAGAGCCAGTCCTGCGCATACTTCTGCGGAACGCGGGTCACCGAGTCCTGGGTGATCTGGTCAAGGAAGTGGTGCGTCACAGCCTCGCTCGTTTCGATCGCGATCCATCCGGGTCCGCGGACAGGGGAGCCAATAGTCACCGGTCTAAGATCCTTGCGGACCTTTACCGTTCCCCCTGTTATCTCCGCGGTCTCCTGCCCGCTCCCGGTCTTGAACGTGACCCGATGCGTCAGCGAATCGGGAACGCTGTCCTCCCCGACGGTGAACCAGATCGAGATGCGCGGGTGAGACA
The DNA here is from genome assembly GCA_002498375.1 of Methanocorpusculum sp. UBA424. Classification (GTDB taxonomy): domain Archaea; phylum Halobacteriota; class Methanomicrobia; order Methanomicrobiales; family Methanocorpusculaceae; genus Methanocorpusculum. Next base: position 99,264 of record DAHC01000005.1, read on the forward strand.
ATTTGCTCGTGCCGTTTTTCAGTTCCTCCGCGGTCGGCAGGGGGTCACTGATCTGGTGACAGAGTTTTGAGAGAAGATCTCCCTCGGCAGACCAGAGGATCTTTCCTTTGGCGGGGTCGATCACCTCGATTTTTACCGGCGTGAAGGTCTGATTTTCGGGCAGTCCGAACGCAATCTCATATGCCAGATTTATGCCGTTACTGCCGGCGACCGGGATCGGGGGGACCGGAATGGTCATGCTGATCTCCGGCGTTCCTGCCTGATGGGGCGGATCTGCCGGCTGAAGACAGCCTGCAGTGATCAGAAGGGTGACCAGCATCAGGCATAAGAGAAGAGGGATATGATACGTTTTAGACATGATTACCGTATTTTCAAATTGCCGTGTTGAATGATAAAGTACATGTATTATCAGATATGTTCATGTGCGGAGAAAAATCATCACCGTCGGATCTGCGCGTTCTTTTCCTCAGCAGAAGCGAAACGAAAAATAGAGTATTGTTTATGTTCCAACGGCGGCTCCAGTCACATTTTGTTTGGAAAATGCAAAGAGAATGGGCCCGGAGGGGTTCGAACCCACGACCACCCGGTTATGAGCCGGGCGCTCCACCACTAAGCTACAGGCCCGCAGAGAGAAGTACGTAAAACGGGTTTGTGGTTTGAAACCACGCGCCCTCAAAATTTGTTCCCTTGCAGAAGAACATATCATATTTGGTATGCTGATAGATAAAGGTGTTTGTTTATTCGCTGAAAATGCAGGACATGTGTTTTGAAAAAAAACTACACAAAAAACAAAAAGAAACGCCGCCAACAGGACTCGAACCTGTGACATGCTGGTTAACAGCCAGCCACTCTACCAACTGAGTTATGGCGGCACAGTTGTGTTGCCTAATTACATGGGTGGGTCATTGTATTAAAGATTATGATTTTAGCGTCATTTTTCCTGGTGTAAAGAAGCAAGACACGTAATGAGTTTTTCCAAATCCTGATTAAAGTTCGTCAGCATCTCATAGGCCTTCGGCGTGGCGACAGCACCGGACGGCGTCGCTTTGATATACTGCATCTGCTCTAAAACCCGCAGAGAATACCGAATTCTGTGCTGAGGCTGGCCGAGTTCTTCAGTCAGTTTCATAATGCCGATCGGACCCTGGCGTGCAACAACACGCATGACGGACAGGTGGCGTTCAAGTAATTCTACTTCTCCAGTGATTTTACTAAGCATTATTTCTCCACATTTTTCGAGGCCGATTCTTCTTCGCGCATCTCCTCTTCGAGTTCTGCACGGATACGCGCACGGTATTCTTCCTGTTCCTTCTGCATCTGGGCAAGACGTTCTTCTTTTGTTGTTCCGTGAACATCAAGCCAGGCTTTGGTAGCGCGGTATTTTGGAATAAATACGGCAATACTGATTATAAAAATGACTATACAGAGGATCACGATCGGTATTTTGAGCCAGATCGAGTCAGGAACCAGGAAGAATACAATGATTGCCGCAGCTGCTGCAAATATCAGGATGTTTAAGATAACTACGAGAACCGTAAATTTTCCCTTAAACTGCGTCCGCTCGGTTTCATCCATTATAAGTACATCAGTGTCCCAAAGATAAAAACTACATCTCTTTAGAGCGCCAATAATGAGGAAGTATGAAGCGGCTTTTGGAAGAACTGGAAAAACATGCATGTGATGCCTATGTTGCATACGACTCGTCAGACGATGCGGATATGCGGTATCTTTCGGGTTTTCTGGCATCGGACCCCTATATCTACGTATTTTCAAAAGACGGCGTCGCGACCTTAATCGTCTCATCCATGGAAGAAACGCGTGCGCGCTATGAGTCAGCGTGTAGCATAGTGACACGTATCTCCGCAGGCCTGCCTGAGCTTCTGAAAGAATATCATGATCCCGATCTGGCGACGGCACATATGATCAAAAATTTTGCAGGTTCGCGCCTGTTGATCCCCCCCTCAATGCCGGTCGGTTTTGCCCATACCCTCGCGGAAGTTGCCGAAGTCATCATAGATTCCGGGACGATCGCCAAAATCCGGAGCATAAAAACCGAGGACGAAATTACCAATATGCGCTATGTCCAGAAGATGAATGAGGTCGCCGTCCGCGCAGCCGTCGATGCCGTCAGAAAATCGGAGCCGGACAACAGAGGTATTCTGATGCTCGAAGATGCTCCCCTTACATCAGAAAGGATCCGCGACATCATCCACTTCGCTCTTCGGCCCTTCAACTGCGAAGACATCGATACGATCGTCTCCTGCGGCGAGGCATCATCCATGCCGCATGCGCGCGGCACCGGCCCGCTGTATGCAAACCAGCCGATCGTGATGGATGTGTTTCCGAGAAGTGAACTGACAGGATATTTCGCCGATATGACAAGGACCGTATCCAAAGGTGCCCCCTCTGATGAGATCGTCAGGATGTATGATGCCGTACAAAAAGCAAAAGAACTCGCCGTATCGATGATCCGGCCGGGAGTGACCGGTGCTTCGGTTTATTCTGCCGTTGTGGAATTTTTCCGGGAGAACGGCTATGAAACGGCCGGATCCTCGGGATTCACGCATAGTCTTGGTCACGGCGTCGGTCTGGAGATCCACGAAGCTCCATCCCTTTCTCCGTCCGGCGGCGAACTGAAAGTTGGGCATGTTATCACGCTTGAGCCGGGTCTCTATTATCAGGGGATCGGCGGCGTCAGGCTCGAGGACATGGGTGTTGTGACAAGTGATGGATTTGACAGCTTTACGTGCTTTGAAGAAAAATTAGTAGTATAGAATTATGAACGATAACGAACTGGATACCTACATAGAGGCAGGCCGGGTGGCAAAAACCGTTCTGCATAAATGTGCTGCCGAGATAAAACCGGGTGTCGGCCTTGCGGACATTTTCGATATGGTCTTAGAGGAGATCTCAGCGGCCGGCGTTTCCCACTCATTCCCGCCGAATATTTCTTTGAATAATTGTGCCGCCCACGATACTGCTTCGCCGGACGAGGAACGGATATTTGCTGAAGGGGATCTGATAAAACTGGATATCGGGACCCACATCGACGGGTACATCGCGGACACTGCCGTTACGGTAGATCTTGGTGATCATGCTTCATTATGCGAGGCATCACGCGCAGCTCTTGATGCTGCGATCAATGTTGTCGCGCCGGAAGTAGTGGTCAGCGAGATCGGCGCGGTCGTCGAAGAAACCATCACATCATTTGGCTACAAGCCGATCATCAACCTGACAGGCCATGGCATTGCCCGCTATAACCCGCATCATGGTCTCTCTATTCCCAACACGGGAAGATTCGGCAGTGCAGTATTAAGGGAAGATATGGTTATTGCCATCGAACCCTTCGCATCTACCGGCTCCGGTATGACCCATGAGACTCCGCGAGGCGAGATATATCAGGTGGTCGGGGACGCCCCGGTCAGATCTCCGGCCGGCCGGAAAATCATGAAAAAGGCGGAAGAGATGCACGGTATGCCTTTTGCCCGCCGCTGGCTGAATGTTCCAAAAGCAGAACTGGCTCTTCCCACCCTTCTTCGTCAGGGGAACCTCTTTTTGTATCACTGCTTATCGGATGTTCCTGAATCATTTGTCTCTCAGTTCGAACACACGATCATCGTGACCGCAGACGGCGCTCTCGTAACGACCAGATAAAAAAGAAGAATATCTCCACCTTTTTTTATGACAGCGAAAGTCGCAAACTTTCCGTTGATACGCATTATATTCCAACCATGGTGATATTGTAACCGCCGGTACCCCCTCACATTATCTTTTTACCCGCAACAATTTTATCATTATTGCGAATCCATTTAAATATATGAAATGCTTTGATTTGGAACTTATTAAAAAAATATTAACTGATTCTGAAATAAAAGCGGCGGTGATAGGATTATATGAAGATTGGGATAATACAAAAGAAATAATCTTTAAAGATGGTCAGTATTATTTTGATAATATCCCCAAATACCTTACAGAAAAAACACCGATGATAGAAACAACATTAAAACAGGGTTTTTCGATTCGTTTACCCTGCTATGAGGAGATGGATCAAAAGAAATATTATAATTTAACAATAAAGCCAAGAATTTAGATTATATTTATGGATAATACACGAACTCAAGAGTAATGTGGGCTGAGAATAAACGACAACCGATTTTTCTTTCGTCTGTGTGAAGATTTGTTTTTTTCTCAGATCATTTTTGGTTGAGCGTGAGACAATAAAAAATACGACCCGTTGATCTCATTTTATTTGAGATGAAGTTTTTCCGTTCATTAACTGACTTTGACAGTTAGCTGAAAAAAACCGGAAGACCCAACCGATAAAATTGACGTACTACTGAGATGTACTTCGATTTCGTGTACGGCATTAGTGCGGATACATGAGATAAAACCAACCGCGAATCGGCGCGAATCCCGCAAGCCGTTGGCTTGCTCCCAGAATCGGATTTGCTTTTCCTCACTTTCGCAATCCAGCTTCGCTGTCTTGCTCATCCCTCATCGGGAACGTTCGGGCAAATCCTGTCGGCGCCCCAGCGCCTCCCAACGGCAATTTCCCTCATTTTAAGATTATATTTTAAAAGAACTTTTTTTTTGACGAAGGATAACGCTCTGAATATTCCTCACAGGAGCCGCTGGGGCGGCGACAGGATTTGCCCGAACGGTCCCGATGAAGGGACGAGCCGTTGGGCCAAGCAAGTCGATAGACTTGCGACTAGGCCTAACGAGCGAGAGTGAGGATCCGCAAATCCGATTCGCTTCGCCCGAAGGGCGGGATTCGCGCCGATTCGCGGTTGTTTTTTTCTCTTGTGTCTCCTCTAATCCCGTACACCAAATCGCAGTACATCTCATAAGTACAGCAGTTTTTCTCGTTCGAGATCACAACACCGCGTAACCCCTATAAAAAAAGGAAAAAATTACTGGGTGAGGGGCATGTTCCACGAACGTTCGTTTGCGAGAACATACTCCCACTCTTTTTTGCATGCGCAGGGGATCTCCCAGACATCGTCCAGAACACCCTTATCGGCTGTGAGGGAATACTCATTGATCGCGGCAACGATCTCCTTGTCACACGTTCCGCAGTTATGCGGTCCGCGTTTGAATCCGCCGCCGACCGGATCGCATGCTACGGGAACGTCAGCTTCCCGGAGAACTTTCAGCGCCGACCAGAGATACGGCGGCCGGAAACCTCCCTTCTGCCAGTAATGTTCCAGTTCCGTTCTGCCCTGGATCGTGCAGAGGTTCATCGAGATCATGTCTGCGTAGGGTGCGACCTCGCGGATGGATGTTTCCATATCCTCCAGCGCCTCCTTTTCGGTTAAAAAGAGCGGCTTCATCATCAGATATGCCTTCACGCCGACGCCTGCGTTATGCGCCGTCTCGGCAGCTTTGATGAAATCGGCGAACGTGTTTCCTTTATCGATCGACTTCTCCCGGATGGAATCATTCGTCGTTTCAAGACCGATCGCGACCGTCAGCGGATGGGCCTGACCCTTGTCCAGACTTTTCAACAGACGGGCGAGCGCGTTTTCCGTAATGTATTCGGATCTGGACTCGGCGATCAGCGGTTTTCCTGCGAAGAACTCGCCGAAGGCATCCAGAACCTCGAGAGGAACTTCGTTTTGGTCAAAGACACTTCCCGAGGTGAAGATCTTTCCAAGCTGGTATTCATCGGGAGCGTAATTTTCCTGCATCCAGAGGATCTGCCCTTTCATATGGTCGATGAGTTCGTCTTTTGCGCAGGTGTCGCGGTCGTTTTTATATCCGCACATCCTGCATCTGTTCCAGGAACAGCCGCCGGAAAGAAAGATCCCGGTCAGCGAGGAGAGGACCTCGCCGAAGTATCTGTCCTGTCCTTTCCAGGAAGCGAGCGGTTTTCGTGGTTCGGTCATTATGATATCTCCTGTTGTGTATCTGTGTAGTTTTGTATGAGTCTATAGTAGATCTCTTCGCATTTGTTCAGCTGGTCGATAGAGACCTTTTCGTTCAGGCCGTGCATGGTACTCAGTTCGCCGGGTCCGTATTCGAGGGCACGGAATCCCGCCAGACGAAGCGCCCGGGCGTCGGATGCGGCCCACTGGACCATCGGACGCGAGGTGATCCCGTACACCTCGCTGATGGCTTCGCAGGTTTTCTGAACGAGGAACGAATCGCTCGCCGTCAGCGAAGCGTTGGCTTTGGTTCGGGGGGTGAGGACGGCCGATTTCGGGATATGGCTGCATATCTCATCGAGTACTTCATCACAGTCGCATCCCCAGGGAAGCCGCATGTCCATCATGAGAGAACATTTCTGGGCGACGATATTGACCCGCTCGCCTCCGGAAATGATACCGGGATTATACATGATCCGCCGGAACACCGGGCCGAAATCCGTCGTCGTTCCCTCTCCGGCGATCTTTGTCGAGTGCTCGATCAGTTTTTCCATCTCCTCTGTCTGCGGATATACCCGTTTGTGCAGTTCTCCCATCCAGTGCAGGAAATCCATCGCCTGGATCACCGCACTTTCGCCGAGGATCGGATACAGAGACGAATGGCCGGGCGTTCCGACAAACTCCACATCGAATCTGCAGACGCCTTTTTGTCCGACCGCCGGGGCATATGCCGGCGTCGGTTCGGCGATCAGGACATCGCACGGATGGATGAGGTTTTTCTCCAGCAGATACCGGGTGCCGTATCTTCCTCCTCCTTCCTCGTCACAGACGAAGGCAAGAGAGACCGGCAGTTCATCTCCCGCGTCCTTTGCTCTGGCAACTGCCGAAAGAACCGCGGCGCATCCGCCTTTCATGTCGGTCGCCCCGCGTCCGTGCACGTAGGTGTCGTCGATCTTCCCGGAATACGGCGGATACTCCCAGCCCTCGTTCAGTGCCGGGACCACATCGATATGTCCGGTGAGAAGGAGGCGTCCGGTCTGGTCCTTTGATATGACATTAGCATGACCGTTTGGCCCGGATGTGATCGTTCCGGGTATGCCGATCCCTTCCATCACGGATAAAATATATTCGGCAATCTCGCTCGTGTCGCCGGGCGGATTGTCACTACGTATCTGTATCAGATCTGAGCAGAGCTTTGCTGCATTCATATATTATTTCCTTTTGAATTCTGCGAAGAGTTTCCCAATCGGCCCCTCCGGGTAGATGCTTCTGAGGAATTTCATGCTGAAAAGATCATCGGTCATGTCATGAAAGAACTGGGGCGGAAGCGGAATCTTCGAGTTTGGATCAAGAACGATCCTGAATCCCAGATATTTAGAGACCTCATCCGGGTCATAGATGAGCTGCCAGAGAATAGGAGTCTCTTCGAACTGTTCTTTGTGATTGTCCCTCAGCCAGACCATGAATTCCGGGAAAAGCACATAATCTCCCTGTTTTGCGGTGTCCACGCGGGTACGCAGATACTCTGCGGTCATGGTGCATTTTATCGAGTCGAGACTGTATGCGAGCGATGAGAGGGTATAATCCAGGTGGGCGATCGTGTCGATAAAATAAAAGTACAGGACCGGATCCATATCGGACGGAGTTTCCAGGACCAGGGATTTATGATACAGATACTCGATCTGCTGGGAGTAGTCGTTCTTCTCCAGTAACATAGTATTGTAGTTTGGTGTGTAAGACAAAAAGAGTTGGGCTTTGGGAACTGACCCCTGATAAAGGTCTGTGTCCAAAACGTGAGATCAGCGTGAAATATTTCTGATATGCTCGTCTGAGAGGTTCACGAGTTCCTTTTCTCCGGCAAGGTCCGCGACGCTCCTGATGGCTTCAAGGAGGTGGACGGACTCTTCGAGAAAACTCAGGATGTCGGCCGGGAAAAGATCGATCCCGTACTCGTCGATCAGGTGCCGGTGGATCTCCTTGTGATTCAGACCCATCTCCCGAAGTTCCAGGATCGTGATGACGAATTTCCGTTCCGGGCAGCCGCACAGGGGTGAGTCGCGGCATTTGCATTCCAGAAAATCCTTAAAAAAACGGAGGACCTGGTCCCGCGTTCCCGGGTCCAGGCTATCGATATTCATTGATCCGGTGATCGCTTCGAGATTTGCCGGATGAAAGGCGCCTTCGGGCAGACGGTGGCCTGCCGCACGCTGAAGTTTTTTGATGTAGCGAAACCGTGCCCTACTCGCGATCACGAGCCTTCTCCGGCTTCCTCGTCAAAGTCTTTGAGGGATTTCATGGCGTCGGCGATACGTTCGACCTCGACGAGCCACTCATCAAAGAGGGTCGGCTCATCGGTGTCTTTCACGTATTTCCCGCAGCAGGAAGCTCCGTTAATGACGGCGGATCCGATCGACGAGGCGATATCAAGAGCCTTTTCGGGATCTTTTTCGATGACTTTCCTGCCTTCCTTGACGAGGTTTTTGACCTCTTCTGCCGGGGGATAGGTCTCTTCAAGGTACTTCTGTCCGGCGGCAAACAGGACGACAAGGGAGACCTGCATGGATCCGACGATCTCTGCGAGTTCCTCGCCCATGACTTCGCCCATGACGATCTCTTCGACACTGCGAAGCTTTGTTCTTGCCTCTTCGAGGGGTATTCTGCCGTTCTGGAAGAGACGGATGATCTTGATTACGGCGAGCGTAATGTCATCCGAAAATCCGTCCAGAATTCTGAATCCTTCCGGCATTTCATCCGAGTCCTCGTCCCCTTCCCAGTCGGCGGTTTCGAGCGTCTTGAGCCAGTTGTCCCATCTCTCCTGATTGTAGAAGATATAAAAGAGCTTGGGAGCAGCTTGTGGCTCAGCTGTTTTCTTACTTTTTTTGGCAGCCATGCTTTATTACAAATAGTTCGGTTTAGTGTGGTAATAGAACTTGTGTTTGATTGTGGTCTTGGGAACGGCTGTCATCACAGAATACTGCGTTTGAAGGTTTTCAAAAAAGAGAGCGGCGAAAAAAGTTAGAGTTTTTTCCCTGCGTCCGGTCCGGGCATGCAGGTGAAAATCTCTTTCACGGTGATCTTAACGAGTTCCTTTCCCGGAAGGCCGGGTTTTTTTGCTTCCATGAGCTCCTTCATTTTTTTGTGATCGGCGGTTCCGGATTCTACGGCGGCAGTGCCTTTCAGCTGGAAACAGTTGCCGATATCACGGCTCCAAACAAGAAGAGACACTTTTGGGTTCTCTTTGATGTTTGCGATAGTTTTGTTCATGAAATTATTTGCAATCCAGATCGTGTCATTGTCCATGACCCAGACTGCGCCCATCGGGGCTGCGTTCGGGACACCGGCTTTGGATGCGGTGACCAGATGACATACGCCGACTTTGGCAATCTGCTCTTTGAGTTCTGCAGTAAGTAATGCCATGATGATAAATTGTACTGTTATCGTATGTCAAGTTTTCCCGAAACTGACCGCAGACCGCGGTCGTGAACCCGGATTCGAACTTGACATTTATTAGCCTTCACCACTCATGTATGAGCATGGTTTCTGACGAGCGTAAAAGTCCTTTTGGCTCTCTTGCCGCATCACACAGCGGCGACCGTGCGGAGTTAATTGACGCAGTTCTCAAACAGCTTGAGAATGACAATGTACGGTCGGTTCTCCTCCAGTTCTCGGACATGGTGGGCAAACCGAAAAATGTCGCGATTCCGACGAAACAGATGAAGAAAGCCTTAACTGAGGGTATCAGTTTTGACGGTTCTTCAATTCAGGGGTTTGCGAGACTGGAAGAGTCGGATATGGTGCTCCGGCCCGAGCCGGCAACATATCAGATCATTCCCTGGTCCGATGAAAAATACCGGGTTGCCCGATTCATCTGCGATGTTTACACGACCCGCGGCGAACCGTTTATCGGCGATCCCCGGTATATTCTCCGTCAGCAGCTGGAAAAAGCGGAAAAGCTCGGATATACCTTCAACGTCGGTCCCGAGATGGAATTTTTCCTCTTCAGAATGGTCAATGGTCATCCTTCAGTGGAACTTCAGGATCACGGAGGATACTTCGATCAGACCCCGACCGACCCCGGAGAGGATGTCCGCCGAGATCTGGTGACCTCCCTTTCCGAGATGGGATTCGATATCGAGGCATCCCACCACGAGGTCGCCCCGTCTCAGCACGAGATCGATTTCACCTACGGGAACGCCCTTGCCATGGCAGATAAGGTCGTTACCTTCAAGTTTGTTGCAAAGACGCTTGCTCTTCACCGCGGTCTGCATGCCACTTTCATGGCAAAACCGATCTACGGCATCAACGGTTCAGGTATGCATGTCAACTGTTCTTTAATGAAGGACGGCAAAAATGCATTCTTCGATCCCGAAGGAGAACACCAGCTTTCTGACACCTGCCGCCATTTTATTGCAGGAATTCTCAAACACATCGACGGGATCACGAGGATCGCGAACCCCACGGTGAATTCATATAAGCGTCTCATCCCCGGATACGAGGCTCCGGTCTATGTGGGCTGGTCGGCAATGAACCGTTCCGCACTGATCCGTGTCCCCTCGTCCCGGGGAAAAAGCACCCGCGCGGAACTGCGCAGCCCCGACCCGACCTGCAATCCGTATCTGACGTTTGCCGTTATGCTGGCGGCAGGTATGGAGGGTGTTACCCAGAAGCTCGAGCCTCCGGAGAGTGTTGATAAAAATATTTTCAGAATGAGCGCGGCCGAACGGACGGCCGAAGGAATACGCTGTCTTCCGTGGAGTCTGCACGAGGCAAACACCGCTCTGATGAACGATACCCTTCTCTGCAGTGTTCTAGGGCAGCATGTGCTTGCCCAGATCAACCGTCTCGGTGAACTCGAGTGGGCGGACTTCTCCAAGTCTATTACGGACTGGGAGCTTAACCGCTATCTCGCGACCTACTGAGACTTTCCCCATACTTTTTTCATTGACGGGGTACGCTTAGCCCTCCCCCCTCAGCTGACTCATCCAAACAACTCTCATTTTCTCTGTTTCTCGCAAATCTTTGATTTGCGACTGCAGGTTGGACGCTGAAAGCGGACGACCTCAGCTGAGGCGGGGATCTTTAGGTCCCTCAGCGAAGGCGGGTCGGATGCGAGCAAAGCGAAGCAGACGACCTCAGCCGAGCAAGGCTTTGCCTTGCGACTGCGGATCGACGGCGAAGCCGGCGATCTCAGCTAAGCAAACAGAGTGTTTGCGACCAAATCTCTGATTTGCGTTATGATTTTCGTGGATTTCGTGTGATGAGCGGGGTGGACGCTGAAAGCGGACGACCTTAGCTGAGCAAGGCAAATGCCTTGCGAGAATTGTACCATCCAAAACAAGCCAATACACGAAATCGAAAAGAAAAAAAAACGGCTAAGATCGTCGACTCTCCACCAACCCACAGTCGCAAGTCTGTCGACTTGGTCGCAAACATTCTGTTTGCTCCGCTAAGGTCACCCCTTCGGGTAGTCTGCTTCGCTTCGCTCGCATCCAACCCGCAGTCGCATGTCTTCGCTTCGCTCAGCCTTGCTCCGCTGAGGTCGTCCGCTTTCCGCGTCCGACCCGCAGTCGCATGTCTTCGCTTCGCTCAGCCTTGCTTAGCTGAGGCCGCCCCTTTGGGGCGACCCGCCTCTAGAAAATGTATATATTGTTAGCATCCTAACCTTTTTCCATACATGGACGACAGACTGCCAATAACGATATTAATCAAGATCCTCTCAAATCATATAAAACGAAATCTGGACGCTGCTGCGTCATTTGGGCCGCTGAATAATCTCACCGGCACGCAGATCCAGATCATCGGATATATCTATCATTCACCGAAGGGGGATATTTTTCAAAAGGATATCGAGACGAAATTTTCCATCCGGCGCTCAACGGCGACCGGTATCCTTCAGCTCATGGAAAAGAACGAACTCATCACCAGAGAACCGGTCGATTACGATGCCAGACTCAAAAAGATCGTGCTCACAAAAAAGGCACTTGCCGTCAGCCGTCAGGCGCATCTCAACCTCACTGATCTTGAAGAGCAGATGACCAAAGGGATGACCGCTGAAGAACTGGCAGTTTTCAGGTCCCTCATCTGGAAAATGAAAACCAATCTGGAGGAGCTTGCATGAATCATATCATAAAACGCCTGGCCGGCTCTATCCGCGAGTTTAAAAAAGACAGTCTCATAACCCCCCTGTTCGTCTCGTTCGAAGTAGTAATGGAGGTCATCATCCCGTTGATTCTTGCAAGCCTCATCGACGACGGCATCACCGCAGGCAACATGGGAATCATTCTCCGGCTTGGTCTTGCCTTATTCATCTCGGCAATATTCTCGCTCATATTCGGCGTTCTCGCCGGAAAATTCGCCGCATCCGCATCTTCCGGATTTGCACGCAACCTCCGGCATGATATCTTCTATAATGTGCAGAGTTTCTCGTTTGCAAACATCGACAAATTCTCTACTCCAAGTATTGTTACGAGACTCACCACCGATGTTACGAATGTACAGAATGCCTATCAGATGCTGATCAGAGTCGCTGTCCGCTGTCCTCTGATGCTGATTTTGTCCTACCTAATGGTCATCACCATCAACCCGGAGCTCTCCCTGATCTATCTGGTATTGATTCCCATTCTGGGTGCGGGGATGTACTTTATTATCACCAGGGTCCAGCCCATATTCGAGAAGGTATTCAAGACATTCGACCGGCTCAACAAAGTCGTTCAGGAAAATCTCAGGGGCATCCGGGTCGTCAAATCCTATGTGCGTGATGAGTATGAAGTGGAAAAGTTCAAAGACGTCTCAAAGGACATCTACGGATACTTTTCCCAGGCTGAAAAACTGCTTGCGTTTGTCAGCCCCTTGATGCAGTTCGTTGTCTACGCGGCGATACTTCTCGTCTCCTGGTTTGGGGCCCAGTTCATCATTGCCGAAACGCTCACGACCGGTGAACTGGTCAGTCTGTTTGCCTATACGATGCAGATTCTGATGAGCCTGATGATGCTTGCCATGGTCTTTGTCATGATCACCATGTCCCGTGCATCTGCGAAACGTATCGTCGAGGTCCTCGATGAAGAGAGCAGTCTTACAAACCCGGAGGATCCGGTGTTCTCCGTCAAAAACGGCGACATAAGTTTCCGCGATGTCGACTTCAGCTACTCCACCGATGCTGAAAGGATCTGTCTGCAGAAGATCAATCTGGAGATCAGATCCGGCGAGACGATCGGGATCCTCGGCGGGACCGGCAGTTCCAAAACGACGCTCGTCCAGCTGATCCCCCGGCTCTATGATGTGACCGGCGGATCGGTCATGGTCGGGGGAGTGGATGTTCGAAAGTATGATCTGACGACCCTTCGCGATCAGGTCGCCGTTGTTCTGCAGAAAAACGTGCTGTTCTCCGGCACCATTAAGGACAATCTCAAGTGGGGCAATCCCGACGCCTCTGATGAAGAGCTGATCCGCGTCAGCGAACTGGCGTGCGCCGATGAATTCATCCAGCATTATCCCGAGAAGTACGACACCAGAATCGAACAGGGCGGGTCAAACGTCTCCGGCGGTCAGAAACAGAGATTATGCATCGCCCGCGCTCTGCTGAAAAAACCGAAGATCCTGATTCTGGATGATTCCACGAGCGCCGTTGATACGAAGACGGATGCGCAGATCAGACAGGCGCTGATGACCGAGATCCCGGATACAACAAAGATCATCATCACGCAGCGGATCTCCTCGGTCGAGCATGCGGACAAGATCATCGTGATGGACGGCGGCCACATCAATGCGGTCGGCACGCACGCCGAACTCCTGCAGAACAATCCGATCTATCAGGAGGTCTATTCGACCCAGCAGAAGGGAGGTGAGGAGTAATGCCGCCCATGGGTCGGGGACCGCGGGGCGGCAAGCGGCCGGGCATGCCCGTTGTCGGAAAGAAACCCAATGATGTGAAAAAGACGCTGAAACGTCTTCTTTCCTATCTGCCGGGTATGTACAAGGTAACGCTTGGTGCCGTTGTCGTTTGTATCATCCTCAGCACTCTTGCGGGCGTGATCGGTTCACTCTTCCTGGAAGTGCTGATCGATGACTACATCACGCCGCTTATCGGTGTGGAAAATCCGGTGTTCACAGGGCTTCTGCAGGTCATCCTCTTCATGGCGGTCATCTTCCTCTGCGGTGTTCTTTCAACGCTTATCTACAGCAGACTGATGGTCATCATTTCCCAGGGGGTCATGAAACGGATCCGTGACGACATGTTTGTCCATATGCAGAAGTTACCCATCAGATACTTCGACACGCATAAGTTCGGCGACACGATGAGTCATTACACAAACGATACCGAGACGCTCCATCAGATGCTTGCGCAGAGCGTTCCCCAGGTGTTCTCCTCGATCATCACCATCATCTTCGTGTTCGTCGCGATGATCTATACAAGCGGCCCGTTGACGATCCTCGTTGTGGTCATGGTGATCGTGCTGTTCTTTGTGATGAAAAACATCGGGGGAAAGAGTGCGGTCTATTTCGTCCGTCAGCAGAAGTCGCTTGGTACCGTGAACGGGTACATTGAAGAGATGATCAACGGGCAGAAGGTCATCAAGGTTTTCTGTCACGAGGATCAGGTCAAAGCGGAGTTCGATGTGATGAACGACGAACTCCAGGGACATGCGAAGTCGGCCAACACCTTTGCGAATATCTTCATGCCGATCGTCATGAATCTTGGAAATATCCAGTATGTTCTGGTGGCCGTCGTCGGCGGAGCACTCGCGATCGGCGGGGTCGGCGGTCTGACCCTTGGAGGGATCGCGGCCTTCCTGCAGCTGAGTAAAAGTTTCATGATGCCGGTCAGTCAGGTTTCCCAGCAGCTGAGTTCCGTTGTCATGGCATTGGCCGGCGCAGAGCGGATCTTCAAACTGCTGGACGAACCGGCTGAGGAGGATACGGGAGACGTCACGCTGGTCAATGCGCAGTATGAAGGTGAAGGATCGGTCCTTACCGAGGCGCCGGCATATACCGGTATCTGGGCATGGAAGGAGATCGTGGACGGCTCTCCGGTCTATACAAAACTGGAGGGGGATGTGCAGCTCCGCGATGTGAGCTTCGGCTATACACCGGACAAGGAGGTGCTGCATGACGTGTCTGTCTATGCAAACCCGGGTCAGAAGGTGGCGTTCGTTGGGGCGACGGGTGCCGGGAAAACGACGATCACGAATCTGATCAACCGGTTTTACGATGTGCAGGAGGGCGAGATATTGTATGACGGCATCAATGTGAAGCGGATCAGAAAAGCCGATCTTAGGCATTCGCTCGGGATCGTTTTGCAGGATACGAATCTGTTTACGGGGACGGTCCGGGAAAATATCAGGTACGGGAAGCTGGATGCGACGGATGAGGAGGTGTATGCGGCGGCGCGTCTTGCAAACGCACATGACTTCATCACGAGACTGCCCGACGGATACGACACGATTCTGGAAGGAGACGGGGGAAGTCTTTCCCAGGGTCAGCGGCAGCTTTTATCGATCGCCCGGGCGGCGGTGGCAAATCCTCCGGTGATGATCCTGGACGAGGCGACGTCGAGTATCGATACGCGAACGGAGGCGATCGTTCAGGCGGGTATGGATTCCCTGATGAAGGGACGTACGGTCTTTGTGATCGCTCACCGGCTTTCCACCGTGCAGAATGCGGACGTGATTATGGTTCTCGAGTCGGGAAGGATCATCGAACGCGGGACGCATACGAAGCTTATCTCCGAGAAGGGCAAGTATCATCAGCTGTATACGGGCGCATTCGAGCTGGAATAAGTATTTTTTTTATTTTTGGAATAGGGGGGGTGGAGGATAAGAGAGGGCTTTCTCATGTATCCACACCCAGCCTACCCTTCCCTCTATAAAATATCAGGCTCAGTCGCACGTCTCCTTCGAAAACTTACCTGGGTCGAGTTTTCCCCTCCCAAAAATACGGTCTCCACTCGCAAATCTATCGATTTGCTCAGCTAAGGGCGAGCCTGTTCGCAAACCTTCGATTTGCTCTCCGACTCGGGTCTACGACCCTCGCTTGACGGCTCACCCCGCTCAATCATCTATTTGTCCCATCACCGCCAAATCTATATCACCAATGCCCATTGATGCAGACATCATAAAATCGCTCCATAAATACGAAATACGCATCCTCCACGCCCTCGAGCGGATGATGAAACACTACCGCTGGGTCCCCGAAGACGACCTCCGTGCCGCCGTCAAACTTTCCCCTCCTGAAATGAAATACCGTCTCGGCAACCTCATTCACCGGGACCTCATCCGTTCCGACTCCGTCCCCTACAAAGGCTACACCCTCGTCTTCGCCGGTTACGACGCCCTCGCTTTATCCGACCTCGCCGGCAAAAAAACCATCTCCGCCCTCGGCAGCATGGTCGGCGTCGGCAAAGAATCCGAAATCTACGAAGCCCTCGGTTTTGGCATCGTCATCCTCAAACTCCACAAAGTCGGCCAGAGATCCTTCCAGACCCTCAAAACCAACCGTGAATACATGCCCGGCGAAGGACATTGCCCCTGGATATTCGCCTCCGCAAAATCTGCAGAACGGGAATACGAAGCGCTCAAGGCCCTAAACGGCAAAGTCAGCGTCCCGGTCCCCATCGACATCAACCGGCACGTCATCGTCATGTCCCAGGTCCCGGGCGCCAACCTCATCCGCTGCGTCCTCGAAGACCCCGACACCATCTACCGGCAGATCCTCGACGAAGTCAAAAAAGCCTACGCCGCAGGATTCATCCACGGAGACCTCTCCGAATACAACATCATGACCGACGGGGAAACCGTCTGGCTCATCGACTGGCCCCAGTGGATCCCGCCCACCCATCAGAACGCCGACGCCGTTCTCAGGCATGACCTTGAAAACGTCATCACCTACTTCGCAAAGAAATATCAGACAAAATACGATCTCGAAGAGGCCGTTTCTTTCGTAACAAAACCATGAGCTCTCTCGTATTCGGCATCGATAAGATCACAGGTCCCACGCACACTTCTCCGGGCGGTCTCTACGCCCTCGTCCGGGTAGTCGACAAAAGGATCGAATCCGAAGAACGCAGTCTCACCCTCCAGCATCTCCTCCACCTCATCAATACCGAGAAACCGGAGATCGTTGCGCTCGGCTCGCTCCGCGATATCGCCCCCGACGCACGCTCTCTTTTTACCCTCACGGAATCCCTTCCCTTTGGCACGAAGCTTGTCCTCATCGCCTGCATCGGGGCAAAATCCGCCCCTCTTCCAAAACTTGCCGAGCGGTACAACCTCCGCTATGATGCCTCTAACCCCATGGAACAGGCCAAGATCTCGGGTCTTATCGCCTCCTTTGGAGGAGGATACGAGATCCGGACCTTCGAAGGGGTCACGACCATCACCGTCTCGAGAGCCCGCCCCCCGATCCGCACGCATCAGAACCGGTATATTCGCCGCATGCAGGGCTCCCTCATGTCCATCTCCCGCGAGATCGAGGCCGGCCTTCTTGCAAACGGCATCATGTTCACCTCGTCGATCTCAAGGTCCTTTCGCGGCGAGCGGATCGTCGAGTTCACCGTCTCCGCTCCCCGTTACGATGTCCCCGTCTCCTCGCGGACATCCGCCGGCGTCTTCGTCCGGGTTGCCGGAACGAGAAAGGAGGTCCCCGATTTCCTCCCTCTCTCGAAGAGACCGCCCTACCTGATCGTCGGCATCGATCCGGGCACGACCGTAGGGATCGCCGCACTGAATCTCGACGGCGATCTGGTCCATCTCTCCAGCACCCGGGCACTCGGCCAGGCCGAGATCATCGCGGCCGTCTCCGCGGTCGGCCGGCCTGTTTTGATCGCCACCGACAAGGCCGAGATGCCGTTTGGGGTGGAAAAAGTCAGACGGGCCTTCTCCGCCGTCGCCTGGACCCCGGCGAAGGATGTCCTGATCAAAGAAAAGTATGATCTTGCCGAAGGCTACGACTTTGCAAACGATCACGAACGCGACGCCCTTTCGGCCGCGGTGATGGCCTACCGGAGTTATGCGAACAAGTTCGACTCGGTTCAGAAACGCATGCCGCCGGGAACCGACATAGACATGGTCAGAGCCGGGATCATCCGCGGCCTCTCCCTCGAGCAGATCCTCGAAGCGCTGAAGCATCCGGAGGAACTTCCCGAAGAGCCGGCGGTCGTCGTGGAAGAGGTCGTCCCCGACGAAAAGGACGAACGCATCGCCCGGCTCGAAGAGACCGTTGCCAAACTGCGTAAACTTGCCGGCAGCTTATCCGAAGAGGTCGAAGTGAAGGACAAGGCGATCGCAGCTCTGCAGAAACGGCTTGTTTTCGAACGGGAAGAGCGCAACGCAGAGATGCTCTCCTCCGAAGCGATCATTTCCCGCGATACGGAGCTCGCTCAGGTGAAAAAGGCGCTTCGAAAAGAAGAGCGCCGGAGCAAGACGCTTCGGACCAGACTCGAGCGGATGAAGCATTACATCTCCCTGCAGGCAGGCGACGGCTGCACGGCGCTGAAGGTCCTCCAGCTGCTTGCGAAGGATCATGTGAAGAATCTGGACGACGAGATGGGGGTCGGCGAGGAGGATATCCTGTATATCCTCACGATCGACGGCTGGGGAAAGACGGTGATCCGCGATCTTGCCGAGGCGAAGATCGGGGCGGTCATTCTGCCGCGGCTGACCTATCAGCGGGCACGCAGCCAGCATCTTATCGAGGAGTTCCGGGAGGCTGACATCCCGATACTGGACGGAGCGAACCTTTCTCCCCGCGTGAAGGGAAAGATCGGTGTGGTGGACTCCGCCGCGTTCGAGGCTGCCATTGCCGAGTGGAAGACGACGCAGGATGTCTACAAGAACGAGAAGAAGATCGGCGAGATCCACGGGATGGTGAAGGAGTATCAGGTGGAGCGGGTGAAAGATGTTCTGGAGAAAGGGATCGACCCGACGCTGGTGTTCGAGGTGGACCGGGCAAAGCCCGAGACACCGCCGGCTCCCTCTTCCCCGGAAAAACCGTCTGCCGTGTTCAGACCAAAACCTGCCCCGCCTGCAGAAAAGCCTGCCCAAAGAGAAAAACCCGCCGCCAAACCGGTTCCTGCGGTCACAAAGCCTCGTCCGAAACCGGTTCCGGATTCTAAACCGGTGCCAAAACCCGTTCCAAAACCGGCGCCGAAAAAGGAAGCCCCGAAAAAACCCGCATCCTCCAAGAAGCCCGAGGCCGGATCCGCGGAGAAGATCCTGTTCGGCGTGCTCTCCGAGTACCGCGAGGAACGCAAAAAGGAGCTGAAGAAGTAATGGACGACCGCTCCCTTCTTGCATCCATACGCCATCTCATCGGCGAAGAAGAAACGGTGGACGACTGCGCCTCCTTCGATCTTGGAGACGGGCGGATCCTTGTTTCCAGCACCGACATGCTGCATGAGACGACCGATTTTCCAAAAGGCATGACCGAGTTCGAAAAAGGCTGGATGAGCGCCGCCGTCACGCTTTCGGATATCGCAAGCTGCGGGGCAGAACCAGTTCAGGTTCTCGTTGCCGTTGGTCTGGACGATCCGTCCCGGCTCGTTCCATTCATGGAAGGCGCCGTTTCCTGCGCAGAACGCTTCGGTGCGAAGGTTGCCGGCGGGGATATCGACAGTCACACTGAGCTGACCGTCGTGACCACCGGTTTTGGGATCGTGGAAAAAACGCACTACTGCCGCCGGTCCGGCGCCCGTGCCGGCGATCTCGTCTGCATTACCGGGACACCTGGGCTTGCCATGGCGGCGCTCGAAGGAGACGAGCGGTACAGGAAAAATCTGCTCACCCCGATCCCTCAGGTAGAAGCCGGACAGAAAATCGCCGCCGTCGGTGCCTCCTCGATGATGGATGTCTCGGACGGTCTTGCGATTTCCCTTTATGATATGGCGGACGCTTCAAACGTCGGGTTTGCGCTCGAGGCGGCAAAATTCAATCTCCCGGACGTCCTTTTCGGCTCCGCACGGGAGTATTATCTCTACGGCGGCGGGGACTTTGGTCTGTTGTTCTGCATGAGTCCTTCGTTACTGCCGGCCCTCGATGCGGAGTACACCGTCATCGGAACGGTCGTTAAAGAAAAAGGGGTCTGGTGCGACGGGGAGCCTGTCGAAAAGCGGGGCTATGCTCACTCCTGGTGAGCCTTTACGTATCGGTGCAGCATAACGCCGTCCGTTACGATCCGTTCCCCGCCGTTCTCGTACAACTCGAAGCCCAGATGATAGATGATCAGGTCGGCGTTTACGCGAGTTGCAAGCTCGATCAGCGCAGGAACGATCTCCGTTCCCGGACGGATCGCGTAGATCACCTCGGCACAATAGAGTGAGACCGTCGGCTCGACACAGTCGTCGACCACCGCAGGAACCGGACCTTCTGCGTATGCGTGCACATCCGTGCAGAGGACCGGGATCCCCGCCGCCTGCACGATCTCTGCGGCCGTCGTTTTCCCGCCGAATCCCACTTCCACAGCCGAACGGTAGTTCCCCGCGATATACCGTCCGACAGCCGTCTCGATGCCGTTCCTCATAGAATAAGGTACCTTTATCGCTTTGCACAAAGAAATACCTATACAAATGGGGATACATCTTTTTTGGGACAGCCGCGTTCCTGTCGGCCTGTCGCGACCGGTTTCCGAGGAATTGTCTGCGGTTCTCGAGATGCCCGTCTCGCGGATAGACGACGGCATCTTTCCGCTCGAGGGGTTCGACCCGGTCCGAAACCAGTATGATGCTGTGAAGATTCTCCTGAAACTGGATATGTTCCGGAGAAGAATGCCCCAGCTTTTTAAGCCGGCCGATATGGATCTGGACTTTTACCATAAATTCAATCATCTGCATGAACGGATCCTTCTCGTGACGCCGGGCGATATCTATGAGCCACTGGCCGACTTCGTGTTCGGCCTCGCATACCCCAAGCTCGGCGTGGCGATCGTCTCGCCGCACCGTCTCCAGAATGAATTCTACGGGAAATATGCAGACGACTCTGCACTGATCGACCGGATCGTGAAAGAAGGAGCTCACGAGATCGGGCATCTGTTCGGGCTTGGTCACTGCGATAATCCCGGATGTATTATGTACTGTCCGCGGAATCTGGACGAACTGGACCGGAAGCGGAAATACTTCTGCGGAAAGTGCCGGGTCCAGCTGAACGGCGATACAACGGAGGATGATCTGTTCTTATGATCCCCTGGGTCACCGTCTGGGGGTATGGAGCCGAGATCAAATCGACCCGCGACTCGCTGATCGTCCGGCAGAAAGGCAGTATGACCCAGTATCCGCTGGACGATATGCGGCATCTCCTTATCGCCGGGGGCCACTCTCTGCATACCTCGGTTCTGGAACGCCTCGCGGACCGCGGGATCGCCGTCTCCTTTTTCACGGCGCACGGGAAACCCGTCGGCGGGATCTACGGAAAAAGCGCCCCGTCTCTTGCGGCGCAGCAGCGGGATATCCCTGTCCACAAATTCGCGATGGCCTCGATCCGGTCTTCGCTGGATGAACGTCTGCGGTACATCAACGAACTTGCCGAGTTCGATCCCGAAGGACTCTACTTCAAAGGAGAGTTCGATATCCTCACCGCCGCACGGGAAGAACTGGAGTATCTGATCACCCTTCCCGAAATCGGCCGGGCGTTTTCTCTGACGAAGACGATGTATTACGAAATCATCGGCAGAAAACTTCCCAAAGTGCTGGGCTACCGCCGGAGATGCCAGCCGCCGTTTATGGATCCGGTGAACGTGATGATGTCCCACGGGTATGCGGTTTTGTATGCGAACTTCGCTCTTGCCTGCACGGGAGCGGGCCTTGATCTCTCCCGCGGCGCACTGTATGGTGAGATCGTCCCGGCTCCCGGCGGCCGCGGAGGGTGCGTTCTCGATCTCATGGAGCCTGCGACCGTGTCGATGGTCGACCGGGTGATTATCCAGATGGCGGCGGAAGGCCGCCTCGACGGGGCATACGAGGTCACGACCCGGTGTCTTTTATCGAACGAACTCAAAGAGGAGTTTATGAAGCGGCTGCACGGCTCGATCAATACTGCGCTCATTGCTGAGAACGTGAACCGGTATGCCGATTCAGTGAAAGACGGCCGGGACATCGTCTTCCATTACTGATACCAAAGGCATAAGAGTCACTCGGCCCTAATTATAGGTCAGAGATACCTCGATACAAGGAAAGATACACAATGTTACAAATTGCACTGGCTGGAAAACCAAACTGCGGCAAATCAACGTTTTATAAATCGCTGACTCTTGCAAATGTCGATATCGCCAATTATCCGTTCACGACCGTGAACCCGAACAAAGGGGTTGCCTATGTCCGGACGAAATGTCCGTGCAAAGAACTCGGGATCGAAGGATGTACTGAATGTATCGACGGAAACCGGTTCATTCCGGTCGAACTCATCGATGTTGCGGGCCTTGTCCCCGATGCGCATTTAGGCCGCGGTCTTGGAAACCAATTCCTCGATACCCTTCGCGAGGCGGACGCGATCATCCAGGTCGTTGATGCATCCGGAAGCACGGACGCCGAAGGAAATCCGGTCGATATCGGGACCAGAAACCCCATCGATGATGTCGAGTTTCTGCGCTACGAGTTTGCGATGTGGATGGCGGGAATCGTCGAGAAACACCGGGCCAGACTCGTCCGGCAGGCGCAGGGAAAAGAACAGGTCTTAATCGATCTCTTGGGCGAAGCTCTTGCCGGTCTTCGGATCAACGCGATCCAGATTCGAGAGGCGGTCGACGAATGCGGCATCAATCTGGCCAAGGCAACGCCGGAAGATATCGAAAAGATGTGCGAAGTTCTGCTTCGCGTCTCAAAACCGATGATCATTGCGGCAAACAAGGCCGATCTTGCGTCCGATGAAAACATCGAGGCCCTCAAAGTTCTCGGGGCCATACCGACGATCGCTGCCGGCGAACTTGCCCTGAAAAGCGCCGCACATGCAAAGATCCTGAAATATCTGCCGGGAGATTCCACCTTTGCTCCAATCGAGGGAGCAAAACTTTCCGCACCCCAGGTAAAAGCCCTGACGATGATCGCCGAACACATGAAAAAGTTCGGGAGCACCGGCGTTCAGGAGATCTTAAACAAGATCGTCTTCGAGGAAATCGGCATGATCGTCGTCTATCCGGTAGAAGACGACAACAAATTCTGTAATGCGAAAGGGCAGGTCCTGCCGGATGCATTCCTTATGCCGATCGGATCGACCCCCAAAGACATGGCATTCCGCGTCCACACGGATATCGGGAACGGATTTTTGTATGCGGTCGATGCCCGCACGAAGATGCGGATCAAGGATACGACCGAACTGAAGTCCGGCGACATCATCAAGATCGTCAGCACGGCAAAATAACCCCTTTTTTTGGCAAATCTATATATCGGATAACTCCCCAATGTAGAATACTTATGGGAAGCGAAGTCTATCAGGCTCAGGTCCTTCGGGCGTTTTTTGATACGATCACCGGAACCGACAGGAATCTGACCCGTATCTATATGTGCGTGATTTCGCTTGCCAAGCTGAGAATGGAGTCTCCTGAAAGACTGAGGTTCCTCGTCGAGCAGATGCAGGTCAGCAAAACCAAACGCGAACTCTCTATCGATATTCTCGACTATATGGTCGAGGCGGCAAACTCCCTCGACACCTGGGCAGGTCAGTCCGCGTTCGGCATCACGACCCCAGAGAAAGCTGACGACTTCGGCGGCATATCCCTCGATTCACTCTGATCTATCCTGCATCCAGGCTGATTTTTACCGGATGAACGAGGATAAATACTATTTTTTCGAGCGGTCTTTTCGGCAGACAAACCATATGGGTTAATCATCCATTATAGAGAAACAATTTAACCCATGAGTGTTTTTGAGGCAATCAGCGAAACCGTTTTATCCGGAATCGATTTCGTCAATACGTATGTATGGTATATTGCATTCGTATTCCTGGTTGGTATCGGTCTTTACTTTACCATCAGATCAAGAGGCGTCCAGATCAACAATCTGGGCGAAGCATGCAGAGTAGCTTTTACCGGCATCCGCGCGCAGAAAGGCAAACAGACAATCTCTTCGTTCCAGGCCTTCTGCGTCAGTATGGGCGCGAGGATCGGCGTAGGAAATATCGTCGGTGTTGCCCTGGCAATCGTCATGGGAGGTCCCGGAGCCGTTTTCTGGATGTGGATCTTCGCTCTCATCGGCGCGGCAACCAGTTTCATTGAAACGACCGTCGGTCAGATCTACAAAGAAAAGAAATCAGACGGTCAGTTCCACGGCGGTCCGGCATTCTATATCAGAAACGGTCTCGGCAAACCAAAGTTCGCCGCTTTTATCGCTATTCTGATCATCATCACCTATGGTATGATGTTCATCGGTGTCCAGGCAAACTCGGCGACCGGTGCATTAAACGCAGCATTCGGTACTGAACCGATCGTCTTTGCGGTCATCACCACCATCCTTGCAGCGATCATCATCTTCGGCGGCATCACCCGCGTTGCAAAAGTCTCGACTTGGATGGTTCCGGTAATGGCAATTCTTTGGCTCCTGCTCTGTCTTGTGATCGTCCTCGTCAACTTCACCCAGGTCTCTCTGGTCATCCAGACGATCTTCTCCTACGCATTCGGTGTTCAGGCATTCGTCGGCGGAGGACTCGGAGCAGCTATCATGTGGGGTCTGAAGCGTGGTGTCTTCTCCAACGAAGCCGGTATCGGTTCTATCCCGAACGTCTCCTCGTCTGCAGATGTTAAGCACCCCGTAAAGCAGGGACTTATGCAGTCTGTCGGTGTCCTGATCGACACGCTCGTTGTCTGTTCCGCGACCGCCTTTGTTGTCATCATCTACACAAACAACTTCTACCCGGGATACGATATCCCGGTATCCCCAGTGGTTCTTGTCGGCGATGCACTGAGCTCCACCTTCCTTGGATCAGCAGCGCCGTTTATCCTTTCGGCCTTCCTGTTCGTCTTTGCATTCAGCAGTCTCATCAGCTACTACTCCATGAGTGAGACGAACGTCAAGTTCATCACCGAAAGAAAAGAGGCAATTATCGTTCTCCGTTTTGTGATCGTGGCGATGGTTTTTATCGCATCCATGATGGAACTGATCCTTGCCTGGGCTCTTGCAGATATCTTCCAGGCATTAATGGGTATCTTCAACATGGGAGTCCTGTTCTTCCTCAGCAAGCATGCCTTAACTGCGTTCAAAGACTACCTTGACCAGAAAGCTGACGGCGTCGAAGAACCTGTCTTCAACGCCTCAGTTCTCAGTGACAAGACAGGTGTCACCTGCTGGTCTGAAGAACAGAAGAAATAATCCTTCGGGAAATTTCTTTTACTTTTTTCATCCGCTTTTTTCCGACCTCTTTGACCAAAACCCTTGGGTCTTTTTCTCTTAGTAGATCCAATACTATACCAATGGATTGTGTCCTTCTTGCAAGCGGCAGTAAAGGAAACTGCATCTATATCGGCAATGAATCTGATTCGATCGTAATTGACGCCGGCCTTGGATATCTGATGCGCACACTGCAGAGCATGCGCCTGAATACCGAAAATCTCCGCGGGCTTTGTGTAACTCATGAACACTCGGATCATGTCAGATCCGCAAAGGCTTTTGTAAAAGCTGCGTGTGTTCCGGTTTTTGGATCAGGCGGGACACTCAATGCCCTTGAGCGGGAAAATATCATTTCGGCCTCTGCAAAGCGGATCATCTGTCATGAACACATCCCCGTCCAGGCAGGCGGTCTGAAGATCACCTCGTTTCGGGCATATCACGACGCGGCCGAGCCGACCGGATTTGTCATCGACGACGGCGATGCCCGGATCGGCATATGTCTTGACACCCACGAAGTATCAGACACCATGAAAACGATCCTTTCCGCCTGTGATGCCGTCGTGCTGGAGAGTAACTACTGCTCAGAAGCAATGAAATCGGACCGGTTCCCCGAATGCGAATTGTGCCGGTCATGCGGGGCGAACTGTCAGGGAAACAACTGTGTTCTCCGTGTGTATCCGCGATATCTCAAGGATCGGATTCAAAATGACGGCCACCTCTCAAACGAGGCTTCCTCGGAATGCATCGCCGAGCTCTCGAAGGATGTCGGGATCATCGCTCTTGCGCATCTTTCGGAAAATTACAACCGCCCAAACATCGCCCGCGAAATGGCTTTGGCCGCGGCAGGCGAAAGCGGAACGGAAATCTACGTCAGCGATCAGCTTGCCGAGTACCGGGAACGCCGCCTTGTCCGGTTTGAGGTGTGAAAAATATGCAGTTTGTCGAGTTTGCAGCTATCTGTAATACCATAGAGGAGACCTCCTCGCGTCTTGCGACCGCTGATATTCTTGCCGAAAAGTTTCCTCTCCTCACCGAAGAGGAGCTGCCCGTCTTCGTCAGATTCATGCGGGGAAAACTCTTTCCCGACTGGTCGTCCGAAAAACTCGGGTTCGGTCCGAATCTTTTGTATGACGCTCTCGCGTATGTTATCGGTAAAAAGCGGAGTTACGTGGTCTCGGCAATCAACAATGCGGGCGACATCGGCAAAGTCGTCGAGAGCCTTCTTGAAAAACGCGAACAGACGATGTTCTTCTCGGAAGAACTGGATCTTCTGGATGTGAACGGGCGTTTTCTGCAGATGGCAAAATCCTCAGGAAGACGATCCCAGCAGGAAAGGCTCAGGTCCGCCCAGTATCTTCTTTCGAACGCAACGCCGCTTGAGGGGAGATACCTTGCCCGGCTCATGCTTGAGGAGATGCGGATCGGGGTCGGGGAAGGCGTTGTTAAGGACGCGGTTTCAAAAGCGTTCGGCGTTCCTTCAGACGTGATCGAGCATGCCCATCAGGCGCTCAACGATCTGGGCGAGGTGGCTTTCCTCGCAAAAACTGATCCGGGAAGACTCACCGAGGTCCATATCACCGCGTTTCGGCCGGTAAAAATGATGCTCGCCCAGCAGGGCTCCATCACCTCGATGGTCGAAACGCACGGAAAACTCGCTGCGGAAAATAAATACGACGGCAGCAGATTCCAGTTCCATAAATCGGGAGGGAAGTGTGCGATCTACTCCAGGCGTCTGGAAGAGATGACGGCATCTCTTCCCGATGTCGTCGGGATGCTGGACAAAGCGACAGACCATGACGTCATCATCGACGGCGAAGTGATCGCGATCATGAACGGAAAACCCATGCCTTTCCAGACGATCCTTCGACGGATCCGCAGGAAGCACGATATCGGGGACGCTACGGAAGCGATCACCCTTCTTCCCTGGGTGTTCGATATCCTCTCGGCGGACGGAGAGACCCTGATCGATCTGCCGTTTAGGGAGCGGCGCAGGATTCTGGAATCCGTCATGAACGCCTATGTTGCGCCGCAAATCGTCAGCGATTCAGCAGAAGAGATCGAAGCGTATTATCACGCCTCGCTCGACAGCGGGAACGAAGGGATCATGCTCAAAGTTCTCGATTCGCCGTATCTGCCGGGAAACCGGGGAAAGCTCTGGATCAAGATCAAGCCGGAGGTCGATACGATCGATCTGGTAGTTACGGGTGCAGAATGGGGAGAAGGAAAACGTGCGAAGATGTTCGGCTCGTTCCTTCTTGCCTGTCAGGATGAGAACGGCGACCTTCTGGAGATCTCCCGGGTGGCGACCGGCATCGACGATTCAATGCTTTCGACCCTGTATGATCTCTTCAAAGACAAGATCATTGCCGAAAAGGGAAAGACCGTGACCTTCGAACCGGATGTGGTCTTCGAGGTAGGGTATGCCGAACTGCAGAAAAGCACGAATTACGAGGCCGGATATGCTCTCCGGTTCCCGCGTTTCGTGCGGCTGCGGGATGATAAGGATGTCTCGGAGATCGAGACGCTGGATAGCCTGACCCGCCGATATTCTCTGCAGAATAAGGAAGAGTAAGGCCGCTGCCGCTCCCGGAGTATTTTTCCCTTGGGAGATAATAGTATGAATATGAAAATCCTGGTGCTGCTGGCGATGACATCTCTCATTCTGCTGTCCTGTTTTTCGGCAGGATGTGTTGATCAGACGGCTTCCCAGACGGATGTTCTGGCAGATGTGATCTCATCGCTGAATAAAACGTTGACCGATACGCGCGCCGAAGCAGACAAGGCGGCAGATGCCTATGCCGCCGGCCCAACGCCTGAAAACGGCAGGCAGGCTCTGGCAACGCTCTATCAGAGAACAACACTGACCCATGATCTGCTGATCGCCGATGAAAACGGGATCGTGCGTGCGGTCTATCCGGATAATATCCAAAGTGCCCTCGACGAAGATCTGAGCCGCTATCCGCCGAACAAAGAGATCTTTGCCGGGACGGATGTGTATGTCTCCGAATATATGGTTCTGGAAAACGGTCTGAAAGCCTATCTCCTTTCGGTCCCGATCAGGAGCCCGAATGGGTATGCGGGATATATCAGCCTGAGTTTCGATCCGTACCGGTTCTTCGGTGCAGAAGAGCAGAAGGTCCTTGAAAAGGGGTACAATCTCTGGGTCATGCAGACGGATGGGATCCAGGTGTTTGATGCGGACGTTTCGGAAGCGGGCGTCGATCTTCTGAACGATCCGGCGTATCAGTCCGTTCGGGAGATGACACATCTCGTCGCGGCAAATCCTTCGGGTGAGACGAAATATGTCTATACGGCTGACATAGGCACCGACCGGGTCGAAAAAACAGCAGTCTGGGATACCTTCACCTTCGGCGGGCGGGAGTGGCGGGTCGTTCTGACGAAGTCGGCGGAAATAAACGGGTGACGGCATTACGGAACAAAGTATGGAGAAAAAAATCAGATACCCCTGGGCGGACTCGAACCACCGTCTCCGGCTCCAAAGGCCGGAATGATTGACCACTACACTACAGGAGTTGACTAAATACAAGATGAACGCACTCCCATTCAGCGTCCAATGAGAAGTTTTTAGCGGAAAACTTCCAACAAGGTGTTGGCACGATTGGGAAAGGAACTATCTTCTCCAGACATGTCGGTCTGGAAAGTATTTGTAGATTTCCGAAGTTTCCACGGTAGGTTGGTTGAAGATCGGGGTTTCAACATCATCCAATCATTAGATGGGGTGCGGGAGGGCGACTCCGGCGCGGAGCCCGACGCGGTGGATATATCTTATTTTTCATGCCCCCTAGGCATAATGTTAACTTGAGCCTTTGAAATAGGATATTTTCACCGCGTCGGGCTCCGCGCCGGATCGCAAATCAAAGATTTGCTCAGCTGAGGCCGTCCGCTTTCAGCGTCCACCCCGCAGTCACTTTCCCGCACCCCCTTAATCAGAAAAAAGGAGAGAGATGCGGGAGAAGTATATTTGCCAACTGCCAAATTCAGGTTTGATTACCTTTCCCTTATTCGAACAGGCTCATCTGTCTGTCGCGGCGTTTTTCTTCAAACGTGTTCAGATATGCGAATATCTGTTTATTATCATGGACGATGCCGTTTTGTTCACATGTTTCATGAAATAATCTCATGAGTTCCGGCCCGTTTGGACTGTCTATTCCGTAACTGTCTCCATACTTCTGCACATACGTCTCTTTCAGGGACGGAAACAGCAAATCCAGCTGCTGGTAAAAGTATTCACGGTTTCCCTCGCGAAGCGTCAGTCCCATGCCGAAGCAGAGAACGCCGTAGACTTTTGCTTCTATGCAGTAATCCAAAATTCCTTCGATGTTTTCTTTCGTATCATTGATAAACGGCAGGATCGGACAAAGCCATACGACCGTGGGAATTCCGGCATCACGCAGCTGCTTCAATACTTCAAAGCGTTCCCTTGTTGTGCTTACGTTCGGCTCGATTTTCCTGCAGAGATCCTCATCGAAGGTGGTCAGCGTCATCTGGACAACGCATTTCGTTTTGTCGTGTATTTTTTTCAGCAGGTCAAGATCCCGTAACACGCGGCTCGATTTTGTTATAAGCGTACATCCAAAGCTGTATTGATCTATCAAAGACAAGGCTTTTCTCGTATGTTCAAGCTCCAGTTCAAGCGGAATATAGGGGTCCGTCATGGATCCGGTGCCTATCATGCATTTTTTCCGTTTGCGTCGAAGGGTTTCGTTTAATAATTCGATGGCGTTTTCCTTGACTTCGATGTCTTCAAACGCGTGGTCGATATGATAGCACCTGCTTCTCGAATCACAATAAATGCATCCGTGGGAACACCCGCGGTAGAGGTTCATCCCGTTATTTGCCGATAAGATCCCTTTGGATTTTACATAGTGCATGGCATTTTCCCAATTCAGGCAGCCGTTTTGTGCGGCATACTTTTCGATATCACTCATTTGATTTTATGGGAGTCTGAATGGTTGAATCTTTCTTTCGCTTTTGGCTGCGGCAGATACGTCAGGCGAGTCGGACACGCTCCTGCTGATGTATTTCCGCTCTCTTTTTTATGTAAGAACATCAATGTAATAGGGTAGGCGAGGGTAGCCAAGCCAGGCCAACGGCGCCAGACTTAAGATCTGGTCTTCAGTAGTTCATGGGTTCGAATCCCTTCCCTCGCATTTTTATGAAACCGATTCGTTTACGTGATTTTGTTATGACCGAAGACGGCTGTCTTTACGCCGTCTCCGGGTATGAAAATGATTCCCGCGCCGAATGCGTCCTGCGCTATGTCCCAACACAAGACGGGGACCGAACGGCGCCGTCAGGAATCAGATACAAGAAATACGATTTTGCCGACGCATTCGCCTGGGTCAAGGAACACAAACCCGAATACCTCGATCTGGTCCACCGTGTCCCGCTCAATGACATCGTCCGTGTGTTAAAGCCCGAAGAAGAAGCGGCAAACATCGCGGCGCGAAACCCCAGAGTCGCCCGGCTCTTTTCCCACTTCGATCTGCCGCCGATGAGCTTTGGATGCACGGGATCCCTTCTTGCAGGTCTGGAAAATTCTGCGTCCGACATCGACATGGTCGTATACGGCTCGGCATGGTTTTTGGCCCGCGAGCAGCTGATGGCCGCGGTGAAGGCGGGAAAGATCCCGGAGATGAGCGAGGAGATGTGGCAGAAGGTGTATCGAAAACGCGTCCCCGACATCAGTTTCGACGACTTCGTTCTGCACGAGAGCCGAAAGTTCAACCGCGGCGAGTTCGAAGGGACCTACTTTGATCTGCTCTACTCGAGAGGATACGACAACATCAGATCCGTCCCGCCGATCACGCTTGGCGAGAAGACCGGAACGATGACGATCGAAGCGAAGGTCACCGATGCAAGCCTTGCATTCGATTCGCCGGGAATCTACAAAGTCGACCACGAAGAGATCGATATGGTCCTCTCGTTTACGCATACTTACTGCGGGCAGTGTTTCACCGGCGAGACGCTGGAAGCAAAAGGCGTCGTCGAAGAGCACGGGGATCAGACCTGGCTGATCGTCGGAACGACCCGCGAAGCCCACGGCGAGTACATCGTCTCGAGAACCCTGCTCGACCGGTAATATTCCACCTGAAAAATCCCTTTCCTTCTTTTTTCCATTGCTTTCAGATCCCTATCTCGATCATCGTGGGAATTATCAGCGGTCTTATCGCGACGTATATCGCCCGCATAAAACCGGAGATCTTGAAGGGGCTTGGAATCATCTCCGACGAAGAGATCAAAAAAGTTCTGAGTGAACAGGCATGATGCGGCTTATGGAAACGATCCTCTCCAAATGTAAAAAACAGCAAAATTATAATATCTCATGTAGATATGTATCTCTATGTTCAATCCGTTTAAAAAATCCGCATCCAGGCAGGAACCTGAAATGGAAGAGTATGACGAGTTCGATGAATCTGATGAATCCGTTGTCATCTGGGAGCGGTACAACACCGAGACCGGCGAGGTGGAAGAGATCCTTGAGCTGGAATGCTATGAAGAGGACGGGCTTAAAGCGATGGAAACGCTCACCGATGTGAAAAGACCGAACGGTGAGTGGCAGGGATTCCGGTATGTGTACATCTCGAACGGGGTGGAGAAACACATCCGTCCAAAAGACAACAAATACCCCTGATTTTTTCGGGGTGAGCTATGGAGACATACAGATATCGAAAAGCGGATGCCTTCACCTCGGATGCTTCCAACGGCAATCCTGCCGCCTGCCTTTTTTTGGACAAAAACCAGATCCTTTCAGAAGACGCTATGCTGGAGATAGCCGGACAGCACAGAGGTTTTGTTTCTGAAGTGATCTATTGTCGGAGCCACGACGGTATTTTTCTCACATACTACTCGTCCGAAGGCGAGGTAAGTTTCTGCGGGCATGGAACGATCGCCTGCATGTATACGTTAATTAAGAACACGCCGAGTCTTTTTTCATGCAGCGAGATCCCCATACACACGAACAAAAAAGGGAAGCTCACCGTCTATAACAGGATCGCGGATGAGGACGCTGTATTTATCTCCGCTCCCGCGCCGAGTTATCTGTCGACCAGTCTAAAACCGGAGGATACTGCTGCGCCGCTTTGTTTGTGCGATGAGGATATCAGTCGGGAATTTCCAATCGAGGTCATCGACGCCGGACTTCGGACATTGATCGTGCCGCTGAACTCTTTCCAAAAACTCGTTTCCATCTATCCGGATGAACCGGGTCTCAAGGAGTTCTGCCTGCAAAATGATATCGACATCATTCTGATCTTTTCTCTGGACCCGGTCGATACAAATAATATTGCCCATACAAGGGTTTTTGCACCGAAATTTGGATATTTGGAGGATCCTGCGACCGGTTCCGGAAATAGCGCGTTTGGATACTACATGTTAAAACACGATATATGGGACGGTTCATTGTGTTCCATCGAACAAGGGGGAAACAACAGAGTATTTAATAGTATCAAACTTCAGTTTCAGGACGATCTCCTGCTGTTTGGCGGTAAAGCCACGATCCGCATCGACGGTGTGTACTATTATTAACAGAGAACCCCAAAGAAAAATGCCCGACCATCAATTGAGATGAGGGCCTAGATAAAAATTGGCGGGGACTGGATTAAATACTGCCGTGCAGAACGTATCATTTACCTGAGAATATGATCGCAGCCAAACCTGAAAAAAAACAACTGACAAGAGAATTGTTTGCTTTTCTTGCCATAACCTTTGCCGCAACCTATCTCCTTGAGATCTTTGTGATTATGCAGGAGGGGTCCGGGATATTATCCAGCAAGTGGGTGCTCATTCCGATGTACATTCCGGCTGTTGGTGCAATACTGTGTATGGTCGGATTCAAATCAAAGGCTTTGACAAAGCAGTCAAAACAATTCCTTGCCATGTTCCTGCTCGCTTCCGCTGTCACGCTGGTGGAGGGATTATATCAGCCTCTTCTTGGAACGATCGGACCTCTTCCCCTTCTTACCGCGATCATCTCTGTTGCGGCATTCCTACTGGTTCTCCTGCAGAACCTGAAAGCATCCGGGAGGAGAAGCCTCTCTGACGCAAAACTATCCTTTGGACATAATTACCGGTACTACCTCATCATACCGGTAATCTTCTCGGTGCTGTTCATCCTTGCGTATTTCATGATCCATATGCTTGGACTGAGCCTTCCGACGATGGAATACAGTCCTGGCTCATTCTTCGTGTTCATTGGCATGTCCGTATTGACGTTCGTTATTACATGGCCCAAATATTTCGGAGAAGAGTACGGCTGGGGCTTGAAGAACCCTAGTTCTTAATCCCTTCTTGAAAATAAGCCCATAGCGCCGAGATTTTCGCATCGCTTTTGAACGGCGTGATCCCTGCCGTGCGTGTCGTAAATGTGGCGGCGATACAGAGTTAATCGTTCATCCGTTCGACATGACGGGAGCGTCTTGTCGGTCCCGGGCGAACCGGAGCAGCACCTCTGCCTGCAGCGCCGCCGCGCCCAGGGTAAAAATGAGGCGGTATGACGTCCCGGCAAATTTGCCGGAAGGTCGCGATCGAGAACAGCAATACTTATATGGGTGGTATCCATACAAGCTATCTTATGAAGTATCTGACAATTCTGTTGGTTCTCCTGCTCGCTGTGAGCCTGGCGGCGAGCGGCTGCACGAGTACGACCGCCGACCCTGCACCGACACCCGGGACGGCCGCGTCGACCACGGCGAAATATTCGATCGGTGACGTTGTGCAGGTCGATCCGTCGAATCCCAATTACAGCGAGTATGCCGCACTGTTGATCGTAGATGTAGGCGAAATCTACTATACATGCGAGGTTGTCGTCCGGGAGTCCCCAACCAGCGCATGGATGATATACCCTGAAAATCGGATGACGTCTCGCCATACAGATTTAGAATTCGGTTTCCCACACTACATGGAACAGGTAGACCCGGGCACTATTGCGACGTGGACGGCCACACCAACGCCGACGCTGACGCCTAAACCGACGCCAACTCTGAAACCCGATACGGCGACCTTGGGCGAGAAGAACGCCGCGGCGAAGGCGTTGAGTTACCTACGATATTCGGCGTTCTCGCGCGAAGGATTGATCGACCAACTCGAGTTTGAAGGATTCTCCCACACAGAGGCCGTGTATGGCGCTGACCAATCCGGCGCTGACTGGTATGAGCAGGCGGCGAAGAAGGCTGAGCAGTATTTGAAATACTCGTCGTTCTCCCGGTCCGGGCTGATCGACCAACTGGAGTTTGAGGGATTCACCCGCTCACAGGCTGAATATGGGGTGAAGGCGGTCGGGTACTAACCCCCTTTCTCCTACCCGGATACTCCCGGACAAGGCCATTTTGCGCCCTGTTAAAAGTGGTTGTGGTGGAGTTACGCCTTCACCGGCGCGGCGATCAGCTGAACCAGGGCGTCCCACGCCTCCGGCTGCTCCTCACGGATGCCTTCATCGGTACCGGGAGCGGGTTGATCGCAAACAGCAATATTCTCATAGCATTTCTGCCGATTCTTCTTCTTATGGGAATATTTGCTGCCGTTCTCATCAGGTCGCGGGTATGGAAGGATGAAACAGGCAGTGAAAGTATCGAAAAACCATCCTCTCTCTGAACAGCTCATCTCTGATCCATGTGAGTTCAACAGAGTTTTATCGACACCGAAAGGTGGTGGAAGTGTCAGCTCACTCTGTTAATTGAGATATTTCCGCTGTTCCGTCTCATAGCGACGAATACTGCCTTAAATCACGATTTAACGACCTTAAAAGAGAGCCGTCGGAGGGACTTGAACCCTCGGCCTGCTGATTACGAATCAGCCGCTATACCGCTAAGCCACGACGGCACATTATGTGCTTAAACACATTGCCTGTTAGACAATAAATAAGTTATTGATTTATGAGTATCCCTGCAGGGTCGCGGTGTCGGATCCATCGGTATGCGCCCCGCCGGAGATCTGCCCGAACTTCGCCTCGTAGTCTTTCACGCTCTTATCCAAAGCTGCCAGAAGTTTCTTCGCATGCGTCGGGCTGATCGCTACGATAGCCTTGGCTTTTGCCTGGTTTGCCATCGGCAGCTGATGTAAAAACATCATCGTGAACTCATCATCCTTGAATGCGATCTGGATCATATTGCTGTACACGGGATCAAGGTTTTGAGGAATCTGAATGTTGAGTTCGCTGCCTGCCATAATTATTAATAGTGTGTTAGACGAACTTATGTTTATGGAGTCGTCATGCCGGTCGAAAAAATCTCTGTAACTGATGTGGTGAAAGCAGGCACCTGTCCCATGCAGTTGTACCTGGCAAAATCCACCGACACCCCCTACGAAGAGCCGATTAAATATACGGTTGCAAAACAGCTTTCCTATTATCTCGGGGATATCCTCTCTGTCGAGGATGTATGGGAAGAAGGGCTGAAAAATATGGTGCCGGAGGATCAGCCCGCGCTTACCTATCTCGAACAGATGGTTGCTGCCTGCAGCAAACTGACCTGGCGTCAGGCCGAACGATATGACGTCCCGGTTTTTTCTGAAAAATACGGTATATACGGGAAGGTCGACCGATTCTTTGACGACAGTTTTTCTCTGGTAAAAAGCGGCGACGCGCCGACCCGCGGCGTCTATCTTTCGGATCGCCTTAGGGTGGTCTGCTATGCGGTCTGTCTTGAAGAGATGTTCGGCAAACCCTTCTACGGGCGCGTCGAGTATCTCGGTTCAGGGACGATACGCAGTGTCGTTGTAGAACCAAAAGACCGCCGCGCATTATTCCTTGCACTAAGGGCGGCAGAAAAAGTGCTTGCAGGGGGGATTCCGAAAGTAGTCCGGGGTCCATACTGCACCCGGTGTAAATTTGTTGAAACCTGCTCTGCTGTTGAAAAACCGAAATCTCTCTTTTCCAAAATGATGTCAAAGGCATAACATAGATATTCTGAAAACAAAGATACTAAGATAGTACGAATGACCTTTGAACTCTCAGAAGATATTCTCGAAGCAATACTCAATACCGGAGAAGCGGCGGTAAAGGTTTCTCATCTGGAAAATCTGGCAAACGGCAACACTGACGGGCTCAAAAAAGCGGTCACCTGCCTCAAAGACAAAGGCTATGTCACCGAATCCGCAGAGGGAATTTCACTCACGGATAAGGGAACCGTCAAGGCGTCCCAGGTGGCGCGCAAGCATGCGGTCCTGACCAGTTTCCTCACCGACGTTCTCGGCACCGAACCGGATCATGCATCGAAAGAAGCATGCCAAATGGAACACAGCATCTCGTCGGAGACGATCGAACGCCTTGATACGTTCCTGGAAAACCGCGGACCCGGCGGACACAAATCCGGGCGCGGGAGACCCTGGGGAAGACGCCCGGCCCACATGGATCATGCCGTCTTTCAGGAGCACGAAGGGCACGCCGGCCTCACGAAACGCAATCCGATCATTTCCTTATCCGAGTGCGAGGAAGGTTCCCTTCTGCATGTTTCCATGATCCGGTGTTTTGGAAAACACAGCAGACTCATCGATCTCGGCGTCATTCCCGGCGAACTGATCACACTTCGGCGAAAACTCGACAATAACGCCGTCGTGATAACCGTCAAAGGGTGTGATATCGCCTTAAGTCCCGAGGTCGCCGAGAATATTCTGGTCGAGCGGTGCAATACCCAATGATGCGCCGCGCCGCTCTGCTCGGGAATCCCAGTGTTGGAAAGTCCCTCATCTTCAATCATCTGACCGGTCTTGGTGTCGAGGTGAGCAATTATCCGGGTACCACGGTCGGACTGATGACCGGTATCGTCCGCTACAACGAAACAGAGTTTTCCCTCACCGATCTGCCGGGTATTTATTCGCTGTCGGGAAAATCCGACGAGGAACAGCTCGTCAGAGAATACCTCATCACCGGCGATGCCGATCTGATCGTCGCGGTTTTGGATGCCAAACATCTTGAGCGGAATCTGTATCTTCTTTTGCAGGCTGCCGAGATCAGAAAACCTCTGGTTATCGTTTTGAATATGATGGACGATGCCAGGTCTGCGGGAAAAATCATCGACACCTCCGCTCTTTCGCAAAAGTTCGGCGTTCCGGTGATCGAGACGATCGCGACCGAGGGAAAAAATCTGGAGAAGATCGCCGACTACGTCATCGGCGCCGAACTTCCCGTTCCGGCAATCGTTCCGCGGTACGATCATCACATCGAAGCGGCGGCAAAAAATCTGCAGAAATTTCACAATCTCTCCGCGGCCGAAGCGCTCTTTGCACTGGAAAACGTTTCCTTAAGCACGCTTTCGCCGGAGGTGATGGAGAGTGCAGCAGCCATTTCATCCGAGATCGAAAAACGGCATATGATGTCTCCTGAACAAATCATCGGAGCAAACCGTCACAACACGGCAAAAGCGATCTCTGATGAGGTGACGACGATCACTCCCCAGAAGAAGCGCCGGGATCTCGACTCGCTTCTGACCCGCGGGTTTCCGGGGATCCCGATCCTGATCATCACGATGATAGGGATCCTCGGGGTCGTTTTCCTCCTTGGAGGATTCCTGGAGGAGGCCATCATCAGCGTGATGACGACGTATCTTCTGGACCCCTTCCATGCGCTGAATCTTGCGCCGTTTTGGGATACGGTGGGCGGCGCCGTGATCCTTGCCCTCATGTCGGGTCTCGGGATCGCATTTCCGTACGTGTTTCTCTTCTACATCTTCATCTCGATTCTGGAGGACACCGGATATCTGACCCGCGCCGCTTTTCTTGCCGACCGGGGAATGCATCATCTCGGGCTTCACGGGCAGGGGCTCATCCCGCTCGTTCTCTCGTTTGGCTGCAGTGTGCCCGCGATCATGAGCACGCGTTTTCTTCCGACCAGACGTGAACGGGTCATTGCCTCGGTTCTTGTGACGATGCTTCCCTGCTCTGCCCGGACAGTGGTCATCTCCGGGATCGTTGCCTCCTTTATTGGATTCGGCGCCGCATTCTCCATCTACGGGATCGTTTTCATTCTGGTCTTTGTCCTCGGCTGTGTTCTTTCCCGGATCACGCCGGGCGAACAGTACGGGATGATCCTTGAGATGGCGCATCTTCGCCGTCCGATCCCGAAGTATGTGGTGAAAAAAGCATGGATGCGTGTCAGAGAGTTCCTCTACATCGCTATGCCGCTTTTGCTGATCAGCAGTGTGTTTCTGGGGATCTTCGAGTACCTCGGACTTGTCACGATGTTTGAGTCATTCATAGATCCGATCTCCACGGCCGTTCTCGGGCTGCCCGGATTTGCGTTCACCGCTCTCATGTTTGGGATCCTGCGTAAAGAGATGGCATTTGAGACACTCGCGGTCCTAGGGGGAACGACCGATCTTGCTTCGATCCTTTCGAGCAGTCAGCTCTATATCTTTGCCCTCGTGTGCGTTCTCTTTGTTCCCTGTATCTCAACGATCGCCGTTCTGATGAAGGAGATCGGGGTAAAAGCGGCCGCTCTTATCACGGTGTTCACGCTTCTGCTCGGCACTTCCCTTGGGGCACTTCTGCATTTTGTGTTCATGCTGGTGTGAGCGAGGCCCCCTCCCTCCCTCAATAAAAATAACATGAGCGAGAGCCAACAGATGAGTAACAATGCTGACTTTTATCGGGCTTGGCCTCTTTGACGAATCTGATGTATCGGTTCGGGGAATGGATGTCATCAGATCTGCCGACACGGTGTTTCTGGAAGTGTACACCTCAGTTCTTACCGGCGCTTCGATCGAACGGCTCGAAGCCTGTTACGGAAAAAAGATCACGCCTCTGTACCGGGAGGACGTGGAGATCCATGCAGATAAGATCCTCGATGCCGCCGAGTCCGGGAACGCGGTTTTTCTGACCGCAGGCGACTCGATGATCGCGACGACCCATTCGGATCTCAGGATCCGGGCGGCAGATCGAAACATTCAGACGAAAATCATTCACGGCGCCTCGATCACGACCGCGGTCTGCGGTCTTTCCGGTCTGCAGAACTACCGGTTCGGCAAATCCGTTTCCGTCCCGTTTCCGTACGGAAAATGGTTCCCGATGACCCCGATCGAGGTCATCTCGGCAAACCTGAAGGAAAATCTCCACACGCTGGTGTTTCTGGATATTCAAAAGGACAAGGAACGCTACATGAAGATCTCCGAGGCAGTCGATCTGCTGGAAGAGCAGGCCCGCCGCGTGGATGCAAAGATCCCTCTGTATGTCGGCATCGCCCGTGCGGGCTCGCCCGACCCGGCGGTCCATGCAGGAAGTGCCGAAGAGATGAAATCATTTGACTTCGGCTCCCCTCTGCATATTTTAATCGTCCCGGCAACGCTTCACGACATCGAGCGCGAGTATCTGGAGAGGTTTGCGGGTCTATGCTGATCGATGCATACGGGAAAACTTTCGCCGGGGATTCGTGTTCTGAAAAGACCGTTCCGGAAGGCACCGTTCTTGGACAGACCGCGGACGAGATCCTTGAGATGGTCTCCTGTTATGCATCGGACGGCAGGGTGTTTTACAAAAAAGGCGATCTGGTAAACGCCGCCGCCTCGTTTGCCTACGGGTACGGCTGGCTGGATGCGGGACGCTTTCTTGGATATCTTGCCGGCTCGCCGTCGGCTCCTCCAAAAATCGATGACCATCTCCCGGATTCTCTTTTCGAGCATCTTTCCGAGAAGACCTACCGGTATCAGAGGATGCTGACGAGCGCGTTGGAGGGGGTCTCCCCCTCGCCCGATTCTGAGACGGTGATGTATGCCGCGGCATGTTCGATCGAGGAGAAGGCACGCTCGTATCTGGACGGAGGGGCCGCTCATCTTCCAGATGATCTCATCAACGCCCTTGTTCAATTTTCCTACGGTTACGGCTGGCTTGACTGCGGGGTTCGTGCCGGTCTGTTTTCGATTTCCGGAGACCGGCATCTCTTCACCATCTAAAACAGTCTTTTCCGCCACTTTTTCACGAGTTTCAGCGTTTTCTCTTTGTAAGGAGGATACCGAAGGGCGATGTCGGGTCTTGTTTTTCGAATCACGACCGTGCGTTTCCTGGTGAATGTTTCCAGCGAATCTTTCCCGTGATATTTTCCCATCCCGCTTGTTCCGACCCCGCCGAAGGGAGCGTTCTGGTTGGCGACCTGCATCATCACATCATTGATGCAGACGCCTCCGGAGGGATGAAGGTCAAGGAGGGCTTTGCAGAATTGTTTGTTCGCAGAAAAAATGTACAGAGCCAGCGGATCTTTTTTGATCAGCTGTTCGAGTTCGTCCTTTCTCTCCCATGCGAGGACCGGGAGGATCGGTCCGAAGATCTCGTTCTGCATGACGGGGTCGGACATATCTGCAGACAGAATCGTCGGCGCGATCTTTCTTCCTTTCGGATCGTGTTCTCCGGCACGGAAGATGAGATTTTCCGCTGTTTCGAACGCGACCAGACGGTCGTATGCCTCTTTTGTCACGATCTTTCCGTAGTCGTTGTTCGTTGCCGGATTACTTCCGTAGAGGGTGACGATCTCTTCTTTGAGTTTTCTCACGAGTTCGTCATGCACTGAGTTGTGTACCAGCAGATAGTCCGGGGCGATGCAGGTCTGTCCGGCATTTGCAAACTTTCCCCAGGCGATCCGTTTTGCGGCTGCAGGGATATCTGCGGTCTCATCGACGATACAGGCATTTTTCCCGCCAAGCTCCAGGGTCACCGGCGTGAGATGGATCGCCGCCTTTTCGGCGATCATTTTTCCCGTATCTTTTCCGCCGGTGAAGAAGATGTAGTCATACTGTGCATCTAAATCGACTTCATCCTCTACACTGACCCACTCTTCGGGGAATACTTCGGCAAGGATCGTCCGGATGATTTTTCCGGTCTCGGGCGATCTCCGGGATGTTTTTCCAATAACTACGTTTCCGCCGGCAACGATTCCTGCAAGCGGGAGCATGAAGAGATGGAACGGATAATTCCACGGAGACAAAAGAAGAACAAGCCCGAACGGATCGCGGCGTATGACGGTTTTTGCCGGAAAAAGCAGCAGGGGGGAGCGGACCTTCTCATCTCTCAGGAGTTTTTTCGTGTGTTTGATCAGGTAATCGATCTCGTGAAGGACGGGTGCGATCTCGAATGCGTATGCCTCGAAGGGACATTTTCCAAGATCCGAAAATAAGGCCGCCGTGATTTCCGGCTCATGGGTTTCGATGGATGTCCGGAGTTTCTCCAGAGCGAGGAGTCTGCGCCGGATGGGGAGAGTATTGCCGGTGTCGAAAAAAAACCGGTGAGCTTCGATGGACATATGTTCCACTTGTGCTTCACAAAAATAAAAAGGGATCTATTGATTTTTCAACGTCTGGTGCAGGGTATGGATCCGTTTGCGGGCACCCGCCGTTTCTTTCTCCTCTTTTTCAAACGAGAGGGAGAGTATGTCTCCTGCTTTGATCCCGGCAGGAAGACTTTCCAAAGAAAAAACGCCAAGCGGCCGTTCTCTTTCCGATTCTCTCAGCAGGAGCGCGGCTTTGTTATTTTCTATCTTATCCACGGTCACGAGCAGCTTCATACCCTGACACCGTTTCCTGAGACAAGCATATTTTCTTTGACATGCTCATTTCTGGTGACGACCGAGTAAACCGATCCGTCCGTCGTCACAACCACATCGCCGTCAAGATCGGTCCGGTAGATGTGGTCGGTGTATTTTGCGAACATCGTCAGGGCTTCGATATGCGGATGACCGTACTCATTGTCAGCACCAAGACTCATGACGATGACGTTCGGGCTGACTGCTTTGAGGAATGCA
Organism: Methanocorpusculum sp. UBA424; assembly: GCA_002498375.1. Taxonomy (GTDB): domain Archaea; phylum Halobacteriota; class Methanomicrobia; order Methanomicrobiales; family Methanocorpusculaceae; genus Methanocorpusculum. The sequence goes on from DAHC01000005.1 coordinate 141,169, forward strand.
TCCGTGGATGAGGTGGAGCTTCCGTGATGTCCGGCTTTCAGAATCTCTGCATCAATCGGGGTTCCGGTGGAGAGAATGTATGTCTCGGCTTTTTTACCGGCATCTCCCGTGAGAATAAACGAGACATTCCCGTAGGTTACGTTAAGAACGATGGAGTTTTCGTTGATATCGGGCGATGATCCGGTCATGATGAGATCCTGCGGGGGCGAGAGGATCTCGATTTTCACGCCGTTCCAGGGTGATGGAATAACATCTCCTTCTCTGACGATCGTGTAGCTGATATTTTCGTCAGAGATGTATGTCATGAGATTTTCATACGTCGCGGAGGTATGTTCGACACCGTTGTCGTAGACGGATCCAACATAGTAGGTGGAGAGGACATCCTTTGCCGAACCGATATGATCGTAATCCTGATGGGTTATCAGCAGGAATTCCAGTTTGTCGATGTTAAGCGAATCAAGGTATGCGAATATCGCCGAGCGCGATTCGCGAACCGAAGGGGACATCGTCTCTCCTGCATCGATCAGCGCAAACATCCCGTCTTTGGCAAGAAGTATCGCATCCCCCTGCCCGATATCGATGACATGCATGGAAAATGCGTGTTCATCGGTGATCAGCGGAGCAAGAGGTGCTGATCCCCCATTTCCGCCGAGTTCGGCTCCGCCGAAGATGACTACAGCGGCGATAACGAGCAGACCTGCGATAAGGCTGATGATCTTTTTCTGTGCCGAAGCTGATGAACGCCGTTTTCTGCCTGATCTCTTTGCCATATAAGATTATGATATGGACACTGAAGAAAAAAAAGAGATTGGTTTGGGTATTTTGGATTATGCGTTCTTTACAGAGCCCGCAGTCCAGGAAAGGATCATCGCAAGGACCAGGACAACGAGGGCTGCAATAATGGTCCCGTCCAGCATCTGAAGGAAGGATGCTGAGTAGTTGTCTGAGGCTCCTGCAAGGAATATGTTTTTCAGGATGGAAACGATCCCGATCGAGATCGCCATGCCAAGCATTCTGGTCGTAGAAAGGGTTCCAGAGGCCATACCGAATTCCTGCGGGGTCACGGAGTTCATGATCGCCGTACTGTTGGGCGTGACGAAAATGGCGATTCCTACTCCGAAGAGTGCCTGAACCGCGATCATGCTCCAGATGGCGGTCTCGGTTCCGCAGGTAAGCAGAACGATCATTCCTATACTGATGAGGAAGAGTCCCGTGGTCGTTGCATATTTTGGCGGGGCATTTCTGATAAACCGGTCGATTGCGGTGAGAATCAGGGATCCGATTCCAAATGCCGCGATGCTTGCGCAGAGGATCGCTCCGATCAGCCACACCGGTTCGGCGGAGGCGGCACCCATAAGGAATGCTCCGGCTAAACCTCCGATGGTGAAAAGTACGCCGAATGCGAGCAGCCATCTGGGCAGAAGGTGGTCGTAGAATCTGCCTGCCACGATCGTAAAGAGCACGAGGATCAGTCCCTGGGTGGTGACGATCAGCGCACGCGGGAGTGCGTCCGTGATCCCCCAGACATTCGTCATGTAGAGCGAGACAAGGGACCCCATTGCATATATCGCCACGTAATACAGCAGGTTTGCGGAGTTGTTGAAGGTGAATCCTCTGTTTTTGAGGATCAGATTGATCGGGATGAGGGGATTTTTATTTCTCTTCTCATAGAAGAAGAATGCTATCAAAAGAAAGATTCCTGAGATAAGAAGTGCGAGCGCCTCCGTATTTGGCTGTTTGGAAAATCCGTAGAGGGCAAGGCCCATACCAACCATAAAGAGCAGGGCGCCTATCCAGTCGTAAGGGCCTTTATCGGTCGGCTGATCACGCGGAATGAAGGGAAGTGCAAGGAAGAAGGAGAGAAGCGCCACGGGACAGAGGATTAGATACACCATCGACCATCCGAAGACATCCGTCAGAGCGCCGGCAAGCAGAGGTCCGGCCAGCTGTCCAAGGAATACACCGGTCATCGCGATGCCAATTGCGGTCCCCCGGAGTTCTACTTTTACCGCCGATGCGAGCAAAGCAATCGCGCATCCAAACATCAGCGCATTTCCTATGCCTTCGATCGCCCGCATCATCAGGACCATTTCGCCTGACGTTGACATCCCAACCCCGAGAGAACCTATGCCGAGCAGAAGGACACCAATACAGAAGAACCACTTCTTGCTGAATTTATCGGCAAGTCTTGCCGCAGGTATAAGAAAAATCGTGGATGTGAGCAGGTAGACGGTAAGGATCCAGCCGTAAAGACCCCAGTAGTCCGGTCCCATGGTATATCCCAGTCCGTTCAGCATATTCGGGAGAGCGATGTTTGTCGCTTCTCCGATGAACGGGGGCAAAAAGCAGGCAATTCCGACTGTTATGGCAATAAGATATTGTTTTGCACTCAGACGTAATGTTTCCATATACATCTTTATTGTTTTTCGGATGTATTAATGGGTATCCATTTTGTGTTGATACTCAAAAAAGAGTTATGTCTAATAATTTCTGCGTCCTTCTCTGATGATATCGTCAGCACGTTTCTCATCCAGACCGGGTGCAAGGACACGCCACTCGCTTTTGATTTCCCGTTCGTCTGCAGGATCACGGTATTTCATCAGCGTCGCTGCGGCACGCATGCAGGTTTTACAAAGGGGGACGGTGTTCTCCGGGTCAGACTCTCCGCCAAATCTGAACTGCTGATGCGGGACTGCAGAATCTGCTCCGCATAGATAACAGACGTTTGGGTGATATCGTATTGTTTGTCTTTTTGGTTTATCTTCACTGAAGAAATGCGCCGGCTCTTCATCTGGTTTTCTGATCTCTGGTTGGTCTCTCGCGAACGTCTGAGACTTCGGATATGTTTCTTCAAAGGGTTCTGCATTGTGAACTGCAGGCTCGGTCATCTCCAGATGTTCTTCTTCAAAGATGTCATCTTCGCGGATATCCGGCATCACGTGAGAGTATTTTTCCGTATCGGGTATCCTGGAATCATCTATGATCGGGAAGTCGTACTCATATCCGGAGTTCTTTGCCGGACTGGAAGCTCTTGGTGATTTCTTCTGAGCGAAGATCCCGGAAAAAAGTCCTTTCTTTTTTGGTTTGTCCGACGCTCCGCTTGCCGTCAACGCATCGGTGTAGCCGCTGGACACGGGTGTATAATCCATTTCATCGTAGATGCTGGATGAACCGGCGTGTTCTTTCGACCCGAGAATCATATTGTCTCTCTTCGCCTTTTTCGGTTTTTCACTGCCAATAGACCCGCCTAACGGATCAAACTCTTTTTTTCGTGCCAAAAGATGCCTCCTTTATATGATGATATTTATCCCCGAGGTATTAATACCTCTCCCGGTGAATTTACCCTCTCTCGTGTAAACAACTTTAATTTAACTTTTTCAGATTGACTGTGAATACTTAATATCCCTTTGGGACGGAAATATTATGACTTATGTCGGAACCCGTTGAATTTCTGACCGTTCAGAATCGAAAACAACCAAACTATAAACTTAGATTCATCCTTCTCATTCTTGCGGCGGCGGCATGCATTCTGCTTTCCTTTGTTGTCGGTAGATTCTCCATAAACATGGCAGATGTTCTCCAGATTCTGGCATCCGCCTTCTTATCGGCCATTTCCGGCAGTATTTCCTATCTTTTAAGTCCTTTTCCCGGTATCCAGAATGCTGTTCTGGGTCCTTTGTCTCAATTTATTGTAAGCGTCGATACATGGGATTATGCCATGTACAGTGTTGTAATAAATATCCGTCTTCCCCGTATTCTTGCTGCGCTCTTAGTCGGGGCCGCACTTTCCACGGCAGGAGCTGCGTATCAGGGAATGTTTCAAAATCCCCTGGTCTCTCCGGATATTCTCGGCGCATCGGCTGGCGCGGGCTTTGGCGCCTGTCTTGCCATTTATCTGTCGCTTGGAAGCGGGATGGTCACCATTCTTGCTTTTGCCGGCGGTCTGACCGCGGTGCTGGTCGCCTATGTTGTCAGCCGTCTGACGAAAGGAAGTGCCACTCTGAGCATGGTCCTTGCCGGTATTCTGGTCGGGAGTCTCTTCTCCGCCTCAACGTCCTATATCAAACTGGTCGCCGACACGAACGAGCAACTTCCGGAGATCACTTACTGGCTGATGGGAAGTCTTGCCGGTGCGACGATGAATGACGTGATTTTTGCCGGAATCATCATTATTCTTGGAACGCTCCCGATCTTCCTTCTTCGCTGGAGAATGAACGTTCTGACGCTGGGTGAGGACGAGGCGAAGAGTATGGGAGTGAATACGCACCGGCTCCGGTTTGTCGTCATCGTCTGTGCTACCCTCATCACCGCCGTCGCCGTATCCATTTCCGGGATCATCGGCTGGGTGGGTCTTGTGATCCCGCATTTCTGCCGAATGCTTTTCGGATACGATTACCGGAGAATCGTTCCCGCCGCTATTATCCTGGGAGGAGGTTTTCTTCTTCTGGTGGATGATGTCTCGAGGACAATTGCAACGACGGAAGTTCCAATCGGCATTTTGACTGCATTTATCGGAGCACCGATTTTTGCCTATCTTCTCATGATGGGAGGAAAACGGTCATGAGGCTCAGTGTAAACAATCTGAGTTTTTCCTATGGAAAGCATCTTCCTCTCGTGCTGGACGATATATCGTTCTCTGCGAAGGGAGGGGATCTTCTCGCCGTTCTTGGGCCGAACGGCGTTGGAAAAAGTACGATGTTCCGCTGCATTCTTGGGTTTCTGAGAAATTATTCCGGGGAAATCATCTTAAACGGCGCCAATATAAAATCCCTTACGCATAAGCAGATCGCCAAGCATGTTGCCTATATTCCCCAGTCGACCTATCCGGTTTTCAACTATTCCGTGCTTGACGTGGTCCTAATGGGGGTCACCAATCAGCTCAGTCTTTTGTCCGCTCCCAATCAGGATCATATCAACGAGGCATATGCTGCAATGCAAAGTCTGGGTATTGCCCATCTGCGTGATGCCGGTTACGGCGAGATAAGCGGCGGGGAACGCCAGCTCACGTTGATCGCCCGCGCTCTTGTGCAGAAAGCAAAAGTCCTTATTATGGATGAACCGACTGCAAATCTGGATTACGGCAATCAATTCCGGGTGATGTGCCGGATATCCGATCTTGCAAAGGAAGGTTACATCATTATCCTCTCAACGCACAATCCGGATCATGCTTTTCTGTATGCAAACCGGGTGCTGACGATCCAGGGGGGAAAAGTGATCGCAGACGGGTCTCCGGATAATGTTCTGGATGCAAAACTGATCAAAGATGTTTACAATGTGGATGTGCGCATCGAGGAATTCCAGTCGGAGACCCGTCATCACAAACTCTGCATTCCAATAGAAGGCGGAGTCAAATGCGAGACTGCATCACTCCGGATGAAAAAATAGTCAGAAGTGTAAATCATTCTCCCGTTTTTTCAAACGGGATCTGATCTCCTTTATTGTATGGCGCAGGTTCCTGAGCACGGTTCCTTTTCCGGCACGACCAGACGGTAGGCGTTTGCAAGAACCGAAGAGTTCGCAAGAAGCCCGGCGATCAAAACCGCCTCTAAGATTTCCTCTTTGCTGATCCCCATCTTTTTTGCGACCTGCATATGATACGATGTACAGTGATCACACCGTAACGCTGCTCCGACCGCGAGGCTGATGAGTTCGACGGTTTTCGGCGGAAGAGCACCGGCCTGTGTCACCGCGTTCTTGTATAACAGATGAGAAATAAGAGCTTCCGGGCATGCCTCAAGTTTTTGATAGATCAGAGGCGATGTTCCGTACTCGGCTTCAATTCTTCCAAGCCACTCGGCGGCTGTCTGTTTCGCTCCGTTTTTTTGTACTTCGGCGATCGCCTCTTCAAAATTCATGTCGATATCTACCATGATTTAGACCACAATGTTTGTTTCCGAAAGCGGCTTAATGCGGATCAGAATATAGTCCCGCATGCGTGAAGGCAGAACATCCGCCACATCGCCGACCGTTATTTCATCCTCGATCACCAGATCGCGGACCTTTTGTGCATAGTCGGGGTATGAAAGTTTTACCCGCAGACCGTTGAGCTGAACTGCTATCGGTGACGGCGAGTAGACCTCTTCGATCTCCGGCAGTTCCTGTTTGATCAAAGCCTGAAGCCTGGCCGGCGAAACCGAGAGGGGATCGTTTGCGATCTCCTGCCGGCGTGCCTCGATGACTTTTTTCACCTCTTCGATCACCAGATCGAGCCGATGAATGTCCGCTTCCGTCTGGGTTCTGTGCATAAACCGTCCAAGACCTCCGACGTATCCGGCGACAGGCGGGTCGGTCTGTTTTTCCAGGACCTCCCTGTCCGGCCCTCCGGTCAGAATGATCGGGACGGTGATCCCTGGCCGGAACTTCACGAACTTCGTTTCGATGCAGGAGGCAAAGTTGCCGAGAACGAAGATCGCCAGATCATGTTCGTTGATCAGATCCCGTTCCTCGTCATTCATCTGAGCGATGCGTTTTCCAAATCCGCGTGCCATGCCGAGCATGTTCGATTTCGAACCGTGGCTTCGCAGATACTCGGCAACATCGCATGCCGAATGGGGAAGGTGGTGGATCTCGAGACTCGGGATGACCACGGCAATTTCGGTTCCTACAAGCGGCGACTCTTGGATCTCGCCTGCGAGCGGCCGGGAGAATGCGGCAAGCCGTTTGATATCCTCCTTCGGCATAAGAACCTGAAGGACGACCTCGCTTGCAATGTTATGTCTCTGGACAATATAGCCGCCCAGATCCTCGATGTAATCGATGACTTCATCGAGACGATACACCCCGCCTTTGTAGGTGATCGGGACAAGGATCATTTCAGTGCCTCCTCCATTTTCTCGAATCTTTCGGCGATGATCTTCTCGACGTCATCTGCCGGAAGGGTGTTTTCGCTTGCTGCATAGGAAAACCGGTTCTTTCCGTAGTTCTCGCGCCGGACCTTGAAGCCTTCGGGAGCGATGACCTGGATCGCATAGATAAGGTCCTTAAAAAGCGACTGGGACGGATCGATGACCACCCAGTCTTTCAGATCCTTTGGGATCTCCACATTTTTGATGATGACAGTGAACCGGTCGGGCTGATCGACATTGTCGTGCCCGAGTCTGGCCCAGAGCATCTTCAGCAGCGCGGCAAGATACGTCTCATCTCCGACCGCGATCGTTGCCTGATCGTTCTGGATCAATACGTTGCCGACATCCGAGATCTTAATCACTGAGCGAGGCGGACGGATGAATCCTGTTGCCACGAAGAGAGGATACTTCGGATCGATGTAGATGTGCAGTCCTTCCACGATACCGAGCAGATTATGATCCTGCAGTACGGTGGTGGCGATTTTAATATAGTTGTCCGACCCGTCTTCGGTGCATTCCACCTCGAAGTAGTCCAAACCAGCCATTTACGCCTCCTTCACCTTTTTATCGACAAATCCCGAGGAGATCAATGCCCCGCCGACCGCCCCGATGTACTGGGCGTGATGGGGCACGACGACCTCTGTATTGAGCATCCTTCCCATGGCACGGACAAGTCCCTGAATGAGCGATGATCCGCCGACCATGATGACCGGTTCTTTGATATCCACTTCCTGGAGCTGCTGTTCATACACCTGCTGGGCAACACTGTGACATGCCGCCGCGGCAACATCTGCGGGTTTGTAGCCTGCAGCGAGAGCATTGACGAGAGACTGAGTTCCAAAGACGATACAATAACTGTTCATCGGAACATTTTCCCCGCCTTCACTTTCCATGGAGAGTGCGCCGAGTTCGGTGATGTCAACGCCGAGACGTTTGGACGTCATCTCAAGGAATCGTCCGGACGCTCCGGCGCAGATTCCTCCCATCGTAAAGGAGCCTGGCATACCGTCTTTTACGCTGATGGCTTTGTTATCCATTCCGCCGATATCGATAACGGTGGCAAATCCTTTCTGGGCGTTTGCAAGATACACCGCTCCTTTCGAGTTGACGGTAAGTTCTTCCTGGATAAGATCGGCTTTGATGTGTTTGCCGACCAGGAACCTTCCGTATCCGGTCGTTCCGATCGCATCGATGTCGGAGAGCTTGAGTCCCGACTCCGTTAATGCGAGAGACACGACGTCGTCTGCGCTTTTCAGAACATCGGTGGTTGGTCTCCAGCCTGTTCCGATGATCTCGTTGTCCTGCATGATGATGCATTTGGTGGTCGAGGAACCTGAGTCCACGCCCATCGTTGTTCCGACCTGAACTTCACGGGCCATCAGTGCCCGGCGTTTTGCGATCGTCGATAATGCTTCGAGTCTGGTCAGAAGAGTGGATGCGCCGGTCCGTTCGTTGAACGAGTAGGAGACGACCGGGATCTTCGAGTTTTCGACGATATATCTGCGGAGTTCGTTTCGAACGATCGCCGCTTCTGCGCAGCGGAAACAGCTGGCGATAAAGATACCGTCCGCCTCGATTCTTCCCTCCACGATTGCCTGGGCGCGGGCGATGGCGAGTTTCAGATCCGGGCTTTTCACCGGAAGACCGAAGTCTTTGTAGGCGCGTTTTACATCCTTTAAGGCAACGTCCGGGTAAAACATCTTTGCTCCGACGGTTTCTGCTGCGGAAGTGATCTCGTTTTGGATTCCGCTGTATTCTGCGCCGCAGGTGATCTGGGCGATCCGTACGGGCTGTTCTTTCGCGCTCATTCTTTGACCTCCAGCTCTTTAAGGAACTGTTTGATTTTTGCGACGAACGTCACGCCCTCCTCTTTGGATGCAGGATATCTCAGTTCCAGTTTGGGCATCTCCTTTTCCCGGAGCATGAACACTAAAAGTTCGTTTGTTCGTGCGCAGCCCATGCATCCGAAGGCAAGATCCGGCTCATCGATGATGATTGCCGCCTCTGCCTCTTCGACTAAGGGGCCGTAGAGGGCCATTCGTCCCCGGATTCCCGACGGAACCTCGACAGCCGCCCATTTCAGACCTTTCTGCGGATCCTCCGAGGTCATCTGGATCGGCGGTGAATCGAATCCCGGTGTCTGGACATGTTCGCGGATCGAAAGAGCCGAGCCGAGCGGTTCGTGACCGAACCTCGCTACAAGGTCGGATAAGATGAGGCTGGTTGCCGGATAGATGAATACTTTTGCCATTATGTTTCCTCCGAAAAGAGTTTCTCGAGCAGATCCGCGTCGAGCGGTTCTTCCAGCGGCAGAGGTTGCCCTGCAGCTTTTTTGAGTGAGGTTTTGTTCATCCCTCCGGTCTCTTCCAGTCCGTGGGAGATATATCTGATAAAACTCATTTCATATTCGTGCCCGAGATACCCGGGTCTGGCGCCGCCCAGATCGGCTCTGCATCTCCGGGAATCTCCCGGGGGAAATCCCCGGTCTTTTATGAAGATCCGATACGGATCGAGAACCCGCAGATGCGAGATGATCCGGTCGACATCTTCCGGGGAACCGGTGATCTGACACCCGAAACAGGTTTCTTTGATCATCACGCCCTGGGCTATCTCGTATGCGGCCGTTGCAATATCCTGGGGAGTGGTGTTTGGAGAGTCCACGAAAACGTACTTCGTTACGGTCCCGACATACTCCGGAACATACGGTTTCACTCTTTCACCTCCCTGATGTAGACGGTTCCGCCTTCTTTCATCATGGATAATTTATCCATGTCGATGACCTTTCCAATGATATTCGTTCCTCCAAACGGCTCTCCGGTCGGTCCGTACTCGGTATTCTCGATCACTCTGACCCCAACCATACCGACCGCGTGCCGCGAATCGTTGGTCAGTGCGAGCGTGTTTGTTTTAACCGGTTTTTTCGGCGTGTTCTCCGGAATGATGTTTGTTCCGCTTGAAAACGGCGGCTTGAAGAGGTACATCTCGTCATCCACATTGTAAATAAACGGCATCGTCCCGACCGCATATCTCTTCAGACCGGTCACCCGGCGGAACAGATCAACCGAGAGCGGGGCTTTTTTGTAATCCAGCGAGATGTCGATGACATCTTTGAGATCCATCGTATAGAGCGATACCTTTCCTTCTTTCAGAACTTCAAGGGTAGTCTCCGGTTTTTGATTGATGACGACCCTGTTGTTAACATCCCTGTTGTCCGCCATCACTTTGAGTCCGCGTGTTTTCGCCAGACTGACGGCTTCTCCAAGGGGCAGGCCGCGCAGATCGAGGAGCTCAGGAACTGGGGTGACGGAAAGAACGGTTTTTTCGGTGGAAAACTTGGCGAGTTCTATGCCTCGCGTGACCGATCCGGTCCGGGTGTGGTGCTGATTGCTCGGCACGTCGCGTGTATAGATATACAGACCTCCGGATCCCTTTCCCGCCGTTCGTATCGTGACGGTTCCTTCCCGTCTCGGTTTTTGGCGTTCCTGCGGGACGAAGAGTTTTCCTTCGGTGTGATCGCGGATATACGTCGATGCGGTGCGATCGATTTTCAGCCGGTTTTCACGCAGGCAGAAGAGCATATGTTCGACCGATTCCGTGCATCCGCAGTCGATCTCTGCATGATTTTCCTGATACCCTTCTGCGGTGATCACCAGTTCGGAAAAAATCTGCATTCCCTCCTTCACCAAGGCAGAGAGGTCAGAGGTCACTTTCGCATTGGTAGAATCTGTGCTGGAAAAGACCTCCTCGATCCTGGTTATCATGTCGCCGTTTTTCCAGCGGTTCATGATCCCAAGGCCGTAGATGACTTTGCCCAATATTGCCCCGCCTTTGGTTGCTCCGTGATCGGCCATATGTTCTCTGCGGGAAAAGGTCAGATAGGCGTTTTTTGCGTCGTATCCGCCCGACCCGAGACAAACCACACCCCGTTCATATCGGTAGGAGTTTTTATCGGGGGTAAATTCCTGAGGGAACGGGCCGAATGAGACGGAGTTTCTGTCGTCGAAGTGGACACGCAGATTCTCCGTCACTTCTCCCGTGGGCAAAGGAAAGGTCGTTTTTTTGGCTAGTTCGATGACAATATCCCCGGCGGTCGTCGTCAGACGAAGGTGCGGAGTTTTTTCCCGGGAGACGCTTCCGGGAAAAAGAAGAACAACAGAGGTCCCTTCCGGCTGATTCGGAAGGAGATCTTTGATGGTTGTCGTTTCTTCAACGGTTTTCTGCTCGCCGTTGAGAAACACATGGATCTTGGTCATGATCCCGACCTACATCTCGAACATTTCATCGGTCGTTTCATGGAGGGCTCCTTCGGTTGCTTCCGCTTCGGGGGCCCCTCCCGCAAGGGTCGCCTTTTTCGGGACTCCGGTTTCGGCCCGAGCCCGTTCCTTCTCGACCGCGTTTCTCATCACGATCTTTTCATCCTCGGAAAGGTTGTCGAGCACTTCGTGAGTCGGACCGATCGCGATGATTTTTCCGCCACGCATGAACATGCACCGGTCGCAGACGTCACGCACGAACTCCATGTCGTGGGAAACGATGACGAACGTCTCTTCCATCTCTTCTCTCGCATGCATGATCGAGTGTTTGACATCGACTTTGGTGATGGGGTCCATCGTTCCCGTCGGTTCGTCGAGAAGAATGATGCGCGGTTCGCGGATCAAAATCTGTGCGAGAGCTACCCTGTGCTTCTCGCCTTCCGAAAGGCTTGCCGGAAGTCTGTGCAGAACATCTTTTGCCTTCTTTTCGGTGAATCCCGCCATTCGAAGAGTGATGAGCGCTTTTCTGGTCGCAAGTTCTTTTGGGAACTCTAAGCCGATCGCGTCGGTTAAGTTGTCGATGATCGTTCTGTGGGGGTAGAGATCGTATTCCTGGTGAAGGAGTCCGATGTATTGTTTGGCTCTGCCGCGGAAGAGATATCCGGGCTTTGACATATCGACCCATTCGTCGCCGATCCTGACTTCGAGCTTACCTGATGTCGGTTCATAAAGACCGGCGATCATCTTCGAAAGGGTGGTTTTTCCTCCGCCGGATACGCCGATGATGCCGAAGATCTCCCGCTCATTGATCTCGAAGGTGATATTGTTTACCGCATTGATGACTCCCCGGTCAACAGCGATGAATTTTTTGAGCAGATGTTCGGCCTTGACGATCGGGTCGCCGAAGATCTGATCGGTATATACGCGGTCGTCGTGATATCCCTTCATGAACTCCCTGACGATCTCGTCAGGCGTGCCGATCTTGGTGATCTTTCCGTCGTCTAAGAGGACCGCCCGATCGCAGACATCTTCAAGTACCTGGGAAAAGTGGGAGGTGACGATCATTCCCATATTGTTTTCCTTGGCAGCTTTCTTTAACAGGTCGTGAACGATCCGTGCTGTTTTCGGGTCAAGGGTTCCTGTCGGCTCGTCCGCACAAAGGAAGAGCGGCTCACGGGCAAGCTGACGGGCGAGCACGACACGCTGTTTTTCCCCGCCGGAGAGGTCCCGGGAGATGTGCATCATTCTGTGGGTGAGCCTGACCTCGTCGAGCAGATCGGCAGCCCGGCTGATGGCTTTTTCCGACGGATAGTTGATATCGTCGAGGGCGCGGAGAACGTTTTCAATGACGCGGTCGTCTCCGTAAAGGGCAAAGGTCCGCTGGAACATCAGCGAGGTCCTTGCCATTATTTGTGATTTGAGTTTTCCGTTTTCGGGGTCCCAGAAATCGACATCCTCTGCGACGAGGGTATCTCCGCAAGCCGGACAGGGTTTTCCTGCATCGCTTTGGAACTCGATTTTGCCGCATTTTGGACAGTGGGATATGTGATAAATGATTTTACCGGAGGTCGGCGCCTGATCGATTCCACGGATAAGATGAATGAGTACGGTTTTACCGCAGCCGCTTCTGCCGATTACACCAACGATCTCTCCCTCTGAGAGTTCAAGGTTGATGTTATCCAGGACCCGAACCATCTCGGTCGATTTTTCGTCGCCATCTTCGGTTGAGACGGGAAAATCCATGATGAGATCCTTTATCGTAATAAACGGGGTTTTCATATGTTCTTCCTTCTATAATGGTATGTGTTTGTTTTACGCAGTTATTAGTTTTTAGAAGCGGGTCGAAACGTCGACCCCCCTCTGCGCATTTTCCCTCTGCGCCTCTCGTCAGGCATGACTGCGCAGAAATAGTATATTAGTGCGATTTTGCCTTCGTCCCGGGCTTTCACTCATCGTCAGTGTTGAATTTATCTACGATGCCGATTACGTCCCGTATGTCGTCTATAATGTATTCCGCCTGTTTAAGGAGGGCTTCGGGCCGCTCTCCCTTCTGCTGGACCGTCAGGATCGAAACATCGGCAGCCCGCATCGCAGAGAGATCATTGATCCCGTCCCCGACCATGATGACAATGTCGTATTCTCCTTTGAGATTTGTTACGATCCGGGCTTTTGTTACCGGCGTTGCTACGCCGTGAACACGTTCCCGCGGGATCCCGATCTTATCCGCGATCAGTTCAAGTTTCGAGGTCCGGTCTCCGGAAGCAATATAGGCGGCCACTCCTTTCTGATGGAGGGTAGAGATCATTTCTCTTACGCCGGGAAACGGATAGCCTGCTGCCGCGATCGTGAACTCGATCTCTCTCGTCCGCAGGTTGACGATCACGCCGGCATTTATGGCAAACGACTCGGCTTCTTTCGAAACGATCCGCCAGCAGGCACGAATGACCTCCTGCAGATCGAAGACCCGGCAGACAGGATCGGAAAAGAGAATGATTTCCACATCCGCAGCATCGATGATTTTTCTCCCGCAGCTTATCCCGAACACCACGTCTGTTTCTTTCAGGTGTTTTGAGAGATTTTTTTCCGGCGGGACCTTCATCATCTCGGTCGAGCTGACATTCAAAAGGACGAGGATCCGGTCGGGATCCTCGAAGGTCAGCATCGTCGTTTCCGGGCTGTCGTTCAACAATGTCCCGCTCTTTATATTTTTGACGGCGCGATTCGTTTTCAGAAGCGTTCCGGCACTATCAAAAACTATGCCAACAGTCATAATTCTCTTTGTTTGAGGCGGGCCGTTGCCCGATACTCAGTTATTTAATCTTAGACTTCTATCAGTAATATAAATGAGCATCAACGACACAGCCGACAAAATCATATCGATGGAGATTCGCGGCGCCGGAAAGATTGCCCGGGAAGCAGTTTCTGCGCTTCGTGATCATGCCGAGACGCTTCCGCGGACCGGAGATGTATCGATTTTCATCCGTGAAATGGAACAGGCCGCGGGTATTCTGCTTGCCACCCGTCCGACAGCCGTCTCGCTTCCCAATGCAATTCAGATCGTTATGCGGGACGTCCGCTCTTCCAAAAATGAGGAGGCGGCACGACGGAACCTGCGGGAAAAAGCGAACGAGTTTATCTGGTCGTCAAGGACAGCCCTTGATCGGATCTCCGTGATGGGGGCAAATCATATCCCCGACGGCAGTGTGATCATGACGCACTGCAATTCCAGTGCGGCTCTTGGAAGCATCATCGAGGCAAAACGTCAGGGAAAAGATATCGAGGTCTATGCGACCGAGGTCAGGCCGTGGAATCAGGGACGCATCACGATCAAAACGCTCAATGATCATGAGATCCCGACGACCTATATCGTTGATTCTGCGGTAAGATCCATGATGAAAGAGGTCGATCTCGTTATTGTCGGCGCCGACGCAATAACAGTAAATGGGGCCGTCGTGAATAAGATCGGCACGTCCCAGATCGCTCTCTGTGCTCATGAAGCACGCAAAAATGTGATCGTGACTGCAGAAACATACAAGTTTGCTCCGCGGACGATCCTCGGCGAACGCATAAAGATCGAGGACCGTCCCACAAACGAGGTCCTTCCTGACGATATTGCCGCCGGGCTGTCGTTTGTCCGCGTTAAAAACCCCGTGTTTGATGTTACGCCAGCCGAATATATTGATCTGATAATTACCGAAGCAGGCGCGATTCCCCCGCATCTTGCATTTACGATCATGCGCGAGTACCTCGGATGGGGACTTGACGAATTACAGAACCAGTTTCTGAGTCTGGAGAAAGACTAAGATGAATGATTTAATTGCCACGTATTACTTCAAACCAAAATCGGGAGTGACCCCGGAATATGCTGCTCAGGCAATCAGCGATGAGCAGACGACCGGAACCTGGACCGGTATTTCGACCGTGAACGATAAGACCGAATACGTCCATGCCTTCGACGGCGAGGTGCTTGAGATCGTGCCGTCGGGCGATGGTTTCCAAACGAAACTACGTTACCCATATGAAATATTCGAGCCGGGGAACATCCCTCAGTATCTCTCGGTCATTGCCGGAAACCTGTTCGGTCTTGGAAAACTCGAGGCTGTCCGGCTTCTCGACATTGAGATCCCAAAGGGTCTTGACGGGACCGGACCGAAGTTCGGGATCGAGGGGGTCAGAAAACTCACCGGCACCGAAACTACCCGTCGTCCGCATGTCGGGACGATCATCAAACCGAAGGTGGGTCTGACGCCGAAGGATACTGCCGCCGTTGCTTACGAGGCTGCGATCGGCGGCGTCGATCTGATCAAAGACGATGAGACGCTGACCGATCAGAAGTTCTGTCCGCTGATGGTCAGGCTGGGGATGGTGATGGAAGCTCTTGAAAGAGCAAAGGACGAGACCGGACGGGAGGTTCTGTATGCGCTGAACGTGACGACGGGCGGAGACCGGATCCTTGAGGTCGCTTCAAACGCCGTGAAGTCTGGAGCAAACATGCTGATGGTCGATGTCCTGACAGCCGGTTTTTCCGCTGTCCAGTGTCTTGCTTCCGACCCGTCCATCAACGTTCCGATCCATGTCCATCGGACGATGCACGGTGCGCTGACGAGAAACCCCGTTCACGGCATCGCGATGCGGCCGATTGCAAAACTGGTCCGTGTCTGCGGTGGGGACCAGCTCCACACCGGTACGGTTTCCGGAAAGATGGGCGGAAAAGCTGCCGAGATCCTTGGAGACAACGCGGCCCTCACCCGGCCTGCCGGAGATCTTCTCCCGGTGTTTCCGGTGGCTTCCGGCGGTCTTCACCCAGGGAAAGTCCACGCCGAGATCACTACGCTTGGAAACGAGATCGTGCTTCAGGCGGGCGGCGGGATCCACGGCCATCCTGACGGCACGGCCGCCGGTGCCTGTGCAATGCGGCAGGCAGTTGATGCAGCTTTTTTGGGCGTGAGTGCCAAAGAGTATGCCAAGACGCATGTCGAGCTCCGAAAAGCGCTGGAGAAATGGGGTTCAGCCTGAGCCGCTTTCTCTCAAAAAAATCCTCTTTTAGAATCCTTTTCTGCCTTCATACGATGCATCCGGCCGTTTTTTCGTTTTTTGTTCACCCACTTAATATATATTCATCTGCGTTCAATATGGGGTATGAAATCTCATGTAAAATTCCTGTTTCTGCTTGGAATAATGCTTGCAGCAACCATTTCGATGGCAGGCTGCATCTCTTCCGAAACTCCGGCGGATTCCGGCAATCTGGTGCTGGATACGCCCGTTCAGTACGTGGATGTGAATAATATAACCATCGGGTATCGCGAGTTTGGAAATGAAACTGCCGAGCCTCTTCTGATTATCATCGGGTATACCGGCCTTATGGATGATTTCGATCCTGATCTGATTAGTCTGTTCGCCGAAAATTATCATGTCTATCTCTACGATCATCGCGGCATGGGGCATACTACGAGGGATGTTGAACCCTATCAGTTCATGCAGCTGGTTGATGACGCCGATTCGTTAATCGGGGCTCTTGGATACGAAAAGATGTACATTTTCGGTCATTCCATGGGGTCGATGATCACGCAGTATTTGTTGATTAATTATCCCGAGAATGTAACAAAAGCGGCCCTCTGTTCAACAACATACAGTTTAGACACGAATGAAACTGCCGTACTCCGGCAGATGGTTGAAAACAATATTGCAAATCCCGATACCGATAAGGGCGTATATCTGGAATCATTAGCCATTCTTTCGATGCAAAGTACTCTTGCAAATCTTTCATCGGTCAATATCAGCACGCTGGTTATTGGCGGAACGGCGGATCCTTTAACGCCTATAGAAGATGCCTACATCGTAGCCGGAGCAATTAACGGAGCATGGTTCACTCCTTTTACCGGGGCCGATCACAGTGTTCCGTATGATATGAAGGATGAGATCGTACCGCTGGTACATCTGTTTTTCCAAAACAGCGAAGTATATATCTCTTAAATCTCTCTCATTTTTTGTTGGAAGTAATCGTTCATTATTTCTTAGTCTGCTGTGATATTCTACGTCTCTTATAACAAACCCTCCGGCAGTTATTCAATTCTGGAAAATGTTGGCCAATTTCTTTTAAATCTCGGAACTCCTATAATATATTATTATGACCATCAAGCTCCCGAAAGATGATGTTATGTCAATCCCGTTTATGAAACTCCACGGGAACGGAAATGATTTTATTCTCATTGATGAGATGAATGGAATACTCATTCCTGATGATATGAAGGCCCAATTTGCTGTTGTGTACTGTGACCGGAGATTCGGTATCGGGGGAGACGGTGTCCTCTTTATCTCCAAATCCGATAAGGCAGACATCCGCATGAGACTTATGCAGCCTGATGCAAGCGAGGCCGAGATGTGCGGCAACGGGATCCGCTGTCTTGCCAAGTATGCATTCGATAAAGAGTATGTCAAGAAGAAGGCTTTCTCAGTCGAGACTCTTGCAGGCGTGATGCAGGTTCGTGTCGGCTATGACTCTGACGGGGATTTCATGGCAACCATCGACATGGGAACTGCAGTTTACGATGAGAGCCGCGAGATCGACGGAATGACCGTTTATTCAGTCAACACCGGCGTGCCCCATGCGGTGATTTTCGTCGGCGATGTCGACGGCATCGCGATCGACGAAGTCGCGCCTAAGATTCGTCACCACCCGTCCTTCCCCAAAGGAACCAACGTCAACTTCGTGCAGATCACCGGACAGTCCGATATCGTCATTCGGACATTTGAACGCGGTGTTGAGGGAGAGACCCTTTCCTGCGGTACCGGCTCTACGGCATCGGCCTTGATCGCCGCCAAGACCGGAAAGGTTCACGGTAGTGTTGTCCATGTCAAAACCGTCGGCGGCCCGCTCGACATCACCGTTGGAGACATCCCGCAGATGACCGGCCCTGCTGCCACCGTCTTTATCGGGGAAATCCAGTATTAACTTTTTTTTTTGCTTTGTCTCTTCTGTTTTGCCAGTTCTGCTGAATCCCGGAAGATGACCAAATGCAACACCTTTATTTAACCGAATGCCAATACCTAACTAACTAGCACTACCCCCTCCGCCTTTTGGAGGTTTGGAAGAAATATTATGATTGATTTACTCGCCGCCATCCCCATTGCTGCTGTGATCTGCCTCGTGCTTTTTACTGCACTTGATATCTTCTGGAAACTCCCAAAGCAGGGCGGTGTTTCCGGAGCTGATGTAATCGGAAAAGAGCTGGAGAAAAACGGCGGGGATCTCAACGGCGGCTGGATGATTGGAAACATCATCTCTTCGCCGGATGCATCAACTGGCACTATTTTCGCTGCATGCAGCTATTATGTCTGGGGAATCTGGGGTGCGCTGATCGCGATCGTTCTTGTATATATAGGAGAACACATCTGTGCAGACAAGGGATTTGCAGGAGTGAGCGGAGTTGTTTGTGCTACGCTGATCATCTGGTTACTGACCTCGTTTGCGGGATTTCCGCCGGAATCCTTTATTGCCGGCTGTGTAATTGCTATTTTCTTGGTTGAAGGCATTTCGCCGAAACACGCATCCCGTCTGCTTGGCAAGATCTGGAGGAAAGTTTCATGATCGTTGAGGGAATCTGTGTGGTTATTGCAGCGTACTGTGCGATCCGTGCCGTATTCGAGCCGAAAACGCTGAAAAAACTGCCGTATCTCAACGTCATGAACTTCGCCGTGGCCGGAGCGATCGTCCTCCTGATGCCGTATCCGATAACGATAGGTGCCGCAATCGCGTATTTCATCGGCTCGACTCTTGAATCGAATGCCATAGCAAGTACCTTTGCCCGGCTGGAGGAACAATGACCGACCTGATTCTGATCCTGGCAATATTTTTGGCTCTGTTTGGAGGGATAGCCGCGCTTTTGATGAGGTCCGCATTCGACAAACTCATCTGTCTTGGGATCCTGACCGCCGGCGTTGTCCTCTTCCTTGTGGAAAAAGGATATCTGGATGTCGCGATCGTCGTCTCCCTCCTGATGCCTGTCGGCACGATTTTCATTCTGCTTCTTCTGGGCAAAAAACAGGAGGCAGCCAAATGATCGTCCCCCCCGAGTTCATCGTAGGATGTATCCTCCTCCTGGCCGGTGTGATTTTCACCGCATATCCGCGTGACAAAACCTATCTGACCCGGCTCATCAACATGGAGGTCGCCGAGTTCGGTCTCGTGTTCATCATGCTCGGTTTCAACGAGACTCTCGCTCTGGTCACGTTCGTCGCCGTCAATGTCGTTACTACGCTGATCTTTGTTCGCGTGATCGAGAAGAAGGAGGGAGCATGAAGGAAGTTCAGGAAGCCAAAGACTGCCCGGCGAAAAAGGCACGCGGAACGTTTGCGCCGTTCCAGAAACTTTCCTGCTATCTCTCGACGATCGAAAATCTGCCGAAACTTTACGCGATCTGCGTATGCCTTATCATCGTTTTCGGGCTCTGCAGTGTCCCGTTCATTTCGTATGAGGAGGATCAGCTTTACCCCAAGTCGCTGGATCCTTCCAGTTCCCTTGATCCGTATGACCGCGGAGGGGTGCCGTTCACGGAACCTGCCGTCATCATTGCCCAGTATCCGGAAAACGCTCCGGCCATCGGGTATGTAACCGCGTATCTGACGCCGCTTAGTCAGTTTCTTGCAGATTACACGTTCCACCTTGGGACGACGATCGTTGCCCACCCGGGCGGCATTCTCGATGAGATCCTCTACTATACCCGCGGCTTTGATACCATCGTCGAAGCCAGCATTTTGTTCTGTGCCTTCGCGATCGCGGCGTTTCTTTACCGGAGGTCAAAGGAATGATCGAATTTTTTGCTGAAATGGATATTATCTATAAAATAGGTCTTGCCGTTGCCTTTATTGCTATCATTGTCGCATTTTCGGCAATCGTCAGACAAAAAGATGAAATTCATCTGCTTATCATCATTGATTTAATAGAAATAACCGGCCTTGTCGTCATCGCACTTCTCGCGACCGATCTTGCCGAAGCACTCATTCTTCCGGGACTTGTGGTGGGAGTTGCCGAGATCATGGCGGTCTCGGAATTGTGGCTCGTAAAAGAAGGGCTCCAGAATGTCCGCCCAGTCCGCCGTCTCGACATCGAAGTCCTGCATACCGCCCCGCCGATCATCGGCGCACTTCTCACCGCATACGGTATTTTCCTCACAGGATTTACCGGCGGTCTTATTGCGGGTCTCGGCCTTGCCCTGTTTTTCCTTGGAAAAGCGACGACCGAAAATTTCCTTTCATCAGAGACCGCATCCGGGTATGCCTGGGTCCTCTGGGTCCTGGCGTTTCTGATCTTCATCTTCTTCCCGAGTCAGTGGTTCCTTGCTCTTATGGCGGCGGCCGTTGGAATCATGATCAAAGTGATGGCAAAGATAGCTCTCGTTGGAACCATGCGGGGTGACGGATCATGATGGAATCGATTCTGGTCACGATACCGTTTGGCGATATGATCCATTATCTCTCGGGATACACCGGCGTGCTGTTTGGATTTGCCGCGGTGTTCGTTCTCCTTGCGGTAATTTCTCTTCCGGAAAAGCCGGTCGAGATCGTCTTTGGAACGGACGGCTATTCCCTGAAAGAAACACCCGTGGATCTGGCAAAGTTCCAGAGATTCATGGCCATAGCCTGCGGGATCGCAACGATCGGCGCGATCGTGACCGGAGATATCTTCAACTTCACGCTCTTTGCCGCGTTCATCGGTGTTTTGAATATCGGGATCGTTGCCGCCGTGAAAAACAAACATGTTCTTTCGGCCGCGTTCTCCTACGGACTGGTCGTGATGATGGGAACGGTGCCTCTCTTTGCCGGAGCGGCTATTATCGCCGCAACGACCGGCACGCTTTCCATCTGGGAACTTGCGGCCGCGGGCGGCGTTCCCGTCATCGCCAAACTTCTCCTGCTGATAGGGGTTCTCGGCGAAGGAATGGCGCCTTTCTACATCGGTAAAGCCGAGATAACGCGGGCTTCCGGAGCTCCGTATATCCTGATGATCCATGTAAGTTCTCTCCTGCTCTTCCTGCGGGTCGTGGAGATCCTCTTGACGGTGTGATTATGAAAAAACCAGCATACATCCTACTTGCAGTCCTCTTTGCCTGCGCTGCAGTCATCTCGGCAGTGCTTGCCGACGGAAATCCGTACTGGGTCCTTCTGTTGATCGTATCGGTTCCTGGGTTTTTGATCTCCGTGATTCTTGCATGTACCGCCGGTTCAAAAGACGGAGATATTCCGTTTGTGGGGTACTGATATGATAGAATTTCTTCTTCTCCTGATCTTTGCGGTCTTCTTCGGTCTTCTTCTGCACGGGATCCACCGGAAAGTCATCGCACGGATCCAGAAACGTCCGGGACCGCCGTTCTGGCAGGAGATACTGCATACGCTGAAGTTCTCCTTCAAACAGACGTGGATCCCAAGGACCGCGAGTCAGGTCATGTATGTTGCGATCGTCCTGATCGCGATAGGGATCTGGACCGCCGCACTCTATGTTTTCTGTATCGGCGGAAGTCTGCTTCTGATCTTTGCCTTCTACATGCTCCATAAGATCGTGGAGCACGGGACCGGTCTTTCTTCCGGCTCTCCCTACACCAAGTTCGGCGCGATCAGATCGGTCATGTCCGCCGCAGCGGAACTCCCGCTTCTTGTCACCGTGTCGGTCGTCTATCTCTTTACGGGAACACTGTCCATTTCGGGAATTGCCGGATGGGAAGCCGCAAATGTTCCGCTTATCGGCATCGCTTTACCGGCGGCGGTCTCGCTTTACCTGATCATTCTGTCGAAGGCACACTACGGTCCCTTCTCTGTAATAGAAGCCAAGGAACTCGTTTCGGGATACTGGACCGAACACTTCGGCGGATGGCGTGCGCTTTTGAACATCGCCCTTTCCCTGAAGACATTCGTGCTTATCTCCGTCTTCATCGTCGTGTTCATTGGCGTTCTGCCCTGGTGGCTTTTCCTCATCGTCATGATCCTTGTGATGGTCTCGGTCTCCTTTATCTGCGCAACGACCCCCATGCTCACACCGTACAACACGGTCCTCATACAGACGATCTGGACCGGGGTTGTCTGTCTTTACGGCGTAATCGTCTGGGTGGTGATGATATCATGAAGTATATTCCATTCGCTGCCGCCGCAGGAGCGGGATTCTATATCATTCTCATGCTGATAGAATCATCTCTCCATCCGGCAGCTCTGCCGGGAGCTCTTCTCGGCTCTCTCCTTCTTGGCCTTCTTGCGACATTGTTCGTCTGGAAGAGTGACCATGCGAAACATACCGGCGAGATGGTCCTTATCTGGGTGATGATCTTCTGTTTCGTCATCTACGGGCTTCTTCGCTTCTGGGGGGTTGTATGAAACTTATGTATGAACGGGATCTCAGTCCCATGAAACTCACGTCCCTTAACGGGGTCCGGCAGAACGCCGCTGCGATTGCCCTTTCGAAGCGGCTTGGGATATCCCGCCAGCGTATGCGGAAGATACTGATTGCAAAGTGCGATTTAATCACTCTGGAAAATCTTGGATCTCGTTATGACGCGGCCGAGATACAGGCCGCGTCGGATGAGATCGGAAACGCTCTTTCCCTTCATCATCTTTCAACAGCTGCAGGCCTCCTCTCAAAGGAACGGGCCGATCATTACCGTGCTCTGGCACAGGAGAAGGAAGCCGATCTTTCCGACATCCGCCGTGCCATTCTGGAGGAGATTTCATGAGTATTCTGCAGCAGCTCAAAAATGCCGTTCGGCAGCGTTCGATCCATGTATGCTATGTGAACACAGGATCCTGTAACGGATGTGATATAGAGATCCTTGCCTGTCTCGCTCCGAGATATGATATCGAACAGTACGGCATCTATGTTCACAACAATCCACGAGAGGCTGATGTGATCCTCGTAACCGGGGGAATGTCTCCTCAGTGGATCGACAAATTACCCGATCTCTGGGACCGGGTTCCCGAGCCGAAAGCGGTAGTGACGATCGGCAACTGCCCGATCTCCGGGTGCGTGTTCAACCGTCCCGGGAAACTGATCGATCCGCCGGTCAGCAAATATATTCCCGTCACGGCGGCCGTACCCGGCTGTCCTCCGCGTCCGTCGGAAATAATCTCGGCGATTCTCGGCGCCGCCGATATCCTTTTCAAAGATTATGAGGTCCATCAAAAGGAGAAGGAAGGAGGTGGTCAATCATGAAAAAAGTAGTTGACGTATCCCTGCCGGTCGGTCCGATTCATCCCTGCTTCAAAGAACCCTGCAGGATCAAATGCGAAACGCGGGGGGAGCGCGTCGTGACCACCGAAGTGGAACTCGGATATGTGAAAAAGGGAATCGAAAAAATCATGATCGGACGACCCTGGCAGGAGACGATCTTCCTTGCGGAAAGGGTCTGCGGTATCTGCTCAGTCGTCCACAATACGGTGATCGTTGAAGCTCTGGAGAAGATCAGCGGGATCACGGTTCCCCGAAGGGCCGGACTTCTTCGTCTGATCTTAAATGAACTTGACCGTATCCAGAGTCATCTTCTTGCGAACTATTCATACTGCTACACGATCGAGCATGAAACACTCGGCATGTATCTGCTGAATCTTCGTGAGACCGCGATGGATTCGCTTGAAATGATGACCGGGACCAGGGTCATGGCGGCATATGTCGTTCCAGGCGGCGTGCGTGAAGATTTATCCGCAGATAACGCCGCAAAGATCCTTGAAGCGACCTATCATATCGAAGCCGAACTGAAACGCTTTGTAAGGATGTTCGAGACCGGACCGATGATCGGTCTCCGGTCGAAAGGTATCGGCGTTCTCTCGATGGAGGACGCGCTTGCCTCAGGCGTGGTCGGCCCGACTGCCCGTGCCGCCGGTCTTTCCCGCGATGCCAGAAAGGAGGATCCTTTGTATCTTGAGATGGGCTGGCATATGATCACGAGGACCGAAAGCGACAACTATGCCAGAATCATGCTCAGATTCGATGAACTCTACCAGTCTCTGACTCTGATCAGAAACGGTATTGCGGCTCTCGAACCTGGAAAAATCCGTAACGGCGGTGAGATGAAAGCAGGCCGCATCAAACACACGATCGAAGCGCCGAGGGGAGACCTCACCTACGATATCGAGATCGACTCTGCCGGTCAGGTGGTTTTCGTTTCGATCCAGACCCCGTCAATTCCGAACATCGAAGTGGCGACCCATGCAATGATGAAAAATCTGGCGTCTGCGGCTGATGTGACATCCACATTCATCAGCGCTGACCCGTGTATTGCCTGTGCGGAGCGGTAGAATGACGGTCTTCACGTATCTCAGAGAGTTCTGCCGTCTGTCCTGGCTTAAGGCGTTTTTCACCGTGAAAACACCGCCGCTGACAAAGCCGTCCTACTTCCGGGACTTTCCCGAACTTACCGGAAAAGAATGCACGCACTGTCTTTCCTGTAAAATGATCTGTCCATGCCCCGGTGCGATCGATGTTGTCCAGACGGACGGCGTCTGGAATCCTCAGATCACGCAGGGTCACTGCGTTCGCTGCGGATACTGCGTGGAAGCCTGCCCCGAGGGAGTTCTGACAAGCGGCGACCTCCTTGCACGTAAAAAAGAGCAGGGACTGGTATTCGCCCACGAATACATCATCAAAATCGACACCGGAAAATGCATGGGGTGCGGAAACTGCACGACCGCATGTCCGGTAAACCGGGAGATCGACCCGCATATGGGTGCGGGCGGGACCTCTCTTTCGAGTGATGTTCTGATCCGCGTCGAACACGGGAAAAACACGGTCAAGCACAATGAACGATGTAAAGGATGCAAAGTGTGTATGACCACCTGCCCGAATGGTGCGATCCATGTGATCAGGAATGTTGCCGCTTTGCAGGAGGACAGATAAATGGATTATATCATCAATAACGCCTATGTGGTCGACCCGATCAATAAAATATCCGGCGAGATCAGGGACATCTTCGTCTCAAACGGCAGAATCACCGATGAGGAGCCCAAAGGAGCCGAAGTCATCGATGCCGGCGGATGTCTGACCCTTCCGGGAGGAATAGACTCCCATACGCATATCTGCGGAACGAAGGTGAACTTCGGCAGGTACATGAGTCCCGAGGATATGCGGGCGGGAAGGGCTCCCCGGAGAAAGGGGATGCGTGCCGTGTCCGGATACAGTATCCCGACAACCTACGGGAACAGTTATCGGTATGCGCTTATGGGGTATACTACGCTCACCGAAGGAGCAATGGCCCCGCTTGAAGCCCGGCATACCCATGAGGAGTTCAAACACACGCCTCTTCAGGACGGTCTTGTTCTCACCCTCTTCGACGGTGACTGGGGAGTCATGCGTGCCGTAGCCTCCGGAGACATAAAGCGGGCGGCCGCGCTTATCGCCTGGCGGCTCGATGCCGTGAAAGGCTACGGGGTCAAACTGACCAATCCACTTGGCGCCGAGATGTGGAGCTGGGGAAAGAATGTGGAATGCATCAGAAAGCCTATTCCCGACTTCGACCTCAGCCCTGCCGAGTATATCAAAGGAGTGATCGAGGCGAACGAAATGCTTGGTCTTCCGCATTCCGTGCATCTTCACTGCAATAATCTGGGAAAGCCGGGGAACTACACCTGCACGATCGGAACGATGGGGCTTGTTCCCGATCTGAATACAAAACGGCAGACCGCCTATCTCACGCACGTTCAGTTCCACGCATACGGCGGAACCGGCTGGAACGATTTCTGCTCGAAGTCGGAACCGGTCGCAAACATGGTGAACCTGCGTCCCCAGGTCACCATCGACATGGGGCAGGTGATGTTTGGGCGGACCACGACCATGACGGCCGACGGTCCGATGGAGTTCAATCTGTATCGTCTCCATCAGGACAAATGGAGTAATCACGATGTCGAACTGGAAACCGCGTCAGGTGTTATCCCGGTGATCTACCGGCGCAAAAATCTGGTGAACAGCATCATGTGGTCTATCGGCCTTGAACTGGCTCTGCTGGTGAAAAACCCCTGGCAGTGTCTCCTTACAACAGACAACCCCAACGGTGCTCCGTTCGTCAAGTATCCCGAGATCATCGGTCTCCTCATGAGCAAGGAGTATCGTGACCGCGAGTTTGCCACCGTCCATGCAAAGACCGCAAGCAGGGTAGTTCTTCCTGCGCTGGACCGTGAGCTGACCTTCGAAGAGATCGCCGTAATGACGCGGGCCGGTCAGGCGCGTGCTCTGGGTCTTATCGAACGAGGAAAAGGACATCTTGGTCCCGGCGCCGAGGCCGACATCGCGGTTTATCCGATCAAACCTGAAAAGATCGATCCGTCCAGACAGTATGCCGAGATCATCCGGAGTTTTGCCCAGACGAAGTATACCATGAAGCTTGGCGTGATGATCTCGAAGGATGATCAGATCCTTGCGGACAATCAGAACCGCACGTTCTGGTGCAGCCCGCAGGTTCCAAAGGAATACGATATGTCGAAAGATCCCGAATTGATTCGCACGTTTGACCGGTATTACACGATCAGAATGGAAAATTATGCCGTTGATGAGGATTATTATCTCACGAAGAGTATGAAAATCGAAACGGAGACGATGTTATGAGACGTGTTACGCTTATCCTACGTGATGATGTCGATCCGTATCTTCCGATCGAAGCCGAAGCAATATCCCCGGAGATCTTTTCAAAAAGGATCGATGTTTCCGTTTATGTGGGAAATGAGCGAAAGCGCATCACGGATGTGTTTGATATCAGGGTCGACGGCGAGGCAGCAGGTCCTGCGGCAACCGAGATCATCCTTGTTGGAGACTGTCATCAGGTAAAACGGGTCGGAGAGTACATGACCAACGGGAAGATCATTGTCGAAGGGAATGTCGGAATGCACTGCGGCGACTTCATGGCCGGCGGCACCATCGAGATCGGGGGAAATGCCGGGGACTGGCTTGGCCGCGAGATGCTTGGCGGCAGCATCATCTGTCATGGAAATGCCGGCAACTACTGCGGCTCAGGATACCGCGGAGGGAGAAAAGGTGTCCGCGGCGGCGAGATCCTTGTTGAAGGCAATGTCGGGGATTACTGCGCCGAGTGTCTGTTCGGGGGGCTGGTCCATGTAAAAGGAAATGCCGGCATTCATGCGGGCAGTAATATGAAAGGCGGAAAACTGCTGATCGAAGGAGACTGTCTGATGCCCTGCGGAGATATGTTCGCCGGAGAAGCGACTGTGTACGGGCACGTGACCGATTTTCTGCCGACGTTTCGGGAGATCGGCAAGGTCACGGAATCGGGGCATCATCTCACGGTTTTTCAGGGAGATGTTGCCCACAGAAATGCAAAAGGCACGCTTCGGGTCGGGTCATTTGACCGGATCTAAGCATCTTTTTTATGCAAATATGTGAACTGCCGTTGCTTTGAATGTTACAACAACGACATCGCCTTTTTTCAGGGAAAGTCTCTCGACCGACTGAGGTGTGAGTGCCGCTGCAAGAGAGATCCCGATATCTACATAGACCAGCATCTCAAGACCGCTTGGACGAATATCGGTGATTTTTCCCTGGAACGAGTTGATAGCGGATGATGTCAGTTTTTCCCGGGAGATGATCAGTTCCTCGGGACGGATCTCCACATTCACCACACCGGATAATGTTGTCACCGCTCTGAGGTAGATTTCGCCGATCTTTACACATACCTTCCCGGTTTTTCCAATATGGATCTCACCGCGGTACAGATTCGGATTCTCCGATACCGAAAATCCATACGTTGGATCATGAATGATCTCCTCGGGCGTTCCTGTGGCGACGATCGTCCCGCGTTTGATCACCGATACGCGGTCCGCGATCGAAAGGGCATCTATGATCGAGTGGGTGACGAGAATACAGGGGATATTTTCCGCCCTGATCACGGAGGCGAGTTCCCGCCGCATATTCTCCTGGGTTTTCACATCGAGTGCGGCGAGCGGTTCGTCAAGGAGGAGAAGCGCGGGTCTTGGAGCGAGCGAGCGTGCAAGGGCCGTTCTCTGACGCTGACCGCCGGATAACCGCGTCACCGGTTCGTCGGCGATCTGTTCAAGCCCCATGCGGGCGATGAGCTCATTGGTTCGTGCCTGAATCTCCTCTTTTGGTCTCTTTCTCACGGCAAGGCCGTATGCGATGTTTTCCCTCACGGTCATGTGCGGGAACAGCGCATAATTCTGGAACATGTAACTGATGTTCCGCATTTCCGGATCTATATGCAGGCGGGCCGCGGAATCACAGAGGACCTGGCCGTTCAGCATTATTCTGCCCGTTTCCGGCTTCATAAGGCCTGAGAGGATCTTCAGTGTGGTCGATTTCCCTGACCCGTTCTCTCCGATAAGCGCAAGCGTCTCTCCGGGCTGAACGGTCAGATCGACGTTCATCGTAAAATCTCTGAGCTGCCGGCTGAATGATGCTTCAAGCATATTTTTTCTTCTCCCGTGCACCCAGATATTTTACGATCAGTATGATGTCGAACGAAAAAATCACGAGTAAAATTGCCAGAGCTACCGAAACCGAGAGGTCGCTTTGCAGTTCGCTGTATATTGCAAGCGGCATGGTCTGGGTTTTTCCCGGCAGATTCCCG
The DNA here is from genome assembly GCA_002498375.1 of Methanocorpusculum sp. UBA424. Taxonomy (GTDB): domain Archaea; phylum Halobacteriota; class Methanomicrobia; order Methanomicrobiales; family Methanocorpusculaceae; genus Methanocorpusculum. Next base: position 169,834 of record DAHC01000005.1, read on the forward strand.
GCAAACATCATGGTGGCGCCGAATTCTCCGAGAGCCCGTGCAAAAGTCATGATGATCCCTGACAAAAGTGAACCGAGAGCCAGAGGCAGGGTGACTTTAAAGAGCGTTTTCAAAGGCCCTGCTCCAAGCGTTCTGGATGCATATTCATATTCAACATCGATCGCTTCGAAACTGGAGCGTGCCTGCCGAAGGTAAAACGGCGAGGCAACAAAGATCTGGGCAAGAACGACTGCGGTAGTAGTGAATGCGATCTTTATCCCGAAAATCGAAAAATACTGCCCTAACAGACCGTTTGCACCGAATGCCATAAGGAGGGCGAGACCGGCGACCGTCGGCGGAAGAACGATCGGGAGATCGGTTAAGGTATCTACGATGTTTCTTCCCTTATAGGGTATTCTTGCATTGACATAGGCAAGCGGGGTGCCGAAGATGATGACGATGACCGTTGAGAGTACGGCAGTGGCAGCACTTAACGTCAAAGCATTGATCGCCGCCTCGCTGGTTATAGCATACAGCAGATCCCCGACGCTGACCCGCGTAAAAAGAGATACGAGCGGTACGGATATAAATACGAGAAAAAGGAGTATGAGTCCTCCTGTCAGAACTTGGGTCGCGATGCGGCTCAATGCGTGTGTTCTGGCAGTTGGATTCATGGTGAGGTTTTATGCAACCGGTACAAATCCGTAATCGGTAAGGACCGCACTGCCGACACTGCCGGTAAGATAGGATTCGAATTTCTGGACTGCAGAGAGTTTGGTGGTTGCTTTGAGGATTCCATACGGATAACTTGCGATTACATTATATTCGTCCGGAATCTCAATTAATGTTATGTCGTTTTTGTCGTCTTTCGAGATATCGGACATGTAAACGATCGAGGCGTCGGCTTCGCCGAGGGTCAGGTATGATTTGATTTTTGTAACCGCATCTACCTGGGTAACAACGTTTGCCATGAAGGCATCAACATATCCCGGATGGGAGGCGTTTTCGTATTTCTGGATGATCGTTCTCGTGTACTGACCAAACGGTACAGCGTTATCGCCGATAACGAGTTTGACACCGGTTCCGGTCAGGCTGCCGAGATCGGTGATTCCTTTCGGGTTTGCTTTTGGAACTGCAATGCCGAGCTTGTTTTCAAGGAGGACTTTCTTATCGGTGATAAGTCCTGCATCAACGACCGGATCGAAGTTCTTGTCGTTTGCCGAGATATACAAATCTGCATCCGCCCCTTCGAGGATCTGGGTCTTTAAGGTAGAACTGCCGGCAAAGTTCAGAGTGACTTTGATGTTCGGGTTCTCAGCCATAAACTGATCTGCAATTTCCGTCATTGCTCCGGTCAGCGATGCTGCCGCGAAGACATTGATTTCAGTTTGTTCTGCTGGCTGACTAACGCACCCTGCAATGCCGACTGTGAGAAGAACACAGAGGATGATCGAAATTCCAAGCCATATGTTGTTACGTTTCATGAATAACTCCTCCTTATGTTTAGCAGGGAGCGGTATTAAACATTAGTCAAATGTATTAAATTAGTTAAATAAACTAAGTTTACACAATTTTTCTGGGTGTAAATCTTCATCTTAGGAGACGACTTATGATATACTAATGAGAAGACCGGTTATTTCTGTTATCGGCGATGCGGCGCTGGAGCCTGGATGTGCGAAAGAACAGTTTGCATTTTCGCTTGGGAGTGCCCTGGTTTCCAACGGATACCGGGTATTGTCCGGCGGGCTTGGCGGGGTCATGGAAGCAGTATCACGCGGAGCCCACGCTTCTCCCTCATACAGAGAAGGGGATGTCATCGCGGTTCTTCCGGGCAATGATCCGGTCCAGGCAAACCCGTACACGGATATCGTGATCGCGACCGGACTGGATCATGCACGAAACTTCATCGTGGCAAATACGGATGCGGTCGTCGCGGTCGGCGGGGGGTCGGGAACCCTCTCGGAGTTGTCGTATGCGTGGGTCATGCACCGTCTGATCATGGCCTATCGTGTCCCGGGCGTCGTAAAAAAAGAAGGGGTGTTTTCCGACTGGGGAGCTTTGATCGCGGACAATAAAATCGATGACAAACCAAGGTATCCCGACATCCCCGACGACTGCGTGTTCGGGGTCGACACGGCGGCCGACGTGATCGGGATCCTTGCAGAGCGGCTGCCGAAGTATACGAGCCGCCCCCTCCTCGCTGGAAAACGAAATTAACTCAGCAAATCTTTGTCTCACTCTGACAGCAGGTACGGCTGCTCTCGCATTCCCCGCCGGCATACGGGCAGATCGTCATGGAAAAATCTGCCATCGGATGCCCTTTGCTTTTTATTTCAAACTCTTTATACCAGCCGAATGCCGCCCGCTTCGTTTCGATCCCTTCTTCAATGAGTCGGCTCTGGATCGTTTTCAAAATCCACTGGGAAACGCCCGGACAGCCGAGATCGCTTGCAAGATGGGCATAGGGAAAAAGCATCACCCGTTTTGCCCCAAGACGGGAAAGGCGGAGTCTGATGCTTTCCACTGCAGCAGAGACCGTGAGTTCGGGCGAGAGTTCATCCGACTTTTCCACACTGGCAAAAAGGAGGACACAGTTTTCCATCTCATCCTCGGGCACGGGATCCGGCTCGGCGATCTTTGTTTTTTTGGTGACTTTATACCATACGCGGTCCGTGTGGATGCCAAGGATCTTCATTGCAGCGCCTCGGTACGTGAGATCATTTCACTCGTGAGCATGCCAAGAACACGGCCTTCCTCATCGATCACCGGGAGAGCTGAGACGGCGTGCTTTTCCATAAGCGAAGCTGCGAGACGAAGCGTGTCGGAACATCGAATCGTGATCACGTCTTTGGTCATGATCTCAGCAAGGCTTTGGAAATCGCCGGCGACCGACTTGGCTATGTCCCAGGATGTGACGATACCTGAAAGCGTCAGCTCCTTTGATACGATCGGCAGATGATCGACCTCTTGTCCGATCATCAGTTCCGCCGCCTGACGGATCGAGGAGGTTTCCAGAATCACCGGCGGATCTTTCATCATCAGATCTTCGACCGTGACCGGCGTCAGGAACTGACCGACCATATAGTTCAGCTGGGCATTTTCCAGCAGGAATCCGTCGTGACCGTGGGGGGAGACGATCTCTGCATACCTGGCTTCTTTGCCGTTTGCCGTTAAAGCAAACATGATCTCCCGCGAGAGATACGGCGGATACAGCCAGTCGGACGAGACGGAAATGATCAGGAATTCTGCCTCCGTCTCTGCCAGACCCTCGGTCAGACTGCCGTTTGTGGTAAGATCGTAATAATCAACGGCCTTGGTGATGTAGAGATAGGAGTTTGGATCGAACCGCTCCACGAACATCTCTCCCTGATGCTGAAGATAGCTTTCCACCGAGAACTCGGTATCGAATCCATAGCCGAAAGCCTCTGATTTCTGAAGTCTCCGCCCGAACTTGGTGTGCATGGACTCATCCGAGAGATAGGTGATATGTGCCATCATTCTCGCAAGAGAAAGACCCAGGACAGGTTTTTCTGCAGGGGAATACTCCCCGCCGCGCCAGTTCTGGTCGCTCATAATCGCCGCTCTGCCGACAGCCCCGAACGCAATGTGCATCGGGGTCGAATAGCCGGCCGAAGCAATACAGATAACGCGGCGGACGAATGCCGGAAAATCGACACTCCACTGCATGGCCTGCATGCCGCCCATCGACCCTCCGATAACGGCATAGAGTTCTGTGATGCCGAGTTCTTCGAGCAGCTGATGTTCGGCATGGACCATATCCCTGATCGTGATGACTGGAAACGTGATCCCGTACGGTTTTCCGGTGGCCGGATCCAGCGAAGACGGACCGGTCGATCCTTTACATCCGCCGAGAACATTGGTCGCGATCACGCAGTAACGGTTTGTATCAAGCGCCTTGCCCGGCCCGATGATCCCGTCCCACCACCCGGGTTTCGTATCTCCTGCATGGAAGCCTGCCGCATGTGCATCCCCGGTCAGGGGGTGACAGACGAGAATGACGTTTTTGTTGTCCTTTCTTCCGTACTGTTCGTAGGCGATGATCACATCAGAAAGAGACGCTCCGCTCTCCAGATCCAGCGGGCGGCTTAAGGTGTGATAGTGCGTGGTGACTTCACCAAGTGAATCCTGTAACATGGTTTTTCTTAGATGAGGGAGAGGGCATGGTCCAGATCGGCGATGATGTCGATCGGATTTTCAAGGCCGACCGAAAGGCGGATCGTGTCCGGCGTGACCCCGGTGGAAAGCTGTTCTTCTTCGGTGAGCTGCTGATGGGTCGTCGATGCCGGATGGATGATGAGTGTTTTTGCATCTCCAATGTTTGCCAGAAGCGAGATGAGCTGGACATTATTCTGCACGGTGACCGCAGCCTCAAATCCTCCTTTGACCCCGAAGGTAAGAAGCGGTCCGCCGGATCCTCCAAAGTATTTTTCGCGGTTCTTTTCCGACGGATGTCCCGGAAGGCCCGGATAGTTGACCCAGGCAACCTTTTCGTGAGAGGCCAGATGCTTTGCTACGATCAATGCATTCTCCGCGTGCCGGGCGACCCGGAGATAGAGGGTCTCAAGGCCGATCGAGGTCAGCCAGGCATTGAACGGCGAGAGCGCTGCGCCGAGGTCGCGCATCAGGGAGATTCGAATACTCGTTGACACGGTCGCCGGACCGAATGCTTTGTAGTGAACGAGTCCTTTGTATGCCGGATCCGGCTCGGTGAACTTGGGGAATTTTCCGTTGTCCCAGGGGAAGCTGCCGTTTTCCACGATCACGCCCGCCAGGGAATTTCCATGTCCGTTGGCATATTTCGTTGCCGACATCACGACCAGATCCGCTCCGTGCTCGAGAGGACGGACCGTTCCGATCCCGATCGTGTTGTCCACGACGAAGGGAACACCTGCTTCATGGGCGATTTTTCCGATCTCCTCGAAATCCGGGATGTCGAGTTTGGGGTTGCCGAGGGATTCAAAGTAGACGGCCCGCGTTTTTTCATTGATCGCGGTTTTCAAGGCTTCGAGATCGTTCGAAGGAACGAACCGGACGGTCCGTCCGAAGTTCGGGAGGGTCAGGCTGAAAAACTCGAAGGTTCCTCCATACAGATTATCGGCCGAAACGATCTCATCGCCGGGGTTGGTGAGGGCAAGGATCAACGTGCTTATCGCTGCCATCCCTGAGGCAGTACTGATTGCTGCAGTCCCTCCCTCTATCGCGGCGATCCGTTTTTCGAACGAGGTGTTGTTTGGGTTCGTGAGTCTGGTGTAGATGTTTCCTTCAGAGGTGAGATCGAATCGTTCCGCAGCTTCCTTTGCGTCTTTAAAGACATACGCAGTGGTCATGTAAATCGGTTCGGTTCGTGCCCCGGTCGCTTCGTCCGGTTTTTGTCCGGCATGGATGCTGAGAGTTTCTTTTTGGTATTTCTCTGTCATGATTATTCACACTGTGAATTCTTATGTGCGGGCATATGATATATAGATTCGGGTACTTCTATAAAAAAGGTTATACTGATTCTTCAGCTTTGATTCTTCTGACTTCTTCGAGAATTTTCCCGAGGATAACTTCATCCGACGGCATATCCGAGTGGAACGCCTTTTTTACATGGATCGGGACGCCGTCAAGGCGGTAGGCCGTTCCTTCCGCATCGATTCCGACCGAGGCAACGGGGATATGGAGTTTTGCAACTGCGGTCGAAAGCGAGATGAACGGGTCGATCACGACGGTATTGACCCGTGCGAGATGTGCCACCGTTTCTCTTGGGAAGTGGGCTCCCAGATCCGTTCCGATGATCAGAACCGCGTCGGGTTCTTTTCTCGCGAGCATATCCACTCCGCTCGTCTCTCCCGGATTGTAATGAACGATTCCCCGCGAGTAATCTACGGCATACGGATATCCGGCAACAAGAGAGAACATCTGGTTTGTTCCGTCAACATTCCAGTGACCGCGCAGAGGAGTTAAGGTATACTTCGTGTGCCGGTTGAGTTCGTCCACCAGCTCGATCCCTGCCCGGACATTTTTGTATTTGCCGCGTGACTGGGTGAGACCGATGCCGGTAAAGAACGAACCGAATTTTGCGGAAAGTAAAATGTCTGCTATTTTGAAGATCACATTCCTCTCGACGCCGGCCACGGTATCGGGAATCACATCACGCTCGCCGCGAACGACCGCCCGCAGAGCGTTGAAGAGCGCAAAGTCTCCTCCGGGCTTCACCTGCACGAAGATATCCGCGAGTTTTGCCGTGTCGGTTTCCCGAATATCGACCACTATCACGGTCCGATCTCCCTTCCCCTCTTTACGGTATGCGCCTGTTGCATACGTCGAGTATCTGGACTCGTGACGGGGGTGGGCCGCAATCGGATTACAGCCCCAGTACACGATAACGTCTGCACGATTTTTGATCTGACCAAGCGTGCATCCGGGATGACCTACCTCCTGGACCGCCATAATGGTCGGGCCGTGGCATTCCGATGAACAGTTATCCATGACGGCCCCGATCTCTTCGGCGATCTCAAGACCTATATGCATCGCCTCGGTCGAGGTGCCTGACCATCCGTAAAACAGCGGACGTTTTGCATGGACAAACATATTGGCAGCTTTTTTGATTGCCGAATCAATATCCGTTTCGCGCCAGACATCTCCGTCCCGTTCGATCGGCGTGATCATTCTGCGGTTTGCGCAAAACTTTCCTGCAGACAGTCCGCATCCGTTCACTACTTTGGTTACGACCCCGTCTTTGACGTGGAGTTCGATATCATCGCAGAGACAGCCGCAGAGAGGACATGCCGCATTTTTGATGATCTTTTCTCCTTTTTCCACACCCGGGAGAACGATGTTTTGCGGGACCTCGTATCTGAGACCGCCCAACTCCTCCATCAGATCCCATGCGGTCGCGAGAGGCAGATCGGTCGGCTCGACCTCGACTGGGATACCTTTGAAATCAGGTGCTCCGGTAGCATGGGTCTTTGAAGGCAGAATAAAATTAGCAAACGGTCCGCAGGCAATGAAAACTACACCTGCAGGTGTTTCGGGTGATTCCCGGACGGAAAAAACCGTTTTACCTGCCTCACTCGTAATGAGGACGTGCTCCCCCTCCTCGACGCCGATTTCCATGGCATCCATCGGGTGCAAAAAGCAGTAGGACGTTTCTATCGAATATTTTGCTCCGTCCTTATAATACAGCTGTGCGCCCTGTTCTGCTGTGCGCCCGCTGCTCATCATTAATTTCATGTTTATCTATCACCATTATCCAAATGTAAGTGTATGTTTCTGGTACAAAGTAATAAATCCATCTTACGTAAGACAATATAGATAGAAATGCGGGTCATCAATATCATAGGTCATTCGAATTCTGGAAAAACCACCCTCGTTACAAAGCTCGTTCCGCTTCTCGCGAACGTGGGCACGGTATGTACCATAAAACATATGGGCCATCATATCTGGGAACTGCCGCCGGGAAAAGATACGACGGTGCATTTTGAGGCGGGAGCAAGCTGCGGTGCGGGCATCGATGCGGAAAAAACCGTGCTGACCCTGCGGGGTACTGACGTCTATCTTGTTCTCGATTTTTATGCCTGGATGGGGTATGAGTATGCCGTTGTCGAGGGATTCAAGGAGGAAGGGTTCTCCTGTGCGGTTCTCGGCGATCTGGCTGCCGATAACTGTATCCTGACCGATCCGACCGTTGAGGAACTGTTTGCGGCACGCGATCTATTCGATGAATACGTGCCCAGACGTTAATCGGCATGTCGAGAAAACGCTCCCCGTCAAAAACCCCGAAAACGTCTCTTCACCGTCAGGGATACAACTTCATAGCCGAAGGCGCGTCCGCCGCCGTAAAACCATGCATGTGGTGCAAACGCGCTCTCCGCGGCGGAGAATCCTGCTATAAACACCAGTTCTACGGGATCGACACCTGGAAATGCGTCCAGATGACCCCGACTTTACGCTGCAATCAGCGGTGTCTTTTCTGCTGGCGGTCTATGGAGCATGAGATCCTGTCCGAGACGGAGCTTTCTCCGGAAAAGATCGTCGCAGCTATTCCAAAGATGCAGAAGAAAGGACTCTCCGGCGACAAACCCTACACCGATCCGGCGAGGTGGGAGGAAGCCACAGAACACCCGACCCAGTATGCGCTCTCTCTCTCCGGCGAGCCGACCCTTTACTCGAAACTGCCCGAACTCATCGATCTTCTCAGAGAAGATCCGAAAAACAGCGTGTTCGTGGTTTCGAACGGAACGATGCCTTCCGTGATCGAAAGGATCCGCCCGACCCAGCTGTATCTTTCGCTGGATGCCGTGGATGTATCCTCTTATGAAAAGATATGTCGTCCGATCGGCGATCCGGCGGCCATGTGGGGGAATATCCGGACGTCTCTTTCGCTTCTCAGACAAAAAGAGGAGGAAGGGATCAGAACGGCGGTCAGGATCACCCTCGTCAACGGGTATAATGATACTGATGAGGAAGGTTTTGCCAAAATTATCGAAGAGGCACAGCCCCTCTTTGTTGAAGTAAAGGGATACATGTATTTGGGATACAGTCGAATGAGATTAACAGAAATGCATGTCCCTGACATGGAAACCATTCGTCGTTTCGCCGCAGGAGTTGCCCAACTCTGCAATTATGAGATTATGGATGAAAACGTGCCGAGCCGCGTTGTTTGTCTGAAGAGAAAATCATGAAATTCGATATTGAGGAATTCAAGGAACGCAGAAAAACCGATTTCGAGGGTGCCTGGCATGCCGGCCCGTCGGTCATAACCCCGCCGGAATCATCAAAGATTTATCCGCGTTATGCGTATCGCCGAGCAAAAGTGCACCCGATCTTCGACACGATCGCCCGTCTTCGGGCCGCCTATATGTCGATGGGATTCGATGAGGCAATGGTCCCCGTGTTCATCGATGAACAGGACGTCTATCGTCAGTTCGGTCCGGAAGCCGCCGCGGTTTTGGACCGCGTCTACTATGTGGGCGGGCTTCCCCGTCCGAATGTAGGGATCTCCCGGGAACGGCTGGATGCGATTGCCGAAATCATTGAGAAGCCTCTCGCCGAAGGAACGGAAGAGAAGCTGATGAAGTGTCTGCATGCCTATAAAAAAGGCAAATTCGACGGCGACGATCTCACGCACGAGATGTCGGTCGCTTTGGGCGTGGACGACGGTGTGGTCGTTCACATTCTCGATACGGTCTTCCCCGAATTCAAGGAGCTCGCCCCGGAGTCGTCAAGAACGACGCTTCGTTCCCATATGACCAGCGGCTGGTTCATCTCGCTTGCCCAGATGTGGGACAAAAAGCCGATGCCTATCCGCATGTTCTCGGTCGACCGGTGTTTCCGCCGCGAGCAGGAGGAGGATGCGACCCATCTCCGAACCTATCACTCGGCATCCTGTATCGTCGCCGGAGAAGATGTGACGGTCGAAGAAGGAAAGGCGGTCGCCGAAGGTCTTCTTTCAGCGTTCGGATTTACCGAGTTCAGATTCCAGCCGGATGAGAAGCGCTCGAAGTACTACATGCCCGAGACGCAGACCGAAGTGTACGGGAAACACCCGGTCCACGGCTGGGTCGAGGTGGCTACGTTCGGTATCTACTCGCCGGCAGCTCTCGCTGAATACGGAGTAGGTGTCCCGGTCATGAACCTCGGCATGGGTGTCGAGCGTCTTGCGATGGTCTTAACCCAGGCGGAGGATGTACGAAAACTCTCGTTTGCCCAGCTGTATCCCCCGGTGTATTCGGACACGGATCTGACGAAAGGCATCGGATTACGAGAGGAGCCTCAGACGGCCGAAGGCCGCCGCGCGGTGCGTGCCGTGATGGAGACAGCCGCTGCCCACGCGGCTGAACGCTCGCCGTGTTCATTCTCCGCATGGAAAGGCGAGCTGTTCGGTCATCAGGTGGAGATCACCGTCGAAGAGCCGGAAGAGAACACGAGTCTTCTCGGCCCCGCCGCACAAAACGAGGTCTATGTGAGAAACGGAGCAATTCTCGGCGTGCCGGATACCGAAAAGTTCGCCGACGTCAAAGCCGAAGGGGTCCCGGTCGGTATCTCCTTCCTTTACTCGACGGCAAATCTCGCGCTCGCCCGCATCGAGGAGGCGGCAAGAGTCGGCGAAGGGACAAGCGTCCAGGTCAAAATGTCGAAGCATCCAAGCGACGTGAATCTGAAAATCGAGGAGTACGTCATGCGGTACATCACCGACAATAAAAAGAAACTCGATCTTCGCGGCCCGGTCTTCATGACGATCACCTCAAAGATCCTGTAAAATTCTTTTATCCTTATTTTTTGAATTTTTCTGGTTCAACTTCGGTATTCTGCAGGGGATTATCGCTGACTTGTGATGATATCGAACCGCGAAGTACTCAGGCTGTTTCCCGGCAAACATTTCCAGAGCTTCGAGGATCCAGTATTTCCTATTGCCGATATCTATCTCTCAACGGTTCGTATGAAGTTCGTTATCCCTTTTTCCCGGATCAACTATTATTAGTAGAACTTATGCGGGATTATCCTCAATCCAATTCGTGAAGGGTATTACTGAGTGTGGACACAAGAGATTATTGAACCGCGAATCTCCGCGAATTCTCGCGAATCGCATTTTTCTTGCACCGTCGTGCTCTGCTCCGGCTGATCGCCTACGCAGGAATCGCACGCCGTCTGGAAAAATGCTGGGGAAAAACCGGCGTGCCGGTTTTTCTCTCCGTAAATTTCTCTTTATATGTAATTTAAAAAATAATGAAGCAATAGAAAAACCCGCACGCGGGTTTTTCTGATAGCATTTTTCAAGAGAGGGTGCGATTTCTGCGTAGGCGATCAGCCGGAGCAGAGCACCCGAACGTAAGGAAAATGCGATTCGCGAGAATTCGCGGAGATTCGCGGTTCTTTAATCTCATACACTCATATTAATGTCGCACACGAAATCGAAGTACATCTCATAAGAACTTCAGTTTTTTTCGGTTAAGATCGCACCGCATAACTCCTATTCGAGATCTCTTAGAAGAACGGCAAAGTCGATCACGAACTGCATATCCTTTTTTCCAAGTTTGGCATGGTAATACCGTCCGTCTGCATTGACGGCGGACAGCTGCCCGAGGAGTTTTCCGGCATCGGCTATCCGCTGAAAGTTTGTCTCAGAATCATCCCGAAGGATCCTGCGGCTCGGCAGCAGATTCTGTTTTTTCAGTATCTCCTGATAGCTTTGCAGGGATATCCCGGTCAAATCGATCGAGTAACTCATAGTAGATAATCTGCGTTTTTTCGGATCTTCACTCGGTCGGGAAATTGAACTCCTTACTCCAGTCAAATCCTTCGTTTGCTTCGATACAGTCAGGCCAGTGTCTGCACCAGGCCGGCATAACGACATCTCTCACTTTATCTTCGGACGGGTGGTATGGTTTGATATCCAGCACGGGCGTGCCGTCTTCCGCGTCGATATAGCCAAGTTCAAGCCGGTGCTTCTCTTTGTCAACAGCAGCGAGAGGAGACACGGTCACGGCTATCGGATTTGGCCGGATCGGGGACCTGCTTGCCAGCACTCCCACCTTCTCCGGGCCGTTTGTGTACGGTTTGTCCATAACAAAGTAGTTTCTGGACTCTTCGCTGTCATACAAATTGAACCACCATATCACCTTAATATGGCTGAACTCATCCAGTCCCAGAGTCGCTTCAAAGAATTTTTCTTTCAGCTCAATGTAATACCGGCCGTCTTCGATTTTTACCGTTCCGATGGGGTTAAATGTAACTAACATATGCTTCTCTCACTACAAATAATTCAATAATCGTTAATTGATCTGAGCGGTTATTATAGTTCTCCAAAGAATTGGAGGGAACCGTTCCTTGATACCATTCACACCCTCTCATACGGCATCTCCATTGGACCGCTCTCCCGCCGTCTTTTTTAATGAAAACCATTAATCCCTATCTCATCTAAACAGATATACCATGGACCCCCTCTACAACCGTCTTGCATCCGCCGTGGAAGAGGCAATTCACCAGGCCGAGACGATCCTTCCGCCCGACGTGGAGGAAGCACTGCATACTGCATACAATAAAGAAACCAACCCGACCGCTCGCGGCGAGTTTGAAAATATCTTCGCCAATCTCCAGATCGCCCGGGAGAAAAACATACCCATTTGTCAGGACACAGGGATCCTCGTCATCTATCTGACCATTCCCGAAACCGTTCCGCTGACGACAAAGCTCTACGACGCCGTAAGCGAAGGGATCCGCCGGGCAACCAAATCCGTCCCTCTCCGGCCAAACGCGGTCCATCCCCTCACCCGGAAAAATTCGGGCGACAACACCGGGGCGGGGATCCCGGCAGTTCATATCCTTCCGGGCGATACACTCCAGGTCACCGTATTCCCCAAAGGGGCCGGATCGGAAAACATGTCCCAGATCAGAATGATGCTCCCTTCCGAGATCTCCAAGATCCCGGAGTTCGTGACCTCGGTCGTCAAAGATGCGGGCTCCCGTCCGTGTCCTCCGATAGTCGTGGGGGTCGGGATCGGCGGAACCTTCGACTCGGCCGCATCCTTTGCAAAAGAGGCGCTCCTCTCGCCGATAAACAGCATGACCTCCTTCGAGCAGGAGATCTGTGATTCGATCAACCAGCTCGGCATCGGTGTTATGGGACTTGGCGGCGACACGACCTGTCTTGCCGTCAAGGTAAAAGAAGGGGCATGCCACACGGCATCGCTTCCCGTCGCCGTAAATATCCAGTGCTGGTGTTCAAGACGCGGCGTCGTCGAGGTGAAACTATGATCCGGCTGACGACTCCCCTCGGCGACGAGGTGCTCGACCTCCGTGCCGGCGACCGGGTCCTTCTTTCCGGGACCATCTACACCGCACGGGATGAAGCCCACCTGAAAATACGCGAAAAGGGCTTCCCCTTCGATCCGAAAGGAGCGGTAATCTATCACTGCGGCCCCGTCATCGACGAAGCACAAAATAAAGTCGTCGCCGCCGGCCCGACCACATCCGCACGAATGAATAATCTCACAAAGTTCATGCTCGATGCAGGCATTCGCGGCCTGATCGGCAAAGGCGGAATGTCGGCAAAAGTCCGCGAGGAACTTCGCGGAAGGGCAGTCTATTTTGCCTTCACGGGAGGATGCGCTGCTCTCGCCGCTTCATGCATGGAGCTTGCCGGCTGTCATTATTCTGAGTTGGGTATGGCCGAAGGGATCTGGGAGATCATCCTCACCGACCTGCCGGTCGTCGTCGGGATAGATGCCCACGGCGGCGATCTTTTTGAGAGATAACTCAGACGAGGCCTGCCGCGACCAGAGCCAGACAGATAAGAAGGGCCAAAATCCCGCCCGATAATGTGGCGAGGAGATTGGTTCCCGAATTTCCGATAAAACCCTTGTTTTCGATTACAGCACCGTAAAGACTGTCAAGATTCGTTCCGATAAAGCCTGCCGCAACGCCGATCAGACAGACATACCAGGGGGCAACCCCGAGGACGAATGCAAGCAGACAGATGACGGACGCCCCAAACAGGCTGGCAAGTTCTCCGATCCCGGTAACTCCGCCGTTCGTTCCCGGCGGGACCGGACGCAGCGTCGTGATCATCCTTGGCGTGCCTCCCGTAACGCCGATCTCGCTTGCAAGCGTGTCGCCGGTCGCTGTGGCAATAGAACCGATAAACAGGGCGATGAAAATAACATCCCCGGTGATCCCGTACAGTACGGCGCCGCAGACCCCTACCCCGGCGTTCGCGAATGCATTCATGTATCCTCTCCGGCCTTTCTTTCCCTCGGCCACCCCTAAAAACTCCTTTTCCGCATACCGGAACTTGGTGAAGAGCGATCCGAGGATGAAAAACAGCATCACGATGAAAAACCAGTTCACGCCGGCAAAGGTGATGAGGATCACGCCGAACAGCACCGCCGTAAAGACGCCGCTGATATCGATCGTCTTTGCCCGGTAGGCAAAGTAGCCGAACGCCGCACACAAAACGACCGCGAAGACGAGCGTCTGGTAATCGACGAAGAACTCCAGATCCTTAAACAGGGTGATGGTCATCGCGACCCCGAGAAGGCCGATCATCGAGCCGTCCTCGCGGTCTTTCAAGATGCTTCGGAGCATCAAAAGAACGATCACGGCGATGATGCCCACAAGCGGCTGATACTCGTTTGTGTAGAGCATCGTCGCTAAAAGAGCTGCGGACGACCCTATCGTATAAAGAACTCCCTGATGACCTAGGTTTTTGAAAATCTTGAGCAGGTATTCTCCCCAGACGATCATCATCAGAGGGCCGATCAGGGCCGACACAGGTATCAGACCGGCCTGGTATAATACGGCGAGGACACCTACGCCGATCGCAAAATACCGGCTTTTTTCCACAAAATAGAGAACGGCGGCAAAGACGAGGGCCACCAGACCCAAATATGGAATATACGGCCATCCAAGCAGCAGTGCCGTAACGACAAGGGCGAAAATGAGACGTCGGATCCGGATGTCCATAGGTATTTTTAAGGTTTATTTTTGATGCAGATAAGATTATGTGTAAAAATCACCGCAGTTAAGTACGCGAAAAAAAGAATTAAATCTCGACCAGACGATACTCAGCCCGGCCAAGCCCCATCTCTTCTGCATAGGATATCTGCAGTTCCGGGCTGGTTCCCGGCCAGACGCGGGTAAACTTCTCCTCTCCCGCCTGATGATGATCCGGCAGAAGGCTCCCGAAGACCCCCTCTTCGCCGTTCACGAGATCGAAACAGGCTTTGTCCAGCGCGACCGGATCGGTAGATGCAAGAATGCCGATGTCGGGAACGAACGGGATGTCGTTCCACGGCGTACAATCACAGTGCGGCGTGATGTTTGTCAGGAAGTTGATGTAAAAGGCCTTCCCGGTTTTATTGCCGACTGCTCCTGCCGCGTACTCGATCATCCGTTCGACGAACACGACGCCGTCATCCTGCCAGTCGAGATCGATCGCATGTTCCGGACAGGTGTTCATGCACATCAGACAGCCTATACAGTGGTCAAGATCGATAGAGACCGCTTTGCCGGCAATGCTGATGCAGAACTCGGGGCAGGCATTCATACAGGCTCCGCAGACAATACACTTTTCCTCCAGAATCATCGGCCGGGTCGTGTGCTGCTCGCGTTTTCCCTCGTTTGAGGCGCAGCCCATGCCGAGATTTTTCAATGCTCCCCCAAATCCCGCGGCCTCATGACCTTTGAAGTGGGACACGACCACCATACTGTCTGCAGAAACAATATCGGACGCAATTTTGACCGAATCGAAGTGTTTTCCATACACCTCCACGGGCGTGAAGCTCTGTCCGCGGAGTCCGTCGGCGATGATCACCGGACAGTCGAAAACCGGATAGCAGAATCCGTGCATCGCCGCGGTTTTTGCATGATCAACGGTGTTCCTCCGGCCGCCGAGGTAGAGGGTATTGGTATCGGTAAGAAAAGGTTTCGCGCCGATCGCCTCGATCTCCTTCACGACCGAAGCGACATGGAGCGGATTTACGAACGCGTCGTTTCCCCGTTCGCCGAAGTGGACCTTGACCGCGGTCAGATCCCCGTGGTTCACCATGTTCTCAAGGCCTGCCGCCATACACAGTGCCTTGATCTTGTTTGCGGTGTTCCGATCCTGTGAGTGTGCCCCGGCCCGGGCGATATAGACATCTTCCATTCATGGTACATTGACCGCGGAACAAAATATCTTTTCGTGCAGGAGGCGGGCAAAAGATGTGTATGTCCTAAAAGAGACTGCCCTGACTGCGCAAAATACATCATCTCGTTCAACCAAAAGGTAATGTACTATGTTTGAAGGTGTAATTCCTGCACTCATCACACCGTTCAATGAAGATGCGTCCCAGTCGCTCGACATTGACGGTTTGAGAAACTGCATCGAGCATGTCATCCGCGGAGGTGTTCACGGGCTGCTTGCATGCGGTTCGACCGGTGAATCGGCAACGATGACACATGCCGAGCATATCCGTGTCATTGAGGAAACCGTTTCTGCTGCGAGCAACCGTATTCCTGCCATCGCAGGAACCGGTTCGAACAATACGGAAGAAGCTCTTCTGATGACCCGCGCTGCCAAGATGTCCGGAGCAGACGGTGTACTTCTGATCAGCCCGTATTACAACAAGCCGAACAGATCCGGTCTTTTGAAGCACTACCGAAAGGTCGCCGACATCGGCCTTCCGGTGATCGTCTACAACATCCCGGGACGTACCGGTCAGAACCTGCCTGCCGATCTGATCATTGAGATGGTGGAGACGATTCCAAATCTGGTCGCCATTAAGGAAGCCAGCGGAAATCTTGACCAGATGATGGCGATCATTCAGGGCACTCAGGATCTCGACCGCGAGTATCCGTTCATCCTCACATCAGGCGACGACTCGCTGACGCTTCCGGTCCTTTCGGTCGGCGGCCACGGCTGTATTTCCGTTACGGCAAACATCGAGCCCAAGCGCATGGTCGAGATGTACGATCTGTTCAGAAGATCCGACGTCAAGGCGGCGATGAAGAAGCATTACGAGCTGATGGAACTTTCCAAGGCGCTCTTTATGGAAGTGAACCCGGTGCCGGTCAAGCGTGCCGCAGAGATCCGCGGTCTGATCAAGTCAGGCAATGTCAGACTTCCCTTGGATTCGCTTGGTGAGCAGAACACAGCAGTACTTCGCGAGGTGCTTTCCCGCTATGACTAAGGTCATCATCTGCGGCGCACTCGGCAGAATGGGAACCATGATCGCAAACATGGTGATCGAGAACCCAGAGCTGGAGTTCGTCGGCGGCGTGGATATCCGGGACGGGACGGTGCTTGGAAAACCGGTTGTTCCATCCGAGAAGCTTGCCGCGTTCATCGATGAGGTCAAACCCGATGTGATAATCGACTTCACCATTGCAGCGGCGACGATGATCAATGCAAAGATCGCTGCGAAAAAAGGCGTGGCTTTAGTGATCGGCACGACCGGTTTCACCCCGGAGCAGGATGCCGAGCTGCTTGACGCGATAAAGAATGTCCCGGTCGTTAAAACGACCAACTTCAGCGTCGGCGTGAACATTTTCTGGGAACTTGTCCGCGATGCGGCATCGCGTCTGGGCGATTACGATATCGAAGTGATCGAGGCCCACCACCGGCACAAGAAGGATGCACCGAGCGGAACGGCGAAGACGATCCTGAAAGTGATCCAGGAAGAGGTCGGCAAACGCGAGGAGATGTACGGACGCGAGGGTATGACCGAGCGGAAAAACGAGATCGGCGTGCATGTGATCCGCGGCGGCGATGTGGTCGGCGACCACACGGTCCAGTTCCATCAGAACTACGAGACGATCGAGCTGAAGCACCGTGCCTACGATAGAGCAGTATTCGCACGAGGAGCTATCCGTGCGGCGGGATGGGTGCCCACTGCGAAACCGGGCGTATATACTATGAAAGAGGTTCTCGGGTTATAACCCGGGACTTCTTTTTTTCGATATCCATATCTTTCCCCATTCAAATCTTTTTTTTTATCCAGCTGTTTTGAATACCGGCGGGAAACGACCCCCCTCTCCAACAACTCGAAATGTATTTCCCCTTCGGATAAGAAATACTGTAATTATACGAGGTAAATCCAAAAATGCCAGCAGTAGTTAATAAAGAAAAATGTACCGGATGTGCGACCTGTGTGGACATCTGCCCGTCAGCAGCGATCGAACTTGTCGATGACAAGGCGGTAATCAGCGTCGACGACTGTGTTGACTGCGAAACCTGTGTGGACGAGTGCCCCGAAAGCGCCATCCACATGGAATAAATCCATTTTTCTTTTCGGATCACCGATCCGGGTTTTACGTATAACGACCAATAAAAAGAGTGAAACGGATTTTTATTCTTCTTTATACAGCCCGACCACTTCGCCGATCACGATGATCGCCGGCGGCTTCATCCCGACCCGCTTTGCGACCTCGCCGATATCCGCCAGCGTCGCGCAGGTCACCCGCTGATCGGGGCGGAATCCCCGTTCGATCACCGCGATCTTCGTCTGCGGATCACGGCCGTTTTCGATCAGAAGTTCTGCGATCCTGCCGAGATTTTTCACGCCCATGTAGATCACGATCGTTCCGGGACTTCCGGCCAGCCACGTCCAGTCGATCGACGAGACCTCTTTTTCAGGATTCTCGTGGCCAGTGACAAAGGTCACCTGGCTTGCAAAATCCCGGTGGGTGACCGGGATCCCGACGCATTCCGGGACCGCGATACCGCTCGTGACCCCCGGGATCGCCTCGCAGGGGATGTTGTGCTCGCGCAGAACCTCCATCTCCTCGCCGCCGCGGCCGAACAAAAACGGATCGCCGCCCTTCAGCCGGACGATGATCCCGCCTGCCTGCGCCTTTTCGACGAGCAGCTTCTCGATATCCTCCTGCTTCATCGTGTGATGACCGCCGTATTTCCCGACATCGATCTTCTCCGCACGTCCCGGCAGAGAGGCGATGATCTCATCACCCGGCAGCTGATCATACATGATCACATCCGCCGAATCGATCACCTCGCGGGCACGGAACGTCAGAAGACCAAGGCCCCCCGGACCTGATCCCACGAGATACACCTTCCCGGGTTTTTTGACCGGTTCGACCGATTCGCCGAGAGCAAGCTTCGCCTCGGCGATCAGTTCGGCGGCAACGGTCCTGAGTCTGATCCCGGCAAGTCTCGCTCCCTCAAGATCGATCACATCCGCCGTGATCCGCTCGGCACGGGTCCCGTCAAGTGAAAGGACCTCGGCCGTGAGATGCTGGTTCTCGCAGAAGATCCCCATCGGGGTAAAGCATCCGCCGCCGACCTCTTCCATCACGATCCGCTCGATCGCGCAGTCCAGAGCCGACTGCGGATCGTTCAAGGGAGCAAATGCCGCCCGAAGTTCGGGCGTGTCCCGGCTGACGACCGCGACCGTACCCTGATTTGCCGCCGGAACGAACATATCGACCGGCATCCTGAACCCGTTTCGCTTATAGTCGAGCCGCTTAAGGCCCGCTTCTGCGACCACGATCCCGTCATACAGGCCGTCATCGAGTTTGCTAAGCCGTGTATCCAGATTCCCGCGCAGCATTTCGATCCTGATTCCCGGGCAGTTGGCATAATATCTGAGGAGCTGGGCTTTTCTGCGCAGACTCGAGGTCCCGATCACCAGCAGATCCTCCATCGTCCCGTTCATCACCAGATAATCATACGGCGGATCCCGTTTCAAAACGGCGACCGTGAGAAGACCTTTCGGTCGTTCGGCGGGGATATCTTTCATACTGTGAACAGCGCAGTCGATCTCGCCGCGGAGGATCGCATTGTCCAGTTCCCGCACGAACATCCCGAACCCGCCGATCTGATGAAGACCGCGGTCGGTGATGTTGTCGCCGGTCGTTTTGATGATAACATACTCAGCTTCGATACCGTTCTCTGCAAGAAGGCCGATGACTTTTTCTGTCTGGGCAAGAGCAAGTTTGCTGCCCCTTGTTCCGATCCGTATTTTAGACATGCTGATATACCGAGATGATTTTTTCCATCGAGGATGCGTCGTGGGCGGTCGAGATGAAGTTGGTCTCAAACTGCGAAGGCGGGATGAACACGCCGCTCTTGAGCGCTTTTTCGAAGAAGACGCGGAAAGCGGCGGTGTCCGACTGCTTTGCCTCGAGATAGTTTCCTGGAGCCGTGCTTCTGAAGAAGTACTTGAAGAGTGATCCAAGTCTCA
Source organism: Methanocorpusculum sp. UBA424 (assembly GCA_002498375.1). Classification (GTDB taxonomy): domain Archaea; phylum Halobacteriota; class Methanomicrobia; order Methanomicrobiales; family Methanocorpusculaceae; genus Methanocorpusculum. The sequence continues at coordinate 189,492 of DAHC01000005.1, forward strand.
CAAACGAGCCGGAAGCCTTCGCCGGCAGCGACTCCTCGATCGCCCGGGTCTTTTCATCGAGCTTTGCATACAGACCCTCATTTTCATGGAGGTAGACGTTTGTCGCGATACCTGCGGCCATCGAAAGGGGATTGCCGTTGAAGGTTCCGGCGTTGTAGACGCCGCCCGACGGGGAAATGAGTTCCATGATGTCGCGTCTGCCGCCGAAAACGCCGATCGGCAGACCGCCGCCGGTGATCTTGCCGAGCGTGGTGAGGTCGGGTTTTATGCCGTATTTTTTCTGTGCTCCGCCGATGCCGAGCCGGTATCCGGTGATGACCTCGTCGAAGATGAGAAGAACATCATGGGCCGCTGTGATCTCACGGACCGCGGCAAGATAGCCGTCGTCCGGGAGGATCGGGCCGACGTTTCCCATCACCGGTTCGAGGATGAATGCGGCGATCTCTTTGTCCTTTGAAAGCAGCTCTTCGAGCGCTTCCGTGTCGTTATACGGAACCTGACGCGTCTGGGCCGCAAAGGACGGGGGGACGCCGAGCGAATCAGGCGTGCCGTGCGTGGTCGCCCCGCTTCCTGCGGCGATCAACACCGCGTCATGGGCTCCGTGGAACCCGCCTTCGAGCTTCACGATCCCGCATTTCCCGGTAAAGCCGCGGGCAAGCCGGATCGCGGCAAGCGTGGCCTCGAGACCGGTCGAGACGCATCTGAGCATCTCGATCGAGTCGTGATCCCGGATGATCCTCTGCGCAAGGTCGATCTCGAACTTCGTCGGCGTGCCGTAGAGCCAGCCGGCGTCGAGCTGTGCCTCGATCGCCTTTTGGATCACAGGATTCGCGTGACCGAGAAGCAGGGGGCCGTATCCCATGCAGCAGTCAACGAGTGATTCCCCGTCTTCTGTTTTGAGGACTGCTCCGCTCGCGGATTTTACATAAAACGGATACGGTTTTATTGCACGCACCGGACTAGAGACCCCGCCCGGAAGGCAGGTCTTTGCTGTGGTAAATAACTCTTCACTTTTCATGGCAGCATCTCCGCGGCCTCTTTTGCAAAATAGGTGATGATCAAGTCGGCCCCTGCCCGTTTGATCGCAAGAAGCGACTCCATCATGATCTTCTTTTCATCGATCCAGCCGTTCTGGCCTGCAGCTTTGATCATCGCATACTCGCCTGATACCTGATAGGCCGCGACCGGCAGATCGGTCGACTCCCGCACATCACGCAGGATGTCGAGATAGAATCCTGCGGGTTTTACCATCAGGATGTCGGCTCCCTCCATCTCGTCAAGATAGGATTCACGGATCGCCTCCCTGCGGTTTGCCGGGCTCATCTGATAACTGGTCCGGTCTCCAAACGAGAAGCCCGAGTCGGCGGCTTCACGGAACGGGCCGTAAAGGGCGGACGCGAATTTGGTCGAGTAGGACATGATCGGGGTGTTTGAAAAACCCGCTTCGTCTAAAGCTTCGCGGATCGCGAGTACCTGCCCGTCCAGCATGCAGGACGGGGCGATCATATCTGCTCCGGCAGCCGCCTGACTGACCGCGATCTTCTCCATCAGGAGAAGCGAAGCGTCGTTGTCGAGCTCTTTTCCGCATAAGATCCCGCAGTGTCCGTGCGAGGTGTACTCACAGGCGCAGGTGTCGGTGATGACTACGAGATCGGGAGCCGCGGCTTTGATCCGTCTGGTTGCTTCCTGAACGACGCCGTTTTCGGCAAATGCGCCCGACGCTTCGGTGTCCTTGCATTTAGGGATCCCGAACAGAAGAACGGCGCGAATACCCGCGGCCTTCATCTCCTCTGCGACCTCTTCGGCACAGGAGAGGGGATAGCGGAACTGACCGGGCATGGAGGCGATCGGAACCGGCTTTACCGCGTTCTCGTCGAAAAAGAGCGGCATGATCAGTTCATCTTTTACGAGTCTCGTTTCCCTGAACATCGGCTGAAGGATATTCTGCCGGAGTCTTCTCATTCTGATCTGCGGATACATGATACTTCACCTGAAATTATTGCTTTAAGGAGGATTTCTGCGGTCTGTGTGTCGGTACATTCTGCGCTCGCCCGGATGCTTTTCGCCGCATCCTCGAGCAGTTTTTTCGTAAGAGCGCTCGTCAGATCGTCGATCACCGATTCAAGATAGGGATCGGCGTCCCTAAGGCGGGAGAGGGCCTTGTTTTTTTCACGCTGACGGATCTCCTCCGCCCACGTGTAGAGGCTCTTTGTGAGATCGCCGGATGCCGCACGGTTGAATGCCTTGATGAACTCCGGGAGAGCGGCACGCACGAGAACGTCCGCATGCTCGCACTCGGTCTTTCGTGCGGCAAGATTCTTTTCCGAGATGCTTTTCAGATCGTCGAGTGTTTTCAGCGAGACGCCGGGAACGTCCCGGCAGGCGTCGTCGATGTCCCGCGGCTGGGCGATGTCGATCAAAAGAAGATGCCGCGGCTCGGGATCGAGCGGCCAGAACCTCTCGTTCATCGTTTCGGCAAGTTCGTCCGCATGGATGATCAAATGCGGAGCTCCCGTGCAGGAGATCACGACATCCGAAAGAGCGATGCAGGGATACAGTTGATCGAGCCGCATCGCCCGTCCTTTGATCTCCTCTGCGAGAAGGACGGCCCGGTCAAAGGACCGGTTGGTGACATAGATCGCCCGGAGATTCTTTTCGCAGAGGGCGCGGGCGACCAGGGTCCCCATCTCGCCGCCGCCGACGACCAGGATGTTTTTTCCGTCGAGATCGCCCATCAGCTCCTCGGCGAGCAGAACCGCGGCCGATCCTATGGATACCGCCCCTTTGTTGATGGAGGTCTTCTGCCGGATCGACACGCCTTCCCGGATCGCGGTGTTCAGACAGACATCGGTGATGACGTCGTTAGTGTCGTGCGACTCGGCAAGTAAAAGCGAGCGCCGCATCTGTCCGAGGATCTGATCCTCGCCGATGATCATCGACTTCGTTCCGGCGGCGAGTTCCAGGAGATGCATGAGGGCAGCTTCGCCTTCGAGGATATCGAACCCGAACCTCTGTTCGCCGTGGAGGAAGTCCCGGAGCTGCTTTGCGCTCCCGTGTACAAGGATCTCGACCCTGTTGCAGGTCTCAAGAAGGACCACGCCGGGAAAGATTTTGGCGGCTTTCTCGAAAAAGGCGGGCTCGTCTTTGAACCTGAAAAGGCCGAGTACCTCCTCGCCGTATTTACTGTGATCTGCGGTTGCCACCGCGATGTCGGTAAGAAGTGTGCGGGTCATAGATATTTTTTACAGATCTCGGTTGAGGGAACGCCGGATATGCAGGCGTTTTGTATCTCCGCATCGCCGATCACGGCCCGGAGGATCTCTGCCCGGCGTGCCTGGTCGGGGATCGTTGTTTTCAGCTCTTCGCGAAGGGCGTTCTGGAGAAGCACCATGTTGTCCAGCCAGGGAAGGTTTTCCTCCAGATAGGACCGGATAAATGCCGGGACCGCCGGGGCCGATTTTTCGGTCGTGACGGCGATCTGATACTCTGCCCCGGAAACAACCGACGGGATGCGGATGTTTCCCTCTCCGGTCGCATTGTTGTAGAGCTTTCCGGCGGCTTTTGCGAGACTGCAGAGCCGCTCGTTCTCTTTTTCATCCGAAAGGGCGGCAATCACGATGTCGTGGCGGCCGATCAGCTTTTCGAGATCCTCGATCTCCATATCTTCGATCGCCTGCTGTTTGATGGATGCGTTTTTAAAGGCAAAGACCTCGGGAGAGAGATCTTCGGCAACGATGGTCATTCTGGCGGCCGAGGTGAAATGGCGGGCTTTTCGAATACCCACGCTTCCTGCGCCGAACACGAGGACACGGGATGCCGAAAGGTCGAGGAAGAGAGGAATCATACTATAACGTCTGCGGGGAATCTGCTTTAATGTACTGTTTTCCACGCTCTTCCCCGAATATCTCCGCTAAGATGCCTTTCGCCGAGACAGGCATAAGATGGGTGTAGGAGCCGAGCGCATTGTTGAAAACGACGCCGTCCTTTCCGTCGATGATGCCGGTTCCCCGCGAAAGCGTGTAGGTGAATCGGGTGCCCGGATCCATCATAACCCCGCTGTAATGGAACTCGTGTCCCTTAAACGGATACGTTTTTCCGGCCAGAACAGCGGTCCCTTCCACATATCGAAGGGTTTTTCCGGCAGGCATCACGGTGTCGCCGGAAAAGACCCCGCACATAGGATACGCTGCGTCCTCGCTCCTTCCCATCCAGCCTTTTTTCAGGGTGATGGATCGGGTGAGGTACATCAGACCGCCGCACTCGGCATAGATGGGGACTCCGTCTTTTGCTTTTGCATGGACCGCCTCCCGCATCGCGGTGTTTCTCGAAAGCTCCTCTGCAAACATTTCCGGGTATCCGCCGCCGAAGATATACCCGTCGGCCTCAGGCAGAACGTCATGGAGCGGGCTGAATCTCACGACACCGCAGCCCTGACTTTGCAGAACCGCCTCAAGTTCGCCGTAGTAAAAAGTGAACGCCTCGTCAAACGCGACCGCGATCCTTCGCGATGCCGCCGGCCGGGAGGCAAGCGATCCGGTGACCTGATTCGGCTGAGGCGTAACGTCTTCTGCGAGGGCTTTTATCGCGTCGAGATCCACGTGGGCGCCGACATGCCGGATGATCCCTTCGATCGTCTTTGCAAAACCCGGGTCCCGCATCCCCTCAACGAACGGAACGAGGCCGAGATGCCGCATGGACAGATCCATCTCCGGGCTTCTGGGGACTGCGCCGAGAACGGGGATCCCGCAGTAATATTCTATCGCCTCGGTCGCTTTGGTCACGTGATGTCCGCCGCCGGTGTTGTTGAGGATCACGCCTTTGATCCTGACGTCGGGATCGAACGCCTGGAACCCCTTTACGAGAGCGGCCGCAGACCTGGTGATGCTGCGTGCATCGATCACGAGGATCGTTGGGAGGGAAAAGCGTTTGGCGATCGCGGCGGTACTGCCGACGTCGGTGAACGAATCGCGGCCCTCGTAGAGTCCGCGGACCCCTTCGACGATCCCGATGTCGGCACCTTTTGCCCCGTAGGAGAAAAGACCGGCGAGTTCCTCATCGGTCTGGACGAAGGTGTCCAGATTGTAGGACGGCCGGCCGGTGACGCCTGAAAGATAGGAGGTGTCGATGTAGTCCATCGCCACTTTGTAGGTCTGGACGACCGCGTCCTTTGCAAGAAGACCGGCGAGACCGAGCGTTATGCTGGTTTTTCCGGCTCCGGAACGGTCTCCCGAAATCAGGAAAGACTTCATCACATGCTCCGCAGAACGGCTCCGAACTCGCTTTCGACGATGTCGTGGACGCCAAGCGTCTTTGGATGGAGATCCACCTCGACCATGACATGGGCATGTCCCTGCTCTTTTAAGGGCAGCACCTGCCGCGGTCCGTTTGTGACGGAGAATACTTTGATCCCGGCAAGAGCTTCGGGTGAAACCGCGTGGGGGACACCGACGAGTAACAGGAATTCAGGCTGAACTTCCGCGATCTTTTCCGCGATCCGCGGGCCGTTTCCGCCGTACTCGTCCAGCGCTCCGATGAGCTCGGGATAGATGCCGTGTTCGTTCAGTTCGGCAAGGATCATGGCGGCGTCCCCTCTCACTTTCGGCAGACCGCGGGCTTCGAGATTTCCGACAAAGGTAACGTTCGCGTCCGGCGCACATTCATGCACGGCGCAGAGATGATCCGCGAACATGTAGGCCGTCTCCTTCTTTGCGTTCATGATCGCCATGCCTTTTTTGCCGGAACGAAGAAGGGCGGCGAGTTTTGCGGCGGCGACATGTTTCAGATCACCGCGGGACGGGGCAATGTAGGTCTTGCAGGCAGCTCCGCGTTCCCGCTCGGTTCTGTTCGCGGAGGCAAGAACGCCTCTCTGCCGAATCAGTTCCTCTTCTGATATCCAGCCGATCTTTGCCGCCGGCTCGAGTGCGGCTATGACGCCGTCGATGTTCTCGCGAAATCCTGCGTGGATCGATACTCCGATCGCCGGGGTCGTGATGCCGGACGCTTCGATCGCGGCATCGAGATCCTCGCCGATGATCATCGAAACACAGGTCCCGACAACGGCGATGCGGCGGGGGGAAAACTCCTTTTCCGCATACCGGAGCACATCTTCGAGGATGTTCTGCCCGCCGAAGATGAACTCCTCGTCCCCAAGCGAGGTGGTCAGAACGCGGATCCCGTCCTCCTCCAGGAGTCTCGCGTGTTTGAATGAACACCCGGACGGGCCATGGAGGATCGCGAGATCGACATTCAGGTCCCGAAGGGTATAGAGGGCGGCAACGATCGAGCTTGGACGCGGCTGAACGTAACGCATTATTACCTCCAGGTTTTTACGGCGAGGAGGACAGCCGCGTTGTGTTCTTTTGCGAGCGAAAGAGCCTGCGCCTTGGAGGCCGCGAAGTTCAGGCCGCCCGATTTGCTCACGGAAATCGTCTGGATCGGGGATATCTCCTCGATAGTCTGACGGATCGCGTCACTCTGAAATCCATCGCAGACGGCCTTATGCTCCTCGCCGATCACGAGAACGATCTCTTTGTCCGGGACCAGCCGGCGGAGATAGGCGGCCGCATCGAGCGTGGTCGCCTTTGTCGTTCCGCTGTTTGCATTGTCGAGGAACGGCACGCCGTCTTCGAGATAATACTGCATTCTTCCTTCGATCGCGGTGAATCCCGCAAGCCTGCCGGGATCCAGGCCAAGCAGAAGACCGACGGCCGCGGCGCATTTGAGCGGCTCGCGGTATCCGGCGAGTTCGAGAAGCGGGTTTTTGAACGATCCGCCGTTCCAGGATAGAACGTCTCCTTCGACGGAGACGAGATCGTCGATAACATGCCAGCCGTCCTGCAGGGGAACGCCCCGCGGTACGAGCACGGTTTTGCATTTTGCAAGCGATTCGAGTTTTGCCGCAAGAGCGCTCTTCTTTCCGGCGGCGATAGGATAATCGTCGGCAGAGGTGAGAACGCCGAGCGTCCCGATCCCGGTGACGCCTGCGGAGACTTCGGCAACGAGCCATTCCGCATGTCGGGTCTTCGCTCCCCCGGCGGCGAGAAGAACCGACGCGGGCGTGATGCTCTTTTTCCAGAGAAAGGTGCCGTCCGGATACAGATACGTGCCGCGGCTCGTGTGGAGCACGCCTTTCGTGGTAAAAAGAGAAGCGACCGCAAACGAGGTGGTGGTTTTTCCTCGTGCGCCGGTCACTTCGATGACCGTCGGCGGAAGCCCGCCTGCGAGGCGGCGGGTCATTTCATGGTGGGAGATGACCGGGGTCGTTGTATTGAGGAGGGGATATGCCGGATCGAGATGGACCGGGGATGTGATCAGATCATAATGACGGGATGCGGCTTCTTCGGGCGTGAGACCGACGCCTCGGTAGACATCCAAGGCGTCCACATCGTCGCCGTTTCGAAGAAGGGCTTCTGCGAGGATCGTTCCGCCGTGGATCGTGTCGAGAACGAGGACTTTCATACTCCCTCCGGAATTTCCAGGGCGCTGGCCGCATTTTTCAGCATCAGTTCCGCTAAGAGCGGATCGATCCCGATCGGTTCGGCATAGACGAGAGGAATCACCCGGCCGTCAGATAGGGTGAAGGTCCCGCGTTTTTTTCCGGGTTCAAGCCCGAGGATCTTTGGAATGTCGCGCAGGATATGGATCCCTTTTGCGAGAAACAGCGGGACGACGATCAAAATCTCCAGATCCTCGCTGCGCATCAGGTCGAGCCCTTCGGCAACGGTCGGATTACTGTATTCGAGGAAACAGGATTTGATCAGATATTCGCCGCCGTATTCCTTCATCATCTCGGCGGTGGTCGTGATCAGCTCCTTGTTATACTGAAGCCGGCTCCCATGACCGACCAGCAGGAGACCTTTTGCACTCATATGTTTCTGATAGGTTATGTATCCACATAAATTAGTATGACTAATCATCCTCACTCGTAATATTAGTGAAGTCTGCGGCTGTAACTTCGTATGATAAATATCGAAAGTGTGAAATATAATCTGATTCGTACAATCTACGTATGACATCAATACTTCCAGAGTATCTTATCCTTCTTCGCTCAAAGGATAAGGAGGACCGGCGTCTCGCGGCGGAAAAGCTCGGGGCGGCGGGTCCGGCGGCGATCGGGGCGGTCCGTTCTCTTCTGACCGATCCGGAATGGCGGCTCAGATATCGTGCGGCGAAGATCATCGGATTTACGGCCGAGCCGGCAGGGATCCCGCTTTTGACGCCGCTTCTTTCCGATGAGAAGGATCATGTCCGGTATATGGCGGTCAAGTCGCTTGGACGCTGCGGAACAACGGAACTCGAGTCGGTGATTTCGCCGATGCTCAATGATGAAAATCCGTTTGTCCGGCGGATCGCTGCCGGGGTGCTGTCCGGCTGGAAGATATGAATAACGACAAAGATCTTTTCCGGCAGGGCCTGGTTTTGTTTGCGGCCCGGGATTTTTCCGGGGCGGCAGGCTGCTTTACGGATGCGCTGCGGGAAAATCCGGAGAATGTGAATTATTATTATTACCGGGGGGTCTGTTATCAGGAGACCGGCGCTGCAGACGAGGCGATCTCGGATTACACGAATGCCCTTTCCCGCAGCCCTTCCGCATATCCGATCCGGTATAACCGGGCGGATCTTTTTCTGCAGTCGGGCGATCTTGAAAAAGCACGGGAGGATTTCGAGGAGATTTTACGTGCCGCCGGCAAGGAGGATCCCCACTGGTCGGCGCTTGCCTATCTCGGCCGGGGTCTGATCCGGCTCGAGGAGGGGGAGGTCGAGGGGGCGATCATCGATCTTACGACCGCGGAGGAGCTTGCACGAATTGACGGGGATAAACTGCTGCTCGCAAGAATCGGCGACGAGCTTGAGAGAAGCGGGTTTTAGGAGTATTGTTTGAGGGTACGATCCGGCGGTTGATATCTGCAGTCGGATGCATTCTTCCGTAAAAAAAGAAATGCCATCTTCAGAATCAAAAAATAGGATATCTCCACCGCGGGCCGCTCCGCGCCGAAGTCGCGTCCCCGCACCCCCTAAAAATAACCAAAAATATCCTTCTTATCCTTACGGAAGCCGGTTGGACAAAAAGTGGACGAAACACGCTTGAATCGGTTTGAATTTACAAGATAATCCGGGGTGCGGGGCCGCGACTCCGACGCGGAGCGGCCCGCGGTGGGGCATCCTCTGATTTTGGATGCATTGAAAAGGATGTTCTTTTTTTGCGGGGTTAGTTTGAAAACAAGAAAAAAACCAGCAGGAAGAGGTGAAATCACCTCTGTCCTGCAAGAAAAAATCGCAAACCATCGGTTTGCTCAGTTAAGGTTGGCCGCTTGTTCACAAACCTTCGGCTTGCTCTCCGACTCGGGTCTACGACCCTCGCTTTCAGCGTCCAACCCAACCCTCTACAAGCTTCCCAAAAAGCATGATGAGAAACCCGAGGAAGAGCATGATGAGCTTCCTAAGCCGGCTGGAGATCTGCATCTCCTGCCTCCCATTAGTTCAGAGCCGGCTTCGTGTCTGCCCAGGCATCGACCGCTGCAAGGGTGGCGTCGTCGGCATAGCCCGACACGGTCATCGAATCGCGGTTGAGACTGATCTGGAAGGTATCGGTCCCGAGCTTCGCGGAAATGCGGACGTTCCACGTTGCTTCGGTACCGATCTCGGAGGTCTCGGCCGTCCCGCCGTTCCCGAATGCGGTCTTGAGATCCGCACTGCCGGTAAGGGCGGTGACTGCTGCGGCATACTCAGCACGGGTATATGCCGTGACCTGAACCTTGCCGTTCATCTCGGAGGTGTTCGGGTCGAAGTAGCCGACATAGGTCTTGTAGGTCTGCTTCCCGAGCTCGACTTCGGCGAGACCGAGGGGATTTTCCACGCCGATAATTTCTGCGATGATCGCATCA
>DAHC01000005.1:199547-238056 GCA_002498375.1 Methanocorpusculum sp. UBA424
ATTGCTGTCTGAATGAAATCTGCAGTCATGTTTTTTCTTTCCCGAGATCAGTTGGGGCCCCGTCCAACCTCTGATTATATTCTTGGAGAGGGAGGGGGATAGCGGTAAAGTTTTTGCGGATTTTTCACAAAAAAGGTGGGTTAGACGAGATGGGGGTGGCGAAGTACTGTATTTGGATTAGAGTATTCTTCTAAAAACCGTCGCATCGTCCTTCGGCCCGTCTCTCCTCTCAAGAAAATCTCTTCCCTGCGCCGTGATCCTGTACTCACCCTCGGCAGGTTTCATCCCGTACACATGACTCCCGCTCAGATACCCCTTTCTTTTCAGATAATCGACTTCATTGTCCAGATCGATCCCGGAAACACCCAGTTTATCGGCAAGATGTGCGCACGGACAGAAATTTGCATGCCCTCTGCTGTTTGCATCTGCCAGATAAAATGTCAGGATCTTGACCCTCAATGCATGATTATCCATAAGGCAATAAAATAGCATGTGGATTTTTTCAATAATCAAACTATTGAACGGGGTAAAAATAGAAAATTATCCCCTCCTCTCTCTATAAGACGGAGAAAGATACAGGTTCCGGCTCGGTTTACTTCTCCCGCCACTCAATATCCGGCGTCTGCAAAATACCGGCCGCGGTTTTTTCTCCAATCCCCTTCACCGCGATCAGCTGTTCCTTTGAAGCATTCATCACTCCCCGAAGCGACCCGAACTCCCGCAGAAGATCGCGTGCCGCTTTCGGCCCCACATCCGGAAATGCCGTCAGGATATATTCGACGGCGGCTTTGCCAGTTCGCCCCGTCTTAGCTTTATGGAGGCTCCTCGGCGAGCCGGTCGATCCTGCTTCCCGCCTCGCAAACGCATGGATCATCTCCGCCGTCTCGTTCGCATCCTTCGTAAACAGGATCGAGACATCGAAGTCCGCCGAAATCGACGCGAGCGCGTTTCGGATCGCATTCGGGTGAAGGTTCCGCAGATCATACAGATCGGCGATGCTCCCTCCTTCGATGATCAGCACCGGGCGGATCGACGAATCGGCGAGATCCCGCATCTGACCAAACAGATCCCGGTCGACCAGCGTGTCCACGAAATCCTGCACGGTTTTTCGTTCGATCAGGATCCGGTCTCCGATTGCGTAATCGCCGACCGGCATCTGCGCAAGCGTGATCTTCACGCCGAGATTGCTGAGATACTCGGCGACACGCGAATGGGTCTCCCGGTTGTCGATCATAACCGCCGGCCGGTCGTCATTCTCTTCCGAGACCGCCCGTATAACTGCGTCCGCGAGGGTCAGCTGCCCCTCCGGCGGAGCATATGCCGTTTCTCCTGCGGGCGGAATCCTCGGTGCCGATGAAACGGGCACGCCGCCGGAACGCATCGCCTTCACGCCTTTCTGCATCTGCTTTTCGCGGGTACTGCTCACCCAGCGGTAGGTCTCGTCCGTTGTTCCGCGGGTGACCAGCACAATGATCTTTCCGGTCGCGTTTCTGCCGGTCCGCCCCTTCCTCTGGATACTGCGGACCTCTGAAGGAACTGCCTCATAAAAGATCACCAGATCCGTCGACGGGATGTCGAGACCCTCCTCGCCGACCGAGGTCGCGACCAGAACCGGAAACTCGCCTTCGCGGAACTGGCGGATCGCCTCGATCTGCTCCTTCTGCGAGAGACCCTTTTCCGTATCGCGGGAAGCCTGGCCGACGAACCGTATCGCCGGTATCCCGTCCTGCGCCAGATGATCGACGAGCATCGACACACCGTCCCGATAGGTCGCAAAAACGATGATCCGGGACTCCGGTTCCGTGATCAGCTGTTCCCGGATCACTCTCACGACTTCCGCGGCTTTCGGATGGAGTTCCTTCGTCCAGTTCTGGCAAAGCGCAAGCAGCCGTTTGAACCGTTCATCCTCATAGATCCGTTTTGCAGCTTTGCTGCCGGCGCCTCCTGCTCCCTCGGCCTCCAGCCGGAGAAGATAGGCTTTGAACGCGGTCGTCCCCTGCGACTCGGCAAGCGTGATCCCATGCCGGAGCTTCATCAGCTCGGCATGGATAGAGACCGCAGAATACGCAGACTTGTCCTTTTCCTGCATCCTGGTCTGGATCTGGGCCATGAGAGCGTTCAGCGCTTTCATGGAAAGGGCTTCCCGCTTTGGGACGCGGTAGTTGAGAGCGCCAAGACTCGTCAGCCGGTCATCGATCATCGAGTTGAGAACCGAGACCGCAAGCCAGAGATCTTCGGGGAGATCGACCGTCCGGTACTCGATCTCGCGTTCATGGACATACGGCCTAACGTCGGGGTCCGACTCGGTCCGGCTCTCCACGACCGAGATCGAAAGATGCTGACAGATCTCGGCGACCTGTTCAGGGTCCGAACCCGGCGATGCCGTCATCCCGAGAAGAAGCGGGTCGCGGGCAGCGGTATTGTAGCGTTCCGCGATGAAGACGTAGGCGTAGTTCCCGACCGTTCTGTGGCATTCGTCCACGATCAAAAGCGAGACGTCGGTGAGATCATACCGCTCGGCGATCAGATCGTTTTTGATAACTTCCGGCGTTGAGATGCAGAACCGTGCTTTTTTCCACAGCTCGATCCGTTTTGCCGGCGGCGTCGTGCCGGTGAACATGATGATCTCATCTGTGTCGATCAGAAGATTTTTAGAAAAATAGCGGAGATGCTGCTCGACCAGGGGTTTGGTCGGGGCAAGCATCAGGATTTTTCCGGCTGAGATCCGCTCTGCCGCGATAAGCAAAGCGACAGCGGTTTTTCCCATACCGGTCGGAAGAACGACGAGCGTATTTCCCGAAAGGGCATGTTTTGCAATATTCGTCTGGTATGCCCGTTCTTCCAGCGTGTTTTCAGGGATGTTTTTTCGAGTGATATAACTCATAACGAGGATGAATCGAAGGGAAGTTTTCCTTTGAGGAGATCAGGGAGTGCCTTGAGAACGGATGCCGCCGGTCCTCTGATCTGCTGCATCGTATCGCGATCCCTCAGCGTGACGGTGGTATCTTCCTTGGTGTCGTAATCGACCGTAATACAGTACGGCGTTCCGATCTCATCCTGTCTTCTGTATCTGCGTCCGATCGCGCCGGCGTCGTCGTATTCGGTCTGGATGCCTTCGTTCTGCAGTTCAAGGACGAGCTGTTTTGCGATCTCGTCGAGTCCGTCGCGGGCCATCAGCGGAAGGACGGCGGCCTGGATCGGGGCGACACCCTTTTGGAACCGCATGACTGTACGGGCTTCTCCGTCGGCCACGTCTTCTGCGTAGGCGTGCTCGAGGACCATGTAGCACATTCTGTCGATACCGTAGGATGGTTCGATGACGTGCGGCATGACTTCTTCGCCGAAGACATCGACGATCTCGTCTTTGACAGTGTACATGTCAGGGGTGATGAGGATCTCCTCGCCTTCGATCGTCAGACGGATCCCGTCTGCTTCAGGAGTCGCGGTGAGCATCTGTTCGGAGATGATCTTTGCCTTGCCTTTGAATGCGGGTCCGAGTTTGCCGAAGTTTGGGACGATGGCTTTGTGGTGGACCTTTTTTGCCTCCGGGTACTGGACGAAGACGGTGTTTTTCTGTCCCGAGACCCGTGCATGGGCCTTGAGGTCGTAGTCGGTCCGGTCGGCGATACCGACGATCTCGACCCAGCCGAACCGGTCGGAAAGCGCCTCAGCGTCCCAGCAGTCTGTGGCGTAGTGGGCGCGCTCGTCGGGCATGTGCTGGCGGAATCTGATCTTGTCGGGATTGAAACCGACCGTGCAGAGAATATCGTGGGTCATGGCGACGTAGTAGGCGACGTATTCGTTGGCGATGATGCCTTCGTCGACTGCTTCCCGCATGGATTTGATTACTGCCGGCGCTTCGGTTTCCTGCTGGGCGATTCCCCACAGCGGCATTTTATAGTCTGCGTATCTGGAAAAGTTCGGGTGATCCTTTTCTTCGGGGTGGACGAAAATCTCGGCTTCGGCCTGGGTGAATTCTCTGAGGCGGATCATTCCCTGACGGGGGGAGATCTCGTTTCTGTAGGATTTGCCGATCTGAACAGCGCCGAACGGGAGGTGGTCGCGGTAGAATCTCAGAAGTCTTGCGAAGTCGACGAACATTCCCTGGGCAGTTTCCGGGCGGAGGTAGCCTTTTCTCTGTCCCCCGGGTCCTATCGAGGTGGTGAACATGAGATTGAAGTCGAAGACCTCTACTTCGCCGAGAACTTTATTACAGGCAGGGCATTCTTTGTCGACGAGGACGTTGTGCAGTTCCTCTTTGGACATGGTTCCTGCATGGGGGATGCCGAATGCTTCGGCGACGTGGTCGGCACGCAGGAACTCCTGACAGTGGGGGCACTGGAACATTTTATCGGAGAATCCGCCGACATGTCCCGAGGCGACGTAGATCGGCTCGATACCGACAGTCGGGCATTCGATTTCGTAGTAGCCTTCCTGTACGACGTAGAAGCGGCGCCAGATGGATTCGACCCGGCGTTTCAGCATTGCGCCGAGGGGACCGTAGTCGATGAAGCCGGCTACGGATCCGTATATTTCAGAGGAGGGCCAGACAAAACCTCTTCTGCGTGCAAGTTCGATGACCTTTTCGTAGGTGTCTTCATATTCTGCCATGGGGATATCTGGATATTTATGGGCTTTGCAGCCATATAGAATATACTGTGGGTGTTGATTCACTTTTTCTGTGCGAGGGTTGATCGCGGGCGGTCAACCTTTCACCCTATGCTTTATTTAACCTCCCGCCGAAATATACTGAATACTTAGGTGTGCCCCCTGTCCAGAAAGAAATCTTTTCGCGACCGTTCCGACGGATACTTCGTAAAACCCGTAGACTCCATCCACATTGTCATGGCCTATCTCTTTTCCCGAAGGACCGACGCCGAAGTTTACTCCCTGGAAAAAATTGACGTTACCAATCTTCTGCGGTTCATCAGCGAAAAAAATGCAGGGAACACTGACTACACCTCTACCTTCTTTCATGCCCTCATCACCTCAATGTTCAAAACCGTCTACAACCGCCCCCTGATGAACCGGTTCCTTGTCGGCAAACGGTATTACGACCGCAAAGAAATATCCATATCCTTTCTCATCAAAAATGCCTTCACCGACACTGCCGAAGAACGCATCCTCATTCTCAGAGCAGAAGATCATCTGACCTTCTCCGACATCTCCAAAAAGATCTACGATGAAGTTCATCAGACTAGGGCTTCCAATACCAACTCCACGAACGACATCATCGACAAACTCGTCAGACTACCCCGGCCCGTCTTTGCGTTGGTTGCATGGGCCTACAGACATATGGACACCCACGGCTGGATCCCGGAATCCCTATGGCGAAACGATCAGAACTTCACCACCGTGCTCGTATCCAACCTGGGATCCATAGGGCGGGGGGCATGTTATCACCATCTGAACAACTACGGCACGAACTCGATCGTCATCACGATCGGTGAAATCAAAAAAGAGTACGTTATGGACAAAACGGGAATGGTCCATGAAAAGAACTTCGTCGAACTTGGGATCACTATTGATGAACGGATCGCCGATGGATTTTACTTTGCGAAGTCCTTCGACATGCTCAAACATTTCCTCACCCACCCCCATCTCCTGGAAGAACCGATCGCAAAACCCTTTGTTCAGTGGGAAAAAACATCGTCCTCGGTAAAAAAAGAAAATGATTCCGGGATCCATATCCCGGCATCAATCGTGAATTGAGATTACTTATACTCTTTTCCGATCAAAAACCGGTAAAGCACCATGTATTTTGCCGCTGACCGCGGGATCTTCGACTCGACCTCGTAATACGTCCCGTCGTGCAGCGAGAACAGGATCTTCATCTGCAGGGAAAATGCGAACCCTTCGATATCCGCGAACGGGAACACGAACTTCCCCTTGTCCCCGTCGAATTCCAGACGGTCCACGTAGATCGAAAATCTTCCGGTGCCGAGATTCTCCACCGACTTCAGTGCTCCGATCTTTCCAAGGATCTGCCCCTCGTCCGACTCGATCGGAACATCTTTCGGGGTCGCCAGATACACCGGCAGATTCTCCTTGATCAGATCCCGCTGCCAGTGATCCCAGGAAACGATATTGTCATGGTGCAGAGAATGACCCGAGGCCGGCTCGAACAGACCGAACTCGTTGAACTTCACCGCGTAGCCGCATTCGCAGGAAAGGATATCCCCTTTGCTGTGAAGTTTGCCCATCTGCTTACACTCCGGGCAGATGTAGAGGATCGTCTCCAAGGATTCTGCAAGATCCGTGCCGGTGTAGGGAAGCGGGTTCTTTTTCTGGTCGTCGAAGGTGTTCACATACAGATCGCGGTTGATCGCCTCGTTGATCTGATCGACCGTCATGCCCTTCAATTCCTCGGGGGAGTATTCATGCACGAACTCTCCCCACATTTTGCCGTCACGCGGCGTCTTGCCCCATCTTGGGCGGCGCAGGTATCCGCCGTGCATCCGGTAGGTGATAAGAGCGGCGCCGAGTTCCCCGCACTCCTTGACCAGTTTTCCGGTCCCGGGCGAGATGAACGCTGTTTCGCCGTTGATCGATCTGACTCCTTCGGGAGACATCCAGACGTTATTTCCCGCACTGAGCCGCTCTTTGATATCGCGGATGACCTCGCCTGCCGGGGCTCCTTTTTTGCGGATGATCGGATCGAGCAGAAAAGCTCCGATAAACCGTGTCGATTTTTTTCTGAAAAGATGTTCACCGGCCACATAGAACATGTGCCCTTTGACCGCCATGCCGATCATCAGGTGATCCCAGAGGGTCGTGTGGTTGGAGAAGACCATATAGGGAGTATGCTTTGGAATGACTATATCGTAGGTATACTGTAATTTCCGTCCAATGGCCGGACTGGCAAGGAAACGTACGGTCATATACACGCATTTATACCAGCAAACGCGAAGGCTCTGCATTGACCTATATTATAGGAATTTACCCATGATATAGCTGAGGGTACTAAAAAAGAGAGAATACGGCAGGGCTGTTATGACAGCGGTAAAACGCGGGAGTTTCGTTTATGGGCGTGCATCTTTTAGCCCGCATCAAACGGGTCCGTAACCCCCATTTGCAAAGTTGATATCCTATGACGCGGATATATACAACCAATGACAGAGATTGTATTCATCACCGATATTCACGGGAAGTTCGATACCGTCTATGAGATCTTCAATAGAGAAAACCCGGATTATGTCTTCATCGGCGGAGATATCACCGATCTCGGCCAGCCGCTCGACGGCGTCATACCCTTTATGGAAGATATTCCCGCCCCGACGTTTGTGATTCCCGGAAACTGCGATCGGAGAGATATCCTCACCGTTCTCGAGGCATCCGACGCGATCCCCATTCACAGAAAAAGCATCGATCTTGGAAAACTGACCATCTCGGGTATTGGCGGCTCGAACGCCACGCCGTTTTCCACGCCGTTCGAACACACCGAAGAGGAGCTTACGGCGATCGTGAAAGAAGTCGCGGCAAAAACCGGAAAGAACCGGTGGAACATCCTGATCACCCATGCGCCGCCCTTTGGAGCTCTTGACGAAGTCGCGCCGGACGTACATGTCGGCGCATTCCCGATCGCCAAAATCGTAAAGGATTTCGACATCATCTGCTGCGGACATATCCACGAGCAGAAAGGCGTCTGCGAACTGGAAAAGCGGATATGCGTGAACCCCGGGCCGGCATACGAAGGAAATTATGCGCTCATCACGCTGGATGAGGAAGAGGACGAACCAAAAATCGTGCTGAAAAATATCCGCGACCCAATTGAAGTCACGGAAGAATAATCTCCATCATCTTTTTTATATCCTCGGCGATCATCTGCGTCTTGGATTTTTCGATCAGAAGGTTTCCGCCGGTCATGATATATGACGGAATCACCCGCACGTTTCCAAAATAGAACTCCCCGGCCCTGAGTTTGTAGGTCGCACCGGACGGGATGCAGTTTTTGCCTGTCTGCTTTTTTACAAGCATGTTGAACGATTTTTTTGCCGTATCGCCCATGAGCATGACAACGCGGAGATTTGGGAAGCGGGAAAGCTCTTCCTCCAGCAGAGGCAGACTGTGTTCGATCGCGGATAGTTCCACGGCGTATCCGGTTTTGGGATATTTGACCGCGTTCGTGAGATAGATGCCGCGGTCGAGAAGTTCGGATACAGAGGAAACACCGATGCCCGCCTGCCGGAATAACGCGACCGCCGACTCAGCATAGGGGGCCCCTGCGCCTCCGTAAAAATCCTCTTTGGGATCTTTTGGGACGGCTTCGCTGATCATCACGACGTACACCGATGATGGATCGACGGATATCTCAGGCGGCTGAGGAGTCATGTTTTCTGGATATATTGGTCGTTCTGGAGTCGAGCAGGATCTCGAGATAGGATTTCGTCAGGCGTTCGCCGACGATTCCGGCCATCTCTGCGGTTTCATTTATCACGGCGATCGCCTCGTCCTCGGAAAGGTCGAAGGAAGCTTCGATCTCCGAAAAAGTTCCGATTCCCGGAAGCGTGTCCAGCGTGACGAGCGCATTCTTGCACTGGTACATCTCCCGGTGTTTGACGACCTCGGCGGTCAGACGGAACCCGAGCCGCTCGAGGATCGTACAGTATTCTTCGGCAGAGGAGAGGTCGACGATGAGTTCTTCTCTGGATTTGAAGCCTTCGCGTCCGACTTTGGGACCCTTGTAGGTCACGTTCGGCGGCATGGCTTTCCCGCAGATCTGGTTGGTCAGATACCGGATCCTGAGCGCTTCGTCGGTGACGGCAAAATCCCGGTGGGGGGCATTATAATACAGATCATGCTCCTCCTGATCGGCGATCAGTTCCGCTCCGTTTGCGAGGAGTTTTTCCCTGATCGGATCAAGCGAGGGGACCTTTACTTTTATTTCTATTTCCAGAGCCATTGAAATATTATGTGCACGAGGAAATGTCATAAGCATTTGCATATTTGACACGGCGGGAACTTATTATACGATAAAAGTAAGATACACGTTACATGAAAAAGCTGATAGTTTTACTCGGCCTTCTCGCCGTCCTCTTTGTCGCCTGTGCCGGATGTGTAAGTCCTGATGTGCCGGCGGTAAACAACACGACGATTACCGATCCAATTGTTGGAACCTGGCAGAGCACCCAGTCCTATACCGTGGACGGTAAAGATGTCTACCTCCTCTATGAAATAAAAGACGATAACACCGGATATGCGATGATGGCCGAGGCGGGCTCTTCCGATGCGAAGAAGCTCGATATTTTCTGGGGTAACGACAACGGAAAGTATGTGTTTGCCTACACAACAGATACATCAACCGTCTATCCCCACACGCTATCTGCAGACGGAAAGATCCTCACGGACGCGTACGGCGATACGTACACTAAGATCTAACCTTTTTTTTATCTTTGATCCCTGCCGGCATTCCCCAACTCTCATAAGGAATGAAGGCACATATACTAAGGAATTCGTATGGCTATCGAAAATGGTACATATATTAAACTCAGCTACACCGGATCTGTGAACGGTGTTCCCTTCGATACTACCGACGCTGAAGTTGCAAAGACCGCTGGAATCTTCCGTGAAAATGCAATGTACGGTCCGTCGATCGTCAAAGTAGGCGCAGGACATCTTATCCAGGGCGTTGACGAGGACCTTGCAGGCAAGGAGATCGGAACGGAATATACTCTTGTCGTTCCGGCAGCAAAGGCATTCGGCGAGCACAAAAAAGAGGAACTCAAAGCTATCGACAAGAAAGCTTTCGAGAAGAAACCCGAACTCTTCGAGCGTGTAAAGATCGAAGGCCGCGACGGTGTTGTTGTAAACAAAGTCGGCAGCAGATACATCGTTGACTTCAACCACCCGCTTGCAGGCCAGGATGTCGCCTACGTCTACACCATCGAAGGTGTTGTCGAGGACGGCACCGAGCAGCTCGCAGGAATGATCAAACTTCTCACCGGCCGCGATATGAAGGTCAGTGCAGAGGACAAGACCTTTGTCTCCATCGAGATCCCCGCAATGATGGCGATGTACAACCAGAACTGGCTCATGACCCAGTATATGGTTTCCCAGGAAGCATTTCTGATCTTCCCGGAGATCGAGAACGTGAAGTTCATCGAGTCCTTCCCGCGCCCGAACTACAAGGCTGAAGAAGAAAGCGCACCTGCAGAAGAGCAGGCAGCTGAATAACCCATACTCTTTTTTTCTGACGGATCCTATTATTCGTCAATGATCCGACATCCTGCACGTCTCTGGAAAGTCTCCGGCGAGAAGATCTCCTGCGGGGTCTGCGCCCGCAGATGCATGATCGCAAAAGGCGGGAGGGGATTCTGCGGCGTTCGGGAAAATACGGACGGCGTTTTGTATGCGAACTCATACGGTCTTTTGACGGCGGCAAATCTCGACCCGATCGAAAAAAAGCCGCTGTATCATTTTCTGCCGGGGACAACGACGTTTTCCGTGAGCGGTTTCGGCTGTAATTTTACCTGTAAACACTGCCAGAACTACACGCTTTCGCAGACGACGAGTATCCCCGCCGAGTATGTGCCGCCGGAAGCGGTCGTCCAGGAAGCGGTACGGCTTGGCGCGAAAAGCATCTCGTTTACGTATAATGAGCCGACGATCTCGTTCGAGTATGTGTATGATACGGCGAAACTCGCAAAGGAACAGGGTCTTACTTCGGCTTTTATCACGAACGGGTATCTTTCGAAAGAAGCTCTCCTCGAACTCGCTCCGTATCTTGGCGCGATCCGTATCGATCTGAAGGCGTTCACGGATGCATTTTACAAGGAGGTCTGCGGAGCACGGCTGAAGCCTGTTCTTGATACGATTCTCCTTTCGAGGGAGCTTGGCCTCCATCTGGAACTGGTGACGCTGGTGATCCCCGGATATAATGACAGTGTTGACGAAATAGACGCGATGCTGGACTGGGTCATAACGAATCTCGGACCGGCGGTCTCGCATCATTTCACGGCATTCATGCCGATGTACCATATGCAGGATGTTCCACGGACGCCGTTTTCGACGCTGGATCGGATCTACCGCCAGGCGAAAGCCCACGGTCTGTATTATCCGTACATCGGAAATATGCCCCATGCCGAAGGCTCGAAGACGATTTGCCCTGAGTGCGGAACGGTGCTGATCGATCGAAACGGGTTTTCATCGAGCGAACCGGGGCTTGAGGGGGGCAAGTGCGGAGCGTGCGGGCGCAAGATCGAGGGCGTATTTTCGCTTCAGCAGGTAGTGTAGCTCTCGTGACTGGGTCTTGGAGATAATCTAACCGCGATTTTTTTAGAAAAGGATGTTTGTTGAGTACGGACGCATGAGAAATCCCACCGCGAATAATCGCGAATCTACGCGAATCGCATTTTTCCTGTTCCGCCTTCTTGACCTTCGGTCGCGTCACTACGCTCCGCCTTATCGGCTCCGCGTGGTCGTGACGGCGGAACGAAAAATGCTGGAAAACCCGCGTCGCGGGTTTTCTTAAAACAATTACTCAAGATTATTGCAGAATTCCTTGGCCCCTTCGATATCCATATTTAACTGAATATATGACTGATTCAACAAATCATCTGGTAAATACTTGTCATATTTTCGTGTTTCCTTAAACACCCTACTCATTGAATTCAGTATCTCATTAAAATCAACTGAATCAAAATCAATGGATTTTAATTTATCCCTAATGTAGGATTCACCATTTGGGGAGTAAAAACCAATATCAAGATTTTCAGCCTTGACCTTCATCCAATGTAACAGGATATCCAATGTATTTTGTACTCTTGTTCCTGCAAAAGTCTTTAGAATATTCCCATCTTCAAGTTCGATGTTAATTTCATACTGTTCAAATGCCTCCATTAAAATAGGTGTTGAAGCCTTCGCCAAGTATCTTGGAATATATCTTTGTTCGTAAATCTCCAGCATCTTCTCATGGATTTTTTTATGGATAGATTGTCCATTACCATGGAACGATAACAATTTCTTCTGTTCTGTTCTAACAACCAGAATCGTAGATGATTTTTCATTGATAGAAACAACCTTCCATCTTTTTCCTGCAAGAAGGAAAACAGACTCAACCTCGATTGCTCTTATATCACTTTTATCAAGCCTGCCAATTTCTTTTCCGTTTGCTACAATCTTCCATTCATCTGATGTAATAAAAGCAGCGTAAAACTTGTAATTTTCTACAATCTTTTCGCCATTATTACCGAGAGTCAACACCTCATCTGGTAATGAATAGATTATCCCATCTTCATTGAGTTTACGTAAAATCTTCATGAACTCCTGTTTATCAAACTGACCCTGAAATGCTTTAAGAGCAATAGCTTGGTAGATACCACTTGCCTTCTTTCCACCTGTCTGTCCCAAATATGACAAAATCTGATGAATGAAAGTAGAATAATCTTTGGCGTGGGTATTCATTGGTTCACACCAGCCTTCAAGCATCAATTCGACCATCGCAATACTTTGAATCAATGATAATCTCAACGTATCCTGTAACTGCGTGTCTGGATTGATTTTTGGCACTTCTAAAACGAATTGGAATTCTCGTGCTTCTCCCTCTTTTCGTCCACTTCTACCTAGTCTTTGTATCAGAGAAGAAACAGAAAATGGTGGGAATAAAAAGACAATACGATTGATATTCCCAATATCTATTCCAAGTTCGAGGGTATTTGTACAAAATACCGAAATGTTTTGATGAGTTTTCAAATCTAATTCTGTTAGCTCTCTTAACTCTTTAGCTAAAGAACCATGATGGATATAAAATATATTCGGATAATGCATTTTTTTGGAAAGCATTTGCATATTGTCACAATTTAGCTCAAGAGAAACTTTGGAATTTGCGAAAATAAGATTCTTATCTTTGCTGATTATATTGAATAAAGCTGAGTCGAATTCTGATGGTTGATATTCAGGCAAACCATGACTCTGCTCTTTATTTACATCATCTGATTGAGCTGATTCAACCTTTTTGTCTTCATCATCCTTTTCGTAGAAGACTTTGATTGCACCGCGTGTAATTTTATCTGTAGTTGTGTCTTCAATGATTTTCACACTATTTGGATTGTCGTGATTAAGCCAATCCTTTAAAGCATCGGGATTATTCAATGTGGCCGACAATCCAATTTTGATTGGGTGTATATCTGCAACCTCCTCTATCCTGTTTAGAAGACTTTTTAGTTGAGTTCCACGTTCATTCTCAACAAAACTATGAATCTCATCAATCACAACATACTCAAGTTGCGAAAATAGTAGTGGTAGTTTCTCCGATTTATTCAGGAATAGAGCCTCGATTGATTCCGGCGTAATCAATAAAATACCACACGGGTTGTTCAACAGTCTTGTCTTTTTTGACTGACTGGCATCACCATGCCATTTGGTGATTGGAAACTCCAAATTTGAACACAGTTCCTCAATTCTTCTAAACTGGTCATTGATCAATGCTTTAAGTGGTGATATATAGAGAATTTTTAGAGCGGTATTTGCACTTTCGGCAACTAGGGATATTATTGGAAGAAAGGCTGCTTCTGTTTTACCACTGGACGTTGGGGCAGATATTATCAGATCGCTGGGTGTCTGCATGAGATGAGCAATAGCCTCATCTTGAATCGGTTTGAATCGTTCCCAACCTAGTTTGTATATGATTTTCTGAATTTTGGGGTCAAGTAATTCAAATGAGGTTATCATTTATTACCTACAGTTTAAATTCAAACAACTCATCTTCTTCATTTTTATCAGGGATAATTGTTTGAGTATCTATGAAATCACTGATACTACTATTTGGATAATTTTCAAGTTGTGTCAAGAGTCCGACAAACGCTTTATTTGACTCACGCGGCGAAAGATATGCCTGGGTTCCCAGTTTATTTAATAAACTCTGTAAATACTGCTGGATTTCTAAATCCGTAACTAAATATTTACTCTTGTCACCCAATGCAAATACATTCCTGATGTTGAAAAACAAAACGTACAATTCTTCCGGAGATAGATTGGAAAGCCGAATTACTGGTCCGGATAAATCTTCCATACCCTTTTTTGAATTAGGATTATCCGCAAGTCTTGTTTCAAGAGCCTCATAACTGTTCATCCCTTTGTATTTGTCTTCTAAAAATGCAGGAGTCCCGCTGAAAATAAAACCAATATGTTCAGTGGAGCCTTGTGTTGAATCATTGATAATCGACAGAAGCACTTCGTAATTTTTATTTCTGATTTGGGACTGGAGCCTTTGTAAGACAGCCAGTTCATCAATATTGACCACGAGCCCATTATACCCAGCCAAAGTCACAAATCCAGCATACAACTTCAAATAATCATAGATTTCTGAGTCATTAATGATCGTTCTAACACCCAGGTCTTTCCTTGCGTCGGTTTTGGTTGTGTACTCCGCCCGTAACCAGCGTAAGGCATTTGACATTTGTATATCATCACCACGATCGTATGCGAGTAAATATTCTGTGATGACCTTGCTAAAATCATAACTATTTACATATTTTTCCATGGGTAATAATTGCTTATGTATATTTTCAACATTAATTTCCAGACCACTTTTGATAAGGGAGGTGGCCCATTTTTCAATTATGAGTTGTAAAGCACCACCATCCGGCTTGGTTTTTGTAGATAGATTATTGATTAATTCACTAAAGAGAGCTCGTGCTTTCCCGTCGGATGAACTTAATACCTTAGATATAGAAATATCTGCAAATGCAACAACTAAATTTGATTCGTGTGCCACAAGTTTGGAAAGGGTTAAAAAGAATGTTTTCCCACATCCATAATCACCGATAATAAATCTGGTAGTTGCTCCACCAGAAGAAATTACTTCAAAATCATTTAACATCTCTGCAATTTCACGCGATCGACCAACCTGAATATGCTGAATGCCGATTTTTGGTACAATTCCGACTTTAAGAGATCCGACAATTGCTTTCTTTTCCCTTGGTTTAATTATGTTTTCGCTCATGAGTTCATTCCCAATTCAACTAATTGCTCTGCAAGGTCTATATTTATTTTGAATCTGCCGCAATCTTCTTCAAGTAAATACTCACCATACATATTATCCGTCCATTCATTTACCATTTCAACTCCATTGTTTAACATAAGTTGGTAAGGTTTGAAGATGTTCTTTAGTTCTTCTGATGACCAGACATCTTTTTGGATAAGTTGAGAGAGAAATATTGCGGGAATCTCCGCATCTTGGGTTTCTGGAACTGGTATTACTGGCTCTTCCGACTTTCCCTCCTCAATTTCAGCTGAATCAGCAGACTCCTCTGCAAATATCTCATTTAGAGACATCTGAACTTTTGCAGTATCACCTAAAACAAATGCAAGTTTTGCAGGGTCAATTTTAAACTCTTTGGGTTGATATGATTCCTCAATTGGACGAGGGATCATAGAGCCAAGTTTTGGTTTCCCCGACCCAAGTTGAATAGTAACAACATCTTTATCCTGCTGTAATTCGTTAAGGCATTTTGTTAGATATTCACTCGGTAAAGAGAGTTGTTTGAATACTTTTTCTAATAATTTCTGTTCTTCAATAGTGATCGTATTATCTATTGCAGCTACGGAGATGAGATAAGTTGAAATCAAATTTATCGATTCTGGTTCGGCGGATTTGATAATATCAGCAAAACCTGAGATATTGACCTGTTTTGTAATGGAATAGAGTTCCCCGCGTTTTTCAAGTCTCTCCTTCTCCATCAGACTAAGTTTGAAATTGGTCTTAAGGGTTTTCTGAATTAATTTGACCTCTCCGTCTTCTAAGAAATCATCTTCTAATGCCACTTTATAGCCGAGATCAAACCACAGACTTGGGATGAGAAAGTTGTTATTTTTGAGATTGTCTTTATGGGTGGAAGTGAACAATATAACCTTATCTGTGGATTTGTAAACTCTCTTGACAAGATATGCACTTGGTTCTATTTTGTATCCCAATGATTCGCAGCAGTCAACAAGGAATTCGGATTGTCTCAGCGTTAATTTTTCATTCTCGGGAAAAGCAAAGAATTCCTGTAGTGCCCTAATTTCCATAACACTGTTGTTCTGTATTTTTGCATCAAATAATTCTTTATTCGGATTAATACCATTGAATCTTAAATTTGATGACAAATAGGCACATTTTTCAACATCGGTCAATGGATCATTTGAACTGTCGATTTTTCGGATGGTGATATTTTGAAATCCCCTCTTCCATTTGCCCTTACAAGATTGATATGTAGCTTTGATTTCTGATACCGGGGTTAATGATTTGTATTGCACTGGTCGTACTATGAAAGAGTAGGGTGATGCGTGATTATAGGTAAATGAGGTATCAGTTTCAGTATATAGTTCTGGCAGATTCAATACTTCAATCTCTTTTTCGACATAATAGGTGAAAAGTTCACGTTGTCTCTTGCCAAGGTTTAACTGATAATCAGAATCAAAGAGTTTTTCAAGAATGGAAGGGAGAACCGACTGAGATAACACGTATGTTCCCTTCGTGAGTTTGTATAAGAGATCACTTATTGGAATATTCCGATAATCCCTTTGGAGAGTCGTGATAAATTGGATAAGGAAATCAGTTTCGTCGGGAGTAAAGTTATCGATTTTTAAGATTAAATATGATATAAAATTTCCAGAATAATTGCTGAATGAGAAATTCTCAGAATAAATATTATACAAACGAATTAGTTCGAAAAGTATTGCTTTCTGATCTTTTTGTTCAACAAAAGCCCGATGTTCTAACCCGTAATAGTAAATAAAAACATATCCGATATCAATTGGATCCTTTTTGCCGTTTACAAGCCATTTGATATACATCCCTTTTTGGAGATTTGTCAAGCGACTGAACCTTGGCCAATATTCCAATTCGTATGAATCATTCCCGCTAAAATCGGGTTTACTTGTAAGATAGATAACAAATGGATATGAAGAATCATTAGATGTGTTTTTAGATGTATAAATCAAGGGATCAACAATCGTATATCCAAATAATGAAATATTCTCCCCTAATGTATGAAAAGTGATTATGTTGTTGTTTGAATTGGCAGGTGACACAGGATTTGACTCAGATTGCTTATGTGCAGGGGTGGTTTGAGTAAGAACGGGCTCATTATGAATTGGTTCTGGTAAAATGGTATTTTTATTCGTATTTATTACGTCTTTCTTATTTAATCTATAAATTAAATAGATAATTAGGAAGAGGATTACAAGACCAAGGCCTATTACCTGAAACATTAAGATTAGTAAAAACGCAGCAAATATAATAAATATCCATTTTATAATTTCATTCATAAGTCATCACGGAATTTAATTGTTTTCATTTTTTTGCAAAAAACAACATTTATCTAAGTATATAGATTACTTCCCTTCAATAAAAAACTACCTTGGACTAGAATATATGATATTAGAAATAACGATTTGATATTTTTTTAAGTGAGAACAATTATGAATAATTAAATATCTCCAACAAAAGAAAACCCGCGACGCGGGTTTTCCAGCATTTTTCGTTTCGCCGTCACGACCACGCGGAGCCGATAAGGCGGAGCGTAGTGACGCGACCGAAGGTCAAGAGGGCGAAACTGGAAAAATGCGATTCGCGTTTATTCGCGATTGCGTGCAAGCCAAAGGCTTGCGTGCCGCCTCAAGCGGGCTTTGCCCACTTGGGCTTATTCGCGGTGGGATTTCTCATGTATCCGCACCCAACAAACATTCTTGTTCGTAGAAATTCGCGGTAAAATAATCTCAAAATTTCAGCGATCGGTAAACCACATTTGCCATTGAAAAAAAATAAAATCCCTATTGGGAATCTTACAGCTCCGGATAAGTCAGCCCCGTCACATCGAACTCAGTTCCAAAACGGGTATTGAACTCGGTCAGAACGCTCGCAACGCTCATATCCTTGAACACTTCCGGATGGATCATTTTTGCCAGAGCGACCGCCGCGGCGCAGGATCTCGGCCCGTAGGTAAGATCGTTTCTCAGAAGCCAGGCCTTGTCATTCTCGACCGCACTGATCGTATCGAACCCGACCCTTGATACAAGCTCGCCATACGCGGCCTGTGGGTCGTTCATATTATTCACGAGCTTCACGATGATCTCCGGACTCGATGAGACCACCCACTCGTCGGAGATCTTTCTGGAACCGGCATCGGTCATGATGTTCTGCCCGCCGGCGATCGAGATCAGCTGCCCCATCCCCGTATCCGTTCCCTGACCCCAGTAGGCTGTATAGCTTTCTGCGTAGACAGAGCGGGTCAGAGAGATCGGGGCGACCCGTGACTCGATATCGGTAATGACCTCGTCATAATACTCCGCGATTCTTTGAGCCTTTTCCGTATTACCCGAGATCTTGCCGATCTCAACAATATCCTGCGTCATCGTATTCGGCTTCGTGCAGTCGATATACACGATCGGGATCCCTGCGGACGCGAGCACCTCGGCATTCTTCGGCTTCGACGTCGCATACCCGATCACCAGATCGGCATCCAGCGAAATCAGATACTCCACATCCGGCTCGTTCCAGGATCCGACCACCGTCGCATTCGGATACATCTTCACCTGCTCGGCATTGTTCGCGATCGACTGGGAAATACCCACGACTTTATCGGCATCGCCCAGGAGATACAGGATCTCCCCCGCATTCGAGTTCAGCAGAACGATACGCTCTGCCGTATGATTCAGCGTCACGTTCGATCCGTCCGAATTCATAATGACGATCGAACCCGGCGACTCATCGGAGATACAGCCGGCGGCGAAGACGATACAAAGCATAGTCAGGATAAGACCCGACACAATCAGCAGTTTTTTCATACAAACCTCTATGATGGAGCATAGGAGAGAATGAACCTCCCCTTTGCATTTTCGACAAACTCGGCATCGACGCCGTAAACATCGCGGACCGATTCGGTCGTGAGGACCTCCTCCGGGGTCCCGTAGGCATACATCTCCCCGTCTTTCAGCAGCAGCACCTTGTCGGTGTATCGAAGTGCCAGATTCAGATCGTGCAGAGCGATGATCATCCCGGAGTTCTCCCTTCTCACGATCTCCCGCATCGTTGCGACAGTTTCCAGCTGATGCCGGAGATCCAGAGAACTCGTCGGCTCATCGAACAGGAAAAAGGAAGGGTCCTGGGCCAGCGCCCGGGCGATAAACACCCGCTGCCGCTGGCCGCCGGAAAGTTCGTTCACGAACCGGTCGGAGAGATCGGCGATGTTCATCGTCGCCATCGCCTCATCCACCGCGGCAAGATCCTCGTCCGAAACTGACCAGCTCATATACGGACGCCGCCCGATCAGAACGGTGTCCAGAACGGTCGTAAAGGGCGTGTAGTGGAAGTACTGCGGGACATAGCCGATCATCTTCGCACGGTCGATTCTGTCGATCTTCTGGACATCCGCCCCGTCGATCGTGATCGAGCCCGATGAAGGCGCCAGGATATCGGCGATCGTTTTGATCAGCGTGGACTTTCCTGATCCGTTCGGGCCGAGAAGTGCGAGGACCTCGCCCGATTTCGACTCGAAGCTGATGTCTTTCAGAACCACGTGACTCCCGTACTTCTGCCTCACCGACGAGACCGAGATGTTCATGCCAGGTACCTCCCGTGTCCTCTGGTGATCAAAAAGAGGAAGAAGAGGCCGCCGAGGATGTACATGATGATCCCGACCGGGATCTCGATCGGGGCAAGAATGACTCTGGCGACCGTGTCCGAGACCAGAAGGATCAGGGCGCCGAGAAGAGCCGAAGCCGGCAGAAGATACCGGTAGTCGTTTCCGATCATCATCCGGCATATGTGCGGGGCCATCAGGCCGACGAAGCCGATGATCCCGGTAAAGGCAAGACAGGCGGACGCGGCGAAGCTGACGATCAGAAGACCGGAGATCCTGAACCGCTGGACGTTGATGCCGAGATTTTTGGCGACATCATCGCCGCTCGAGAGCGTGTTGAGATCCCAGGCCCGCCGTTCGACGAGGAAGAAACAGATCAGAACGACCGGCAGAAGGATCGCGATCGCCTGCCAGGTTGCACCCCACATCCCGCCCATGAGCCAGGTGACGATATCGCGGAGCGCGTCGTCGTTCGAGACGTATTTCAGGCCGAGCAGGCCTGCCTGGAACAGATAGCCTATCACAACGCCGGCGAGGATCATGATCGCCTGGGAGGTGTGTTTCGTCCGGGAGATAAGATAAACAAGGATCACGCTCAGCCAGCCGAAGATGAAGGCCGAGAAGATGAGAAGAACGGATTTGACGGAAAACGTAACCCCCGCGAGGATGATGCTTCCGGTAAAAAGCGAGCCGAAGATCGCCGGTCCGAGAACGATTATAAGGGCCGCTCCAAATGACGACGCGGATGAAAGGCCGAGGGTGAAGGGGCTCACAAGCGGATTTCTGAGAAGTCCCTGCATAACTGCCCCGGCGGTCGCCAAAGCGACGCCTGCAAGGATCGCAAGGAGGATCCGCGGCAGACGATAATTCATTACGATCAGGTCAGCCATACCGTTATCGGGAGAGGGTATGAATCCGGGGAAAAGGGCGTGTCCGAATACCGCGAGAACATCCGTCGGCGGGATGTACACCGACCCGATACCCACCGCAAGAATAGAGACGATAACGAGAATAATGGAAAGCGTGACCAGAACAAGCAGTTTTCGTTTCTGAATAGTGTGATAGAGACGCGTGGTTCTGGTGTTACTATCCTCCCTATTCTTCATAATTATGTAATTGTTGGTTTTTCAGTTAAAAGAATATGCCGGGTTTATGCGCTGTGAAAAAAAGAGGGGATCTTAAACTGGGGATTTTTACGGCAGTTCGAGCACATCGCCCGGCTGCATAATCTCGACGTGCATCACGGTCGTCAGCTCGATTGCCCGCTTAAAGGCCGGCAAATCCTGCTCGATCTCGGGAAAGGTGTTTACGTGCATCGGAATGACCGTCTTCGCCCCGATCCATGCCGCCGCCATCATACACTCCTCGGGTCCCATCGTAAAGCGGCCGCCGGCAGGAAGAATCGCTATGTCCGGGTGATAGAGTTCGCGAATGAGTTTCATGTCGGAGAAAAGCCCCGTGTCCCCGGCGTAATAGATCACATGCCCGTCCATCTCGACGACGAATCCGCAGGCCTGGCCCATATAATGACTTGTCCCGTCCTTTTGGCGGATGGAGGATGAATGCGCGGCATGGACCATTCGAACCGTGATTCCATCCCATTCGACTGAGCCGCCGACGTTCATCCCGATTGTTGGAACGCCGAGCGATTTCAGATAGCCTGACAGCTCATGGACCGCGGCCGTCAGAGAGAACCTTTCGGGCGAGTCCCCGATGTGATCCGCATGTGCGTGGGAGATCAGGGTCAGATCGGCCGCGACTTTTGCGGGGTCTTCGAGCGGCATCGGATCGAACAATAGTTTCTTCGAGCCTTCAATGATGAAACAGGAGTGGCCGGCGTATTGTATCTGCATACGTAGATAATCGTCTTCGGCAAATAAAAAAATAGGGTTAGTTGAGTTCGGTCATATCCGTCGACTCTGCAACGTCGATGGATTCGCCGAGTGTATCTTCCTGGAGACCGGACGTCATCTTTTCCGTCAGATCGCGGTCCTCCATAACGTCTTTGATGCGTTCGAGGTAGGGATCGAGAGTGGTATCCTCTTTCTGCTCGATCACGTGCCGGTATTCACGCAGCGTCGTCGGAGAAATTCCCAGTGCTTCGGATATCTCCTTCATGGTCATCTCGGTGCTCATCAGGGTTTTCATCTGTTCCTGATCGAACGGCATATTGAAATCCAGATCTCTGAACAGTTTCAGCTGTACCCGGGCCCGGGCCACGGTCTTGGAAAGTTTCTCGTCGCCGAGTTCTCTGGCGATCTCCGTATCGTTTTTCCCAGCATAGAATGAGGTGATCAGGCGCGCGAGCTGGATCGGCTCGAGTTTTGTCTTGAAAAACCCGCGTTCCTGGATTTCCCGCATAATCAGAGCGATTTCCCGCTCAACCGCATCCTGATCGCGCAGTGTCCCGTGAAGGGTCTTCATCGGTTCTACAATCTTCGTCTTCTGCGTCAGATTGGAAAATAACTGCATCAAATCTTTTTGTCTCTTTTTTGGTGCCATATTTAGTATCCCTCCTTATTGACTATCCCTTCAACATGTATCTGCATCCATATAATGATTATGGATTGAGGCGGTAATTCCTGAGGGCGGATTGGACGATGCAAATTATTATTATCAACGAAGACTGTATGATATCCCCCATTCCAGAATAGGGGCCTTATCTCTCCTCCCAGTCAGAAGGGATGCCGATGATACTTCGGCGTCGGTTTTTATCTGATATCACGCCCAATGGAAATAACAGTATAATCATGGCAGATACCTATCGATACCACCCGGCCGAGTTCCCCGAACCGCTCGTACAGGTCAAACACATCACCTCCACATTCGATATAACCGAAGAACGCGTTGGCGTCTCCGCCGAAACCACCTTCATCGTCCGTACCGACAAACTCAGTGAAATCGTTCTCAACGCCAAAGATCTGGAAATACAAAGCATCCGCCAGAACACCCGGCCGGTACACTACGTCTACGAAAACGATCTCATCACCGTAACTCTCCAGCGTCCCCTGTCCAAAGGGGCCGAATTCAAACTCGTCACCTACACTGTCTGTCATCCAACCTCCCACATCCTCGAAGGAATCTACTTCGACGTCACCCCGCCGGGTCTGCCCCGGACCATGATCACCCAGTGCCAGCAGTGGGGATTTCAGCGGATGGTCCCCTGCCTCGATGACATGCGGGCCAAATGCACCTGGACCACGACGATCATCGCCGATTCCCGGTACACGAATCTCATTTCAAACGGCAACGTTATCCGCGAACGGATGCGGTATGACGAAACTCGCGACACCATCACCTACCAGAACGATGAACCCATGCCCCCCTACCTGTTCTTCCTGGGCGTAGGAACATGGGACACGTTCTCCCGGGACTTCATCTATCCTGACGGCAAAACCGTCCGGCTCGAACTCCTCGGACCGAAGGACTCGGACCCTTCATCCGCCAAAAATGCTCTCGGCATCATGGCGGACTGCATTCTGTGGACGTATCTCTACACCGGCCCGGAACGCTACGAGTCCATCGATCTGAGAAACGAGATATACCGGCTCTGCAAAGTCAGGGATGCCCTCGCCCGCGAAGCCGACCCTGCTGAACTGGAAGAGGCGATCGACCCGGTTCAGCGGCAGATCTCTGCCCTCATGAAGAGGCTCGTCTGCGGCTATCAGTACCCGTATGACGTCTACCGGGAGATCGCCATGCAGAACTCCGACTTCGGAGGCATGGAAAACACCGGCAATACCACGATCATAGCAAGCCGGATCATGCCGGATATGGAGATAACGGATGCATCGTACGAGTATCTGATCGGCGTCAAGCAGCACGAGTTCTATCATAATCTCAACGGATCGAGCGTCACGGGGGACACGCCGTTTTCCATCTGGCTCAACGAGGCCGTGACGGTAATGATCGAAGACGAGTATCTTGCCTTCCTTTTCGGAACCGAGTATGTCCGGCTCCAGAACATCCTGCAGATGTACACTCCCGGGACCGGCACATTTTCTCTTGACACGGGCGTTGTCGCGATGCCGATTGAGCCTTCGGGCTTCAACGACCCAAACGATCTCATCAGTTCCGTGACTTATGTCAAAGCCCCGGAGTTCACCCGCATGATCGAGACGATGCTTGGAAAGCGTGCGTTTGCCTGGGCGCTCGATCTGTATCACAAACGGTTCGCCGGGAAAAACGCCTCGCCCCGCGACTGGCTGCATGCCATGGAGGATGTGGGCCGGACCGACTTCTCCTTCATGGCGGACAGATGGCTCAAACAGACCGGTTACCCTATCGTTTCCGCGTCTGCGAAGTATGACGCCGAGAACGACGTCGCCGAGATATTCGTCTCGCAGAAGATCCCTGCCGGCAATAATCCCTGGATCTTTCCGTTTACCGGCCGCTTAATCAACGATAAAGGCGAGGTTGTTGCCGAGTTCATGAAGAAGATCGACTCTGAACGGCTCACCTTTCAGGTCCCGTGTACCGGGGCTTTTTCGTTTGCCGTCTGGAATCTCAATCATGCCGCCTATCTCCGGATGGAGTCTTCCGCCTCCGATGACGAACTCTATCTCCAGCTTAGGTACGACAAGGATATCGTCGTCTCATTTTTGACTCACTGCACGCTGTTCGAGCGCGAGATGGTGAAGCTCTGCCGCGATGAGACCGCCGAGGTTTCTAAGCGTCTGGTGGATGAGTACATCAGCCTGCTTTCCAATGCGGCCGTAATGGAACGCGTGGGGTCACTTCCTCTTACCCTTTTTGAGTCGGTGAGCGATCCCGAATACATGCACTCCTATACAAAGCTCTACGAAGCAAAACGGCGGTTCATGTCGGCTGTGGCCTCTTCGCATCGGGATCGGCTGTATGCGCTTCTTTCGGCCTACTCGTCCTCACCCGCGAAGACGAACTCGCCGGCAAAACTTGCCAGGATTTTTAAGACCCGCAGCGTGAAAAATCTCATTCTATCCCTGCTTGCGACGCTGGATACGCCCGATATCCATGCGATGCTGAAGGAACGATATGAAAAAGCGGTGTGTGCGACGGATCGGATGGCGGCGCTTTCTCTCTATCTTTCGAGCAGTGCACCGGACAGGATCGCGATGCTGGAGGCCGAACTTGCCCGCTCCAAGGATAATCCGATCGCGTTCGAGAACTTCACCTCAGCCGTGTCGACAACGAGTTCGCCGGACACTGTTTTGTATCTGAAAACGATCGAGGCCTCCTCCGCCTTCGATCCCGAACAGGCCGGGGTGAGCCGAGCCCTCTATCTGAGGTTTGCCCAGAACAGGAAGATATCTATCGAGACGGCGGCAGGAAGAGCGTTTCTGGAAAGCTCCATCCTGCGTCTCGCACCCGTGAACGAGTACGTGACGACCGGGATGCTTTCCGCCTTCTCGCACCTGAATGGGTATGCGGACGATGTCAAAAAGCCGCTTATCGTCATTCTTGAACATCTGCGTGAGAGAATATCCGAGTCGGATGCTCCCTCGGTCCGCCGCAGAGTGATGCAGATCCTGGATACATGTACTGCAGATACATTGAAATGATAATAGGTCAGCCATTTTCGAGATGCATACTGAATATTATTTTACCTTCGCCGACGAATAGTAGAATATGATTCTGGTAGACTGGGAAATTGCAGACCATATCAAACGGGGGTACATCGGTATCGACCCTTTCGACCCGGCGCTTGTTCAGCCCAACTCCCTCGATATCCGCCTTGGGAATCATTTCGTCTGGTATGAACCATGCGACGATGTGATCGACCCTTATCAAAAAGAGACTCTTCACACCCATACGCAAGAGCGAAAAGGATCCTATTTCGACATCCAGCCGGGGCAGTTCGTCCTTGCTGAAACTCTCGAAACGGTGACGCTGCCCGATAACATCGTCTCTTCTATCGAAGGAAAGAGCAGCGTGGCACGCCTCGGCATCGCCCTCCATCAGACCGGCGGCTGGATCGATGCCGGATTTTCCGGGACCATCACGCTTGAGATGTGCAACTCGAACTGCCGCCCGGTCAGGGTGTATGCAGGGATGCCGATCGGTCAGCTCGTCTTTTACGTGACCAAACGCTGCGCGTGCCCGTACGATAAAAAACCGGATGCAAAATATCAGAACCAGAAAAACGCGACGATTTCACGTTACGATAAAAATATGCTGAAGAACGTGGAGTGATTGCGTTCTTTCAGCCGGTCTGCACTTTTGTGCCTGCCCCTCTTCCTTTTTCAACGATCATCGATCCCGAGGTATTCGCTGTTATTTAACCTGAATGCGGGTTTTAACGGCTCTCATTCCCGGCCGTATCCTACACTCTAAATAATTCTCCCGTCAAAATAACATAAGAGCAATCCCATGCGGTATCATTATACAAAAAACACCCTCTATGTCAGGGGCGCATTCCATGCGGTCAGCACCGGTGTCGACGGCGGTCTACGGGATGTCTCCACGCTTCTCAATCACACGGTTGACAAGGATTTCGATCACAGCGATCCTCTTGTATTCATCCGCGGTCTCTTGGCCGATGCTACGTATGCGGATGATGCATTCGGTCTTCTCACCGCAGTGTCGATGAAGGATCTCTGTATTCTCCAGTATGATTATATCACGGTTTTCGTTACCGCAGGGGTTTCCAATCCGAATCCGGATCCGACGAAGCCGCATACGATCAATATCATCGTTACCTCGAACGAGGGTTTTTCCGATGCCGCTCTTCTTGAAACGATTATTACCGCGACCGAGGCGAAAGCCCATGCCCTCCGCCTCCTCGGCCGTGATTTTACCGGGACCACCTCCGATGCCGTAATCGCAGCATCCGAAGGAGACGTTATCCATACCTATGCAGGCACCTTTACAGAACCCGGAAAACGGATTTATGCCGCGGTTCTGCAAGGCGTTACGGAAGCGGTCAAACGGCATGAGGATACGATCGAAGCGGCCGCTCCCACCTACTTCATCTACTCCAGATATATTGATCACGGATGGTTCGAATGGAAAAAAGAGGGATGTCCGTATTATCCCTGTCATTTCGCCGGTCAGTCCTGTGATTTCTGTTACTGCCCGTTCTATCCTTGTCATGACGAATCCCTCGGGGAGTGGATCGACAGCTCTTCAATCGGCCAGAAGGTCTGGGCATGTACGAACTGCCTGCTTCTCCACAAACCGCATGTCGCCGATTATCTGAAAGATCATCCGGATGCAACGCTTGCGGAACTGAAAAAAGTAGACGAACATACCAGTCAATAATTTTTTGATACCCAAATTTGACAGTTGCAGAATCTTCCATGACAGGGAATGTCCCCTGACTGCTTAATTGATTTTTGAAAATAGGATATTTCCACCGCGGGACGCTCCGCGCCGAAGTCGCGTCCCCGCACCCCTTAATCTGAAAAAAGGAAAGAGATGTGGGGGAGCATATTTGCCAACTGTCAAATTCATGAAATTACTGTTTTTGCGGAGAGAATTCTCTGACCGCGCTCTACCCGGAAAAGAATAAAAAAAAGTGATGGCAGATTCTGCAGAGGGTTTAGACCCAGCCGCGGATTTTCATACCTTCAACGACGCGCGCCACGGCAACCACGTATGCTGCCTGACGCATGTTGATCTTGTATTCTTTGGATGCTTTCAGGACATTGTGGTATGACTGGGTCATAGCTGCATCGAGTTTTGCATAGACGTCGTCGAGAGTCCAGTAGTGCATATACATATTCTGGACCATCTCGTAGTAGGATACAGTTACTCCGCCTGCATTGCACAGGAAGTCGGGGATAACGTGTACGCCGTTCTTGTAGAGGATCGCGTCTCCTTCCGGAGTGGTCGGGCCGTTTGCGAGTTCGCAGATGACCTTTGCCTTGACGGTCGGGGCGACCTTCTCGTTGATTGCTCCCTCATCGGGTGCTGCGGCGATAATGATGTCAACTGGGAGTGCCATGACTTCATTGTTGGTGAGGGTCTTGAGACCTTTGTAGCCGACGACGGATTTGGTCTCTTTCTTGTGGGCTGAAACTGCTGCGATGTCAAGTCCGTTTGCATCGTAGATACCGCCTTTCGAGTCGGTGACTGCGACGACTTTGGAGCCGAACATTTTCTGGACGAGTGTTGCTGCAAAGGAACCTGCATTGCCGAATCCGAGGATAGCGACGGTCGCCTTCTTCAGATCGAGGTTCAGTTCTTTTGCTGCTTCACGGAGGGTGAACAGACCGCCTTTTGCGGTAGCGTCGCCGCGTCCGAGGGAACCTCCGACGATCAGCGGTTTGCCGGTCAGCAGACCAAACTGGTTTTTGCCGTTAATAACGGAGTACTCATCCATCATCCATGCCATGATCTGACCGTCGGTATATACATCCGGTGCCGGAACATCGGTGTCGGGACCAAGGTTCTTCCAGAGCGCACGGATATAGCCGCGGGAGAGGCGTTCGAGCTCGCCCTTGGACATTTCCTTCGGGTTGCAGATAATACCGCCTTTTCCTCCGCCGAGCGGAAGGTTCAGCACTGCACACTTCCAGGTCATCCATGCTGAAAGAGCACGGACTGTATCGATCGTCTCTTCAGGGTGATACCGGATCCCCCCCTTATAGGGGCCGAGCGCATTGTTATACTGCACACGGAATCCCTGGAAAACCCGGGTGGTCCCGTCGTCCATCTTGACGGGGATAGATACCTGAATCTGTCTCTGCGGCTGCATGAGGATATCAACAACGCCCTGATCGAGCTTGAGGATCTTTGCACAATCCAAAAGCTGCTGTTGGGCCATTTCAAACGGGTTTACCTTCGACATGGTTTGTTTCCTGCCAATCGCACGGAACTTGGGAGTTCAACTGCGTTGTGACAATTAATGTTGGGATTCTCACATATAAAACATATCGTGTCATTTCCAATTCAGGCCGATATTCTCGATGCATTTCTAAAAATACTCTATAATTGCCGGGATTTTTATTTCAGGCTTTGAGCGTGGTATTTGCATGATACATGTTAGCATGGCTCCATTCACCCGGATTCAATAACCGGAAAAAAGAATGGAAAACGCGCATAAAAATAGGATTATGAATATTTATACCAGCGCCCCTTCTCGTCAACAGTTCCCTGCTGGTTTTCCTGGGACGGCTGAGCGGGAAGATTGAGAAGTCCGCGTTTATAGAAGCAGGCCTTGTAGGAGACAAAAATCGGGACGAATAGTACAGCACAGATCGCGAGTGCCATGCATCCGGATGAAATGATCTCCGGGGAGGTAAAGAGGGCAAGAAGTTCTTCCTGGGGCATTGCGAGGATCTCCGCCTCGGTCATCTGCGTGATCGGGGTCAGCACATCCGCTGCGAGAAGCGACCATATCCCGGAAAAGATAAAGGATGAGGCGAAAAAGATCGCGACGTTGAAGAGATAGAATGCCGTGACTGAGATCGATCCGGTCGTTACCCGAAGAGCGCTGTCTTTGATCGCTCGGAATGCCGCGTAATTATTGACCATCGCGGAGATGTCGGCAAAGTAGAAGAAGAACACCAGCGGGATGATCAGGAAAATGCTGAAGTAGAACGCTGTTTCGACGGAAATGCCGAGCATCAGCAGGATATACGTCAGCGTGTTGGAAAGCACGAATCCGATCATAAGAACGACAATATTCGGGATAAGGCATCTGAAGTATCCGTACACCGCATACTTTCTGAAATCGGCCGAAGATGATCTCTCCCCGATGATGATCCCGTAGGTGCCTGCGAGAAATGCCGGGAAGACCAGCAGAAGGATGATGCCGCAGACCATCGCCGGCGTGACCCCGAACAGCGTGTACAGATAATACACAAAGAGGATGGTAAATGCCGCAAAAAGCCCTGGCATCCAGACGAGCGGCTTTTTGGCGAGCAGGCCAAGCGCTTCCGACAACGATTTGAGGGCCATCTCAGCGGTTCCTTGGCATCGCTACAAATTCCCTGACCTGCAGATCGAAGAAAGCCGCCGTGTGGGCTGGTTTGATCACGACGACCGTGTCTGCCCCTTCTTCCGTCCCTCCGACCGCGATGACTTCATCGGATACCGATATCACTCCCTGATCTGCGGCGATCAGAACACACTCGACGGCGACTTTCATCCCGATCGCCACCGTCCGTCTGAATGCTTCTGCGATGGCTTCGGTCCTGCTGCTTCCGCCAAGCCGCGGGTTCCGCGAGATCGCCCGTTCCAGACCGGAAAGGGAATGTGTGCCGCAGACGATCACGACGCCGGCAGCTCTAAGTTCCTCCGCAAGGGCGGGATCGAACTCCCAAACCCCCGGTTTGGAAAATCCTACCGTGTGGGCCACGACCACGAGACGAAGGTTCGTCCCCTTCATTGCCTCGAAAAAGATTTTTGCCGTGTATCCTCCGGTACTTGCCACAACGATCGTTGAAAGCCCAAGTTCCTTAGCACGCTGTATGGCGATCTCTGCGCAGTCCCGGGTGTTTTCTTTTCCCGGTTCGCTGAAGTATGTGATGGTTTTCTCGATTTTCATGTTATTACTCCCGTTTAATCGTAAAATCTGTGAAATCGGTCAGAACATAGCCCGTGCATTTCATATCCCTGATGATCGCACGCGGGCAGGAGTAGGTCATGGCCAGGAACTTTTCGATGATGACCTCCTCGCCTGTCACAAGGACCCTGACCCTGCCGTCGGAAAGATTCTCCACTTCGCCGCACAATCCCAAGTTTAATCCTGCGTTTCTTACGCAGGCACGAAAGCCGACTTTTTGTACTCTTCCAGAGAAGAGGATCTCCATTGTCTGTTTCATGATCGTCTGACCTGGTTGTTATCTTTAGTATGTCATTCGATGTTTAATAACTCGTTTGTACAACAAAAACCCTCTTCATCTAAAAGCGCAAACATTACTAGTCAATCATGCTCGATATCAAATTCGTCAGAGCCCACCCCGAGGTCGTGCTGGCAGATCTGGAAAAACGCCAGGATGCCGAGAAACTTCTCTGGGTCGATACGGTTCTTCAACAGGATAAACTTTTCCGCGAACTCACGGTAAAAAACAATGAACTTCGCGCCAGAAGAAATCAGATAGCAAAAGAGATCAATGCCTACAAAAAAGAGGGGAAGGACCCAGCTCCTCTCTTTGCCGAAGCAAAGGCTCTGCCGGGACTGATCAAGGAAAACGACGATATCATGGAAAAGGCGACCGAGCAGGTAAGATATTACCTGATGCGTCTGCCGAATATTCTCCACGAAAGTGTTCCTTACGGAAAAGATGACACGGAAAACGTTGTCGTGAAGAAAGTGGGAACACCGAGGTCCCTCGATTTCGAGCTGAAAAACCATGGGGAACTCGCCGCAGAAAACGGCTGGGCCGACTTTGAACGTGCCACAAAGACGAGCGGCGCCGGATTCTATTTCCTGAAAGGCAACCTCGCTCTCCTCGATATGGCCCTCCAGAGATTTGCTCTGGACACGATCATTGCCAAAGGCTATACCCCCATCATCCCGCCGTACATGATGAACAGAAAATCCTACGAAGAGGTCACCGATCTCGGCGACTTCGAGAAGGTCATGTACAAGATCGAGGATGACGACGCCTATCTCATCGCCACTGCAGAGCACCCGATGGCGGCAATGTATCAGGATGAGATCTTCGAAGAGAAGGATCTTCCTCTGAAAATGGTTGGCATCTCTCCCTGTTTCCGCCGCGAGATCGGCGCTCACGGACTTGATTCCCGCGGTCTGTTCCGTGTCCACCAGTTCACCAAGATCGAACAGTTCATCTACTGTATGCCGGAAAAATCCTGGGAGATGCATGAGGAACTTCTCGCCAATGCCGAGGAGATCTTCACGAAACTCGGGCTTCCCTACCGTGTCGTGAACATCTGTACCGGCGATATCGGAACTGTTGCTGCGAAAAAATACGATATGGAAGCATGGATGCCGCGGGACAACGAGTACCGCGAAGTGGTTTCCTGCTCCAACTGCACGGCCTATCAGTCGGTCCGGCTCAATATCCGCGTCCGCGATGCGCATGATTTCGAGTCCAAACAGTGGCTCCACACCCTCAACTCGACGGCGGTCGCCACCTCCCGCGCTCTGCGCTGTATCCTCGAAAACTACCAGACCGAAGACGGTAAAGTTGAGATCCCCAAGGTCCTTCGTCCGTACATGAACGGTCTGGAGTATCTCTAACCTTTTTTTCTCAGTTCCCCTCTATCTAAAGCGTATCTTGAAATAAGAGCCGCGCCCTATATCTTCCTATGATAAATGTTGGTGTACTTGGCGCGACCGGCGCGGTCGGTCAGCGGTTTGTACAGCTGCTCGCAGACCACCCCTGGTTCAACCTGACAACGCTTACCGCCTCTGAGCGTTCAGCAGGCAAACCCTACGGCTCGGTGGTAAACTGGCGGCTCGACTCACCCTTCCCGGACTCTTCCGCAGAACTCATCGTCGCTCCGACGACCGTTGACGCGGTAAAAGACTGTGATGTGGTCTTCTCGGCTCTGCCTGCCGATATTGCCACGAAACTCGAAACCGATATCGCCGATATGGGAGTAGGGGTCTGCAGCAATGCAAGTTCCCACAGAATGGAAGCCGACGTCCCGCTAATGATCGCCGAAGTCAATCCGGAACACGCCGCACTGATCGACGTCCAGCGTAAAAAGGGACGGGACGGATTCATCGTCACCAATCCGAACTGTTCGACCATCATGCTGGCTACCGCCCTTGCCCCCCTGAGAAAATTCTCCTTCACCAACATCAATGTCGCGACCATGCAGGCGATCTCGGGCGCGGGATTCGAAGGCGTGCCCGCATTCAGCATCTATGACAACGTCATCCCCTACATAGGGAGCGAAGAGGAAAAGATGTCCCGCGAGGCAAGCAAGATCCTCGGGACCCTCGACGGCGGCAAAATCACCGGCGCTCCGTTCTCGGTCTCCGCATCCTGTAACCGCGTGCCTGTCATCGACGGACACACGCTCAATGTATGGATCGATATCAAGGCAACGCCGGCTGAAGTCATCGACGCATTCAAAACCTGGCAGCCCCCGTTCTCCGGTCTGCCGACCCAGCCGGACCATACCGTCCTTTACCTCGATCAGGAAAACCGTCCGCAGCCAAGACTCGACCGAAACCGCGGCAATGCCATGACCGTTTCCGTAGGAAGAGTTCGGGAAGGAATCCGGTTCGTTGCGATGGGCCATAATACCATCCGCGGTGCGGCCGGCGCCTCAGTCTTAAATGCAGAACTGCTGCATACGATGAAATATATCTGAGAATCCCCTATATACTAGATAAATGGACGACAACACG
This sequence comes from Methanocorpusculum sp. UBA424, assembly GCA_002498375.1. GTDB lineage: Archaea > Halobacteriota > Methanomicrobia > Methanomicrobiales > Methanocorpusculaceae > Methanocorpusculum. The sequence goes on from DAHC01000005.1 coordinate 232,365, forward strand.
GTATTAATCGGAACAAAACCCCTGATGAGTTATGTACTTGCCGTCGTTACGCAGTTCAACAACGGGAAGTCCGAGGTCGTTATCAAAGCAAGGGGGAAGGCTATTGTCCGGGCGGTCGATACTGCGGAGGTGTCGACCCGCCAGTTCCTTTCCGGCGTTGTCAAAAAAAATATCTCAATATCTACGGATTCGGTTGAAACAGATGAGGGACCTGCAAATGTCTCTTCAATAGAGATCGTTTTGCAGAAGTCCTAATACGTTATGGTCCCGATCGCCGTCTGGATCCTTGCAGCTGTTTTCTGTCTGATCGTTGTCAGGCGTATCGGACAGGTCCGTCTCCCGATATGGGGGATCATGACCGCCGGAGCGTGCGCCGCCCTGATCCTTGGAACGATCACGATCCCCGATGCATTTTTTTCGATCAATTACACCGTCATCCTCTTTCTCTTGGGGATGTTTGTTTTCGGCGCGGCTCTCGAGAAGTCCGGACTTCTGCATCTGGCATCGCTGAAGGGATTTGCCCGAGCGCATACGAAAAAGGCGGTGTTGTTCTGGTTTATTCTGTTAATGGCGGTCTTCTCCGCCTTTCTGATGAACGATACCGTCGCGATCATCGGAACGACGGTCGCGCTTTTCTGTGCAGCACGCTATAAACTGCCGGTCAAAACGATGCTTTTTGCGTTGTGTTTTGCGGTGACGTTCGGGAGCTGCATGACCCCTATCGGAAACCCGCAGAATCTGCTGGTCGCCCTTTCCGGAGGAGTGCCGTTTGCGTTTTTGCAGTTCCTGCTCTATCTTGTCGTTCCGTCGGCGGTCTGCCTGTATGTTCTGTACCGGATCCTTCTTTTGACGATCCCCGATCGCGATTCGCCGGTCCTGCAGGAAAGCGAAGAGGTGATCTTCGATGAGAGTCTTACCCGGCTTACGAAGATCGTATTACGGCTTGTTCTCATCGCGGTCGCCTGCCAGATCGTTTTGTCGTTTTTCGGCGTCGAGATGCCGTTCGTGATTATTGCAGCCGCCGCGGCGCTGCCCCTTCTCCTTTTTTCCCGGAGACGGGTGGAGCTTCTCCGGGCCGTGGACTGGTCGACGCTTCTGTTCTTTGCGTCCATGTTCGTCTTAATGGCGGCGGTCTGGAACTCCGGCTTCATCCAGACCATCCTGCCTTCGGAAATTACCTCGATCCCCGTACTGTTCGCATCTACGGTCATAGCGTCCCAGTTCATCTCGAACGTGCCGTTCGTGGCACTGATCCTCCCGCTCCTGGAAGGGTCGGGTATTCCTTTGTACATGACGCTCGTTGCCGGATGCACGGCCGCCGGCTCTCTTACGATCATCGGCGCCGCATCGACGGTGATCATTCTCCAACATGCGGAAAAGAGCGGTGAGACCTTTTCGTTTATGGAGTTTTTTAAAATCGGTCTTCCCATGACCCTTATCGCGGCCGTGGTGTATATCGGCTGGATCCTTGGGGTCGGGCTGCTCTTTGCCTGATCAAAGCGGCGGATCCCGGCTCGAATAGTTATATACGATGCGTGATTAACATTATTCATCTTCAGGCGACTCCATGCGGCGGGTATATGATACAAAAATCACCGGGGCGATAAGCGGTCATTTTCTGATCGATCTGTATACGCCGATCCTGCCGGTGATCCTCCCTCTTCTCATTACCAATATGGGGCTCTCGTATTTTCTTGCAGGGCTTGTCGTTACCGTATTCAATGTTGTCTCGTCGGTTACCCAGCCGTTTATCGGGCTTTACGGAGACCGGACCGGTAAATGGGTCAGCGTGCCGTTCTGCGTTCTGATCGGCAGTGTGGGGATCTCCCTCTCGGTTCTGGCGAACAATTACCTGGTCGTTCTGCTCCTTGTCGGCGGTGCGGCCGTCGGTCATGCTCTCTTTCATCCTTCAGCCATGGCCCTCGTCCATAAACTGAGTCCGCCTGCCAAAAAGGGATTGTACAACTCGATCTTTACGACAAGCGGAAGCATCAGTTATTCGCTCGGCCCGATGATCACCGGGCTTTTCATTACGTTAGGGGGTCTTCCGTCGGTCGCCTGGATGGTGGTGCCGGGGATCGTCGGAGCGGCATGGATCTACCGAAATGACCGCCGCACGGGTGCTGTTGAGCCGATCAAAAAAGAGCCGGTCGAAAAGAAACAGGTCCATGGAAAATACTGGTGGATACCGGCAGGACTCGTCGTGACGGTGTGTGCTCTGCGGGCATGGGCGTATGTCGGGGTTATCACGTATCTGCCGACACTGCTTCTCTTCTGGTATCAGGGGATCGACGCATTCACGACGTCGGTCATTGTATCTGTCATGCTGTTCTCCGGGGTGATCGGGCAGATCGCGGGAGGGTACCTTTCCGACAAGTTTGGGCGAAAGAAGGTCCTGATTCTCGGATTCCTCTGTGCGGTCCCGTGTTTCTGCCTGATATTCCTCACGACCGGGTGGTCGATGTATGCCGGGATCATGCTGTATGCATTCTTTGCGAGCTTCTGTTATGTGGCCGCGGTGACGATGACCCAGGATCTTCTGCCGGGCAGCGTCGGGTTTGCGTCAGGTCTCACGCTCGGTCTTTCGATGGGGATCGGCGGGGTCGGTGCGGCCCTGATCGGGTGGGCGGCGGATGTCATGGGCTCACTGCCGGATGCGATGTTTCTTTTGATCGTGCCGACCATTCTCTGTCCGATCCTCGCGCTGTTTATCAAATATTCAGATAAACCGGCCAAGGTCGCCGAAGAGTGAGGCGGCATCCCCTGACTGCGGACCCGGGCCGGCGGGCCGAGAATAATTTTATCTCCGAAAAATACTATACAAAAAATAATGGCATTTGATTTTGTAGATTACGATGACGACTCCATCCGATTTGCAGATAAGACTGACAAAAAGAGACCCAGTGAGCATTTTCCGAAAAAGGCTGATATCAAAGGAATGAAAACCAAGAATAAACGCAAGTGATTTTCTTTCAAAAATCTTTTTTCTCCGTTCCCCAAGTAACCATATCAACGTCCTATGTCAGGACATATGAATTCTGTTTTCAATAAGACGTACGCGGTATTGGTGGAATGTATTCAAAAAAAGAGAAGATCAGTGGACCTTGGTCCCTTCCGGCACATCTTTGAGCGGGATCAGGAGTGATGCCTCATCGCCTGCCGCAAACAGCATCCCGTTACTCTCCTCGCCCCGGAACTTCGCCGGCTTCAGGTTCACGACCACGATGATCTTCTTATCCACCATCTCTTCAGGCGTATAAACATCGGCGATGCCTGACACGATCTGTCTGACCTCGGTCCCGATATCCACCTGCAGACGCAGAAGTTTCGTCGTCTTTGGAACTCTCTCCGCTTTCACGACCCGTCCCACGCGGAGATCGAGTTTTGCTACATCGTCTATTGTTATGATCTCTTCCGAGATTGGTTCTATTACTGCTTCCATAGTATCTTTTCCTGCTGCTTTCTTCTTCGAATCCTCTGCCCGCTTCGCAAGCAGAGCCTCCATCTCCTCACGCTGCTTGTCCTCGATCCTTGCAAACAGCGGCTTCACATCGCCAAGTGTCGTGTTCTCGAACGGAACCAGCGCATCGCTGATTGGGCGGGTTTCCACCAGATCGGTATAGCCGAGCATCTCCCAAAGCTTCTGGGAGGACTCCGGCATCACCGGCTGCATGACGAGAGCACACGCCTTCACGATCTGGAGACAGTTCTTTAATATCTGTGCGGCCGCCTCTGGATCCTCCTTGATCAGCTTCCAGGGTGCCGCGTTCGAGATGTACCCGTTTCCGTATGCCGCGAGAAGAAGGATGCCGTCGACCGCTGCCTTGAACTCGAAGGCGCGAACCGCCTCTTCGATTCCGGCAAGCGAGCGTTCGATCTCGGCAAAGATCTCCGCCTCGACCGGGACCTGCGGCACCTCGCCGAACTTGGTCTTGACCAGGCTCATGCTCCGGTTCGCGAAGTTCCCGAACGTGTTCACGAGCTCGTTATTGATCCGTGCCTGGAACTCTTTCCAGGAAAAGTCCAGTTCGCGGGTGTGACTCGTGTATGCAAGGAGATAATACCGCAGATAATCCGCCGGCAGGCCCTTGTCGAGATAATCCTCTTTCGTCCAGACAACGTTTCCTTTCGACTTGGAGAACTTCTCGCCGTCGATCGTGACCATGCCGCTCGCAACGACCGCGGACGGCGGCTGATAGCCTGCACCGTGGAGCATCGCCGGCCAGAAGACGCAGTGGTGATAGATGATGTCGGAACCTATGAAGTGGACCCGGTCTCCCTCGCACCAGTATTTCTGCCAGCTGTTGTTCGTGGCTTTGGCCCATTCTTCGGTGAAGGAGATGTACCCGATCGGGGCATCGACCCAGACATAACAGACGAGGTCGTCGGATCCCGGGAACTTGACGCCCCAGTCCATCATTCTGGTGATGCACCAGTCTTTGAGTTCGTTTTCTACCCAGCCGATGGCGTAGTTTTTGGCGTTGAGTGTTCCGCCGAGGGTCGGCAGATACTCTAACAGATAGTCCCGGAAGCTGCTGAGTTTGAAGTAGTAATGCTTCTGCTCGCGGAGTTCGGCTTTTGTCCCGCAGGTTGCGCAGACGGGGTCGAGGATCTCTCCGGGTTCGAGGTGCCTGCCGCATCCTGAGTCGCATTCATCGCCGCGGGCATGTTTTCCGCAGTAGGGACAGGTGCCTTCGACGTACCGGTCGGGAAGGAAGCGTTTGCAGCTTGGGCAGTAGCTTTGCTGGATGGTCTGTTCGTAGACGTAGCCGCGGTCGATGAGGGTCTGGAGGATGGAGGCGGTCCGGTGGTGGTTGGTCGGGTCGTCGGTCATGCCGAACCGGTCGAATGCGATGCCCATGGATTTGAAGACGTTGTCGAAGTGGGCGTGGTATGTTTCGGATACGGCGCGGGGCGTGGTTTTTTCAGCCTCGGCAGTGACGACGATGGGGGTCCCGTGGTTGTCGGATCCGCAGATGAAGACGATGTCGTCGCCGAGACGCCTGAGATAGCGCACGTAGAAATCGCCGGGGATGTACGTCCGGAGGTGCCCTAAATGACAAAATCCGTTTGTATAGGGCAAACCACACGTAACGACAGTGGGCTTATTGGTCATGGGGTACTATTTGGAGCGGATTGGTATTAAATCCTTGATTGGCGGGGCGAGCCGCCAGGCTCGCCCTCAGCCGAGCAAACCGAAGGTTTGCGAGTGGCGGGCTATCCCAAAGGGGTTGCCTTAGCTTGAGCAAGTTTTCGAAGGAAACTTGCGAGTGCGGGTTGGACGCGGAACGCGGACGACCTTAGCGGAGCAAGGCTTTGCCTTGCGACTGCGGGTGAGCCGTCATCTCTCCCATACTTCATCCGTCATACTTCATACTTCACGTATGATTTCGTGGGAGGGAATGACCCATGGTCGTTTTCTTCCGTCATTTTTTGAACTCATAATTAACTATATATACTTTTAGAAAGAAATAAATTACACAAGAGTATTTTGGCATCACATCTCTCTGATGGAGAGTGTGGCTGAAAATTTTCCGGGGTATCTTTTTTCGAGAATCAAGAGTGAAGGATGAAGTATGAAGGATGAAGTATGAGAACTTCATTGCGTCCACCCCGCGCTCGCAAGTCTATCGACTTGCTCGGCTGAGGTCGTCCGCGTTCCGCGTCCAACCCGCCTCAGTTAAGACTACCC
>DAHC01000005.1:238437-272908 GCA_002498375.1 Methanocorpusculum sp. UBA424
CTGCTTCGCATCCGACCCGCCTCCGCTAAGGCGATCCTAACGGCTCACCCCGCTTTCCAGATCCGCAGCCATCTTCTTAACTTCCTTCTCGGAGATCTGCGCAAGCACCTCATCCGTTGGACCCTCCGCGATGATCTTTCCGCCGCGGATAAACATACACCGGTCGCATACATCCCGGACGAAGTCCATATCGTGGGAAACGATGATAAACGTCTCATCCATCTCATCGCGGGCATGCACGATCGAATGCTTCACATCGATCTTCGTGATCGGATCCATCGTCCCCGTCGGCTCATCTAAGAGAATGATCCGCGGCTCCCGAATAAGGACCTGACCAAGAGCCACCCGGTGCTTCTCTCCTTCCGACAGCTCCGAAGGCTTCCGGTTCAAAATATCCTTCGCCTTCTTCTCCGTAAAACCCGCCATCCGAAGCGTGATCACCGCTTTTCGAACGGCAAGCTCCTTTGGAAACTCCAGACCGATCGCGTCCGTCAGATTATCGATGACCGTCCGGTGGGGATACAGATCATACTCCTGATGTAAAAGCCCGATATACTTCTTCGCTCTCCCGCGGAAATCGTATCCCGGTTTTCGCATATCCACCCACTCATCGCCGACCCTGACCTCAAGCGTTCCCCCCGTCGGCTCATACAGACCCGCGATCATCTTCGAAAGCGTCGTCTTTCCTCCGCCGGAGACCCCGATGATCCCCAGGATCTCCCGCTCATACACCTCGAAACTGATCTTATCCACCGCATTGATCACGCCGCGGTCCACCGCGATGAACTTCTTCGACAGATCCTTTGCCGAAACGATCGCACTCCCGCAGTCGGCACATGCATAGGTACAGTCATCCTTGCACCCTTTCATGAACTCGGCCACGATCTCGTCCGGGCTGCCGATCATCGTGATCCGTCCGTCATCCATCAGGACCGCACGATCGCACACATCCTCCAGGACCTGTGAGAAGTGGGACGTGATCACCATACCCATTTTCTTCTCCGTTCCCGCGGCTTTCAGCAGTTCGTGAACGATCGTCGCCGTCTTTGGATCCAGCGTTCCCGTCGGCTCATCGGCACACAAAAACAGCGGTTCGCGGGCCAGCTGCCGGGCAAGCACCACGCGCTGCTTCTCTCCGCCGGAGAGATCGCGGGCCACATGCATCATACGGTGACTCAGCCGAACCTCGTCCACCAGGTCCGCCGCACGGGAAAGTGCCAGGTTCGCCGGATAATTGATATCGTCGAGAGCCCGCAGAACATTCTCGATCACCCGGTCATCGCCGTAGAGTGAAAACGTTCTCTGGAACATCAGCGAGGTCCGCGCCATGATCTTTGCTTTGACCGCCGCGTTTTCCGGCGCCCAGAAATCGATGTCTTCGGCTGCGAGCGTCTCCCCGCAGACCGGACAGGGTTTTCCTTCATCGCTTCTAAACTCGATCCTGCCGCATTTTTTGCAGCGGGAAATGTGATAGATGATTTTCCCGCTGGTCGGAGGGGTATCAATACCCCGTATAAGGTGGATCAGAACGGTCTTTCCGCATCCCGATCTTCCGATCACGCCTACGATCTCTCCTTCGGCTATATCAAGACAGATATTGTCGAGAACGCGGATCCGCTCCTCCTCGCCAAAATCCATACATACATTTTCTATTGTTATAAACGGTGTCGACATACTCATCTCCGGAAATTACTTCTTTACTACTTGTACTTAACATGATTCTATTCACATACATTAATATATTTTGGCGCATATGGGTACTTACTGAATATTTCCTCAGGCGTCATCGTCTTATCGAAAATACTTTAGGGATGGCGTGAGAAGATATCCAGCACGAGTAAAGATATGCCTGAAAACCCTGGGATTTGTCCAAAAGGCAAATGCGGAAGACCGCGGGTGCGGCGATGTGTCGAGCTCAATGAGCCTCCGGGATGTTATGCCCCGGTCTGTCCTAACAGGAAGGCAAACATTGAGATGGTCACTTTGTATCCCGAAGAGATCGCGGTTTTGAAACTTGTCGATCTCGAAGGGCTCTCTCAGGAGGACGCGGCCGGTGTTCTGGGCGTCTCCAGAAAAACGGCATGGCGCGACCTTCACGAGGCGCGCTATAAAGTCGCCGATGCTTTGGCGAACGGCAAGATGATAAAAGTCTCCTGCTGTCCGCACACAGACAGCGGGGTTCAGCCAAACAGCTGCGGAATGCAGACCCGCGACGTGTAGCTGACAGGACCTGCTGATCAGACATATCTGCCGTGATCCTTTACGGAGGTCATCACTATGGAAAAAACACCAGTAAATGCAATGGATGATGAAATGCAGCAGGAGATCTGCTGTCATCATCACCACCATCGCCACCACAGATTCAGCGATGTACATCCGCACAGCGGCGGAAAAATGCCGCTGATCGGTGAAACCGCCCCCTCATTTGAGGCGGTAACGACACAGGGACCTATCCGGTTCCCTGAGGATTACGCCGGGAAGTGGGTCATTCTCTTCTCGCACCCGGCAGACTTTACCCCGGTTTGTACAACTGAGTTCATGACGTTTGCGTCGATGGCCGACGAATTCGCCGAACTGAACACCGAACTGATCGGTCTGTCGGTAGACTCTCTTTACGCCCACATCGCCTGGCTTCGCAAGATCCAGGAGCTTGAATGGAACGGGAAGAAGAACATCGAGGTGAAGTTCCCGCTGATCGAAGATATCCGGATGGAAGTTGCCAATAAATTCGGCATGATCCAGCCGGGCCAGTCGAATACCCAGGCCGTTCGTGCGGTATTCGTCATTGATCCTTTGGCGAAGATCAGAACCATTCTGTATTATCCTCTCTCGACCGGAAGAAACTTCGATGAGATCAAACGTATCATTCTCGCTCTGCAGAAAGCAGACAGTGATCAGGTCGCAACACCTGCTGACTGGCGTCCGGGTGATGATGTGATCGTGCCGACTGCAGGTTCCTGCGGGGCGGCAAAGGAACGCATGGAATCAACGAATGATGACCAGTATTGTCTTGACTGGTTCTTGTGTTTCAGACGCGAAAAGAAGTAAAACCCCCCGCGTCCTCCTCTAAACTCTCATACAAATCCAGTCCCCTTTACTGAAAATACCGCCGCGTCGGGTCCTCACCGGATCCGATCAACATCGAACTTTGGTGACAAAACGAGGATCGGCAGATCCATCAGATCATGCCCGATCCCCGAACCATTTTATTTCTCCAATATACGTCTCTCAATCTCTGCTGCATGTACCTCCTATGCGGCAGAATCCCAATGGAGTATTGATACATGACCACTGAAACATGTCCTGAAAACTGCACAGAAAACTGTGAAACCTGTTCACATAAACCCGAATCGACTGCAAAGATGCCGGAGAAGTCCGATATCCGCGTGCGTCACGTAATTCTTGTTCTCTCCGGAAAAGGCGGGGTCGGGAAGAGTACCGTCTCGGTGAATCTCGCGTATGCGCTTTCCAACCACGGTTATCAGACCGGACTTCTGGATCTCGATATCCACGGTCCGTCGATCGGCAAGATGCTCGGGATCGAAGATCTCCGTCTTCAGGCGATCGGTGATCACATCATGCCGGTGAAGGTGACCGGTTCATTAAAGGTCGTTTCGATGGCTCTTCTCTTGAATGAGACCGACAGCCCGGTCGTATGGCGCGGACCGATGAAGGCTGCCGCCACCAAACAGTTCCTGGGTGAGGTGGAATGGGGAGAGCTCGACTATCTGATCGTGGATCTTCCGCCGGGAACCGGTGACGAGGCGCTGAATATCATCCAGTTTGCGCCGAGTGTGGAGGGCGCCGTGATCGTGACGACCCCGCAGGATGTCGCGGTTTTGGATGCGACGAAGGCGATCAAATTTGTCGAGATGATGGATCTTTCCGTTCTCGGCGTGATCGAGAACATGTCGGGTATGGTCTGCCCGCACTGCGGCGAAGTTGTCGACATCTTCGGGAAAGGCGGCGGAGAAAAGGCTGCTGAGCAGTATAAGGTCCCCTATCTCGGTGCGATCCCTCTGGATATCGAGATGCGGAAAGCCGCCGATGAGGGAAGGCCGTTCATCATCCGGACTCCGGGTAAGACCAGCCCCACCTGGGATGCCGTTGATAAGGTTATGGAAAATCTCATCGCCGTTATCGAGTCAAAAGAATAATTTTCTTTTTTTGAAGAAACTGTATTAGGGTTCGGCTTCGTATCTAATACTGTAATGCGTACCCTCACCTTTCCCGTTCGGTCCCTTGGGTCCGTTCTTCCAACGGACATCGATCCATCCGCTCTCAGCGAATGGCTTTCAAAGCGGCGCGGCAAAGAGACCGATCTTACCACCTGGCATATCGAAACGACCCTCACCGATCAGCTCGAGTTCGTCGATTTTCCTGCGGCGGGCGGGGAGTTCTACGCTGACCGGATCCTTGACGCCTGCGGGAACGTGGTCGACGGGAACGTTTCCCATGAATTCGATCCGGATTTCGGCATGATCCAAACGGACGTCTCTCTCGTCCAGGCCCGCCGGAAAAACTGCTGGTGGAGTCTCCCGGCTCCGTCAAACCTCGACGTCGGCGATGCATACTTCGGCGACGCCGAGGAGTTCAAAACCGCTCTTTTCGAAACGGTCTCCACGCTTTGCCGGACCATGCGGGACGCCGGCATCCCCGGACACATCCTGACCGCGGAACGGCCCGACGAGATCGAACTGGAGTATTTCTCCGGCAAACGGTACCTCTGGGCGGTTTCAAACGAAGCTCTGCCGGAGATACTCGAGATCCAAAAAGACATCATCATAACAGCAGACGGCGTTTCTCTCCTCCCTGATCTTTTAGACTCCTTCGAGATTCGAAACGTCTGCATCCGTGACGCGGATCCGGCGGCACTTCGCTCTGTTCTCCGGCACTTCGATCCGGAATATATCCGGATTTGCGGCATCGGACCCGAAGAAGGAAGGCCTGAATACTGGCGGGACCTTGCCTCTGTCTCAGCCGAATCTGTCGAATAAACGAAACATACACATCCCCTCCCGCCTAATATATTTCCATCATATGTCTGCGAATGAGCTGTACCGCGTTGAAGTCCGTGTCCGAAATGGTCTGAAAAGATATTATCTGGTGCGTGAAGTCAACACCGATGCAAAAAAATTTGCGGCAACCCGCGTTATCAAATCAGGAACCAAGCCGACCAAAGCCGAGATATCCCGGACGATCGCGCTCTTCGGCTTCGATCTCGAGATGAAATGCATGAACAAAGTGGCGAAGTTTCGTGCGGGAAAGTTTACCTTCGAGCAGTACGCAGACGATAATGAATACTATGAACTGGAAAAGTTTCGCTATCTGCTTGCCCGGCTCCCTCCAGAAAACCCCGAACTTGAATCGGCAGCATATATCTCCGCCGCCGCACGCACGGCCGCTGTGGATTTTACGCCTGCAGAGGTCTCCCGTTTCCTCTCCGCAGGCGAGATCCCGCGCGGCAAACGGCTGTATGACGTAAACGTCGTGCAGAATCTCCATAACGCCTGTCGTCTGCACGGAAAAAAAGAGCGTCTGACGCCGAAAACGGTGTACCGGCTTCAAAACATTCTTTATCAGAACATCGACGCGGCCCCGCTCTCCTCTCAATCGAAAAAGGATCTTGCCGCGCTGATCTCCTCTTTCAATCAGAAGATCAAAGAGAATGCCCATCCTTTCGAACAGTGTTTCCTCTTCTACGAAGCCTTTTCGGATCATTTTCCCGAAGCGGGACTGCTCGGCTTCGAACTCTTCTCAAAAATGACCGCCGGATTCGGCTACCGGATACCTGTCGGCAGCTGGCCGGAGATGACCGCATGGGCGAAAAACCGTAACGCCGATATGGAGTTTGCCGTCCGCCGTTCGTTTGAAGAGATGACCAAAGGGAAAATCGGGGTCAGACAAAAGCAGCTGGATTTTTTCAGCTGAACCCCCAAATCCTGCTTTCCGCCCTATCCCTCTCCTCTCCCGCGTCGAATTGCATACTTCATCATGTTTTCCCCTCGATCTTTGCATCCTATTTATTAAGTAGTCAGAACTCTCACTAATATACACACTATCATGGACCGTGAAAACCAACCGATCAACCTCAAAGATGTACTCATCGAGATGAAGGACATCAGCGAACTCATGGTTGATCTGGCTTATTCTGCGGTGCTTTTCGAAAGCAACGCCATAGCAGATGAAGTCATAGAACTCGAAGAACGTATGAATGATCTCGTCTACCAGGCACGAATCACCAGTATGATGAGTGTACGGCGCATCGAAGAAACCGAACCGATGAGCGGTCTTCTCCAGCTCGCCGAAGCCTCGGAAAGGATCTCGAACCATGCGGCTGATATCGCGAAAAATATCATGCGGCACGTATCCTTCCCCGCAAATCTCCGCAGAGCTCTCCCCGAGGCTGAAGAAGCCACCCACCGAACCGTCGTTGCTGCCGGAAGTCCCCTTGACGGCGCACGGCTCGGTGATATCAAACTTCAGTCGGTCACCGGGATCCGGATCATCATGATCAGAAGGATGCGTCAGAGGATCTATGATCCCGACAAGCATACGGTCCTTCGTTCCGGCGATGTCCTTGTCGGCCGCGGTCCGGAGTACGGGTTCCCCGAACTCTGCGAACTTGCCGGTCAGCCGGTGCCAAACGACGATGATCTGACCCCGTCCCCCATCAGCGATCTCGACCGCGCAGCAGCTCTCATGATCGAGATGAAAAACATCAGCGAACTCTCCGTCGGTCTTGCATACTCGGCCCTGCTCCATGACAATCTGGACCTGGCAAACGAGGTCGTGGCGCTCGAAGAAGAGCTTGACGAGATGCGTCTCCGGCTCGATCTGTGGACCCTTGAAGCCGCCAAACGGACCGAGGACGTCGCAAGTCTGCGGGGCATGCTCTATATGTCCTCGTTTGCTGAATCGATCTCGGACGCTGCAAGCTCGATTGCGGATGTGGTGCTACGTGAGATCGAGGTCCCGCCGATCATCAAACGCATCGTTCGCGAGTCCGATGAAATTATTGCGTGGGTCACCGTCCATGAAGGATCCACTCTTGACAAAAAATCCCTTGCCGAGTCTCATGTCGGCACCGTGACTGGAATGGTAATATTTGCCGTCAAACATGACAACCGGTGGATCTATCGTCCGGGGAGAAATGTATGCCTGTATGCAGGAGACCTTCTGGTCGCCCGCGGCAGACGTGATGGTGAAGAAAAGCTCTACGGTCTCTGCGGAGCAGATACCGATGAAATAGATAATTTTGAAGAGGAGTAAAAATATGAAAGATATCGTATACCGGCTCGGCCCGGGTTGTGAAGTGGATGACATTGTTGAAGGCAGCATGTACATCGGCAAAGTCCAGGGTTTTGCCACGTTCGGCACGTTCGTTCAGTTGAATGACAGGACCAAAGGTCTCCTGCATAAAAGCAATGTCCTGACTGAAAAACAGGAACGTGACTCCATCATCGTTCTCGTCAATCAGGTCCGCCCCAACGGAAACATCGATCTCAGAGAGATCGTCATACCTGAAGGAAGCTACGAGACCCAGCTCGTTGCAAAGAAGATCACGCTCACGAAACTCTCTGACCTCACCTCAAAGATCGGCAGAAACGTGACGATCGAAGCTGACGTCGTCCAGATCAAACAGACGTCGGGTCCGACCATTTTTACCATCTGCGATGACTCGGGCGTCGAGGATGCGGCGGCTTTCACCGAAGCAGGCGTCCGCTCCTATCCTGAAGTGAATCTCGGCGATATCGTCAGAGTATTCGGCGAAGCAACCCGCAGAAACAACCAGATGCAGATCGAAGTTTCCGGGATGCAGGTTCTCAAAGGCGAGGAAGCCGACAACGTCCGCGGACGGATCAACCGTGCCCTCGAAGCACGTGCCGAACCGCCGGAGGTCACCCCTCTCGTTAAAAGCGACGTCATCGATGCGCTCTGGCCCGAGATGCGCAAACTCGCCAAGATCGTCCGTCGTGCCGTTCTCACTCAGCAGCCGATCATCATCCGTCACCACGCGGATGCCGACGGAATCTGTGCGGCCGTCTCTGTCGAAACAGCCGTGACCCAGTTCATCCGGGACAACGGCGGGGATCCGGATCAGGACAACTTCCTTCTGCGCCGCTCGCCCTCGAAAGCTCCCTTCTATGAGATCGAGGACGTGACCCGCGATCTGGATATGATGCTCAAAGACAATGTCCGGTTCGGTCAGAAACTTCCGCTCATCCTTCTGATGGACAACGGCTCGACCGAAGAAGACATGCCGTCCTACAAGATGACCGAGGTCTATGGTCTTGACGTCATCGTTGCCGACCACCACCACCCCGATGACACGATCGACAAGTATCTCCTTTGCCATGTCAACCCCTATCATGTCGGCGGCGACTTCGGCGTCACCGCAGGTATGCTTGGAACGGAAATTGCCCGGCTGATCAACCCGGTCGTTGAGTCCCGGATCCTCCACTTCCCGGCAGTCGCCGGCGTTGCTGACCGAAGCGAGGCTCCCGAGCTTGATTCCTATCTTGCCTTGATCGAAGGAAAATACACCCGCGATGAGTGCAAAGACATGGCTCTGGCCCTTGATTACGAGCAGTACTGGCTCAGATTCAATGACGGACGCGAGATCGTCAAAGATATCCTCAACATCAACAACGCACCCGAACGTCATGCAAAACTCGTGACCCTCCTTGTTACCGAGGCAAATCTCGCGATCGAGGATCAGATGAACACGATGATGCCCCACATCCATGATCAGAAACTGTCGACCGGTGCGAATCTGTTCCTTGCCGATGTGGAGATGTTTGCCCACCGGTTCACCTTCCCGCCTCCGGGAAAATCCTCCGGCGAAGTGCACGATATTCTCTGCAAAAAATATGTGGATGAACCGGTCGTCACGCTCGGTCTCGGTCCGGACTTTGCGGTCATCAGATCACGCGGTGTTCGGATGAACATTCCGCAGATGGTCAGATCCATGCGGGACGAGATGCCGGGGGCCGGAATCTCGGGCGGCGGTCACCTCGTTGTCGGCAGTATAAAATTCGTCGAGGGTATGCGTGCTCAGGTAATCGAGAAGATGATCGAGAAGATCTCAGAATTCCCCGTAACTTCTCTCTAAACACCCGGATCTCTTTTTTTTCTTCTATACATACATGTTACGAAGAACGTAACAATATCTTTATAATGTAAAAGATTCAATACTTACGTGAGGTAAGTCAAAATGGCCGAACCTAAAACAATTCTTGAAAGATACAATGAAACCCAGGCGAAGATCCTTGGATACCTGAAAGCGGGTGTATCCAAGGGTGGAAGATTCTTTAAAGCGAAGTATATCGCCAAAGATCTCGGTCTCTCTTCGAAGGAAGTAGGGACTAACCTCGCCATCCTCTCCGAAATTTGCGATGAGCTGGACATCAGCCGCTGGAGCTACTCCAACAGTACCACCTGGATGGTAACAAGCAAATCCATGTAATATTAATACTCCATATCGTCCAACCCTCATTTTTTGTTTTCCATTGAAAACAACAAACTTAATTACTGTTCCTTTCCACTATCTTAGTATGGCTGTTAAAATTTTTGAGATAGTGGAAACCCTAGAATTCGTGTCCGATATCGACGGGGAGAAGGACTGCCTTATGGCGCAGCAGGGTCCTCACTGGTTCAATATCGATGTGCCGAAAGGGTCAGGTTTCAAGGCAGGCGACAAAGTCCGAATTACTATTGAGAGGGCAGACTGAGCCGGGATATGGAACAGAAGCATCTGCTGATCATCAGCGGCGTTGTGTGTTTTGTTGCCGCTGTTGCTCTCATCCTGGTATTGACTGGAGGGACTACCCTTACTGCGGGGACTTCGGTCTATCAAAACGGCGTATTGACGACACCGATCCATTACGAAGGTGAAGATAAAGATGTGTGGTTCCAGTATAATATCTTCCGTCAGGACACTCTTCTCGAGTCCACACAGGTGTGCGAATCCGAATCGGTCCTTGGGACGCTGACAAAAGGCGACTTCACCACCGAACTGGAGATCGATCTCCCCCCGGGCGATTACAAGGTGTTCATCTATGTTCTCGAACGTACTGACGGGACCCCCCGGATTACCGGATTTATCCAGAACATTGCGATCTCATGAAGCAGATTTTTGATAACGCTCTTCTTTTTAATCCTGCCGTTTGCGAGTGGCAGGAGGCGTCGTTCTCCGTCGAAGACGGTATGGTGACGATAGTTGGAAAACCCGGGTCCCTTACGGGGGGCACCGTGCATGATCTTTGCGGGGCGCGTGTCGTTCCGGGTCTGATCGATGCTCACGTGCATATCGAGAGTTCGCTCCTCACACCCAGAGAGTTCGGACGTCTTTCTCTCAATAACGGCGTGACCACGGTGATCGCGGATCCTCACGAGATCGCGAACGTGTCGGGATGCGCCGGGATCGATTTCATGCTTGAGGATGCGAAGAGTTCGCCGGCGGATATCTTTTTCATGATCCCGTCCTGCGTTCCGGCGACGCCGCTGGATAAAGGCGGGGCCGTCGTCTCGTCAGAGGATGTGGCCTCCTACAAAAATATATCCTCGGTCATCGGTCTTGGCGAGATGATGAATGTCCCGGGTGTTCTTTTTGATGATCCGGAAGTCCTCGCCAAACTCGCTGTCTTCGATCATGTTGACGGCCATGCCCCGGGACTCTCCGGCGAGGCACTCTGCAGATACGTAGCTCACCATATAAAAACCGATCACGAGTGTATCTCCGCTCTGGAAGCATACGAAAAACTCTCTCTTGGGATGTATGTTCTTCTCCGCGAAGGGGATGCTGCGAAAAATGTTGCTGCCCTCTCTTCAATCGTGAATGACCGGACCGCCGCCCGTTGTTGTTTCTGCACGGATGACCGGCATGCGGATTCCCGTGTCCGCGAAGGTTCGATCGACCACTGTATTCGAATCGCGGTACAATCCGGGATGAGTCTGGAGCTGGCTTTGCGGCTTGCGACGCTTTCTGCGGCTGACTGTTTCGGTCTGGCTGACCGCGGGATGATCGCCCCCGGCCGCCTCGCGGATTTCTGCGTGCTGCAGGACGGCCCGGAATTCTCCATCTCGACCGTCTATAAACGCGGCGTTTTGGCCTCTTCCCTCCCAAAATCGGGGCCGGCAGGTCAGTGTATCTGCCCCCCGTTTTCCTGTCGTATCCCGACAATAGAGGAACTCGCTCTTCCAAAGGGAAACCTCAGGGTCATAGGGCTCGTCCCGGGCGAGATCATAACAGAATCTTTGGAAAGCTCGACGGCCGGCAGCGTTCATACGGTCGTGAGTGTTGATCGCTACCGGTCCGAAGCATTTGGTGTTGGACTCGTGAAAGGATTTTCCTTTGCGAAAGGGGCCATCGCCGCTTCGATCTCACATGACGCCCACAATATCATCGCGGCCGGCGTCACGGATGAGGAGATTATTGCGGCCGTCACCGCGGTAATAGACAGCGGCGGAGGGATGGCGGTCGTCTGCGACGGAATTACAACCGTACTTCCTCTTCCGTGCGGCGGATTAATGACGCCTCTGCCCTACGAGGACCTTATTGTCCGCATGGATGAGCT
This sequence comes from Methanocorpusculum sp. UBA424, assembly GCA_002498375.1. Taxonomy (GTDB): domain Archaea; phylum Halobacteriota; class Methanomicrobia; order Methanomicrobiales; family Methanocorpusculaceae; genus Methanocorpusculum. The sequence goes on from DAHC01000005.1 coordinate 250,017, forward strand.
CGCCTCACGGCTTCAGGCGACCGGCGCCTCTCCGACGGCGTTCATGAGTCTGTCGTTCCTTTCTCTTACGGTGATCCCTCATCTCAGAATCACGCCGCGCGGCCTTTTTGACGGAGATACGTTCAAAGATGTGCCGATTCTTATTGAGTAGGGGAAAAGACTATCTCGTTTTCGAGACATATGTATCACAATGAACTTCACCCGGCTTGTGTCCCTGTTCATGATATCGGCATTTCTGCTTCTGGTTGGTACGGGTCCCGTTTTCGCCGCCCAGACTCCGCTTATCACGATCTCTGAGGATAATCAGACGGTTACGGGTGACACCACTGTCCTGACGGACGGGTCGAACCGGTATGGGTATCTGACCATTCATTCAATGGATATCGTTCTTTCCGGAACGGATGCTGAGATCACGGTGCACTATTCCGTTACTCCCTGGATCGCCTTTCTGGTCTTTCTCTTCGGCAAACAGGATCTGAAAAATCGTGTTCTCTCCGTGGTCGGCTATCCGGAGACCGGAAAAGATTCCCAGGTGGTGACCTATGCCTATGTCGACAACAGCCGTGCGGTAATTACCGTGAAAAATGCGGTGATCGATTATGGGGACGGATCATACTGGTATCCTGCTCATACGTTTGGCACCGTGATCCCGAAGCTGACGTTCATCCTCGGTCCTGCCGAATCAAAGATCTACAGCAATATCAAGGTCATGCAGAAAGGTTTCGGGTATTTCCAGTAAAGGTCCCGGTATCTATTCTCAGTACTTAACTTTTTTATACGCGGGTTTTCTCTTCTTTCCGTTCGTCTCTTCCTCCTCCAGTTTCAGTCTCATCTCTATCCGTGCCCGGACTTGTTTCTGGACACGCGGTCTGAGATAGATGCCGAGAAATGCGACTCCAAGGCCTGCTATCGTGAGGAGCATCATTGCAATGATTCCGTCAGTCGTGGTGAACGGGAATGGTTCGACCGGTGCGATGGAGAGGAAGTAGATCACGGCGCCGTAGGTGATCATTCCAATAGCAACGACAAAGAACGGCACGACGAATATTCTGGAAATACCTTCCTGATTATTCTGGATGTAATCCGTGATCTTTCCGGCTGAGGCGACAAGGGCGGCGATGATGACCCAGATGACCGCACCAAAGAGGAATGTCAGTGCAAGGTAGAGGACACCCACATCTCCCGAGTTTGGATAATTGGTAATTACGCTCATCAGTCCTGAGATGACTCCGCAGATGACCAGGATCACGGCTACCAGATAGGCGACGAAGGAAAACTGGCCCTTTTTGAACGATTCGATGACTGCATGTCCTGCATAAATGAAGTACTCATCGAAATTGAATCCCTTAAACAGCAGATATAATCCGATAATTCCGACAGCGACGAGCGCTGCGGAAACGCCGGGCGCAAGCAGGGCTACCAGGGCATAGAGAAGAAGGACGAATCCGATCGGGAGCAGGACGCTTTTTGCGATTTTTGGATCGTTCATCAGCTTCTTGATGATATAATACGTTCCTTCGATGTTCGGGAGCTGTTTGATAATTACTCTGACAACGCTGGCTACTTTGATATGGGACTGGATGATAGGGAGGACGTATTCATCCTCCGCTCCGTCGGAGATGAGGATACATTCGGTCACTTTGGTGGTTTCGATGACCTGTTCCAGAAGCTCGCTGACTCTCCTGTCCCCTTCGAGCATGTTCATGTGATTTCCGCCGATTACGGCAACTTCCACGTCTTCACCGTCTGCCTTCAGCTTATCGTAGGTTTTTATAGCCTGAAAAATGGCATTCGTATCGGAATCTTCGGGATCGGCGGTTCCGAGGCGTATTGCCGCATCGAGGCAGGCTTCCCTTCCAACCGCCGGGCTCTCCACGCCGGCTTTATATCCCACGTCGTCGTCTCTGTCAATGCTCAGAATAAGAGTCCGTGCCCTCATTGTTATACAGTTACCATTTATGGATTAAATATCTGTGGGAAAAAAGCGGGAAAAAATATAGGTTGTATTTGAAAAAGTTCAGATAAGCTTTGAGCGCTGAAGTTTTAATAAGTCCTCGGTGGTCAGCTTCTCTCCGCTCTTGAATGCGTTGAAGATGGTTTCTGCTTCCTTCCTTGCGGACTTGTTCTCTTTTACGCTCTTGACTTTCTTCTGCTTTGAGCGGATGCCGGTTAAGACTTTATCATAGTCGCGGAGCTGTTTCTGGCATTCGAGGAACTGCTTGTGTTCTGCATCTGCAGCTTCCTGTGCTTCAACGAACTGCTTGTGTTTTGCATCTGCGCCTTCCCGTGACTTGTCTGCCTTTCTGTAGCACTCGACCATGAGGTCGTGGTGTTTCTGGGCAAGTTCGGCCTTCTCGGTTACTTCTGCGTGGATTGCGGAAGCCTGCTTGCGGTACTCGCGTGCCTCGATTAAGCGGGTGCGGACTTCTTTATTCTGTTCGTGCTCGACTTCCTGGTCCTTGAGTTCGGCTCTGAGCTGTTTGATTTTGTCAACAAGCTCGTTTTCCTTCTCTTTGGACATCTGCTCAGTCTGCTGTCTCTCTTCGAGCTGGTCGATCTGACGCTGGATGTCTTTTGCCGAGGGCTTCTTTTCGTGGCTCTGTGCCGCCGAACCGGTTCCCTGCTCTCCTCTGAGGGCATCGATTTCTTCAAAGAGGGTGTTTGCCTTGTCGTTTAACTCGTTCCTCTTCTCTTTCAGGGACTGAACGTCGTTATTGGACTGGTCACGGAGTTCTTTGTTTTTCTGTGCGTCCTCGACATACTGGCGGGTTGCGTTGTTTAACTCGTTTCTCTCGCGGGCAAACTGGCTTGCCTGGGAGTTTAACTCGTTACGCTTTGCTTTGTGTTCTTCAGACTCTTCAAGGAGTGTTTTTCTTTTATCGACAAGATCTTCGGTCAACGTTCTTACCTATCCTGAGCAGCCGTCCGCAGAAGGGGTGGTCCCAAAGGTCGCCCGCGCTGGAGAAGATACCAAAATGCATGAAAAATGACGTAAAAACAAGTGCAAAGTTTCAATGATAGTATTCAATCTCCTGTACCGGCGGCCGATCCTTTGGAATCACCCGACTCCGCAGATATACGACTTTCCTATAATTAGTGGTGGTATGGGGAAATAAAGGTGTCGTATAATTCCTGTGAAAAAAACAGTCTTTTCACCTCAACCCATATATCTGCGGGTCGGGTGTTTACGGGCAGATTATTGTATCTATCTGCCCGGATATATGTCCTATGATGGGGAGGTATGGCAGCGGCCTGCCTTTTGGCGTCCGATCTCCCCATTGTATGTATGAGTGGTGTGTGAAACTGATGGCTGGTTGAGTTGGTTTACATGATCCAGTCAAACGAGGAACCGCTGCGTGCAGTCGCGGTATTTTGCTGATGAGTGGAAGATGCCGAGGGGATCTGTGAGGATTTGTTTGAGCTGGTGTTGCCGACCTGGAATGTGCTGACCGAGTGGCCGCCGAGAACCTGGGGGCTCTGGATACCGGTCATGATTGCCATGACGGAAACTTTTCCTTCGAAATCCTTGCGGACTCTTGCTCCCCAGATGACGTCTGCGTGGGGGTCGAGTTCGTAGGTGAGCTGCTGGGCGATCTCTTCTGCATCGTGGAGCGTGAGATCGTTTCCGCCGGTGATGTGGATCAGGCTGCCGGTTGCTCCGCGGAAGTCGATGTCGAGAAGCGGGTGGGCAAGACAGTCGCGGATAACGGACTCGGCCTTGTTCTGCTGTTTGGACTCGCCGACGAGCATGACTGCAAGACCGCCTTTGCTCATGATGGCGCGAACATCTGCGTAGTCGATGTTGATTAACGAAGGCTCGGTGATCGTCTCGGAGATTCCTTTGACGGTCTCGGCGATGAGCTGGTCCATGACGGAGAATGCCTGGCCGAGCGGCAGGTTCGGTACGAAGTTCTTGAGTCTGTTGTTGTCGAGAACGATGACGGAGTCTGCTGCCTGGCGCATTGCCTCGAGACCGTCTTCCGCTTTCAGCATTCTCGCCCGCTCTACCTGGAACGGATAGCTGACCATTGCAATGACGATAGCTCCGTGCTCTTTGGCGATCTGTGCAACGACGGGTGCCGAGCCGGTTCCGGTTCCTCCGCCCATGCCTGCGGTGACGAAAACGAGGTCGGCATCTTTTAAGATCTCTTCAAGAGTCGGGCGTGCCATCTCGGCGGCACGGCGGCCAACGTCGGGGAATCCTCCTGCACCAAGTCCGCGGGTCAGGGATTTTCCGATCAAAACGCGCTTGTCTGCCTGGATCATATCCAGGTGCTGCTTATCGGTGTTGATTGCGATGGTTTCGGAACCGGCGACCTTCATGTTGTGAAGTCTGTTGATCGTGTTGTTTCCTGCACCTCCGCATCCGACAATGACGATTCTCGGCTGTCCGAGCATGTCGTCGTCATCAACGATCGATGTCGTCTGCATTCCCTTTTCGAGCTCTGAGTTCTTCAGTGCCTCATTAATAATACTCTGCATTTTTGTAAACACCCCAATAATGTAATTGTTATAATCGTGCGTCAAATGATGTTACTTGATCGCTGTCACGCAGGATCCTATCTCCTCTCACAGAGAGGAAATCCCTTACTGCATATCGTACTGCTTCGGAAACGGTGGGAAACTCGCCGGATTCGACAAGTAATTCCAGTAATTCGATTTGCTGCGGGGGTAGGCGTATGGTGATACGGTCCATCATAACTCCAATCTGACATATGTCAGTCAATTGTCTGCCATTTGTCTGACATATGCAAGACATAAGGCTGACGTCCGATCTTGGACAAAATCTAATTGGATGTTTGAGTATATAAAATTATCTTACATTATCCGCGTGTTAACGCAAGCTGATTTTCTATCTGTTGTTTATTTATGCCGCAAGAGACCAAGATTATAGTACAAAATGCAGAAACATTTTCCTGAAAAAGCGGTTCATGGTGGACGGATTATTGCTTTACGCCAGAAATACGGCCCCGATCTTCTTGATGTGAGTGCAAGCATGAATCCATTTTTACCTCATCTGCCTTGCGATTTCAGGGATGTTGACCTCTGCGTGTATCCTGATGATACATATAGTGCGTTAAAGGATAAAATTGGTCATGTTTTTTCCCGGAGTTCCGATGAGATCTGCGTTGGAAACGGCTCGGCGGAGCTGATCCGCGTTTACTGCAGTGTTGTTCTCTCTGCGGAATCTTCGGTCAGGATCGACCCGCCGACGTTTGGGGAGTATGCGCTTTCCGCACAACTGGCCGGTGCAAAGGTCGTTTCCGGCAGGGATGCGGATCTTTCGATCATCTGCAATCCAAACAACCCCACAGGAATTCTGCAGTCACGCGATGAAATGCTCGCTCATTTGGATGACTGTTCGAAAAAGAACTCCCGGCTCTTCGTGGATGAGGCATTTATGGAACTCGCCGCACGCGATGAGTCAATTTCGGATATCCGGTCAGATGATCTTTTTGTGATGCGTTCGATCACCAAATGCTTCTCGGTTCCCGGCATCAGATTTGGTTTCGGGTTCGGTCCGGCCGATCTGATCGAAAAAATCGAGACGGTCAGAATCCCCTGGACGGTGAACGCATTTGCGGAAGCTTTCACTATGCAGGCTCTTGACCATTATGATGAGCTCGCCGATTCTGCAGATAAAATATCGCGGGAACGGGAGTGGTACTTCGCCCGGCTTGCTGAACTCGGGCTCTCTTATGCACAAAGTTCGGTGAACTATATATTAGTGCATCTTGGGAGAAATGCATCCGCGTTCACCGATGCTATGCTGAAACACGGCATTCTCGTCAGAGACTGTACGTCGTTTGGTCTTCCCGACTCGATCCGGATTTCGATCGAGACCCGGGAGAAGAACCTCCGTGTCGTGGAGGCCCTGAGAGAATGCTTGCGCTGATCCTTGCCGGCGGCGAGGGGTCCCGTCTTCGTCTCGGAGAAAAAGCCCTGGTCATGGTACACGACCGGCCGATGATCGCCTGGGTGATCGAGGCATTCATTGAAGCTGGATGCGAGCCGATCGTCGTCACGTCCTGTAAAACCCCGTTTACCCGGAACTGGTGTCGTGCGAACGACGTTGCGTTCATCGATACGCAGGGGACCGGATACGTCGAGGATCTCTGCGAAGCAGTAGAAATCTCCGGAGAAGACGGTCCGCTCTTCACCGCCGCGGCGGATATCCCCTGCCTCACGGCCGATATTATCGAACATGTGCTCGAGTCATATCGTTCGTCGGACAAACCGGCATGTTCGACATGGGTTCCGCTTACGCTCTGCGAACGATACGGCATGCAGCCGCGATACCGCGAGGAGATCGACGGGGTTGCAGCAACACCGTGTGCGCTCAATATTTTCATGGGAAGTCTTGTTGCCGAGGTGCAGGACGAACTCTGTATTTTGCTTGATGAACCGGGTCTCGCGTTCAATATCAACACGCGTGAAGAGCTGGCAGTTTTAGAACGGGAATTTTGTTCCGTTCGACCCTGTTAGCGAACACCTTTTTTCTGCAAACCCGAAAAGCCGTAAGTATAAACACTCCGTCCCGCCAATATTATCTACTCAACATGGCAGATGCAGATATTCGAAACGATATATATGTCCTGGCACTGGAAAACGCCGTGAAACATAAGGCCGTTCCCCGTGCCGGCGCGATTCTTGGAAGCGTAATGGGGGCCCACCCCGAACTTCGAAGCAAGGCAAAAGAGATCAATGCTCTCATTCCGGAGATCCTCGAAGAAGTCGCCGCTCTTTCAATCGAAGAACGCGAAGAGAAACTGAAGTCTCTCAACCCCGGCGCAATAGAAAAGATGCATGAGAAGAAGGAGAGGAGCCATGAACTTCCCGATCTTCCAAACGCACAATCCGGGGTCGTCATGCGGTTTGCGCCCAACCCGTCCGGCCCTCTCCACCTGGGACACGCCCGCGCCTCGGTGCTGAACGACTATTACGTCAAAAAATACGGCGGCAAATTCTACTACCGTGTCGAAGATACCGATCCAAAACGCGTCGACCCGTCCGCATACGAGATGGTCTCAGAGGATCTTGCATGGCTTGGGATCGGGATCACCGATGTGGTGTATCAGTCGGATCGTTTTGCGATCTATTATGAATATGCCCGCGAACTCCTCAAACTCGGCGGGGCATATATGTGTACCTGCGATAACAACGAGTTCCGCGAGAAAAAGCTGAAGAAGATCGCCTGCCCCTGCCGCGAGATCTCCGTCGAGGAGAATCTGAAAAGATTTGACGACATGCTTGCCGGAAAGTATGCCGAAGGCGAGATCACGCTCCGGGTCAAGACCGATATCGCACACCCGGATCCGGCGGTCCGTGATTTTGCCGCGATGCGTGTTTTAACGAGCACCCCTCACCCGAGAAAGCCGGAGATCTTTGTCTACCCGCTGATGAACTTCTCGGTGGCGGTCGACGATCATCTGCTTGGAATGACGCATGTTATCCGCGGGAAGGATCATATCGCGAACACCCGCCGGCAGGAGTACATCTACAACTACTTCGGCTGGAAGATGCCGTACTTCTATCATTACGGAAGAATGTCCATCGCCGGGCTGGAACTTTCCACCTCCGGGATGCGCAAAGGGATCAATGAAGGTCTCTACACCGGCTGGGATGATATCCATCTTGGAACCCTCCGCGCTCTTGCCCGCCGCGGCATTCAGCCCGACGCAGTTCGCGCAGCAACGATCGATATCGGCATGGGCGATACGGACATCTCGTTCTCCTGGGAAAATCTGTTTGCCCAGAACAAGGCGGTCATCGATGCCGGAGCGGATCGGTACTTCTTCGTTCCGGACGCTGTTGAAGTGGAGATCACCGGCGCTCCCAAGACCGAGGCGCATGCTCCGGTATATCCGAATCAGCCCGAGAGAGGTGAACGCGTTCTTCCGTTCACGGGCCGTGTTCTTCTGCCGAAGAGCGAAATGGAAAAAGGAGGAATGCTTCGACTCAAGGATCTGTTCAATATCAATATCACCGGTCCGAGTTCGGCAGAATATGCGGGTGATTCGCTTGCCGATGCTCGTTCTCAAAAGGCCGCGATCGTTCAGTGGCTGCCGGTCGAAATGGCTGCTCCATGTTCGCTTCTTATGCCGGAAGGGATCCTCGAAGGGTTCTGCGAGCCGGCGGTTCGCGAGTATGCAGGCCGGATCGTTCAGTTCGAGCGGGTCGGCTTTTCCAAGATCGACGCCGTGAATGATGGAAAAGTGATCGCCTACTTCACGCACCGCTGATGTCGGCGTCTGAGGTTGCCGGGCTTCTGTCCGCGGAGGAGGTCACGCTTTCACATATCCGCCGTGCCGTTCATCATCTCCCCAAATCGTGCCGCGCTGTTCTTTACGACGAGGCACACCCCCTCCATCCTTCTGCGGTCGGCGAATTTTTCGAAGCACTCTCGTATGAACTTCTTTTGAGCGCATCAGAGGATTCTCCATCGGTTGTTTCGATTGCCGCGAAACTTGCCGATGCGGTGTATATTCCGTATGATAAATACTCCCCCGACGGGCTGTGGTACTCGCGGGATGGCGGCATCCGGTTTAAGATGAAGGGCCGCGTCGCTGCGGAGATGGATCTTCTCATCAAAACCAGTGACGGCGTCCGGATCTTCGGCGAAGTGATCTCCGGTTCTGCGGGGACCAAAGGATTTCTCTCCGAGATCGCGGCAAAAAAATCTCTCTTATCGGAGATCTACGGTGATCCGGTGGAGTTTCTGCTGGTCCTTCCCTACGAACCGCATTCCGGCCTTCGCTGCGTGGGAGAGAACGATGCCTTCGCGGTCATTTCCGGAGGCGATACTCTTTACCGAAATGTGCATAGGTCCGAGGTGATGATGCGAAAACTTTCCCCGGCAAAGAGTTCAAAACGCGTGGACGGCAGGCTCTGGTAATTTTTTTGAGGATACAAAATCAACGCCGCATTGTCTGCGGTTTGCTGCATCGTTTAAATATTATATAAAAAAAGAGAGGTGATCAGAGTGCATTGACCAGGGATTTCCTGGTAATGAATCCGACGACCTTCTCGCCTTCAGCAATCGGAACAGTGCTGATATTTTTTGCGAGCATCATTTCCACTACTTTAGAGACAGGGGTATTTACCTGTGTAGTGATGAGGGGTGTTGACATGATGTCCCCTGCGGTTACGTTTCGGAGCGCATTGTCGAAGTGTTTGTCGATCTCGCTTTTCAGTTTTACGAGGACCTTAGCAATATCCGTTTCCGTGACAATGCCGACGGATTTGTTTCCGTCCATCACAATAAACCGGGTTGCGCCGTTGTTTGCCATTCTGCGGTGAAGCTGGACGAGTCGGTCGTCCGGCGTGATACGGGGAGCAATCTCGGTGAATGTATCCAGCGGTCCTTCGGGAACCATATGTCTCAGCAGGTCGCCTTTCGTGACCTGACCTATGAGCCGGTGTTCTTCATCCCAAACAATAACAACCTTGTATCTTTGGAGAAGCGGGACGAGTAACTCCGCGTCCTGATCCTGATAAACCGAGGTAAAGTCCTCTTTCGTGACGCTTGCAACACGAATCTGGGAAGCCGGGATATTGCCGGTTTTTTTGCTCCCCATCTTTTCTGCAATGGTCCTGCGGGATGCAGTTCCCACGACTACGTGGTCGTTAGTGACGACGATCGGATCGATCCCTTCTGCCAGCATCTTTGAAAGAGCTTCCGGGATCAGTGCAGATTTTGCAATCGAAACGGGTTTGGACATTACGTCTTTTACGGTTAGTTTCTGGTTCATGTTTGCTTCCTCCTCTTGAAGAGTTTTATTCAATCGTGCGGCGGAAAACACCGTTTTGCTTTGCAGTCCAACGCCTGCAGAGGATGTTTTCGGGTTTCCACCAGATGAATCGCCTGCATATATTTTCAGGCGCCATATGGTGAAATGTTCAGATCGTTCCTGTGAGAGCCTTTACCAGATCGAATTCGGTCACGATGCCGCTCAGCTCTCCTCCGTCCATTACGGGGAATGCCCCGATCCCGCGGTTCAGCATCTCCTGCGCCACCACGCTGATCGGCATGTCGGTTGCGACCGTTCTGATGTCGGAAGCCGTCATCACATCCCTTACCGGGAGGCTGAGGACTTCATCAACGGTTCCGGTGTGCATCTCGGAAAAGACTCTGCCTTTTCCAAGATAACCCATGATGTCCGTTGCCGTGATCATTCCAAGCAGTATCCCGTCTTTTACCACAGGTAACCGGCGGTATCCGTCATCGACAATCTGTTTTGTTACATGGCTGAGAGGAAGATCGGGTGCGACCTTCTTCGGACACGGGGTCATGATCTCCTCGACCACCAGATCCGACTCTTTTCCGGCAAGCATCCTCATCAGATCGTATTCAGTGATGATGCCTGCTATGGTTGAGTCAGGGTTCAGAATCGGAAAACCTCCATGTCCTGTTTCCAGAAGGATGTTTGCCGCTTCCTTTACGGTGGTCGCCGGCGAAAAACCGGTCACGTTTTCCGTGGCGATTTCCCGCAGACTCTCATTCAAGGCGGCCAGAAGATTTCCCTTATGCTTGTTTGCAATAAGGTTGTATCTGCTGCCCCCTCCCATCATGTCTATAACATCAGTGATCGTTACAATCCCAATAAGTTTCTTGGTTCCGGGATCCGTGATCGGCAGGCGACGAAAGTTGTGCCGGCTCATCATCTGGATCCCTTCGATGATACTCATCGTTGGAGGCACCGAGATGACATTCAGACTTGCGATATCAAGAACGCTGTTCTTTTTTCCTTTGGGTTGTTTTGCTGGTGATGTCATGTTTTTACCAACGCTAGGGTGGTATAATGAGTTAATGCTCTGTCATGACTTAATAGGCTTATGATTTGAGTATTTTTATCAATCGCGCGAAAATTCATAAACATTCTTGGGGTATTTGTCCATTCCTTTTAAATATTTTTGGTCGTATGTCGTTGAACCGAAAGCCGCTCCCGGGTTTTCATCTCAAGGAGTGGGGAGTGTCCATTTCCCCTCATATTGACGTGGATTTTTCTCCGGACAATAGCATGAGGTTTATATCTCATTAGGGGAGAATATACTACATAATCCAATTTAGGTGTTTTCATGGTAGCATTTCCTCGTATCAGAAGCTTTTTCGGAAAGCTGTTTGGCAAAAAACGCTCGCGGGTGGGCATCTACGGTCCGCCGAATGCGGGTAAAACCACGCTTGCCAACCGTATTGTCCGCGATGTGACCGGTGAAGCTGTCGGTCCTGTCAGTGAGATTCCTCATGAGACCCGTCGTGCAAGAAGAAAGGAAGGCGTCGAGATCAACTCGGGAAGCAGCAAACTGATGATCGATATCGTTGACACTCCGGGTGTCACAACAAAGATCGATTATCACGAGTTTCTGGAATATGGTATGGATCAGGACGAAGCCGTGGCCCGTGCCCGTGAAGCAACTGAAGGTGTTGCCGAAGCAATGCACTGGCTGCGTGAAGATATCGACGGTGTGATCTATGTCCTCGACAGTACCCAGGATCCGTTCATGCATGTCAACATCATGATGGTGGGTATCATCGAATCGCGGAAACTTCCGGTGATCATCGTTGCAAACAAGATCGATCTGCCGGACGCATCTCCGCAGAGGATCAAGAGCGCGTTCCCCCAGCACCCGGTGGTCCAGATCTCCGGTCTTGAGGGTAACAACATGGAAGAGCTTTACGCGAAGATCTCCGAGGTTTTCAGGTGAGGTAAATGATTCAGGGAGTTCAGATTGATATGCTGTCTGCCGAGCGTCTTTCCAAGATGACGTCGTATGAAAAGATACGGCTGATCCTGGACGATGTTCGCCAAGGCAGTGTTGTCGTTCTTGAGCAGGGTCTTACCCCCGAGGAACAGGGTAAGCTTCTTGAGACGACTATGATGGAGATCACGCCCGGCGGATTTTCCGGGATCGAGATCGAAACGTATCCATCGTTTGGAGGCGACAAAGGATTCTTTACGAAGTTATTCGGTAAGAAGAGCAATGCTCCGCGTCTGATGGTTATCGGCCCGGTAGATCAGCTCAAAATGCTTTCCCGGGAAAAAGACAGACTTATTGCTTGGGCTTCAGCAGCACAGTAATCCATGCCGCACAAGTGTACAAAATGTGGACGCGAGTTCCGTGACGGATCGGTAGAGATCCTTCGCGGATGTCCGAGCTGCGGTGGCAAAAAATTCCTCTACGTAAGTGACCGTGTGAAAAACGCGGATGTTTTAGAAGAGAAGTCTATCGAAAAAATCGCCGAGGAGACTAAGCAGGAAGTGCTCGAAGTAAAACACCAGGGTCCGGCTACTCGTCCGACCGATATTCTAGAGCGTGTCGAGAGTGTTCGGATCGTCAGTAAAGGCAGCTATGAACTGAATCTCGAACGGCTTGCAGAATCCCAGGATATTATCATTGGCATGGGAGACGACGGCAAATATATGCTGGATCTTCCCTCCATGTCCAAAAGAAAGAACGATCCTAAAAAGAAATAGGATCACGTCTTTTTTTCAGACCTTTTGAACTGATTTTTATATCGCAAATCGCGGTGTCATTTTTGATAATGAGGTGGAAAATCATCTGAATACAAAAAAATCGTAAAAAACAAAGCGGGCCTAAAGGGATTTGAACCCCTGGCCTACGGATTAAGAGTCCGTCGCTATTCCTGACTAAGCTATAGGCCCCGTTTTCTGTGTCGTTTGACCTAATTACATATGTCATAGGAATATTTATAGATTTTCTTCCGTCGTTTTTTCAGCTGTTTAATCTCCATATCATTAATATCCAACCAATACCAATAAGATACTCATGGTTGAGACTGATGGGACTCAGGCCGTATCCCCGAAAAATAAAAATAAACAGATAAAATATCTCATGATGGGATGCGGGAGTATTGGGTATAATGTACTTGAAGAACTGAGCGAATCGAATGACAACATTCTGATTATTGATTCGGATGAAAAACGGGTCGACGATCTCCGCGACCACCGCCACCAGGCAACTGTCGGGGACATCAGCGATCCGCAGATCCTCCAAAAACTCCCCGAACCCGAAGTGGTTTTTATTCTTTCCTCGGACAAAGACGCAAATCTCTCCGCGGTTCAGAATATCAGAAAAGCGTACCCCAATGCAAATATCATCGCCCGTGCCGTGGACCTTTTTTCAACCGATCAGTTAGCCGACAACGGAGCCGATGTTGTATTATACCCGCAGAAGGTCGTGGCCAAGTCTGCAGTAAATCATATGACGAATCTCATCGCATCCAGAAATGCGCAGAGACTTTACTCGCTGCTTTCGTCATGGTCGGGGACGCTGGGCATCATCACGCATAAAAATCCGGATCCGGATGCAATTTCCAGTGCGATGGCATTGTCGGTGATCGCAAACGATGCCTCGAACGGCAAACTTGCGACCCGAATCCTCTACGAAGGCAACATCGGTCATCAGGAAAACCGTGCGTTCGTGAACCTTCTCGAGATCAAAATGGAGCATCTCACAAAAGAGATCCTTGCCGAATGCAATTATCTGGCTCTCGTTGACTGCGTTGGTCCGGGGATGAACAATGATCTTCCGCCAAGTACCAAGATCAACATCATCATCGATCATCACAGCGCCGAGGGTGTGGTGCGGGAGAATAAACCCGATTTTCTTGAATCCAGGCCCGATGCCGGCGCGACCGCTTCCATTCTGACGCAGTATCTTCAGGAATTGTATCTTCCGATCGATACGAAAGTGGCGACCGCTCTTTTCTACGGCATTCGTGCGGACACGCATGAGTTCCAGAGAAATATTTCCTCTCAGGATCTCTATAACGCGGCGTTCCTTTTGCCGCATGCCGACCGTGCCCTCCTTGAAATCATCATGGCCCCATCCCTCTCTCAGGAAACGATCGAGGTTTTAGGAAATGCGATCATGAACCGCGAGGTACGGCAGGGATATCTGTTTTCCAATGTGGGATACGTCAGAAATCGGGACGCTATTCCCCAGGCCGCTGATATGCTTCTATCACTGGAAGGGGTTACAACAGCTATGGTCTATGGGATTACTGATACGCACATCACCCTTTCTGCCAGAAACAAGGATATCCGTCTGCATGTCGGCGATGTGATGAAGGACGCTTTCGCTAAGATCCCTGGCGCATCTGCCGGAGGCCATGCGACCATGGCGGCACTTTCCATCCCGCTGAACGCTTTTTCCATGGTCAAAGATAAAGAAGAACTTCTTTCCATGGTCATCGACCCTATTCTCTCCAGTTTCATGAAACTCGTTGGCATTTCCGAGGGAGAAGGGGATGAGGTTTGAGGACTGGGAACCCTATTACGTTCGTATCCTTGCGTATTTCGGATTCTCGCGCGAGGATGATGAGCGTTCGGCCGAGATCCTTTCGTCCCTTCTGGTAAGAGACGACATCGCACTTCTGGGTGACACGATCCGCGGGAAGGACTGTCTTGTCTGCGGGAATGCTCCGTCACTTCCCGCCGAGATAAAAAAAACCGATTTTAATGGTAAAGTCGTGATCGCGGCCGATGCAGCGGCCAGCGTGCTTTTTTCCCGGGGAATCAGACCCGACATCATTCTCTCGGATATAGATGGGATGGATGAGGATTTCCTGAAAATGAACGATGCCGGGACGATCCTGGTTTTACATGCTCATGGAGACAATATCCCGCTAATCCGCTCCTGGGTTCCTAAGGTCCGCGGTCCAGTTGTCGGAACGACGCAGAGTATTCCTCTCTCGAACGTCTATAACTTCGGCGGCTTCTCCGACGGGGATCGGTGCGTGTTCGCAGCTCATGAGTTCGGGGCAAACTCCGTGGAACTGATCGGATTCGATCTTGACGATAAAAGTGTGGATCCGGTCAAACACGGAAAACTCATGATCGCCCGCAAACTTCTCAAACTGGCTGGCCATGACGTCTGATGCGGTAATTATCGACGGGTATGTGGATGAGCCGGCATGCCTTGGGGTCCCGCCCTACACCTCTCCGTATATTCGAACCGTGGCCGGTGTCCTGAAGGAGCATGGATACTCTGTCCGGTATGTGACGATCGACGAACTTCGCAGAGATCCGCTCGCCGTTCCAAAACTCCGGGAAGCGCCCGTTGTTGTGATGATCGCCGGCGTCACCGTTCCAGGGAAGTATCTGTCCGGAACGCCGGCCACGCTTTCCGAACTCCAGCAGATCGGATTCACTCTTCGCGGGAAAACCGTGTCGCTTCTGGGCGGTCCGATCGGATTTGGCTACTCACCGCAAGGCGGGGCCCGGGCGGTAAAAGAGGCCGTATCCGGATGGACGGCAATGCTCACCGGAGAGCCGGCAGCCGCCTTGGATGCATATCTTTCCGGCGGAGAGCCGGACGGTGTTCTGTCCTATCCCGATTATGACCGGTGGGCGATTCTCGGTGCGGAGATAATACGCAGGCACCCGTTCTATCCGCATGTGATGTGCGAACTTGAAACGGCGAAGGGGTGTTTCCGCTGTATTTCGGGCGGCTGCTCGTTCTGCACTGAACCGTTTTACGGAATGCCGAGGATGCGGAGTATCGAAGGCATCGTATCCGAGGTCTCTGCTCTTTCAAAAGCAGGGGCCAGACATTTTCGGCTGGGCCGTCAGCCCGATCTTCTGGCTTTCGGGACATCCGGTTCCGAGTATCCGAAACCCGAGCCCGACAAACTTCGTGCATTGTTTTCAGGCATCCGTGAAGCTTCGCCCAATCTTTTGACCCTGCATATCGACAACGTGAATCCCGGAACGATCGCCCGCCACGAAGAAGCCTCCCGCGAAGCACTTCTCGCCATCGTCGAAGGACATACCGAAGGCGACATCGCTGCGTTCGGCGTCGAGTCGGTCGACCCGGAGGTGATCAAGGCAAATAATCTGAAAGGATCGCCGGAACAGATCTTCCGTGCGGTCGAGATCGTGAACGAAGTCGGCGCCGTTCGGAGAAATGGGATTCCGGAACTTCTTCCGGGTCTGAACTTCATCGGCGGACTTGCCGGTGAAACGGCGGAGACGTTTGCTTTGAACAAAGCCTTTCTGGATAAGATCCTCGCCGCAGGTCTCCTTGTGCGGAGAGTCAACATTCGCCAGCTCATGCCGTTTGAAGGGACGAAGGCCTATGAAAATAACTGTCTTGGCATGCACGACAAACTGTTTCACCAGTTCAAGGATGATGTCAGAAGCACGTTCGATGTTCCAATGCTCGAACGTGTGTTCCCGGTCGGGACCGTTCTTCGCCGTGTTCTCATCGAAGTAACAGGCCCTGTCTCCTTCGGCCGCCAGATGGGAACATATCCGGTATTGGTTGGGATCCCTATGCAGATCCCCTGCGGCACTCTTTTGAATACTGCCGTTGTCTCCTACGGCGCACGAAGTCTGACCGCCCTTCCGGTCCCGATCCAGATCAACACATTGCCGGCTTCCGCCCTCAAATGGATCCCCGGCGTATCCAAAAAACTTGCACAGAAAGTGGTTGCGGGAATGCCGTATGCGGGGGAAGCCGATCTCAAAAAAGTGATAACGTCAGAAGATATTGACCCTCTTCTGCCGCTGATGGAGTTTTAAAGCTCTTTTTCCAGAATGAGCCTTGAAATATTCGGATAAAAATATTTGTCCTCTCTTTTTCTGATCTGAAATCCTTTTTTCAGATAGAATGATATTGCTGCGGTATTCGTATCGGCCACGGTAAGATGGACTTTTTTGACTCCCTGATTTTTCATCTCGGTAAAAAGCGCGGCTGCAAGACGACTGCCGACATCCCTTCTCTGGCAGTCGCTTTTCACGCCGATTCGAATCAGCTTTCCTGTTTTCGGATCATTGAAATGAATCCCGCCGAGAATATACCCCATGATCTCATGCGTCTGTGTGTTTTCTGCAACAAAAAACAGATTTGGGAAGAGTTCTTCAATGTGGCGAAAGAGGACATGCCCCCCCATCCCCTCGAAAAGCGGTTCGTCCAGTCGGCAAAGAGCGTCATAATCTGCTGAAGTATAGGTTCTGACCTGGAAATATTCCATGATTTTGTAATATTTGGTTTTCAGATGAGTTGAATATATCTTCGGTATATTGTCCGGAAATAGGAAATTACTTATGCTGGAACGCAGATATCATTCAATACTATGAAGTGGCAGATATCAGAACTCTTCGGGATGAGCGTCTATTCCGATAAAGCAGTATTCCTCGGCAAGGTTGAGGATGTTGTACTGGATGTTACAAATAAAAAAATCAGCGGTCTCGCTCTCTCAAACGTGAATAAAGATGTTATCGACACGAAAAATTATCAGGGAGTAATCATCCCCTACCGAATCGTCAAAGAAGTCGGCGACATCATCATAGTCCGGCACATCCCCGGGGCCTTCAAGGTTGCCGGCGAACCCTTATTCGGGGAATAATATTCTATTATGAAAGATCGTGAGATTTTTGCCGGTCTTTCCACCACCGTTCCTTTTGTCCTGCGGCTTGACGGCCGATCCTTTCATCGTTTTTCCAAAGACCGTTACAAAAAACCCTACGACAAGGTCTTTTCCGATGCAATGGTGAAAACAGCCCGTGCACTCGTGACCGACAGCGGTTTATCTCCTTCGTTTGCCTACACATTCTCCGATGAGATAAGTATCTACATACCGGCTCCGGTTTTCGACTGCCGGGTGGAAAAACTGGCATCCGTTTCAGCAGCTTTTGCCGCCTCGGCGTTTACTTTGTATGCGGGGGCATCCGAGCCGCTGGCGTTTGACGCCCGGGTTATTCCAATCGAGGAAGGGCTGTTTCCCGCATATCTGTCATGGCGGCAGGCGGAGGCGTGGAGAAATCATATGAACGGCTATGCTCAAAAACTTCTCCAGGACGAGGGGGTGTCCCCGACAAATGCGCAGAAACAGCTGGACGGAATGAACGCCGCAGCTCTGCATGAATTTGCCTTTTCGCGCGGCGTGAATCTTGCGTTGACGCCGGCATGGGAAAGGCGAGGGATCTGTATTTATCGGGATGTCGTGATGCGTGACGGATATAATCCGATCAAAGATGAAAAAGTCTCGGTTGAACGAACCATCGCAGTCATTGATGAGGATGTGCCGCTTTTCAAATCGCCTGAAGGAACGGCCTGGGTCCTTTCCAAGATCCGCTGACACGTTCTATTTTCATTTTATTTTTGTTACGATGAATCTGCAGCAGCTGCTGTAAAAAAAGTAATGTAAAAAATCATAGCGAGGGATGGATTTGAACCATCGGTCTACGGGTTATGAGCCCGTCGGGATTTCCTGACTACCC
Source organism: Methanocorpusculum sp. UBA424 (assembly GCA_002498375.1). Taxonomy (GTDB): domain Archaea; phylum Halobacteriota; class Methanomicrobia; order Methanomicrobiales; family Methanocorpusculaceae; genus Methanocorpusculum. The sequence goes on from DAHC01000005.1 coordinate 268,265, forward strand.
CACCTCGCTTCCAAAAAGCTTCACACCCACTTCGTGTGCCTTATAATATACACAAGTGGAACTTAAATAGATTTGTAAATGATATCCAATATGGTGATAAGGGATCGTCACCTATCATAGAACAGAATATGAGAATTGATAGTGATCTGCCCGAGCAGCCGACCGAGGCATTACCCATACTTGCGCTGGACGAAGCGAACTTCAACACCTTTACTTTGCAGATTCCTGCTCTGGTAATCGATTTTTTTACTGATTGGTGCGGATCCTGCCGTTTTTTTGCCGAGATATTTTCTGACGTATCTCTTGAATATCCTGAAATTCAGTTCTGTATCTGCAATACCGAAGAAAACAGTCGTATTGCAGCGGAGCTTCGCATCCGCGCCGTTCCAACTCTTATGTTCATCAAAAACGGAACGGTTGTGAAAATACGCACCGGAGCCCTGTCGAAAGAAGAGTTCAGGGATGATCTCAATTCCGTATTTCGCGCATGAGTGTGTTTACTTCGCTTCATCCAACACTGCAGGAACTGCTTCTTACCGGTCTTGGCTGGGATGATCTTCGGCCGGTACAGACGGAGACCTATATCTCGGTAACCAGCGGGGCCGATACGCTGGTCCTTGCTCCTACTGCCGGCGGTAAGACCGAGTCAGCATTTTTTCCAGTCATTGACGGGATTTTAAAGCATCCTTCGGAGCATCTGTCTGCGATTTATCTCTCTCCCCTTAAAGCTCTCATTAACGATCAGCTGGACAGAATCCTTTTCCTGTGCGCCCGGACCGGGCTTAGTGCTGCGGTCCAGCACGGTGATGTGTCCGATCGTGATCGGTTTGATTTTTCCGGGTCCGAACATGCGGATATCCTTTTGACCACTCCGGAGTCACTTGAGGTTCTCTTAAGTGATGCAAAAACTAAAAACGCATTTAACGAGGTCAGGTACCTCATCATTGACGAGATTCATGCTTTCATGGAGTCTGACCGCGGTGTCCATCTCCGCTGTCTGATGGATCGCCTTGAGCTTCTTGGAAAACATCGGATGATTCGGATCGGCCTCTCGGCAACGGTCGGGAATCCCGATGAACTGCTCGACTGGTTCTCAGGACCCGACCGAAAAAAACAGCTTGTCTCTATTCCCTCGCCTCCCTCGAAAAAACAGTTTACGTTTGTCGTGGAACCTGAGTTTGCCGGTCAGGTTCGGGCGATCGCAGGATCCGTTTCCGGAAAAAAATCCCTCGTCTTTACCGAAAGCCGGAGCCTGGCCGAAAAACTGGTCATTCCGTTACGCGATGAACTTCCCTCGGTATTTCTTCATCATTCTTCGGTTTCGCCGCAGGACCGCGAGGCTGCGGAGCTTTCATTCGGGCAGGCCGGCGGAACATGCGTTATTTGTACGAGTACGATGGAACTCGGCGTCGACATAGGTGAGCTCGATCTTGTGGTTCAGTACGGCCCTCCCCGAACGGTATCATCGTTTCTGCAGAGACTCGGACGTACCGGCCGGCGCGGAACTCCTGCACGAATGATATTTATCGTTTCAAATGCATGCGATCTTCTTATCGCCGTTTCGGTGATTGAGGCAGCGATGCATCACTCGGTCGAGTCGCTGAAGGCCCCGGCCCGTCCGTATCATGTTCTCATCCAGCAGTTGTTTTTACTTTTGAAAGGCAGAACCGGGATGAGCCTTCGAAGCATCATTGATTCTCTTCATGCACTGACGCCGTTTATGGAGTTTTCCGTCGCTCAATTTTCTGCAGTTCTGGAGTATCTCGTCGCGGAAAATTATCTGACCTGTTCCGGGGATATGTACCTTGCCGGAACTAAGGCCGAGATGGAACTTGGCCGATCCAACTGGCTTGCTCTCATCTCCGTTATCCGCGATGCAGGAGGTTTTCTTGCCGTTTTGCCGGATGGAACGGTGGTCGGAACCCTTGACCCGCGGTTTGTGGCTGGAGATCCGGGAAAGACCTTTTCATTCACCGGAAAAACCTGGCGTCTGCTTCATCGTGATGATGCGCATAAGCGTGTCCTCATCGAACCGGCGTTCGCCAAAGGAGATGTAAAGCGTCCCTTCTGGAGCGGCGGTGATGGGGGGAGTTATGCAAGCAGTCTTGTCTGTCAGTCGGTTGCCGCCGTTCTTGAGCGGAGGCGTCCCGCTCTCCCCCTCCCGCCCGAGGAAAAATGTATGGTCGAGGATCTTATCCGGATGCTTCCCGATGATTTTTCACCCGGGACTATTCATCTTCGCACCGAACCGGAACTGAACGGATGCTCGGTCGTTGTATCCACATTTCTCGGCACGCGGGCAAATCAGGTGCTTGCGCATCTTCTGAAAAACCGGCTTGACGGCAAGCATGCCGTTCGTTATACGCAGTTTGCGATCCGGATCTTCGACTGGGAAACGCCAAACGCCGGTGAATATATTGCCGGCATTCTGGAAGAGCTTGGGCAGATGTCTGTTCTCTCTCTTGCAGAAGAACTCCCCCGCCTTCCGGCAGCTACCTGGAAGTTTGGGGAACTGCTCTCTGATGATCTTCGGCTTGAGATGGCGGCGTATGATTATTATGATATTCCTGCTCTGCTTACTGCATTGTCCGGGTTCCGGCATCGGATATCTAATATATAATTTTTGTATCCCGCTTACTGGACCAGTGTGTCTGCTTTATTATAGTTCTGATCCTATTTAGGCGGAATTCATTAATCTGAAGAGGCATTATTGAGTATTTATCTCTTAATACGGGTAAGTAAATCGTAGATTTTTCTAACCAATTCATTTTGGGCGGATGAAATCGTTCAATCTGCATATAATTTTCATTCCCCTTTGATTGGTTTGGGATATGCGAAATGCGCTTTAAATTGTTAAATTTATCTGAATACTGTCTGATTAGGATGGATAAGGTATAATTCATTCAGTCTCCACTTTTTTCATCTATGAAGAATGGAATGCCGTAGTTCCTATGCATATTCCTGACAATTGTTCATGTACGAACTTCGAGGAGTACAAACTATATAAACGAAAAACCCTGATACTATGTTTGTCAGAGGGGATGGTTAATTGGTGGAAGATGATGTCATAACAGCGATTCAGGACCGATTAGTTGCCTGCGGAATGCGGGAATATTCTGCAAAAGTATATACAACACTATTTTCCGTCGGTATTGCAAAAGCAACCGAACTCCATGAATTGACCGGTATCCCCCGGGGACGCATTTATGAAACGCTTGATGATCTCAGCAAGCAGGGATTCGTTACCGAATTTGGCACGAATCCGGTTTATTATCGGGCCGATGATGCCGAACGAACCTATCTGCGTGTTTTAAGTCTGGAGATGCAGAGACTGGACAAACTGCGGGCATGCCTTCTGGACATTCAGAATCTTCATCGTCCCTATGAAGTCTCCGGCATAACCGAGTTCCATACGCCAAAAGCAATTGCCACGCAGGTGGAACTGAAACTCAAACGAATCAAGTCAGAACTGCTCGTGGTCTGTAATGATAAAGACACGCTGCATAAATATGCGGGCATCATTGCCGAGACCGCAAAACGTCTCCCGGTATATCTTGTTGTGCTGAATGATGACATCGCACAAGCAGCTCCGATAAAATGCTACATGACGAATGACACTCTGCAGCGAAATCTCATGCAGGTCTCATTTTTTACCGGAAAAGAAACTCTTCCGTTTTTGATCTACTTCTACTGTGACCGGAGTTCGACAATGGGTATCCTGCGATCGAATAATGAAGAGTTTGCGTTCTCCACCGAGTCGGATGTATATGCGGAGTTCGTCGTCAAAAATTTCCTCAAAACGATTAAACCGGTTAAGTAACAAACATCATCGTCGATCCATGAAAACTGCAGTCAGTAATTTCTGCAGGTGATATTTTTTGGTTGTCTTCTTTGAGATGAAAAGCTCCTGATTTTTCCCCAGAATATTTTTCGTCTTCGTCTTCTTGCTTATGGAGGACAACTTTGTTTATCGGGACATAGCGTTCCATCGCATCGCCCGCCTCTTGACGACAATCTAACCAGAATTTGACAGTTAGTGGAAATGCCACATAATGAATGCCCCTAAGCATTTTTCAAAAGCCATGATAAACTCTCTCGCGATTCACTTACTTTTCAGAATAAATCTTCAATGTATCACATATTTTTCTAATAATGGGGTGCGGGAGGTGACTGCGGGCCGTCCCTTTAGGGCAGCCTCAGCGGAGCAAACCGAAGGTTTGCGAACCGGTGCGGAGGCGGATTGACGGCAAAGCCGGCGATCTTAGCTGAGGCGGGGTGAGCCGATAGGCTCGTCCTTAGCCAAGCAAACTGAAATTTTGCGACCAAATCTCTGATTTGCGAGCCCGACGCGGTGGAGATATCCTATATGCCGTGGCCCCATATGTTTCCGGGTAGTTCGATGAAGATGGAATATTCACATATTACGTATGCGGTGTTGGGGTGTAGATCCAATTCGGGAAGTATTAGATCACGATCATACTCCCAAACCACTTCCCTTTAAAATCCCTCTAATACTCCCCAATCCCTTCCGTTCTGACTATTCAACGACAGATTCGCTAAGCAGGACGTTAACGCGAGCCTTGAACATAAGATATGAGAATTTCTAACAACCCTTTTTTTCCCGACAGAAAGTACTTTCTTTTC
>DAHC01000005.1:273296-273720 GCA_002498375.1 Methanocorpusculum sp. UBA424
CAAAATACCCGACAATTCAACGATCTGGTTATTTCGGGAGCGCATGTCCGAATCAGGCGTTGATACATTGGTCTGGCAGGAGTTTCAGAGACAACTTGACCTGAAAGGTCTCAAAATTGAACAAGGGATGATCCAGGATGCAACGTTTGTGTATGCTGAACCCGGTCATTGTAAGAAAGACACACCGCGAGGAGATCAGGCAAAAACACGACGGGATAAAGATGGAAAAATCATGTCCAAGAACGGCAAAATGCACTATGGGTATAAACTTCATACCATCATGGATACGACGCACGATCTTATTCGACGCATTGAAACCACCACGGCAAATGTTCATGATAGTCAGGTGGACCTCTCAGAAAAAGGTGAAGTGGTCTATCGGGATCGGGGATATCAGGGAGCAAAATGCAAGGGATATAGTGCC
>DAHC01000009.1:0-12447 GCA_002498375.1 Methanocorpusculum sp. UBA424
ACCATCATGGATACGACGCACGATCTTATTCGACGCATTGAAACCACCACGGCAATTGTTCATGATAGTCCGGTGGACCTCTCAGAAAAAGGAGAAGTGGTCTATCGGGATCGGGGATATCAGGGAGCAAAATGCAAGGGATATAGTGCCACAATGAAAAGAGGAGCGAGAGGGCATCCCATTAGCATACGAGATAAACTGAGAAATCTGAGAATAAGTAGGAAGAGATCAAAGGGCGAGAGACCCTATGCAGTTATCAAAAATGTTTTTCATGCAGGGTTGGTGAAGGTAACAACACTACAAAGAGTACGAGTGAAAAATATGCTGGCTGCATTTTGTTATAATATCTATCAGGTGAAAACGATTCAAAACAGAGTGTAAATTAAAAAAAAAAACGTCAAGGAATAATGGGTATTTTTCTTTTTTTGGGGGGGGGGCGTGAGGGTGTAGGGATGTAGCCAATCTTCCTTAAATCATGATTCGCGTTAAAAAATGGGTTGATAGATATTCTCAATTCATCTATCCGCACCCAGCCGTACCCGTCCCGAATCTCCCGCTCACCAGCTCCCCCGCTCACCAGCTCCCCCGTCTTACTTCTCTTCCCCGTCCTTTTCCGTAAACAGCATCGTCATCGTCGCGATATCATCACGGTTACCGATCACCACCACCGTATCCCCCTCCTCAAGTACCGTCTCCCCGTCCGGCGAAACGATCGCATCCTGCCGTCCCGCCCGCCGTACCGCGATCACTGAAACGCCGTAATCCATTCTCAGATGCAGGTCACACAGCCGTTTTCCCGCGCAGTCACAATCTTTCCCCACCCTGATCTGTTCCACATACGTCTTCTCCGTCGAGATCACCTCATCCGCATGCTTCGCCTTCAGACGGATCGCATCCAGGATCCCTCCGCTGTTCTTCTGCCCTGGAGCCGGGGGCTTACCCCCTCCGGTTCCGTCGAGATACTCATTATACACTTCGCTTCGTACCTGCTGCGAGTACATCTCCAGCTCCTGGACCGGTATCTGCTGATTTGCCAGGATCCTCCGGAAGATCTGCAAAGCCGCCTCCTTCTCATCCACGATCACCTCATCTGCTCCCAGCCGGTAAAGTTCACTCGTCTCGGAGATATATCTCGACCGGGTAATGATCGAGATCTTCGGATTCATCCGGCGGGCAGTAGTGATGATCGCCTTGATAGACTCTATAGCCGGAATGGAGATAACGATCGTCCGGGCTTTTCTGATCCCTGCATACTCCAGAATACATTCACGGCAGGCGTCGCCGTAAACGATATTCTCCCCCCGTTTCTTCTCTTTAGTCACCGTTTCCGGATTCATCTCCAGGATGATGTAAGGGATCCCCATCTTTTTCAGGGCTCGTGCCACATACCTGCCGCCAAGCCCGTAACCGACAATGATCACATGGCTTTCCCGGTCCGTTTCACCCGGAATGCAGAACTCGTCGAAGTCCCGGTGTTTTTCCGGAAGAAGGCCTGTGATCTTGCCGGCGATCCACGGTCCGGCCGCCACATAAAACGGCGTGATGGCCATCGTTACGATCGACATCGCCAGAAAAATCTGATACATATTCTGGGTCAAAAGGCCGGCCGCAAGCCCCGTAGAACCTAAAATAAACGAAAACTCTCCCACCTGCGAAAGACCGATCGCAGACAGGATGGCAGCTCCCGCCGAGATCCCGATCACCTTCACCGAAACAAAATTGATCAGCGTCTTTCCCAGAAGGAGCAGAACGGAAACCCCGGCGATCAGCAGCAGATGCTCGCTCAGATACGTCAGATTGAGCATCATACCGATCGAAACAAAGAAGAAACTCGTCAGCAGATCGCGGATCGGCATGATCTGGCCGATCACCTCATGACTGTAATCCGAACCGGAGATGGCAACGCCCGCAAGAAACGCTCCCAAAGCGATCGAAACACCGGTCAGAGACATCACCCAGGCGATACCGAGGCATATCAGCACGACAGCCATAACGAAAAGTTCACTGCTTCTTGTCAGAGTGACCCTTTCAAGAAACTTGGGGACCAGGTAGATGGAGGCGATCAGAATCACCGCCAGGAGCCCCATACCGATAAAAAAGTTCAGCACGGATCCTGCAAGATCGGTCTCTGAGCTTCCGGCAAGGAGAGGCACGAGCATCATCATCGGCACAACGTTCAGATCCTGGAAAATCAGCAGTCCAAGCGCGATCTTCCCGTGCTGGGTGTCGATCTCCCCGGACTTCTGATAGATATTCATGATGATCGCCGTCGAAGAGTGTGCTACTAAAAATCCGATGAACAGCGAAACGCTCGAGCTGAATCCTGCGGCGACCATCACCAGCCAGACCACTCCGGTCGTAAGAATGAGCTGGAGCCCTCCGCCTATCAGCACGATCTTCTTCATCGAAAGCAGATTTTTCAGCGGGATCTCCAACCCTATGGTGAACATCAGCAGAATAACGCCGAGTTCTGCGAGCAGGGACACCTGATCTTCGGTGATCAGGTGCAGACCAAACGGCCCAACGATAACGCCTGTTATGAAATACCCGATAATAAACGGGATGCGGAGCCTTTTCCCGACAAGTAAAACCGCGATCGCGCAAGTAAGCACGATCACGACTGCCATGATCAATTCTATATATTCCTCCATTATCTCTCCGAAATATCCTGGAGAATAATATACCTTGCTCAGCAAAAAACGTAACTATACTCACCCGCCGGGATGTGTTTTTTCTCTATGTTTTGGAAAATAGACGCGACGGATCGCGTCCTGCAGGTAAAAATAGTATGCGTGCCCTCAGGTAGTATATGCAGCCTTCTCGGCGAACATTATCATTATAGTTCCAATGGCATTTCGGTCGCCGATCACCACGGCGGTATCGCCTTCATGCAAAACCGTATCGCCGTCCGGAGAGACGATCACATCGATCTTTCCCACACACCGCACCGCGATCACCGAAACGCCGTAATTCCTCCGCATCTGGACATCGGCGATCCGTTTGCCGGCGATATCCGCCCCTTTCTCGACCCTGATCTGCTCCACCTGCGAGGTATTTTTATTTATCATCTCACTCGCCTGCTTTGCCCGGATCCGGATCATATCGAGTCTGCTTCCTTTTGCAGACGTTCTGATATTTGAGTGGATCGGCTTTTCGATGTATTTGTCGTAGATCTCGCTTCTGGCCTGTTTGGCATACAGATCCGCGTCCTGTACCGGCACCTGCTGATTGGAAAGGATCCGATGGAAGATCTGGAGAGCCGTCTCCTTTTCATCAACGATCACTTCGTCCGCTCCGAGACGATACAACTCGGCGGTCTCGGACATAAATCTCGACCGGGTGATGATCCCGATCTTCGGGTTCATCCTGCGTGCGTCGGTGAGGATCGCCTTGACCGTGTCCATCTGCGGGATAGTGATCACGATCGTCTGGGCTTTCCTGATCCCGGCAAACTCCAGCACCCCTTCCCGGCATGCATCGCCGTAGACGATGTTCTCGCCGAGTTTTTTCTCGGCTGCCACCGTTTCCGGGTTCAGTTCGAGAATAATATATGGGATTTCGACTTTTTTCAGCGCTTTTGCGACGTGATGACCGGTAAGTCCGAACCCGACGATGATCACATGCCCGACCGGGAGCTCGTCCTCCGTGTTCCCTGCGGATCCGGCGTATCCGGGTCCCTGCGGAACCGGCGGCGGGAGGAACCGGTCAACGAACCTTGGCGCGATACTGATCATCGTCGGGGTCATGATCATCGTCAGGATCGAGACGGCCAGAAACACCTGATAGACATCATCGGTCAGGATCCCGCTGGAATAGCCGGTTGCTCCGAGCACGAAGGAGAACTCTCCTATCTGCGAGAGACCGAATGCTGAAAGAAGTGAGACGCTTGCCGCTATCCCGATCGCTTTGACCGAGATGAAGGTTATCAGGGATTTTCCCGCTATCAGCACGGCGGCAAGGATGAGTATGAACAGCAGATGCTCCCCGAGATACGAAAGGTTCAGCAGCATGCCGATCGAGACAAAGAAGAAACTGGTCAGGAGATCGCGGATCGGCAGGATCTGGCCGACGACCTCATGGCTGTAATCCGATTCGGAGATCGCGACGCCTGCAAGGAACGCGCCGAGCGCCAGGGATATGCCGTTCAAGGACATCAGCCAGGCGATCCCAAGACAGATGGTCACGATCGAGATGATGAACAGTTCGTTGCTTCGGGTGAGGGCGACCCTCTGCAGAAATCTCGGGACCAGGTAGATGGCGGCGATCAGGATGACGCCGAGCATCGCCAGACCGATCAGGAAGTTCAGCACGCTTGCGAGCAGATCGGTGTCGGCAGGTCCGGCAAGGATCGGGGCAAGCAGCATCATCGGAACGACCGCAAGATCCTGGAAAATCAGGATCCCGAGCGCGATCTTTCCGTGTTTGGTCGCCATCTGTCCCTTCGACTGGTAGAGGTTCAAAACGATGGCCGTTGAAGATGTCGAGACCATCATTCCAAGAAACAGTGCGGTGTTGGAGGGAAATCCCGCCAGCTGGAGGACAGCCCAGACGAGGAACGTGGTGATGATCATCTGCAGACCGCCGCCTATGAGGACGACCTTCTTCATGGAAAGGAGGCTTTTGAGCGAGATCTCCAGACCTATGGTGAACATCAGAAGGATGACCCCGAGCTCTGCGAGGACCGATACCTGCTCTTCGGTGATCAGATGGAGGCCGAAGGGTCCGACGATTATCCCTGTGAGAAAATAGCCGATAATGAACGGGATATGGATCTTTTTTCCGATAAAAAGCACGCCGACAGAGCATGCAAGCACGATCACGACTGCCATTAGAAGATCTATCTGCACAACCATATCCGGATCCTATTTTATATAGCAGAATTATGCTCTGTGATCAGTAAAAAATATACCTATACTTCCATCAGGAAGATCCGTTTTTTTGCATGATCCGGGGTTTTTCCGGATGATTCCGGCTGGTGTGCGGCGGTCTGGCGAGAGAAAATATTTAGCCTGAGCAGAGAGGATATGTACATCTTACGTATGCCGGATACCTTTCTGACCACCTATCTTAACTCCGCGATCGAGAAGCTTATCAAAGATATTCTGAAGGGCACCCTTTCGAACCGGAAGGAGACGGCGTTTCTTCTGGGGCAGATGAAGCATCAGCGGGAGAATGCAAAAAAACGGGCGGCCTGTTCGCATATGCCGGCATTTCTGATTGCAAGCATTACGTCGTCGTGCAATCTGCATTGTGCGGGCTGTTATGCCCGGGCGGTCGGAATGTGCGGCGATGCGCCGGGAGGTGCTGAACCGCTGAGTGTTTCTGAGTGGGAGCATATCTTTTCGCAGGCTGAGGATCTTGGGATCTCGTTTATTCTTCTTGCCGGAGGGGAGCCGCTTCTCTGCCGGGATCTTATCGGGGCGGCCGCCCGTCACACGCCGGTCATTTTCCCGATATTTACGAACGGGACGCTGATCGATGATGGGTATCTGGCTTTGTTCGACGGGCACCGGAATCTGGTGCCGGTGATCAGTATCGAAGGGGGCATCGAGGAGACGGATTCACGCCGGGGGACGGGGACGTATGCGGTTCTGTCGGCGGCGATGGATCGTCTGCGGGCGGAGAAGATCCTGTTCGGGGCGTCGGTGACGATCACGCGGGGGAATCTGGCGGAGGTGACGTCGGATGCGTTTCTGGGTCTTTTGCAGGGTCGGGGGTGCAGACTGGTGTTTTTTATCGAGTATACGGCGATCGATCATGATTCAAAGGAGCTTGAACTGACCCCCGCTGACCGCGAGGCGCTGGAGGGCAGACTGGCGGAGATAAAAGCCGGATATCCGGGGATGGTGTTTATTTCGTTTCCGGGGGATGAGAAGCATATGGGCGGGTGTCTTGCGGGCGGGCGGGGCTTTTTCCATATCGATCCGTATGGGTCAGCAGAGCCGTGCCCGTTTTCGCCGTATTCTGACCGGAATCTGCGGAATGTTTCCCTTTTGGATGCGGTGAACTCGCCGTTTTTTGCGAGGCTGATCGAGGCGGGCCTTGTGGGCGGGGAGCATGACGGGGGCTGTGCTTTGTTCGAGCACGAGGCCGAGGTGCTGGCGATAAAAAACAGGTTGTGAGTTTTTCTTTTTTTACTGGAGGCTGCAGGTGGAGCAGCTTCCATGCAGGTTTCGTTCGGTGAGCTGGCCGATCTGGAGTTCGAGGTCGCGGACCCGTTCCATGAGGTCTGCGTAGTCGCGTTCGAGTTCTTCGAGGCGTTTTTCGATGTTTTCCTGGGATGTCATGTATAGGAGGTTGGTGTACTGGGTTTTATAGGTTGGTTATATGGAACGGGTGGTAAAAACAGGATCACGGCGGAGAACCGCCGGATATCTTGGAACTATGCACCTTTGTTCTGAATCATGGATTCGCCAATACTATTATCTCATCTGAATACACATAAGAAATTAATTGTGGGTTCCATCACATAATTAGTGACAATAATGTGATGTACATCACATAATTATTGGAATGCCCGGGAGAGGAAGATGTATAGAACTGCAATAGATGAGCTTAGGAAGTGGAAATCGTCAGAATACCGCAAACCGTTGATCGTAAACGGGGTCAGGCAGGTAGGTAAAACCTGGCTGCTCAAAGAGTTTGGCAGACAAAATTATCAGAACACCGTATATGTCAACTTTGAGGAAAATCCCGAATACAAATCGTTTTTTGACACCACTAAAGACATCGAAAGAATTCTCCCGAATCTTGCAGTTGCCAAAAAACAGACAATACGGCCAGGGGACACTCTCCTCATCTTTGATGAGATCCAGGAGTGTCCGGATGCCTTGAATTCTCTCAAATATTTTTATGAGAATGGTCCTGAGTATCATATTGTGTGTGCCGGGTCACTTCTCGGCGTTGCACTCTCAAGACCTACCTCATTTCCTGTTGGAAAAGTTGAGTTTCTCACTCTTCGCCCCATGACCTTTTCTGAGTTTCTGATCGCGGGCGGAGATGAGAATCTGGCTTCCTATCTTGACGGCATCCGGGAGATCGAACCGATACCAGAGGCATTTTTCGGTCCGCTTTGTGAGAAACTGAAGATGTATTATATCATTGGAGGCATGCCCGAGGCAATTTATGCATGGACGAAGGAGCATGACATAAATCAGGTCCGAAAAATCCAGCAGAATATCCTGAATGCCTATACCCGCGATTTTGCAAAACACATTCAGCCGTTGTCGGATGTTCCTAAAGTCATGTATATCTGGGAGTCCATTCCTTCTCAACTGGCAAAAGAAAACAGGAAGTTTCTGTATAATGTGGTGAAGGAAGGGGCGCGGGCACGGGAGTATGAGACTGCCCTTCAATGGCTTTGCGATGCGAATCTTGTGTGGAAAGTGTTCCGCATACGTTCCCCGGAACTGCCGATATCATCGCAGAAGGATCTCTCTGCTTTCAAAATATATCTGGCTGATGTCGGACTGCTCGGTTGTATGTCGGTCCTTGATCCTTCAGTTATTGCAGAAGGAGATGCAGTATTCAGCACGTTTAAGGGTGCGTTGGCAGAGAATTATGTTCTGGAGGCGATCGTTGGACAGTTTGAGGGGAACCCCGGTTATATGTCGTCGCTGAATCCAAAGTATGAGATCGATTTTATTATCCAGCGGAAAAATCAGATCATCCCAATTGAAGTGAAATCCGACCGGCATGTTACGGGGAAGAGTCTGAAAAAATATAAAGAGCTGTATGGTGATTCGGTAAAGATCCGTGTCAGATATTCTCTGTTAAATCTGAAGCTGGATGATGATGTGTTGAATATTCCTTTGTTCATGGCCGACCATTCCGCACGGCTTCTTGATCTTGTCCTTGAAAGAGAGTAAGAGGGAAAAAGAACAGGTTTCCTCACCTGATGATGAGGTGTGGAGCCGCGTTTTTCCATTTAAACTCACGGACTGAGGTTCTGGAACATGATCCCAAGCCGGGTGATGAGGGCGGCAAGGATGAAATAGCCAATGACGATGTGAATCGTTACGAAGATGAGTGCCGGATAATCCAGCCCTTCAGTCGCCAGATCGGTGATGCTGAACATCATGAGGTTGGTCTGCAGGACAGCGGTGCTGATATCCGGTGTTTGAAGGACTGTGGTCTTTGCTCCGGGAAGTATTGAACCTGGCAGGAACGGGAGAATATACTGATAGATGAATGCCCAGAGAATATTCCAGGCGAAGAATACTCCGATGACGCGTTTTGTTGAACTGCCATAATCGGAGAGCCACCAGAATACTCGGATAAAAGCGTTGATGACCCTATCGATCCAGCAACGTTTCATTTTCCATTTACCTTTTTGATCGAGGTCTTTATTCAGGTTCTCCTTCGTTGTGACAGGTGTTTTCATTGGCCAATACCAAGCTTTTTTCAATGTAAAGTAGATGGTAGAGTTTTCCAAGGTAGGGTAATCATTAGGCTCGTATTTTTTTTTTGTGGTGGATATTTAATGAAATGCCAGATCATGCACCCAATACGCCATAGTTTCTTTGAGATATTCTCCAAATCAGGGTAAAATTTCGGTTTTTCATACCAAACTTTCCAGTGGATCTCCCGGATATTTCGTTCCAGTTTCGCTCTCAGACTCGGGTCTATGCGGGCCGCAGAAAGCCCGGTTCCCGTAAAATCAGTTTTATCATCTATGGTATTCTTGGTAAAGAGTGTCTCTCCATCCAAGATGGCATATTCGAAGGTTGCTCCCTCGAGATGTGCTTTACAGAATTATGCTCCTTTCATATGTGCTTCTTTAAACTTTGCCCCATTCAGGTGCGCTTCGTTGAACATTGCCCCCTCGAGATGTGCCCACCGGAAATCAGCTCCCTCGAGGTGCGCCTCCCGAAAATCTGCCTCCATAAGACGCGCGCCCCAAAAGTGTGTTCCCTCCAGATGCACTCTTTTGAAACTCACTCTGCGACGTATTGCCTCTCTAAAATCTATACCATCATAACCCAGTAATATAATCCCTTGTTGAGACTGTAACTCAACAATATTTTCTGGCTTCCACTCCTTATCCGGATGCAATTTGTTCCATCCTGATGCAAAATATCCTTCATAAAGGTCATTCCACTCATCAATATTCTTATTCTCAGCACACTTTATGAGATATCCGGGACTCAGTTTTTTATACAGTTCCTTATCCTGTATTTCAGGTTTTTCCTCCATATTACAATAAATAGTCCCTTCCAGTATGAATAAATGCCGCGGGTGTTCCGTTTTTTCGTAATAGGACGGTAGAATTTTTATGTGTTTTATACTCCCTGAAAAAAAGTATGCCATTTTTCTCAATTAAAAAAAACAGGATTCCCCGCCGCGAGCCGCTCCGCGCCGACTCACAAGTCTAGAGACTTGGTCGCAAATCAAAGATTTGCTCCGCTAAGATCGCCGGCTGCGCCGTCGATCCGCCTCAGCTAAGGCCGCCCCTTCGGGGCAGCCCGCAGTCACTTCCCGCACCCCGAATTAGAGATAAGAGAGATCTTTACTCGCTAAGTAAGGAGCCGCCGGGGCGGCGACAGGATTTGCCCGAACGATCTCGCAAGTTTCCTTCGAAAACTTGCTCAGCTGAGTTTATCGACTTCGTCGCCAAACCGCTCTCGATGAGGGAGGTGAGGATCACCAAATCCGATTCTTCTCGCCCGAAGGGCGGATTCGAGCGAGGGGCAAAGACCCGAGTCGGAGAGCAAAGCGAAGCTTTGTGATCGCGCCGATTCGCGGTTGGTTTTTCTTATGCGTCCAAAAATAGGATATTCCACCGCGAGCCGCTCCGCGCCGGAGTCGCGGCTCCGCACCCCGAATCAAAAAAGAGATGTTGAATATCCTTTTTTACGCATATAGAGAAGTATATTATGAGAAAAACCGGCACGCCGGTTTTTCCGACAGCATTTTTCCAGACGGCGTGCGATTCCTGCGTAGGCGATAACAGTACTTCACTAATTTTCCTTTTTCATCCCGAAAACCTCCCTCTGACAAGATCACAATCAGCTAAACCTCCCCCTTCCCCTCAAAGAAACCCCTGCAAAAATATCCATCTACCCCTTCCCTCACACAACAAACAAGAAAACCCCCTCCGACCTGACAGAACCAACAAAAGCCTTAGCTCGCCGCAAACCCAAAACATAGGTCAAAGAGAGGAAAATCTCCCTATCTTAACCGACTAATCCATCGTATCTCCCCTAAAATCCTCCTGAGCTCAGTATTTGCCAGCGTCACAAACACCTTCAACGGAAAGCTGTCTTCATCGATCACTTTCGGGCCTCGTTGAAGAAGAACGAAATAAGTATTTTGCAAAGAAACCCAAATATTTTCAATCACAAAGGTAATCAGCGCAAACAAATAGCGGACAACCGGATTTTTTGTACTGGTCTTCGGTTTGATCTCATTGCGGATCCGATAACTTGCCTCAATAGAGAACCGATGCTCATACATCCGTGAAATCTTCGAGATCCCCCAGTGTTCCACCCCGTAAAAAGCATAACTATACCTGTCTTTCACTCGCCTGCCCTCTTTTGGAATACGTTTCACGATAATTCCCATGCTTATCGTCAGTTTATTGGGTCTTCCTTCTCCGATCGTGTAAGGAAGAACCGTCTTTTTCTTTGTTGCCCGGAGGAGATTGCGGATCTTTCCCCGCTTGTCCGGCATGGGAATGATAAACGGCATCTCTTTTTCCCTGAGCAGGTTCATCACAGGACGACCGTAAAATCCTCCGTCGAGATAGATCACTGAAGGTTTTATATGATGACGTTCCAGGGATTCCAGCAGTTTTCTGACATATTCTTGCGTAACGTGTCCTTTTTGCACGGGTAAGACACCGAGAACGAATTTTTCATTTTTCGTTACGACCGAGAGCGTAGCATAGGTGTAAAACTTGTAGATTGACTTCTTTCGCTGCGCTTTGATTATGTATTCTGCATTTTTCTCATCGATTTCTCCGTAATACGGATCGTGCGTATAGTCAATAGCAAACTCATAGCTTTTATTAGGAGAGAGAATTTGTGCAGCGGTACTCCAGAGCAGGTCGAAGCTTTGGTCGATGAGGGTGGTCATGTCGAATTTTTTAAGATGATGACGAAGTGTTGTCTCGCTCCGAAACTTCTGAAACGTTTTTCGGGCTGAATGGAGAGATGAACGATTCAGAGAGAGCGAAATGAGATGGTGATAGAAGAGTTTGGGGGTCAGAGTGCCCTGTATCCGAAGGGGAAGGTGGTTCACCAGTGCGGTCGTTACACGTTTGAGACAATACGTGTTTGTCAAGACTTTTGCGTTGGTTTTCGGCTTTTTTATAGGTAAAGAGACCATATTTTGGTCCTTTACCCGGATATAAAGGTACCGGATGTCAAGAAAAATAAGGGTGAAAAATTAGCGAACTACTGGATAAGCCGGAGCAGAGCACGACGACGCAAGAAAAATGCGATTCGCGAGAATTCGCGGAGATTCGCGGTTGGTTTTTTTCTGATGCATCCACACCCCCCCTTACACGAAACCGAAGTTGGCACAAAAAATACAGAGGAATCATGACATTTCCCCCGCGGTTTATCTTTTTTCCCCTCCAATATGGTAGTAGAGGTCGGCACACCGCCGAAGAAGACTCTTCCAATATCGACATACAATAGCATATCGACACAATAAACCAGAATAGAGAACTCTTTCGAACGGTTCCGGCTTCGGGAAAATAGAATACAATATGACAGCAGACTTTATTCAGACAGCAGTGTCTAAATCCGCGAAACGCACATTCAACGCATATTTCACGGACCCCGCCGATTATGACGCCATCATCAGCGAAATCACCGGCGTTACAAACCCCCTCGGACTCGCCTCCGTCGAACTCGGCAAGCAGACCTACAAGACCCTTGTCGGGTATTACGACAGCACCACCGCCAAACTGACCGGGCAGGTTCAGGCAACGGCATTCACCCGTGCGGAATACAACGCCGCCATCGCCGCTCTTATCGGCAGTGCGGACCTCAAGACCGCATTCGGGAACGGCGGCACGGCTCAGGCATCCGAAATCGATACCGAAGTCACCTGGAACGTCAGAATCTCCTGCGTTCTTGGCGCAGACTCGTTCCAGATCAGCCTCAACCGGGACTCCATGACAGTCTCCGGCTATGCCGACGACGCGACTCTCGCGGCCGTCGATACCTGGGCAGACACGAAACCCGATCTCAACTGAGCAAAGGAGGAGATTTCCATGCAAATCTCCACGAACCTCAGGAAGCTCATTATGGTCTTCCTCGGGTTTCTCATCATGCTCTTCGGCAAACTCGTCGAAGAATATGTGACCAAAAGAAAGGCAAAGTCAGGGTGAGAAAGCGAGGGTCGAAGACCCGAGTCGGAGAGCAAACCGAAAGACTTGCGAACAAGCGAGGGCTGAAAGCCCGAGTCGGAGAGCGAACCGAAGGTTTTCGAACAAGC
>DAHC01000009.1:12653-12981 GCA_002498375.1 Methanocorpusculum sp. UBA424
GTCGGAGAGCAAACCGAATGTTTGCGAACAAGCGAGGGTCGAAGACCCGAGTCGGAGAGCAAGTCGAAAGACTTGCGAACAATCACCCTGACTTTTTTTTTCATTTTTCATAGGAGTTACGCGGGGGCGCTCCCAATCTGAATATTGAATTTCCGGGACGATGGAAAAGATTGTGAGCGGGCAGGAAAATATCCCCTATAATTGAGCCACCTGGACAGATCATACATCCCAAGAATTAGGATATCCCCGCGGGACGCTCAGCGCTTATTCGCGGTTCAATAACCTCATCCATCTACATTCACCCCCACCCCATTCCTCCGCCCACGCG
>DAHC01000003.1:0-142699 GCA_002498375.1 Methanocorpusculum sp. UBA424
TGATATGCATTGCAAATGCCATTGCTTATATGCACCAGCCTTTAATCGACCGAAATCGATTACTGTTATAGTTGAGTAAGAAGATAGATAAATGTTCTTAATCAAAAGAAGCCAGATTCTGGCTCCAATTTGGACAAATTTATTAAAATATTTTATCATTTAGAGATTGTTAAACTAATTACAAGAGATGGACCCACCAATATTCTTCGAAAAATGAGTTGATCATCCTCTATCAAATTACCGGAGGTTCAGTAATTAAACCGCTATTATAGTTTATTTTTGAAGAAAATCCAATTTCGCGCGTTTTCTGATTTTTCAGAATTGGGAAATACCTGATTAAATTACCATCGATATCAACCAGGTTTGGTTGCCAGGTTCAGATCAATATAAGTGGGTCTGTGGGGCAGACCCATCGAATATCTCTTATACTCATACGACCGATCTTTCTGTTAACGAAATTCCCGGTATCAAAAATATGAAAATCACATTAACCCCAGATCAGATAAAAGAGAAGTTTGGACCGATGTTCTGTCACCGCCTCCTTGTAATGACGGATGAAAAAAACGGCATTGCCGAAATATACGAACAATGTCATGCAAGAGGGCCGATCGAATGGGATCACATGAACCGAAGAAGAGCCAAAGGAGCACTCATCTCCGCAAAAACCGAAGGAACGACAATGACGATGCTCGCAAAAATCGGTTCGTATCCCATCAGCTTTGGACCCTCGGATACAGAACTCGGCGGACAGGCACTTGAAGCCGTCATTGTAGAGGGAAACGAAGTACGAACCTCCTGGGCGGGAGCAGCCGGGGCAGGAGTCGGGGTCGCTGCCTGTTTATCTCAGGCCCCCGGTGTTCTCAGAACGGAATATACGAGCGAAGAAGATCTGAAAGTTGGCGGCGCACGTATCTGCAGAAGCACCATCATCCTGCCGAAATATGAGAAGATCACCTTCGGTATTGATGATACCGACACAAAAGAGGGAGGAGCAACCTGGGTCCTCGCTTTGAAGTGCGGCGAAGCATGCCAAATTGACGGGGTCACCTTCCTTGGAATGAGAATCATCCAACTCAATCCTAAGGCCCCTGAAAAGACCACCAACTGTACAGGATCAGTGATCACCTTCGCAGTAAAACCTGAGAAAAAGGCCGAGCTTATTGCATTCGTCAAATCGTTCATTGAAGAAAAAACGATGAGTAAAACAACCGGCATCTGCTACTTTGCCGGCATTCGTCTTCCGGACTCGACATATGGAAAGAGAGTGAAGACCGAGCTTTTGACCCGTGAAGAGGCAGTCACCGAAGCAGAAATACTTGGCATCACCTTCATCGACAGTGCAAACGGAAAAGGAAGGATCGGGGCTCTTGGAGCACTTCTCTGGGCAGACGGCGGAGTGGAAGCTGCCGGCTTGTACGGCGAAACACCCTGATCCAAAAAATTATATTTTTCTCTCTTCTTTTTTACAGACGACTGCAATCAAACGGCTGCCGAACGATGAAGTTGATTCACAACCACCAAGATCAGGCGTGCATACGCCGCTGTTAATCAAATCGGCAATCGATTCTTCAACGAGACAGGCCTGCTGCTTCATCCCGAAATACTCAAGCATCATCGCTGCACTTCGAACCGCAGCAACAGGATTTGCTATACCCTTACCGGCAATATCAGGAGCACTCCCGTGGACCGGCTCGAAAAATGCATATTTTTCCCCTATGTTCGCACTCGGAAGCATGCCCAGCCCGCCGGTGAGATACCCGCAGACATCGCTTAAGATATCACCAAACATGTTTGTTGTAACGATCACATCATAATTGTTCGGATGCTGTAAAACATCGAGACACAAAGCATCAATAAACACCGCTTTTGTCTGTATCCCAAATGACGATGCTACTTCGCTGCAGGTATCCCTGAAAAGCAGATCGGATTTCAGAACATTGCCTTTGTAACCGATAACGAGCTGATGATTCCTATTTCGTTTCAAAACAAGAGAACATGCTTTCTCTGCTATTCGTCTGGAACCTGCCTTCGTCACCACACGGAGGGTCGTCGACCTCTCGGTCCCGATCTCCTCGATCCCTGAATAAAGTCCCTCGGTATTCTCCCGGACGATCATCATATCAACAAATGAGCCGTCGGGGTTCGGACGAAGGGATCGTATTGGACGAAGATTTGCATACAGATCAAGTTCATGCCTGATTTGCAGAAGAACGCTTCGGTAATCCGGATCAGGAGGGGTCGTCACGGCCCCGAATATTATCGCGTCCGCCCCTTTCAGCTCACGAATATCATCCGGAGAACAGGCAGACCCTGTCTTCTCCCATTTGGCAAGGCCGAGTTCAACCTCAAAAAAATCCGCATCAGTGAGAAAATGCTCAAGGATCTTTTGGGCCTCAGGAATCACTTCCGGCCCGATACCATCACCTTTCACTACAGCGATACGAAGGCTCATGGTTCACCCTGCCTGGATAGATAGGCATTCAGACCGCCGGCAGACAGTATCTCCTTCATGCGGTTCGAGAGAGGTTTTGCCTGATAAACGGCAGTTGATGTTTTGACATACGAATCATCGGTGTCAAAGGACACGATGACCCCATTCTCGCACACAACATCCGCTTCGAAAACATACAGTCCGAGATTCACACAGTTCCGGAAAAAGATTCTCGCAAACGACGGAGCCACGACGGCACGTACCCCTGCTTCTTTGAGAGCTGCCGCCGCCTGTTCGCGGGAAGAACCACAGCCGATGTTTTTTCCGGCAACCAGAACCGAGCCGTTCAGTCGTCCGGCAATACTCTTGTCATAATCTTCAAAGGCATGCTCCACCCAGATCGAACGATTCGTCGTCCTAAGATAACGCCCGGCGATGATCATATCAGTATCCACATCCTCGCCGATCACAACAGCATGTCCAGATACGATCATCGGTTTGTCCCCCCTTCCAATTCAATTGGCGATCTGATCTCGCCGTAAAGGGCGCTAACCGCAGCAGTGGACGGAGAGCAGAGATAATACTCGGCACCAACACCCATTCTGTTCCTGAAATTCCGGTTCGCTGTAGAAAGACCGACCTCGCCTTCCCCAAGGACACCCATGTGTGCTCCAAGACAGGGGCCGCAGCCGGGCGGGCAGATTACACATCCCGCCTCAAGAATATCAGACAGAACACCAGTCGACAGAGCCTTCGCATATGCATCCTTCGAAGCAGGCGTAACGATCGTCCTGACAGCGACTTTTTTGCCTCTGACGATATCAGCGAACCGTTTGAGATCCTCAAATCGTCCGTTTGTACAGGTCCCCACAAATACCTGATCGATCGGGGTTCCCGAATACTGTGTAACGGGTACGGCGTTATCGACCCGGGGAGGTACGGCAAGAAGCGGTTCAATATCGTCGAGATCGAGATGAATCTCGGATTCATAACTGCAGTCTTCAGGTTTCTGCAGAGAGATTGTTTTCTCGTCCGCTCCATAGGTTATCAAATGTTCGCGGGTCAGCGCATCCGCGTAGAATAATCCGGTCTTTGCCCCGGTCTCGACGGCCATATTAGATAACGTCAGTCTTCCTTCGACTGGGATGCCGGCAGCTCCGTCGCCGATAAACTCCAGAGCTTTGTAGGTCCCGCCATCCATGCCAAGCGCCTTTATATAAGATAGTGCGACATCCTTCGGCTCGGCGTGACCGGAAAGTTTGCCGGACAGCACTATACTAATAGATTCGGGAACGCGAAACCAGGTCCCGCCGGTCGCCCAGATCCCCGCCATATCGGTTGCTCCGACACCGGTTGAAAATGCGCCAAGGGCCCCGAGAGTACAGGAATGCGAATCGGCCCCGACAACGATCTCGCCCGGGAGGCAGACTCCTTCGCTCATTATCTGATGACATATCCCGCAGCCGACCTCGTGAAAATGCATCCCGTTCTCCCGCGAGAACTTTCGAAGATCTCCCTGAAGATCAGCCGTGACCGAGTTGTTCGCCGGCGAGATGTGGTCATATATTATAGATAATTTTTCCGGATTGACGACAGACTTGCCTGGTATCCGGAAATTTTCGAATGCGACCAGTGCCTGAGCACCGGTTCCGTCATGGGCAAATGCTCGATCGACCATCCGGTCGACATATGTTCCTTCAGCCGACCCGAGGATACGTTCGGAAAGTGTTCCTGCCATCATCATCCCGTCCTGGCTTTATCAAAATCCGATCCCTTTTTCAATTCCGTTTCCTGTCTTGTCTCGGCAATAACCGAGAGAAGAACATCCTGAGTGATGCTCTGCTTTGTCTCGCTGATCGATTTGATCCGCTCCAAAATTACATCCACCTCTCTTGGAGATGGGGTGTATCCAAGGGTCGTCAGAATATACTCAAGGCCTTTTCTTCCGGTATGTTTGCCGAGAATGAACTTCTGCTCAGATCCAACCATCTCGGGCGGATAATACTCATACGTATTTCTGTCCTGAATCAAAGCCGCGATGTGGATCCCGCTCTCATGACAGAAGGCATGTTCGCCCACAACCGGTTTTGTCTTTGCAATTTTGATACCGGAATAGGTTTCCACAGTTCTCGAAAGAGTCTGAAGAGCAGAGAGATCATACCGGTCGACGCCCCCCTGCATTCTAAGTGCAACGAGAACTTCTTCAAGGGAGGCGTTTCCGCACCGTTCGCCGATCCCGTTTACGGTCGTGTGAAGCTGGAATGCTCCTGCCTGGGCTGCAGTAAATGTGTTGGCACTCGCAAAACCCATGTCATTATGACAGTGAACACACAGAGGATTTTTCAATCCCTCATTCAGTTCAAGGACCGTTTCATACATCGAAATAGGCGTCATACAGCCGACCGTATCGGCATAACTGCTGTAGTTAGCTCCCCGTTCAGCTCCTTTCGCATACATCTCTTTCAAAAATCCGATATCCGTTCTCGACGCATCCTCTGCGGAGAACCTGACCTTGATTCCGTGATCGAGAGCATAATCCAGCATGCCAAGAGCAAGATCGAGCATCTCTTCCCGAGTCTTCTTGTATTTTATACGGATATGCAGATCCGATGTCGCGAAAAACAGACTGACAAGATCGACACCGCAGTCTATCGCCGCATCGATGTCGCTTTGAACACAGCGGGATAAACAGCATATCTCCGACGGCAGATCCATCTCAACGATAGACCGAACGCTGCGTTTTTCATACTCGGATACGCTTGGAAATCCTGCTTCGATGATATCGATGCCGATATCGGAAAGGCGCTGGGCGATATCCTGTTTTTCTTCGCAGGTGAAAGACACCCCAGGCGTCTGTTCACCATCCCTGAGCGTTACATCGCATATTTCAACATTCAATGGTTTCATGATTTTCTCCAGAGGGGCATTCCCCTTCAACGACCAGAATTCCAAGGCCGGTATTTTCAGTAACTCCTTTTTCAATCAGCACTTCAAGACGGGGGTCAGCGGCCGAAACGACCGTGGGGGTAAACCGGACCAGATAGGGCAGAATATTCGGGCAGTCCTGGCCGCCGGTCATGCCCAGTTTTCTGTTTTTCAAAATAATACAGAACAGAGGGCAGTGCTTTTCATAAATATCGATTAGGGCATTCAGCCCCGAATGCAAAACCGCATAATCTCCCATAAGAGCAACCTTGGTGCTCTTTGCAGCAACCGCCGGCGAAGAACCCAGCCCGTAGTTCGCAAGAGAAAAACAAAACGGCGGGTTCTTTGAGAGAAGCGAACAGCCGGTATCGCAGATCGCGGCAGTACTATTCAGAGAAAGCGTATTTTTCAGGAAGGAAAACAATGGTTTATACGGACATGTTCTGCAGACCGTTCGGTAATGACCCCGGGAAGCGAACGTCTCGGGGACGATCTTTTCACGGACCATGTCATTTTTCATAACGGCAGTGATGTTCTCTGCGTATTCGCACCGCCCTTTCATCGTCAGATCATCCGGGAATAAAATTCCGGATCCGTTTCTTCGTTCTGGAAGGGAACCATCAGAAATTTCGGCATCCAAAACCGCCGGTGTGACCCGGATGATCGCGACCCGCGAGTAGGTTTCCGAACTCCGCATGGCCGCTTCGACAGAAAAGCAGAGTTCATCTGCTGTCGGTTCAAGGACTGGAACCGAGGCAACATCCCCGTACTTCCGGGAATCCTGCCTGGTCTGGGATCCGCGAACCTCGGTATCGTCTCCTGCAATGATCACGACACCTGCCTTAAGCCCCTGATAGGTGGCTGAGACCAGAGGATCGGAAAGGGTGTTCATTCCGGCATTTTTGACGATGACCACAGCTCTCTTGCCGGAGAGAGAACTGCCAAGAGCATACTCGAGAGCGATCTTTTCATTAATCGTGTACTCCGCTCCGCATTTTTCCGCAAGATCCGTGACCGGATAGCCGGGAACTGCGTAAAAAGCATCAGCTGCGTGTAAAACAGCGGAGCTAAAACCATCTACCGCCTTCATGCCGTCACCCCCTCCGCACGCAAATCCGTCATGGGAGCAAGATCACAGCCCATACACTTTGCACACATCGTCCCGGCCTTTGAAGGGTCAAGGCCGAAACGCAGAAGTTCACTCTGCAGAAATTCGGCAATGCCGAGAATATCCTCAGCCGAAGGACGGGAATAATCGGAAAGCTCTGCCGACGGAGTCAACGGACGGATGATCGGAATGATCCCGTTTTCGAGACACTGCGTGAGGCACTGTTTCATCTCGTCTTTGGATTCGCCCAGACCAAGAATGATATTGGTATAGACACGGTTTTTTCCAAACACGCCAACGGCTTCCTTGAGGGCGTGCCATAAATCATCCCGATCAAGTCCGGGACACATCTCGGCAAATAATTTCTCAGTCGCGGTCTCGAGATTGAACTTAACCTCAGAAACGCCAAGCTGGAAGAGCCGTGGGGAAAGTCCCGGAGTCGGATACACCGAAACGCCGATCGGCAGATCAAAAACGCGGATCGTTTCGAGAATCTTAAAGAGACGTTCGTCTTCCTCCATCATCGTCCCGACAACACCGCTCGTAAGAGAGATGCATTCGATCGTATCCCGGGAACAGGCATCCGTGATAAGAGAAACGATTTCATCCGGCGTTTTTATGTGTTTATCCTGGTTTGGAACATTACAATACCGGCATGAGAAGATGCAGCCTTCATTTATCGTGATATAGGCCTGATTTGGACAGTGACAGCCGGTTTTTTCCACGAATCCGTCGACGGAGACCGGGCCCTTTGGCCCATCGAACGTAAGAACCGCAGAGTTCCCAAAGTTTTCGATCAGAACAGGGCTCTTCTCATCCAACGTTAACCGTATCCGGGAAATACCGTCGGAAAAAAACACCGAGCCTCCTTTGCCGGCACCCGGGCCGGCGGTGGACGAGAGCGAAGCTGGAAGCGGAATGCCGGTCACCTTTGCTGAACCGACAGCCAAAAGCTGGTGTTTTATTCGGCCAAGCTCATGTGTATCTGCAGTCTTCGAGACGCTGGTCATATCAAAAGGGCCTCAGCGTAATTCGTGTAAAAGGGTATCGCCGCCGCTGCTCCGATGATACCACGTCCTTCGATCCGTACATCCAGATGACGGCGAACTGCCGCAAAATCATCCAGCGTCACCTCGCCGGCTTTGACTTTTCGGGCGTACGGCATGATTGCTGACGGATCAAAACCGATGTAGGCACAAAGCCCGGTCTCGTCGGAAAGCGTGTAGCGTCTGACCAGAGCTTCGAACCGGTCGATGAGTTTCTCGGGTTCCATCGTGGCAAACTCACAGGCGAGAGCGACACAGTTTTTGGTCCGGTAGGGAACCGGATAAAGCTGGGTTATCGTGTGGGAGAGATAACGGGAGCTGGATGTTTCAACAGCCTTCGATATGTTGTGGGCAAGCGTCCATGTCGCTCCCTCTTCGGGCGTATCCGTGTCGTCAAGACCGATGATGACCCGGGTATATCTCGGCAGATAAATGGTTGATCCGGCAACTTTCCCCCCTCCACACACATCACAGGTATGACGTAAGACACCTCCGGCGGTCGCCCGACAGATACTTGCCCCGACACCCCCGCCTCCAAGACCAAGATACGAGACAGAGATCTCCGAATCGGTAACCTCCGCCCCGCAAATCCCTGCAGGAAAGTATGACCCTTCAAGCTGCAGGCTGACATCGCCGGTCTCAAGGAGAAAACGCTGGGTATTTGAGACGATGCGGGAACTTTTGACGAGCGGACTTTTCGCATAATGATTTTTCACCCACATTGCCCCGCCCATACAGTCAAACCTCTCGATGAGTTCAACTGTTTTGCCGTCTTCGGATGCAAGAGCAAGAATCTCCGGATAGGAGATGGAGTAGGGATTGTCAATCATACAGAGTTCTTCATTCATAGTGATCAGTCGGGGTTGTTAACGATATTTTCGTAAACGAAAATATCGTTAACAAATATGTGTGCCTGACCGGATATAAGGATTTGTGTTGACCTGGAAAGGTGACGACTGGATAAAATACTAATCCTCCAAAGCCCAATTTACTATCAATCATGTGGGACTCGTTAAAAGAACAGATACAGGAAATCGGCTGTGTGAAAATGACCGGGGCGGATGCTTCAGCCTACATAAACAATAATGAAGTCACCTTTGTCTACGAAGGGAACAAACTCGCAATAAAAACGGCCCTGGAATCGCCGATCACTATCCGTCACATCGGCGGCGGGTCAGTCAAACTCACCTACAAATTCATCGAAGTACTGGCAAAAATAGAAAGACCCGAGTGATGATATTTCCTAAAGAGTGTAAATTCGTGGGAAACGCCGCTTCTTCCCCCCTCGGCGACAAAGTGTATTTCCTCACAGAATATCTGATCCACCCGACACCGGACGGAGTTGAAGTGCTGAAAATACAGCCGAAAGACGGGATCGGACTCATGAGAGAGATCGAGTCTGTGGAACTGGTCGCCGGACCAAAGGATATCGCTCTCTGGAGTGAAGAAGTCAATACTCATGACAGAGCAGGTCTTGTCAGAAAAGCGCTTTCAACACAGAAAAGGTGCACGATCTTTGGAAAAGAGGACGATCACATGACCTTCATCTGCGATCCCGACCTTTCGACATTTGAAACGGTCCATGTCTTTGACATCACGCCGCCGAACCCGTCTCTCGTCGACACACTCACCGGACTTGAATCGCTCGGCTTTTTCGAAACGGAAAACGTTGTCTTTGAACACCACATCAGAGACATCAGCAAACTCGACACGGAAGTCTATCCCTGCAGAGCAGGAGGATTTCCCCACACGCTGGACCGTGACGTCCCGCCGAAAGGATCAAGGATCGCCTGCTGCCGGACCGGCAGACAGATCTGTCACGAGAATTACGGGTACAACTTCGAGTTCGAAGACATCTGCCCGATCACCCAGGTAAACAGAGAGCCGTTCATTGCCCGGTGCTGCAGAGCGGAAAACAGCGGGATCGGCATGTACAACGGATACTTCGGCGCAGTCGTCCACTGGGGAGCCAACCCGAAAACGATCGCCGATGCATTTTTTGGCATGATGAAGGAATGGAGAGAACGAAATGATTAAACTCGGATTTCATGTATCGATTGCCGGTTCTCTGCCCCTCGCAGTTTCCCGTGCAGAGGAAAACGGATGCGACACCTTCCAGATATTCACACGGAGCCCGCGGGTCTGGGCCGCCAAACCGATCGAACCCACCGTCGCGAAAGCGTTCAAAGATGCATTGACCGTCTCGGGGATCGGCCCCGTCGTCGATCACATGCCCTATCTCCCAAATCCAGCTGCAGAAAAACCCGAGATATATGCAAGATCCATCTTCACGATGACGGAAGAGCTGAACCGCTGTGAGCAATTAAAGATCCCCTATCTTGTTACGCATCTTGGCCATCACGGAAAGGAAGACGGCCATAAAAAAGGGCAGGAGAAGGTGATCGCCGCGATCGGCCAGGCACTGGACGAGTCCGTTGGTGAAACGATGATCCTGCTCGAAAACACCGCGAACGAAAAAAACACTGTCGGAGGAACATTCACCGATGTGGGAGTGATCGCAGATGCTCTTTCAAATGAAACGCGGATCGGATTTTGTTTTGACACCTGTCACGCTGCAGCTGCCGGCTATGATCTGAAAGGTCACGGGGCGGAAACGGTATTCGGCTGGTTCAACGATGAAGCCGGACGCCTCGACCGGCTCAAAGTCATTCATCTCAACGACATGAAAGGCGGGGTCGGGTCCCACCTCGACAGACACGAACATCTGGGGCTTGGCTACCTGGGGGAAGATACCATCCGTGATGTCTTAACGTATCCAAAGATCTCGCACTGCGCCTTTATTATGGAAACGCCGTCTGACGAGATCAGGACCGATAAAGACAATATGGCTGTCGCCAGAAGGCTTGCCGTATCATCCTGACCTCAGCAGAAAAAAATCAGGGAAGCTTCAAAAAACCCAGTGCCGATCTGAGTTCATCAACACTCGAGACGACCGCCGCCTCCATCTCGAGCATGAGGTTTACCCGTTCATTCCCGCTGAACTTCCGGAAATCCGTTCTGAGAGCGATCACCTGCTTCCCGCAGGCAAATGCATATCCCATTTCCCAGGCAGTCCCAGAATCCGCATCCGATCCGTCGATAACACCGACAACGATATCCGCTTTTTTCAGTTCATAGAGATTTTTATCATAGATGGTCTTCTCGCGGTCATTCCCTCTCGCCTCTGCAGTATCGTCAAACTCCTGGGGAAGATACACGGAAAAAAAATTCTTGCGAAGAACTTCGGCAAGGTACGTATTATACCGGCGTTCACCCTCCGAAAAGAGCGGGGATGCCAGATATATCCGGTATCGTGCAAAAACGCGGACGTCGACAGCGGGAATTCCGGAGAATCTCTTTAGAAAAACACCAGGGCCGGCTGACTTCTCATCCGTGAAATAGGTCGTCGTCACCCCGCAGGTCGGAGACGAGTTTACGCCAAGAATGCAGAGAGGCTCACCCTTCACCGAAATCAGTTCCCGCACTTCCTTTTCTAACCGGTCGAGCAGAGCAGAAAACTCCTGAGTATCCAGACGTTTGGAAAACGAACCCGGCGGTCTGGGGGTCCCGAGATACAGCGTCTCCGGACACGGCAGAGGAACAAGTTCGATGCCAAACTCCTCGCACCGCTTTCTGCACCGCAAAAAAACTTCACGGTCCTCATCCGTCGTAATACCGTCTGCACGAAGTTTTTCGTTGAGTACACAGGGTGAAGCGAGGATAAACATGAGTATACTATTTGTATCTGGAAGACATAAATAAAGACCATGAGCATGCTGATCTCCCTGATTGCATTCCGCGATAACTCCTGCGATCCGAAAAAATGCACCGTGAAAAAACTGGAAAAGTTCGGGATGATCAATGTCGTCAAAAAAATCACGCAGGTCCCAAAGACCACGCTCCTCCTCGACCCCACAGCCGAATACGTTATCTCCCCGGCCGATAAAAAATGGGTCACGTCCATCACCGCGCTCGACTGCTCCTGGGTGGTCCTTGACACGACCAACTTAAATCCATGGAAAAACCGGCGTGCCCTGCCGTTTCTGGTCGCCGCAAACCCGGTGAACTTTGGAAAACCCTTCACCCTGACATCCGTGGAAGCGCTCGCGGCAGCTCTCGTGATTCTCGGAGAGCAGGATCAGGCCGTACGTATTCTGGAAAAATTCAATTGGGGGCTGAATTTCCTCAAACTCAACGAAGAGCCGCTGGAAGAGTATGCCAACGCAAAAGACAGCGCAGAAATGCTCAAAATCCAAAGTGAATACATCGGATAATCACCCGAACAAATAGTTAATACCCTCACAAAACAGATGGATACCTACTATGGGAGAGGTGCTCATTTTAATCGGCTGCCCCCAGATTCCTGTTCAGTCGCCGCTTGTACTCTACATTGCAGACTTTCTTCAGGATGCGGGACACCGCCCGGTCGTTGCGGCGAATCCGTCAGCGAAGCAGCTCATTAAAACCAGTGATCCGAAAAGTCACTATGTTTCGGAATACAAAGACGTGGATAAGACCATCGGAGAGCTGGCCGACGGAACCGTCCAGTATCCGCTGATCATATCCCTGATTCACAACGATGCAGGACTCACGTACACGTCAACAACGTCCGCAGTAGCTCCCAAAACTCTTCTCATTTCTGTTCTCTTCGGAGAACACGCATATGATCTCGCAGAAGAGATAGAATATCCAACAGAAAAGGTCGTGGCTCCGGTAACACACAACACCCGACCCCTTCTCACAAAATTAGACGAGGTACTCGAATGGGCTGTCTTGAAAATATGAACTACGAGATTCTGGGCAGAAACTGCAGTTTCAAAGAAGCACGGGAGATCATCAGATCGAACAGCACGGAGAAATACGAAGTTCCCCCGGGATTCAAACTGCTGGAAAAAGCCCTGATCGGCGTTCCGCCGCTTATCATCGGCATCGCCAATGAAAAGCTTATTTACGCTTATACAAAACCCTGTCACGGAACCTTTGTCGTCGTCGTCGAAGACCCGGAGGGGGTCGACCACGTCCGCAGGAATGGAAAACCTGTCCAGTAATGACTGATCTTCTTCTCTCATCGCTGATCATCGGAGTCGGTCTTGCGATGGATTCGTTCTCCGTATCGCTTGCCGGCGGCGCCTCTCTCAAAGAGAATATTGGAAAAACGGCAGTGACCGCCGGCATATTTTTCGGATTTTTCCAGTTTGCGATGCCGCTCTTGGGCTGGGCGATCGGGGTCCCCATCACACAGGTGATCGATCCGTACGGATACTGGATAGTTGTCGGTCTGTTCTTTTTTATCGGGGGAAAGATGATCTGGGACAGTTTTTCCGATGATGAAGAGGGAATCAGTCTGATAGGATGTAAGGTTCTGCTGCTATTAGCCGTTGCAACGAGCATAGATGCCCTCGCCGTTGGAATGAGTTTTGCATTAATCGGAGAGGCGATCCTTCTCCCGGCAGTGATCATCGGCGTGGTCGCCTTTGTATTTTCATTTTTCGGGGTCCTCGCGGGTCACAAACTCAGCAGTATCCTTGGAAACAAAATGCAGATCTTCGGAGGAGTGATCCTCGTTCTGATCGGCATCAAATTTTTAATCGAATATTGTCTCTGAATCAGACGAGCCCTAAAAGTTCGGCGATCCGTTCGGCTGATGCCTGAATCCGTTCGCCGGCACCGTCAAAATCGATCGAGTCGAGTGCCGCCTCTGTTTCCTGATTGGTCACCGGCATTGTGAGAAGCTGGTTCAGAAAATCATCCGGATCGTCCGGAGACAGTTCGTCAAGTGAAGGAAGGAACCCAAGATCGAGCAGGGAAGAGGTGTCTGTCGTATTGATGGACGAAAGCGTGTCCATGATATCCTCAGCCTCGCTTTGCGTAACCCCTTCTTTAGTGAAGGTAAACCCGAAGAGTTCCACCTTCATATCGAACTTCTCCGTCACTGATCCGTTTGACAAAAGATTCTCCGTCACCGGCGTGAGATAAATATGCCCGACCGTCTCATTTCCCATAACGATGTCGGTCGTCTGTGTCCCAAGGCTGATACAGCCGGCACTAAGAACGAGCAAAACTGTCAGCAGAAGAACAGCCGGAATGTATTTCATTGGAAGAGCATTAGCGGCACGAACAGAAAAACCTTGTCTCGCCGGCGTTAGACGTATTTGTAATAAACGTCAACATATGAGGCATGCTTGAAATCCTCAAAGAATCCCTTCTGACATGTCCCATGGTCAAACGGGAAAAAGACGGGGTGGTCTATAATTATTTCATCAATCCGATAACTGACGGCATTCCGGAAGTCACGGCGGAACTTCTGCGTGATGTAACGGCGGCGATGATGGCGTCCCTCGATTTGAAAAATGTCGATAAGATCGTGGTCTCCGAGGCAATGGGAATCCATATTGGGACTGCGCTAACTCTTGCGACCGGCATTCCCTTCGTTGTCATCAGAAAACGGGAATACCGTCTGCCGGGCGAAGTTGTCATCGGTCAGGAAACCGGATATTCGAAAGGAACCCTCTATATGAACTGTGTACATAAAGACGACAGAGTCGTGATCATTGATGATGTCATCAGTACCGGCGGAACAATCAAAGGGATCCTTCCTGCTCTGAAAATTGCCGGAGCGGAACTTGTGGATATTCTCTTTGTTGTGAACAGAGGATCCCCCGACATCGGCATTCCCTACAAAACACTTGTCACGATCGATGTTGACGAAAACGGTGTGAAGATCATTGATTCAGCTTTCTGAAGTTATTACCCAGCTGAAAAGCCGAAATGCAAAACGGGTCGCCGTTCAGCTGCCCGAAGGGCTGAAACGAAACGCAGCAGAGATCTCGAGGGAGTTGAAAACCGAGGGGTTCGACGTTATGATCAGCGGAGATGCCTGCTGGGGAGCCTGCGATCTGAGTCTGGATGCTCTGGAATGGGCGGATGTTCTCGTTCATGTCGGGCACACGCCGGTGACTTCGGAGAAAAACGTCATCTATCTCCCGTTCCAGCAGGACATTCCCCTTGAAATTCTGGAATCCGCCGTGCCTCAACTCCAAAAATATGACTCGGTCGGGATCACCACGACGATCCAGCACGCCCATCAGACAAAGGCAATCTGTTCGTGGCTGAATGAACGCGGGGTGAACGCCGTGATCGGGACAGGATCCTCTCGAACCCCTCTCGACGGTCAGGTTCTTGGATGTACCTATGCTTCAGCAAAGAATGCAAACGCCGAAGCATATCTGTTCATCGGGACCGGGGTTTTTCATGCGATCGGTGTATCGCTCGCCACGAAAAAACCAACCTTCGCTCTCGACCCGTTTGCCGATGGCATCCTGCAGGAGGTTTCTGCCGACCGTCTCTTGCGAAAACGGTTTGCCCAGATCGAAAAGGCAAAGCAGGCAAAAACATTCGGGATCCTGCTCTCTTCCAAGTCGGGTCAGGCACGCCGTGAACTTGCTGAACGGCTCGCTGCCTTGAACGAAAATGCCGTGATCATTCTGATTCGGGAAATTTCCGAGATGCAGCTGAGAAATCTCGGCTTCGATGCCTATGTGAATACGGCATGCCCGAGACTAGCTCTGGACGATCAGAGCCGGTTTCCCGTGCCGGTCCTCTCACCTGCCGAATTTGAGATCGTTCTTGGAAAACGCAGCTGGGACGATTACGTCATCGATGAAATATTACCATGAAACTCAGACAACTTGAGATGTGCCTGCAGAAGGTACAGGGATTTCACTCACCGGTTGCCGAGCTTGAACAGTATATGACGCCTGCCCCGCTTGCTGCGAGGCTTCTGCACGAAGCAGCTCTGGCCGGCGATATCGAAGGGATGACGGTCGTGGACCTTGGCTGCGGCACAGGAATGCTTTCGATCGGAGCGGCGCTTCTCGGTGCAGAGGTCACCGGCATCGATATAGATGAAGCGGCCCTGAAAATTGCCCGAAAGAATGCCGAAGCGTTCGGCGTCGATATCGAATGGCTGCGGATGCGTATCGATGAAAATGCCGAACCGCTTTCCGCAGACACGGTCCTGATGAATCCCCCGTTCGGGGCGCAGAAAGAGCATGCCGACCGGCCGTTTATCGACTTCGCTCTCCTGACGGCGCCGGTCTGCTATGGGATCTTCAACAAAGGAAGCATCCCGTTTCTCGAAGCATACACAAAAAATACAGCCGTTATCACCTCAAAAACGGCGGCCATGCTGAATATTCCAAAACAATTCGCTTTCCACACAAAAGAACATCTGGAGATCCCGGTTGAGATCATCCGATTGGAGAGAATATCATGAACGATCTTACAAAACGCATTGCCGGTCTTGCCGCAGGTCACGGGGCGGCGGACTTTTACATACCCGTAGTTCCGGCGATCCTGCCGGCACTGATTCCCATATTTACCGAACAGGGTATCACCTCCTATGCAATGGCAGGATGTCTCTTCACTCTTATGACCCTGACCATGGTACTATTCCAGCCCTTAACCGGCTGGATGATCGATAAGGGCCGGTGGGTCCCGGGACTATCCTGGTGTATTCTTATTACCGGCCTTGCCGTCGCTGTATTCGGACTTACTCAGAATTACTGGGTGCTTTTGGTCATGGCAGTGGTTGCGGGAGCTGGAAACTCTATGTTCCATCCAAATGCCTATCAGCAGATCCATCAGTTCACCACCTCGGCAAACAGGGGAACGTTCCTTTCCCTCTTCTCGGTTGGAGGATCCTTTGGCTACGGAGCTGCTCCTCTCGTTGCCGGAGCATTATTTGCATGGGGAGGATTCACGGCACTTATATGGCTCGTTATTCCTGCAGTCGTAGTTGCTGTTTTGCTGAGAAAACACCAGCAGAAACCGACGTTCCTTCCGCCGAAATCCGTGGATACCGAAACGGTAAAACCGAAATGGAGAAACGCCGTGTTTGTTCTCGGCATAAGTTCGCTTCGAACCTGGGTTTACTATGGATTCCTTGCCTTCGCCGCCGTCTACCTGACGAAGTATGCAGGCGTCGATTACCTTCTGGCAACAGGCGTCGTCAGTTGTATGATCTTTGCAGGCATGTTCGGCACTCTCATCGCCGGACCTCTATCCGACAAGATCGGAAGAAAAGAGGTCATGTTCACCGCTTACATCGGAGCGACGGCTGCCTATTTCGGTATATTTCTCCTTTCAGGATTGGGTTCGGTCATATCTCTCGTGATTGCCGGATTTTTTATGATGGCAACTGCCTCAGTGGAGATCGCAACTGTCCAGGAACTTATGCCCGGAAGTGTCGGCCTTGCATCCGGAATCATAATCGGTATTCCTCAGGGGCTGGCTGCTGTCGCGATCATGATTATTGGCATTATGGCGGACGCAATCGGTATGCCGACAGCATTATTTTCTCAGGTATGGCTGATGATTGCCGCCATCGTCCTCTGCATTGCCCTTCCTTATCCGCTGAAACTGCTTAAACACACCCGGAAAACTGCCGAATAACTCTGCTGAGAAAATCACACACCCTCATTTTTCCAGAACAACGGCATCTCTTGCTCCTTTATCCATGCCGCCTTATGTGTCAACCCGCAAACGCTATTTACCACAATGCCCAATTCATATAATATGGAATTCAACGGTGTAATTCTTGAAGACACATATGCAGAAGGCTTCCCGGTGTGGGCTGCCCGTGTAATCATCACTGCAGTAACGAAAGAGTGGGCATACAAAGCAGCAACCGAAGCAACCGGTTTTGCAACCTCAACCATTGGATGTCCCTGCGAAGCAGGAATCGAACGGTTCGTTCCGGCATCCGAAACCCCCGACAACCGCCCGGGATATGCAATCATGCTCTGCTGCGGTAAGAAAGCACTCAAAGAGCAGGTTCTCGAGCGCATTGCCGAGTGTGTTTTAACTGCACCCACAACCGCAGTTTTCAATGGAAAAGCAGGTTTAGAAGAGATCATCCCGGTCAAACTCCACTTCTTCGGTGACGGATACGAATCCAAGGTCGTCGTCGGCGGAATCAACTGCTGGTCCATCCCGATCATGGGCGGCGACTTTATTGTAGAAGAAGAAGTCGGTGCAGTCAAAGGCGTTGCCGGCGGTAACTTCCTGATCATGGGTGACTCCCAGATGTCAGCACTCATCGCAGCACAGGCGGCAGTTGACGCAATCAGCTGTGTTCCCGGAACCATCACCCCGTTCCCCGGAGGAGTTGTCTCATCCGGTTCCAAGGTCGGCTCCAACAAATACAAGTTCATGGGCGCATCCACCAATGAAAAGTTCTGCCCAACAATCCGCGAGAAGGTCCCGGATACCGAGATCCCCGAAGGCGTCAAGGCAGTCTACGAGATCGTCATCGACGGTGTCTCCGAAGCAGCAGTCAAGGAAGCTATGAAAGCCGGTGTCCAGGCAGCATGCAGAGTTCCGGGTGTCGTCAAGATCACCGCAGGAAACTACGGCGGAAACCTCGGTCCCTTTAAGTTCCACTTAAAGGACTGCATCTAACTTTTTTTTACGTATTTACTATTTCAGCCAACGCAAATTCTTCAGAACCTAGGGTATTCTCCAAAGAACAATGGAGAATCGTCCGATAAATAATTTGCAAAAAAAGAAAGACCTCTTAAAAAAATGAGTGGTCGTGAAACCAGAATGTTTACCGGCGTCTTGCAGCCAGTACAACTCCGCAGGCGCCAAGTCCGGCAAGGATCCCGATAAAGGGTGCCGGCGACGAGGTCGGGGTCGGGACAACGGACTGGGACATCACAACCGTTCTCTCAACCGTCTGGCCGGTAGAAAAGGTGATCGTCTCTGACCAGTCTTTATATCCGCCGTGCTGAAGAAGCACGGTGTGGGAACCCGTGGTGAGATCGTTCAGCGTGAGCGGCGTATAGCCTCTGAAGACGTTATCGACATACACATCGGAGCCTGACGGATCTGAAGTGATATGTAGAGAACCGGTCGTCACGACCGGCGTTACCGGATTCATCGTCACGGAAAACGTCCTGGTCTCGCCTGAGCTCAGCACAAATGACGACGAGTAGGTGGTATATCCGTCAAGTTTCAGCATAAGCGTGTGGGATGTTCCGGAAGTGAACGGACCGGCGTGCATGTAATTCGGGTTCGACGGGCTGGAGTACTGGGTGTTTCCCACATACCCGCCGTCAATGTATACAGCAGCTCCGGAAGGATAGGAAGCCACCTGGATGTAGGCGTCCGCACTCTTCTGGAGATTTGCCGAGACCGACGTCGTCGAGCCTGTGTAGACAGAAGAGGTGGTCGAGTAGGACGAATACCCTGCTTTCTTCACCATGACCTGATAGGTTCCCGGGTTCAGACCGATCGTAAACGGCGTATCGCCTTTGTAGACACCGTTGATGTACACGTCCGCATTCGACGGGCTGGAGTAGACATACAGATACCCGTAGGTGACTGACGGATTTAAGGACGTAGAGACATACGCGGTCTGACCGGCAGTCACGGAGGTTGAGCCGGTCCATGAATCATACCCGGACTTATCCATACGAACACTGTGCGAACCAGCAGACACGGAAACCGTCACCGGACTCGTTCCCTTGTAGATGCCGTCAACATAGACATTGGCCCCCGAGGGACTCGAAGAGACAGAAAGGTACCCGGTCGTCTGGATCGGAGTCAAAACAGCATTGACCTGGATATAATCATCTTTTGCCGGGATCCCGGCATCATAATAATAATCATAATATCCGTTCTTCGAAACGGTTATGTAATGATGCATGGGAGTGCCGGTCGTGTAGACGATAAAACGGTCAGGCGTAGTGATCTTGGCTCCCGTTGCCGAATCAGTGGCCGTGGCCCCGGAAGGGGACGACGTTACATAAATGGTCGCCGTATCCGAACCTATCGCTGCCGAAACCGGCAGACAAAGAAGGGAAAGGGCAGCCAAAACCGCAAGTAATGCGAGAATAGATGTTCTCATAGATAATACAACGGATTGATTGCTAAAAAATCTTTGCTCCATCCAGGGATTTC
Organism: Methanocorpusculum sp. UBA424; assembly: GCA_002498375.1. Lineage (GTDB taxonomy): Archaea > Halobacteriota > Methanomicrobia > Methanomicrobiales > Methanocorpusculaceae > Methanocorpusculum. The sequence goes on from DAHC01000003.1 coordinate 19,475, forward strand.
AGGAACAAAAACGCAGAAGTGCATCATATCCGGTCATCCCAATCCTGACACCGGCTTTCTCTGCTGACTCTGTCATATCAACGATTTTTCCGGCAAGAAGCTCTTCGAGGGTTGAAACGCCGGTGATCCTCGCGGCCGGTATCCCGAGTTTATCAAATGTCTTCATATCGAAAAATCCGCAGCCGATGAATCCTCCGGCAGTCTTGATAAAAATCAGATTCGACGGAGGCATCGGCAGACAAAAACCCTCGAACTCTTTTCCGTTCACAACGCCCGATGCATGCCCCGGGCGGTCATACACTAACTCCATACCTATCTATTGGCAATCACAACACTAAAACGATTCCAGAGAGAAAAGAAACATATGATTCGCGAGATACGAAGATACGGCGACCCTGTACTCTTTCAGCAGGCGGAAACGGTCGAAAAGATCGGGGAAGAAGAGCTCGGCATTCTGACGGATATGTGGGATACGATGATCCAGAACAGATGCGTCGGCCTTTCAGCCCCCCAGATAGGCGTGTCAAAACGCCTGTTCATCGTCAACGCAGGCGGCGTTGTGATCAAAGGAGCCAACCCCGAAGTCCTCAAAGAGGGAACGCTGGTTGAAGAGATGGAAGGAAGTCCGTGTATCCCGGGAATCCAGCGGCCAATCCGCAGGCCGGGTAAGATCACCTGCAGATATCTCGATATTTCCGGTGAGACGGTCGAGACCGAACTCAAAGGAGTAGCGGCCCGGGCATTTCTGCATGAAAAGGACCATCATGACGGGATACTTTTTCTCGACCACTTAAAACTGATACAGAAACGCATGATCCAAAAATCCCTGGAAAAATAACGAAAAATATTTTCCACAAACCAAACCCTGATAACTTCTGAAAAGGAATATCTGATAATGAATCTCATTCCCACCCGCGACGAGATACGCGAAGTAGCCGAGCAGATACGACCGTCAATCGAAAAAGTTGCAGAAAAAAAGGGCTGGGTCCTGAATGAAAATAAAGATGTGACCGATTCAACCATCGAAGGAATTGCCAGAAACAAACTCGTGTACGGAAAACGGTTCTGTCCCTGCCGTATCCCGACCGGGGACGCCGAGGCCGATAAAATATACCTCTGTCCATGCAGAGACTCCGCAGCAGACGTCGAGGCGTTTGGCCACTGTCATTGTTATCTGTACTTCAAAAAAGAATAACCTGTACCTACTCTTTCACACACTTTTGAGAATCATTCTGAAATCCCTGCTTCCGGGAAGCAAGTGATTTATAGATGAAACAGAAATGATTAACAGATGGATAGAAAAGTGTTTTTAGGGGCAATCATAGCCCTTCTTGTGGTGGCTGCTGTCCTTACGGCAGGCTGTGTCAGTAACGAATCTGAGAAAAAAACGTATATCGTGGGTATCGATGGAGACTACCCGCCGTATTCGTACGTTGATGAAAGCGGTAACTTCGTCGGATTCGATGTTGAATCGATCCAGTGGATCGCAGAGCAGGAAGGCTTCAATGTCGAGATCAAGGCGGTTGCCTGGGACGGAATCATTCCGGCGCTTCTTGGAAACAAGATCGATATGGTCTACTCAGGAATGACCATCACGCCAGCCAGAGCAGCACAGGTGACCTTCTCCATTCCTTACTGGAGTGTTGATCAGGGTGTTGCCGTAAAGAACGGATCTACCGTAACGCTGGACCAGTTTAAAGCCGGAGATCTCACGATCGGTGTCCAGAGAAGCTGCTCTGCTGATCAGTACCTCCAGAGTGATGACTTCTTCGGTCAGGCAAAATACGATCAGATGGTAAAAGACGGAAAGATCAAACTCTATGACACCTTCCCGCAGTCGATGGTCGCTCTGGAAACCGGTCAAGTGCAGACGGTCATCTTCGATGATGTCAACATCAAAGACTACATCAAAGGCAAAGATGCAATTGTTATGCTTGCTACGATCCCGACCGGTGAAGAGTATGGTGTGGCTATGAGAAACGGTGATACCGAACTCCACACGCTCATCAACAACGGACTCACCAAACTTATGGCTTCCGAGAAATGGAACGAGCTTAAAGCAAAGTACATTATCGAAGCATAAGTGTGAAAACCAGCTGCCAAAACCGGCAGCATCTTTTTTTCTGACAATGTTCTCTCAGTCATAAACCGGAACCAACAGGATATATCATCCGATCCTGCCGTTATTTCATAATCAGAGCGTTTTTGTCACGTATGTCACTTCTGTCGATTATTTTTGGATCCCTGCTCCCTCTGCACAGATCATGTATATAGGTAGAGACTCAAAAACATTGACAGGAGTAACATAAGTAACATAACAAGGTAAATTCAAAAAATACCCAAAATATGAGCTTCGATTCCTGTCATGTGTAACATCGGAAGTGACAGGATCGACAGGAAAAAGTTAGTTTTTCCCAAGTATCCGTGCTGCGAAATGTCCGGCGTTTTCTCCGCCGTCGACCGCCATACAGGCGACCGGAACGCCTTTCGGCATCTGGGCGATCGAAAGAAGAGCATCCAGCCCGCCGGCGATCTTGCCGGAAACGGGAACCCCGATCACCGGTTTTTTCGTCCTCGCGGCGACGACCCCCGGAAGGGCCGCCGACATTCCCGCAATACAGATGAAGATCTGGGCATCCGATGATTTTACATATGCATCCAGTTTATCGGCATCGCGATGGGCGGAAATGAACTGAACATCGAAGGAAATATTGTATGATTGAAGAACGGTCGTTGCCTTATCAACGATCGCCTGGTCCGAAACGGAACCAGCTATTACTGCGACTTCTGGCATCTGATAAAACCTCTATGGAATTAGTATATGTATGTCTATTCTCATATATGTAACAGACTTTCCCATGTATAAAGAAACACTGCTCATGATGCCGGGACCCGTTCCAATGCCGGAAACGGTCCGGAATGCAATGACGAAACAGGCGATCAACCACCGGAGTAAGGAGTTCGGCGACTGCTATGCGGATATTGTCAGAGGTCTGAAACCCGTCTTCGGTACAACAAACGATATGCTTGTCCTCTCCGGCTCGGGAACTGCAGGTCAGGAAGCTGCGATCGGTTCGTTTGCCAAAGGCAAAAAGATCGTGTCCCTCGTGAATGGAAAGTTCGGAGAGAGACTCGGTCTGATCTCCAAGATCTACGGCGAAACCACGATGATCGAATCCGAATGGGGACATGCGCTGAATCTCGAAGCCCTCAAACAGGAACTGGAAAACGGCGCCGAAGTCGTTACTCTCGTCCACAACGAAACCTCTGCAGCGATCCTGAACCCGGCTGAAGAGGTCGGAAAACTCGCACGAAAATACGACGCTCTCTTCATCCTCGATGCGATCACGTCGATCGGCGGAGATACCGTAAAGGCCGATGCATGGGGTGCCGATGTAGCGATCGTCGGAAGCCAGAAATGTCTGGCGGCTCCTGCAGGACTTGCCGCTGTTTCTGTATCACAGAGAGCCTGGGACAGACTCTCCGAGAACAGACCCTTCTACCTCGACTTAAAGAAGGCAAAGAAATCAGCCGACGGCAACCCGATGGAAACCCCGACAACGCCGGCCGTCCCCTTATTCCTTGCACTGCGTGAAGCCTGCAGACTCATCGAAGAAGAGGGACTCGAAAACAGGATCGCACGCCACCAAAAAATGTCCGGCGCCGTTCGCGCTGCCGGCGAAGCATGGGGACTTTCCCTCGTCCCCCAGGTCGATGCTCTGCACAAAGCATCGAACACCGTAACCGGATTCTTCTACCCGGAAGGCGTCGAGGATGCAAAAATACGCGGAGCCTGCAAAAAGATGGGCATCGAGTTCGCCGGCGGTCAGGACAGATTCAAAGGCAAGATCTTTAGGATCGGTAATATGGGGATCATCGATACACCCGAGATCATCGCGACCGTTGCCGCCGTCCAGATGTGCTTCAAAAAAGCCGGGTACACACTCGAAGGCGACGGACTTTCCGCAGCCGTCGATTTCTTATCCTAATCCCTTTTTTTTCAGGCCAACATCTTTCCTTAAATATCTTGCAGAACAGACATAGAAGGTATGTTGCCTCTTTCAGAAAACATCGCTGCAGTCCCCCCGTCCGCAACGATGGCGATGAACAACCGTTCAAAAGAGATGATCGCCAAAGGGATCGATGTCATCAGCCTCGCGGTCGGCGAACCTGACTTCGCTACGCCCGCACATATTACCCAGGCCGCAATAGACGCCTTACACCGGGGCGAGACCCACTATGCCCCTTCCCGCGGAATCCCCACTCTGACCAAAGCGATCGCCGATAAACTCAATACGGAAAACCATATCCCGACAACTCAGAACCGGATCCTCTGTACAAGCGGAGCCAAAGACGCTATCCGGATCACCATGACGGCCTGCCTGAATCCCGGCGATGAAGTCATCATCCTTGATCCGGCATGGGTCTCCTATGATCCCTGTGTCACCATCGCCCGGGGAAAACCGGTCCACCACCCTCTCAACAATAATTTCCAGATCGATGAATCGCTTTACGATAAGATAACCGATAAAACCAAGATGATCATCGTCAACACGCCGTCGAACCCCACCGGTTCGATCCTCGGCCGTTCGTCACTCAGGATCCTTGCCGATGCTTGTATCGATCACGACCTGTATTGTCTTTCAGATGAGATCTACGAGAAACTCATTTACGGCCAGGAGCATGTGTCGATAGGATCTCTGCCGGATATGGACGAACGCACCATCACCATCAACGGATTTTCCAAAGCCTACGCGATGACCGGATGGAGACTTGGCTATATTTCAGCTCCGGAAAATGTTATCCCGTACATGGACAAAGTCATGCAGCACTCGGTTGGAAACGTGAATACCTTTGCCATGTGGGGAGGGGTGGCTGCCCTCACGGGTGATCAGACCTGTGTCGAATCGATGCGAAAAGAGTTCGAGCAGAGGAAAAAATATGTCATCGGCAGACTTGCCGGCATGGGATTGAAAACAGCACCGGCAGACGGGGCGTTCTATGCATTCATCAACTGCGGAGGAGACGACGGGGCGACAGCAAATCTTTGGCTGGACAAAGCCCACGTTGCAGCGACCCCGGGCTTTGCTTTCGGAGCTCCGGGCTGGATTCGGATCTCCTATGCTGCTTCCATGGAACGGCTGGAAGAAGCACTCAACCGGATAGAAGCCGTTCTCTGATATAAGAGAAACCATACCTGCCTTCTTTTTTTCTTCGGCGCGTATCGGGTATCCTCCATTACGTCTTTTGGATACTCCGCGGAAACATCGCCGATGATCGCCAAAAATAATCATGTTTATATAGAACTACTAAACAACATATTCCATACATTACTCTGTCAAAACAGAGTATAGGTGATTATACTATGTCAGCACAACTTGGCGGACAGCCAATCTTAATCCTCAAAGAAGGAGGAAACCGTACTCGCGGACGGGATGCACAGAGCATGAACATCGCAGCGGCAAAAGCCGTCGCCGGAGCCGTACGTTCTACCCTTGGTCCGAAGGGAATGGACAAGATGCTCGTCGACACCATCGGAGATGTCGTTATCACCAATGACGGTGTGACCATCCTCAAAGAGATGGACATTGAACACCCGGCAGCAAAGATGATGGTCGAGATCGCAAAGACTCAGGATGATGAAGTCGGAGACGGAACCACCACTGCAGTCGTTATTGCAGGCGAACTCTTAAAGAAGTCTGAAGAGCTTCTCGAGATGGACGTTCACCCGACCGTCATCACCCTTGGATACAGACAGGCAGCCGAGAAAGCCCAGGAACTTCTCCAGACCATCGCAATCGACGTCAAGGCAAAGGACACCGCGATCCTTTCCAAGATTGCAGGAACCGCAATGACCGGCAAGAACGCAGAAGCCTCCAAGGACAAACTCTGTGACCTTATCGTCCGTGCAATCACTCTCGTTGCAGATGCAGACGGAACAGTCGACACCGAAAACGTCAAAGTCGAGAAACGTGTCGGCGGCTCGATCGAAGAGTCCGAGATCATCGAAGGCATGATCATCGACAAGGAACGTGTCCACCCGGGCATGCCCAAATCCGTTAAGAATGCAAAGATCCTTCTGCTGAACGCTGCAGTCGAATACAAGAAGACCGAAGTCGACGCAGAGATCTCCATCACCTCACCCGACCAGCTCCAGATGTTCCTCGATGAGGAAGAGCGCATGATCAAAGGCATCGTCGAGAAGATCAAAGCATCCGGTGCAAACGTCCTCTTCTGTCAGAAAGGTATCGACGACATTGCTCAGCACTACCTCTCCAAGGCAGGCATCTTCGCAACCCGCCGTGTAAAGAAATCCGATATGGAGAAACTTGCACGTGCAACCGGCGGAGCGCTTATCTCCTCCATCGACGCCATCTCTGCTGACGAGCTTGGTGTTGCAGGCATCGTTGAAGAGCGCAAGGTCGGCGGCGAAGAGATGATCTTCGTTGAGAAGTGCAAGAACCCCAAAGCAGTCTCGATCATCATAAAAGGCGGAACAGACCACGTTGTCGACGAGCTCGGCCGTGCACTTGAAGACGCACTCCGTGTCGTTGCCTGTGTCGTTGAAGACAAGAAGGTCGTCGCCGGCGGAGGAGCACCGGAAGTTGAGCTCTCCCTCAGACTCCGCGAATACGCAGCGACCCAGGGCGGACGTATCCAGCTCGCGATCGAAGCATTCGCAGGTGCACTGGAAATCATCCCGAGAACCCTTGCAGAAAACGCAGGTCTCGACCCGATCGACAAACTTGTTGAGCTCCGTGCAGCACACGAGAAAGGCAAGAAGACCCATGGTCTTGATGTCTTTGAAGGAAAGGCAGTCGACATGTGGGAAGCAGGCGTTGTTGAGCCGCTCCGCGTGAAGACCCAGGCAATTTCCTCAGCAGCAGAAGCCGCCGTCATGATCCTCAGAATCGATGACGTCATCGCATCCGCAAAGTCCGCAGGACCATCACCCGAAGAGATGGCCGCAATGGGCGGAGGCATGGGCGGAATGGGCGGCATGCCCCCAGGAATGATGTAAAGGCAGATATGCCCCGGGAGAATTCTCCCTCATCTTTTTTCGATCATTCACGAACTTTAACTATTTTCAAACGCTAATGGTATAGTAATATCCGAGGAACTTTGCCGTGCGTCATGAAATATTGTATCAGTACGATCTCCCGATTGAGATCCTGGATGATATTCCCAGGACCGAGGAGGTCTTGAATGTTATTTACGCACGAAGTAAAGATAAATTTTTGATCCCGATCCTTTTGACACGTCTTCGCATGCTCTGGGGGTATCCCGAACGCCAAACGGTGTACCGGATCTATGAGATGAATTATATCGATCTCATGGAAGCTTCTGTCCGGTTTCCGACTGCGGTCGCCCCGACTCTGACCCTCAAGACGGTGAATAATGACAAATATATCTTCCACAGCGTAAAAAATTCCGTGGAGGAGGTCAGAGCTGCGCTTCTCTCGCTTCGCGAGATGATGAATATGCGAGCCGGCGGGAACTGGGAGATTGCCGTAAAACGGAATATCCTGACCGAGGAGTATATTCTGAGAGAGGGAGGGGTGGGATCGGGACCGGCAGCTCTTCCGGAGACCGGAGAGGACGATGTGTTTGAGGATACGCCAACTCCGGGGTCCGGCAGTGAGCCGACGGAGAGCCTGTTTTCCCATTTCCCTGAGGGTGAGGACCCAGGAGAGGATGTGTTCGAGGAGAAGATCCCAATTTCGGAAAAAGATCAGGAGGAGGCAAAGGCCGCCTGGGTATCCCGGATGATCGAATCAACGGAACCCCCTGTGGAGGTGAAGGAGAAGACGGAAGAACCCCTGAACGATGTGATCGTGTTCGAAACCGATTCGGGGAAGACGGATGATCAGTGGCATGATGAGGGGAAAGGGGATGCGATGATCCTGCCTGGTGGACGGACCCGGGTCGGCGGAGGGCGGTATAAGCGTCTCAACGATGATCCAAAGAGTCAGCCGGAGGATGATGACTCGGAGGTGTATGTCTCGAAGAGATCGGATTCGAATATCCCCAAACCTCCGCAGCCAAGGACTGTTTCACCGGTGACGCTGGAGCCGCGTGAGGGGCTGGACGATGAGGCGATCGATAAGTCCCTCGAGGCGCTGAAGTATCTGCGGGAGAATGGGATCATCACCGAAGACGAATATAAGAAACGGTGTCTCGGACTTTTTAAGAGGACCGGATTGTAGCCGGATCGGATACACGACCCGCCATACTCACCCGCAATCATACAACTCTTTTCAAAAAAAGTAGATATTGGAAAATTTTAAAAAAGTGATGGGGAGGCTCAGCTGCAGCCGCTCCATCCGCAGTGCTTGCAGATCCCCTGATTACAGCCCTCGCCGAAATCCAGAGGCTCCCCGCACTCGGGACAGGGCGGGTTCTTCTTTTCTCCGGGAGTAACCGGAGTCAGCGACCAGTTGTCCAGCGTCGCGATCGCCTGATTGGTTGCCGCAAGTTCGATGCATTTTCCAACGACATCGGCACAGGACATTCCCTCGGAGTTTTTGTTCTTGATCGCCGAGACACAGTTCACTTTTGCAAACTGCTTCACGAACTTCTCATACGGAACACCATTCTGTAAACCCGTGCTGATACTTCGGCCAAGCGCATTGCTGCTTGCTTCGCATCCGGCTCCGACGGTTCGGATGAACACTTCCATCGGTTTGCCGTCCATCGTGTTCACCGTGATATACAGACGACAGCAGCCGGACTGAGCAAGGAAGGTGCGTCCAACCAGCTCCCGCGGACGGGTGAAGGTCAGCTGCGGGACAAGGCCGGGGCTCGGCTTCTCAGGCGCGGCCTCCGCCGGTTTGGCGGTCTCCTGCTTCTCGAGAGCAAGAACAACATCCTCTCTTGACCCGGTGCGGTAGAGAGTCATCCCTTTGATCCCCTCTCTCCAGGCAAGAATAACGGCCTTCTCGACATCCTCTTTGGCTGCAGTGACCGGCATGTTGATCGTCTTCGATATCGAGGCGTGAACATGTTTCTGGAACGCCGCCTGCATTAAGACATGATCCTTCCATCCGATATCCAGAGCGGTCTTGAAGACGGCTTTGAACGTATCCGGCAGCCAGGCAATATCCTGAACCGAACCGGTTTCATGCACGTGATTAATGACCTCATCGCGTTTTGCTTCCGCTTCTGCGCCCGAAAAGCCCATCGACGCGATCACACGCTTAAGTTCCGATTCGAAGTACGGATGGACCATCACGAATGTTTTGCCGACCGTGTTCCTTCGGGTGTAGGCAAACGAGAACACCGGCTCGATACCGGACGAACAGCCGGCGAGAAGCGAGATGGTCCCGGTCGGGGCGATCGTCGTCAAGGCAGCGTTGCGCATAATGATTCCCTGCTTGTCCCAGACGCTTCCTTCATACGCAGGGAAAGCTCCCCTCTCCTTTCCAAGAGCCATGGACTCTTCGACGGCAACATTGTTGATCCGCTCCATCACTTCGATGCAGAAGTTTCTGCCGGCTTCCGAATCGTAAGGGATCCGGAGCATGAGCATCGCATCGTGCACGCCCATCAGACCAAGACCGACCTTTCGCGTACGGTTCGTGGCTTCGCGGATCTCCGGGATCGGGAAGACATTCTTCGTGATGACTGCATCAAGGAACCGGATACCCATCCGGGTCATTTTATCAAGAGCTTCGTAGTTCAGACCATCGGCACGAATGAACTTCGCCAAATTGATACTGCCAAGAACGCAGGACTCGAACGGCAGGAGAGGCTGTTCACCACAGGGATTGGTGGTGTCGATCTCACCGAGATCGGGAGTAGGGTTTTTCCTGTTGATCGTGTCGTAGAAAAGAATTCCGGGCTCGCCGTTCTTCCAGACACCTTCGATGATACCCTCCCAGATTTCCCCAACGGTAATTCCGACACCTTCAGTGCTGGTTACCCAGACTTTGTCCATCTCGCCTTTTGCCACAAGTTCCATGAAAGCGTCCGAGACCATCACGGAGATATTGAAGTTACTGAAGTCGCCTTCCTTGGCTTTGCTTTTGATGAACTTCATGATGTCCTGGTGCCAGACGTTCAGGATACCCATATTTGCCCCGCGTCTTCTGCCGCCCTGTTTAATCACATCGGTCGCTGCGTTGAACACCCGCATAAAGGAGACCGGGCCGGATGCTACGCCGTCCGTTGAACGGACAGGGGACCCCTCCGGGCGAAGGTGGGAAAAGTTATAGCCGGTTCCTCCTCCCGACTGATGAATGATCGCGCCCCAGCGGATCGCATCGAAGATCTCCGGAAGCGAATCGTTCACCGGGAGCGTGAAACAGGCGGAGAGCTGCCCGAGCGGGGTTCCGGCATTCATCAATGTCGGAGAGTTGGGCAGGAACGACAACGACATCATGGCGTCAAAGTATTCTTTTGTCTCTTCCGGTGTTTCACCCAATGCATCTGCCACTCGTCTGCAGACATCTTCAAACGATGCCTCACCGGTGCGATAATATCTCGCCGCTAAAATACTGTCAACTACTGAATCCGCCATCAATTAATCCCTCGATTTACTTGTATCTGGTTCAAAAAGCCGGATAAGGTATGGTGCACCCCAACTGATCTTTTCGTACTTAAGAATTAATTGGACATACCCGTATTTTAATCCAGTTCATTCAAGACACTGGATATGAACACAACTCTTAAGAGCTAGTTAGCAAGACCAATTAACTACGATGGTAGTTCCCACAAAAGTATTTTTTACCAGGGGTAAAGGCGTGCATAAAGATCAGCTTGTTTCGTTCGAGATGGCTCTTAGAAACGCAGGAATCGCCCCTTTTAATCTGGTCTACGTATCTTCCATTATGCCGCCGGACGCAGAAATCGTCTCGCGCGATGAAGGACTCGCGGCCTTAAGGCCGGGAGAGATCGTGTACTGCGTTATGGCTAAAAACACATCAAACGAACCAAATGAGATAATATCGGCAGCAATCGGCCTTGCGGTCCCCCAGATCCATGACAAGCAGCACGGGTATCTCTCGGAGCATCACTGCGCAGGATTGTCGGAAAAACAGTGCGGAGCATATGCCGAAGAACTTGCCAGAACGATGCTGGATACCATTATGCAGAAACAGGGCGGCAATATTCTGAAAACGAGCAATATCAGCATTGCTGCCGAAACGGACAGAGACGGAAACTGGACAACCGTTGTTGCGACAGCGGTCTTCGTCTGTTAAACCTATATCTGAATACAGCCAATATTTTTGCAACATGTGCGGCATCACTGGCATTACCGATTCTACAGATGTATCGGGATCATTGTACCTGGCATTATATGCCCTCCAGCACAGGGGTCAGGAGAGCGCAGGTATCTACACGTATGATGGTGAGACCGTGCATAAATACAAAGGATACGGTCTCGTGTCCGAGGTGTTTAGCGGCCCGATCCTCGATGGTCTGAGAGGGAAAACAGGCATCGGTCATGTGAGATATCCAACGACCGGCGGATCGAAACCTGAGAACATTCAGCCGTTCCATTTTATGTTCCGGGGACATTCGCTGTCGCTCGTTCACAACGGGAACCTGATCAATACCGACGAACTGAGATACGAATACGAAGGGCACGGCCATATTTTTTCCACGACATCTGACACCGAAGTCATCGCAGCTATTCTCGCAAACGAGATCATCCATGACCACACGCCTGACGAAGCAATAAGTTACTGTATGCGAAAGATCAGCGGATCATATGTCGTGATCTTTATGCTGGACGGAATTCTGTATGCATTCCGCGACCCGCTCGGCATCAAACCGCTGTGCCTTGGAAAAACCGAGACGGGCGGCCATGTCCTTGCCTCCGAAAGCGTAGCTTTGGATGCGATCGGTGCCGAGTTCGTCAGAGATATCTGCCCAGGCGAGAGCGTGAGACTCCAGGGCGGTGAAGTTTTTTCCCGAAAGATGATGAAGGCAAAATCCTGTGCGCACTGTATGTTCGAGTATGTCTACTTCGCACGGGCCGATGCGGTCATCGATGGAGTATCCGTATACGATGTGCGGAGAAAAACCGGAGCGCTGCTTGCAAAGGAAGCTCCGGCAAACGCGGATCTGATCTCGCCGGTTCCGGATTCTGGAACGGCGGCGGCGACCGGATTCTCCCGCGAATCAGGGATCCCCTTTCGCGAGGCCCTTATCAAAAACCGGTACACGGGCCGGACATTCATTATGCCGAGCCAGGAAAAACGCGAGATCGCGGTCCGAATGAAACTAAATCCAGTCCGGGGCCATATCAAAGACAAATCCGTGGTCTTAGTCGACGACAGTATCGTGAGAGGGACGACCTCGAAAAAGATTCTGTCGCTCGTGCGCGAGTTCGGTGCAAAAGAACTCCATCTCAGAATCGCATCCCCGCCGATCATCGCCCCCTGCTATCTTGGAACGGATTTTCCCACCAGAGATGAACTGATCGCCTCGACAAAATCGGCGTCCCAGGTAGAGAAGGAGATCGATGCAACCAGTCTTGCCCACATCTCGCTGGACGGACTCATCAAAGCGATCGGCATTCCGCGACAGGATCTCTGTCTTGGCTGTCTTACCGGGAAGTATCCGCTAGCGATTCCCGGGGAGAAAGAGGACGAACGCGGGATAGAGATGGTAGACTCCTACTCCTGTCCCTGAATATACGAAAAATCACTTTTTTTAGAGATGTACAGTTTGTTACCGGACAACCCAACATACCTGATGCAGCAAAAATAAGTATGAAGAAAAATTAGGTAAACATAGTGTTTTTCCGCTTCCGGCAAAGAAGGGAAAAACATACAAAAATTTTGAGAGGTTTTTAGAGGGAGTGGTACGTGTCATTAACCTGAGTATTAGTATGGAACAGACCCGAAAACAGTAGTGGTGTGGTGTGTTTTGTGAGGTGTATATTCTGTGGAAAAGGTCGGTGTGTGTGGTGTATCCTTGTTTCCCATTGTACAGAACTGATTTTGTTCACGGGTCTGTTTGCCGCTTGTGCTCTTCTCACAAGCTGCTACATTACTATTTGTCATTCTTGTATTTAATTATAACGCTCAATGCACGGCGTTGATGTTGTGCATCAATGCCCGACACAGTGCAAAGCATTATAGTTTCCGGAGCCAAATAAAGAGTAATGGTAGAGCAGACAGGCGAATTTTCCGAGATTCTCACACTTTTACGAGAGAACCCGCGCGGAATGTCCGTCACGGAAATTGCCGACGCCACGCACCTGAACCGAAACACCATAGCACGATATATGGATAACCTGCTCGTGTCCGGTCGGGTCGAGATGCGCACATTCGGAAAAGCGAAGGTGTTTTTTTTATCGAAACGGGTCCCCGTATCGGCGATGCTCAACCTTTCATCCGAGATGGTACTCCTAATCGACGCAGATCTCAAAGTCATTCAGGCAAATGAGTCATTAGTATCGTTCCTCTCCGCAGACAGCGAGGAGATCGTCGGGAAATATATTTACGACAGTGCCTGCAAAACCTTCTGCAACGATGTACTCACCGACCAGATCAGGGCAGCTCTGCAGGGCGAGATGGTCAAAAGTGAACTGCGTCTTTTGAAAAACGGGACCAACTGCTATCTTGACCAGCGAATCTATCCCATGGCCCTCCCCGACGGACGCCCCGGGGTTACCGTCGTCTGGAACGACATCACTGAAAATGTCAACTCAGCAGATGCTCTCGAACAAAGCGAAGCAATGTTTCGGCGTCTCGTCGAAACGATCCATGATGTCATCTGGTCTCTGGATGAGACCTTCAGTCTCCAGTACATCAGCCCCCAGATTACTTATGTGACCGGATACTCGCCCGAGGAACTCATCGGCCGCAAACTTTCCGAGTTCATGCCGGCAGGAGCAGCGGCCCGTTTCAATTGGGAACTTGCCTCGGCAATCTCGCGGGAAAAAGGGTTCACCCTGCCAGAGTTTCCCTTCATCTGCAAAGACGGCAGAAAAATCTACTGCGAATTTTCCGGATCACCCGTTCTTCTCGAAGAAGAGGAATCCATATTCCTTGGATACAACGGCGCCCTTCGCGACGTGACCGACCGCAGAGATGCGGAGCTTGGAGCGAAACGGTGGAAACGATTCCTGGATGCCGTAATGAACAACATTCCTGCGATCATCACCGTAATCGGGATGGAGTCGCGGGAATACTATTACGTCAATAAATCTGCGGAAAAGTTCCTGCAGAAATCAAGAAGCGAACTTTCCCAGATGACCTCAAAGGAGATCCTGGCAAAGATCGGATCGGTCCGTTTGACAGAAGCCCACGACACGGTGGCTTTGACCGGGAAAGAGGCACGAGTCTTTGAAGACCGGATCGTGGTCAACGGCGAGACCAGATACATCTCGGCACGGGTCATCCCCATGAATCTCTCGGTCGACCGGCAGTATCTGCTGACGATCGTCAACGACATCACCGAAGAGGAGGCGGACCGGCAGCGGCAGATGATGAGTAGGGAACTTGCCTTTATTCTGGAAGGCGTATCCTCGACCAAGGAGATGTGGGACCCGCTGCTCGATATGCTGCCAAATATCTCCGGCTTCGAATCGGTGGCGGTCTATCAGCGGAGCATCTTCGATGACTACACCATGTTCAGGTCGAGAAACGGCAGATTCGCACCCGCGATCCACACCAACTCGATGATCCACCGGATCATCAGAAAAGGCGAGCCGGTCATCTTCGACAAACACCGGATGAGACTTCTGCCGGAAAACACCATTTCTCCAATGGATCAGGCAAAATCACTTGTACTGATGCCGATCCTTTTCGAAGGAAGGGCAGTCGCCTGCGTGATTCTCGGTTCAAAAACGGCACTCGCGCCGGACACCGTGAGGAGAACACTTCTTTTATCCACGGCATTCCAGATCAGTACCGTTGCATCCAGATGTCTTGTTCAGGAAAAACTCCAGCGGGAACGCGACCGGACACGAAGCTACCTTGATGTAGCAGGTGTTTTGCTTGTTGCGGTGAACAGAGATGGAAACGTCGAGATGCTCAATAAATACGGCACGAAAATTCTCGGCTACACCGAAGCGGAACTGATGGGAAAGAACTGGTTTGTGACCGTGATACCGGAGAAAGCCAGACAGAGAAAAATGGACGGCTTCCAGAAACTCATCGCCGGAAATATCCGCGAGGATGATTACGTGTATGAAGGTGTCGTCCTCTGTAAAGACGGTACGGAAAAGACCCTCAGATGGAGAAACACCCTGCTCCGTGAAGAGTGCGGAAGTATCTCCGGCATTGTTTCATCCGGAGAAGTAGTGTAGATTTTTTAAATCTTTTTTTGCAGAGCTTGTTCGACGATCTTTATCGCACATAGATCCCCGCACATCGAACAGGTCTCGCATTTCCCATCCCGATCATGGATCTCTTTGGCATGTTCTCCAAACAGGGAGAGATCATACTGAGCCTGCCAGTCAAGATTTTTGCGGGCTTCGGCCATCTTTGCCTGACGGGGAAGTTCGACATCCCTGCGGCGGGAAAGGTCACCCACATGGGCAGCGACTTTGCAGACCCTTGTTCCCTCGATGATATCATCGATATTGGGAAGAGCGAGATGCTCAGAGGGAGACACCATGCACAGGAAATCGGCTCCGGCACAGGCTGCAGCAGCTCCCCCTATCGCGCCCGTGATATGGTCATACCCCGGTGCGATATCCGTAACCAGCGGACCCAAAAGATACAGCGGGGCGAAGTCAGTGATCTCTTTGATCATTTTTACATTGTAGGAGATCTCGTTGTAGTCCATGTGTCCAGGACCCTCGATCATCCGCTGGACTCCTTTGTCTTTGGCACGTCTGGCAAGTTTTCCAAGCGTCAGATACTCCTGGGATTTGGCAAGTTTGGTTGAGTCGACATAGGCTCCCGGACGCATACCGTCGCCAAGCGAGAGAGAGATTTCGTATTCGTCCAAAATCTCGAGAAGATAATCATATTCTTTATAGAGAGGATTCTCCTCGCCGCTTGAAAGCATCATTGCCGTATGGAACGATCCTCCGCGTGAAACGACCCCCATCACCCGGGGATCGAGAGTCAGGGCATCCAGCACATCCAGATTGACCCCGCAATGAAGCGTCATGAAATCGACGCCCTGTTTTGCCTGATCGCGGATCACGGAAAACAGGATATCCGCCGTTAAGTCGACAACGTTTCCTGCACGACGGACCGCTTCGTAGATCGGAACGGTCCCAACAGGGATACCGAGTTTGAGGATCTCTTTTCGGATCGCGGTAAGATCGCCCCCCGTGGACAGATCCATTATGGCATCGGCGCCGTTATCGATTGCAGCCTGAGCTTTTTTCATCTCCTTTGCCGGATCGCAGGTGACGCCGGAAGTTCCGATATTCACATTTATTTTGACAGAGGTTCCTTCGCCGATCGCACAGGGTTTGTATTCACGCGCCTCGTTTTGCAGAAGAATGGTCCGCCCTGCGATGATATTTCTGGAAAGAGCCTCCGGCGTCATTCCCTCGGATCGTGCAGCCTCGGCTACGCCGGACAGATCGCCGTGCAGACAGTTCTGGATGATGGAGTGCATAGGTACGTACCTATTTGGTTTCCTTTCGCATTATAGGTTATACAAAGAAAGTTAAACATGAGTAGCTAAAATATCTGAGTATGAGTGAATCGGTAATCTGGCTTTCGGGCACAGGCTGGAGAGCGAACTCCTATATCGCAGGAAACATCCTTGTCGATGCAGCCGTATCGGTTGATGCGGTACAACCATACAGAGAACAGATCGACACGATCATTCTGACGCACGGGCATTATGATCATATCGTAAATCTGGTTCGGCTCGCGGAGTTCTGTAATGCGAAGGTCATGATCGGGGAGTACGAACTGCCGTTTTTATCCGATGCACAACTCAGCCTCGCAAATCAGTTCGGAGAACAGCCGCCGAACTACCCTGCAGAGATCTTAAAAGACGGAGACAGGGTCGGAAACTTCACCGTGTACCACACGCCGGGACATACAAAAGGAAGCATCTGCCTCTTTAGAGAAGCGGACGGAGCATTGATCGCCGGGGACACGATCTTTCCAAACGGATCGTTCGGGCGCTGCGATCTGCCGACGGGAAATCATGCACAGCTGGTCAGCTCGATCAACAGACTCGCGGAACTGCCGGTGGAGTCACTTTGGCCCGGACATGAGATGCCGGTCGTAACCGATGCAAAACGCCATGTTCTCCTGTCGAAATACGATGTTGTAAGATATGGATAAAGGCATTTACTGTCTTATCCTCGCGTGTGCAGAAGCTTGTACGGTAAAAATCGGGGCGCTGGGGCCAACAGAGTTCCAGAAAGGCTGGTATCTGTATGCCGGTTCGGCGCTTGGCTCTGGGGGACTCTCCAGAGTTTCCAGGCATATCCGGTTTTTTCGGGAACGATACCGAAAACCGAAATGGCACATCGATTACCTGATGGCAGCAGATGCAATCACCCTTTCAGGAGTTATCTGTGCAAAAACCGAAGAACGCTTAGAGTGCGTGCTTGCACAGAATATCGGAGGGGACAGAGTGGAAAAGTTCGGTTGCTCGGATTGTTCCTGTGCATCGCACCTTTTCTACAGAACGGAGCCGCCGGAGACGGAAGTCGCCTGTGCTTTTGAGAAAACGGGGCTTGTGCCGATCTATCATCTGATTCGGTAGGGAGAAAGAAGACTGATTTTTAAAATGATCCGGGCGATCTCTTCGGGAGACTCACGTTCGGGTTTTTCTTTCTGGATCCAGGTCAGAAACACATTGAAATGGGATGCGTTGATGTACGCCAGAAGATAATCGAGAGGAACGGAAAAACTGTCCTGCAACGCCACCGTCACGAGTTTTTCCGCAAAAACATCATGCCAGAGACGGTCTTTGAGTCTGCTCTGGAACGAACAGGACCCTTTTTCTCCAAACAGCGCCCGCATGATCAGAATGTTTTCTTCGAAATACGTGAAGAGAGCCACGACCGTCTTTGTAAGCGTGCGCCCCTCAGTCAGCGGAAAAACCTCTCCCCTAATGATCTCCCGGAGATTTGTGCCAATCTCGATCTCGAATGACTCGAGAAGATCATACTTATCCTTATAATGCAGATAAAAGGTTCCTCTGCCGATATCGGCGGCATCGACGATATCTTTGACGGAAAGCTCGTCAAATCCTTTTTCCGCCACGAGATCAATGAAAGCGGAACGGATCGCCCGTTCGGTTTTCACAAATCTCCGGTCTCTTTGGGTCGGGTCTGTCATAAAGATATCATACTGCACATACCGGCAGGGAAGTTGATCGATACGCGAAACACACTGCTGAAAATCCTGTTTTACCGGAAGTACACCCCAACATCCTTCAGGCCGTTTCTCATGGCAAGGGTAATGACAAGAGGCGTGATGCTTTCGATCGTCGCTGCGCAGGCAAGCGGGCCGGCGTCCAGCGGAACAAGTTTTGATACACTCGCGACAAGATCCATAACGACGCGTTTTGCTTCCTCATCGTCCCCGCAGACACAGACGGAGTAATCAAGCTCCTCATCAAGCTCCATCCATTTTCCAGAGGCGACATTGTTGAAGGCGGTCGTGAGTTTTGCGGATGCCGGAAGCATCTTCTTGATCGCAAGAGCTGCCGAACCTTCCGCCGGACGGTCAGGCAGGAAGTACTTCTCTTTTGGGAAGCGGAGCATCGGATTGATCAGCGAAACCACGATCTTATTCTCGAACACAGATTTGCCGATGGTTTCGATGGTCGATTCGATCTTATCGAACGGTACGGAGAGGATAATAATGTCTGCATCGCACACGCTTGCATTCGATCCTCCGCTACACGCTCCGCCGATCTCGCATTTACGCTCGGCCAGGCAGCAGGTCACGCCGTTAGCCGCGGTTTCGGCTTTTGCCGGATCGCGCGATCCAAGCGAGACATCGTATTTGCCGCTGATACAGATACGGCGGGCAAGACCCTCACCGATATTACCGGTTCCGCCGATAATTCCAACTCTGTACCGGATCGTTTTTTGTACCGTTTCACTCATAAATATCACCACACAAATTTCGCGCCAGTCATTCTGACATGATGTTCATTAGTCTCACATGGATATATTAGCTTTCCGGCATGAACGCCGGACGGCATTTCAAAACCCGCTAATGCGCTAAAGAGGATTTTTTTGGAAAGAACGAAGTATTATTCTGAAAAATCCCTATCCACTGACAGATGAGAAAAAGACATGGAAACTATTTATCCCCCTGCCCACAATTTATTAAGAACAAAAATAGCTAAAGGTCTTTCATGAACAGAAATAATCTTCGACGTATACTAATCGCAGCATGCATCGTCTGCGCTTTGATCCTCTCCGGCACGGGGGCAGTATCTGCTGCAAACCAGTCAACCTTTGTCATTACCGATTTCTCCATGTATCCGCAGTCCCTGATGCCCGGCGACTCAGGGATAGTTACGGTGACAATAAAAAATACCGGGACGACATTCGTTCCGGTCAATCAGATCTTTATCAAAGACTCTGACGGAATCAAATCGACCGTGACCCCGTATCAGAATCCGATCGGCGGAGTCGGCGCGGGAGATACGTTCACCTTATCCCTGCCGGTCATCTCGACAGGAAAAACCGGGACCTTCTATCCGGTCCTTTATGTGGATTTTGGCGGAAACAGCGGCAATTATCTGAAATATCCGTTTGCCGTCATCGTTGACGATCAAAGCGCCGTCATCTCGATCACGAACCGCCCCGATGTCTTCGAGCCTGACACTACGCAAACCGTCGCTCTCACGATAGGAAATCTCAGAATGAACGCGATCGAGGCAGTCGAAGTGACGGCATCCGGAACCGGCGTCACCACCAAACAGACCTCGGTCTTCCTTGGAACGATCGATGCAAACAAGGCAGCAAGCGGAAACTTAAGCGTTACCACAACCGAAGAGACAAAAGAAGTCACCTTCGATGTGACCTACCGGAACGGAGCCAACTGGCATACCGAGAGCGTCACCATCCCTCTTGAGTCCGGCGTCTCCAAAACCGGTGCCGAACTCATCGTCAACAACATCGAAGTGAAAAACACCGGCAGCTCCTACACCGTCATCGGCGATGTGAACAACGCCGGCCTGACAACAGCCAAGGCACTCGTCGTCACAACGGAAGGAGTAACCAAATCCGGACTCTACCCGTCATACGTTGTTGGATCCATGGATGAAGACGGGCTTTCCGAGTTCGAAGTTACCTTCAGCAACCCGGCAAGCGACACTGTTACCCTGGTCTTTACCTACAAGGATGTAAACGGAAACGTCTACACGGAAAAACAGACGGTCCCAATCACGTCGGCAGTCACGGAATCACAAACCAGCGGCGGATCGAACCCGGTCGCCGCCGTTCTGATCGTTATTGTAATCCTCGTCATTCTTGCCGGCGGCTTCGTTGCCTGGAAGAAAGGTAAAATATTTGCACGGAAGTAAGCCATGAACTCGATCCCTGTGGTCGAACTGCATGACGTCTCCAAAATCTATCCGATGCCCGCCGGAGACGTCCATGCATTAAACCACGTAAATTTCTCCATTCAGAAAGGAGAATTTGTGGCCATAATGGGACCGTCAGGTTCGGGCAAATCGACACTGATGAATATGATCGGGTGTCTGGACGTCCCAACCTCCGGCGAGATCAAGATCAACGGGAAGTCGACATCCGAGATGACGGACGACGAACTGACCCTCCACCGAAGAGAGACGATCGGATTCATCTTTCAGAAGTTCAACCTGATCAGTCTTTTGACGGCATATGAAAACGTCGAGTACCCGCTGATCTTAAAACACGGACATAAGGACGACACAACCCGAACCAGAGATCTTCTCAGAATGGTCGGCCTCACTGACGGTCAGATGCAGCACACACCCTACGAACTTTCCGGCGGTCAGCAGCAGAGGGTGTCCATCGCCCGGGCTCTTGCAAACGATCCGACATTCCTTTTGTGCGATGAGCCGACGGGAAATCTGGACTCGAAGATGAGTATGCAGATCATGGAGATCCTGACCGATCTGCATGCCCAGGGAAGAACGGTCGTCATGGTCACCCATGATCCGAAAACGGCTGAGTATGCCGAGCGTATCGTGATCATTAAGGACGGTGAGATCGTCAATGAGTGAAGAGAAGAAATCGATCTGGCAGAAGATCTACTCGCCGATGATCCTTTCACTGGCGATCAGGAATCTGAAACTGAATAAGTTCCGAACCATCCTTTCGATGATCGGTATCGTGATCGGCGTGTTTGCCATCTGCGGAATGGGAATGATCAGCGCAGGATTCACCGAGGAGATGAACTCGATGATTTCCGACACGGCAGATACGCTGACGATCTCGCCGGTCGGCGAGAAAGTCATCGACGGAACAACAACGACAGGTTTCTCCGCTAAAGATCTTCGAGACATCGAGTCTGCGGTAAAATCGGTCACTAAAGAATACGAATTCATCCCGATGTACTCGTCGACGAAGTACATATATATCGGAAAAGAGACCACGATGGCCTCGGTATCCGGTATGGATGCAAATGATCTCGAGAAGATCGCTACCCTTATCCAGGGAACCCTGCCGCGCGGTTCGACCAATGTGGTCGTGGGCGAGACCTTTGCCGAGGACAATGATCTCCGGATCGGAAGCCGGATGATCATGCTGAACTCGGGCGGCCAGGAGGTCACGTCCAGGGTCGTCGGGATCTTAGAGGATACCGGGGTGATGACCCTTGGATTCTCCACAAGCAGCGCGGTCGTCGGCTCGATCGAGTGGTACACCGGACTTGTCGGCGATAATCACGGGCTGTATGACATGGTCATCGTCAAGGCCTATGACCCGACAGAGCTGACCCCGATCGATGACGCGATCGAGAAGAAGATGAACGGCAAGGAGGACAAAGACTCGGATGACACGGTCTTTATCCTGAACTCCTATGAGATCATGGAGATCTTCGATGAGATCATGTCCATGTCCAGCATCTTTACGACGATCATCAGCGGTATCTCGCTTCTGGTGGCAGCAGTGGCCATCACAAATGTGATGCTGATGAGCGTGAAAGAGCGGACGAGGGAAGTCGGTATTCTCCGGAGTATCGGGACCTACCGGAGTCAAATCCTGCAGATGTTCCTGTACGAAGCAGGACTGATCGGGCTGATCGGCGCCGTTGCCGGAACGCTTCTCGCGCTGACCGCAGCGCCGATTATGCTGATGGCAATGATCGGTTCGCTGGATGCGATGCTCTCGCTATCAGTTCTTGCCTACGTGCCGATCGGCATTCTTATCGGGCTGATCGTCTGTCTGATATCCGGTCTCTATCCGGCATGGAAAGCAGCGAACCTCAACCCGGTCGAAGCAATGTCGACCGACTGATCTTTTCTTTTTTTAAACATGAGCAGGGGAAAAATCCAGCCTGCAAAAAACGTGGCGGCGAATCAGAGCCGGTCGCCGATGTTCAGATAATGCCCGTTCACGATCTCGAACCCCGGCATCTCGCGTTTGCCTTCGGGTTTTGCAGAAAGGATGCAGACGGCGCCGTCTCCCGCCATCACGACGGGTCCCTTCTTTTTGATCACGTCAACGACCATACCCGGCTCTCCGGAATAATCGCCGGAAACCTTTTCTGAGCGGTAGATCTTCAGGAGTTTTCCGTCGGGAAGCCTGGTGTTTGCTCCGGGGATCGGAGAAAGACCCCGGATCCTGTTGTGGACCACTGCCGCCGGAAGGGTCCAGTCGATCACGCACTCCTCTTTGGAGATGGACGGGGCAAACGTTACCTTCGTCTCGTCCTGGGGGATCCGGACGGCTCTCCCCGACTCGACCATCTCGAGAGCCTCGAGCAGAGCTTCAGCCCCGAGCTCCGCCAGAGAATCATGGACATCCCCATACGTGGCATTTTCGTCCAGCGGGATAGATTTTACGTGGATCACATCGCCGGCATCCAGACGGGCAGTCACGTACATGATCGAGACACCGGTCTCCGGATCGCCGTTCAAAACGGAATACTGCATGGGAGCCGCCCCCCGATACTTCGGCAGAAGCGAGCCGTGCAGATTTATCGTGTTGTGTTTCGGGAGATCGATGATCGAATCGGGGATCATCATCCCAAATGCCACAACGACGGAGATGTCGGGAGAAAGCGCTTTGAGCTCTTCGAAAAGAGCAGGGTCCTTCATATCTTCCGGCTGGAAAACCCGAATTCCGTGTTCGAGGGCGAACTGTTTCACCGGCGAAAACTCGATCCTGTTTCCCCTCCGGTTCGGTTTATCGGCCCGGGTCAAAATCCCGACGATCTCGTGTTTTGCAGAAACCGCACGAAGCGAGGAAAGGGCATACTCGGGAGTCCCCATGAAAAGGACACGCATGTTACGCCTCCTTTAAACGGAGATCCTCGAGCTGTTTTGCGATCATCTTTTTTGCGATCGGCGATATCCGGTCGACGAACAGGATCCCGTCGAGATGATCATACTCGTGCATGAAAACCCGGGCAGGATAATCTTTGAGCTCCTCTTCGATCAGCTCACCCGTTTCATTCGTGTATCTGACCGTGATCCTGCGCGGACGGCGGACTTTTTTATGGATGCCGGGAACGGAAAGACAGCCCTCCTCCATCTCGGCAAAGGCGTTTCCGGTGTTCAGGATCTCCGGGTTGATGACTTTGCGGACTTTGTCGCCCGGATTCATCACGAAGAACCGTTTGCCGATCCCGATCTGCGGAGCTGCAAGACCGACCCCCCGGTGTTCTTTGAGCATCGGGACCATCTCGTCGAGAATTGCCAAAAGTTCGGGGGTTATTGTATCGACGGGTTCGGCGGGTCTGGCCAACACCGCTTTTCCGTATATTTCGATCTTCATTATTATTAGTGTTGGATTTTTTGACTGATGAATCTGACTGACAAAAAATAACGCGGACAAAGGATACAAAAAGCTGCCAAAAGAACAGATATAAAAAATGATGTGTTTAGACAGAGTGTCTAAACAGTATTAGAACCGGTTCCGTGGGGTCCGGTGTTTTGGAAGGCATTCCTGACAGTAGACTGGTCTGCCTTCTGTTGGCTTAAACGGTACCTCACATTCTTTTCCACAGTCTGAGCAGACTGTTTTGGTCATTTCGCGTGGGCCGTCGTTGAACTGGCGTGATCCGCCAAAATTATTTCTTCTTTCCATGATAGGATTTCCTTGGAGCATAAATGCTCACGAAAAAAACAATGAGACAAAAAAGTCTTACTGATATTTCCCACAGATAACTGCGACTCTTTATACGTCTCACCGGGATAAATAGTTGTGTATACCAGCAGAGAACGCCGCCGGACTTTTTGACGGAAAATCCAAGACTGAGTATCCTGCGCACCGATCCGCGTGCCGGAATGAGCACACAAAACCCCTTATGTATAAGGGCAACCAATAGTTACCCACATATTGAGTGAGGCAAAACTCGTGAAAGAAATATCAGAAAGTTATGTACCCGCCGTTGTCGAAAACGAGGTCCGGGAGTACTGGAAAAGAAACGATACCTATCGTGAAACACGCAAACTTCACGAATCGGGCCAGCCGTGGCTCTTTGTCGACGGACCGCCGTACACCACAGGCTACATCCATCTCGGGACCGCCTGGAACAAGATCCTCAAAGACGCAATCATACGATATCACTCAATGACCGGCCAGCATATCATCGAACGTGCCGGTTACGACATGCACGGTCTCCCGATCGAGGTCAAAGTCGAGGAGAAGCTCGGGTTCAAAAACAAGGCCGACATCGAAAAATACGGCGTTGCCAAGTTCATCGAAGAGTGCAGAGAGTTCGCTCTCACCCACAAAGATCTGATGAGCGAGCAGTTCAAGGAACTCGGGACCTGGATGGACTTCGACGACCCTTATCAGACGGTCGATAAAGGATACATCGAAGCTGCATGGTACACCCTCAAACGCTGCGAAGAAGAGAAGATGCTCGAACGCGGATCCAGGGTCGTCAACTGGTGTCCCCGCTGCGGAACGGCGATCGCCGATGCCGAAGTCGAGTACTGGGACGAGACCGACCCCTCGATCTTCGTCAAATTCCCCATTCAGGGAACCGAAAACGAATACCTCGTCATCTGGACAACCACTCCGTGGACCCTTCCGGCAAACGTGGCAGTGGCCGTTGGAAAAGAGTTCGTCTACGCAAAATGCCGGGCAGTTAAAGACGGAAAAAGCGAAGATCTCTGGATCGCAAAAGACCTCGCCGAGCAGATCCTCAAATACGGAAAATATCAGGACTACTCGATCATCGAAACGAAGACCGGAGCCGAACTTGCCGGAACGAAATATATTTCCCCCCTCGCTTCCGCCGTTCCGCT
The DNA here is from genome assembly GCA_002498375.1 of Methanocorpusculum sp. UBA424. Classification (GTDB taxonomy): domain Archaea; phylum Halobacteriota; class Methanomicrobia; order Methanomicrobiales; family Methanocorpusculaceae; genus Methanocorpusculum. The sequence goes on from DAHC01000003.1 coordinate 44,786, forward strand.
TCAGGAAAAAATCGAACACCGTGTCGTCATTGCCGATTACGTGGCGATGGAAAACACCGGAATGGTCCATATCGCTCCGGGTCACGGCTGGGATGACTACCTTGTTGGTCTGAAGGAAAATCTCGCAACCGTCTGCCCGGTCGACGGAAACGGAAACTTCACCGAAGAAGCCGGCATCTTTGCAGGCAAATACGTCAAAGCTCCCGAGACCAATCAGGAGGTCATCGACGTCTTGGGAGACGCCATGCTTGCCGTCCGGAAGATCACCCACCGGTACGGGCACTGCTGGAGATGCAAGACGCCGATCATCTACCGGGCAACTTCCCAGTGGTTCCTCAAAGTAAAAGACATCAGAGAGAAGATGCTCGAAGAGATCGCCGATGAAGTCACCTGGTTCCCTGACTGGGCAGGCTCTGCCAGATTCCACGACTGGGTCGAAGAGGCACGCGACTGGTGTATCTCCCGGCAGAGATACTGGGGTATCCCGATCCCGGTCTGGGTCTGCCCGGTCTGTAACAAATATCATGTCGTCGGCAGATACGAAGAGCTCGAGCAGCTCTCCGGTCAGAAGATGACCGATCCCCACCGGCCGTACGTCGACGACATCACGATCCCCTGCGAATGCGGCGGAACGATGAAACGTATCCCCGACATCTTCGATGTCTGGTATGATTCCGGCATCGCCTCCTGGGCAACCCTCCGGTTCCCGGAAAAGCCCGAGGACTTCGGCAAATACTGGCCGGCTGACTTCATTCTCGAAGGACATGATCAGACCCGCGGCTGGTTCTACTCGCAGCTCGCCTTATCCACGATCGCATTCGGCAAAGCCCCATACAAATCCGTTCTCATGCACGGATTCGCCCTGGATGCAGAAGGAAAGAAGATGAGCAAAAGTCTTGGAAACGTCATCGCCCCGGAAGACGTCGCCAAACAGTTCGGTGTTGACGTTATGCGCCAGTACATCCTTTCGGCAAATGCTCCGTGGGATGACATGCGTTTCTCGCTTGAAGGCGTCAAGACGAACCACAGGATGTTCAATGTTCTCTGGAACGTCTACAAGTTCCCGCTGCCGTACATGGCGCTCGACGGCTACAAGCCGGCGGAAAAAGACGGCGTCTGGGATCCGTCGGTGGTCGAAGACCATATCTCTGAATTCTGCAGAGAAGACCGCTGGCTCATCTCCCGCGTGAACTCCCTTGCCGAACAGGTCACCAAAGAGATGGAGGTCTGCAGCCTTCACCGGGCAACCAGACCGATCAGCACGTTCATCCTCGATGAACTCTCCCGCTGGTACGTCCAGCTGGTCAGACCGAGAATGTGGCTCGAGGAGGAGTCGGTCTCGAAGATGCAGGCCTACGACACGATGTATTACGTGATGCGCAGACTCGTCACCATCTTCGCTCCGTTTGCTCCCCACATCACCGAATGCATGTATCAGAACCTGAAGTGCGTTGGGGATCTGCCCTCGGTCCACATGGTCGACTGGTTCAGCGGAAACGATTCACTCCGCGACCCCGTCCTCGAAGAGGAGATGGAGATCGTCCAGGAGTTCGACGAAGCGGTCGCCAACGCCCGCCAGAACGGAAAACGCAAAGGACGCTGGCCGGTCGGGGAGGTCGTTGTCGCGACCGATTCTGAAAAGATCGCGGCCGCCGTCAGCGCGATGAACGATATGTGCTGTGACCGGGCAAATGCCCGCTCCGTTACGGTCGTAAAAGGCATCTGGGACAGACTCGACTGGGCCGCGGTCCCGGTGATGAAAGTTATCGGCAAACAGTTCGGCAGAGACGGACCCAAAGTCAAGGCATTCATCGAAGAGTCGAACGGCACCGAGCTCAAAGCTCTGCTGACAGCAAACGGAAAGGTCATGATGGAAAAGGACGGTTTTACTGCCGAACTTACCGAAGAGCACATGACCTTCGAAGAAAAGATGCCGGAAAACATCTTCTCCTCGCCGATCGAAAACGGCATGATCTATGTTGACGTGACCCTCACGCCGGAACTCGAAGCCGAAGGATACTCGCGTGAAGTCATCCGAAGGATCCAGGAGATGCGAAAACAGGCCGGTCTCGCCGTCGATGCAAAGATCAAAGCAGACGTCGTCATCGATGATGCACGGGTCATGCCTCTTGTGGATTCAAAGCATGATGTCATCGAAAACGAGGTCAGAGCAAACTGTCTCTGCATACGTGGACCTGAAGGTAAAGCCTGCGGATGCGGGGTTGCAGAAAAGGCAGACCTTGCCATGGACTGGGAGATCGATGATCTCAAGGTCAGGATCAGCATCGCTCTCGCTGACTGACACCCCTCTTTTTTTCGCCCGCGCGATACTAAAACACTTATTCCATCACGACCTATTCTCAATACAGAAGGGATAGTCTTGAGCACAGTAGTCGTTTATAAATCGAAATACGGATCCGCGAAACGGTATGCCGAGTGGATCGCTGAAGAACTGGGCGCCGACCTGAAAAATGCCGACGAAACCAAGGTCGAAGACCTCGTCCCCTATGACACGGTCATCTATGGAGCAGGCATCTATGTCGGCTGTATCGCAGGCATCGCCCTGATAGCGAATAACTTCAGGCAGCTGAAGGACAAATCGGTCATCGTTTTCACCGTCGGCGTCACCGATCCTGAGGAGAAACGGCGGACAGAGGATCTCCTGCTCAAAAACTTCACTCCCGAGATGATGAAAAAGGTGCGGGTCTTCCATCTCCGGGGAGCGATCGATTACGACAAGGTCGGGCTGGTCTACAAACTGATGTTGAAAAAGGAGAAGATCGAGGAGGTGGACGGGGTAAAAAAAGAGGAGATCCTTCCCCTGCTTGCCTATCTGGAGACGCCGAAGACAAAAACCTCAGCTCCGGCTGAAAGCAGCACAAAGATCTACGACACCCCAAGACTCACCATCGAAACACGGCATGTCCACCTCCCGAACGGGAAGGACAGAAACTATCTCTTCGTCCAGCCGGTCCCGGCTGCCTGTATCCTCCCGACCGATGAGGAGCATGTGTATCTGATCAGACAGTACCGTGCAGTGATCAATGAATACATCCTGGAAGTTCCCGCAGGCGGGATGGACCATGCCGGTGAAACCCCTCTGCAGTGTGCAAAACGCGAACTTGCAGAAGAAGCGCGATTCTCGGCAACGGAGTTTGTGCCGAGGGGATATATCTACTCGACACCCGGATTCTGCACGGAAAAACTCTGGCTTTTTGAGGCGCGGGGACTTATCCCCTGCGAAGACTGCGCCAGAGACGAAGACGAGATCATCGACGTGGTCAGGATCAAAAAGAGCGAGATCTTTGCGATGATCGCCCGGGGAGAGATCGTCGATGCAAAGACGATCGCGCTTCTGACACGATCCCTGGCGAAGGTTAATACTGACTGAATAGAAACATTATGAGACATCTATGGATATGAAAAATGCAGTCAAATACCTGCTTTTCGATCAAAAGCAGTTCTTCGAAGAGGCCCCCAAAGGTCTCCTGATCCCTGTACTGATCACGCTTGCCTATACTCTCCTCTCGATCGTTTTCTTCATACCTGCCGATCCGTTTATAGCGGTCATGGCAGTGATCGGAGGAGTGATCGGGGTATTCATCTCCTGGGCGGTCGTCGCAGGAATGTTTCTTGCCGGGGTCAAACTCATCGGATATGCGAAATGCACATATAAGCAGATGCTCGCCGTTACCGGCTATGCCTCGGCGATCCTCGCGATAGGGTCGCTTCTGACCGGAGTTGTCGGCCTGATCGGGACCGTGGATCTCCTGATGAACCTCGCCGTTCAGGGTGCGCTGATGTTCTGGTGTATCCCGGTCTGGGTCTTTGGGATCGCCTCGATCACCGAACTGCCGCCGAATAAGGTGTTCACCTGTATTCTTGTCCCGATCATCCTGATGATCGTTATGAGTGTCGTTTCGTATATTATGACGGCGTCTTTGACCGAGAGCGCGGAAATCTATGCCGCATCGGGATCCGGATCGTCAGCTGAATTCAGGATGATGTGAACCTGATCCTCATCTTTTTTTACAGCATATCCTTCAGACTTTTCTCCTCGCCCGTCTCCGTCAGGATCTCCTGAGCCACCGGATCGAGAGCCAGCAGCAGATTGGGCATCAGCGTATATGCCGGGAACCGGTAGAAGAACTCCTGGACCATCAGTTTGTTCATGACAAACAGCAGAAACTCGCGCTTGAGCCCGGGAAGATCCTCCGGTTCTGACCGGCTCACCCGGGGCAGAAGATCCTCCTTCAAAACCGAAAGATGATGCTCATTGAGCGTATTCATCAGTTTTCTGCTCTCGACTCCCTGGAAATACCGCAGGATCAGACCCTGGGTGATCAGGATCAGAGCGAGAATGAGCGGATATTCGCCCGGAACAAGCGAGATATCCCGCAGAAACTGACCAAGCGTCATTCCCGGGAAAAACATCGCCCCAACGATGATAAGACAGGTGAATATGCAGAAGATCCCGACATACAGCCAGGCTTTCAGATTTCTGACATCGAATATGTCCGCATCCGGAAGAGGTTTGCCGACAAAAAATCCCGGTGTTCCGGGTTTTGCCGCCGTGACCCGCGAGTAGAAAAGCAGGATCACGCCGATCTGGACCACAAGCAGAAAAAACATCATCCAGTCGATGATATCGAAAAGTTTCATAACGACCGCACAGACCAGATCGATCAGATACAGGATCGTGAATCCTTTCACGAGCGGTTTGGTGTTGATGAGAAAGGCGTTCCAGAAAAACTCCACCAGGGTCAGCGGATTTCTCCTAACGGTCCGGAGAATATTGGCGAGCCGGAGAAACTCCATCACATACACCCGGAACTTTTTATCGAAGATGTTGATCTTCGCATCCGAGCCGATGGAGGGGATCATCATCAAAAAGAAGTAGAACATGTAGAGATAGAAGCTTGCTTCGATCCAGAGGATAAGGATCTGCCCGGGATTATTGGAGGATAACCCAAACGCTGCCGCCGCGATCAGAAACACTGCAAGCGGGATCAGGATCAGATACTTTGAACGGGCAAGACGGTGTCTGCCGTCCTCGAGCATCTTTGTGTACTCCTCTTCGACCCTGATCTGGTTTTCGATCCTTTCGACGAACTCATCTTTATCGTACATGGGATTTCTACTCTGTATGTCTGAAAAAGTGATAATCCTATTCCTACAATAAGCTTTAACATAAAAGTACGACCAACAGATGTTCATAATGGCAGAGGGGGATGAACCGGTCTACAACGTCAGGGACAGGGTGCCTTGGGGAACGATGGTTCTTTCGATCCTTCAGCATTTTGTCGTTCTCGCCGTGTATATGACGTACCCGGTGATCATCAGTAATGCGATCGGCGGATCGACGGATCTGACGATGTTTCTGATCAGTGCGACCCTGATCGGTTCCGGGGTCGCGACGATCCTCCAGTCTTTTTCAAAGACGGGGGCAGGATATCTTCTGCCGATGGTGCCGAACTCGTCGTATCTGCCGGCATCCCTTCTTGCTGCGACCGCCGGAGGACTCCCTCTTCTGTATGGAATGCTGATAGTTTCAGGATTTTTCGAGATGGTGATCAGCCGGTTCACGAAGTTTTTCCGGATCGTGTTCCCGAACGAAGTGACGGGCGTTGTTTTGTTTCTACTGGGGATCGCCATCGTCCCGTTTGCGTTCCCGCTGTTTTTCGGAAGCACGGACTCAGGTCCCCTGGATCCGACTTCTGCCGCGGTCGGCGTGATCACTCTGACCTCCACGATCCTTTTGAGCGTGATCCCAAGGCGGTTTTTCAAGTTCTATGCGATCCTGATCGGTATCGTGATCGGTATGGCGGCGTCGGTGCTTCTCGGGGTGTTCAGACTTGAGACCCTGCTAGAGATCGCGGACCTTTCAGTGTTTGAGATCCCGAATCCTGTCGGGATCGTCGCATACTCGTTTGATTTCGCTCTGCTGATCCCGTTTCTGATCGCGATGATCTGTGTTATGCTGAAGTCGGTTGGAAACATTTCGCTTCTGAACGCCTACACAAAAGAGGGTGAGAAGAATACGCTGAAAAACGGGCTTTTGTCGGAAGGAGCAGGTATCGCGATCGCCGGAGCGCTGGGCGGGGTGGGGATCGGATCGTCTTCGGGAGCGACGGGGCTCGTTGTCGGGACCGGGATCGCAGCAAAGCGGGTGGGCCTCGGCCTTGGGGTCTTTCTGATCCTGTGCGGGTTTTTGCCGGCGATCGGCTGGGTGTTTCATATTCTCCCTAAGCCGATCCTGGGAGCGACCCTTTTGTATGCGGTGACGTTTGTGATGATCACCGGTATCCAGAGTATTTCATCACGGATGTTGGATCCCCGGCGAAAGTTCGTGGTGATCCTGCCGATCCTGATCGGGGTGTCGTCGGCGGTCTGTCCGTATCTGTATGCCGGGCTGCCGAAAACGCTGGCATTGTTCTTCGCGTCGCCGCTGACATCGGGGTCGATGGCGGTTTTAGTGCTGGGATTGGTGCTGAAAATCGGTATCAGGAAGCGCCGGTCGTTTGATTTTTCGAAGGACACGAATCTGCAGAGATTCCTGATGGAGTGCGGAAGGGAGTGGACGCTTGACCGGAGACAGGCGGCATCGATCGCAGATCATCTGGAGGATCTGGCGAAGGCAGGCTTACCGGAGCGGCTGGATGTACGGTTCGAGCCGATCGGGATGCTCCGAGCAGAGATGGTTTTCAGGGAGCCGGTTGGAGATGTTCCAAGGATGAAAGGGAACGGGAATATCGAGACGGAGGGGAGGGTCGTTCGGGCGAGCTATCCGCTGATGTAGGGGGGGTAATCTAACCGAACTCTAACTATTATTTACGGCAGATTTATGCCTTGGATGTTCCCCGCCATCACACGAAATTCACGAAAAGGGGGGACAGGGGTGGAGGAATTGGGTCGTGTGAGATTCGGTAAGCGTAAGGTCGGTTGTGGAAGCATGAGAAAAAACCAACCGCAAACCGCAAATCAGAGATTTGCTCTCCGACTCTCTTCGCTCGCTTGAATCGGCGCGAATCCTTCCACCCCCTGTCCCCCTTTTCGTGAATTTCGTTGATTTTCGAAAGTTTCGTGTGGGGGACGGGGGAGGGTACTTCAGAGAGCCACCCTTTCTCATCTTTTTCTTTTTCGTGTTTTTGTGTGTTTTTCGTGAATTTCGTGTGATGGATGTTACCACCCAAAGAATCCAATACACCAAATCGAAAATCACCCAAAAACCCTCACTCATAAACCCCTTCGAATCATGCAAAAACCTCTCAGTCGCAAATCAAAGATTTGATCGCAAGGCAAAGCCTTGCTTAGCTAAGGGACCTAAAGGTCCCCGCCTCGGCTAAGGTCGTCCGCTTTCAGCGTCCAACCCGCCGTTTCCACTCGAAAACCACCATTTCCACTCCATTTTGATCGATTTCGAACCAATTTTCACCCACATTTTTTGATGAATATTAGTGTTCAAAACCAAAATACCCGATTTCCTGCCGATTCTGCAAAAAATCAAACTCATCATATATAAACCCGGCACACGTGCGAAAGAAAAACGATACCCCCGAGAAAAGTCCGTCCTTACGGTCGGAAAATATTATATACTACTTGGTTTTCTTTTTAATTTTCTCTCTCTCTCTCTCTCTCTCTCTCTCTCTCTCTCTCTCTTCTGTACAAAATACAAATATAATAATAAGAGACTACACGTGTGAAAAAAAGTGATTGATGAGAGAGTTTTCTTCCCGTAATTACGTAAGGACGGACGGAGTTTTACCCCCCATACCGATTTTTTATCGCACGTCTGCTATATTTATATAGAATGACTCAACCCAGGGACGAAATCGGCAGAATATGGCGTATTTTCAAAACCACCGGGGATTTTTGCTGATCAAAACACATAAAAAAGGGAGGTGAAACGACCATTCTCCAATCGAAAACCCAATTTTCGAATGGAAACATCTCAAAAATCATCAGACCCCCACCCCACCGAACCGTACAACAGAGAATATGTGTATCGGATCGTACTGGAAGCCACGGCTCTTTGAGAATGAGTCCAGATGAAAAAAAATACGGGAATTATGTGTTTTCCCGCAAAATCACTTGCGGGTAAGTTTGCTCCAGCTTAACTTTTCGATTCCGGTTCTGCCGACGCACGCGTATTTGCGCACAAAATACGCAAAAACCGCAAGACAAAGAGGAGTGACCACACACATTACCGGGACACAGAATACGATAGTTGACATGACCTGATCCGGGGTCATCGTTCCCATACTTAAGACGTAGATCGGGAATATGACGATCACGTGCAGAAGTTCAACGATCAATGCAATGATAATTGCACGGACGACGGTCAGTTTTCCTTTCCAGAACCGGATCGCAATACCGGAGAGAAGACCTGCCATGATCGTGCCTATCATACAGGGAACGGCGACGATCCCCCCCTGCAGGAACCGCAGATATCCGCTGACCAGACCGACTATCGTCCCGACGATCGGCCCTCCGAGAAGACCCGCAAGAATAGCGCCGACGTCACGGAAGTTGACCAGAACCCCGTTCACTTCAACACCGCCGTAATTACCATACAGGGAAATGGCCAGAGTCAGAACTGCCGTCCAGACAAGATCGCTGAGTCGTGCTTCTCCGGAAACCAGACGTTTAAAGGCTCCGGTGATCGTAAACAGATAGAGAATGACCGAGGCGATCATCATCCGGGCAAGCAGCAGGATGAGAACGGCATATTGGGATGTACCTTCTCCGAGGGTATAGAGTCCTGCATCATACGCCAGAAGGAAGGCGGCAAGCGCCAGTCCAATAATAATCGATATGAAAATTTTTGTGGTTTGGGTACGTTTTTCTTGAGTTTCAGCCATCGAGAGACCTTCTAAATAGTCATTTTTGATGAGGTGTTATCTCTATAGGAAAATAAATTATTTATGTGTAATTATTTTATCCTGCCGTGAGAATACGCCGCACTCTTTGATCATCCCGGATCTACGCTTCATCAGCCGAAAATTCCGCATCCGCCCGAATATTTTTTCTGCGACCTTACTCCAGAAGAGATATCCGAGGATAAGGATACAAATGCCTGCAAGAAACGTGATCATACTGAGTATTCAATAGTGAATCATACGACACGGTAAAAATTGTGAAAAAAGATGAGATTATTTGTGTTCCGGCGTCTGACAGCCGCATCCGCATCCGCCGGGGCAGGCAGCCTTTGCAGCCTTTTCCGCACGATTCTCTACCCAGAGTTCAGCGGCGACAGGCGCCCACTTCTCTGATGCGGAAACGGTCTTTTTCATCAGATCGTGCACGTCTTCGGGGTTGACCATATCCGTGGATTTTGCACCGGATGCATCCACCATTGCAGCGAGTTTCTCCGGGTTATCCAGCAGAGGACAGGGACGGAGATGATTCTGATTGAACGGCTGGTTCGCGCGATACTGCATAAACAGCGGGGACTTGTATGCCTCGAGAAGCGTGTGGGTCCTGATGTTCGCATCAGAGTAATGAATGAATGCGCATGGCTCGATGTCGCCGTTTGCATTGATGTGGAGATAGAATCTGCCGCCGGCGATACAGCCGTTCACATACTCGCCGTCGTTCCAGAAGTCCATCGCAAAGATCGGACGGGTGGCACGGATATGTCTGACCTGGCGATACATATGCTCCCTCTGCTCGGGCGTTGCGAGAAGCTCAGGCACGGCGTCCACGCCGACCGGCATATAGGTAAAGAACCAGGCAAACTTCGCTCCCCGGGCGATCATATCATCGATGTAGGCATCGCTGCCGATAATATCGGTGTTTGCACTCGTATAACAGCAGGAGATACCAAACGGCAGTTTCTTCTCTTTCAGGATCTCCATCGCCTTGATGACTTTGGCATACACGCCGGCTCCCCGTCTGGCGTCCGTAGCCGCCTCATCCCCTTCGATACTGATCGCCGGAACAAAGTTCCCGACACGGAGCATCTCGTCAGCAAATGCCTCGTCGATCAGGGTCCCGTTCGTAAACGACAGGAAAACACAGTCACTGTGTTTTTCGCACATCTTGATGATGTCTTTTTTCCGGACAAGCGGTTCGCCGCCCGAGTACAGGAAGAAGTAGGTCCCAAGAGCTTTGCCCTGCTCGATGATCGAGTCCCACTCTTCAAGGGTCAGGTTCATCCGGTTCCCGTACTCAGCCGCCCAGCAGCCGATACATTTCAGATTGCAGGCACTGGTTGGGTCCATCAGAATGGCCCAGGGGATATTGCATCCCTCTTCCTCTCTCAGTTTGATCTTCTTATCTCTGCCGAGAACAACGGCATTGACGATGAAGTTCTCGAAGATCTTTTTGCGGACGGAAGGATCGATGTCGGTGTAGAGATCGGTGATGAACTTGTACCAAACCCCGTCTTTATCGGAAAGCACGCGTTTCACGGTTGGAAGAGGACCTTCCAGCGTGTTGTTTTTATCCAGAAGCTCGACCCATTTGAGGAGTTTCGGAATGTTTTTTTCAGGATCGGAGTCCAGATACCCAAGGACCTGTTTTATACCGAGAGCCTGAAGTTTCTCTTTCAATGTACTATGTGTCATTATTGGTCAACTCCCAAAGGGGTAGTGAATAACTATAATTATCATTCCTTCTCTTTGATATACTTGTTGTCACGGATTGGAGGTAAAAAAGGTTAATCATTGTGTTTTTTGCTTCTGCTCCGCATCTTATAGAAGATGACGATGATCACGAGGACCGCAGCGATGTAGGCGATCACCGGGAGAAATTCCGAGGTGAAGGTCTGACTCATCATGACAAGCGATAAGCCGATCACGATCGCAGAAAGGATCAAACCGATCACCAGTTTATCGACCGAACTTTCGATCGTTTTACTCAGATCGGTCACCTCTTTTGCGGAGATGTCGACTTTGAGTTTGCCTTCCGAAGCCATCTCGAGAACCGAGCCGAGCTGTTTGGGGACCCGCGCAAGGTCTTCGAATCGCATTTTGGCGTCCAGCATCTTCTTCTGCAGGTTTGCCGGATCCTTCATCTCGTCGGCGACGATCTTTTTTAAGAACGGTTCCACCTCTTTGGTGAACTCAAGATCCGGATCGAGGGTGAAGGCGACGTTGGAAACGAGCATCAGGGCCTTTAACAGTTGCATGATGTTTGCCGGAACGCGGATGTTGTTTTTCTGGAACAGATCCTGGATGGAACCAAGCAGACCGGAAAAGTTCACCTGGGCACCCATCTCTTTGTAGTCCAAAAGGGCGAGATACAGTTCGCTTCGAAACTCGTCGATCCCGGTCGAGGGGATCTGGACTCCCAGATTTTTGATATAGCGGATGGTCATATCGGTATCCGCCGAAAGAAGAGCAAGGATCAGCGAGATGAATTTGTTCCGCATATCCTTCATCACGACCCCGCAGACGCCGAAGTCGAGGAAGACCAGGTCGCCGGACGGGGAGATCCGGAGGTTTCCCGCATGCGGATCACCGTGATAGAACCCGTTTTGGAAGATCTGGATCATGAACGCTTTCAGACCCCGGCTCGCCAGATCTTTTGGATCCATGCCCATCGCAAGGATCGCGTCGATGTCGTCGCTTCTGCATCCGGCGACAAACTCCATGGCAAGCAGTTCTTTCCCCGAGTAGTCCCAGTAGATCTTCGGGACTTTGATCCCCGGAATGCCGGAGAGTCTCATGTTTCGGGCAAGGCGTTCGGCATTCATCCCGTCGCGGGTGAAGTCGAGCTCCTTTCTGATCTGCGTAGTGAAGTCGTCGACAAGAGAGACTGGGTTATACATACGGAGTTCAGGACGTTTGTCTTCGAGCAGCTGGGCGATGGAGCGAAGCAGAATGACATCCTGTTCGATCCTTGCGGTGATCCTTGGACGCTGGATCTTGAGTGCGAGGATCGTGCCGTCCTGCATGACGGCCCGGTAGACCTGCGATATGGAGGCGGCGGCGAGGGGTTTTGGATCGACCGAGGTGAACACGTCACGCCAGTCGGGGATGTATTCGTCCAGGGTCGGGATTACTTCATCGAACGGAACAACACCCACCCGGTCCTGGAGTTTGCACAGTTCTTCGATCATCTCGGCAGGGAACAGTTCTGTTCTTGTGCTCATGAGCTGACCGAACTTGACAAACGTGGGACCCAGTTCCTCAAGCGCCATCCGGATCCTGACATACACCGAGTAGCCGCTGAACTCTTCCACGGCTGCTTTTTTCGTATTGATGAATCCGGGAAACATCTCATTGATGAAGTAACCAAACCCGTATTTGACTAAAACATCAGCGATCTGACCATATCTTCGAAGACTTACACTCGCCATAGTGTAGTTGTTAATTGGCTTTTGCAGATGTTAATGTTACGTCTAAATTATCCTATAGGAAGTGCTTATAAACCTGAGGCTCAAATTATTGTAATGCCTTAGAAATAAGGAAGGATTGATACAAAATGGACAAATACCGTTGTATGGTCTGTGGCTATGTCTACGACCCGGAAAAAGGCGCAGGTATCATGTACCCTGCCGGAACATCTTTTGAATCACTTCCAGACACCTGGAAATGCCCTGTCTGCGGCGCTGGTAAGTCGCAGTTCAAAAAGGTGTAATCCTTTATGGCAGCCCGCGAGATTGTTGAAAACATCTATGCGGTCGGAACGATCAACTGGGACCTCCGGTACTTTGATGCGATCATGCCGACGCCGAGAGGGAGCAGTTATAACGCTTACCTCGTAAAAGGCAGCGAAAAGACCGCCCTCATCGATTCCGGTGAACCCAACGAAGAAGCTGAGTTCATCACCAATCTTATGCGGGTGGACCAGCATTCCCTGGATTATATCGTCTGTCTGCATGCAGAACAGGATCATTCCGGTATGCTTCCGCTGCTTCTCGAAGTGTATCCGATGGCAAAGGTCGTCACGAACGAGGTCTGCAAAGGACTTCTGATGGCGATGCACCATCTGGAAGAACTTGAAGAGCGGTTCATCGTTATCGGGGACAGAGAGACGCTTTCTCTCGGCGACAAAACGCTTAAGTTCTATCTTGCCCCATGGGTCCACTGGCCCGACACGATGTTTGCGGAGGTCGTCGAGGACAAGATTCTCTTTACCTCGGATTTCCTTGGGACGCATTACGCATCCCCGACGCTTTTCCAGGACAATGATCTTCCCGATTATCTGGAAGCAGCAAAACGTTACTATGCAGCGATCATGATGCCGTTTAGAGCATCGGTCCGCGAGTATCTGACGCTTGTTGATGAGATCGCGCCGAAAATCATCGGTCCAAGTCACGGTCCAGTTCTCAAACTTCCCGCAAAGATCATGGATCTCTACCGTGAATGGGCATCCGACACCCCGAAAAATATTGTCGTTGTCGCCTATGTCACCATGCACGGCAGCACCGAAATGATGGTGAACTTCCTGGTCGACGATCTTGTGCAGCGCGGGATCCCCGTTCAGCAGTACAATCTCCTGGAAACGGATTCCGGCGTTCTCGGCAGTTCGATCGTCGATGCAGCAACAATTATTCTTGCAACACCGACCGTTCTCTTCGGCCCTCACCCGGTCGCTGTAAACGCTGCGTATCTGGTCAGAGCACTTCGGCCGAAAGTGAAGTATCTGGGCGTGATTGGGTCATACGGCTGGGGAACCAATGCCGTGAACTATCTCGCCGAGATGCTGTCGCCTCTTGGAGCCGAGATGCTTGAACCGGTGTATATCAAGGGTCTTCCCGATGAACCGGTCATCGCGGATCTGCACAAACTGGCGGATTCGATCGAAGAGCGTCATAAAACGCTCTGAATCTCTTTTTTTATTCCCCGATACGTACGTTTTTATTTCTGGCTGACATAAGATTTCAGTATGACAAAGGCAAAAGAAATCTACAAATGTGCCATCTGCGGGAACACTGTCAGAGTTATCGCAAAAGGCAAAGGCGAACTCGTCTGCTGCGGTCAGTCGATGGATCTGCTTGCGGAAAACAGCACCGACGCTTCACTTGAAAAGCATGTTCCGGTCATCGAAGAGGTCGCCGGAGGCTACAAAGTAGCTGTCGGTTCGGCTGCCCACCCGATGCTCGATGAACACTACATCACCTGGGTAGCTCTCAGAACCGATGACGGAATCGTTCACGAGAAGTTCCTTGCTCCGGGAGAAAAACCCGAGATGGTCGTAAAGACCACGGCAAAGGCAGAGAAAGCCGGGGAATACTGTAACCTGCACGGGCTCTGGGTCAAAAACGTATAACCTGTCTTTCCATTCTTTTTTTTCCTGCGGCTGAATTCAGGCAACTACTATTATTATCAAACACCTAATTGTACTACAAATGGGGTGTCTCAGGGAACTTCCGGCGATCGGTCGTGATATCGGGTCAGTCCTTCTGCTCATAGGCGCCGCCACCCTTGTTCCGATCATTGTCGGGTGTTTCTATCAGGAGTGGTATGCTCTGCCGTGGATGGCAAGTTCCACGATCGCGATGCTCGGGCTTGGCGGACTTTTGCATCTTCTGCCGAAAAATACGAAACCGCCAAGGGCCAGCCTTTCGATCTCGGCAACCGCCGTTATCTGGGCATTGGTCGGGTTTCTCGGCTGTTTTCCCTTTATTTTTGCAGGTATGCCGCTTATCGATGCAGCGTTCGAGTCGATGTCGGCCTGGACGGGAACTGGGTTTTCTATTGCCGTAAACATCGAGGAGTGGCCGAAAACGATTCTTTTGTGGCGTTCTCTTATGCAGTGGATCGGGGGTCTTGGTATCGTTGCATTCACGCTTACGGTTGCAAGCCGCTCGGGGCTTGTCACCCAGAATCTCTACCGGTCCGAAGGCAGGTCGGAGTCGTTCATGCCCAGCGTGATCGCAACGGCTTTTCAGATGTGGAAGATCTACCTCATTCTGACGCTGATCGCGATTTTGGCTATCCTTTTAACGGGTCTTACTCTCTGGGACGCCGTTAACGTTGCGTTCTGCGCGATCGCGACCGGAGGTATGAGCATATATGCTGCAGGAATTACGCATTTCGACAATCTTGCTCTGGAAATGGTTTTGATTCCGATCATGCTCGCCGGAGCGCTTCCCTTTCGGCTGTATTATGTGGTATACATCAGCAGATCGTTTCGGGAGATCCTGCACGACCGGATCCTGCATCTGATGGTCGGCGTGTATCTGTTTGTTTCCGCTGTTTTGATCGTCGAACTTTTCACTGCCGGAATGCCCCTCATGGACACTCTGCGGGAGAGTCTCTTTATGGCCGGATCGGCTGTGAGTTCCACCGGATTCCAGAACACGACCTTTGCCGGATGGGGTCTCGCACCGATCCTGTTCCTTTCGATCTTCCTTATGATCGAAGGAGCCCAGGGAAGTACGTCGGGAGGTATCAAACTGAATCGTGTTCAGGTTATGCTGGAAGCCCTTGGCTGGTGGTTTAGGAAAACCCTGCAGAGTCCCCGGGCCGTGGTCCCGATGCGCCACGACGGTAAACCGATCTACGGAAAAGAGGGGGAAACGCTGATCGCAAAATCCCTGCTGATGATACTGCTGTTTGTTCTGCTCTTGCTTGGAACGCTGATCGTGTTCCTGCACGACCCGTACTTTTCGCAGAATCTCGCCGGGACGATCTATGATCTCTGCAGCTGTATCGGAAACAACGGCAGCTCGACCGGCGTTGTCGGGCCGATGATGCCGGATTATGCAAAAGTCGTCATGTTCTTTATTATGTGGATCGCGAGACTGGAGATTATCCCGGTGCTTATTCTGATATGGGGTATTCTGCGGGGATTCGATACGCAGAAGAAATCGGATAGAAGAGATTAGAGTGAACCTTGTGTCTCGGGCGGCTTTCCCAGACAACATGGATTTAACTCAAATTATATGTATCCTTCAGATCAATATATACGGGAATGAGACAGATCGCCCTCTATGGAAAGGGAGGTATTGGAAAATCCACTACATCGGCAAATCTTTCGGCGGCATTTTCGGAGATGGACCTGGATGTCATGCAGATCGGCTGTGACCCGAAGCATGACAGCACACGCATGCTCATGCACGGACGCTGGATCCCGACCGTTCTTGAGCAGATGTATGAGCATAAAGAGATCAAAAGCGAGGACATCATCTATCAGGGATTTGGGAATATCCGCTGTGTCGAAGCAGGGGGACCCGAGCCGGGGATCGGATGTGCCGGGAGGGGGATCATCGCAACATTCCAGCTTCTGGAAAAGATGGATGCTCTTTATGGAGATGTTGTCGTATACGATGTTCTCGGCGACGTTGTCTGCGGAGGGTTTGCGATGCCGATGCGGGACGGCTATGCGCAGGAAGTGTATCTTGTAACAAGCGGAGAACTGATGAGTCTTTATGCGGCGAACAATATCTGCAAAGCGATCGCGAGAATATCCGAACGAAGCACGGCAAAATGCCGGCTCGGCGGCGTGATCTGCAATGCGAAGAATATGGATAACGAAAAGGAACTCGTCGAGGAGTTTGCAAAACGGATCGGATCAAGACTTGTCTGCTATATCCCGCGGAGCAACTCCGTCAGGGCAGCTGAAGTGAACCGGATGACGGTCCTCGAACATGATCCGGCGTCAGAACAGGCGGCAGTCTACCGGGACTGTGCCAAAACCATTCTGGAAAACACTGATCTTCGGATCCCGACCCCGCTTGCATTAGAGGAACTGGAAGAGCTTGCAAGAAACTATCTCTGAGTCACGGATGGCCGGGTGCACCCTCACGGGTGCCCTTTCCGTCGCCTGTTTTATTCCCGGGGCAGTAACGGTAGTTCATGCTCCCAAAGGCTGCGCCCATCAGACATTTTCCATGCTCCATGCGATGATGAACGAAGCGGAGACGAACGTCGTTCCGGAGATCCTTGTGTCGGGGCTTTCTGATAAGGATGTCATCTTCGGCGGAGAGGATTGCCTCAGACTGGCTCTCGACCGTGCAGCTGCAAAAGATCCGGAACTGATCATCGTTGTAACCTCCTGTGTCCCGGAGACGATCGGGGACGATTGTCTGGCCGTCTGCCGGGAACACGCCTTTGCGGACCGGACCATCTATATCCCGACCTCGGGATTTCTCGGCGGAAGTGCAAAGGACGGCGAGAACGCTGCACTGATCGGGCTTTCGGCGCTGGCAAAACCGGCAGAGCCGGTCCCGGGGACTGTTGGGATCATCGGGGAAAAAAATCTGGAGTCCGAGGTCGAGGAGAACTTCGCCGAGGTATCCCGGCTGCTCGATCTGCTGGGCCTGACCGTTTCGGTCAGATTCTGCAGAAATGCCGGGGTATCGGATCTCCGAAAACTTGGAACTGCTTCCTGTTTTATTTTGCGGGACGGACGGTCTGCTGACGCAGGACGCGAACTTGGAAAGAGCTTTGACCGGCCGGTGATTCCCGAATTTCCGCGGGGACTTTCCGGATCGATCACATTCCTGCAGGAGACGGGAAAGGCTGCCGGAGTTTCTTCAGAAAAAATCGAAGAGGCGATCATACAAGAGACCGAACACCAGAAAAAGATGCTGGAAAAATTTGCGGATCTTGCCGGCCGCGAGGTCTGCCTTGGGGTCGAACCGTTCGAAGGGACACTGGCCGTGGCCAAAGAAGCGCTCAAAAGACTGGAGATGACCGAGTCGCCGGCAGGAATTACGGTCAGGCTTCCGTTCTATCTGCCGGTAGGCGTGTCCGGGACCGTAAAGATGCTCCATCTCTGGAGGAGGGCGATCCTGCATGGATGAAGGGCTGTGCACAAACCCGGTCTGGCCGTGTGCCATGACCGGGGCCTGTTCGGTACTTGCCGGTTTTTCCGGGCTGAACGTGCTGATCCACGGCTCTTCCGGCTGCTATTATTATCCACGGTCACTGCTGAAGGTCCCTTTGTTCAGCACGTATCTTCTGGAGTCGGAGATCGTGTTCGGGACGGTCGACCGCCTGAGAGAGGTCGTGAACACGCTTTCGACGTCGAAGAAGCCGATCGCCGTTTTGAACACCTGTATCCCGGCACTCACCGGCGAAGATCTTTCAGGAGCATTTTCCGGAGAGGAGACGCTCTTTGTCGATGCACCCGGATTCATAGGTAACGTCGAAGAGGGAGCAAAGATCGCCTTTGAACGGCTGGGGATCGAAACGGATGCATCAAGGGAAGGCGTGAACATCGACGGAGTTTCCCTTCTTGATCTCTTCTGGCGGGGGAACCTGCACGAAGCAAAACGGATCCTGACAGAGATGGGGATCCCAACCGCTCTGTGTCTCGCAAAGGACAGCTATGAAAATCTGCGAAAGGGGGCTGCTTTGCATACCATATCGGTTAACCCTTCATACCCGTCTGAAGTCGGGACGATGCTCGGATCGTTTTTGTTCCCCGATCTGAAAGAAACCTGTGCAAAACTTGCGGATACATTTCCCAACGCCGATATCGACCCGATCCTCGAAGAGTGGAAACGGGCCGACGAACAGCTGTTCTACTCAAGCGACAAGTATCTGCGAAAATACGAACCGCCGGTAGTCGCCGTCTGTGCCCAGGAAAGTTATGCCCTCTTTGCAAAATCGATGATGGAGCGGTATTTCGGCTCGGATGTTCCGGTGACCCTTGCACGAAACCGGGATGCGGTAAACATACCCTCCAAAACCGATCTGACGAAGATCACCCGGCATATTGCCGGCTGCAGCCCGGATCTCATCCTTGCATCAACGTTCGAAGCCAATGCCTATCCTAAAGCTGCATTCCTCGGGATAACGCCGCCGGACCGAAGCCGTGTCTCCATAGCAGCCCGGCCGATCGCAGGAATCGAGGGCGGGATCATGTTTATGGAAAACGTGCTCAATACCCTGATAGATGCAGCTTCGTTAAAACAGAAAAAGTGATTGAATTTCGTATTTTCTTATAATAAGGGTCAGTCGATCTTGATTGTGGTCAGTTTGACCGACTCAACGCCTTTCAGCGACATCAGACGTTCCGCGAGCTGTTTGAGCTGTTCGCCCTGACCACGGACTAAAATGACCTCAAGACACCGTTCATCGCTGACATGCGAGTGGATCGTCGACTGGACGATCTTCCGGTTTCCATGCTGGATCTCCGTGATCGCTTCCATAAGCCCCCGGTGATCGTGATCATAGACCATCGTTATGACGCCCTGACGCTCACCCGAGACATCGTTCATCCATTCATAGTAGGTGATATAGGAACGGATCGCATCGCGGATGCCTTCGGATCGCGAAGAGTATCCGCGTTTCCCAATAATATCATCAAATTTATTCAGAAGATTTTCAGGAAGCGATATCCCAATACGTGAAAGATCTGACTCTCCAACCATGATGAAGTATTTGTTCGTATCCCTATATTAGAGTTCTTACATAATCAGAATTAATGAAGGGGTTGTACGTACTTTGGATGAAAAAAGAGGAGTTAACTACCCTTCCTTGAGGAAGAGTAGATGATCTTTGCCGCAAGAAGGATAATAACGAGAGCTGCAAAGATCCCTATGATCAGGGCTATTATTCCACCGGCAATACTATCTCCGAGAGCATAATCAGGCATTGGGGCCGACCATCCGATCGGATCTTCCGCTTCAGCGATCTCTTCTCCGGTCGCCGGAGCAAAGATCTCTTTCACGCCTCCGCTCACAAGCAGCGTGCTGTCAAGCCCGTCCGGGTCGCTTGAAGCGAAGAAGACTGCACATCCCCCGATGATGAGAGCGATCACAAGACCGAAAACCAGGAACTTCTTGATAGGAACTGCTTTTTTCGTCGTATCTCCCGTCAGTTCCGGGCGAACGGTGAAGACAAGCGTGACCACAACTGCGGTTATGATACCTTCAATGATACCGATAAGTGCATGGTAGATAAACATGGTCGGAAGACCGATTCCAATCGGTACTGCCCCGAGAATGGCGATCTCAACGGCAGCGCAGCATGCAGCGATAACACATGCAAGCCACGCAGCAATACCTGCAGGAACGGCGACCGGGAGATTGGGGAGAACCGATTTGATTCCTTTGAATGAGTAAAATCCGACGAATCCGCCTACAACACCCATATTGATGATATTTGCGCCAAGTGCCAGTACACCGCCGTCACCAAAGATGAGTGCCTGGATGACAAGAACGATCGTCAAAACAAAAACGGCCGCAAAAGGCGAGCCGAGAATGATTGCTGCGAGCGCTCCGCCTACTAAATGTCCCGATACACCAAAGCCGGTAGGAAGATTGAATGCCTGAAGGGCAAAAATGCCTGCTGCGATGACCGCAAGGATCGGGATCTTGGATTCGTCAAGATTTTTCCTTGCCCAGTTTACTGCAAGCGCAATAAAAACAAGAGCGATTATCCAGAATACGATACCAATAGGGATGCCAAGTCCGCTATAGCCAAACAGAAAATCAGGGATGTGCGTAGTGTTTCACCTGTGTATTGCAATAACACGTATTCTGTAATAAGTATTACTACTCGCGCCGACTGAGATGAAATGTATTATTTTAATATCCAGAATGTAAAAATCGTATTATTTCTCATCGATCACCATCTCCAGAAGATCCTCACCGTCCTCCACATCCTTGAGACGCTCTTCGCCGATCACGAGCGTTTTGCCGATCTTCTTTTCCTTGCGGTAGTCGGAGACCACGCACAATGAATGGGTCCCGGTGATCTGGGAGATGTTTCCGACAAGTTCCGCACGCTGAACGGTTTTCTGCGGCGATCCGTAACAGGTAAGGATCGTTTTGTTTTCAAAAACCGCAAATGCGTGGAACGGTGCCCGTCTCAGTTCCTGCACATTGATGCCGATCGATCGGAGATGATCTTCGGGCCGTTTCGGCTGAGCGTCGGACTCGGGATTGTGTCCGGAGGCAAGCGATGCCGGAACATGTTCCTCTTCGGCAGGCGTGTAATGCAGCAGGTCGATCGGCATCACGATATCGTCATTGAAAAACTCCTCGAGCCTCATCGCCATCTCGAGCGTCGTGCCCATCCCCCCTTCGTACTTGCTGATCGTCCGTCTGGAGACTCCAAGGGCATGGGCGAGATCACCAAGGGACATTGACTGTTCTTCACGCAGGGTCCGAAGTCTCTCTGCATCGATGTTTACGTACAGACCTCCCGGGGAAGCATACACGAGAGGAAGTTCGCCCTCTGCAAGATAATCATACAGGGTCGCCGACGAGACCGCATTGATCCCGTATCTCAGGTAGATCGCTCCGCGTTCCAGAGCCACATCACGCGCGCGCTCCCCGATGATAAGCGGGACCGCGTGGAGATGCCGGGCGATCTTATCCAGGTCCCAGGCAATATCTTCGTTTACACTATCTATTTGTGAAACGACTTTGATAACCAGCAGATTCTCTCCTTTCGATGTCATCAGGTCGAAACTTCTCGGGCGAATTTCGCAGCGTTCCGAGACATTGTATCCTGTCATCAGGAGGATACTGACCACGTTCTGGAGGAGTCTGTCATTGGACATATATGTATAATCGTAATAGTAATGCGGTTCTATAAAATAATATCATTTATGCTGCTCGGCCTTGACGACACAGATTCACCAGACGGGATGTGCACCACATACCTTGGGGCACTGATAGCCCGCGAGCTGAAAAACCGTGGGTTTACGGTCACGAATCATCGTCTTGTTCGGCTCAATCCAAACGTTATCTGGAAAACCCGGGGCAATGCAGGGATATCTCTCGAGATCTCGGGGGGCGATCCAATGGTTGTTTTTGAGATCGCCTGCGGATTCGTGGAACGGTTTGCACGATTCGACTGCGAGAAAACGAATCCGGGGGTTGTTGTGGTCGAGACCCCGCCGGATCCCGCATTCTATTATCAGGCTCTGCAGAGATTCTGCACGATCGAAGAGACGGTCGAACGGCTGGAAACAATCGGCGCACTATATAAGGGATATAAAAACGGCAGGGGACTGATCGGGGCGCTTGCAGCCGTATCATCGGTCCTGCCTGACAAAACGTATGAGTGTCTGGCATACCGAAAAACCGAGGTGCTCGGGACCCCGCGCGTTTTTGAAAGCCGGGGATTTTTTACCTCCGAAGAGCAAACAGCACCGCATACCTGGGACACGGTGGATTTCGTTCGGAGAGAGATCGTCTGTGTTCCTCACGGAAAAGATCCGGTTCTGTATGGAATACGCGGAGAAAACCCGGAATGGGTCGAAAAAGCGACCGGATTTCTGGAAACCGAGGAGCCGGCGTTCTCGAACGTGTGGGAAACGAATCAGGGAACGGATGCGCACCTCCTTCCTCTCCCCGGAACAGGGCCGATCGAAGGGGAATCCTACCATTTTACCGGGGTTGTCGATTCACCGCCGGTAACGAATCGCGGAGGCCATGTGCAGTTTACGATTTTCGCAAACGATGTGAAAATTCCGGTGTTTGCTTTTGAACCGACCAAATATTTCCGAAACGCTGTTCGCGAACTTTTAGTCGGCGACGAGATCACCGTCTGCGGAAGTTTCCAGAAAGGCGTTCTCCATCTGGAGAAGTTCAGGCCGAACCTGCTTGCATCGCAGAAGAGCCGGGCGTCTCCCCGCTGCCCGATCTGCGGAGGGAGGATGACCTCTGCCGGAAAAGACAAAGGATACAAATGCCGGGAATGTTCCGGGAAGATTCGGGATGTTTCGGACCAGGCACGAATACTTCAAATGAAGTGGTATGAAGTTCCGCCGGGATCGAGAAGGCATCTGGCAAAGCCTGCCGTCAGAATGAAAGACGATATCTGAATTCAACAAAAAAGATTGGAAAGAAAGAGGGTTGGAGAGGGGATTATCCGGTGATGTACTCATCGGTCCTGACCCATGCCGCTGCCTCGACCGGCAGAACAAAGATCCGGCCATCCCCTTTCTTGCCGGTCCGTGCGTGCTCACGGATGACTTTTATCAGCATCTCCACATCTTTGTCCGGGACGACGATCTCGAGTTTGGTCTTGGGCAGGGTTTTCACCTGCATTTTACCGGCCCTGTACTGAAGACAGACGCCGCCCTGTTCACCGCGTCCGAGAACTTCGGTGATCGTGACACCAGGAATGTTGTTCTGCTCAAGTGCATTCAATACCTCATCCACCTTTTCAGGCCGGATGATAGCTGTTATCATTTTCATGTTCTGAAACCTCGTTTTGCTTATGCCTGTTCACCGTGCTGGGCAAGGTCCATTCCGATGTATTCCTCATCCTCCGTGACCCGGAGTCCCATGGTCTTGTTGATGATCCAGCCGATGACGAAGGTCATGCCAAAGGCGTAAACCACAGCGATCACCGCATCGAGGATCTGAATTCCAAACTGCATCACGTTTCCTTCGAGAAGTCCGCCTACTCCGCAGATTGCGGAGACTGCAAAGACACCCGTAAGGATTGCTCCGGCGAAACCGCCCATACCGTGGACTGCCCAGGCATCGAGAGACTCGTCGAGCCCGGCCTTAATTCTCCAGGAAAGGGCTGCGTAACAGACAGCGGCAGTGATGATACCGATCAGCAGCCCTCCGCCAACATTGACGTAGCCTGCTGCCGGGGTGATACCGACTAATCCGGCGATCGCTCCCGAGATGAAACCGAGCGAGTTCGGCTTTCCGCTCTTCCAGGAAAGAGCCATCCACGTGAGTGCTCCGGTCGCAGCAGAAGCAGCGGTGACCAGGAATGCACTTGCAGCGAGTTGGTTTGCAGCAAGGGCAGAACCGGCGTTGAATCCGAACCAGCCGACAACCAGGAACATTCCGCCGATCAGTGTCATCGGAATGTTGTGGGGTCTGAACATCTGTTTGCCGTAACCGACCCTCTTACCTATGACTATTGCAAGAGCGAGGGCTGCAAATCCTGAACTGATGTGGACGACCGTTCCGCCGGCAAAGTCGAGAGCACCAAGGCTGTATGCCCAGCCGCCTCCCCAGGCCCAGTGAGCGAGAGGAGCGTAGACTAAGGTCAGCCACAGAAGACCTAAGACTATGTAGGAGGACATTTTCACCCTTCCGACGATACCGGAAGTCAGGATCGCAAGTGCCAGACAGGCGAACATCATCTGGAAACAGATGAACAGTATGTCAGGTATTCCGCCTGTCACTCCGTCGATCGGGACTCCGGACAAACCTATGTAATCCAAAGACCACCCGATCACTCCTGCTACGTCAGCACCGAAGGCAAGTGAGTAGCCGATGATGATCCACTGAACAATTCCAAGGGCGAGAGCCACAAAGGACAGCATCATCGTCGAGATGACGTTTTTCTTCCTTACCATTCCACCATAGAACAGCCCTACTGCGGGAACCATCATCAACACTAATGCTGCTGAAATGAGAACCCAGGCTGTTGCACCAGTATCAAGATCCATGAGTAATTCACCTAATCAGCACAACCAAATACAAATAATCCGAAAAACAGTCCCGCAGATACCCCGTGGCAGCTTCCACCACCCCCGGAGACCGAACTGTATTCCGGATTTTAAGTGGTGTTGATGTGCACTTATGATGTTTGTGCTCCCTGTATAAAATATTATGCTCCATGTTAACAAGTGTCATGGTAAAGCAGAATTAATAACCATAAAGAGAACATACCAAATAGCCAGATGACACTGGAAGAAAAGATCACATTTTATTCCCGCGAAGACGCATCGGCGTTTCAGAAGTATCTACGGGAAAAGGGATGTCCGTCACGGATATCCGTCGAGCACAGCTTTTCGGGAACACCCTACTTCGAGGGAAGCATATCTTCGATCCTGCAGCTTATAGATAAAATACATGCGCGGGAGTCGGACGTCGATCTGGAGGAGCTGAAAGCGGATCTTCTTGCACGCAAAAAGACCCTCGAGGAGTTTTTCCAGTCGCACAAAGCAGGCGACTGTCTGACGGATGCAACGCCGTCACAACTTCTTGCCCAGGTGGAGTCGATCGATGCGATGGGCGAGGATGTCCAAAAACAGGCAACCGACAAGTTCATGAATGCACTGATGATCCTTGGAACTCTCGAGGACAACGAACTTCTGGAGGTATCCGAGGATAAGGAGTCCTACACGCTTCTTGGAATGAAGGAGGCAGGCGATCTCCGCGTTATGTATGCATATACCGACTTCAGCGGCGTAACGGAAGAGGATCTGAACGAAACGGACCTCGTCAGCCACATCAGAACCTCGTCGACCACCGAATTCATTATCACCGCCGGTGCGGAGATCCTGTTCGTATCCGACATCGAGGATCTGACCGATATGCTGGATCATATGGATGTGGAAGACGACGAAGCTGCAAGATTCGTGGATGCAGTCTTTTTCAAACAGGCTCTGGTCGGCCAGATCCATAAACTGGTGTCGGAAGGAAAGCAGAGCGAGGCCGATCTTCTTGCTGCGCTGGATGCACCTGCCTTCCCGCTCGAAGGGACAAAAGATGTGATTTCCTTTGATATATCTCCGGAGTATCTGTCAGGAGTCATCTCCGACCTGAGAAAACAGGGTATTCTGTCAGGGAAAGACGGTAAGATTAAAAGCAGTTAACGTCATATAATACTGTTAGGTGGGGGATGTGGAGTACAAAGCAGTGTGGATACTGCTGCCCTCACCAATTATTCAGGATACTATTTTGCAGTAATTTCGGTATGGTATTATTTTTTAACGGATTTTAATTCATCCGGGGTCAAAATACCCTGATAGATACCTTAATACTTACAACCCCCTATTCTAAATTATCAGTCGCCGTACGCGGAAATTCGACCCGTCAAAGAATCAGTGAAACGACCAAATCCGTATATATACAATATCTGGAGCCTGATCCGCATAGAATAGTATTGACAATCCATTGGAATTGAGAAAAAACCCAAAAAATCCGGAACATCCCGGATTCAGAAACAGCATTGCTCAGGTAACCCTGTCATGAGAAAAAAAGTCGAAGCCAGAATTAAAAGAGGGAAAACCATGACCTCTGCGGGGATCATTCTGATAGCCCTCTTACTCCTGATCGTTTTCGCGGCCGTAAGCACCGGCTGGTTCAGCAGCTTTTTTGTGATGCAAAACCCGTTTCATGGCAAAGATGTAGAGACGGTTGTCTCGGTGTATGGAGATGATGTCGTGATCCATGTGTCAGGCGGCAGAGATGCAGTCGAACTTCGTGAGATCATTATCAGCATCGACGGCGTGCAGCTTACGGAAGAACAGGCAAGACAGCAGATTTCCAACGGCACCTGCGTTTTTCCGGGAGCTGTTGAAGGCATCTCCGGAACCAGGGACATATCAGTAAAAGGAGTATTCTCCGACGGAGCGACCTCCACACTGAAATTCTGCAGTATAGATTGCAGTTGAGAAACCGGATTCGATTTTTTTCATCGGCAAGACATACCTATATGGGTATACCCGACCAACCATATCCAGCATTAAGGTCACAATCATGCATAAACATTGTAGTACCCCGGTCAAGCAGTTTATCCCGCGCGGCGACATGACCGTAAACGAACTGGTCTGTGAGATGGGAAAAGCAGGAGCATACAACGGAGGAAGTCTCTTCCACGCCGTTGAAGTCTATGAAAAAATGCTTTCCGATCCGGACATGACCAAGTTTTTCGCTCTTTCCGGAGCCATGGTCCCGGCAGGGATGGGAGGGATCGTATCGACACTGATAGAAAAAGGCCACATCAATGTGCTGACCTCGACAGGTGCGAACCTCACCCATGACGTCATCGAAGCGATCGGCTGTCATCACTATCACGGCAAAGCGGAGTGCGATGATGTCGAACTCCGAAACGATGAAGTAAACCGTATCTACGATGTTTTCCTGCCGAATGATGCGTTCGAGGATCTGGAGGATTTCATTCAGGACATCTACTGCGGACTTCCCGAACAACCGATCACGATCAGTAACCTTCTGAAAACGATCGGCGAACAGCTCGACACAGGAATTCTTGCAACGGCAGCAAAACATGACGTCCCCGTCTACTGCCCGGCGTTTCAGGACTCGGTCCTCGGTCTCCAGTATTGGATGTTCTCCCAGTTCCACAAAAAGACAATCCTCGATGCGATCGGCGACATGCATGTTCTCATGAATCAGGTGTTCAATGTGAAAAAGGCCGGAGCTGTTTTAGTTGGGGGAGGAGTCCCGAAGAACTTCACGCTTCAGAGCATGCTGATGACGCCAAACGATTTCACCTATGTGATCCAGCTCACCGGAGACCGTCCCGACCTTGGCGGACTTTCCGGAGCGACGCTTGACGAAGCAAAGTCCTGGGGTAAGATCGGCGAAGGAGGAACCGGCGTTACCGTGTACGGCGATGCCACAATAACACTCCCGATCCTTGCCGCTGCAACGCTGGAACGCATGGAGAGAAAAATAAATGGCTGAACTTCTGCTCGCACTCGATGTAAAAGGTGCAGAGGAAGCGATCCGCGTATCACGGGCATGCGAAGGGGAACTCGATGCGATCAAAATCGGCTATCCCCTGATCCTTTCAACCGGGATGGGGATCGTAAAAGAGCTTGCAAAATCCAATATTCCGATCATTGCCGATTTCAAAGTTGCCGATATCCCAAACACCAACGCCCTTATCTGCGAAGAGGTCTTTGCAGCAGGATGTTCGGGTATCATCACCCACGCATTCTGCGGATCGGACTCTCTGCAGGCAATCGTGGACGGAGCGCACGATCACGGGGGACGGGCCTTTGCGGTCTGCGAGATGAGTCATCCAGGCGCGCTCGATTTTCTGAGCGGCGAGAATGCCGAGCGAATGGCTAAAATGGCAAAAGAAGCAGGAGCAGACGGCATCATCGCTCCGGCTACGAGACCGGAGAGGACCGGGATTCTCCGATCCCTCATCGGCACTTCGATGAAGATCTATTCGCCGGGGGTGGGCGCTCAGGGAGCACAGCCCGAAGATATCAAAAAATATGTGGACGGGATCATTGTCGGGCGCGCCATCTACGAATCGGCAGATCCGGGGAAGGCAGCTCACGAATTCCGCCTGCGCGCCCTCTGATTTCCCTTATTTTGCGGGCTGACCCGCAGGGGCGGCCTCAGCTGAGCAAGGCTTTGTCTTGCGAGTCAAATCTCCGATTTGCGACCGTCGGGTTGTTTAACCGCGAATCGAATCAACGCCAACACATCGTCCCTCCCCCCTATCTCCTTATTTTCTCGGAAAGTAGGACAGAAGATCCCATGCAAGGGATTCGGCCTTCTTTTCATTGGTCATCATTGTGTCCAGACGATGGGCCCCGGGCACTTCAATTGCCGTGTCCCTGACATCCTGAATAAAGAGATCCACCACATCCTTATAGACCTGCCAGGTTCCATAGGACGTGGATTCATACCCCCAAGCCTTCATCAAGGTTGCAGCAGGCCCGCTGACCGGGCGGTTTCCGATAAACGGACTTACCGCCGCCGTAAACGTTTTTTGGAGAGCCTCGCGGACCCCGGCACACTCGAGGATCGGGCCGATGCTCGTGACCGGATTTGACGGGCCGATGATAACGCCGTCGCTTTCTTCGATTGCCGAGATGACCTCGGGCGTGGTTTTCAGCGGCAAACCGTCGGTTGTTTTTCTGACGACGCCTTTGATATTCACGTTCCCGCGTCTGCCCACCCAGTACTCCTGATAATGCATCAGGGAATCATCCTCGCAGACGACGTATGATGAAACACTCTGATCCGACATCGGTAAGATCCGTGCAGAAATGCCGTAGCCTTTCGCGATTTTTTCTGTCGCTTCGGTGAGGGTCATTCCCTGTCTGAGAAACTCTGCACGGGCAATATTGGTGGCACGGTCTTTGTCGCCGAGAGGGAGGAGTTCGGTGTAGCCGAGTTTTTCCATTGCATGGAACGTCTCGAACGAATCGCCGCGAATCCCCCACCAGGAATCGGTGTTCAAAAGACCGGAAAAGAGATACTGAACGGTATCGATATCCGGGGATACATACAGTCCTGACATCCAGAGATCCTCGGCCGTATTCACGACGACCGTTATCTCGTGGTCGTGCAGGATCTGCCGGAGACCCCGGATGAGTTTGGGTGTTCCTGTTCCTCCGGAAAAAACGGTAATCATGGTAAAGGGAGTTGGACGGGGGAGGATATGAAAATTATGAATTGGCGGGAAGCTTTGCTTTCAGTGCGGAGACGAACTCGTCCGTTCCTGAAACCCCAGGCGGAATGATCGCACCCTGCAGTGAATCCACGTAAATGTATACAGCTCCGTTTTCGTTCACGATATCCCGTATCGATGAATACGGCGATACGGAGCGGTTTGGACCAAGCGAGAAGTGCATACCGTCGTCTTCAAGCGACAGACGCGCTTCTGTTTCCCAGGGAGAACCGGATTTTCCTTCACGCAGAAATTTTCGCAGATTCTTTTCGATGATTTTCCAGTAGAACTTCGGATAGATCCAGTAGGTCACGGCCAAAAGAGCGATACCTCCTAAAAAGCCCGCCCAGATATAGGTAAATCCGGAAAATGTCACTGCAATCAGAACCGGCAGGAAAAAGCAGACGATCGCCATGTAGACACGCGAGCGCGAGAACTGTTTTCTCATGTTTGGTGAACGGGAGTAATGGGATTTATTGAATGCGATATAATCATTCTCGGTTAAGGTATACGCAAGATGCATCACCATTCGGTGGGTCGCAAAAATACAAGAAGCTTCGCTAAAAAATTATTTTGTGACCGGCGTGATCTTTCTGCAGCAACCGGTGCATTCACCCGGAATATCGAGCGGGAATCGACCGCTCGAACATCCCATACATAGATCCTCGACCGGGATACCGATCGAAGCCACGAGATCCTCGGTCGAAACATACTTCAGGCTTGTTGCATGGATCTTTTCGCGGATCGACTCCAGATCAAGCCCTGCCGCGATCAGCTCCTCACGGGTCGGCAGATCGATCCCGAAGTAGCACGGAGCAATGATCGGGGGCGAACCAACCCTCAGGTGGACCTCTTCGGCACCGAAATCCCTGACCATGTCGACGATTCTCAGAGACGTCGTTCCCCGAACGATACTGTCATCAACCAGAATGACCGATTTTCCGGCAACGTGACGGCGGACCGGATTCATCTTCATCCGTACGGCATTATCCCTAAGAGTCTGGGTAGGCATGATGAACGTCCTGCCGACATACCTGTTCTTGAGCAGTCCCTCGATATACGGGATGCCGGATGCCGATGCATAGCCGGTAGCAAACGCAACGCCCGAATCGGGAACCGGCGAGACTAGATCGGCTTTCGGCGGATTTGCTGCAAGACACGCCCCGATCTTTCTCCTGGCATCGTATACAAGCACGCCGTCGATTACCGAATCGGGTCTGGCAATATACACATATTCGAATACGCAGTATGCTTTATGATCGGATTCAAGAACCTGACGATGGGAAACGCCGTCTTCTGTTATCGTGAGAAGTTCGCCGGGGCGAACGTCCGCTTCAAACGCTGCCGAAAGAATATCCAGAGCAACACTCTCAGAAACCACGACATGACCAAACTCGGTTTTGCCGTAACAAAGCGGTTTTGTTCCAAGGGGATCGCGGAACGCATACAAAACGCCATCGAGAATGGCAACTCCGGCATATGCCCCGGAAAGCCTCTGCATCGTGTTCACAAACGCCTCTTCGGCCGAAACGCCGGCTATAAGCTCGTGCGCTATCATTGCCGCTATCAGTTCGGCATTCGTCGTCGATGAAAAGATGTGCCCCTTACTCTCGTACTCGCTCCTGAGTGCCTCGCGGTTGATCAAAGCAACCGAAACGGTAATGGAGAGTTTGTGGCCTTTGAACGTGAAGTTGAACGGCTGAATATTTTCCGTTCTTCCCCGATGTGCCTTCTGGGTGTACAAAACCTGTCCAACACCTACGTTACCTGCCAGTCGACTCAGTACCTTTTCGCAAAACACCTCGGAAAGCTGCCCGGGCCCTTTCTGCATAAAGAATGCATGCCCGTCAAAAGTAGATATGCCCGCTGCTTCCTGCCCTCTGTGCTGAAGGGCGTGCAGGGCATAATAAAGGGGGTAAGCGACACCTCGAGAGTCGACGATGCCTGCAATACCGCTCATATTACAACCTTTTTAGTTATCTGCTGCTTTTTTCGTCCAGTTGTACCCACGGATTTTGGAGCTTTTGCCAAAACCGCATGATGAACATACACCGTGCCGTGCGTGCATAGACTGCTTTCCGCAGCGGCGACAGATGATGTGGGAATGCTTGTTGCGCAGACCCATTGATGGAGTGCCTTTTGTCATTGGTTAAATTCACCTCGATGTTATTCTACGGAGGGGGAGATGTAGATTACGTTGTCTCCACGCACGATCAAAGTGCCCAGTGAAACTGTACCATTCTCCCCTTCTTCCTCTGCCTTGTCAAGAACCAGGTTCATGTGAACGTCGTATCCCTGAAGAACTCCACGGATCTCCCGTCCACCTTTCAGTGAAATGATTACCGGCTGGCGGTTCAGAACCTGATCTAAAATTTCAAGTGGTCGCTTTGTCATTGGATTACCTCTCGTTTCTCTCAGGGAGAGAGTCCGATTACGTTTTTTCCGGCACACCGTGCCGGACCTGCACGAAAAACCCTTTGGCCTTTCATGCACGTTTCGGACGTCACACAAGCTAGAGACTCATGGACGAGTGCTTAATGTATATGCCACAGAGACACATAAAGATAGCGGGAATAAAAGTCGGATTAACGGGCTTGTATCTTGGAGAAAATACTGAGCAATGCTTCCGTCACGGAGTCTATTTAATTTCACGGATCAAATAACTGTATAACATATGGCAGACCTTATCATCAAAAAACGCCACGCCATCAAAAAAAGTCAGCTTGCAGCTTTGATGACAAAACTTACCGAGAATATTGGAGAAGATGCAGCTTTGTACAATGCTCCCATGATCGAGATCGCAGAGACCGCATCCAAATTCAACATCTACATCATCGATAAAAAACCGCTTATCATGGAGAAGGATGACTGGGCATTCCCCACGCTTCGCGGAGCGGTCTCCCGGCCGTTTTCGGGACGACGGATCGTGGTCGATATGGGGGCGATCCCTTATATGATCAACGGCGCAGACATTATGCGTCCGGGAATCGTATCGGTCACGGATGATGTAAAGGCCGGTCAGCCGGCGCTCGCCGTTGACGAGAGTCACGACAAACCCCTCGCGGTTGTGCTTCCTCTCTATGATGCGAAGGATATCATCGCGCTTGAGAAGGGAAAGGCGGCAAAAAATCTGCATTACATCGGTGACGAGCTCTGGAATCTGGAGATCTAAGCACCTCACACAGATAGAATTAAATAACCAACAACTAAACTATTTTTCATATGGGATTTCTTGACGGAGTATTTGGCTCAAAGGATAAATCAACAGACGAAGATACCTACATGAAGCTTGACCTGCAGGCGTACGAAGGGGCGGTCGGAGAGAACGAACCGGCAACGATGTATGTCAAGGTCGCAAGCGTCTGCGATATCAAAGACTGTCCAAAGATAAAAGACGAGATCTACAACGGAAATATTGTCATCATCGATATCACCAAACTGAAGCTCGACAAGATCATGTTCGATCGCGTCATGGGCGATCTGCGTGCCGTTTCCCGCGATGTAAACGGTGATATCATCGGCCTTGGCGATCAGCGCTATGTGATCGTTGTGCCGACCGGTGTCCGCATCTCCCGCGAGAAAATCGGCGGGTACTAATACCCGATGCGCCAGGTAGTACCAGCACCCTGTCCTGACTGCGGAGAGGAGATCGAATACATCTACGATACGGAAAATATTCCCTATTTCTCCGACATCCTCCTTATCTGTGGTGTCTGCAGCTGCGGGTTTAAGATCGTCGACACGATGGTCATGAACGATCATGAACCAAGCTGCTGGGAGATGAAAATAGAGACCCCGGCCGATCTGGACGCCCGCGTCGTAAGGAGCATGCAGGGAGAGATCGACATCCCTGAGTTCGGGATAAATATCCGTCCCGGCCCCGCCTGTTTCGGGTTCGTCTCAAACATCGAAGGCGTCCTTGAACGTGCAGAGGATGCCGTCAAACGAGCTGCGGTCTCCTGCGAAGGGGACGAGATATGCCGGGCGGCCGAACTCCTCAAAGAGATCGAAAAGGCACGAAGATCCGAGCTCCCCTTTACCGTCGTCATTACGGATCCCAGCGGAAACTCAGGCATCGTTTCCTCAAAAGCCAAAAAGACCAAACTCGATATTGAGCCGGAAGCTGACGGATATTCAGTGAAACCGCTCGCTTAACCCCAACATGGATAATCCCC
The DNA here is from genome assembly GCA_002498375.1 of Methanocorpusculum sp. UBA424. GTDB lineage: Archaea > Halobacteriota > Methanomicrobia > Methanomicrobiales > Methanocorpusculaceae > Methanocorpusculum. The sequence goes on from DAHC01000003.1 coordinate 77,955, forward strand.
GATACATTCCAAACGCTGAGGAGATAAAACGCCTCAGCGCTTTTTTAAAGATACGCAACATTCCCGAACTCGAAAAACAGACGATCCAGTACATCGAAAAGGTCACCGGCAAATCCTGGAAGGATGAGACGGTCCTGGAAAAGATCCGAAACGCCATTCTTGCCCAGAAGGAGTCATACTGGAAAGAGGGCGTCAAAAAAAGCGTCTCTTACAAAGGAGCATACAGCGTTCTCGGCTATATGGCATACCAGATGCCCGGATATGTCATGGAGTTCTCCGAGTTTTTTGCCGGACTCGTTACCTCGGGACTGATTCGAAAACATGTGAAGGTCCTGGATATCGGATCCGGACCCGGGACCGTTTCGATCGGGATCGGCCGTGTCCTTTCCTGTCTGGATGATATGACTGCCGAGATCACGTCCCTTGAGCAGTATGAGACCCATATCGAAGCATATCAGGCGATCGTGCCCGAATTCCTGAAGAACGCCGGGGGAAAAGTCACTGCAAACAAACCGCTTGCCCTGGATATCACCAAAGAGATCCCCGAAGGCGAGTTCGATCTGATCGTCTGTTCGAACGTGATCAACGAACTGAGCGGTCTCGATTCCGAGAAAAAAGCAGAGCTTGTGATGGCGCTTTCGAAGCATCTCGTTTCCGACGGGAATCTGGCGATCCTTGAACCAGCTGATCTGGCGAATGCAACTATGCTTCGCGATCTCTCGCGGGATGTGAAAAAACGGGGTCTTACTATCTACGCTCCCTGTAACGATCTTCGGGGCGTGTACTGCACCGTTTCTCCCTGCTGGTCATTCCGTTCGTATGCCGACATCAAGCCGACAGAGCTGATGTTTGCACTCGGCGGGGCAGAAGAAAAATTCAGGTTCGTAAACACGGATGTGAAGTTTTCGTATACGATCCTTCGAACCGACGGGCACAGAAAATGCGGATACAAAATCCCGGCGGAGGCGAAGCGGGCGAGACTTTCCCAGCTGAAGAAGCATCTGGAAAAACGGATCCACATCACCGTTTCCGTGATGTCGGCCGACATCGGCGATGCGAAAAATTATCTGTTCCTTGTCTGCGACGGGACGGGCACAACCCCGACATATGTGGCCCTGCCGGCTTTCCACCGGACGCCGGAGCATGAAGCCCTGCTTACGGCTTCCTACGGATCGGTCGTCGCGATCGATTCGGTGCTTGTCCGATTCAATAAGCAGCAGAATGCCTATAATCTGCTGATGGGCCGGGAAAGTTATACGAGAATGATCGCAGGAACTCCGACGGGAAACAAAGCGCCGGATAAGATCGCATTACTGAAGGAAAAATACGGCAGAAAACCTTCGCCGAACTACCGCGGGAAGAAGACGGGAAAGCCTGCGAATAAGAGATAGAGTTTTTTTTCTCCCGGATATTTTCCTTTTTTTCTCTGGTTCTGTCGGATAGATTTATCCGAGCTGACTGCAAAGGATGGTTATATGAAAAAAATCGCAGTCGTCGGGATGATCCTTCTCGCATGTGTCTTTGCAGCTGGGTGTCTGATCCCGGGAACAACGCCTGATCCGATTGTGGGATCGTGGGAGGTGGATGATCCGATGCAGTTCAATGATCTGATATTCACGTTTATTTTCCATGAGGACGGGACCGGAGAGGTCGTAGAGATAGATGCAGATTCTCCAGAAACGGTATGGAATTACAATCTTTCCTGGAAACCGACCGGTAAGGGAACTTATGAGGCAATAGTTCTGTATGATCTGGTTATGTCAGAGGATGAGAAGATCATTACCATCCCGGATGAGGAGCCGGGCATCCGATTCCTCGGAGACGGTTTTATCGGTGTCTGGACGATGGAAACCCCGGAGGAGTTCGACGGTGTATTGTATGAGGAGAGGTTAGTATTTTATGAGAATAGGTCCGGGGTGTTTTCCTGGTATTATCTGAATAACAGCACGCTGAAATCCAGTTATCCGCTTGTGTGGTCGGTAGAAAACGGCGTTTACCAGTATTCGTATCCGGATGATCTTTCAACGCTGACGATTGGGGATGACGGGGTTCTTACGGAGAAATGGGGTGACGGGATCTATACCTATACTCGGGTATAGGAACCACTTTTTTACTAGGAGTTACACGGTGCGATCTTAACCGGAAAAAACCGAAGTTCAGATGAAATGTACTTCGATTTCGTGTACGGGATTCGTTTTGACACAAAAGAAAAAAACAACCGCGAATCGCACATCGGAGATTTGCTCTCCGACTCGCTTCGCTCACTTGAATCGGCGCGAACCGCAAATCAGAGATTCGCTCGCAAGTCTATCGACTTGGTCGCAAGGCAAAGCCTTGCTCCGCTGAGGCCGCCCCTACAGGTCAGCCCGTTCACAAATCATAGATTTGTTCAGCTAAGGTTGCCCGCTTCGCGTTCAACCCGCCCCACTCGCAAACCTTCGGTTTGCTCAGCTAAGGGCGAGCCTGTTCACAAACCTTCGGTTTGCTCTCCGACTCGGGTCTATGACCCTCGCTTGTCGGCTCACCCCGCAAAGAAAAAAATTAGTTGACTTCCACGCCTTTCAGCGTGACTTTGTGTTCTTCGATCACACGGCCGACGACTTTTGATCCTTTGACCATGGAAAGTACGGTCTCCACGCTCTCTTTTGGCACGATGAACGCAAAGCCCATACCCATATTGAACGTCCGGTAAAGTTCGTTCGTCTCGAGAGCACCCTTCTCGGCGATCCATGCTAAAATCTCCGGGACTTCAAGCGGGTCTTCGATCGCAAAACCGTAGCTGGAAATTCTCAGGAAGTTCAAAAGGCCCCCGCCGGTCACGTGACACATTCCATGAACGACGGCTTTGCTGCAGACATCAAGGACCTCCGAGTAGATTCTTGTCGGAACAAGCAGAGCCTCGCCGACGGTTCTGCCGGAGGGAAGGACCGTTGCATACCCGCCGTTTTCTTCGGCGACTTTTCGTGCCAGCGTATAGCCGTTCGAGTGGACGCCGGTGCTTGCCACACCGATGATGATATCTCCCGGAGCGACTTTTTCGCCCGTGACGACCTTATCCTTTTCCTGAACGCCAAGACAGGTCCCTGCAAGATCGAGTCCGTTGATCATTCCCTTCAGCGTCGCCGTCTCGCCGCCGACGATGTTAAGGTTGGAAAGGCGTGCTCCTTCGTTGAGGCCTACGCCGATTTGGATCATCTGCTCGGTGTCGATGCCTTCCGTTGCGATGTAATCGACGAATGCGATCGGCTCGATGTTCATCACATACATGTCGTTCACGTTCATCGCCATACAGTCGATACCGACCGTGGTCCAGTCCTGCAGATCGTCGGCGATCCGCATCTTGGTCCCGACGCCGTCAGTACACAGCGAAAGAACTTTGCTGCCGAAATCGATCATCCCGGCAAAGTGGCCGACATCGCCGACCATGCCGTGTTCTCCGGTACGTTTGTAGCTTAACTGACGGATCAGGGCTTTCACCCCGTCGGCCTCAAGGTTGATATCCACCCCGGCCTCCTTGTACGAATATTTTTTTGTCATGCTTCCTCCTTGTCGAGATCATACTCCTCGTGGATCGCTCTTACGGCACGAACGCCGTCTTCTTCTTTGACCACGAATGAAACGTTCACTTCAGACCCCTGCGAGATCATCATCACATTGATCTTTGCAAGACCAAGCCCGTGGAAAATCCGGTAAAGGGTGCCCGGCGTGCCCGCCATTCCAGCACCAACGACCGAAACCACATTCACGTCTTTGGCAAACGTGTACTCGCGGATCAGACCTTGTTCTTTGATCCTGATCAGGGCTTTGTTTGCAGCACTCACCTGTTCTTCGGTGATGATCAGTGAGATGTTCATCTCGGACGAACCCTGACTGATGAGCATAACGTTCACGCCGGCCTGAGCGAGCGAGGCAAAGATCTCGCCGGCCACGCCCGGTTTGCCGGTGGCAAATCCGCTGATGCTGATCATGCAGCTGTTTTTGATCAGGGAAACGGCCTTGACGATGCGTTTGTCGGCATGGCTTTCTTTGATGACGAAGGTTCCAGGATGTGTCGGATTAAAGGTGTTCTTAACGTAGACCGGGATGTTCTTCTCCATTGCCGGGAGAAGAGCACGCGGATGAATGACCTTTGCGCCAAAGTAGGACATCTCCATCATTTCCAGGAAGGAAAGCGAATCGATAACGCGTGCTTCGGGGATCATTCTGGGGTCCGTGGTCATAACGCCGTCCACATCGGTCCAGATGATGATCTCATCGGCATCGATGCCGGCGCCGATGATCGCTCCGGAATAATCGGAACCGCTCCGGCCAAGTGTCGTTACGGCTCCTTCGCCGGAACAACCGGTGAATCCCTGAATAACCGGGACCTGAGCACCAAGTTTTGCTCCGATACGTTCCATGATCCTTGGATAGCTTTCGGGAAGAGCAGTGGCTCCGCCGTGAACACCGTCGGTGAGAATCCCGGCATCACAGCCGCTGATCTGAAACGACGGGATCCCGGCCTGGCGAAGCGCAGCCGAGACGATCGGGGCAGAGAGTTTTTCACCAAAGGAGATGATGTAGTCCCGGGACCGCGGCGTGAGCTCACGAAGATTATTGACGGCGATGAGGATATTTCTGAGCCGATCGAGTCGTATGTTTATGTGAGCGGTTACTTCATCGATATAATCCGGTGCGACAATCCGAAGTGCCGTTAAGTGCCGGTCCCTGAGATTGTCAATAAAAGTATCCAGATTCTTCTTGTCAGTACAGCTGACAATCCCTTCAGCTTCCGTGATTATCTGGTCGGTAACCTTCGTCATTGCCGAAACGACGACTGCGATTTCATTACCTTCCTCACGGGATTTTTTGATGAGATCAACGACTTTCGCGATACAGTCTGCATCGCCAACCGAAGTTCCACCGAATTTCATTACGAGCCGCATCTTATTGGTAACACCTTTGGGTAGTTGTGTAGATTATGGGATGTAGCAAGAGATATACTCTGCGGGATAGGAACAAAGGATATCAATCATTCGGACCAACACTCCTGCATGAAGAAAATACGAATCGTCGGTATAGCCCTCATCGCCCTGATCCTGCTGACTTTTTCGGCAGGCTGTACGGCACAGACGGATGAGCCATCTTCATATACCGATAAAGATGGGAATATCCTCACCGGAGATGAGACCGAGGGGTCTATCCAATTCACGGACGGATCGAAAACCGAGTGGTTCACCGATAACGATGGAAACGTCCGGTATACCGCCACAGAACCCGACGGGACCGTAATAAAATATTATACGACACCAGACGGAGAGACGATTCTCGAGGTATAACTTTCCTTTTCCCTCTCTTTTATCCCCTCCCTCTTCCAATAAATATAGTAAAGGATTCGAAATGGGCATCGAAAACACAAAAGACTGTCATGTACTGGTCATAGGTTCAGGTGGCGCAGGGATACGTGCCGCCGTTGAGGCGGAAACGTTTGGCGAGACGATTATTGTCTCAAAAACAATCACCGGCAAAGGCGGATGTACCGTCATGGCAGAAGGCGGATTCAATGCAGTATTGAACGAAGAAGATTCTATACAGACCCATTTCGAGGATACGATGAGGGGCGGGGCATTTTTGAACGATGAATTGCTCGTGCAGACGCTCGCAAGCGAAGCCCCGAACAGGATCCGCGATCTGTTTTCCTGGGGAGCCGTCTTCGATCTGAAAGAAGACAACACGATAGCTCAGCGGCCTTTCGGCGGGCAGCGGTGTGCCAGGACCTGTTATGCCGGCGACCACACGGGTCACGAACTGGTCATGACCCTGCTTGAAAAACTCAGGGGTTCAACAGTCGAGATCGAAAATGAAGTGACGGTCCTTGACCTGCTTTCAGATGACGGAAAAGTAAACGGGGCAATAACCTGTGACCGCGAAGGAGAACTCGGAGTTATTACAGCCGATGCGGTGATTCTTGCAACCGGCGGGGCCGGTCAGGTGTATGATACGACAACCAACTCGACGGCCGGGACCGGGGACGGATACGCTCTTGGATACCGGGCCGGAGCACAGCTCATCGATATGGAACAGGTCCAGTTCCACCCGACCGGAGCAGTGACACCCTACGATTCCCGCGGAAGGCTGATCACCGAGGCAGTCAGAGGAGAAGGAGGCTTCCTGAAAAATGCACTTGGCGAACGGTTCATGACGAAATATGATCCGGCACGCATGGAACTTTCCACACGTGATGTCGTGGCACGGGCGATTGCCACCGAAGTTCTCGAAGGACGGGGCACGGAACACGGGGGTGTCTGGCTGGATGTGAGTCATCTCCCGCGTGAACATATCGAGATACGCCTTCCCATCATGCTGAATCAGTTTCTGCAGTTTGGCGTGGATATCAGAAACGAACCGATGGAGGTCGCACCAACCGCCCACCATTTCATGGGCGGGATAAAGATCACACCGGAAGCACAGACAACGGTGTCCCATCTCTATGCAGCCGGGGAAGTAACGGGCGGCGTTCACGGAGGGAACCGGCTTGGAGGAAACGCTCTTGCAGACACGCAGGTTTTTGGGAAAAGAGCCGGGATCGCGGCAGGCAAAACCGAACGGACGGAGAGAAGACTCGATATGGATCAGATCAGGGCAGCTGAAAACAAACTTGCATCCTATTACGAAGGTACGGCGAAATCCGCCGATATCAGGCGGGCCATGAAGACGACGATGTGGAACAATGTCGGGATCTACCGAAACGAACTCGACCTGAAAGTTGCCGAGCGGGAGATCAAAAAACTGCAGAACACACGACTTCTGATCGCTTCGCCCCGCGAACTTTCCGATGCCGTGATCACGGAAAACATGCTGCTTGTCGCACAGCTCGTTATCGAAGGAGCTCTCCTTAGAAGAGAGTCCAGAGGGGCCCACACCCGGACCGATATAAAGCAGAGCTGGACGAACGAGACTTCGCCGTTTGGCCACACCTTCTTTGTCAAAGGCAAATCAGGGATCGAGATCCTGGAGGATAGATTATGAAAGTAACCATCTCCCGTTTCGATCCGGACACCGGCGAACCTCCCAAATTTGTTGAGTATGATGTCAGTGTCAAAAAAGCTGCACGCGTGCTCAATGTTTTGGACGCAGTTCGCGATACGATCGATCCAGGCTTTGCCTACCGACATTGCTGCCGGGGCGGGCAGTGCGGCTCATGTGCGGTTCGCGTGAACGGAGAACCGGTCCTTGCCTGTATGCAGGAAGCACGCGAAGGAGACGTCATCGAACCCCTCGAACTGCCGAGGATCAGGGACCTCGTTACCGACATTGCCCCGGTTATGGCGCAGATCGCCTGGATGAACAGCGGATGTGACTGCACACAGGTGACCCAGCAGGAGATCGAGGAGATTAAGCCTTTGCGTGAATGCATCGAATGCTACTCCTGCATCTCCTCCTGTCCCGCGATCTCGGTCTCGGATTACAAAGGCCCGACGATCATGCGTCAGGAGCAGAGACTCAATCTCGACCCGCGGGACAAAGGGGACCGAATCCTTGAAGCGATCGACAAGGGACTTTTTTCCTGCACGACCTGTCATAAATGTGTCGAAGTCTGTCCTAAAGAGATCGAGACGCCAAGAAAAGCTATCGAAAAACTCCGGGCCGAAGCGGCGAAAAGAGGACTGTCCCTGCCGGCGCATAAAGCTCTCGCGGCTCTTATCGAAAAGACCGGCCGCTCGGTCGAGCGAAAGGAGCCGACATTTCTTGAAAGAGTGGCAGACGTTATCGAACCTGAAGGCGAAGTTCGTGCCACGGTCGGATTTTTCGTCGGATGCATGTTCAACGGAAGAGTCATCCAGCCGGCACTGGATGCGATGGAGGTTCTCAGGAAAAACGGGATAAGGGTCATCGTTCCAAAGGACCAGATCTGCTGCGGATCGCCGCTGATCAGAACCGGCCTCTCGGGGTTCCTGCCGGAACTGCAGAAGCGAAACATCGATGCGTTTGTCAAAGCGGGAGTTGACACCGTCTTAACCATCTGTGCAGGATGCGGATCTACGCTGAAAAACGATTACGACACCCCGTTTCGAGTGGTGGATATTACCGAATACCTGTGCGAACTGGGATTCAAGATCCCGGAAAAAGTCGAGGGGACCTACACGTATCACGACCCATGCCACTTGCTCAGAGGACAAGGGATCTCGGAACAACCCCGGATCCTTTTGGACTCGGTCGCGGAAAAATTCGTGGAGATGCCTGCGAGATGCTGCGGAGCAGGCGGCGGCGTCAAGTCGGGTCTGCCGGAGCAGGCGGCAGCGATTGGAGCCATTCGTGCCGAGATGGTAAAAGAGACCGGAGCCGATTACATCGTGACGGTCTGCCCATTCTGCGAGTTTCATCTGCATCAGGTGACCGGACTGCCGGTAAAGAATATCGCGACCCTGATGCTGGAAGGCTACCGCAAACAGGAAAAATAAAAAAAATTATTCTTTTTTCCGGCCGTTTTTCGCTGCAAGAGCACTCATATACGCGCTCACTGCCGCCGTGACCGCGATGGTCTTTTCCTTTCCCTGACGGAGGGAATCCCCGAGCTGATTCATACGGGTCTCGCTCTCACGCATATATCTTGCGAGCGCCTTGGTAATTTCCGGATCCTGAAGGAAATGTGTGTGCGTATTTCCTGCGATAAACTCCGGATTGTTCATCACTGCATAATGGAGAGGAAGTGTCGTTTTTACACCGATGATGACGTACTCCGTGAGGGCACGGCGCATTCTCGCGACGGTTTCTTCACGGGTCATTGCCCGTGCACAGAGTTTTGCGATCATCGAGTCATACAGAGGCGGGATCGAGTACCCTGCATGGATGCAGCTGTCGATCCTGATGCCCGGCCCTCCCGGAGACCGGTAGCGGCTGATCTTTCCTGCATCCGCCTGGAAGTTGTTCATCGGATCCTCTGCATTCACCCGGCACTCGATCGCGTGTCCACGGCAGGTGATCTGATCCTGAAGATACGGGAGAGGTTCGCCGGCAGCGACCTGGATCTGCATTCTGACCATATCCATTCCGGTGATCAGCTCGGTCACGGTATGTTCGACCTGCAGACGGGTGTTCATCTCCATGAAGTAATACTTTCCCGAATCATACAGGAACTCAACGGTCCCGGCATTTTCATAATTGCAGGTTTTCGCAACGGTGATCGCAGACTGGGTCATTCGTTCGCGGAGTTCCTCGGTCATGATGGGGCACGGAGCCTCTTCGATGAGTTTCTGGTGACGTCTCTGGATGGAACACTCACGCTCGAACATGTGGATCACATCACCTTTGGAGTCGGCGAAGACCTGGACCTCGATATGTCTGGGTTTTGCCAGATACTTTTCGATGAAAACCGTCGAGTCGCCGAAGGCTGAAGCTGCTGTCCTGCTGGATTTTGCGATTGCTTCGTCGAGTTCGGCTTCGTTGTTGACGATGGTCATCCCGATACCCCCCCCGCCGGCGGACGCTTTCACGATGACCGGGTACCCGATCGACTCGGCAAATGCTTTTGCCTCGTCATGATCTGTACTCTTGGTCCAGGGAAGGACCGGAACGCCGGCATCGTGCATCGCCTGCTTAGAGTCGAGTTTGGAACCCATCATTTTGATGGTCGCTTCCGACGGCCCGATGAACGTGAATCCGGCTTTTTTTACTGCTGCGGAAAATGCTGCTTTTTCTGCAAGAAATCCGTATCCCGGGTGAATGGCATCGGCGCCCGCCATCTCGGCGACCTCGAGGATCCTATCCATATTGAGGTAGCTTTTCGTCGGGTGGGCAGCTCCGATGAGAAAAGCCTCATCGGCGTACTTTACGTGTAAGGCATTCGCATCGGCTTCCGAGTAAACGGCAACCGTTTCGATACCCATTTCCCGGCATGCACGCATAACGCGAATGGCGATCTCTCCCCTGTTCGCAACCAATACTTTGTCAAAGTATTCGTTTTTACTCATTGCACCACCACTAAAACATCGCCGCTCTGGACGACGGCTCCATTCTCGACGAAGATCTCGGTGACCGTACCGTCGATCGGGCTGACGATCGGATTCTCCATTTTCATCGCTTCGAGAACGAGGAGGGTCTCGCCGGCAGATACTTTCTGTCCTGCCTGAACTTTGATGTCAAGAACCATGCCCTGGATGCTGCTCTTCACGCCGCCGGGAACATCGCCGCGCGGCCTGGTCTCGGCGGACTTCACGGAACTGACGACGGCTTCTCCTTCGACGGAGAGGATCCGAACGGCATAGATCTCGCCGTCGACCTCGACTTCCATGGATCTGGGGATGTCATAGTCTGCCGGGGCAATACCGCCGACCGAGGTCGGAACAACCGGGAATTCTTCGGCTTTCTTCTCGCTTTTCAGGAATGCCGGGGCAATTGCGGGATAGAGAATATAGGTGAGAACATCCTCCTCTTTTTTGACGAGACCCTGTGCTTCTGCGTCGGCTTTCATCTTGTCATAGATCGGTTCAAGGGTGTCAGCAGGCCTGCAGGTGATCCGGGGAGTATCGCCGATGATCGAAGTGACCAGAGCTTCGTCGAGCGGTTTGGGGCTTTTTCCGTATAAGCCTTTGAGATAGTCGCGGACTTCGTTGGTGACGGTCTTGTAGCGTCCGCCCATCAGAACATTCAGCACGGCCTGGGTCCCGACGATCTGTGACGTCGGCGTTACGAGAGGAGGATAGCCGAGATCTTCTCTGACCTTGGGGATCTCGAGAAGGACGTCTTCCATTTTGTCCAGAGCGTTCTGTTCCTTCAGCTGGGAGACAAGGTTGGAGATCATACCGCCCGGAAGCTGATAGGTCAGCACATCGCTGTCGATACGGACACTGATCGGGTCGATCAGGCAGTCGTATTTGCCTCTGATGTTTGCCGCTGCACTTTTGATCGAACGAAGAGTGGAAAGAGAGATCTGTGTGTCGCGAGGCGTTCCGATAAGAGATGCCACGATGCTTTCCGTTGCGGGCTGACTTGTTCCTCCGGCAAAGGGAGACATGGCGGTGTCGAGGATATCGACGCCTGCTTCGATGGCCGCCTGATAACTCATGGGGGCAATGCCGCTTGTCGAGTGGCTGTGGAGACAGACCGGGATGTCGAGTCTCTCTTTGATGCCGGTGATGAGTTCACGGGCAGCTTCGGGCATAATGAGCCCGGCCATGTCTTTGATGCATATCGAGTTGCAGCCAAGACCATAGAGTTTCTCGGCCATCGTGACGAAACCTTCGATGCTGTGGACAGGGCTGGTCGTATAGGATATAGTGCCCTGCAGGTGATTTCCGGTGTCGATGACGGCGGTCATGGACCTCTGCATGTTTCTGATATCGTTCAGTGCGTCAAAGACCCGAAAGACACGGACCCCGTTTTCTGATGCGAAGGAGACGAATTTGTCGACGACATCATCGGGGTAGTGACGATAGCCAACGAGATTTTGCCCCCGGAGAAGCATCTGGATCGGGGTCTTGACAAATATTTCGCGAAGCGTTCTGAGACGATCCCAAGGGTCGTCATTTAAGTATCTGATACAGGTGTCAAAAGTTGCCCCGCCCCAGGCTTCAACGGACCAAAATCCGGCTTTTTCCATCTCGCGGGCAAGACCGAGCATATCTTCGGTTCGCATACGCGTTGCCGCTAGTGACTGATGAGCGTCACGGAGCGTTGTGTCGGTAATATTGAGTTTTGTCATGGTGTTCTCCCTGCTCATTCGAGTTATCTAAACCTTTATTATTTTGGAGGGAAGAGTTAAAAAAGTAGTCCCTCGGGTAATAGAACCAAAATAATTAAAAGCCAGATTCTTTGTGAATCTGATGAGATGGTTTACGACCAACTGGGAAGATCATCGTCTATAGCCTGATCTGTTGTAGGGGTAACACTTTGTTGAGACCACACAGCAGGGGTGAATTGAGATGTGATTCCATTCCCAGTAGTTGTAGACCCTGCTTCAGCATAATAATTATCTCCGAGTTCTGTTGCAGAATTGCCCGAAATAGGGATATTGTAATAACTCAATGTACCCTCATCTGAATTGTAAATACCCCCGCCATTCTTTGCTGCGTTGCTGAGAATACTACCACTGTTAAGTGTTAAGGAGCCAACGTTAAATATTCCACCACCATTTTCAGTAGCAGAGTTTGCAGTAATACTACCACCACTCATCGTTAAACTCCCCCCCGTATCAAGGAAAATACCACCACCATTTGCAGTAGCAGAGTTCCCAGTAATACTACCGCCATTCATCGTTAAACTCCCCCCCGTATCAAGGAAAATACCACCACCATTTGCAGTAGCAGAGTTTCCGGTGATACTACTACTGCCACTGATCGTTAAACTCCCTCCTGTATCAAGGAAAATACCACCACCATATTTCGCTATATTATTAGCTACAATTAAAGTACTCTGTACAGTCAGGGCACCTGCATTATAGATACCCCCGCCATTTCCATCAGGATTAGTATTATTTATCATAGTAATTGTAGCTACATTAAAAGAGGCACCGTCTTCAATTACCATGAGAGGGGCATCACCATCCCCATTTCCATCTAAAGTTAGAAGGGTACCAGAATTCCAATCTACATGAGCGCCAGATTCGATCACAAGGAGAGGGCCATCATAACCTGGGGCACGATAAAATGTGATTTGTGATAAACCCCCTGAGTTGGTGTTTGGATACATCATTTCAAGATCCTGATTGATGGTTAACGGTTCTTTTCCAATCGTAATATCGTCATATAATGCCAATTGGTTACCTTGTAGATATGCAATATCAGAATCGGGATGAAGAACATGCCACCAATCGTTAAGTGCTGACTCGAGATCTTCCGGTGATGTAAATTCCACGCTTCCATTTGTACCCATTGTAAAGTATTGCCCCCCACCACTTGGATCATACACCACGGTTTTATTAATGACCTTACCGCTGAACACAAGAGCAGTTATCCCGTCGGTAAAATTTCCAGCGATATTGATATGGGTGACATTATTATCGAAGTCTGTTATGATTGCCCCTGACAAGACGCTTGACCCAGAATCAGGAACAGACTGAATATGCCCGTTATCCAAATAAACCATATATGACTGAAGATACGGGAGATCTTTTCCAGATACGGGGGTAACAGTTGCCGTTTCATTATCATTCACCACCACAGTGAACCCGACGATTTTAGTATCAATAGTTGAGAATGAGCTAATGCCACTCATCACAGAAACTGATACGATTGCAACAAGAACAACGGATAGTGATATGAGAAGGATCGTCGCAATCACAGGAGAAACACCGTTGTCCTTTTTTTTATGCATGAAATAGTGTTGGGTCTTTGGGATAAATTACTTTGTGTCGACTCGGAGACATTACCTATAAGAGCAATTCAAGAAATCAATAACACTGCAAACAACATAACCGCACTCCCAAGCATCAGAAAATCATACACCCCTGGCGAAAATACCGGAACATACGTCCCCCCCGAACAATACCCCAGTCTTGCCAGAAGTGATGACTGAACTCCCGCCCTCCTCAATGAAAGAATAAGCAGACCTGCCGCAAGCGAAGGGACGACCGAAACGGAAAACGTCTGCCCCTTGATTTTGAGTGCAGACCGCATACGTGAAAAATCGTCACGGATCTCGCCGATTGCCTGAACGGAAAACTCTGCCGCCATTCCTGCATCAAACCCGATACGCTGACCAAACAGCCAGACAAAAAAACTCATCAGCTCGCCCGGACGTAAGGACGCCGAGAACCAGAAAGCAAGCAGAACGAGAACGAAGATCTTTGCGCCGTAGAAAACATCTCCGCCGGTAAAATACAAAACAACCGAAGGAAACAAACCGACAAAAATCGAGACAGGAACAACGACCTTCCAGGAATTTTTTCCAAACGTAGTCTTTGCCCCGAAAACGAGCCACCAGAGAAAAACCGCCGCCGCTCCAAACAGATTCACGAAGGAAAGGACCGACAGAAGCACAAGCGTAAGAAGTCGGAGGCGGATATCACTCACGATACAGCCCTCCGCCGTATATTTTCCACCGCAGAGCGTGATTCGGCGCAAACTCCGTTTCATGAGAAAAAACGATCGTGATTCCCCGGCGGTTTTTGATCAGACCGGTCAAAACCTCCTTCGCCGAAACATCCAGCGAAGCATACGGTTCATCGAGAATGAGAACATCCGGATCCTTCGCAAAAACACAGGCAAGCATCAGCCGTTTCAGTTCCCCTCTGGAGAGAGAGAAAGGATCTCGATCCGAAACCTTCACATCGAAACTGGAAAATGCCGGACCACCACAGGAGACACCCCATGACGATATCTCGCGGGAAACGGTCGGACCCGTCACCTGATACTCGGGAAACTGCATCAAAAAAACACGGGACCGGCATCCTTCCAGAATTATTTGCCCGGATTCGACCAAAGACAATCCCGCAAGAGCCGAGCCAAGTGTGGATTTACCTGACCCGATCCTGCCGGAAATCATATGGACCCCTTCTGAAAAAAAATCGTCCGCTGTTAGAGAAAACGTACCTGCACGGAGTTGGACCGAAGAGAGAACGATTCTCACAGCCTCACCTCAAACTCCGCTCTGTGTCTCAGGGAAAAGGAGTGCGAACTCCACATCACATACGAAATATTTCTCGAAGCGATAAATGACCGAAGATCTTCGACGGTCTCCGGGTCCAGATGGGAATCCGGCTCGTCGAGTACGAGAAGGATCGGATCGTGAACGACCGCCGCCGTTATGCCAACGAGCATCTTCTCCCCGCCGGAAAGCGTCCGGCACTCCCGATCGAGCAGATGCGTTATGCCAGCTTCCTCTGCTGTTTGCAAAACTTTATCTTCGATTTTTGCCTGCGGAATTTTGGCAAACCGAAGGGAGGAAGCGATCTCCTCAAAGACGATCGGAAACAGCAGATGGCGGTCGGGAAACTCACTCACGTAACCGACATTCTGTAGACGGGGAGAGAGACCGTCTATACTCACCGAACCTGAATCCGGAAGAGTGATCCCCGAACATATCTTCAGGAGCGTTGTCTTGCCGGCGCCGTTTTTGCCGGAGACCACCGTAAGTCCGGGCGGAATCGAAAGAGAAGGGATGCTCAAAACCCCGTGACGGAGATCGGTTACTTCAATCAAACACGACCCTCTCGCTTTTTCGCAGACGCAGCGTTATCAGCTCGACCGCGGTGATTTTGATGAAATCACCGATAATAAACGGAACCACGCAGGCGATCAGAGCAGCCAAAAGCGAAGCTCCCGACGAGATCATGAACCATCCGGCTCCGCAAATATAACTGACGAGCGTGGCGAGAACAAGCCCGGTTATATCGGCAGACAGGGTCTTTTTCGAAAAAAACATGCCTGCAATGAACGCCATCAGAACGAACCCGATCAAAAACCCGCCGGTCGGACCAAACAGGATCCCGATCCCGGAAGTCCCGTTATGGAAAATCGGCAGACCGAGCGTGCCGAACAACACATACAGCGCTGTCGGAATCACCGCATATTTTTTCATCACCGATGCCGCCAGCAGAACAAACATCGTCTGGAGCGTGAACGGAACGACAAACGGGATGGATATCCAGCCGCCGACCGTGATCAGTGCCACAAACACCGCTGAATAAATGATCAGACCCGAACGTTTTTCGTTACCGTACATTGTTAACCATAATTTGTATGCTGGTTAACGATAAAAAAGGATCAGATAAGATAGCAGTCGCCCGCTATCACGCGTTCGATCTCGCCGTTATCTTTGTGGATGATCAGAGCACCCCGTTCATCGACATCGAGTGCCTCCCCCTCGAAGCTCTCGCGAATCGTCCGGACGCGGACCCTTCTATGCAGAGTTCGGGAAAGGCTTCTCCATTCCCGGAAAAGCGGCTCGCTCTCGCCTTTCAGAATCATCTGGTACCGGCGTTCGAACTCCTTAAGGAACACGGAAAAGAGCTGGGCACGATCCACATCATGGCCGAGTTCATCCGAGAGAGAGGTTACGAGTCGGGAAAGGTTCGGCATGACTTTTTCAACGGAAACGTTCACGTCCACGCCGATACCGACAAGACAGTATTTGATAATATCCTCATCGGCTGCAAGTTCGAGCGTTGTTCCGGCAACTTTCTTATCGCCGATGAACACATCGTTCGGCCACTGGATCAACGCCGAAAGCTCGAACTCGTGTCTGATCGCTCGGGCAAGGGAAATCGAAGCTGCCATCGTGATCAGGAAAATCTGATCGACATGGAGTTTGGGCATTACCACGATCGTCGCCCAGATACCTCCTTCAGGCGACATCCACACGCGGTTCATTCTGCCAAGACCGCCGGTCTGCTGCTCGGCGATAAGGACCGTTCCCGGCTGAACTTCGTCTCCGACCTCATGCATCATCTGCCGGGCAAGTGCATCCGTTGAGGGGACCTGCTCGAAATGGTGCATCTCCTGACCGATGACCTTGGTTTTGAGATGCCGTTTGACCTCATACGGGAGTAATAACCATGTACGTTTCCGAAGCGTGTATCCGGTTTTTGCCGAGGCATCAATAACATATCCGACCTCACGCAGAAGATTGACATATTTCCAGACGGCAGTCCGGGATATGCCCAGGCGTTCACTGATAACGTTTCCGGCAACCGGCTGGTCGATTCCGGCTTCGTCCAGAATATGCAGAACATCGAATATTACGTGTGTCATGAGGGTTTGACTCCAAAATGGATATATGACTTGTTATGCCATCTGAAAAGAAGAAGATTTCGTTTGAAGACAGGTATCTTTGCGGTTAGAAAGAAACGGCGTCCCCTTCGGAAAATTTTTTGAGAAATGTACAGCTCGGATATTCATGCGTGCTTGCAAGGAGAAGCGTGCCTTTTCCAATGGGGCACTCGATTAAGACAGGGCAGCCGTTTTCCGCCGTCGCGAGAGGTTTGCCCTCGTAGGTTTCAAACCAGCCGTCGGCAGCGAAATTGGTTGTGTCGTATCCATCGAAGAGGGATGTCCAGGGAGAGGAGGTATCAACATCAAGGCAGTGTTCGCCAAACGCATAATGATACTCAACGTCAACCGGAAGCCAGTCATATCTGTTCGGTGAGGCATCGGCCGCTCCAAAAACGAGAAGTTTTCCGCCTTCTTCAAGATACCGCTCGATACGCCCGGAACATGCACGGAGAGCCGGAAGAAGTTTCGAGTATGAGGTATTGCCAAACCCGGTCGGGATAATGACGCCGGTGTATTTTCCCCGGTAGAACGGTGCCGAAAGCAGAAGCGGCGTGACGGCTTCGCAGGGACAGGCTGAATCTTCGACCAGACGATGGAACGCCATCTTCGAATCCCAGAATACGGCGACGGTCATCCTTTTATCACTCCAAGAGGTCTCATTCTGGCAACGATCCGCGAGATTCCGGCATCGTGCACGGTCTGAACGACTTCGCTGCTGGATTTATACACATCCGGCGCTTCTTCGGCGATCGCCGCCTGATTCGGCGCTCGAACGATGATGCCCTGCCGGAGAAGGGCGTTGGCGACCTCTTCGCCGGTCTGACTCTTTTTCGCCGAAGAACGGCTTTTCACTCTGCCTGAACCATGGCAGGTACTCCCGAACGTTTTCTCCATGGCACCGTCCGTTCCTGCCAGAATATAGGATGGTGTCCCCATGCTTCCAGGGATGATAACCGGCTGACCGGAAGCACGGAATTCATGAGGGACTTCCGCTCTGCCCGGACCAAATGCCCGGGTCGCTCCTTTCCGGTGAACACAGACGTTTCGCCGGACACCATCTACATTGTGCTCCTCCCATTTTGCCACGTTGTGGGCGACATCATAGACAAGGGGCATCTCCTCGTAAGCGATCCGGAATTTTTTCACGAAAAGTTCCCTGACGATGTGGGTGATGATCTGACGGTTGGCCCATGCATAATTCGCAGAAGCCGCCATTGCACCGAAATATGCTTCCCCTTCGGGAGAGAAGAGCGGAGCACAGGCAAGCTGACGGTCGGGAAGGTCTATGCCGTATTTTTTTGATGCCGACTCGAGAATCTGCAGATGATCCGTACAGACCTGATGTCCAAGGCCTCGTGAACCACAGTGGATCATCACGCAGATTTGCCCTTTAGCCACGCCGAATGTTTTTGCCGTCGCCTCATCGACGATGTCATCGACGACCTGGACTTCCAGAAAATGATTCCCGGAACCAAGCGTTCCGCACTGAGGGATGCCCCGCTGCCGGGCTTTTTTGCTGACATGCTCCGGCTTTGCCCCGTCCATTGCGCCGTTTTCCTCGCACCTCGGGATATCGCATTCCATGCCGTATCCCATTTCAACCGCGTTCTTTGCGCCGTCTTCGAGCATACTCGAGAGATCCTTCTGGGACAATCGGATCGGACTCTTCGAACCAACGCCTGTTGGGACGGCGTTGAAAAGATCCTCGACCAGTTCTTTCATATCAGGAATATCGGAGACAGTAAGCGGGGTCGTGATCATCCGAACCCCGCAGTTGATATCAAAGCCCACGCCCCCGGGAGAGATAATCCCGGTATCGGCATCGAAGGCACCCACACCGCCGATCGGAAAACCGTAGCCCCAGTGGATATCGGGCATCCCAAGAGAATACCGGAGGATGCCCGGAAGCGTCGCCACGTTGGCAAGCTGGGTGAGAGCTCCGTCTTCAAGCGTCTCTGCAAGGCTTTTCGAGAGGAAAAACCGTCCGGGAACACGCATCCCCGGAACAAAACCTCGTGGGATCTCCCACTCGTTCGTAGTAATCTGCTGTATCTGATCGTTCATGATGTGTTAGATATCGAAAATGATTATCAGTTCATATCCTGTTTTTGTTCTGGTGAGCGATAACCCCGAGTAGGAAATACCTTTTACCCCGGTACCGCCGGCATGCTTTTTTCTGTCGAAGAGAACACCCTCAACCGTACCACAAACGGCGTCTACGACAGAGAGAGTAAATTTCTGGGGGACAAGATACTCTGTTTCCGTCAGAAAGAGAAGTTCCGAGAGGAAATTCACGATCAGTTCCTCGCGGTCTTTTCCTTCGGCATGGATGGAAAATACATCCGTAGGTGTTTCTACAGGATACGCTCCGTACAGAATTTTTGCCAGAGCAAAACCGCTCTCTGAAAACAGAGATGGCAGATCGGCAGCCGAGATCTTCATACGGATATCGGCAGTATGTTCAAGCTCCTCAAAAACCATAATCGCCGTCTTCGAAAAGAAGCCGCGGAACCAGGCGCATCGTTATCTCAGATATCCACTGGATCTGATATCTGGAGATGAAGATCACATGATTCCCTGCCCGAATCGGAATGTCGGATGATTTTGCCGGGCGTATCCGCACCGGCATCAAAATCGGACCGCTGCATGACGTGCTTATACGAAAATCCCCACCGCGACTATCCATATACGCGATGACCTCATCCGTGACGGTAATATCAGAAAGAGGGGTAGGGCCACCCTGCTCAGTATCCATTTAATATTGATGGGAAGTATATGATGAAAAAAGTTGGTAATGAATCCAGCCTGAACGTTCAGGTGGATGCAACTACCTGCTCGACTAGATCGGCATACTGCATCTTGAGTTCGTAGACGCCAAGGGAGCCGTCTTTCATTTTGTGGGTAGACAGGATGCCTAGTTTTGATGCAACAATCCCGACCATCGATGCAACGGAGTGATAGGTTACGTCAAACTTTGTCGAAAGCGCTTCATGAATCTGAGGAACGGTCATGGACTTTGCCCGAATGAGCAGACGTAAAAGCGCCTTTCTGATTCCTGACTTGTCACGAGATAGATAACTGCGAAGTCGTCTCTCAATCTCCTTTCGCAGATCTGAAGGTGAAAGCATGTTCTCTAGTATGTATCTGGGTATATAAATACATACCGCTCACACAAGAAGATACATAATACACGAATTTGATATGCAGAGAAAAGCAATAGAGTACTATCTCATGATATACCGCCTTTATGAGTACCTGATTTCCCGAGACCTCAAGACATTTCCAAAAGAGATATGTTTCATGCTGAGCGATGAGGATGTACTTGTTGATTCGGGGAAAATAGAGGAAGTCTATACATGGACGAAAGAGTTTCCCGATATCAAAAAGATTATTTTTCACATCAGTACGGATGATGCCCGGCGAATCGAGGGGCTGCTTAGACTCGAAGAACTTGGGAAGAAAACCACGATACGGGTAAGTACGCCGGAACATGATACGATAATCGGGACCGGAATTCCCGAGATCCTGATCGTTCTTGGCAAAACCGGACGGGAAGAGATCACCGACGCGATCATCAAAATTGCAAAAGAAGACATCGAACCGGCTGAGATCACGGAGGATATGATAGAAAAGCACCTCATATTCCAGGTCAACCCGGATTTCGTCATAAAAACCGGCGGAAACCATCTCACCGACTTTCTGATCTGGCAGTCAGTGTATTCCGAACTGTTTTTTACCGACATCAACTGGACCGGCTTTCGAAAAGTAGATTATCTTAGGGCCCTTCGCGACTACCAGATGCGCGGCAGAAGATTCGGCACCTGAAAGAAAGCCGGAGGGGAAAACATCTATACCTTTCATGAATGAATAAGATACTACAACAATGTCACTTTCCATTCCAAAATTACCCGAATCGAAAGATCCGAAAGTAAATTTTATCAGGGATATCCTGCTCGTTTTCATCGTTGTTGCAGCAATCGGCTGTGCGTTATTTGCAGTATCCGGAACCTGGCCTGCTATGGTCGCCGTTGAATCGGAAAGCATGGTCCCGAATCTGAACGTCAATGACCTCGTGTTTGTCGTTGACGAGAACAGATACGGCGGATTCATGACGATGGTCGAGGCACAGGAAACGGGGACGGTTTCGTTTGGCGGATACGGAGACGTGATCGTCTATCAGCCCAACGGGGTAACCGGCGTGACGCCTATCATCCACCGGGCCGTTACATGGATCAATGCATCGGTTGCAGAAGAGGCGGGATTTACCGGCGATGCGGCCCATGCAGGATACGTGACCAAAGGCGACAACAACGAACTTTACGATCAGGATGCGATATTTTCGGCCTACGGGAGGATGCAGCCGGTCAAAGAGGAGTGGATCGTTGGAAAAGCATTGTTTGCGATCCCTCTGATCGGTTTTATACCGCTGCATCTGTTTGAGTCAGCCCTGATTGTGGTACTCATCATCGTTATCATTGAACTCGTCAGCAGAAAGCTGAAGAAGAACAAAGAGACCAAAGCGAAAGGAAAGAAAAAATGAACGTCACCACCATTCTGAATGATGTCCTTGGAGGCGCACGGCTCACGGAAAATGAAGCTGCATTCCTGTTCTCGGTGCAAAACCGGGATATATGGAAGATTGCCGAGGCCGCCGATATCATTCGCGAACGAAAAAACGGCGATGTCGTGACATATGTCCGAAACATGAACATCCACATGACCAACATCTGCAAAAACTGCTGCGGGTTATGTGCATTCGGACGAAAGAGTACCGATCCCGAGGCATTCTGCTTCACGGATGAAGAGTTCCGGGAGCATACAAGAGAGGCGGGCAGAAAAAAGGTCACCGAGGTCTCGTATCTTTCCGGAATCCATCCGGCATTCACCATCGAAAGTTACGAAAAGATGATCCGGACATTCCACGAAGAGATCCCCGGCATCCATGTTCACGGATGCAGCCCGGATGAGATTTTGTTTGCAGCGAACCAAAGCGGCATTACAACAAAAGAAGCGCTCATTCGCCTGAAAGAAGCGGGACTCGGTTCAGTCCAGGGAACGGCGGCGGAGATTCTCGTCGACCGGGTTAGAAACATCATCTGCAGTAAAAAACTCTCCACCGCAGAGTGGGTCAGGATCATCAAAGAGGCTTCGGAAGTTGGATTTCGGGCAACTTCCACGATTATGTACGGATCGGTGGAGACGGCAGAGGAACGGGCACGCCATCTCTCGGTCCTTCGCGACGTCCAGGACGAAACCGGTGTGTTTACCGAACTTGTGCCGCTGGCGTTCCTGCACAAAAATACCCCGCTCGAGCGGGCGGGAATCGTAAACCATGATGCAACAGGGCGTGAAGACATTCTGTTGATCGCCATTTCACGGCTGTTTTTGGACAACTTCGACAACATCCAGGTCCCCTGGTCGAAGATCGGAAGAAAGATCACCCAGTTGTCTCTGATGGCAGGAGGAAACGATGTCGGGGGAACGATGTTTGTGGACGCCCTTTCAAAGGATGCCGGCGGCGGGGATGAATCGGATTACTTCAGTCCCGAGGATATGGAACTGATGTGTGCAGACATCGGCCGGAAGCTTTGTCAGAGAGATACCTTCTATAATCTCATCTGAACATCCCAATTTTTTCTCTCTTTTCAGCTAATCCGCTTTCTTACAGAACAAGGATTCCAAGTACGATATCCACCAGCGAAAATCCGAAGAGAGCAAACACATACCCGACCGTGATCGGGATCATAAACGGAACGCCGTATGATATCCAGACATCGCCGGCTTTTGCATACAGAGCAAGCTCGCGGGCATAGGTTTTTGGATCCTCGCGGAGATTACGGATGGACAGTCCCGACTGGGTTTTCAGAGCACGGATCGAGCTGTGTGCGCGGCAGAATTTCCGTGAAATGATCCCGTTCTCTTCGGTGATGTCTTCGGATACAAATCCGAAATAGGTGGTGATGGAATCTCCAGGGACTGGTTTTCCCGAACACATCAGCCAGAACGGCGCTTTATTTTTTAAGACAACGTTTCGAATAAGGAAAACAACCGGAACGATCAGCGCAAAAACCGCACCGTTCACCAGAGATGATACGGCAAGAGAAGGGAAGATCCAGCCGGCAAACGGAGTTATCGGGACCGCGAGTGATAAAAGGATCATGGCTTTTCCGTCCGCAACGCCGAAGAGACCGAAATAGGTGAAAAAAAACATCAGGAGAGCTATGAAAACTGATGTGAGTAAGACATATCTTGCCCAGGGTGCCGAGAAATTTTCGATCCAGAACCAGATAACCAGAACCCCACAGGCAACGGCAGCCGGATACCATGTCACTGCATAGATCGTACGGGTCTTCAGATCCTGCCAGCAAGCATAGAGAAAGGTGATAAGAACCAGAAATGCCGACAATGCAAGCGGCAGTGAGAGAATCATGAATTACGTTTCGATCTGAAATCAGATAAAATCAATGGGTGAGGGTTACCTCACTCCTGAAAAACAGATTTTGCCACGTACTTTCCGTGAACATAGGACGGCATGCCGGCAAGCATATAGGATACACGCAGTGCCTCTTCCACCTCATCCAGGGTAACGCCGACCATCCTGGCTCCGTTGAGCTGGGCACGCAGAGCATGATCGTCTCTCATCGCGGCCGCAATACCGATCGCGATCAGTTTTTTCTGTTTTCTCGTCAGAGATCCGTCCGACCAGATGTAGTTATCCAGTTTTAAAACGGCTTCATGCATCAGCGGATCGGTGTCCGCGAGTTCTTTGAAAAACACCGGAACATGTCCGATATTATGTTCAAGCTGCTTCATCTGCCCCTGACACCCGCAGGTGCCTTTTTTTTCTTCGAATGACATTTTTTATTCAGCGAAATATTGTCCGTCAAGATAATTATTCTATGTATAGAAGCACATTTTTATAGATCGCACCGCATATCATTCAACAATGAAGAAAAAGATCGTGGCCTTGTTCGGCAGCAATGTTTTCGGCGGAAACACCGACAAACTGTTAACCGAAGCGATCCGCGGCGCAGAAGAGGCCGGGTGCAGTGTTGAGAGAGTGGATGTCGTCCAGGCGAATATTTCGGGATGCAGACAGATCTATCACTGTATGGAAAAAGAGACCTGTGTCATCCGGGATGAAGCAGAGAAGTATTTTACTCTGCTTAAAGAGGCCGACGGGATCATTATCGCAACGCCTGTCATGACCTACGGGATCCCCGGCCAGCTGAAATCCTTTATGGACAGATGCCAGCCGTTTTACATGGCGAAATATCACCGGAACAATTCGTTCATCTCCAATGAACATGCAAAGATCCGCAAAACCCTGTTCATCTGCATCTCCGGGATGAACACGCCGGATGTGTTCATCGGACCGGTGCTTACCGCGAAGGCATTCTGCCAGATCATCGACACGAAATATTTTGATGAACTTCTGCAGAACGATATGGACAACATTAAGAAAATAGAGACCAAACCAGACGTGCTGAAGGCAGCATACGAAAAAGGGAGAGCATTAGGTGAAGCAATCACGAAAGCACGCGGATAATCTGGATATAAAATCGGAACTCGTACGGCTTTCTGATTCGAAATACCGTACATTCTCCAGCGGTCTCATTCCGGGAGCTGATAATATGATCGGGGTTCGAATCCCGGACCTTCGCGATCTGGCAAAAAGAATTGCCGCCGGCGACTGGAAGAAATATCTGAAAGAAGCAACCGATGACTCCTTTGAAGAGATCATGCTGCAGGGCCTTGTTATCGGGTATGCGAAAGGCCAGCCGGATGAGATAATTGCGGCGCTCAAATATTTTATCCCGAAAATAGACAACTGGTCGATCAATGATTCAACCGTTATGGGGCTGAAGATCACCAAAAAACATCAGGACATATTCTGGAAATTTATCCAGCCGTATCTTGATTCAGACCAAGAATTTTTCGTTCGATTTGGAGTTGTGATGCTTCTGTCCTATTATGTGGATGAAAAACACATCCCAGCAGTTCTGGAGCAGCTCGATTCAATCACGCACGAAGGATACTACGTCAAAATGGCACTTGCCTGGGCGGTTTCAGTATGTTATGTGAAGTTTCCAAACATCACCCATGCATATCTGGAAAACTCCTCGCTGGATAACGCCACCTACAACAAAGCGATCCAGAAGATATGCGAATCCTACCGGGCGGAAGAAGAGGCAAAAAATATTCTCAGAGGAATGAAGAGAAAATAAAATCAGGACTTCATCCGCTGATCATATGTCCGAAGAGCTCGGACCATATCCACGTACCGGAACTCCGGCCACGGCGGAACACAGAAACAGACGGCCGCTTCGTTCCCGTTCGCAAGCCAGGGAAGGAAGTTCGAGGTCCGTTTGTCATTTGCCGTTCTGATGATCAGATCAACAGGGGGCATCTCCACTTCCGGGTACATACGTTCGGTCACGCAGTCCGGCGTGATCGAATCGGGCGACAACGCGCCGGCACGTACCTTTGCGACGATCGACTTCGTTGTCTCCAGGATCTCGTTTCGTCCGCCGTAGGCGATGGCAAAATGCAGATAATACCGGTGATGATCCTTTGTGGCCTCCTCGACATCCCGGATCTTTTCCAAAAGCCGGTCGTTGATGAGAGACCGGTCTCCGATCACGGTTATGTTCACCTGCTTGTCATAGATCCGCTGGTCTTTAATCATCTCCGAGAACTTTTCGATAAAAAGTTCCAGAAGCTCATTCACCTCTTCGGGCGAACGCTTGAAGTTCTCGGTGGAAAAAGCGTAAAATGTGGTGTGGATCACCCCAAGCTCCTCCATCCAGTCGAAAACCTTCATCGTTACCTCTGCCCCGGCACGGTGACCAAACGCCGGGTCTTTTCCGCGCGCCTTTGCATATCTCCGGTTTCCGTCCTGAATGATGGCTACATGGGTCGGAACGTGGGTCAGCTGCCGGGTGAGCCTGCGAACATACAGGTTTTCTGCTAAGGACCGGAGACTCATTGGGGGATCACCTCTACGATCATCCCGTCGTTTGGATACCGCTCGATGATTTTGCGTTCGCCGCCGAACTTGCGGGGGATCTTTCGCATCTGCTGCCAGTCGAGTTCGATCGTCCCATCCTCCATCTCCTCATAATAACTTCCGGCGCGGAGACACGGAAGAATCATTTCAAGATCCCCCTTCACCTCCATTGAACCGTACATCACGGTTCCGTCCTCAGTGATCATATCAAACGGCCGGGCAGAGTTCATGGCGATACGCTTGAGTCGTTCCCTAAGCTGGACCGAGTCCTTGAAGGTGGATGTACAGTAATGGACTTTCGGGTGGCCGTTGATCTCGCCGGCCCATTTGGTCGAACCTTTGATCGCATTGCAGAGAGGGTTTTCCGTTTCGAGTTTTCTCTCACGCATATTATCGGCGCAGGCATCGCCCCACTCGAGCTGATTGATGTTGAAAAAGTCCACCGAATCGAGAAGCGGGAAGAAATGCCGGAGACCCGGAAGAGAGGGGACCTCGAAACCGACCGAGAACCCCATCTTTTTCGCATTCGCGATTGACTGAACGTAGGGCGAGGTCAGAATATCTTTCCAAATCTCGTGGGGAGGGTGCATTCTGATCTCGTCAACGTACCCGACAAGGGCGGCGAGATCCTCTTCGGTTGGTGCGTGGCCGGTGTAAAGATGGATATGATGATCTTTGCCGAAATGTTTTTTGAGTGCCGAGCAGAACTCGACGACCCGTTCGATCTCCAGAAGAGGTTCTCCTCCCGTGACACCGGTCCCGAGAGCATCCATCACTTCGCCTTCGACGATCGCCTCTTCAGGCGTGGTGATCTTCTGATCGTTTGCGTAGATCACATCGATATCCTTTCTCTCCTCAGAAAGAGGGCAGTACCAGCAGTCGCGATCACACCGTCCGGTAATGAAAAGGACCAGCTTTGCCCCGATGTAGCAGAGTTTGCAGCCGTCGGAGAGATTTCTCGGTAGTTTGTCCTTCGCCATACTTATAACGACATCTCAAGAAGACGTTTCAGCGTCTCTTCACGGCCAAGCGCCTCGAGGAACCAGCCGAGACGAGGTCCCCGATCTGCTCCGAGGAAAGCCCGGTAGATACCCGTGAAGACCTCTTTTCCGGTTATGCCGGCTGCCTCTGCCGCATCATAGACCGCGTTGTGAAGAACATCGGCTTTCCACTCGGAATCGGTGACGATTTTTGCGTAGGCAACTACGGCTGCTTTGACCTCGGACTTTTCATTGGCGGCAACTTCCGGAAGAGATTCGGCAAGAGCAAACTTGGCGTCTTCGGGAGCATACCTCTCAAGCCATACTTTGGCACGGTTTGCCTGATCGAGAACGGCATCTTTGTCGACGATCTCGTATCCGCTGCGTTTGAGGATATCGAAGACGGCATCATCGGTCCGTGCGATCTGAACGACCGTCACCATATGACGGAACGGAATCGTTGTCTGAGGGGAAGCGATTTTGGAAAGTTCATACTCGCGGGACTCTCCGGCAACGGCTGCTTTGTCATACTCGTCGATCAGACGGAGCAGACCCATTCCCGGATCAAACGCGATGGTCTTGTCGGGTTTGGTTTTTGCAATCAGATAGCGGAGCACTTCCGGCGCCACGATGTCGAGCATATCACGGATCGTTAGGACGACGCCTTTTGATGAGTGCATCTCGCCTTTTCCTTTCAGGCTGATCCACTCATAGGTTACCGGAACCGGGGCATTGTAGCCGAAGATCTCTTTGGTGATGATCTTCCCGGTATCATAGGATCCTCCGGGCGAGGCGTGGTCTTTTCCAAACGGCTCGACCGTCACGCCGTGTACGGACCAGCGCATCGGCCAGTCGACACGCCAGACGAGTTTTCCTTCGCCTTTCGAGTAGTCGGAGACGCCTTCGTGTCCGCAGGGACATTTGTAGGTGACGGTATGGTTTTCGATATCGTGGGAGAGGATCGCTGCACGGGAGATCGTGCCGCAGGCTGCACAGATCGGATAATACGGGGTCCAGCCCTCTTCGAGTTTTCTGCCGGAGACATCTTCAAGGATCTTTTTGATATCCTCAGCATGGATGAGTGCTTCTTTGATCTGTTCGGTGAACATGCCGGATCGGTAAGCTTCGCTGGTTCGGATGATTCGCGGGTGGATGTCGAGCTCCTCGATCGCCGAGAGGAAGGGATCAAGGAAATGCTCTGCATAGCTTTTGTGTTTTCCGCAGGGACACGGGATGTCGCTGACCGGCCAGCCGATGTACTTCTGATATTCGTCGGAAAGGAACGGGTAGACTTTTCTCAGCGGATCGAAGTCGTCTGCAATATAAACAAGTTCGGCCTCAACTCCCCTTTTGAGGAGAGCTTTGTAGATCATATCTCCCGTCATGACCTCACGCATATTTCCCAGATGGATGGGGCCGGAGGGAGTTATGCCGGTGGCGATCAGCTGAGGGGCGTCAGCCGCAACCTGCGCTGCCTTTGCATCGGCCCAGTGAATCTTCTCATGTATTTTTTCTTCCATGTATTGGTACCTGCTATTAGATGTGTCTGTACGTATGTGTTTTCAAATCTGATAATACCTGATGTCCGGGAAGGGAAGATCAGTGTATGGCAAGCCCGCATTACGTCTGGAGATTAAAAAAAAGGGGAGTTATTCGGTTACTGCCGGCATAGCCGAATCATAGAGATTGGCAAAGAACCGGGAAGTAACGATCACGATAAACGGCATGGCTGCAACGAGCAGAACACTGCCGGCAAACGGGATGCAGAGAAGAACAAGTTCTGCGACGCTGACAATAAGACTGATGAGGATCATGTAGCCAAGATATCGAAGCCACCCGATCCTTGCGATGATGCTGAAAAGTTCGTTGAAATGGAATGCTGCGCCGAAACTCTCTTCCTTTGCGAATTTTATGACACCCATCATTCCAACCATCATCGAGATGATCAGAAGAATGGTCGGGATAATGATCGCAACGATGATCAGATATGCCATGTTGTCCATCGGACCAAGCACCGTTATCGTGGATACAACCGTGTAGGGAATCATGTAGATGAAGAGGATGATCAGTGCGAGGATACCCTCGACAAACATCTTGCCCCAGTTGTTTAAGGCAAGTTCTCCCCCGCGGTAGACCCTCATCATAAATCCGTAGATGAAGATGCTGGCAAAGATCGTGACGATCGTTCCAAGAATGAACAAAAAGACCGAGATCGAAGCGATTATGCCGAATGCCGGATCCATCATCGGATCGGTCATCATAGCAGGATCTGCCGCCGCTGAGATCATCGGCGCGGAAACGGCGATGAGACTTCCCATCAGGAAAATCATTCCGAGGATCAGCATGACAGTACCGGCAAACATCACCGCGTACAAAAGGATGAGGACAAACCAGCTGCCGAATGTTTTGAATGCAGTGTTTGCATACTCCATTGAATTCTGGAGGTTTTCGCTAAAACCCATTACCATAATACTAACGTATCAGTTGCTGGAACTATTTATGGTTTCGCCGCCCGGTTTAAAACAAGGTGTTTACTTTGACGGATCCGGCGAGGTTTGCACCCCCAAGCTCGGCAAAACGCAGATCAGCGCCGGTAAGATCGGCTTTCCAGAGATCCGCCCCCTCAAGATGGGCATGGGTAAGATCAGCTCCCGTAAAGTTCACATGCCTGAGATCGGCACCTTCCAGATGGGCGTAGGAGAGATGCACGCCCGAAAGATCCAGACCCACAAACGAGGCCTCTTCCAGATACGCGCCAAAGACCCGGGTGTCATCCGGTTTGTTCGCGATCTCGTGTGCATACCACGTGTTCCAGGAGGGAACGTCGGCTTTCAGCCTTGCTACCTGGGCAGGATCGCATTTGATTTTACCTGCCGAATCATAGATGGCAGCATCCGGGTTGGCGCCGTCGAGAACCGCCCGGGAAAGATAGGCACGCCAGAGATTTGCACCGGCAAGATTTGCATACGAGAGGTCGGCTGACTTCAGATAGGAGTATGAGAGATCGGCATTTCTCAGATTCGCAAACCTGAGATCGGCACCTTCCAAAAACCAGTAGGCAAGATCCCCGCCTTCGAGATGGGCGCCGTATGCATCGGTACTTCTCAGGTACATGGTCTCTTTCAGATGAACGGCATACCACGCGTTCCATCGGGTGAAATTCTTTTCCCCGGAACATTCACGGAGCATTGCATACTGCTTTGCATCAAACTTGGGTTTTTTCATACTTCATCACCCGGCTTTTTCTTTCCCGCCTCTTTGATGAAGATCTCATACCCGGTGACCCCGAGGATCAGAAGGACCGGACCTAAAACGAATCCCAGAAGTCCCATAGCCATAGCCCCGCCGAAAAATCCGACGAACATCAGCATGGGTCTGATCTTCACCCGCTGACCGGTGAGTTTGGGACGGATGATCAGATCGGTCAGAACGCAGGTCAGGAAATAGCCAAGGGTCGCGGTCAGAAGAACGCCCCGGATATCACCGAGACACAATGCATAGACGCCGACAAAAATGATCACCATCAATGGACCCAGGACCGGGATCAGGGCAAACAGAGCGCACATCGTGGAAAAGAATATCTCGTGACCGTAGCCGAGCACCAGGAAAAATGCATATGCCAAAAAGAAGGTCAGGAATGCGATGAAGACATGGACGATATAGATCGAGAAGAGGATGTCCTTGGTCTTTTTTGCCATCAGAGAGACGTTTTCCCTCGAACTCTCCGGAACGATACCGCAAAAATCAGCCCAAACCCGGTCGCCGAAGATGATCGAGAGATAGACCAGAGCGTAAAAGAGGATGATATCGATAATGAAGGCAGGGACCATCTGCGCCGCGCCCAGAGCAAAACTTGGAAACAGAGTGAGGATGACGGTTTTTACCTCCTCGACCACACGCAGGGAAAAATCGCTCCCGTCGGTCAGATGGAGAAGATTTGTCACGGAGGTGATGATGGTTTGGAAAATGGACATGAAATACTCAAAGTCAGAGCTGATGACCACAACGATGACCGCACAGACGCCGATGATAACCGTGAGAACGAGTGTTGTCAAAATCCCGGCAGAGAGACCTGCAGGGATTTTTTTGATCATCTTTCTATGCATCGGCATAATCACGACTGCCACGGACAATGCAAGGATGAGGAGGAAGATATAGTTCCACGAGACGGCAAGGATTGCCAGAAATATCAGAGCGATCAGTATCAAGCTGAAATGATCTCTTGCATACCGGGAAAGATTCATTATATGAATAGAGGCGGCAAAGGATAATAAATTCTGGGTTAAAAAGGAAAGAGAAAATCTACGGTTTACTCAACTGCTTTGAACGAGGAGCCGGGGATACCGCAGATCGGGCAGCGTTCAGGTGTCCGGTCGATCTCGATGTTCCCGCAGACCGGGCAGAGGTAGATGATCTCCGCATCAAAGTCTTTGCCTGCTTTTACTGCATCAGCTGCTTCCCGATAGAGAACGGCGTGTGCCGCCTCGGCTTTCATAGCATGCGTGAACGTGACAACTGCTTCCGATCTATCCTCGTTTTCTGCGATCGTGATAAACTTAGGATAACTTTCATTGCTTGCACGAAGTTCAGCAATTATGCCAGTCTCGATATTTTCGGCCGTGGTGCCGAGGTATCCTCCGATGCTCAAAAGATGGTGTGAATGGATCTCTTCCGCTGCTGAGGTTGCACGAAAGAGTTTTGCAACATGATCATATCCTTCGCCGGCCGCTATTTTGGCAAAGGAGTGATATTTGCGGTTTACGCGTGCTTCTGCGGAAAACGCACTGAGGATACAGTCGTCTGTGTTCATAATATGATACTTTGTCCAGAAATTTGATAAAGATAATGGAGATGATACTTGCCAAGAATAATAATTTTCAGGTTAAAAAAGATGAATAAACCAAAGGTTTACTCGACTACTTTGAATGATTCGCCGGGAATGCCGCAGATCGGGCAGCGTTCCGAGGTTTTGTTGATCTCGATGTTTCCGCAGACCGGGCAGAGGTAGATGGTTTTCACATCAAAGTCTTTGCCTGCTTTCACTGCATCAAGTGCCTTCTGATAGAGATCTGCGTGCACGGCCTCGGCTTTCATCGCGTGCGTGAAGGTGATGAAGGCATCCTGACGGTCTTCCTTTTCTGCGATCGCAACAAACTCCGGGTACATCTCATTGGTCTCGTGAAGTTCGCCGATACGTCCTGCTTCGAGGTTGGCAACTGTGCTGCCGATGTATCCACCGACACGCAGAAGTCTGCGGGCATGGATCTCTTCCGCTGCCGAGGTTGCACGGAAAAGTTTGGCAACATGATCGTATCCTTCGTCGGCTGCTGCTTCAGAGTAGGATTTATACTTGCGGTTTGCCTGGGATTCGCCGGAAAATGCTGCGTCAATACAGTCTTGGGTGTTCATACAGTATTAATTGTTCAGAAAATCGGATAAAGATTTGGGAACAAGACATTCTGCGAAACAACTATCTATACTCTTTGCCAAAAGAGAAGTAGATATGAGTCTGAAAAATACCGCCGATATCGATAAACCAAGAGAAAAACTGATCGCCAAGGGGCCGGGAAGTCTTGAACTTGAAGAACTGGTTGCAGCGATCATCGGAAGAGGGATTCCGGGATGCGATGCAGTCCAAATCGGAAAAAAGGTCGGAAAAATATTGATGTCCAAGACCTATGAAACGGAGGTGGCAGATCTCTGCGGGGTGAACGGAATGGGAGAAGCAAAAGCATGCCAGATCATAGCCGCTCTGGAACTCGCACGCCGTTTCCCTCCGCCCGTTCACCGGTTTGCCGTCATTCACAAAGCAGAGGATGTCCTGCCGTTCGTCCATCAGTACAGGTATGATACGCAGGAAAACGTCATTTCTGTAACATTGTCCGGGGCACATGAAGTGTTAAAGGTCAGACTCATCACCAAAGGTCTCGTAAATGAATCGCAAATTCATCCAAGAGAGGTGTTTGCCGGGGCAATTTTGGACCGGGCTGCAGCGATGATTCTGATTCACAACCACCCGTCCGGAAATCTGCATCCAAGCAAACAGGATCTGAAAATAACAAAAGAGATGCAGGCTGCCGGAGAACTGCTCGGGATAAAACTGCTGGATCATCTGATCATCGGACCAACAGAAGGATTTTACAGCATCGTAGACGAAGAGTAAAAAAAATTAGCGTTTTGCTTTTGCGCATCCGCCGCATGCACGGCAAACCTCGATGCACGGAGTGAACTGTGTTCCCTTCCCGCAAAACGGCGGAATGTCGGCTGCATCCCGTTTATAATATACATGAGGTACGAGAGATATGTGCGTGTAGGTTCCGACCCCCACCCCGATTTTGTCTGCGATATGTTCCTGGAGTTTTGCAAGAGCGAACATGTTGGAACCGGCGGCCGAGAGCATATCATTGCTCCGGAAAACGATCTTCATATTCAGTTTTCCGTCTCTTACAACGCACTGAACCAGCTGAAGACAGGGACAGTCCGCAAGTTTTGCATCGACCGGGGGACACCAGGTGACGGCGACGGCACGGCGGGACATTGGGCTTTCCCGTAATTTATCGATGATATACTGGATCTGGTCCTGATGGATCTCGCCGTTCTGCATAAGACCGCAGCCCCAGTCGAAAAGCCGTCCGTGATAATCATACTCAAACACCGAATCCGAACCATCAATCAGATTTTTGGCATACTCATCCAGAAAAGCCTCCTTAAATCTGGAGCAGGGCGAGACCATCGGCTTGGCGAGCGGTGTTTCGACGAAGAGGCAGATCTCATCGGTTTCGACCGTCTCCTCGCCGTTCTCGGTGGTCAGCAGAGAACCTTTTTCCAGGATATAACGGATAACAAGTTCATGTGCCCGTGCAAGATTCGGTGCACGAATAAGTTTCATATAATAGAGTAGGACCTTGAGATAGATAGAGGTTGCCGATCATACTGAAACGATGAAAAAACAAGTAGCCCGTAGCAGATTCGAACTGCTGTCGAGGGATCCAGAGTCCCCCATGATTGACCACTACACTAACGGGCTAAATTACCTTAATGAATATGACATGACAGAATATTAAGATAGCGATTGGTTGGTGACCAGATAGATTTTATATCAGCCCTCACAAAACAATTACCAGTGTCAAGACTTATATTCAGCCCAATATCCATCTGGGTCCTGTTTGCCCTGATTCTCCTCGTCGTAATAGGATTACCTTTACTGTTCTTCGGACTGATCGGAGCAGCACTTGGGAATCTGGGATTCGGATTCTGGATGATCGTTCTTTTGATCATAGCAATCGTTGTTGGAAGTTTTATCAATATTCCTCTTGGAACGCTGAAACCAAAAACCCAAAAACCAAATGATGAGCCGGCACCAAGAAAACCAACCGGACAGTATGCTCCGTCCATGT
The DNA here is from genome assembly GCA_002498375.1 of Methanocorpusculum sp. UBA424. Classification (GTDB taxonomy): domain Archaea; phylum Halobacteriota; class Methanomicrobia; order Methanomicrobiales; family Methanocorpusculaceae; genus Methanocorpusculum. The sequence goes on from DAHC01000003.1 coordinate 112,030, forward strand.
ATGATAAGATGTACCGGACAGACCGGTTCGAACCCGAACCGTACACCTCCGAGTCTTCTGGACGAAAGACACGGATATCCATAAACATCGGGGGCGCAGTGATCCCGATCCTGATCTCGGTTTACATCATACTTATGGGGGCTTTCGGCACCATATCCACTGACCCGTGGTATCTTGCAAAGATAGCGGCGGCTTTAATCATCACCACTGTGTGCGTCTATCTGGCGGCAAAACCCGTGAGAGGCATTGGGATCGCTACGCCGTTCTTTATCGGACCTATCGTAACGCTCGCGGCAGCATTGATTCTCGGCGGAGGATTCGGCCTTCCGGCAGCGGGGATCGCCTATGTGGCCGGAACGCTTGGGACGCTGATCGGGGCAGATCTTCTGCACCTAAAGGATGTTCCCACCCAGGAAACCTCGATGCTTTCCATTGGCGGAGCCGGAACCTTTGACGGGATTTTCCTTACCGGAATCATCACAGCACTGATCGCTTCATTCTAAATCAACTTCATTTCACTTTTTTTACTGGCTAATACCTGGCTTTCCCACAGATCCAACCGATCCAAATATCGCATGTTAAGGGAGGGAAAAATTACGCCGAAATTTCGGCTGAACAGATAAATCAAAAAAAATAGTTACTCGCGTTTCAGGAGCGCAGAGACTGCAGCATCGACAATCGCAAATAACTCGTTCGCGCTGAAGGTTTCCGAGTTCAGGATCAGATCATACGGGGAGAAATCGAGAATATCGATTTCATAATACTCCATATACCGTCCGGCCTCGCAGGCCTCGCGCTCGATCGTCAACTCGAATGCCTGCTTTTCCGTCAGACCCTCGCGTGCCGCGATTCTGGTCGAACGGCACTCGGGGGAGGCGCACAAAAGGATTTTGAGATCGGCATTCTCCACCATCCAGCCGGCAAGCCGGCCTTCAAGGATAATATCGTCCGATGACTCGCCGATCTCTTTTTGACGGGCATCGATCTCCAGATCGATCGCAGGATCGGTCTCGGCAATTTTTCCAAATGCGGCGAGATCCATATTCCGCTCTTTTGCAAGACCGCGAAACACCTCCCCCGCCGATACATATCTGTAGGAATACTTCTCAGCAATAGAACGACCAAGAGTTGTCGTGCCTGATCCAGGCGACCCGCTGATCGTTATCCTCACTTACATACCCCCGATATTCAGGGACTTTCTGATGATCTGAGACATTACCAATGAGCAAAGCATATACCAGAGAATCCACAGCGGGAAGAAACCGAGATAAACTTCAAAGTAGGTGGTAAGTCCGGCAAACGGGATAACGATCGCGGTCGAGAGACTTGGATCGGCAAGCATCTGGGCTTCGGTCGGGATGTGTTCGATCAGCCAGAAGAAGATCGGGACAGTTAAAACCAGGATGTAGGCCATCGGTTTGAACTGGTTTTTGGACATCTCCATCTGATCGGCCATCATTGCCTGCTGGCGTGCCTGCATCTTCTTGATGAGTTTTTCATCGCCGGAGAGCTGGGCTTCCCGGAATTTCGCCTGGAAATCCTTCATCTTTGCCTGATTTTCATACATCTTGTCATAATCCATGGTGTATTTCTGAATCAGGGAGGAGTAAAAACCCGTGATGGTGGCGAGGATCAGAACAAGGGCAAAGAACGGCAGACCAAGGGCCGCAAACGGACCTACAACGATGTTCACAACACCGGCGATAACCTGACGGGCTTCTTCCCAGCCGTAGAGGAGCATCATGCCAAAAACTACAGCAAGGGCTATATACATACTGTATTTCTTGCTGAACTCGGCTCTGTCCATGACCAGTTACCTCAGTGTTGCTGCAAGTTCATCGACTGCCTTGTCTAAAAGGAAGTCTGCGTTGGTGATGATCTTTACCGTACATCCGGTGAGCATGGAGTATGCAGCGGCGAATGCACGGTTCATTTCCTGATGCTCAGCTATGGATTTCGAACCTTCGACGTCACGAACACGCGTCTCGTCGGAGAGTCTGCGAACCAGAATCTGATCGTTGTCGGTCTCAACGAGAACGATCACATCCGGCATAATTGCCGATACGACCCACTCGGGAAGGCCGGCAAGATAGCCGTTCGGGGTCTTGACCGAGGCGTGGGTATCGACGATCACATTGCCGTCGATTGCAGCGATCTTCTCGGCAGCGGTTTTCTGGAGACGCTTCTGGGCAATACGGTCGAGTTTTCTCATCTGGTCACGGTCGGTGGCAAGGCCTTCCGCCTGAGCGACTTCGAACATGAAACTGCCGAAGTTGAGATTCTGATATTTGACACCTTCAGCGGTGATTTTATCAAATGCCGCGTTAATGACGGTGGTTTTGCCAACGCCTGGAACGCCGGTGATGATTACTTTTTTGCCTGACATGGTTATTCTCTTCCTTTGGAGATAGTATCTCTAAGGTTGGGTTTGGAGGCTAATAAATGTATTTTCACGATCACGGCGATAATTTACAGATCGCGGTCTTAGACAAGGATTTGCTTTCTGCAAAAAAAGAAATATGGGTATATTTTTGGGGATTTGCTTTATTCCTTGTCGAAGAAGCCCCGCATAAACGGATACATCTCCATCATCTGCTCATTAGCGATCTGTTCATACAGACGGTAAATGATCGAGACCGTCAGCAGCAGACCGGTTCCGCCGACAAAGCCGATGATACCAAGCATGTTCGCAAGAACAGACAGAAGACCGATGAACACTCCTCCGATAACAGTTACACGGGGAATGTATCTGTCCAGATAGCGTTCAAGAACGGCCGGAGACCTCCGGTAGCCGGGGATCTGCATACCTGAGTTCTGAATCTGCCGGGCAACATGCTTCGAATCGAGACCTGCCGTCTTGACCCAGAAGATTGCAAAGAGGGCGCCTCCAAGAATCATCACCGTACAATCAATACCGACACGGAGAATAACTTCCCATACGGCATGACCGGTTCCGGTGAACGAAGAGAGCCACCACATCCAGTCCTGAGGCTGGTTGATCGGAGCCAGGAACCACATCAGGCCGTTAATCGGTGTTGAACCATTATACTCGCCAAGTGCAGTAAATCCTATACTCGAAAGGAACATACCGACCATCTGCACATTTGCCTGCAGCACACGGACAAGAATCATCGGCAGAACACTTGCATAGACAAGTTTTACCGGGAATCTCGATCTGGCGCCGCGGACATTTGCATGAGCGAGCGGTATCTCGATACGGGTCGATTCAACGTAGACGATCACGAAGAACAGTCCCACAGTTGTTACGAGAGCCAGAAGCTGAAGACCGAAGTAATCGATAAAGTTTGAACCATCAGCGATCACCTGAAACAATCTTGGGAAGAACCCGACAGCGAACTGATCGGTCGTTGCTTCCCAATTGAAGAATCCGTTGATAAGACCCTGGGCGACTCCTGCGACGATAAAAAGACCGACACCGGAACCGATACCCCATTTGGAAACGACCTCATCCATAAACATGACGAGAACACCCCCAAGACAGATCTGCAGGAAGATCAAAAGCATCACAAATCCGGCGTTCCCGCCGAAAAATGCTGAAACAGAAGCATCAGCAGTCATCCATCCGCCCAGCACATTCGGCAGAGCTTCAAGAATGATCATGACGAAGATAAGCAGCTTCTGCAGACCCATGTAGAGTACCTGGCCGCGCTGGTCTGACGTGTTGATTTTGATCAGATCAGCACCGCGGAGTAACTGCAAAACGATTGACGCGGTAACGATCGGTCCGATACCAAGATGCAGGATAGTACCTTGTGCGCCGGCTAAAAGGGCACGGTAATACTCAAAAACATCGATTGATGTGGCGGAAAGACCAAACACCGGAATGTTCGTTAAAATAAAATACAGCAGCAACACCGCAGCCGTCCACATCAGCTTGTTTTTGAAGTGGACGTGGCCTTCCGGTGGCTTAACTGCCGGCATACGAGCCAACAGTGGTTCCATTCGATCCAACAGTTCTCCCATGAGTTATACACCAAAAAATTATTCAGAGGTCTGGGCAGTTCCGCCCATGGCCTCAATTTTCGCAACAGCACTGGCCGAGAAGTTTTCAGCAGTGACGGCAAGTTTACGCGTAACCTTGCCTCCGCCGAGAACCTTCTCCACACCAATCTGTGCGGCGTCGAGAGTAATAACATCTCCACTTTCGGTTGCAATTCCACGGGCAACAAGATCAGGAATCATCTGATCGATGTCGCCAATATCAAGAACCTCATATGTTACAGATATCTTACTGACAAATCCGTGTTTTCCCTCGGTCTTCCCGAGAAGATACCAGCGGCTGAAGTTGTGGTCACGCCATCCGGCTGCTCCACGACCTCCGCGGTTACCTGCACCGCGGCGGTTTTTGTGAGTACCTCCACCGCATGTACGGGTCCCCCGGAACTTTGAACGCTTGTTTACTGGCATGCTAATTACCTCATTTTGATCAGAAGATCATTGATCTCCGTACCGTAGTAACCAAGGGCGCCGCCCTGGGTATACGTGCGTTTCGTGGTCTTGTATCCCTTTCGTGGCGGGTGCATACGAAGCACCGGCTTCAATTCGGGAACATCTTTCATACGGATCTCACCGTTGACAAGAGCAGATGCGAATTCTTCAATGCTTCCATAGGAAGTTGCAGATTTCACATACTCTTCGGTGAGTGGTTTGTTGCCGGTAAGTCTTCCACGGGTGGTGAGGATAGTTGCGAGTGTCGCAGCGTCAACTTCACCAAAGGCGATGAAATCCTTTGCTTTCCGGATCATACCGAGGTACTCGGGGGTCTCAGGCACAAGAACACAGTGGTTGATGTGGTGAAGACGGAGCATCTTCAGGGTTTCCTTGATGTCACGGCGGGTGTTGACCACACCGCGAACCTGAACGACAGCATACATTATTTACGCCCTCCGATACGAATCAGATTCGTTTCACGAAGTGCATTGTAGGTTGCCTTTGCATAGTTCAGGGTAGTTCTGGTGTTTCCACTCGTGTAAACCCAGACATCCTGGATTCCTGCAAGGGTAAGTACTTTCTTACCAACATCACCAGTCACAAGACCGATTCCTTTCGGAGCGGGTTTGAGAGTGACGGTGACAGAGCCGGCTTTACCGGTGACCTGCATTGGTACAGAGTGTTTCATACCGCAGCCGCATTCCCATGAACCGCATCCACGGCGGACTTTGACAATGTTCAGTTTTGCATTTGTGATTGCTTTCTTGATTGCCGTTCCGACCTGAACATCTCTGCCCTGGCCAAAACCAACGTAACCATTCTTGTTGCCGATGACGACCACAGCTCTGAACTTAATACGACGTCCGGAGTCGGTCATACGCTGCATCATATCGATGCAGAGGACTTCGTCAACAAGATCGGGAAGCATTGCGTCAACAATGCCTGCCTCTTTGATGGGCTGTCCGCTTGCAAGGATCTCATCGAAGCTTGCAAATTCGCCTGCCATGACTTTCTTGCCAAGGCCGGTTACAGGGACCCATACTTCCTGCTCGTAAGCCATATTACTCCAGCTCCTTCATAATTGCGTCTTTGGCAGCCTCGACATTTTCAACGAGACCGGCAAAGCGTTCATCATATTCAGCGATGTGGGCGCCGCTGCAGCGGTCATCGTCCGGAAGAATTGCTTCTCCTACCGGAACGTCGAAACCAGCATCGACGGCACCTTTGATTGCAGCAAACACGCGTGCACCGGTCGATGCGACCTGCAGACCGATATCTGCGATGGCACCATCATAACCGGCTTTCTGTGCACGAACTGCAAACAGCATACCGGTAAGGTATGCGGCAGGGGTGTTTCCGAGATATCCTTTATATCCGAAGTTCACCAGTTCGCGGCTGTTGACGTGAACAAGAGTGTAATCGCCGTCCATCTGAGCTGCGATGAGCTGGATGATGATGTGGCGGTTTGTCTTACGGACAACCATACGGTTTCTACCAGAAACGATTAAACGCTGGCGCTGGTAGTAATCAGTTCTGCCTTCACGGCGTCTTCTGAACTGAACGAAATATCTTCCATTAATTGCCATTGTTTACTCCCTCCTGGAGGTTACGAGCTCAATCTGAGTTTTCATGTGAGCAACGTTACGGAACTGACCACCTGCTGCACGACGGTAAAGTCTGCGGTATTCGGTCGGTGTGATGGATCCTGCTTCACGCTGAGCACGGAGTTCTTTACGCTGGGCACGGATCTTTTTGATCCACTGGGTCTTGGACGGGGTTCTGGCGCCTTTTGCACCGCTCCGGCGTCCCGGACCTTTTCCGTGTCCGTAGGAACGTTTGACCATACGGGCCCGGACGCGTCCGCGGGAGATGCCTTTCTTCTGGTGGGAAGAGATCGCACCCTCATCGATGAGGTTGCGGATATCCTCGCGGGACATTGCATTCTGGATCTCGGAGAGTTTTTCCGGGTTGAACCATACACGGTTTTCACCGCAGTCAAGAACGGATGCAGCGATTCTGCGCTGGGATGCGAGATCACTCATCTGCTTTCACCTCTTCTGCAGGTTTTGCAGCCGGTGTAACGGCAACTTTTGCTTCCTTCGGGTTCAGGATCCTGATACCGAGTTCGGCAGCTTTGGTCTGGATAACGCTGCGTTTTGCACCGCCGACAGTTGCGCCGATGCGTACTGCGGTAGTTGCCGGATCGATGGTGCTGAGCTCAGCCGGAGTAAAGACGAGAGCCTCGCGGTATCCGCTTGGATGGAATCCGCGAACTGCTTTCGGCGCTCCAAAACCTGCTTCCGGGTGTGCACCCTTTGCACGGTAATCCTTACGCTGTTTGCTGTGGAGACCTCTTGGTCTTCTCCAGCTGTCTGCCAGTTTTACTTTAGCCTGAAGGCACTGGCGGGCAAAGCGGGATGACTTCTTAGCTCCCCGAGCCTGGATAAGTTTCTTGATTTCACTCGCCATGTTAGTTGCCTCTGCTGGTAATGTAAATGCCGTCCTGGAACACACGCGGATCACGGTTTCTGACCTTGCATGCCTGTTCGACATTTGCTGCGGTGTTGCCGATCGTCTCACGGTTGATACCGGTTAAGATCAGTTCATCGCCCTGGACTTTGACTTTGACACCTTCTACGATGTTTGCATACCGTGCCTGCTTCTCACCAAGGAAGTTGCCGATCTCGACTTTGTCGCCGGCAACCTTGACCTGGATCGGGAAGTGGTTGTACACAATTTTCATATGGTATTCGTAGCCTTCGGATACACCTTTGCTCATGACGCCAAGGTGTGCTTTGTAGGTTCCAAGCAGTGCATAAACACTGCGTCTTGCGGAAGAGCTTACAAGCGTGACCGAACCGTCTGCGACAGTGATACTGATCGCAGGGTGGTACATTGTGCGGGTAAGTTCGCCTTTGGATCCCTTTACGGTAACGAAATCACCGGTTTTGGTGATCGTTACGCCTTCCGGGATTTCGAAAATCAATTCTGCCATTGTTTTCACTCCTTAGAAGACGTACCCTAAAAGCTCGCCGCCAATGCCGAGCTTACGTGCCTGTTCGTGGGACATAACTCCTTTGGAAGTGGTCAGGATGATAATTCCAAAGCCCTTTCCCGGAAGGTATCTGGTTTCCCAGGACTCGAGGTCCTCAACTTTCACCGAGAAACGCGGCGTAATTACACCGCATTTGTTGATGCCGCCGGAGAGAGCAATCTGGAATTGACCTCCTCTTCCGTCGTCGATCTTTTCAAAGCCGGTGATGTAGCCATATTCCTGCATGACCTTAAGCATGTCACCAAAGAGGCGGCTTGCCGGTTCAACGGTCACTGCAAGTTTACCAGTGTCACCGGCATTCTTGATAGCGCTCATTGCGTCTGCGATAGGATTCTGTTTTGTCATTCTCCTTCACCTCTTAGTTCATCTTCTTAAAGCCCATGGTGGGTGCCCATTCGCGGAAGCACTGACGGCAGAAGTAAATGTTGTATCTGCGCACAAGTCCCTGCTTACGTCCGCAGAGCTGACACTGGTTTGCACCGCGGCCATATTTTTTCTGCTGGACTTTGCCGTTGTCTTTTGCTGCCATGTTACTCCACCTCAATGCCGAAGGTCTCAGTAACGAACTTCATGGATTCTTCACGAGCCACATGGAGTTTGCTGTTGATCTTCTTCTGCTGGATTTTTCTGCGTGCGGTTCTGGTTCCTTTCTTTTCAATGACGGCGATGATATCCATACCGTAGATACCGATCTTCGGGTCATATGCCTGTCCCGGGAAGTCGGTGTGTTCTTCGATACCGAAACCAAAGTTGCCGGTTGCATCAAACTGACGGGTGTGGAGAACATTTTCCACAGCGTAGGTTTTGAGTGCCATCTCGAGGAAGTCCATTGCCTTTTTGCCGCGAAGAGTAGCTTTGCATCCGATCGGCTGTCCTTTACGGATACCAAATGCCGGAAGAGTGTTTCTGGCATAGGAGCGGATTGGTTTTGCACCTTTGGTCAGGTCAGCCATGATGTTCTCGGCATTGACAAGACGCTCACCTGCTTCACCGACGCCCATGTGGACGACGACTTTTGCAACGAACGGAGTCTGCATATCGGTCATGCGTCAACACCCCAGGTTTTGAGGAAGGACTCGGTGGTTCCGATCATGTAGACGTAGTCTTCAATGGTCTCGAACTTGTCGCCGTTAGCATCCTCGATGACGACACGGTTCGGCAGAGATGATTCCTGAACAAGGATCTCCACGAGTTTTCCGGTTTTCATCGTGTGCTGTCCGCCGATGATGATTGCCATGTTGCCTACTGCATACGGGAAGTGCTGCTGGACTGCGAAACGGTCGTCGCCGGCGATGCCGATAACGAGCGAGTCTTTGCCTTTGCAGGTATCTTCACCGATGAAGTTTGCACCGCTGGTTAAGTTGATCTGTGTCTTGCCGCCTTTGATGGTGGTTTTGTTTGCAACTTTAACGAGCTGGACTTTTGCAGCATCTGCGGAGATCTCATATTCATTGTGGCGTCCCTTTTCGTCAACAAGGATCATGTAGTGCTTGTCGATTTTCGGGAAGCTGATGATATCAAAGACGTCGATTCCGAGGTGTTCATCGGTTACGATGTGACCATTCAGGACAACCTGACGGTCATGCAGAATCTTTCTGACTTCTTTGGTGTTTAATGCAAACTGCATGTGGTCGCGGAGCCAGATGCCGATTGGAAGAGCTGAACCGTCGTGCGGACCGCTTGAGGTGCTGACGACATACTTGCTTTCTTTTCTGGCGATCTGCCATGCATCCGGTGCAGTCATTCTCTTGGTTCGGGTCATTATGCCTTCACCTCAAGACGTGCAGAACGCTTTGCATCTTTTGTGTTGAGTTTGGTGATCATTATCTTGGACGGATCGAGTGGTCTTGGGACATCTTCGCCGTTGGCTTTCTTGACAGAAACTCCGTGAACAAGGACCTTGGTGTTTTTGACGTCTACGCCGTCAACAACGCCTTCGATTCCTTTGAATTCACCACGAAGTACTTTGACAGTATCGCCGGTAACAACACGGAAACTGCGCTTTCCATACTTTTCGCGAAGATCGCTTGCGAGAGGTGAGTGTAAGAATGCACCACGAATGTGAATCGGAGCATTATACCGGAACTTCCGCTGCTTTCTTGGCTGAGTGCTTGAAATACGTGCCATGTTTTCACCTTAGATAATGATGGTTGCCATTGATCCAACCTTTGGGAAACGCTCGGCAACTTCACGGGCAACCGGACCTTTAATGTCGGTTCCGCGCGGATCGCCGTTTTCATTGAGGAGGATCATTGCGTTTTCTTCGAAGGATACTCTGAGGCCGTTCGGGCGACGGAATTCCTTCTTCTGACGGACAACGACAGCTCGAACGAGCTTTCTTTTCATGTCCGGAGTTCCTTTCTTGACCGTAACGGTCGCAAGGTCTCCAAGTCCCATCTTGGGCTGCCGGTTTTTGACACCGTGGTAACCGAAGACGGAAACAATCTGTACAACACGGGCGCCCGTGTTGTCTGCACAAACCATCTTTGAGCCGGTCTGAAGTGCGCGCGGAATTTTGGACGTTAAGCCTCTCATTCCTTAGTCACCTCGACAACGACATAGGAGGTCGTTTTGTTCAGTGGTCTGCACTCTGCAATCTTTACCTCGTCGCCGATTTTGGCGTCAAGGCATGGAGCCATGTGTGCGTGGATCTTGGAGCTGCGTTTCTCATATCTGTCATATTTCTGGACTTTATGAAGAAAGCTCCTCTCCACGACAACAGTTCCCTGCATTCGTTCGCTTACGACCTTACCGGTAATCACCTGGCCGCGCACCGGTAAGCTGCCGTGAAACGGACAATTTACATCGTCACAATCCTTTTCCGGGACTGCGACATTTAAGCCGATATTTTTTGCCATATTAACCCTCATGTCTCGCTCATACCTTGCGATATGGGCTTACGCGCATACTTACGCGCCGCGTTGGAGAAACAGACAAAGCATTGCCGTCTATTATCACCTGAACACTATCCGGGAGGGTCACCCGGAGTAACTTACGTTGTTTCTCCAGGCACTTAATGCCATTCCCTGTATGAATCCGAAGGGTGTTTCTGGTCTCATCGACGATGACACCGGAAATCCCTTCTTCATATCTGTTCGGTGAAGACTCCACAGATACTAAAAGACCGATAAGTTCGTGTCTGAGTATATTCTGCGGAGTGATCATAGACGAGATTTATGCCTGACGTTTGGTCTGTTCAGTCTTGATACGTGCGATAGTTCTGCGAACTTCCCGGATCTTTCCGGGGTTTTCCGGTGCACCACCGGCGCTGACTTTTCCATAGTTCTGGATCAGTTCGATCTTGAGCTTCTGCTCATTCTCGACTAATTCAGCATCGGAAAACTGGGCGACTTCTTTTGCTCTGAAGATAGCCATGTTCAGACCTCCTCAATAAATTCCGGTTCGGGTTCAGCTGCAAGCTCTGCATCGAACTCTTCAAAGATATCAGTCTCAACGACACGGGCCGGAGCAGGGGCTGCGTCGGCACGGATCTCGAACTGATCCGGAAGTTTTGCTCCCGGCGGAACGATCTTGACCTGAACACCGATGATACCGAGTTTCTTGATAGCAGTGGCGTAGCCTTTCTCAACAATCGACTCTGACGGCTCGCCGGAGTGTTTGATGTAGCCTTCAACGAACTTCTGGACACGGGCACGGGCACCGGTCAGCTTACCTGCGATGATAACTTCACAGCCAAGTGCGCCGGAGTCCATGACACGACGGATTACGGAAGTACCTGCCTTTCGGAAGTACCATCCGCGTTCAAGTGCATTTGCAAGGCGTTCTGCCATGATCTGGGCGTTGAGGTTCGGGTTTGCAACCTGCTGAACCTCGACCTGGGGAGACTCGATGCCGTAAACGGTGCTGAGATCAGTGGTCAGCTGGCGAACCAGTTTACCGCCTTTACCGATAACGATACCCGGCTTTTCAGCAAAGATCGTGACCTGAGTTCCAACAGGGGTCCGGACGATGTCCATCCCTCCGTAGCCTGCACGTTTGAGTTCCTTGTTAAGGTACTGCTCGACTCTGACTTTGCGGACACCGTCTGCAACGAACTTCTTTTCGATTGTCATACTTACTGTACCTCACGGAGGATGATTTCAACGTTGACGGAATCTCTGTGCTTAGGGGTAGCTCTACCCATTGCACGGGGGAAGATTCCTTTCATGCAGCGGCCTTTGTTTGCAGCGGCGTGGACGATGACCATCTTTTCCGGTGCAAGACCTGCGTATTCTGCATTTTTCTGTGCGGAGCGGATTAAACGGACGTATTCGGCGGCTGCCTTGACAGGGTATCTGCCGGCTGCGGTTCCGAAGGTTTTGCCGTTTAAGCTCTTCTGGTGGCTGACGTTTCTGTTAAAACGGTGGAACGGCACTGCGCGCTTGAGGTCGATGACCTGTTCAAGGTATGCAACTGCGTCGTCTGCCATCATATTGCGGACAAGGTGAGCGATTTCCACAGCGTGCTTTGGAGAGCAGCCGAGTTCGTTCGCCTTTGCACGGGCGATGTTGTCGCCGGTAAGTTTGTTGCTGTATTCTGTTCTTGCCATAACAATCACTTCAACGGAACATACTTACTCGACTTGGTTGCACCGATACCGGCACTTCCGTGAGCAACTTTCTTACGGGTCAGAGCGAACTCTCCAAAGTAGTGGAAAACTCCTTCGACCGGGATCTCTACGTTAACGAACTCCTTACCGGAGTAGATGGCAACATTCTTGCCGACCATTTCGGGGAGGATAATCATTGAACGGCTGTGGGTTCTGACACCGTCACCTTCAGCGATCTTCGCGCGAACGTCCTCTTCATCACGGGTAAATCCGCGAAGGACCTTTCTGCGTGCGCCGCTGGGCATAATAGCAAGAAGCTCGTCCATGGACATGGCTTTGAGCTGCTCGATATTGAAGCCGTGATAGGTATATTCCTCTCGCCGCTTTGGCATTCTCTTAGTAGTTTTCTTTGCCATTTACGTTCACCTCCGGTATCCTGTTCTGCGTGCTGCAACAGATCCGACTTTTCTACCGGGAGATGCTCCACGTGCAACAGTCTTTGGTTTACCTGGGTGCTGATGTCCTCCACCACCGAATGGGTGATCGATGACGTTCATTGCGACACCACGGGTTCTTGGCCAGCGGGTTGCAGAGGATTTCATCTTGTGATACTGTTTACCTGCTTTCAGGATCGGCTTTTCACCGCGTCCTCCGCCGGCCACAAGACCAACGGTTGCAAGGCATGCCTCATCGAACCATTTGGGTTTTCCTGAAGGCATTCTGACACCGACTTTACCAGCAGATTTTCCGATGATAACAGCCTGGACTCCGCTTGAACGAACGAATTTACCACCGTCTCCGGGGCGTGCTTCGATGTTGCAGACGGCAACTCCGGTTGGAATTGCTGAGAGCGGTAACGAGTTACCGTTTTCGACAGTGGCTTCAGGTCCCCATACAAGTTCCTGGCCAATACCGACACCTTCGGTAATCAGTGCGTATTCTTTCTTTTCAGCTGCCTTGCCTTCGATTTTCACGACGGCGATAGGTGTGTGACGGGCCGGATCGTGCTCGATGTCGATGACGGTTGCTCGAACGGTCTCAAGTGCGGAGCCAAAGTGTTTGAGCTCTGCTTTATACTGGTGCGACGGGGCGCGGTAGGTTGGACCGCCTTTTCCACGTGACTGTGTACTTATTCTGTGTCCCATTTATCTCACCTTACACGATTCCGAGCTGAGAAAGGATTTCTTCAGCGGCGTTTTTCTCTTCGAAGGTAATGACTGCCTTCTTGTTTCCCTTAGAGGTCATCATGGTGTTGATAGAGGCGATCTTCTTACCGAAGTTCTTCTCCATTGCTGCCTTGATGGATGCTTTGCCGGCTTCTTTTTCTACGATGAAAGAGAGCTGGTTCGAGTTCTCTAAAAGGACCATAGCTTTTTCTGTTACGAGGGGGTGTGCAAGTGTCATGATTAGGCCTCCACGAACTTCTTGATTGCAGCTTCGGTCCAGACGGTCAGTCTGCCTGCGTCGGCTCCGGGTGCAAGAACGTTGATGTTCAGAGCATTGACGGATACGCAGTCGACTCCTGCGATATTCGCACCTGCGAGGAATTCACCGGACGTCACGATAAGAGCGGACTTTGCCTGCTTATACTTGCGTCCACGTGTCTTTCCACGGCCTGCACGGATATTTCTGGAGAGTCTTGCGCGCTCAAGATCGGCGCCAAGTCCAAGTGCCGTAAGGGCAAGTTTGACTTCAGCGGTCTTGGAGATCTGCTCAAAGGAGTCTTCAACGATGATTGCTGCTTCGCCTTCGAATTTGTGGCCGCGGGCGGCGACAAGTTCGGTGTTAACGGTAGCTGCGATGGCTGAGCGGATTGCCTTTGCTTTCTCTTTCTTGTTGATCTTCTCAACAAGGATCTTCTCTGCTTTCGGCGCGTGTGCCGGGTGACCGCCTTTTACGTTCGGTACTTTTGCAGCGCGGCTTCCGTTTTTGATACGCGGAATCTTGGCTTCACCACGTTTGGATCCCCAGCCTTCTGCAGAGGTGCGCAGACCTGCGTACGGATTTGCTCCGTGCGGCTGGTACTGTTCGCTCTGGTATGCGAGGATGGCCCTCTTGATGAGGTCCGGGCGGTATGCTTCGTCGAAAACGGCCGGGAGTTCGATTTCATGGAGGACTGAGCCGTTAATTGCTTTTACATTTGCTTTCATCGGTCATTTCACCCCTGTTTGCTCTGAAGACTGACATATTCCACAACCGGTGCCTGAATCTTCTGTTCACCCATGCGGGTCGCAGACCGGATTCTGACGAGGCGCTTTGCCGGTCCGGGGATGCTTCCTTTGATCAGTACGTAGTTGTTACGGACAAGACCATAGTGGAGGAAGCCTCCGGCCGGGTTGATTTCGTCTGCGTTCTCACCGATCTTGATGATGCGTTTGTTGAACTCAGTACGCTGCTGGAAACCCATCTGACCCGGCATTGGTACCTGCCAGCGGACGTGGTGGGGGGTCCATGGACCAAGAGTTCCGATGTGTCTTTCCTTCTTGGTTCTTGCGTGCTTTCTCTTACGAAGGGTAATACCGAATCTCTTGACGGCACCCTGGAATCCTTTTCCTTTGGTGATACCAGTGATGTCGGCAAACTGGCCCTCACTTAAGAGAGATTTCATATCGACATCGGTTCCAAGGATGGAAAGAGCATAGTCAAAACGTTCCTGTGCACTGCCGCCTGCAACACGGATCTCCATAAGGTCTGGAACCTTCTTTGGGATACCGGTCAGTTCAGTCGGTTTGGTGTACATGAGCACCATTACTTCGACAACATCGCCAATTGCAGCATTGATCTTTTCCGTTGCTTTTGCAGCGTTGTTGGTCTTTGCTTTGGTGATTCTGCCGGAGAGTGCTTCGAGGTTTTCTGCCCAGACTTCGGTAAGCGGGTGTTTGCCGTAGGTATCCTTAACGTAAACACGAATGGCGGCAACGGTCATGGCGGGGATCTCGATAACGGTCACGGGAACCATTACTTCCTTACCTTCAGTCGGACTCTTCTTGTGATCGTCGATCATGATCACATGGGTCATACCGGCTTTATAGCCTGCAAATCCCTGGAGCATGGGCTGTCCGTTGTATTCAGGCCAGGACTGGTACTTTGGTACAATACCCTTGGCCCGTTTACGGGGATAGTATGCAAGGGACCCTGCGCGGGGTCTCACTGTTCTCATTTATTAATCAATCCTTTAGTGCCTTCTCTTGCATTATGCAAAGAAGACGTCTGCTGTGGTTGTCATCAATATGACAGCCGTTCTTTCACCGCCGGCTTCCTAATTTTTGAGGAATCGACCCGCGGGACGCATTTTGTCGGTCTCTGTGTTTTACACGCAGACAACGCCGTTTAAGGCGGGCGTGTGACACACTGGACGGAAAGACGGGAGTTCAACCCACGTGTATTGCAACGTGTGAAGGCCTGCAAAGCTCTGCTTTGCATGCAATTGAGATTCCTTGCGGGATATCCGATTATGAACACGATAACGTCTTATCTGTTCATTTACCCGAGTTGCAGTAATGATACTGCGATTTCCAAGTCTCACGAAAGAGAACCTGACTTCCGATACGCTTCCTGACGTCCAGGAAAGGGCACATCTTAGAGACGTTCGCCCGGCGCATCTGATCAGACCTATTCTAGGTCTTAACTTCTGCCGCGGAATTACCGCTCAGAGTTACACAATTACAAAACAAACGTGAAATCACGTTTATTTCATACCAACTGGATATCCTCATTCAGCAGATCTTGCTGATATCAGCCTATTGAAGGCTCCTATATAGTTGGAGAAGAGAGAATATAAAGTGTTGTATGATCTTTGAATCCACCCAAACGCCATACACAACATCCAGAAAACGCACAGGCAGAATTAGCGGAAAAATACGATCTGAACCATAATCAGCCGAAGTACAGTTCGCCGTCATTATTCAGATAGACAATGATATTCTCTTTGACGTGCCGGCCTTTGATTTTTTCCGGCATATATGATGAAATCCTATTGATTAAGGCAAGAGTATCGTACCGGATTTTTATATTGAGCGGAGCCGCTGCGATATAGATGATCTTCGGGGCTTCTATCAGATCCGTGCCTTCCGGAAGAACACACAGTTCAGTGGCGTCAAGCGTATACAGAAACTCCAGCGTCTCCTTTGCCCGACGGATATTTTCATTGGCAGATTTTTCAATAGTACAGATGTTTGCCTTGGAAGTGCCGAGTCGATCAGCAATCTGCTGCTGGGTCATACCTTTTTTGCGATACCGTATGACTTCCTTCTGACGATCGGTAAGAAGCGTATCTTTCATATGATTATCAATTCAACCTGATTAACTATAAATGATTTGATTAAACATCCTTATCTTTGGAATATAATAGGGGTGTTGCGCGCAGGCAGGAACGGACAGAAATACCCAAAAGCACCCAAATAGCAAGATATTGCATCAGCTTCGCAGGCTTCAGATAAGAAACTATCGCGGAAACACTCGCTCATCTGATTCAGATAGATGATAAGAGGCAGGAATTGTGGTTATTTCATTTCATAACAGTGTCATTCACAAACCTTATATTGATTCTCGTCGATAAACTGATGTTCTCATTTCAAAATGAGAGGTGTATCAAATATGGTAGTTAAGGTAGGAGTTGCAAAACTCGGTAACATCGCATCCGGTGTTATGGCAGAGTTACTTTTAGATGAGCGTGCAGACCGCGAAGACATGATGACATTCATGGCAACTTCCGGAACCAAACTGCAGAAGGAAGATGTTGACCGTGTCGTTTCAAACCTGAAAGCATGGCAGCCTGACTTCGCAATCGTTGTTTCCCCGAACGGAGTTCTCGAAGGCCCGGTCGGTGCACGTGAAGATCTCAAAGCAGCAGGTATCCCGACCATCGTCATCACTGACGATGTCACGACCAAGAAAGAAGGCTGGGAAGCACTCAAGGCATCCGGCTTTGGCTACATCATCGTCAAAGCAGACGCCATGATCGGTGCCCGCCGCGAATTCCTCGACCCAGTCGAGATGGCAGACTACAACGGAAACCTCGTGAAAGTCCTTGCACTTACCGGTGCATTCCGCAAACTCCAGATGGAGCTTGACAAAGTCATCGACCAGGTGAAAGCAGGCAAGAAAGGTGCAGAGCTCGAACTCCCGAAACTTGTTCTGAACTCTGACAACTCGACCAAAGGCGAGTTCACAAACCCCTATGCACTTGCAAAAGCACGTGCAGCATACGAGATCGCACAGGCAGTTGCAGGTGTCAACGTCAAGGGCTGTTTCATGACCAAAGAGTGGACAGACTACGTACCAATCGTCACCTCAGCACACGAAATGATGCGTGCAGCAGCAAACCTTTGTGACCAGGCACGCGAACTCGAGAAGGGATGCGACGGCATTATCCGCAAGCCGCACAAGAAGACCGGTGAGATCGTCTCCAAGGTCGCCCTTATCAGCAAGCCCGAGTAATCGGACACCCCAATTTTACCATTTTTCTTTTTGGATGCAGATGCGGGGAAATCCCCCATCTGTATTTAATGACAGATACTAGTCAACATAAGAACTATTTTCAAAAAAAAAGTTTGGATATTCAATTGGTTCCGGAGATCATATTCAGGAAATACTGGTGAACGGAAGGATCCTCACCAAGCTCCGGATGGAACGACAGAACAAGCTGATTATCTTCGCGGGCAGCAACAATGGTTCCGTCAACCTCTGCAAGCACTTCCACATTTTTGCCGACCTGCGTGATAACCGGGGCACGTATAAAGGTCATCTGAATATTTCCGGCCCCGGCAAAGGGTGCAGCCGTTTCAAAACTGCCGAGCTGACGGCCGTAAGCATTCCTTACAGCAGTAATGTCCATCGTCGCAAGAGAGGTATTTCCACCCTCAACATTTTTTGCAAGCAGAATCAACCCGGCACAGGTGCCCATTACCGGAGTGCCTGACGTGATGAGAGAGCAAAGCTTTTCATGGAGACCAAGGTCCAGCAAAAGCTTCGACATGACAGTACTCTCCCCTCCCGGGATGATGAGACCATCCGGGATTTCGTCAAGATCGGAGAGATTTCGAATCTCAAACGTCTCGACGTCCAGACGTTCCAGCATTCTGATGTGTTCGATGAATGCACCCTGCAGTGCCAGAACACCGATCTTCACCGTTATTTTCCCCGTTCCGCCATTAGGATAGAGATTTCGTCTGCGTTGATGCCGACCATTGCCTCGCCAAGATCCTCGGAGAGTTCAGCAAGTATGGAGGGATTGTTATAGTTGGTAACGGCCTTGACGACGGCGGCGGCACGTTTTGCCGGATTACCGGATTTGAAGATACCGGAACCGACGAATACACCCTCAGCCCCAAGCTGCATCATCAGAGCAGCATCGGCAGGAGTGGCAACTCCGCCTGCGGCAAAGTTTACGACCGGAAGTTTTCCATTATCATGAACAAACTGCAGAAGCGAGACCGGGACCTGCATATCTTTTGCAGCAACGTACAATTCATCCTGACGAAGACTGACAACACGGCGAATCTCGCTGTTCATTGTGCGCATATGACGAACTGCCTGAACGATGTCCCCGGTACCTGCCTCGCCTTTGGTCCGGATCATTGTTGCACCTTCGGCAACACGGCGAAGAGCCTCGCCGAGATCGCGGGCACCGCAGACAAACGGAACATTGAACTGGGTTTTATCTATGTGGTTGAGGTCATCAGCCGGTGATAACACTTCGCTTTCATCAATGTAATCAATCTCGATAGCTTCGAGGATCTGCGCTTCAACAAAGTGACCGATACGGACTTTTGCCATAACCGGGATTGAAACTGCTTTCTGGATACCTTTGATCATCTTCGGATCGCTCATTCGGGAGACCCCGCCGGCGGCACGAATATCAGCAGGAATACGCTCCAGAGCCATAACCGCACAGGCTCCTGCATCCTCTGCAATCTTGGCCTGCTCCGGCGAGGTGACATCCATAATCACTCCCCCTTTCAGCATCTGTGCAAGTTCCTTGTTAAGTTTTGAACGATTTTCTGTCATGAACACTCACGGATTGTATGGTTATTATCTTTTGAAAGGCAGATGACCCATCATTAGAATACCTTATTCAATATACCTCTGACGTTATATCAGGGTTTTGGATGAATTGGGGAGGGAGATCTCTGCACTACAAGTCTATTGGATATTTCATTAAAAAGAATTGTGAAGAAAACAGAGATGAAATGACACTTTAAGAGATTTCTTCCAGGCAATATATCCTCAATTTAAAATCCATACAGATAAGGGACAGAGAAGAAAAGCCAGTAAAAGTGATTTCAAAATATAAATCTGAAAAGAAAAAGGGTAAAATCGGCAGTGCCGAATTTACATAATCTTGCCAAGGAGGCGGATAGAGGTCGTCATGTCGGGTCCGAGCGGGGAGCCGAAGATGATCTGAGTAACGCCTGCAGCGGTAAGGTCTTCACATTTCTGGCGGATAGTGTCGGGGGTACCGCAGATGGTGAATGCTTCAATTTCTTTGTCGGTTACAAGTCCACCGACTGCACCGAAGTCAAAGCGGGACAGTGCGTCCTTAATCTTTGCTACGTTTGCAAGGTCGAGGCCGTGGCGGAGAAGAAGTGCTTCGGGTGATCCTGCTGCGATGAATGCTGCAACGATCTTTGCTGCCTTCTTTGCTTTCTTCTCATCTTTGTCGATGGAGAGTGCAGTGTATGCTCCAACATCGAATCCTTTCTTACCGACAGTTTCGCATGCGGCTTTGATAATTGGGATTGCAACTGCGAAGTCTTTGGGGTTGGATGCGTTGATAAGTGCACCGTCGCCTTTCAGTCCGGCGAGCTCAAGAACTTTGGGTCCCTGTGCACCGACGTAGATTGGGATGCCTTTCTTGCCCGGGAGAGTAACACCGGTGAGTTTTGCACCATCGTAGTCAAAGAATTCTTTGCCGTCTTTCTTGACTTCTGCACCGCTGCAGAGTGCGCGAATCTGGTCGATTGCCTCACCGAGTCTTGCAACCGGCTTTACCGGCTGGATTGCCAGCTTTGGAAGGGTGGACAGGTCACCTGGACCGATACCGAGGGTTGCACGTCCATCGGAAATCTCGTTCAGGGTGCAGGCAAAGGATGCCATTGCTGCCGGAGTGTCAGTGAATGCATTCATGATACCCGGACCCATCTTAAGTGTGGTCGTTGCCTGTGCTACTGCGGTTAAAACCGGGTAACAGTGGCGGTTGTTGTAGTGGTTGGTAATCCATGCGAAGTCAATGTCTTTGCTCTCTGCGAGCTGGCAGTAGTTTACTACCTGTTTGACATTTACGTTTCCTGGAACAAACTCAATTCCATAAGTCATAGTTCTTTACACCTCACGTTAAAATTGCTCTCCTCTGCTTAAATATATTCTGATTTAAAAGAGGGATTTGCGGCAGATTTCGGCCCATTATCATGCGAACAGAAAAAAATGCGAAAAACAGGGTTTTTTGTATGCGCTCTCGTAAGGCACGCCACGGACCTGCCGGGGATCGAACCCGGTTCTTCGGGTTCGAAGCCCGAAAGGATATCCACTACCCCACAAGTCCAGAGTTAATAGTATATTTGCATTCGATGCGTATTATCTTGTATGGTTCTCTCTTCATCGATAATCAGGACACGCATTAAAGACGGATCTCTAGGGATAGACCCGTTTGCCGAAGAATCTCTGCAGCCTTCCTCATATGATCTGAGAAGTGCCGAGGATATCATAATAAAAAAAGGTGAGCTGACTCTTGTTCCGACGATGGAGTTCGTCAGTCTCCCGGAGGATCTCTGCGCAACACTGTGGGGACGATCATCTTTCGGGAGAAAAGGGGTTGTACTTGGCGCCGGATACATCGACCCGGGATTTCGCGGCAACCTGACACTCTGCATGGCAAACTACGGGCCGGAAGACATACCGGTAACCAAAGGGATGCGGGTTGTACAAATGCTCATCCACACTGTAGAGGGAAAAGTGGAAAATGCATACAACGGGAATTATCAGGATAGTTACGGCGTCGTGAAATCAAAAATTTAAGATTCCAAGGGTAAAAAACATCACCGGGAGCATAATTGCCCCCATACAAAAGATTCTTGGAATATCGATCATCCCGGGAATCATGCCGACAAGCGTTGACAGGATCAGAATCAAAATACCAAAGGGACCACAGATAATCGCGGTTATTCCGACCAGAAACAGCAAAACAATTTTGGAAAGGACACGCTGATTAAGGCGCATAAAGATCCGGCTGAGTCTGGAGGAATAAACCGTTACGGCATAGCCGGCCAATGCCGCAACTCCTGCTGCAAGGACCAGCAGATAGATCGAAGGCAGATCGAACGAAGCGAGCGTGATCATGGCTCCCGAACGCATTCTTCCAACGGCATACAGCGCAGCAAGACCCAAAACGGCATTTGCCGTGTTCGCTGCGGATGTTGAGATGAGATATTCCCGCGGATCCATTTTTTCGAAATCCGAACTTTTTCGAACCGCAAGCAAAGCATTCGCCGTGCCACTTGAAAAACCCGGAAGCCACCCGACAATCGCGCCGGCAATAGCCCCTTTGATCCCGTTTTTCAGAATCGCCCCCTGGGAAATCATCAGCCCGGTAAACGTCTGCTCGGCTGGCTTTACCAGCGATCGCATTGAAGTGAGGAGAACCGGGATACCGAAAAGACCCGTGAGGAGTGGAAGGAGAATTTCACCGATCCCAAACACCCCAAAGGAGAAATACGAAAACCGCATCGCATATATCCCAAGAAGGCCGGACACGAGAAATACCGCACATGACCATCCTGGAGCTTTGCTGAAAACGATAAGAAGTCCGGCTGCAAGCAGGATCACAAGACCGATACCCCAGTCAACATACCCCTGAACCGACGGAAGAACGACCGTAAACAAAGCGAACAGCGGGAGACAAAAGATAAATCCCCAGAGACTGCCGAGGGCAGAAACTCTTACTGCTTCCGGACCGTTACCCAGAAGACAGAGATTGTGTGCCGGAAGGACTGAGAGAACCGTGTCCGGATCGGGAACGCCCAAAAACGTTGAAGGGAGAATATCAACAAACGTGTGAACGATCATCATCGACACAATCATCACGCACACACCCTCGACACCGAATACCATGACGAGGGGAAGAGAGAGTGCGGCAAGTATCCCGGCAACGGTATTCGAATGAATACCCGGGACAAAACCTGAGATGGTGCCAAAGATGACACCCGCTAAAAATCCAGCCGCCACCCCGAACATAGTAGTGATTTAGACACAACGACTATTAAACCTAACAGTCCAATAATTTCATATATGTTAATCGCCATAACCCGTCATACGGGGGCTTTAGAGGACGCTGCCCTTTGTGAAAGATACAACCATAAGGCAAAGGTTGTATCACCCATAAAACCGGTCAAAGATCTGGAGGTCATCGGAAAGTTTCTCAAAGCGGCAAATGAGGAGGAGTTCGATGCTATCTTTTTCTCAAACGCATTTGTCGCTGAAAAACTCGGCCCCTGCATCAAACCGGAACTGGCTTCCAAAGTCAGAATAATAGCGAACGGGCCGCAAACCGCGAAAGTATTACACAACATCGGACTCGCTGCAGAGATGCTGCCGTTTTTCTATTCAAAAGATCTGGTTCTGTATCTCGACCGATGGATACGCGGGAAGAGAATCGGGATCCCGCGGGCAGGAAATACCTACCCCAAACTTGCCGATGACATTAAGCATGCAGGAGGGATCCCCGTTGAATACAGATGTTATGACGTTGAGAAAACCGATGAAGTAATGGATCTGACCGGTGTTGGTGCAATTTTATTCACGAGTCCGATGGCATTCAAACTGGCAAAACTTCCAAAGATGGAAAACATCATCCAAATGGCGATAGGCGAGGTAACGGCAAACGAAATGATGTACGGAGGCGATGCCCCGGCGGTGATTGGCGACGGATCGATCGAAGGGACACTCAAAGCTCTCAACGCCTATCTTGTGACGGAGAGTCACTGATGGGATATACCGGGATCATTTTGGTTGACAAACCGAGAGGACCCACGAGTCATCAGGTTGCTGCCTGGGTCGGCAAAATGCTGAAGTTGGACGTCGGCCATTCTGGAACGCTCGATCCGATGGTCTCGGGGGTTCTTGTCGTTATGCTTGGTAAAGCAGTGAGACTTGCCCCCCTTCTGCTTCAGCATGAAAAAGAGTATGTGGCCTGCATGCGGCTGCATGCGGATATTCCGCGTGAACGTGTCGAAGAGGTCGTAAAGCAGTTCACCGGCAGGGTCTATCAGCGGCCGCCGAGACGATCTGCAGTAAAACGTGCACTTCGCATTCGAGTGATCTACAGAATCGAACTCATCGATATGCAGGACAGACTGGTTCTGCTGAAAATCCGGTGTGAAGCGGGAACCTATATCAGGTCGGTCTGTGTGCACATCGGGAATGTTCTCGGCTGCGGAGGGCAGATGATAGAACTAAGGCGGACAAAATCCGGCGGATTTTCGTGCGATGAGGCACACACTCTTCACGAGATCCGCGATGCGGTGGAACTGAAAGATGATGCAGCACTTTCGGCGATGATTCTTCCGCCCGAACAGGCAATCGGGGATATCCCGAAGATAGTGATTCGCGACAAAGCGGCAAAGGCCGTGGCAAACGGAGCGATGCTGGCCGGAGTCGGCGCCGTATCCGTGGAAAAATTTTCACGCGGACAGAGTGTTGCTCTGATCACGCAAAGCGGAAAACTGATCGCTCTTGCCGAATCACTGTTTGATTCGGATAAAATCATCTGCGGAAACCCCGGTTTGATCGCACGATCCACACGTGTGTTCGCGAGCCCCAACTCAGTAACTTAATAAAGGCAGAGAACACATCTTTTATGCTAGTTTTTAGGCTGAGGTAGTCTAGCGGTAGGGCGCGGGCCTGGAAAGCCCGTGAGGCGAAAGTCTCTCGGGAGTTCAAATCTCCCCCTCAGCGTTCTTGTTTTAGAGTCGTTTTGCAATTGATTCCGCTGCGCCGAGCACGGCATACATATCAGGTTTTAAAATTGCCACCGGAACATCCACCATTTTTTCAATCAGCGAGGCAAGGATCGGCGCACAGATAATGCCGGCTGCCCCGTCGTTTCTTGCGCGAACGGCAACGATAAGGCAGTCTTCGAGAGAGTTTGCCGCATATCCTTTGATCCTGTACGCCGTTCCGTTTGCCTCGATCTTGACCCCCTCGTTTTCATCAAGGAGAAATTTAGCTGCGATCAGCGCAATGAATTTGCCGTGATGAGGAGAAAAAACGGCAACGATTTTTTTCACAGTAGAGAGACGGGGATCGCGTTCACCGGATGCGATTTTATACAGAGTTACTGCAGGAATCCCGGTCAGTTCCGAGAGCTGCCTGATGCTTAACCCTCGGCGGTCGAGCTCTTCGGACAATGCCACGCGAAAATCGGTCTCGAATATTCTCTGTTCAAACATATTACTACAGTATAGTATATTTTATGAGATAAATCCTCTCATGAATTATCTAAAGATATCAGATTGTGATCACTCCCTGTAAACACAGATTTCTTTTTGTAACTTGGTGTTGGATTTATTAGGCTAAAGATCGTAACATACAATCATGGAGAAGGAGACTTTGGAGATACCGGAACACACAACCGTATGTTTCTGTCCGCTGCATGGAATTCTTGATACGATCAGTAAAAAATGGGCTCTCATGATCATCGCAGTCATTGGAAACTCAGGATATGCAGGATTTAACGAGCTGAAACGAGGACTGTGCAACGTCAGTTCAAAAACGCTGTCGGTAACCCTCAAAGAACTTGAAGAGAAGGATCTTATCGAGAGAAGGGTGATGGAAACAACACCGCCGACCGTGCGGTATTATCTGACCATATCCGGATGGGAATTACGCGAACTGCTGATCCCACTTCTCACGTGGGTCATGAAAAACGGCGGACATGAGGAGGAGGGATGTCCCATCCACATCCATATGGGTGAAAAAACGATCGAACAGAAAAAAGCGGAAGAGTTTATTCTCGAAGAATAAATCTCAAATCTCCTTCTTTTTTTTCGCTTCTATTTTGCCGTTGATATTTTTCGGAAGGGGGATCGATGTGACACGGATCGGCCTGTCAACATCTTTTGCGATTTTGTTTCCATGCATTTTTATTCCCGCAGTGTCATCTTTTGCTCTCTGAGAACTCCCGGCCCTGAGTTGACCACTGTTGTCATTTGGGCGTTGGTATGTTTTCATCCGGACCGTATCATCCGACGTATCCTTCGGACGCTGAGTATCTGCCATCCGGACATGACCATCGGTTTCTTTCGGACGCTGGGTTCCCGACATACGGATTTGGCCATCAGTTTCTTTCGGACGCTGCTGACCCCTCATTTTTGTTATCGAGCCCTCCAGAACCCCGGACTCGGATGCGTCCGGTCGTTTCCTTGCTCCCACAGCAGGTTTTCTCTCGCCGCCGTACATCTCCTTGGGCTTGTCGTTCCCGCCGACATTTGCTTTGCCTGAGAGAACACCATCCTCCTTCTTCTCCCGTTTTGGAAGAGGAATTGTGTTGTCGATTTTTTCCACCTTTTTCGCGCCGCCTACAAGTATCTGCGGATCTTTTTTCTTCGGAGACTCTTTTTTGGGAGGGACAACGACCGGAGTTCTGACTGGTTTAGTCGGGATGATCACCGGATCGATCTCAAAAAGGTCATCCTCAGGTTCAGGCGTCTGTTCAACCACGATGCGTTCTTCAAATATTTCCTCGTCTTCAAATTCCATGGGGCCACCAATATCTACATCATCATCCTGTTCTTCAGGCATTTCAGCCAAGTCCACCAGTTCATCTTCAAAAATCACTTCATCCTTTGCCATCGTTAAAAGGGGGATGTCTGAATCGGTTATCTCCTCGAAACCATATACTTTGTTCTGCTCTGCTTCATAGATCATTCTGATCTCATCAAGCTCAGCAACACGCGGCACGTTCTGTATGCCGGCAAGAACGATGATTACACCCACATATTTTGTAGATTTAACAGGGTAATCACCGGCACGCATCTCGAGCCCCCGAATACTTCGGTCGATCCATTTGCGCACCGTCTGAAACCCTTTCATGGAGAGTTCTTTCGATGGTCCGGATATGAGAATGAGCGCCTTGTCAGCCGAGGTGAGGTCACAGGGAACGGATATTTCTTCATAGACCGCTTTTTTCGCGAGTTCTACGATACGCGATGTTCTGAGATGTCCTTCATTCAAGAGATACTCCTCGACACGCAGTCTTTTCATGAAACTTGACCAGGCAGTTGGAAGTTTTTCCACCGCATAGCCGATCGCAACGAGATCCATCCCCGTCAGCGTGTTCAGGATCTCGCCGGCATCCAGAACAACTTCGGCCGACTCAACA
This sequence comes from Methanocorpusculum sp. UBA424, assembly GCA_002498375.1. GTDB lineage: Archaea > Halobacteriota > Methanomicrobia > Methanomicrobiales > Methanocorpusculaceae > Methanocorpusculum. The sequence continues at coordinate 138,460 of DAHC01000003.1, forward strand.
CCTTTCAGACCAAACTCGCCGGCACGGAGAAGCAGACCGATTCTGGCAGCAAGGTCTTCGTTGAGTCTGGCATAGAGCTCTTCGATCTTCGGTTTGGTAATGACCCCGTCTTTTTCGGCAGCGAGCGAGACATCCTCGGTGATTCGTGTATACCAGGTTTCATTGTCGAAGAGAATAGAGGCACTTGTCACCTCACGGATAGCCGCAAGCGTCTCCGATGCACGGGCAGATACTTTGATCCCTTCGTTTCTTCCAGGAAGAGTCAGAATAGTAAAGACAGGATCGGGAAAAGCAGCACTCAATTGTTTCACAAAATCCGGTACAAGTTCTGCCATTCTGCCGCCAAGTCCGGCACATACAAAAATCGCATCAACTTCATCCACACCGGAATCCTGAAAACAGCTGGCAAGATGCCCTGTATCAAAGTCCTTTCCACGATCATTAACAGCTTTTACCGGATCGATGGGCGTTAAAACGATGCGGTTTGTCACAGGAATCCCGGACATCCGATTAATAAGGTCTCGGTCGGCATCGAATACATAAGAGCGGACGCTTTTCACACCGCTTTTTGCATCCTGACGGGATAACGTTTCAACGATTCGGCATCCCGCCCCTCCAACTCCTATTAACAATGCCCTCATGTATGCCTGTTTGTATTATTCCCCTTGCAAAGATATAATGTTTATAGAAAAAATCAGAGAGAATCCCTTCTGCCCGATGCAGGAGATTTGGATTTTTTGGATTTATTTCCCCGCCTTTTTTTGCTCGTGACGATCAAAATGAGGATCAGAATTACGATGATAATCCCAAGAGCGGTAAGCCCGATCATGGTTGTTGGAAGATTTTCCGATAAACTGACGGTCACTTTGTTGTCGGAGCCGGCAAGCACCAGATAGGTAACATCGTTTCCGACGTATCCATCAGCCGAAGCCGAGAGAACGAGGGTTGTCCCGGGTGTGACGTTGGTCGTGTAGGTTCCGTTCACGGAAGTGATGCCTTTTACCGTTCCGTCGAAGTAAACGATAGCACCCTGAATCGGTTTTTCATGGGAGGTCACGGAAATTATCAGCGGAACGACCGAGTAGTTAAGTTCCACAATGATGTCAGGCGTATCGGCACTGAACTGAATCTGCTGTTCATACGAAACATACCCGTTCTTCTCTATTTTCAGAGCATAGGTTCCTGAGCTGTACGTCGGGAGCTGAGCTCTGCCGTATGTATCAGAGTATGAAACAATCTTTTGATTGATGTATACAGCCGCCCCGGAGATAGGAAGTTTTTCTTCGTTGTAAATAAGAATCAGCGGTGTGAATTCGGATTTGTCGAGGGAGAGAGTAAGGGAAGTTTGATCCGTACCAATATACTGTGATGAGCTGTACGGATCGTAGGAATCAGCGCTGACGGTAATCAGATGATATGCGCCTTTTCCAATGCTGACGTGAAGCAGCCCTGCACCGTTTGTTGTACCCTCTTCTTTCCCATCTATGGTGATTACCGCTCCGGAGATCGCCGCCCCGTTTTCATCCGTAATTTTAATTGAGACAGGGGTTTGCGAGACGAGATAGATGGACTCGCTTCTGGGCATCGTGCTGATGGTGATCGTTTTTGTCTGCGAAATATATCCGGATTTGACAACTGAGAGGGTGTAGACCCCGCCGTATTCAACTCCGGAGAACTGGGCCGCTCCGTTCACGTCGGTGTAGAGGGTGTTGGTGACCGTTCCTTTTGTAATGACGACGTGTGCTCCGCTGACCGGATCGTAGTTTGCATTGTTGTCGAACACATTTACCGTTAAGGTAGTGGAGACGGCGGAGACGGGACCGCATAAAAAAAGAAGGAGAAGAAGTACTGCAAGGATACGCTTTATCATTATATTCATCTTTTGCGGTCAACTCCTATTAGTTCATCGGTTGCTCGAGATGCGTTCGAGAAGCATGCCTTCCACAAGGACGGGGTAGGTGGTTCTTGCTTCTTCGACGGCCCGGGTAAGACGCCAGCCGCGTTCGGCGTAGATGGTGAGGAGAGGTTCGCCGCGTTTGACATATTCTCCGGGTTTTTTGTGGAGGTGGAGACCGGCTCCGTGATCTACCGGGGATCCGGCGGCCCGGGCGATGCTGATGAGGGCCTGGTTTTTGATGGAGACCACGTAGCCGTCTGAAGCTGCAGGTACAACAAAGGTGTGTTCGCCGATGGGGAAGTCTGTCGATTTGACTTTGGGGTCGCCGCCCTGGATCTCGATGATGTCGAGCATTTTTTTGAGGGCTTTTCCTTTTTTGATCTGGTCAAAGGCAGCTTCCGAGCCGGTTCCTGAGCCGGTTTTGCCGGTCATTTCGAGCGCAATGCCGGCGATGGCGACGCTTTTCTGGACAAGAGAGTTGGCGCCCCGTTTTCCTTCGAGGATGCTGAGAGCTTCGGAGACTTCGAGGTTGACGCCGATGTTTCTGCCGATGGGTGAGCCGCCGAAGGTGACGGCGCATTCAACTCTGATCCCGAGACGGTTCCCGAGGGTGATGAGTTCGTTGGCAAGCACTCTGCCTTCTGCTTCGTCAGGGATTTTTGTGCCGGGACCGATCGGAATATCGATGACGCAGGTGTCGGAGCCGACTGCCATTTTCTTTGCCATGATGCTCGCAAGCATCTGACCCCTTGCGTCGATTTTGAGCGGATATTCATAGGTGACGATCATGTCGTCGGCGGGAGCGATGTTGGTTGATCCGCCCCAGACGATGACTCCGCCGGCTTTTTCAGTCATTGTTTTGATTTCAGCTGCCGAGAAGGTGACTGGAGCGAGTGCTTCCATGAGGTCAGCGGTCCCGCCGGCTCCGGTGATCGCACGCGAGCTGGTTTTCGGGATGAGAAGACCGGATGCGGCGATGATGGGGACAACAAGGAGGGTGATTTTGTTTCCGGGAACTCCGCCGATGGAGTGTTTGTCGACAACGGGCTTTTTCGAGAAGGTGATCTGTTCGCCTGAGGCGACCATCTCACGGGTGAGGTATTCAACTTCATCCATGTCGAGTCCGTTGATGTAGGCGGCGGTGATGTAGGCGGTGATTTCCGAGGGGGAGAGAACGTTTGATGACATGTCGGAGATGATTGTGGCCGTTTCTTCGCGGGTGAATCTCCCTCCGTCCATTTTTTTGCGGATGAAGGCGATGGAGGAGGGACGGGAGGCGGCACGGATCTCGATTTCATCGCCTTTTTCGCCGTCGAGTGCGTTGTTGGTTCCGAGAGATACGGTGGCAGTTCCCTGACTCGTGAGTGTTTTTGTGATGGAGACAGGGGCGGCAATGGTGTGTTTGGATTTTATGCGGGTGATGGTGACCCGGTCTCCTTCCAGAACACCTATTTGCCGGGCATCGATGTCGTTGAGAAGAATGACGGGAGTTGATATGTCGATGATATCAAGGATGAGGTTCATAATGATTCTCTTTTGGTCGGGAAAGGATAAGGATTTTGTGACGGGACGCCACGAAGTGGCGTCCTCAGTCGAGCAAACAGAATGTTTGCGAGTGTGGGTTGGACGCTGAAAGCGGCCGACCTTAACCGAGCAAATCTTTGATTTGCGAGTACGGGGGACCCCGAAGGGGTGCCCTCAGTCGAGCAAGTCAACAGACTTGCGAGTGGGGGCGGTGATGGTATGTTTGGTTTTTTGTATCGATGTGACGATTCTTTTGGAGAGGAGACAGGAGGTTTGTGAAGAAAAAAAGGGTGCGTTGAATTCTAATAGGAGTTACGCGGTGTGCTCTCAACCGAAAAAAACTGAAGTCCTTATGAGATGTACTTCGATTTCGTGTACGGCATTAATCTAGAAACAAGAGAAAAAACCAACCGCGAATCGGCGCGAATCCCGCAAGCCGATGGCTTGCTCCCAGAATCGGATTTGCTGTTCCTCACTTTCGCAATCCAGCTTCGCTGCCTTGCTCATCCCTTCATCGGGAGCGTTCGGGCAAATCCTGTCGCCGCCCCAGCGGCTCCCATTATTGATTTGCCTCTTGATCTTATGTCATGATTATATGTTGTAATTGTCAGTAAAATGGATATTATTCAGATTAAGAACTGCTCAATGAATCTCTCCCTCACGGGAGGCGCAGGGGCGCCGACAGGATTTGCCCGAACGCTCCCGATGAGGGATGAACCGGCGGGACGATAAGACCCGCCGTGTTCAAGTGAGGACCAGCAAATCCGATTCGCCTCGCCCGATGGGCGGATTCAAGCGAGGGTCGAAGACCCGAAGCGG
>DAHC01000003.1:142845-143317 GCA_002498375.1 Methanocorpusculum sp. UBA424
GCGGTTCGCGCCGATTCGCGGTTTGTTTTTCTTCATGTTTCCACACCCAGTAATACCCTTCCTGAATTGGATTGAGGATAACACCGCATAAGCCCTATTCAAATAGGAGTTCCCCAGTGTTGATGCTGATTCAATAGGGGAAAGAGGCGATAAGGTGTGGAACATGAGAATATCGTCCGTGTAAATCAGATGAATCTGATCTTGCTGAGTAATGCCTAGAGTGAGATGCAGCCACATCAAGGAGAAATACCCGCATATCCAGAATTCAAAATCTGCAAAAAAGCCTGTTTGGAAAATTTGGGGATTTGTGCCCCGGGTGGGACACAAATCTGTCTTAGCCGTTACAATTCTTTAGAAGAATTTAATCGCGGCGGAGGACAAGGACTGCGACAGCGCCAAGGCCGGCGAGTGCAAGGAATGCACCAAAGCCGGGTGACTGGGGCGTCGGAGTTGGAGCAGCTGTGGTTGGAGC
>DAHC01000003.1:143436-214079 GCA_002498375.1 Methanocorpusculum sp. UBA424
AGCTGTGGTTGGAGCAGCTGTGGTTGGAGCTGTGGTTGGAGCTGCCTCAAGGACTTTAACAGTCGTAGAGGTAGTGAGGTCATCAGTTACTGCACGGATGGTGTAAGTGTCAACGTTTAATCCGGTTGTGTCAAAGGTGACTTCCCAGGTGTTAACACCGTCAGCACCCTTTACGACCTTGGTGGTCAGAGTGATAAAGGATGCAGAGTTGACTAAGGTCTTGTCAATTGCAGTGAATGCGGTTGAAAGAACATCGACAGTTACAACGGTACCTTCTTTGAGGTTGGTGGTTCCGGAGACCTTAAGGGCAGAGCCTTTGGTAACATCGGAAACAGAGTTCAGTGTAATTGTCGGCTGAGCAACGATGAAGGTGAGCTTCACATAGATATCATCGATGTTCTGAGAGTCCATTGCAACACAAAGTGCTTCAGCAGCGTTTGCGCTCTGGCGGTCATCGGTGTTGAACAGATCAGTTCTACCTGCTGGTACAGTGTATGCAGCAAGAGTGTTTTCAACGATATCAAATCCAGTTGCTGGTGCAATTGCTACAATTGGACCAATGTTGAAGACAGTATCATACATCGGGTGCTGGATTACAACAAAGTACTGACCTGCTGCAAAGGTGTCGGTTGCGATTTCTTTGGAGTAGGAGCCGTCATCCTCAACGGAGATGGTTCCGGATGCGAACTTGTTGGTACCAAAGACGTAGTACATAACCTGTGTTGCTGCTTCTGCAGTACCAGTGATCTTGATCTTATCGCCCTGTGCAACGGTTGAAGATGCTGCAGTTGCGGTAAGGAATGGCTGCTTCAGAGAAACGGAGGTTGTCTCATATACTGAGTTCTTATCAAAGTCAAAGGTAGGTGCTGCTCCTGCAGATGCTGCTGCATAGATAGTGTAGGTACCAGTATCTAATGCACCAAGAGTGTTTCTGGTGTTGAAGGTAACTTTCCACGTATCATCAGATTCAACTGCTACAGGAGTGGCGCCAGAGTAACCGGCAATACCCCGTACATCTACGTTGGAACCTTTGATGAAGAGATAAACAACTTCAGATTCGGTGTTTGTACCGGAGATCGTCATGTCGTTACCGATGAAGTAAGACTCCTGAGAGGTTGCAACAGATATGGTTCCCTTTTCAACAGCTACTTTTGCCTTTTTGGTGACACCGGTCACTGGGAAGGTTGCTGCAAAGGTGTACGTGGTGTCTTCTGCGGCAGTTGCAAGGGTGTTAGAATCAAACTGGAGCGTACGGGTTCCAGAAGAGCTAAGGGATGTTACGCTGAAACTCTTGAGATAACCAGTTGTTGCATCGTAATCAGCAGCTACTGTAGAGATTCCACTCTGACCTGCAAGAGGCATGAAACCAAGAGCATCAATATTTACTGTAATTGGAGTTAATGCAGTTACTGCAGTCGGATCACCGGTGAAGGTTACGAGAACAGATCCACCACGAGTGATCTTCTCTTTGTTGATGGAGATTGACTCAGTAATAGCTGATCCGACGGTGAATTTAATTGACGGCGAGTTAAGGTACTTGGACGGAGTGGTTCCAATCATTTTGGTTGTAACAGCACCAGTCTTTAATGCGTACTTAACAGTCCATTCACCAGTGGCAACATCGCTGATATCAATATTACTAAGATCAGCGGCAGTAAAGGTTCCCGTGATTGGAGTGGAATCTGCAAAGTCAATTATTCCACCAGCATTCTTACCGAATTCAGTGGTTTTACCGCCGGCAGGGGTGGTAAACGTAAATCCATAGATAAGACCATTGGTTCCAGATACGCTTAAATCAATCTTCTGGTTCTTTAAAACAGAGGTTCCGACGATTGAAGTTCCCGTACCTGCTTTGAATGCGTCAAGAGTTAAGGCTGGGTATTTCAGGATGAAAGCGCTTGCGGTAAGACCGGTCGGTACGCTGTCATATGTACCTGCAACGATACCTTCGCCCATGAATGTACCTGTAGCGGGATCCGTAGTTACAGATCCTGCTAACTGATTGTTCTGATAGAGATAGTATGTCACACCAGTTGGTGTAGCACCGTCTCCAGATCCATCATACTGGTATACATATACAGTAGTTCCTGCTCCAGGTACCGCAGAAGCTGCTCCAGCGAAGAGAGCTAATGCAAGGAACACAGCGAGGACTGCTGCAATCATTTTAGTTGTTTTCAATTTCAATTCCTCCTAAATTAGGATTGTAAATTTTTCTTTGCATGTTTGACATGCGATACGTGATATTCGACATGCGTCGAATAAGCATTCTGCAAGGGTCATACTCCGATGAACGGAATATGCTTTGATATTTGATTATGTAATATAATAGACTTTGTGGTCAGGGGCCCTATTCCAAGGCATTTCCGGCAATACGCTCGGCCAAAAGAGCGGACACGCACACTGATGAACACAGCATTCCGGCGAAGAAACCGCCGGGAGTGATTTCGACAAACGACGGATTCATGTTGGTGAAGATACGTCATTTGCATAAATATGAGCGGGAGTGCACTATATTATATTAGTGGGGGGGAGCTCTGGCAGGGGATTATCAGGGGGGAAGGATTTTCCACCCCGCACTCGCAAGTCTAGCGACTTGCTCGGCTGAGGTCGCCCCTTCGGGGCAGCCCGCACACGCAAATCAAAGATTTGCTCCTTTGAGGTCGCTCACTCCGTTCGCAACCCGCGATCGCAAACCTTCGGTTTGCTCAGCTAAGGGCGGACGCTGAAAGCGTCCGCCCCGCAACCCAAGTCCTTATCATCAACAGCGTCCAATAATATTCGATTAACCATGCCAAGTACGATCATAGTCGGCGGCTTTTTTGGCGACGAAGGGAAAGGGAAGATCGTCGCCCACATTGCGCAAAAAGACCAAGCAACCATCATTGCCCGCGGCGGGGTCGGACCGAACGCAGGCCACACCATAAACGTACTGAACGAAAAATACGTTGTCCGCATGATCCCCTCAGGATTCCTCTATCCAAAAGCGGAACTCATGATCGGCAGCGGCGTACTCGTTGACCCGAGAGTCTTCGCTCACGAACTTGACATCCTCAAATGCGCAGGTCGAACGAAAATCGACAGCCGCTGCGGGATCATCGAAGAAGAACACATCGCCCAGGACAAAAAAGACCCCCATCTTGCAAAAACGGTCGGATCCACCGGATCAGGATGCGGGCCTGCCAACTCGGACCGTGTCATGAGAAAAGGCCGTCTTGCACGCGACGTCCCCGAACTTGCACCCTACATAACAGACGTCGCCCAAAACGTCAACGACGCGATCGAAAAAGGCGAATCCGTTCTCATCGAAGGAACACAGGGATTCGGCATCTCCCTTTACTACGGACACTACCCCTTCGTCACCAGCAAAGACACCTCGGCATCCCAAATGGCAGCTGACGTCGGTGTCGGACCGACCAACATCGACGACGTCGTCGTCGTTTTCAAAGCGTTCCCAACACGCGTCGGCGAAGGACCCTTCCCCACCGAGCTCACCCATGAAGAATCCATTGCACTTGGCATCCAGGAGTTCGGCGCCGTTACCCACAGAGAACGCCGTATCGGCATGTGGGACGGCAAAATGGCCCGCTACTCAGCCATGATCAACGGCTGCACCACCATCGCCATAACCGGCATCGACCACATCGACGAAACCGTCTTTGGGGCAACCGAATACGCAAAACTCACTCCCAAAGTACTTGCCTTCATCGACCAGATCGAAGCCGACACAGGAAAACCTGTCGGTATCATCTCCACCGGACCTGACCAGTCGCATATCATCGATATCAGATCAGAGCTCTAATTCATGAAACGCCGGATACTTGACATCATCTGCTGCCCCGTATGCAAGGGAAAGTTTATGCTTACAGAGATGGAGGGTAATGATACAGAAATAATGGAAGGACTCCTGACGTGTACTGCATGCAAACGGGTGTATCCGATCTCATCCGGGATCGCAAATCTCCTTCCGGAAGATCAGAGGTAACCAAAAATGCCAATCGTTGAAGTCCAGCTGAATCGTCTTGGAATAAACTCACTCGAGGTCTCGACCGACTCCGTTGAGGTCAGTGCAGGCACGGCCCTCCATATAAGGATCGTGAACTTCGGTGCACCCACGCACGCGACGCTTCGAACCGAAGGATCGGCATACACCAGTTTCACCTACGAAAACCTCTACGTCGAGGCCGAGTCGGAGATCAAAGTCGACATCCTGCCGTCAGCAAACCCCGGCAGTTTCGAAATGCAGGTCATCTCAGGGTACGGCATGCGGCGTTCCGGCTTCACCGTCAACGTCATCCTTCCCGAACTTGAAGAAAAAAAGGAATGTATTTGTGAAGAACCGGTACAAAAACAAAGCAAACGTGCTCCTCTCACAAAGGTCGGACTCAGTGTGATGCTGATCAACCTCATCGCACCGATCCTCGGCTTCATCGTTCTCATCTTCTGGATACAGGCACCCGAGGCGGTCAACACCACCGTCATGGCAGTGATCCTCTACATCATCATGCTCGCCGGAATCATCATTACATGGCGATCGGTGCAGTAATACTTTTTTTCGGACTGGTCATCGACCGTCTGATCGGTGATCCGCGTTCAAATTTTCATCCGGTAGCGCTGATCGGGAGATTCATCGGTCTTTGGGGACGCACGAACTATTATTCCCCGCGAGCCGAACGGTTCGTCGGGATCTTCGGCTGGCTGCTCACCGTTGGGATCGCGATCCTGCCATGTCTTCTCGTCCTCCACTATACTCCGTGGTATATTTCCCTCCCGTTCTCCGCTCTCCTCCTTGCATTCTGTATCGGCTGGCGCTCGCTTGAAGAACATGTCGGAGCCGTCGAAAAGGCTCTGGAACAGGGTGAAGAAGAGGGGAGAAAAGCCGTCCGGTATCTCGTCAGCCGGGACACAAAGACCCTCTCCTTCGAACAGATCAGATCAGGCGCCTACGAATCCGCTGCGGAAAACCTGGTCGACAGTATCATCGCCCCGATCTTCTGGTTCGTGGTCTTTGAACTCCTCTTCGGCATGGGGATCATCGGCGCAGTACTGTTTCGATCGGCCAACACCATGGATGCCATGCTCGGATACAAAGACGAACGGATCCGTCTTGGCTGGTTCCCTGCGAGAATAGACGACATCCTCGCCTTCATCCCTGCAAGGATCACCGGAGCGGTTTTACTTCTCATCTTCCTTCTGAAAGGAAGGATCAAACAGGCATGGTACATCTTCAAACACGACCGGAAATCACGGCCGGGGTTCAACGGCGGGATCTCCATGAGCCTGATCGCAGGGGGCTGCGGGATCATGTTCGAAAAACCCGGCGTCTATCAGATAGGCTATCCCGAGCAGACCCTTGAAGAGGGAGGGAAAACAATTATCAGCACGATTCGATGGTGTACAGTTATCTGTGCCGCGATCGGCATGCTCCTTCTCATTTTCATATAAAAATTCATTACCTTTTACCCCGAATACTCTACTCATGGAGACATATCTGAAAATACCAGCGGTCATTTTTGCAGTCTGCATGATATCTACAGGGGTCGCCCTCGGTTTTGCAGGATTCGGCAATGCAAACGCCTTTGAGCGGCAGGCATCCACCCTGGAAGAGTGGTTCGGCGTAGAACTCCTCACCGTTACGGCAGCCGACGGAACAGAGATCCCTGTCATCAAAACTGAAGACGGCGACTACATCGGCGCAGCTTCGCTGATCGGGGTCTACTACGGAGATGCAAAATATGCTGTCATATATACGATAGAAGACGGCAGGATCATCAAAGAACATACATCCGTCATCACATTCAGCGACGGCGGAAAGGATCCTGCCGATCTGAAAAACAAACTGGGAATAACTGAATAAATGCCGAAACAGATCAAAGACCCGGTCCACGGATACATCGAAGTTCCAACACCTCTCGTCCCGCTTCTCGATACGGAAGCGGTCCAGCGGCTCAGATACATCAAACAGCTCGGATTCGTGTATCTCGTATATCCGGGAGCGAATCACACCCGCTTCGAACACTCGCTCGGGGCGATGCATCTTGCTTCCCTGCTTGCAAGGCAGCTCGACCTGGACACGGACGATACGCTTCTGGTCTGCACGGCAGCCCTTCTCCATGATATTGGACACGGACCGTTCTCGCATTCAAGTGAAAAACTCCGTGCAGAGCACGGACCGTTCTCCCATGATGATATTGCTCCGTTCCTGATCATGCCGGAGGTCTCCGACATTCTGGATGAGAACGGCACGGATCCTCACGAGATCGCAGGAATCGTGGCTGGACATCACCGGCTCGCCGGGGTCATACACGGCGATCTTGACGTTGACCGGATGGATTATCTTTTACGCGATGCACACTACACCGGAGTCCCGTATGGAAATCTGGATGCCGGCCGGCTTATACAGTCCCTTGTTTTGACGGAAGACGGACTTGCCATCAAAGATTCCGGCATCCCAGCGGCTGAATCCCTTCTGATTGCGAGAACGCTCATGGGGCCATCTGTCTATTATCATCATGTCGGAAGGATCGCAGAACAAATGTTTCTGCTTGCCGGAAGAAGTCATTTCGCCGACGAAAAACCCGACGCGTTCATGAGAATGGACGACCTTGCAGGAACCACCCTTCTTATGAACTCGCCGTCAAGCGTCTCCAAAGAGATGATGCACAGGATCTGGAGAAGGGATCTCTACAAGAGGGCAGTTTACGCCGGACGCGAACAACTGGACATGAACCGTCTCTCGACTCTTAGACCTGAAGAGAAAAACCGGATGAAACGGGCGATCGCCGAAACAGCCGGCGTAGCTGAAGAAAAAATCATCCTCGACATACCCCCCGTCAGAAAAGAGATGCGGATGATGGTTCAGGTACAAAATCAGCATGATCTGGTCGCGTTTGAAGAGATCATCCCGCTGTTATCCATGATGAATGCAACTAGGCAGGATCAGTGGCGTCTCGGTGTGTTTGCCCCGGCAGACATACTTGAAAAGGTCGGAGACGCGGCACGGGAGGTCCTTTCCCTGCGTCGGGCAACAAAACAAGATAAACTCCCAGGTACTATAGTATAGATATGAAGAGGATCGTCGTCGGGGTGACCGGAGCATCCGGGATACTGTATGCAAAACGGCTGCTTGAGGCGCTCAAACAGGCAAAAGCCGAAGTTTTTCTCATCATCTCGGATACCGGCCGGACCGTCGCCAAACTCGAAGAGGTCGATCTCTCCGGCTACCCGGTACATTATGAAGAAAATTTCGATCTGGAAGCGGGAATCGCCAGCGGATCGTTTCAGTTCGATGCAATGGTGATCGTTCCCTGCAGTATGAAAAGCCTTGCCCAGATCGCAAACGGATACTCGACAACATTGATTGCGAGAGCCGCCGATGTCTGTCTAAAAGAAAGAAGACCGCTCATCCTCGTCCCTCGGGAGACGCCGTATTCGCGGGTCCATCTCGTCAACATGCTCGCGGCCCACGATGCCGGAGCCCTGATCCTGCCGGCGTCCCCTCCGCTGTATACGCATCCGAATACGCTGGACGAGCTTGCAGATATGATCGCTGCACGGATCCTTGACCACGTCGGGATCGAACATACCATTGGAACACGGTGGAAAGAATGAGAGAATGTATTTTGCAGATGAAAAAAGCAGGGCTTGTCGAAGAGATCGATGATCCGGTCTCTTCCGTCTACGAAGCCCCGAAGCTTGCCTTCAGGACACATAAGATGCTGGAGTTTTCGAATATGGATGGTCACCGCTGTGTGATGAACACCATCTTCGACCGGGATTCACTCTCGGTGGCATTGAATATTCCAAAGGACAGGCTCGTAAAAACACTTGCCGCCTGCACTTACGCAGGAAAAACCCGGGATGCGGGAGGAATGGAGTTCGGTCCGGCCGACCTTGCAAAGATCCCGATCATGAAGCATTTCCCAAAGGATGCCGGAAAATATCTGACCTCGGGGATCGTGTTTTCAGAATGGAACGGAGTTACTAATGCCTCGATCCACCGCCTGCAGGTTCTGGATGAAACCCATCTCATCGGAAGGATCGTCGAGGGACGCCACACCTACAAACTGATGAAGCAGGCGTTTGCCGAAGGAAAAAAACTCCCGATCGCGATCGTGATCGGACCCCATCCCGCCGTGACCTTTGCCGCATCCACCCGCGTTCCCGAGGGAAAAGAGATGAACTATGCTGCCGAGATCCTTGGAAAAGAGCTGGATCTTTTCACCTGTCCAAACGGGATCCAGGTTCCCGACGCAGAGATCGTTCTCTACGGTTATCTGACCGAAGAACTCCATGAAGAAGGGCCGTTTGTCGACATCAGCGGGACCTACGATCCGATTAGGATGCAGCCCGTTCTCGAGCTCGTCGGCATGCACACAAAACCCGACTTCATCTACCACGGGATCGTTCCCGCCGGCGCAGAACACAAAATGCTCATGGGAGCTCCGTACGAGCCGAGGATCTTTCAGGCGGTCGCGGGAGTAACGAACGTAAAAGACGTCTACTTAACACCCGGAGGAGCAGGATACTTCCATGCGGTCGTCCAGATCAAAAAGATGACCGACGGGGACGGGAAAAATGCCATCATGGCAGCATTCGCCGCCCACACCTCCCTCAAACACGTCGTCATCGTTGATGAAGACATCAACATCTACGACCCCTCGGACGTGGAGTTCGCTATCGCAACCCGCGTCCGGGCAGACACGGATGTCATGATCATCTCGGGTGTAAGAGGTTCGTCCCTTGATCCCTGCAGGATCGGAGACGGCATGAATGTAAAGGCAGGGGTGGATGCAACCATCCCTCTCGGTTTGGAAGATGAGTTTATCCGTGCTGAATGGGATTGATATATAAGGAAGTGAACAATGGAATTAGATAAATATGATCAGGCACTGCTGAACGGAGAATACGGCGAGACCAAACAGAAAATGATGGAGATCCTCCTCGCTCTCGGAAAAATCTACGAGGCGGAGAAGTTCATCGAAGTAAAAAGTGTTCAGGTCTCCGGAGCATCCTTCAAAACCATCGGGGATGCGGGCCTTTCCTGGCTCAACAGCCTGTCCGGAAAAGCGGTCGTCCCGTCATTTTTAAATCCGATCGGCATGCCGCGTGACGAATGGCAGAATCTCGGCATCCCGGACGATTTTGCGAAAAAACAGCTGGAGGTAAACGCCGCATACACCCGGCTCGGGATCCGGCCGACCTGCACCTGCACGCCGTACTACTTCAACATCATCGAACGGGGAGATCACCTCGCATGGTCGGAATCCTCGGCGGTCAGCTATGTGAACTCCGTTCTCGGAGCAAGAACAAATCGTGAAGGAGGGCCCTCGGCTCTCGCATCCGCCCTTACGGGAAAGACGCCATATTATGGGCTTCACATCGTCAAGAATCGGATACCCCAGATCGAGTTCCACATCGACGATCCGGCGGCGACAAAATCCTGGACCAATGCCCATTACGGAGCACTCGGGATCATCGCCGGAGCGATCTCTGGAAACAAGATCCCGTTTTTCACCGAGATCCGGCCAAACCGCGACATGCTCAAGAGCCTTGGAGCCGCAATGGCCGCAAGCGGGGCAGTTGCCTTATACCACGTGAACGAGATCACGCCGGAAACCCGGTTCCCCTTCTTCAAAAAACACATCGAAGAGGCTGAACGCGAAGTCGTCGAGATCGAAGCTGCCGAGATCGAAGAACTCTTCGGCAGTCTGGAAGCGGATGTCGTAGCTCTTGGATGTCCCCATGTCTCCGAGGAAGAGTTGGAAGAGCTTGCCTCCCTCCTGGAAAACAAACGGGTCGTCATGCCGTTCTACATCTTCGCTGCAGAGGAGATGAGGGTAAAACACCCTGATCTTTGTGCAAGGATCCAGAGCAGCGGTGCAAAAATCGTACCCGACACCTGTATGGTCGTCTCACCGCTGATGGACAGAGCAGGAGTCGTCATGACGAACTCCGGAAAAGCCTTCACGTATCTCCCGGGAATGTGCAAAGCGACGCCGCTTTTAGGCACCCTCGAGGAATGCGTCCGTGCAGGATGTGGTGAATAAATGAGTCTCCTTGATAAGATCTCCCCGTTTGAAAGAAAAGATCTGCTGATCGCCTGGCTTGTCCTCGGGGTTGCCTTTACGCTCGGCATCAACGGCGGATTTGCATTAATTACCGAGTACCAGAAAATAACCGTCGAGGGACTTCTGATAACCTTCCTCGTCGCTTTGATTGCGGTCGGCCTCTCCTTCGTGCTTCACGAACTTGCCCACAAATTCACTGCCATGAAGTTCGGCTACTGGGCAGAGTTTCGAAAAAGCACCCAGATGCTGATCATCGCCGTAGTCGTTGCCGCGATCACGGGAATCGTGTTTGCCGCACCCGGAGCGACGATGATCAACACGGCAGGGCGCGAAATGACCAAAAAAGAGAACGGGCTCATCTCCATCGCCGGACCATTGACAAATCTTGTCCTGCTCATCCCGTTCATCATCATCATGATCATCGGATTTATGATGTCGCCTTCAACGGGAATCGTGCTCTTCACCCTGCCGGGATTTTTGTTCTATCTTGGAATGATCGGCTTCCAGGTGAATGCGATGCTCGCATTCTTCAACATGCTGCCGGTCGGGCCGCTTGACGGAAAAAAGATCATGAGATGGAATCCGGTCATCTTCGGCGTGGTTATCGCCGTATCGCTTGTCCTGCTCTATCTCGCACTTATGCCGACACTGATCCTCTCGCTCTTTGTCTAAATGCGAACGCTGACCTCACCCGAGGTCAGGGTCCTGATTTTTCCGTCGGCTTCGACAACCAGTCCGCCTTTATCATCGATCTCGAGCGCCTTTGCAGAGTGCCAGAGATTTTTTTCAAGGAACATGATCTCTTTTCCAAGAATAAGAGATCGGGAACGGTACTCCTCGATGAAACTCTTCTCAGGAAGAGCGTCAAACATTTCCAGCAGATGATTGATCAAAACGGCAGCGAACGCATTTCTCGTGAGCGGGAAATCCTCTGGAAACAGCGGGCCCGCGATATCCTTGAGATCGTCAGGGAACGCGGATGTTTTGAAGTTCACCCCGACACCCACGATCACCGACTCGAGCATTCCCGATTCGATACTGCTGACGGCCTCGGTGCCGATCCCGCAGATCTTTTTTCCGTTCAGAAAAATATCATTGACCCATTTGATCTTCGGATGAAGATCCGAAACCGATTCGATCGATCTGCAGACGGCGACGCCGGCCGCGGTCGTGATCATGACCGCGTCCGAAAAGGAAATGCCGAGCCGGGCGATGATACTCAGATAGATGCCGGTGCCTTTGGGAGAGTAGAAGGATTTTCCATACCTCCCGCGGCCGGCGGTCTGCTCCTCGGCAAGGATCACCGTTCCGTGTTTTGCTCCGGCGGCGGCCAGAACTTTTGCGTCAAGGTTCGTCGACTCGGTCGATGTTTTCACGATAACGACCGTGTCGGCATACTTCGGCAGAAGCCTGGACCGAATGCCTTCGGCTGAAAGAACATCCGCATTCTCCAGAAGATATCCTTTGTTGGACACGGCAGATATACAATAGCCTTCGTTCTGCAGGGTGCGGACCGCTTTCCAGACCGCAGTTCTCGAAAGAGAAAGCTCAGCGGCGATCTGCTCACCCGACACATAGCTGCCGGGATTTTTTTCCAGGATGCCAAGCACCAGGGATTTTGTTGTCATTTTCACTCAGACTGACTGGACCTTCACCCCGCTTGATGAGAGGAAGAGGGAAATAATGAACTCCGGCAGCTGCCGGTCGCTTGAGATCAGCATTCGAAACGCCGCTTCATTGTTGTTCGTATTGCCCAGATAGGTGAGAGCGACCTCATACTGGATCTTCATTACCGTGACTTTGCCCCAGAAGATGGTCAGCGTGGCGATCTGATCGGGAACATAGGTCACGGAATTGACCTGAAGCGGGTAGGTCACGCCGCCAAGGGAGATCATCATGACATTGCCTGATGAGGGAGAGAGGGCAATGACTTTGTAGCCGCCGATGTTCAGTTCTTTGTCGAGCGGGATCCAGACATTGTAATTCGTGTCATATCCGTAGCTTTTGTCGGTCCCGCCTGATATGGACACATCTGCCGAGATGAGAACAACGCCTGCAAAGATGATCAGAAGAAGGAGAACGATACCGAAGATCTTGAGACCTTTGTGAGATTTCTTTGGTTTTTTCTCCTCACCCTCATGAGATTTGGCCTCTCTGGCTTTTCGTTCCTTCTCGGCCTGAACCAGCTCCTCAGCTTTCCTGAGTTCTTCAGCTTTTTTAGCCTCTTCGGCCTTTCTGATCTCCTCTGCTTTCCTTAGCTCCTCAGCCTTCTTTGCTTCTTCAGCGAGGCGGATCTCCTCGGCTTTTTTCAGTTCTTCAGCCTTCTTTGCCTCCTGAGATTTACGAATCTCTTCGGCACGCAGAAGGATCTCTTCATCGGTCAATTCACCGGGAACATCTGTCATAATAAAGATTCTTGGGTGAGAGGAGATGATAATACTTTTCTTACCGCGCCTTGGGAGGTTTTCATCTGAAATCCCGAAATATGTCCGTGTTTTCCCTTCCGGGATGTTTAATATACTATTGGGTTCGTACATATTTTACTATGAATATTTCCGCATCCCCAAAGGAAGACGCCGTGTCTCCGGTTATCGGAACGATACTTCTCGTCGCCCTCACGGTAGTCCTTGTCGGGATTATCGGGGCGGTTCTGATGGGATTTGGTATGGCGGAGCCGGCGCCGATCCTCGGGATAGCGATCGGAGGCGGTTGGAACGGTGTCGGTAGTTTATACAAGTGAAAAGGGAGTCTCAACGCTGCTTGCGGAGAAGAGGATCGGGAAGGCGGGGAGCGGAAGTACAGATTTTTCCACGATTACTGTTGGAGGAAATACATACCAAATCCTAGAATTTAAAGGAGATTGGATAACAGTTGTCAATACTGCTAAAAATTCCGCTGCCACTCAATATTTATTAGAGAAAAATAGCACATATCAGTATGGAAATGAATGCTGGATCGTAGTAGATCTTGGAACGTGGTTATCCAAAACTGAAGCGATGTCAGAACCCACACCAGAAGAATATAATTCATTACACACAGGATCTCTAGTGAAATTAAATACTGATACGGTGCTTACTCAGGCTAATGTTGTAGAAACCAAATATTATGAGGCGGGTACTTTTGTGTATTTTGATAATTCCTATCCTATGGGGACACTTTTCGCAAATAATTCCAATCTCTACGCATACGTTTATCCAGATAGTACAGAGTATTTTGAACTAGGTGTTAATGGTGTTGGTACTTGGAGTTGTCGAATAATTGGAACTACTCATTAATATATTAATAGAAGAGACGCAATGGTAATTTCAATCCACTTAGTGAGAGAGAGATGGATGCAATTATTTATTTAATCGCAAATAAACCCATTTGAGGAAGCACATAAACCGAAGATTTCCATGTTCCGTCAGGCTTACAAGCCCTAGCTTACGTATGGACTTTATCTTATATCACGCTTCTCTATTTTATCTATATTTGCGATTGATTAATGCATTATACGAAATCAAATATAATTATTAGTATCCCGACTTTGCTGTAAATTCTCCCAATCGCTAATTCAGCACCCTAACAATCAAACAGCCTCTTCTATTCTCCGTTGAAAACATCCCGATTCGGTTGGGCCCATCGTAACAAGTCACAAACCTCAGTCGCCAGTTTCCTTTGCAAACTGGCTCCACGGTTCACTAATCGAAGCATCGCTTCGATTAGTAAACCTCGTTCGCAAGCCCTTTGGTCTTGCTCACCGGTTTCCGGCATGACATCACCGGATGAACCGGCGATATCATGCCGCAAACCTCATTATAAATCGTGACAAATAAATATAGCACCCATGACGGAAATACCCAAAGAAGAGATGCTTTTAAAGTGTCCATCCACCTGTGCTGGATGCGGCTCGTTACTTGCACTCCGCTATATCCTCAAGGCTGCAGGCAAAGATACGGTCCTCGTGATCCCTGCCTGCTGCAATAGTGTGATCCAGGGGGTCTACCCTTACATGCTTCACACCGTGCCCGTCTATAACATCGCATTCGCGGCCGCCGCGGCCTGTGCGTCCGGAATGAGCGAAGCTCTCCGGGCAAAAGGCGAAAAAACCAATGTCATCGTCTACGCAGGCGACGGAGGGACCGCGGACATCGGTATCCAGGCACTATCCGGCGCCCTGGAACGCGGCGAGGACTTCCTCTACATCTGCTACGACAACGAAGCATACGGAAACACCGGCATGCAGAGATCCGGCGCAACCCCGCTTGGAGCGATCACCACCACCACGCCGAACGGAAAAACCGTCAATAAAAAGGATCTTGACCGGATCGTCGAGGCCCACAACCTGCCTTACCAGGCAACGGCCTGCTCCTCCTACCCGGCTGACATCTACAACAAAGTGAAAAAAGCCCTTTCGATCCCGGGACCGAAGTTCATCCACATCCTCGCACCCTGCCCGCCGGGATGGAGGATCCCCTCGGAAAAGACCGTCGAGATCGGAAAGATGGCAGTCAAATCCGGCATCTGGGTCCTCTGGGAAAAAGAGTACGATAAATTCACCGTCAGCGCTCCCTCACGTGCCGCCATGAAACGGCCCGTACCCGTAGGCGAGTACCTCAAAGCCCAGGGAAGATTCAGAAAAGTCGATGAAAAAACCGCCGCAGTCATCCAGGCAAACGTCGACAAAAACCTGAAGAAAATTGCTCTCGAAGCCGCACAATCGGAGGAAACAGAATGAGTGAACTAATAATGTCCACCGGCAACAAAGCCGTCGCTGCAGCCGTAAAAATGGCGAAACCGCTCGTCGTTGCCGCATACCCCATCACCCCCCAGACCGAGATCATCGAGAGCATCGCCGACTACGTCGAAGCAGGCGACCTCAAAGCACGCTACATCCCGGTCGAATCCGAACACTCCGCGATGACCGCCTGTATCGGCGCATCCATCACCGGAGTTCGTGTGTTCACCGCGACAAGCTCGCATGGTCTTCTCTATATGCACGAGATGCTCCACTGGGCAGCAGGCGCACGCCTCCCGATCGTGATGGGCCAGGTCAACAGAACACTCGCTCCCGGCTGGAACATCTGGGCGGAGCACACCGATGCTCTCTCGCAGAGAGACACCGGCTGGCTTCAGGTCTACGTCTCGACCGTGCAGGAAGCGTACGACGCCACCTTGATGGCATTCCGGATCGCAGAAGACAACCGCGTTCTTCTGCCGGTCATGATCAACATGGACGGATTCCTGCTCTCCCACATCATGCAGCCGTTCGAGATGACCGAGCCGGGAGACTTCATCCCGCCGCTCGATCTCCCGCATAAGATCGACGTCAACGATCCGAAAGGCTACGGTGCAATGAGCCCGGCAAACGTCCACTACCAGTTCAGATTCGACATGGAAAAATCCATGCGGGCATCACGCACGGTCATCAACGAAACCGAAGCCGAGTTTGCAAAACGCTTCGGCAGAAGCTATGCGCCGGTCGAGGAATACTTCTGCGATGATGCGGACGTTATCATTGTTGCAATGGGAACGCTCGGCAAAGAGGCCGAGGTCGCCGCCGATCTCCTGAGAAAAGAGGGAATCAAAGCCGGCGTCATGCGGATCCGCTGGTTGAGACCCTTCCCGCTCGATATGAACATCAAAGGAAAAGACCTCGTCGTGATCGACAGGGACTGCTCGTTTGGCTTCGGCGGCGTTGTTGCCGGAGAGATCCAGGCACGATACCCGGACGCAAAGATCGCGAGCGTCATCGCCGGTCTTGGCGGCCAGGAGGTCACCTATGAGGATATGGCAGAGTTCGTCCGCAGCCGCAAGATGGGGACGGAATTCTGGTTCGGCATCCCGCAGGAGGAGCAGTAAATGTACGAGATCCGTATCCACTCAAGAGGCGGACAGGGCGGCGTGACGGCGGCCAGAATGATGGCCTCCGCCGCCGTAAAAGACGGGAAATTCGCGACCGCCTGTCCGTTCTACGGTGCAGAACGCCGCGGTGCTCCGATCGTTTCATTCGTCAGGATCGACGATGCGCCGGTGAGAATTTACTCCCAGATCAACAAACCCGAAATGATCGTCATCCTCGATCCGACCGTGATGGACACCGTAAATGTCCTGGACGGCCTGAAAGAAGGAGGGTCGATTTTTATCAACACGCACGACGATGTTGACTTCCCGGCAGGCTTCAAGGTCTACAAAGCGGATCTTACCGGGATAGCACTTCGCGAAAAACTCGTGGTCGCCGGAAGTCCGATCGTGAACACGCCGGTGATCGGAGCTCTCGCAAAACTCGGCCTCTTCACCCGGGAGTCGGGAGTGAAGGCTATCACCGAAACATTTGCCGATCCACGAAACACTGCGGCTGCAAAAGCCGCTTTTGAGGAGGTCATCGTATGAGCAGAATGCCGAAAATGACGATCAGCGTTCCCCATGAGGGGGGAGCCGGTCTTACCGGGTCGTGGAGAACGTTCCGTCCGGTCGTGGACCGGGAAACCTGCAACCACTGTGGGATCTGTGCGATGTTCTGCCCGGACGCGGTCATCGATCCGGACACGCTCGAGATCGATCTCGTTTACTGCAAAGGCTGCGGCATTTGTTCCAACGAATGCCCGAAAAAGTGTATAAAAATGGTCAGAGAAGAACACTGACCTTTTTCTTTTTTTAATCCTCGAACAGAGCATCGAGCATGAGTTTTGGATCATCCAGAAAGCGTTTGGTAATTTGGTATGATTCGGTCTTGTCGTATGTCGTTTTCATAATAGCCTCCGGCGTAATCTCGAAAATATCAGCATCAGGATACGTTATCAGGATCGGCGAGTGGGTCGCGATCAGAAACTGGGAATGCTCCTCTTCGACAAGCCGTTTGATCTCCAGCATCAGCGTCATCTGCCGCATGGGAGAAAGGGCAGATTCCGGTTCATCCAGAATATACAGGCCGTTCCCTCGAAACCGGTTTTGGACAAGTGCCAGCAGACTTTCGCCATGCGACTGATCGTGCAGGGACTTCCCGCCGTACCCGTCGAGATTGAGCTGCAGATCCGTCACCTTTGAAGCAACATTGTAAAAACTCTCAGCCCGATAAAAAAATCCGTCCTTCTCCCGGTCGCGGCGCGATAATGTCAGATATGAATGCAGATTCGACTCGGTAGATTTCGTGGCAAACGAAAAGTTCCGGGAGCCGCCCTCCGCATTGAATCCTGCTGAAATGGCGATGGCCTCAAGCAGCGTTGATTTGCCCGATCCGTTTTCTCCGACAAAAAACGTCACCGGAGACGCAAACGACAGCTCGCCCATATGCTCAAGATTCCGCACGACCGGCAGATCCGCAAGATACGAGGTGTCGTCACAATGTTTCAGCATGACCTTATGCAGATAGACAGTCCCGGACATGGTAGTATTAATAGGATCGGCAGTACGAAATATCAATCTGCCCATCAAAACCTGGCTAAAATATCATCACAGGCTGATCACCCGATCCGCCATGAACTCGACGACGGACGGATCGTGCGAGATGAACACGTAGGACATACCGTTTTCCTTCTGGATATCCTTGAGCAGATGAAGGATCTGGGCCTGGACCGAGACATCCAGCGCCGAGGTCGGCTCGTCCAGGATCATCACCTTCGGGTGAACGAGCATGCCCCGGACGATCGCGACCCTCTGGGCCTGCCCGCCGGAGATCTGGTCGGGATAGCGGGATAAGATCTCGGTCTGCAGACCGGCATTCTGGAAATGCTCCGACAGAAGATCGCGGCGCTGTGATTTTGGCACACCCTGCAGATGCAGCACGGCAGATAACGACTGATAGATCGTTCGAACCGGGTTGAAGGACCCGGCCGGATCCTGAAAGATCATCTGGATCGCTGGATTAGCACCGGTCAGTTCTTTACCGGCATAGCGGACGATGCCGGTATTTGGACGTTCAAGGCCTGCAAGGATCCGGGCACAGGTACTTTTTCCGGATCCCGACAGACCGGTAAGCCCTACGGTCTCGCCTGCAGAGATCTCTAACGAGAAATCGGTGAGTGCCGCAACCTTCCCGTATGATTTTGAAATACGGTCGGCTTCTAAAATCAGCATCGGCGGCACCTCACTCCGTCTTTCAGATCAGGGATATCCGTTCTGCACGTTTCCTCAGCGAACGCACAACGCGGATGGAAGACGCAGCCATTCGGCAGATCGCTGAGCGCAGGAGAGATGCCCGGGATCGGCACGAACCCGTTCTTTGGAAGACTACCGAGAAGACCGCGGGTATACGGATGCTTCGGTGATGATAAAACGGACCGAGTCTCCCCCTCTTCGACGATCATGCCGCAGTACATGACGGCAATACGATTCGAAAGGCGGGAAGCCACATCCATATCATGCGTGATCAAAAGCAGACCGGTGCTTTTACCGGCAGTGACCGTGGAAAGCATCGCTTCAAGATCCGTGACATTGGCGGCGTCAAGTCCTTTGGTCGGCTCATCGGCGATCACCAGATTCGGATGAAGAAGAGAGACGGCGGCAAACACGATCCGCTGACACATTCCTCCCGAACACATCCAGGGATAGGAGGACATGATCCGGTCGGCGTCCAGGCCGAGACTCCGCAGGACCCCCTTCGCCCGAAGCTCCGCATCCTTTTCCGAACAGAGCCCATGCATCACCTGCGGTGAGATCAGCTGTTTTCCAATCTTCATCACCGGATTGAGAGCTCTCTCCGGGCTCTGAAACACCATTCCGATCTCCTGACCTCTGATCTGATCCATCTCACTTTCGGAGAGATGCAGAAGATCCTGTCCCTGATAGGAGACCCGGCCGAGAACCTCGGTCCCGGGCGGGAGCAGACGTAAAACCGCATGGGCAACCACGGACTTCCCGCATCCGGACTCGCCGACGATCGCAAGACACTCGCCAGGCCCAAGCGAGAGGGAGAGGTTTCGGACTGCGGGGATTTTTCCGTTCGGTCCCGGAAACGAGACCGACAGGTCACTGATCTCGAGAATATTTTTCATAACTGCATCACCTCGCGAACACCGCGTTCATGGATGAAGGCAAGACTCGTGATCGCCAGAACCCCGAGAATAATGCAGAGTGCCGGAGGGAGCCACCAGTACCACATGCCGCGAAGGAACCCGCTGTAGGTAAAGGCGTCCGAGATCATGCCCCCCCACGAAACCGTCTGGGGATCGGAAAGCCCAAGAAACGCGAGAGATGCCTCCGAGATCATGGCGGCGGCCGTGACCAGAACGAACTTCGGCACGATCACCGGAAAAACCACGGGTAAGATCTCTTTGAACATGATCCGGCAATCCGAAAATCCCAGACAGCGGGCGGCGAGAATATACTCGGACGACCGGATCTGGATGACCTTCGAACGCACAACGCGGGCGATCGACTCCCAGGACAAAAGCCCGAGAACGAAGATCAGAACCCATGGACTCGGGCCCAGATATGCAGCGAGAATAATGACCAGAGGAATCTTTGGAAGGATCAGAACGATATCCGTCGTTCCCATCAGAAACTCATCGAGAGCCCCTCTTCTCCAGCCGGCCAAAAGCCCGACCGCAGTTCCCACGAACACGGCAAGAAGACCGGAGGCGAACCCGATCATCAGCGTCCATCTGGCTGCATAGATCAGCAGTGAGAAGATGTCCTTTCCCATATTGTCGGTCCCGAGAAGATGGTCGGCGCCCGGTGCCTGATAGGTCGCAGTTCGGTCGCTGATCGAGTACGGGGCGAACATGCCCGGGAAGATCGCAACAATCAGAAATAGCAGGATCAGAAGACCCGGAAGGATATACCGCCGGTCGAACTTCACTGATCATCACCCCGTTTCACCCGCGGATCGATGATCCCGTAAAGAATGTCGGCGATCAGATTCGCACAGATCGCCATGAGAGCGATCACCAGAAACAGTCCGGAAAGCACCGGATAATCCAGATTCAGGACCGCCGTGTACATGACTCTTCCAAGACCGTTGAGGGAGAAGATGATCTCGATAAAAAGCGCCCCGGAAAGGATAAAGCCGAAGTCGATCGCGAAATGGGTAAGGATCGGCAGGATCGCATTCTTCATCACATGACCGTAGATGATCTTTCTTCGGGGAATACCGAGACTTTTTGCAAACTGCGGATACAGCTGGTTCTTTTCCGTCAGAACGGACCCCCGCATGATGATCATGTTTCTCGCAAATACGAACAAGGCGAGAGTCAGAACGGGAAGCGCCATATGATAGACTACGCTGAAAAAATCGGGGGTCTCATAGAATCCCTTGTACGGGAACCAGCCGAGCTGGTACACGAAAACTGAGAAAAAGATCAGCCCGAGTAAATACGGCGGAATGCAGGACACGAATACCCCAAATCCGGTCATGATTTTTGCACGTTTTTTCTCGGTCATCCACCCAGACCAGGTACCGGCAATGATCCCAAACGCATAGCCGATCAGCATAGACATGCCGGTGAGAAGAAGCGTCCAGGGAAGACGGTCCCAGATCAGATCCGCCACATTCTGGTGACGCGTGTAGGAATATCCGAGATCCCCCGTGAAAAGGTCCCCGATATAAATCTGGAACTGCTCGAAAAGCGGGCGGTCAAGACCAAGTTTCGCCGTGACCGAATCAAGGATCTCCTGGGTCAGATACACGTCCTCTCCCACAAGACACTGGACCGGATCGCCGGGCATGCAGCGGGGAAGAAGAAACACGAGCAGGACAACTATCAGCAGGCATACGGCATAGCGGACGAGTTTTCTTGCCAGGACTTTATTCATACGTATTTTGAAGTATGTATACTATTTGTCATAAAAGTAAAAAAAGGGAGATTAATTGGCCGGATGCATCGAGAGGAGATTGATCTCGTTCAGGATTCCCGTTGCCTTGGAGATGTACCAGCCGTCGATCTCCGTGTTGATCGGCGTCACATCCGTACTCCAGTAAAGAGCGATACCCGGCATGTTGTCTGAATAATAATCCTGAAGATCGGAGATCAGAGCTTTGAGTTCATCTCCGTCAGGAGTTGTCGCGATCTTCGCGCAGAGTTCAAGGAATACCGGGTCGTCCACGTTCTGGAGTTTGCCGGCACCTAAGGTATTCGAGGCAAAGTATCCGGTCGCCCAGCCGGAATCCATCATCATGCCTTTGGCGGTGATCCCGTTGTAGGCGATGTCGTATGCATGGGCATCCTTTAATTCGACCCAGGCGTTCAGATCGGAGGCGAATTTATACTCAACTTTCAGCCCTGCCTTTTGGAGGTACTCTTTGATGAGTTCGCCGGCGACTTTGTCACGGGTCAGAAGGGTGACCGTAAGCGCGCTGCCGTTTGTGTCCTCACGGATCCCGTCGCCGTTCACATCTTTGTAACCTGCCGCATCGAGCATCAATTTGGCGGTTGCGAGATTGTAGATGTTGGCCGGGGTATTCTTATAATACGGAACCCCGTTTGGAATGAAGCCCGAGTTTGCGGAGAGAGCATATCCCGAAGCACCGATCTCGACGAGTTCATCATAATTCAGTGCGTAGGCGATCGCTTTGCGGAATGCAAGATCGCTTCCGGCATCGGAAGAGATCGTGTTGAATCCCACATACGACATCTTCAGGGACGGAGTCTCGACGGTGGTGAACTTTTCCGAGGAGTCAAGAAGCGCAACCGACGATGTGGGGAACGAAGCGCCGTACTTCCAGTAGGTGTCGCATTCACCGCCAAGCATGGCGAGGATCGCAGCATCTTCGGTCGCAAACCAGTGGAGCTCGACGGTTCCATAGTACGGAGCATTGCCTTTCCACGCCGGATTCACCGCAAGGACGAGGGTCGCCGAGTTGGTATCGACCGACTGTACGTAGTATGCGGCCGATCCGACGTAGGGTCCTGCGCTGATATACTCCTCGGGATCATCGATCGATCCCCAGATGTGCTTTGGAACGATGTTGATCGCAACAAGATCGCCGAACAGACGATACACCGGATCGGCAAGACTGATGGTAACGACATTTTCACTGGTCGTGATCGCGGCACTCTTTATCCACGACGGGGCTGTGGTGATCTTTTCAGCGGCGTACTCGAGTGAGAATTTGACATCATCGGCGGTAAGCGATGTCCCATCGCTCCACTGATAATTCGGATCCAGGGTAAACTCCCAGGTTTTTCCGTCGGAAGAAACGGTCCAGCTCTTTGCCACTGCCCCGACATAGTCCCCGTTTTCATCGACCTGAATCAGAGGAGGCGTGGCGACACGCGTAATCTGGGCAAAATTGTAGTTCCCGTAGTACGAGGCTTCGGTGATCTCGTTCGGCGTAGCGATCTTCAGCACGGCATTCTGATCGGTCGGTGATGAACCGATACATCCGGCAGCAGCAGTAAAAAGGAGGGTTAAGAAAATGATCCCCGCGATGATGAACGTATTTTTTCCAAACATACTAATAACTCTTCTTTTAGCATTGAATCTATTAATATGTTGGTTTTAAAAAATGATGTGTGATAAATATTAATGTTATAAAATTTCGTGTTACGAATGAGAGAAGGAAAAAGATATCCGTTCTCAATTCCCAGATACTACCTCAGGATAAATATGAATGATGCAGACAGTGAATGGCGGGAAATAACCAAAAAACAGCGGCAGATATCAACCTATAAATCAAGTGCGGAGTTTTTTTCGATCCAGCAGTTTGTGGACAAAATGGTGCAGAACCTGAAAAACGGCGCAATGGCCAGAGTAAACGACCAGCTTGCGGCTCTCGGAATTCCTCCCGGCTCGTCGGTTCTGGATATCGGAGCGGGACCCGGAACCCTCGCCGTACCTTTGGCCAAAAAAGGATGCCGGGTGACCGTGGTCGAACCTTCACAGCCGATGAAGCAGGCGATGGACGAATACCGGAGGTATTTACAGGTGGATGCGGAAATCGGCGTGATCCCGGCGGTTTGGGAAGATGTGGATCCGGAAAATCTCGGCACATATGATTATGTTATCTCCTCGTTTGCGCTGAGCGTGCCGAATCTGAAAGAAGCACTGGCAAAGATGCATCAGGCGGCAGGAAAAGAGGTACATATATTCTGGTTCATGAATGACACCTCCTGGGACGTGACCTACACGAGACTCTGGGAAAGTCTGCACGGGGAGAAGTACTGGGCAAAACCGAAGGCGGACGTGGTCTGGAACTGTCTGTATCAGATGGGGATCTATGCAGATATCGCCGTCTATCCTATGAGAGACGAACGGGGATATCCGGATCTGAGAGCCGCGGCCGACGACTACGCGGACCGGATGGATGCGCACGAAGAGTGGCAGAAAGAAATCATCAGCGGATATCTGGATTCAGTGCTCGTGCGGGGAGAAAACGACAGCCTCGTCTTCCCGGACAAAGGGCTGTATGCACACATCTCATGGAAAACCTGAAAACCATTTCTTTTTCACAAAAAGAAGGGTAATGAGTTCCCCGAAAAATTGAGGGGGAATGATGGAGTCGAGCGCGGGAGAATTCAGTAATTCTTTCCTTCACTCTTGATGCATTCTGAATACATTCTGTATCTCCTCGTTTTCATATAGATACATTATATGTGCAAACTCTCGCTATGCAAAAATAGTCAGATCAAAAATCTGCACTATACTATTATCTGAAAAAGAAAATCAAAGAATGGCGGATCGGAAGGGATGGTGTAGATCCCTCCCGACTTCTCTGTAAGGTTTTAATCCAAAGTATTGTAGACGGGAAACTTACTCTTTGAATACGTTCTCGTAGATCATATCCGAGCCGGTTGCATGCAGACGGGCACGCTCGTCGGCTTCTTCTGCGAAGGCAAGGACCGGAAGTTCCATATCCATACCCGGCTTGTGACCGAACATTTTCTCAAGTTCGACCTGCTGAGCGTGCATGAAGAGCGAGTTCGGAATATTCATCGGGCAGACATCGGTACACTGACCACAGTTCACACAGGAATCTGCGATGTGGGCGAATCTGATCAGCTGGAACATAAAGTCCGGCGGAAGTCTTCCCGGCGGAACCAGATAGGGCTTTTTCGTTGAACACTCAACACAGTAGCAGATCGGGCAGCTCTCGATACAGCCGTAACATTTGATACAGCGGCTGGTTTCGGCCATGATATAGGTAAGACGGCCGCCGGCACCCTCACCGATCGCGGCAAACTGCTTAGTCTGGTTCTTCTTACCCATCTTGATCATGACGTTCTCGATCTTCCCGCGGATCTCAAGACCCTTCGCTTCAGGTGCGCAGGTTTCAAGAACGCCCGCCTTTACGGCGCCGTCAAAGACCATGGCGCCTTTCTCGGAACAGATCTCAACAAAGGTTGCTTTGCCGGCTTTGTCGCCGATAACTCCCCAGTTCCCGCATACGACATCGCACTGACGGGGGATCTTGGTTTCGCAGCGCTGACAGTTTGTTCTGCGGCCGAGACCTTCTTCTTCAAGTTCATCGATTGAGATGCCTTTGTGCTGACCGTCTTTGGTCATGACAATGAACTGTCCCTTGTCGATCTCCTCTTTCACTACATCATTCGGGTTGATGCCGTACTTCGAAGCAATCATGTTGCGGGCAACAATCGGAGAGACGGACCCGCCGCAGTTCAGACCGATCATGACGATGTTGTCGAGATTGATCTGGTTACGCTTTGCAAGTTCGTACATGGCCTTTGCGTCGCAGCCTTTGCAGGTAACGGCGAGTTTCATGTCTTTTGCACCGTTCAGGTACTTCTTGATGAGCTTTGGCAGAAGCAGCGTTCCGCAGTGAAGGGAACCGGCAGTCTTTGCAAGGTCTGCAGAGTCGGTAATGACAACCGGCTCTGCATCGAAGACATCAAGACCTTTCTGGACGGTCAAGACACCGTCGACGATTTTGCTGTCAAGCAGATATTTGAGTATGGATGTTACGGCGCCGCCGCATTCTCCCTTAATGTCAGGGACTGCGGTCCATGCGTAGAACATATCACCTTTGGCAGACATTTACTGACCCTCCTCGATCTTGGAAATTTTAATTGCACATGCTTTGTACTCCGGAATCTTACAGACCGGATCAAGTGCGTTGTGGGTAAGCAGGTTCGCTGCGCATTCTGCGAAGTGGAACGGCATGAAAGTCGTCCCTTTCATGATCGTGGGGCTGACACGTGCGATTACGTTGATGGAATCACGGCGGGTCGTTGCTTTTACCAGCTCACCGTCAATGATATTGAGTGCTTTTGCATCCTCATCATTGATCTCGATCCAGCCGGTCGGAACTTCTTTGTCGAGAGTCGGACTGCGGCGGGTCATCGTTCCGGTGTGCCAGTGGAACAGGCAGCGCCCGGTCGTGAACACAAACGGATACTCGTCGTCGGGAACTTCAGCCGGTGCTTTCCATTCTGCCGGGAAGAAGACACCAAGTCCGTCCGGAGTAAGGAACTTCTCTTTGTGGAGGATCGGGGTTCCGGGGTCTTCCGGGGTCTTGCATGGCCAGTGGAGACCTTCGGGCGTGTTGAGACGCTCGTAGTTCATTCCATGATACTGCGGGGTAAGGGAGGCCATTTCATCGAAGATCTCGGATGCAGACTTCCAGGCAAACTGTTTTTCGTAGCCCATCTTTGCCGCGACCATGGAGATGATCTGCCAGTCGTCGAGTGCTTCTCCGGGTGCGTCCTGAGCTTTTCTCCACCGGATCACACGGCGTTCGGTGTTGGTCTGCGTTCCGTCGCGTTCCGCATAACAGACAGCCGGAAGGATGACGTCAGCGTAGTCGCAGGTTTCATTGTAGAAGATATCCTGGACGACGACGAACTCGAGATTCTCGAATGCTTCTTTCACGTGGTTGATATCCGGGTCGGACATAAGCGGGTTTTCACCCATGATGTACATGCATTTGAGTTCTCCGGGATTGTCCACGAGAACGTTCATCATGATGGTGACTTCGTATCCGTTCTGGGTCGGAGCGATGTCTTCGGGGAAGCCCCATGCCTCGGCGAACTTCTTGTGTACTTCCGGATCGGTGACTTTCTGGTAACCGCTGAAATTGACCGGAAGTGCGCCCATATCACAGGCACCCTGAACATTGTTCTGGCCGCGAAGCGGGTTGACGCCGGTACCTGGTTTACCGAGGTTGCCGGTAAGCATCTGAAGGTTTGCCGTTGCGTGAACGTTGTCGACTCCGACTGTGTGCTGGGTAATACCCATGGAGTAGATCAACGCACATCCGCCGGAGTTGGCGATCCAGTCGGCTGCAGTGTGAATATCTTCAGGTTTGAGACCGGTAACTTTGGCTACGTTCTCAAGATTGTACTTCTCCTGCATGACAACGGCTTTGAGTTCCTCATAGCCTTTGGTGCGTTTTTCGACGAACTCTTTGTCTTCCCATCCGTTTTTGATGATGTCATGCATCAGACCATTAAGGAGAGCTACATCGGATCCTGAGTGGAACTGTAAAAAGAGGTCTGCCTGACTGGCGGTGATAGTACGTCTCGGGTCGGCGTAGATATAGCGGGCGCCATTTGCTTTTGCCATGTATTCCCGGCGTCCAATCAGAGGGTGCTGCTCAAAGGTGTTGGAACCGATGATGAAAACACATTTGGACTCGGCAATATCGGGAATACTGTTGGTCATCGCACCGGATCCAAAGGAGCCTGCAAGACCGGCAACGGTCGAAGAGTGACACAGACGGGCGCAGTGGTCAATATGATTGGTCTTCAAAACGCCACGGGCAAATTTCATCATGGCGTAGTTATCTTCGTTGGACACGCGGGCAGACGAAAGAGCACACCGCTCGGATGGTTTATATTTCTTCAGATTTTCTGCGATAAAGGTCGTTGCCTCATCCCAGGAAACAGGCACAAGTTTGCCGTCTTTCCTGATCTGGGGAGTTGTCAGTCTGTCCGGAGAGTTGATGAACTCGTTGGCATACATGCCTTTCGGACAGAGTTTTCCTTCGTTGACAGGTGAACGGGTGTACGGGGAAATGCCCACGACTTTTCCGTCACTTACAACGAGGTTGAAGGAGCAGCCGGTACCACAATACGGACAAGTGCTCTGAATATACTTCAAATCAGCCATGCTTGGTAAACCTCGTATAGGTAAATTTCTTTGAACCAGGGTATATTAATTAGCGGTATTGTAAAATACTTATAATTTATATAAAATAATGTTAGTTTACAAAGTATCATAAATCGCTGGAAAATACCATTTTTAATTTACAAAATAGATATATTTACACTTTTATATTAACAATGAATTAACCCATTATAGGGCCCTGTTTTCCAATACGCGCAAGGATTTTAGGTATTTCAGTTATTTGAGAGAAAACACATTCGGGCTTCTAATGACATTTCGGCCGTTCTTTGAGGCCCGTTTTGATTTTTTGATCAATAACAGTGGGAAGTGACGTGCGCAGGTTTTTTTCCATCTTTCTTGAGTTTTTTCTGAAAAATAGGGGAATCAAAGATATTTTATACTCATCAGTTGCAAAGGTAAGATAATGCCCGGACCGTTGTTAACTGATCGCCAGAAGATGGTGATCCAATTCCGAAAGGAGGGAATGACACAGCAGGAGATAGCTGATGAACTCAAGACCACCCGCTCGAACATCAGTCTTATAGAAAAATCGGCAAACGATAATATCAGACTCGCAAAAGAGGCGCTGGACTATGTCTATTCACTCGAGGCGACCCTTGTCTGCACACTTTCTGCAGGAAGCGAACTCACGCAGGAAATTTTTTTGATCTACAAAGCCGCACGTCAGACCGGCATCAAAGTCCAGTATGATACCGGCGCACTCCTGAGCCGGATACTGACCGCCGTGCCGGAAAAGATCTCTGACGGTACAATCAGAGAGGACATCAATGTCTATCTGAATCTCACCGGGATAATTTATATATACTGACCTCTTTTCACTGAGTGAAGAGGATATATTTTCTTTTTTTAAAATATTTTTTGCATATTTTTCATCAAAATATGCGCTATGCAATTTTTCAGATTGATTGCATCCTGAAAATTACTGCTTTGCGGCATAAACGGAAATATCAAATATTTATCAGAACTTTTTTCAAACAATACCAAAAATACAGGGTAAAAATGTGAATAAGTTCACCACATTTGTTTGAAACATCTTGTTAAATAAACTTAATTGATTAAATTGACACCAGATTGATTTTTATGGGATGCCTAAGATACGTAAATTCGTATGAAAAAAGTACTACGTGTGTTTGGTGTTTTTCTCATCCTGCTCGCCGTCATTTGTGCAGCAGGATGTGTAAGTCCACAACAGCAGGAACCGACCCAGCTGAAAATCGCGACAACCACGTCGCTGTATGATACCGGCCTTCTGGATGCGGTCCAGGATTATTATCTCGAAAACTACAACGTTGATCTCCTGATCACCTCACAGGGAACAGGAAAAGCGATCGCCTCTGCAAAGAATGGTGATGTCGACGTCTTACTCGTCCACTCTCCGTCTCAGGAAGCCGCCTTTATCGACGAGGGTTATGGTGTGAACCACAGAGGTATTGCATACAACTACTTCATCATCGTCGGCCCGGCCGATGACCCGGCAGGAATTGCAGGCATGACTCCCGAAGAAGGCGTTGCCAAACTCAAAGAACTGGGAGATGCAGGAACCGAGGGGATCATCTTCGTATCCCGGGGAGACAACTCGGGAACCCACTCTGCAGAGAAAAACATCTGGAAGTCTGCCGGATTCAACTACACGGCCCAGATCACCGGATCCGGACCATGGTACAAAGAAACCGGTGCAGGCATGGGAGACTCCCTGACCACTTCCGGCCAGCTTGGCGCCTACATCCTCACTGACGAAGCAACCTATCTCACCTACAAGAAGAACAATAACCTCCCGCTCGAAGTGATCATCGATGAGGGAGCTTCCCTTCTGAACAGATACAGTATCATGACCATTTCCCCGGCGAAATATCCGGATACCAATGTGAAAGACGCAACCGATTTCACCAACTGGCTCATCTCTGAAGAAGGTCAGAACTTTATCGGCGCATACGGTGTCGAAGTCTACGGCAAACCGCTCTTCACGCCGATGAGCACCTTGAAAGACAGCACTCTTCCGCCATTCAACATTGACTGTAAGACTCCTGTAGTCATGCCGACTGCATAAAACAGTCATCCAATTTTTTTATCGTATCTGACGCAGGAAAACTATACATGGGAGAGATAACCGACGGATTTCTGGAAGCGATAACGCTCATCATCACGCTGAACCCGGAGATCATGGAAATCGCCGGAAGGAGTCTGTACGTTTCATCGCTCGCGACAATTGCCGCCGCTTTGATCGCGATCCCGATCGGCGCCGTCATCTACTACTATGATTTTCGCGGAAAACGTACCGTCATCAACATCGTCCAGACCTTATACGCTCTGCCGACCGTGATCGTCGGATTACTGGTGTATCTCCTGGTATCGAATTCAGGACCTCTCGGTTCCTTAAAACTCCTGTACACGACCAATGCAATGATCATTGCACAGGTCATTCTGGTTTCGCCGTTGATCGTCGGATTGGTCATAGCCGCACTTTCCGGCCTGGACAAAGAGATGAAATACACGACCATGGCACTCAATGCACGGGCATACCGGGCAATGCTGACCCTGGTTCGCGAGACAAAATTTGCTATTTTATCGGCAGTTGTCCTGGCATTTGGACGCGCGATCGCGGAAGTCGGCGCGGTAATGATGGTCGGCGGAAATATCCGGCACTTTACCCGGACCCTAACGACGGCCATCACGCTGAACACATCCATGGGAGAGTTTTCCACATCCATTGCCCTCGGCATTATTCTTTTGACGATCGCGTTGGTCGTGAACTTCGGCGTGAATTTTTTCCAGCACTACAACGGGAGGATGAAAGATGACTGATATCATCTCGGTTAGCGGCCTTTCTAAAAGCTACGGAAAAAAAGAGATCGTTCACCCGCTGAACTTTTCGGTGAAAAAAGGCGAGATCCTCGTGATCATCGGACCGTCGGGTGCCGGAAAAAGCACGCTGCTTCGAATGCTGGATATAATCGAGCCGGCATCAAAGGGTGAGATCACCCTGTTCGGCGAGAAGGTCACAAAGCACTCGGCCCATGATCTCAGGAACCGGATGGGCATGCTTTTCCAAAAAACGGTGCTCTTTGACAGAACCGTAGAGGAAAACATCGCTCTCGGCCTGTCCTACAGAAATGTTTCCCGGGAAGAGAGACAAAAACGGGTGAAAACGATTCTCGAAGAGATGGAAATGAGCGAGTATGCCAGACGGAGCAGCCGGACGCTCTCGGGCGGAGAGGGACAGCGTATCTCATTCGCCCGGGTCCTGGTGACAAAACCGGAGATCCTTTTCCTTGACGAACCGACGGCTAATCTCGATCCCGGCGCGACACGTCTGCTCGAAGAGATGATCCTGCACGAAAACCGGGTGAATAAAACGACGATCGTCATAACAACCCATGATCAGGCACAGGGTCAGCGGCTCGCCGACCGGGTGGCCGTGATGATCGACGGGACATTCGTTCAGGTAGGGCCTGCCGACGAAGTGTTCTATCATCCGGCAAACGAGAGTGTGGCAACGTTTGTCGGCGTTCAAAACATCTTCACCGGGGTTGTCAGAAACGGGAATGCGGTCTTTGGCGGCGTTGTGTTCTGCCCTGCTCCCCGCATACCGGACGGAATCGTGCAGATCATGCTTCGCGCCGAGGATATTTCCCTGTCGAAAAGAGAGATCGACGCCGGCCATATCTCGGTTCAGGGCAGAGTAATCACTTCAGAAAGATCGGGAGCATTCCTGCATATCACGGTGGAAGCCGGATGCATCTTCACGGTCGTCTGCCCGTTCCGGCAGACAGGAGATACGTATGTTTCCGGAGATAGAGTCTGGATAGGGTGGCGGACCGATGCCGTCCACCTTGTCTAAAACGTTGTTCTTTTTTCTATTCAGAGAGAGCCGCATGCAAATGAGAAGATATCCCGCCTGCCCTGGGAAGGGAATTTTTCGCCCCACTCCAAACTATAATCTATCTCCACCGCAAATACTATAGAGATTTTATGCGCATACCAATAAAAGACGTGACCCCTGAAATTGGGCATGCACACATTGCAGGCTGGGTCCACGAAGAACGTGACCTTGGAGGGCTCACCTTCCTCCTTGTTCGCGACCGAACCGGGATCCTTCAGGTCACCATCCCTAAAAAGAAAGTCACCCCCGAAGTACTCGCCGCCGTCAAAGACGCCACCCGCGAGTCCGTCATCGAATGCGAAGGCGTGGTCAAAGCCACCGAAAAAGCACCCGGAGGACGCGAACTCGTCCCCGACACACTCCGCGTCGTTTCCCGTGCCGAGACCCCTCTTCCGCTCGACGTCTCGGAAAAAGTCCCCGCAGAGCTCGACACCCGGCTCGACAACCGGTACCTCGATCTCAGAAAACCCCGCATCAACGCTATTTTCCAGATAAGAAACGCCTGTCTCCGCGCCATCAGCGAATACCTCTGGGACAACGGATTCACCCAGGTCCAGACCCCGAAGATCGTCGCTGCCGCCACCGAAGGAGGAACCGAACTCTTCCCGCTCGCCTACTTCGACAAGGAAGCATTCTTAAATCAGTCTCCCCAGCTCTACAAACAGATGCTCATGAGCGCCGGGTTCGACAGAGTCTTTGAGATCGGCGCGATCTTCCGTGCAGAAGAACACAACACCGTCCGTCACTTAAACGAAGCAACCTCGATCGATATCGAAATGTCCTTCGCTGACGAAGAAGACGCCATGAAGATGCTCGAAAACGTCGTAGCTTCTGCGTATGCATACGTCGCAGAACACTGCGGCGACGCGCTCGAGACGCTCGGCATCACCGACTTCAAGGTCCCGACCGTTCCCTTCCCCCGTATCACCTACAAAGAAGCAATCGAGATCTCCACCGCCGGCGGCGAACCGCTCGTCTTCGGCGACGATCTTTCGACCGCTGCCGAGAGGATCGTTGGAGAAAAGATGGGCACGATGTACTTCATCACCGAATGGCCGACCTCCACGAGACCGTTCTACACCATGCCGTTTGCAGACCGCCCCGAGGTCTGCCGTGCCTTCGATATGATGCACCCCAGAATGGAACTGACCTCCGGCGCCCAGCGCTGTCATATCCACTCCCTTCTCGTTGAACAGATCAAAGCAAAAGGCCTCAACCCCGACGCGTTCGAGTTCTACTTAAACCCGTTCAGATACGGCATGCCGCCCCACGCAGGCTGGGGACTCGGCGCCGAACGCCTGGTCATGACCATGCTCGATCTCCAGAATATCCGGGAAGCCGTTCTCTTCCCGCGGGATCGACACAGAGTCAGTCCATAACCCTTTTTTTATGATAAAGCACATCGTTCTCTTCAAACTCAAAGACCCTGCATGCGCTGAAAAAACCCGTGAGATGCTCCTTTCGATGAAAGGCGTCGTTTCGCAGATCCGCGAGATCGAAGTCGGCATCGACTATGCGCACACCGAACGGTCGTTTGACATCGCGCTTTCAGTCATCTTAGACGACGAGGCAGCTCTCCGCGGCTATGCAGAGCATCCCTATCACGCCGGCCCGGTAAAAACGTATGTGCAAAGCGTGACCGAAAAAAGTGTGATCGCGGATTACGAGATCTGAATCCGGTCAGATCCCGTCCTCTTCGCCGAAAAGGAACACCTCTTCGATCGGACACGCAAATACGAGGGAAAGTTTGCGGGCGAGAAGGACCGAAGGATTATACTGGCCCTTCTCAAGCGAGATGATCGTTCTCGACGAAACGGAGATGATCTCGGCAAGTTCCGCCTGGGTCATGCCCCGGGCGGCCCGCAGTTCTTTGATCCGGTTCTCCATTAGAGCCTCTTGTCGTAATAGATCTGCGAACCGATCGAAAGCCCGGCAACCAGAAGAACAAGCCCGCAGGCCGCAAGCGTCACATATAATTCAACGCCGATAAGTGCTGATGCAAGCGTCAGAAAACACAGAACCGGGGTAAAGATCCGGACAGTGTTCCAGCCTGCACGTTCCCGGATACGGATATTGCGCTCGTCATGCTCCTCGATCTCCTGGATTTTGAGAGTTTCAGGCGTCTCAACAGCTTTTTTAACGGATGTCCCAACCAGATTTCCTACCGAAAGCGCAAGCAACGCGGCGCCGAATCCATAGCAGACTCCGTTAAGAGTCGTGCTTCCCGTAAAAACGAACATTGCGAGAAGGATCAGGATGATTCCGGCAGCAAGTCCTAAGACTGAAATGAGTATTTCCTTTTTCATACAATATAATGTGAAGTTTATTTCATATGAAGTTTTCTTCACATCGAGGGCAAAGGGACGATGGGATATTATTAACAGGGAATAACTCTAAATAGAACCATTCAAACGAGGTGCATGTATGCCGACAAGTAAGAAACAGCTGGAGAAGTTAAACAAAGTAAAGAAAGCAAAGGCAGAAGAACTCGCCAAGCAGGCTGCCGACGGCAGCAAAGACGCAAAAAAGAAGCTCAAGAAGCTCGAGAAAAAACTCAAATAATCAGCTGGTCATCCCATACGGCCCATAGAGGCGTATGGGAGACCATCTTTTTTAAATGAACGTGTGATTTTTGAAAATTGGAGATCATGCGTTTTTCAGCGCAACGATCTCCTTTACATCAACCAGTTTCCAAACCATTGTTCGTTCTTCGCCGACGATCTTCTCAGGTGACTCGGTGGGTGAGTGACCCAGGGCATAGAGACTATTTTCCGAGATTTTTTTGTCTGAGATAAGCTGGACGAAGTGACTTTTTACCGCACGTTTTCTCGCATCGTCCGTCACCTCGGAGAGTTTGCCGATCAGTGTCACGAATTTGTAGGTCGACATATCCGGAGCGACATTTTCTATCTCGACGGATACGGCCGGGTTCTGGGAGAAAAGCTCCATTTTTTTGCCGTAGCGTGTCGAGAGGAAGTAGAGGTTTTTCTCGTCAAAGACATAGAGAAACGGTGCGATGTAGGGATATTCTTTCCCTAGGAAGGCAATCCGCGATACGACGTTTTCACGGATGAGTGAGTCGTATTCGCTTTTTTGCATCTTCGGAATTTTTAATGGTGCGGACATTGGTGATCAAGCAATAGATTCTCATACGAAAAAATAAACTCTTGGTTTGCGGCAGAAGAGACGGTCTCCGATCCAGAGGATTTTTATCTTCACGTGACGACCTACTTTATCATGGATCTGCCGTGCCTTATGCCGACGACGGTCGTCGGTTCGTTTCCCTGCGTGAAAGGGACGGGACTTTCGTCCCTCATAGACCCGTATAAAAAAGCGGTGCAGTTTGCCGTAGCAGAGCAGATACGGGCAGGGGTGGATATTATTTCGGACGGACAGGTGAGAGCGGATATGGTGCAGGCGTTCGTTTCGAAGCTGCCGGGGATCTCGGAGAAGACCGTTGTTGGAAAGATCGGAGCCGCTGACAAACCGATCACGGTCGGCGATACGAAGTATGCTTTGACGAAGACGAAGTATGTGAAAGGGATCCTGACAGGCCCCTGCACGCTTGCGTATGCTTTGCAGGTGAATACGCCGATCTACCGGAATAAGGAGGAGGTGGTGATGGATCTTGCGGCCGCTCTGCATCAGGAAGCGAAGTTTCTTGCGGAGACGGGGGTTTCGATCATTCAGGTGGATGAACCGATCCTTTCGACGGGAGCGATCTCTGTGGATACGGCACGGGAAGCACTCAAAATAATCTTTGCCGGGATCAAGACCCCGTCGTGTATCCATACGTGCGGGATGCTTGGGGAGATCGCGGATTCCTGGACGAAGCTTCCGGTGGATATTCTGGATTTTGAGTATGCGGTGTCGATGGAGAATCTTTCGGTTCTTTCAAAGCGGGATCTTGCAGGGAAGAAGATCGGCTGCGGGTGCGTGAAGAGTTCGGATCCGAACGTGGAGTCGGTTGAGGAGATCGAGCGGCGGATCATGCTCTGCGTGGATGCGTTTGGAGCGGAGAATATTCTGATCGATCCGGACTGCGGTCTTCGGATGCATACGCCTGAGACGGCGTTCGAGAAGCTTGCACGGATGTGCGAAGCGACGCGGAACGTGAGAAAAGGACTCTGAACATACGAACTGATTATATATTTCCGGAACGAAAGACCCCCTCATGCAGAAATCAACGGCGCTTCTCTGGATTACCGTGATCCTTATCATCTCTGTGACCGGCATATGGGTGATTCTCGAACCGTTTAGTGATTTAAGCGAGGCGTTTACAATGCGCCCGATCGCGGAGGATGAACTGCCGCATCATGCTGTTCTGATGAATCTGACGGATGAGGATTTTGCGGCCCATCCGAGTCTCCATGAGTGTATGGGCAAATATGTGCATATCTATGAGCGTCCCCTGGATTATTTTAAGTTTTCAGGGGTCACCTATGAGGAGGGGCGGGAAATTTACGGGAAGTACGGCGGGAAGATCCTTTTCTGGAATGGGACCTATTATCAGTTCCTGTTTCTTACGAGCTGAGGGAGAGGAGAGGAAGAGGAAAACTCGTTTGCGGGTCATTTCCCCGCATATCCCCGGGATTTTCGAAAAAAGCAGGTATGGATAGGTTTATAGTGGCAGAGTGCCCTACTCCTACGTAATGGAGGAGGTATGGCATTTACAGAAGTTGTGGTGAAAAACGCGTTTGACCGGGTGAACGGGTATTGTCAGATCTGCGGGAAGAAACTGATCTATCCAAACAGGGGGAGTGCGGCAGGACGGGGAGGCTGGGATGCCAAGCATATCAAGCCGGTGAGCGAAGGGGGGAAGGATGAGGTTCGAAACTGTATGATCTTGTGTATGGACTGTCTGGAAAAACCGGGATCATCGACGCCGGAAAAGACCCAGCCCGGGAGTGTCGATATTTTGAGTTTCAGCGAGAGAAGAAAGTTATTGTAAATTTTTTTACTTTTTTGTTTCAGCGTTTTCCTTGGTGCCGTTACGTTTTTTGAGGAGGAGGACAACACCGGTGATAAGAAACACCAGTCCGAATAGTGCAAAGAGGTCGAATTCGATAGACCAGGGGGTGAATATCGCCGTGCCAATGCCGCAGATGAGTGCGAGAATGAGGGATTCTGCGCCGGATATTTTCGGGAGGAAACGGTTTTTCATATGTTATCCATGATTGTGATACTATAATATCATTTTGAGACCGATAGAGCGGCTGGTTTACGGACCGGGGTAAGTATTATTGCGTTCCCGGATGATGGAGAATAGTATGGATGAACTGGAGGAGGATGTCCGGGGATTGTATTCGCCGGATGCGAAGGCGGCGTATGCATGTTTTCTGCGGCTGAAGGCAAAGAGCGGGGCGGGCAATGCGGTGTACCGGTTCTGGGACGATTTTGCCGCGATGATTGACAGCGAGAATTCGTATGTCCGGACCCGGGGCCTTTTGCTGATCGCAGAAAACGCACGATGGGATGCGGATCATAAGCTGGACGGTGTCCTCCCCCGGTATCTTGAGCATATTTCGGATGAGAAGCCGATCACGGCCCGGCAGTGTATTTCGGCGCTGAAAAGTATTGTTTCGGCGAGAAGTGATCTTGTCCCGGAGATACGGAGGGCGCTGGAAAATGCGGATACGGGGAAGTATAATGCGAATATGCGGCCGCTGATCGAGCGGGATATCGCGGGTGTGCTGAAGATGATGGAGGGGTGAGGGGGTATGTGTGAGTTCGTCTCACTTCCATTCAGAAATATTCCTTTGTCCAGCATCACGTAATACATAATACGCTTGGTTTTTACTTTTGGGTTTATCAGGAATCGTTAAACATATTTTGTTGGAATGGACAAGTTCTCTTAACACAATTTTGGCCCAGTGTCGGGTATTGCCAAATAATACACCCACTTCGGCTGCTGTGAAAGGATGTATTCTACACACTTTCAACAGCATCTCTTCACGTTTTTCCGGAGTCATTCTCTGACCGAGACTCAGAATCTCTTTTTGGAGTGTGTGCGGAAGAGATTGAAGAAGGATTGCTCGTTCATCACTCTCAGAGCCATACCCTGATTGGGAATTTTGCTCATTTTGCATCTGGGTATCTTGTGTCCTTATCTGGGTAACTAACGCTGATTTGGGGTTATTTTCTCTATCCATCTGGGTATCTTGTGTTCTTATCTGGGTAACTAAACTATTTTCCGGCTCAGATCCCAGATAGGTTTCAGGAATGGTATAATAGGTTGCAGAACCATGAGAATGCTGATTCAATATTCCCATACTGCGGAGTCGGGTGAGAAGAGAGCTTGATTTTGCAGTATCATATGAGGTGAGATTTCTACAGTTCTCATTAGAGACAGATCCGTATTGTTTTGCATAAACAAGAATTCTCGCCTCATCTCCTGAGAGACCGAAATCCTGAAACTGATTCAGCCATCTTAGAGCGGTTTCATCCATCAATTGATGAAGGGAGAGCGTGACGACAAAGGTATTTTCGGTTTTTGATGAATCAAACATAGGCGGAGGGAGTTGGGCTTCAACCATCTTTCTCTGTACTTTGGCAATTCCCGACCCTTTATTTTCTGCATACTCGGTTTCATTTAAAACACTTGCAATGGTCTGATTTCTTGCCGTTGAGCCTGGTTTTCCGATATTATCAATAGGTTTCAATGAATATCCCGGATTATGGAACTCTATTCGGTCGGTAAATCTGATTACGAGGGTCGGACTTGGCGTCTGATAATCACGATGCATAACGGCATTAACAAGAATTTCCCGGATAACATCATAGGGGATCACGGGGTTTTCTTCTCGTGTGAGACGTCCTGGTGGAAAGGAGAGTTCCCGTTCTATATCATCCATTATTGCAGCTTCGGCTTTTGGAAGTAAGGTAAGCAATGATTCCCGGAGCTCAATGGAGTAATATGAGCTTTCATCCCGGCTGCCTCCCCATTCACGTCCCTTTACGCGAACATAATCAAAACGCATCATGGAGAAGTATCGTCGTAATACAGCGTCGGTTCCAAATAATATTAATCCTGCAACGGTAGGTTTAGGCACCCCATCAATGATGTCAACACAGTGTAATGCGTTAAGTAAATCTTCGTCGGAGTAATCCAGCTCGGATGCGTGAGGTGTTTTCTTTTTTCGAAGTTTTCTGTATTCCTGAAGGGCTTTGGGATCTATATCTGAGAGAGATGTCTGCGGGAGGACAGTTTCGTCATAGGGTCGTGCATTTTTCTTTTGTAAAAAACGAACCAGTTCACCTTCTGTGCATACTTGATCCGTAGCACCAACCCGTATGTAAGTTCCTTTATTCATACCCTGTTTTCTCATATATATCGGTTTATCCCCTGGTTCTGATTCTGGAACATATACCCCGATAACGGTCTTATTATTCAATATCCCTACTTCTATTTCCGGCCGGATGGTAACGTTGAACTTTGATGTGCACTGGGTAACAATCTCATTCTGGATTTGGTCGGGATTTTTGACGCCGGCAATCACATATCCGCTCGGTGATGTTGAATCTTCTTCAACACCGATGAGGATATACCCTCCATTGAGACCGTCAGTATTTGCATAGGCACATATGGTTTGCATGACTGGATTGCCAATTTCATTTCCGGGTTTTGCTTCCAGTCGTGTACGTTCATCAGTTTGTATCAATTCGGTCCATAATTGTGAAATATCCATGAATTTCATCCTCACAGAGGATTTTGCAGTAGGTCACAACTGCTAATCCCCTGTATAAGTTCGCGATTGATAGTTTGTTGCAGGATGGTAATGAGTGTTTGCCCGTGGAAAAAATAGTCTAGGGACTCAGATTCTGGAGCATTATGCCGAGAAGGGGGATGAGGGCGTTTTTGGGCGTGCTGAAGATGAGGGAGGGGGAAAGGGCTATTTTCCAGTCTCCTGTAACTCTTTTATTTTCATGATGAGCTGTTCTTTGAGATCTTCATTATAATACCCAAAAATATCCGGGTGCACATTTTTCAGAAAACCCTGGGAAAATTTTCTAAACCCTAAATATACACCTAATTACTACAAAATACAGAGTTTCTGGAAAAATGTGCACCCACATCAAAAACTCGGCAATGAAGCTTATTTTTCAAAAAAGAGCCCAAATCATAGCATAATATGGGTGCACGCAGATTTTTGAAACCTGCACCCTCAACACAAATAAAAAACAAGGGTGCAGGTCCGACGTGCACCCTACATCTTCAAAACACAGCTGAAAAACCGTGTTCCATGAACCGTTTTCTCCTCAAACCCGTACACCCGCATCCCCTTAAACAGCGCCCTCTTCTCCTTCTCCGACAGACCCTGCCGGAAATTCACCTGCGAATACTCATCATACCCCGGCATCTGGATCTTTGCGAGACCCACTGGAATATCATGCCGGGCACACCACGAAATATACGCATCCTCCAGCTCACGACGGGACACCCGCCCTGTCTCCGACTTCTCCACGCACTCCCCGATAAATGCCGACACCTCGAACCCTGCCAGCAGTTCGTTCTGCGTCGATGCGCAAAACACCGGAACCGGCAAAAGACCCTCCTTCGTATATGCGATCAGCTCATCCACCATCATCGAAAAGATCGCATCCTTCTCTGCAAGCAGCGACTCACGAATATCCTTCACCCGCTCATCCCCTGCAAACAGATGCGGAAACGGGATCGTCAAAATCCGGCGGATCAGGGCAAAATCCAGCGTCTTATCGAACCGGGGCAGCTCATTCGTTACGCCAACCGGCGTGCAGACCACCTTCTGCGGCCGCGACTTCGCATACATATCCCGGAACCGGCTCGTCATCGCGTCCCCCGTCAGCGCTTTTACCGTATCTGCACTGATCCTGCCGCCCCGGGACTCCTCATCGCTCGCCTCTGAGATCAGCATCGCACGCTTCGAAAGCGACCGGGAAATACCCGACGCCGGCCGATCCTCGGACCCTGCATACAGCTCCCGGACCGACGCCTCCGACATCTCCGACCCGAAAATCTCCCTCAGCACGTCGATCGTCGTCGACTTCCCGTTGCTCCCCTTTCCCCACAAAAAAGGAAAGATCTGCTCGGGATTTCCCGGATACAGCAGATAGCCCGTCAGCCGCAGAAAAAACCGGCCGAGCTCAATC
Source organism: Methanocorpusculum sp. UBA424 (assembly GCA_002498375.1). GTDB lineage: Archaea > Halobacteriota > Methanomicrobia > Methanomicrobiales > Methanocorpusculaceae > Methanocorpusculum. The sequence continues at coordinate 183,514 of DAHC01000003.1, forward strand.
ATCCGAAGCATCCGCTCCTCTTCACCGAGCCCGCTCGTGTTGTCGTCAAACACCTTTTTGAGGTGGTCAATGAACGCCTGCGAGCGGCTTCCGGGCGTATAGATCAGATCGAAGTAGATCAGCGGATACTTTTCGCGGATCGAATCGCACGCCCAGATCGGGATGAATTCGCCGGTTTTGCAGTCGAGAGCACCGTTTTTGAAGGTGATATACCGGCCGTCGGAGGCTTCGGCGAGGTTCACCTGCATGGAGGATCCTTCGATCATTTTCCGGAGGGCGACCTGTTTTGTGTGGTTTTTGCTGAGGTTGAGATGGGTCTGGAGCTGAGATGCGAGGTTGCGGATCTCGGGGGTGTTTTCGTTTTCTGCCCGCCGGTTCCAGTATTTCTGTTCTTCTTCGATGCTTTTGCCGATGAACCTGAGGGTTTTGCCGATTTTGTCGCCGGCAGGCTCCCAGTGGTTGGTGATAAAGGCATACCATTCGCCGCTCGCGACGTCGTAGACAAGGTGGCCGGCGGCTTCTTTTTCGAATCTGACGGCGTTTCCTTCGTCGTTGAGGGAGTTGAGGAGAGCGTCAGGTGTGGGGAGCTGCCGGCGGGTCATGGTCTTTCGCTCCCAGGGCGGAGCACAAGACGGGTCGAAGAACCGGAGAAGGAACTCTTTTTCGGGGCCTTCGGGTTCATTGTCCGTGATGTGTTCTTTGACGGCCCGACGAAGATCGGGGCCGGTATCGAAGGTGGTGATTATGTCGACGAGTTCGCCGTTTTTATACAGACCGAACCGGTAGGCGTTCAAATCCAGGTTGACACCGGGGTGTTTTGGGGAGAGTTGTTCTGTGATCGTTTCGTGATGCTTTACTGTGTAAGGCATCGGCAGGGTTGTTTGCACTTCAATCAAGGCTAGGTTGTCACTCCTTTTCTTAGTTTTATCAAATGTATCATGATATACAGAATAATTAGATAGCATAGTATTTATAGCTATAACCCGTATATGTAAATAGATACATTATGTCTGAAGAAAGAAACGATGATCAGATCCTGATCCGGCTCCCGAAGAACCTGAAGATGCAGCTGGAAACGGCGGCACGCGTGGAAGGGACGACGGTTCAGGATTGGGTGCGAAAAGCGATGGTGAATCGGATCAGTCTGCTGAATGTGTGCCCGGTCTGCGGGACGGTGAATTCGGGGACGGCGAAGTTCTGTAATGAGTGCGGGGCGAGTCTGAAGGATAGTAAGAGGTCGATGTATTTCGCCTGGATGAAGGATGTGGTAAAGGAGGGTTTGGAGGAGGGCGGGGATCTTGACGCGGTTTTGGCGTATCTGGATGATCCGGCAGGGGAACAGGCGAAGATGGAGAAGAGGGGGAAGTGGATGGTGCGGACGGAGGAGAAGGGGGAGTGAGAGAAGAGCCACTTTCTGAACAAAGTCTATTTATTATTAAGTGAAGTATTATTGTATATGGTATTTGGGGAATATATTTTAAATCCAATAAACCAGGCATTTTCTAACATTCCCCTGAGCGGTGGATGGGAACAAACTCTGGAAACGGATTATAATCTTTTTGTTATATTAATCGATATCTGCGTAGTGTTACTAATACTTTCAGTAATTGTTGTAATAATTAAGATGTTACGTAATTAAAATCCAATATTATCATGATTACCTACAATTTAAGAAATCGATATAAAGATAAACAAGCGGGCAGTGATGAATTTGTTTATGATGCACTCCTTGAAAGATTTCATTCAGAGAGGGATCGAACCCGAACACTAAGTTCAAGAACTACAATGATGATGAAAATAATTGGAGTAGTACTTCCAATTGGAATTGCATTATTGGTCAATAATTCAATATCAATAGAAGAGCCATATAATCTCCTCTATATCCCTTACCTCATTGTTCTTGGAATGGCATTTTCACTCCTATTTTTATCATATCTCTATCAATATTTGATATTAACTAAGATACAGGTGGAATATATTTACCCATCCGATGAGTTGTTGAATAATGAGGTATTGTCTTTGAAATCTAAGATGGAGAAGACAGAGAGAATAAAGATATTATCTCAAATATTACTCAACTCCATTAAGAAAATATCCGACAATAATCGATTTGTTGCACACGGAATTAAGATATCTGATATCGCATTTTTAATATTCTCATTAATGACGGCAATGTCTTTGATGCAACTGTTTACTAGAATTTATGAATATTTTGCTGTTACAACTTCATTATTAATAATACTTATATTGCCAATTACTATGATATTTTTCCTATATTACGGATATGTTTTTCATCATATTATTATCTATTTCAAAAAACTCTGTGATGTATGCCATAAACATACGACCTAATTTTTCATTATAAGGATTGGGGAAAAAAATATTTGTTCTTCTCACAGAACAAACGTCACATACACGATGCCTGCAAGGATCGCCGCAACGACCAGAATCGTCACGAGATCCGCCGCATGGTAAACCATCTTTCTCCGGTGCTCCGACGCCTTCCGGTATCCCCGCATATCGATCGTCAGACCAAGCGTATCCGCCTTTGCGAGTGAATTCAGCATCAGCGGAAGCATAACCGGGCCAAGCTGCTTCAGCTTCCCGATGATACCCCCTCCCGGGAAGTACCCGCGGGAAAGCTGAGCCTCATTGATCCTGACACCCTCTCTCTGCAGAGTCGGGATAAACCGGATCGCAATCAGAAACATCAAAGCGTAATCGCCCGGGATCCGGAGCGTATAGAGAGCATTCACCAGATCACGCGGCTGGGTCGAAATAACCAGCAGCTGGAACGAGAAGATCAGCACCGCAAACCGGAGAGCCATCTGCACCGCGAACATGATCGCGCCCGTCGTCACCGGGAACATCCCGTTCGGCAGAAGCGTAAACAGCACATCGCCCGACGCACTCGTCAACACCGTCAGTATGACTAAAGCAAGACCCAGAACGATCAGCAGAGGCACCTGACGGATCAGCGGCTTGAAAAGCCCGCCGATCGCCGCGAATGCCAGCACGAAAACGACCATCCCGCCAAGAAGCAGCGGATTCGACGTAAAGATCGCCGCAAACATCATACCGACCGCGAAGAAGATCTTCGTCATCGGCGACAACCGGTGAACGAACCGGTTCCCCGGGATATACTGCATAATGTCTTCCATTTCACTCACCTCCGCGGACCGCGGTAATTTTACCCGCTTCCATCTCGATGATCCGGTCCGCATACCGACCCGCAAGCACAGGGTCATGCGTCACCATAAGGATCGTCTTACCCTCGTTTCGCATCCCGGTCAGAACACGCATGATCTCATACGACTCCTTCGGATCGAGACCCGTCGTCGGCTCATCCATGATAACGATCTCCTGGCCGGTCGCAAGAACGCAGGCAAGAGCAAGCTTCTGCCGCTCGCCCCGGCTTAAATGCCGGGGATTCATCTTCGCTTTGCCGGCAAGGCCCACGGCAGCAAGAGAAGCCGCCGGCGAAGCATCGGACCTGCCGATGTTCTTCAGACCGAACTGGATCTCCTTCTCGCAGGTGTTTTCAAACAGCATCGTGTCCGGATTCTGGAACACCAGACCGACATGCTTCGCGATCTCCGGAATCGACCGACAGGCGATGTCCTCGCCCTTCAGCAGGACCGAACCCGCATCAGGACGGAGAAGACCGTTCAGATGTTTGACGAGTGTCGTCTTGCCCGATCCGTTCTCACCAAGGATCGCCGCGATCTCTCCCTTGTAAAAGGAGACCGAGACATCATCCAACGCAAGGACCTCCGGGAATTTGTGCGTGATATGCGCTGCCTCCAGCACGACTTCGCGGGTCGGGGCGGTCTTTTCAAGTGCCGGGTAGTTGGTGTCCTCGGGTTTTGGAACGCCGTCGTACACGATTCTTCCCTCGTTCATCGTGATCATCCGGGTGGCATAGCCGATCGTCTCATCGATCATGTGCTCGATCAAAACGATCGAATGACCCTTGGCCGTCATGCCCTTTAACAGGTTGTACACCTGGCGTCTGGCGTTTTTATCCAGCTCGGAGGTCGCCTCGTCCAGAACCAGGAGAGGGGTCTCGCGGGAAAGGGCCGCGGCCATCGCGACACGCTGCTTCTGACCCCCGGAGAGATTGTGCGGGGCACGGTCCGTTAAGTGACCCGTGCAGGTGATCTTGTAGATCTCGTCGAGTTTTTTTCTGACATCGGCCTCGGGCAGATCGCGGGTCTCCAGACCGGTAAGGATCTCCTCCTCGACCGTGGTGAAGATCAGCTGGGCATCGGCATCGTCAAAAACCATCCCGACCTTTTCCGAAAGCTCGGTCACGTCTTTGTATTCATCGGCGTATTTTCCGTAAAGAGAGACGTTTCCTACAACCGTCCCGCCGTATGCATGAACAAGAACGCCGGAGATCGCACGGGCAAGCGTGGTTTTTCCGGCTCCGGAAGGTCCGTTGACCACAACGAACTCGCCCGGGTTTATTTTGAGCGAAACGTTATCGAGAGCAGGCGTCTCTGCCGCCTGATAGGTAAATGTAAGCTTATTCAGCGAGACCGAATCGCTCGGCGCTGCGTCCGTGTGGGCGGTTTTGATGACGGTCTTCGTTTTCTGCATGACCGAGGTCGCCGGCATCGCGATGATCTGGGCGATGATGACGTTCACCAGCATGGCGCTCAAAACGATCGGGATCAGGGCGATCGCGAACGCAACGACGGTCGCGACGGTCGTTTCGGTCGTGAAGAACATTACGAAGCAGGTGACGATGATGAAGGTAAAACCGCTCGCAGGGGTGGCGATCGCGGTTGAAATTGCCGGGGCAAGGCGGGTATGATCTTTGACGAGTTTATACACCGCTAAACAGACCACGGCGCCGATCGGCTCCGAGATCAGGTTTCCCAAGGGAAAGATCGAGTGCGAAAAGACCGCACAGATGATTCCGGCTACAACGCCTATCCCGAGAGCTTCTTTGAACTTCGGGACGACGAGGATGATCGCAAGGCAGTAGAAGGCGATCGTCAGATTCGCGACGATGGCCCCCGGTACGAATAAGGAAATGTACCGGGCAATTGCTCCGGCGGCAAGTAAAATGCCGACGAGTGCTATATCACGTGATTTCATGATGCGTTATTTGATTTTTTTATGAGTATTGTTCGCGAAGTTCCCGTCTGAGAAGCTTCCAGCCGTTTACCCGGGGGAGTGCATCCACCGTGATGATTTTGCGGGGAACTTTGTATCCCGCAAGACGCTCTTTCGCATATGCCCTGAGAGCGTCTTCCTTAGATGAGCTGTCCCAGCCCTTCCGCCAAACGACGGCGGCGACCGGCATCTCTCCCCGATGTTCGTCCGGGATTCCAAAGACCGCGATCTCGGCGACGCCTTCGTGACCGATGAGGGCCTCTTCGACCTCGGTCGGGTAGATCTTCCAGCCTGACATGACGATCATGTCCTTTTTCCGGTCGGTGATGAAAAGCCGGAGATCTTTGTCGAGATAGCCCACATCTCCGGTGAGGAACCAGCCGTCTTCCAGGAACGAGGCGGCGGTCTCTTTGGGCATGTTCCAGTATCCTTTGGCGACCGCGGGCCCCCGCAGGGCGATCTCGCCCGGCGTATCGATCGGCATCTCGATCGACGGATCGGTTTCGTCAACGATCTTGACTTCCGAGAAGCAGACGGGATGTCCCACGCTCTGGAACCTGTCTGCCGAGGCATAATCCTCGGGACGGATCACCGTTCCCGTGCCGATGACGACGGTCTCTGAAAGACCGTAGGCATTGATGACCGGGATGTTGTACCGATAATGGAACTTTTTCCAGATATCGTGGTGGAGAGGGCCGCCGCCGGAGATGATCTCTCTGACGGTCGAAAGGCTCTCCTCCGGTCCCGCAGGGGCTTCCGTGAGTGAATGGATCACCGGCGGCATGCCCGCGAGAACGGTGACTTTGTGCTCTTTGCAGAGATCGAGGTATTTTTGATACTCATACCTCTCCATCATAACATAGAGAGCTCCCGCCCGCATCGCGGCGATGCCCCAGGCGAGGCCGACATGCCCCATCGGGTAGATGCCGAGATAGACGTCGTTTTGTTTGTAGGTCAGCACATCGCACATGTTGTGGATCGCGGCGAGCCAGTTTCCATGGGTGAGCATCGCTCCTTTGGGTTTGCCGGTCGTTCCGGAGGTATACTGGAGCTGGCAGAGATCGTCGTGCTCGGTGTGTGCCGGCAAAAGACGGGGTTCGCCGCGCAGAGATTCGATGTCTCCCGGCACATAGGTCTTGACCGGAAGATTCCGGGAGGCAGACACGCCGTCGGGATCGGTGATGAAGATCTTCGCCCCGGAGTTTTCCACCATATAGGCAAGTTCGCTTGGCGTATAGACGCGGTTTGTGGGAACGGCCACACAGCCGATCCTCCAGACGGCGAAGTAGGAAACGAGGTATTCGGGGCTGCTGTTCATATAGAGAATGATACGGTCGCCTTTCACGGCACCAAGCGAGAGGAGGTCGCGGGCGAGCGCGGAACTTATCGAGAGAATTTCAGCGGAGGTGTATGACGTGTTTCTTTCCGGACAGAAAAAAACCGGTTTTGCCAGACGGCAGGAGTTTGCATCGAGAAAGCTGGTTATATTCAACATCGATTATCACAACAATATACTTTGATGTATAATTGTGTGCATCATAGATATAAATATCCTCCCAATTGATCGGGAGGATCATGCCTTCGTAAGATAAGGCAAGAAAACATCTATCTGAATGTACGTAAATATATTGACTCATTTATGGCAGAAATACCAGGAGGAATACCTGCACCTCTGCAGTGTTCCAGCGTAATCGCCCCTCAGATCGATGAGGCGCGGGCGCGGGAACTTGCCCGGGAGTGGCTGGAGTCGGACACCAAGCCGTTCATCCCCGAAGACAAGATCAGGTTCGGGAAAGCGGTGATGCTCTATTACCCCTTCTGGAAATACACGAGGGAAGACGGGTGCTTGGATGTGACGGTCTACCGGCCGGCCTGCGGGACGCTTCTTTCGGGTCTGCAGAATATACAAAGAGAAGATAACGAGATCGTGCCGATCCCAAAGGATGCCAATATTCTCCCTGCAACCGTTCAATCCTCTGTATATTACCCCGAGCTCCATGGAATTGCCCGTGCTGAGGATCTGATCGGGATCCCGCTTTGGCTGATCAGCTACAAAGTAAAAAAATCCATTTACATGATCGAGGTGGATGCGGCATCCGGAAAAATCTACGATGAGTGGCATCCGATCAAAGAGCCGGTCAACTGGAGAAAGACCGCACTGATCGCCTGCATCCCGTTAATGATCCTCTCGCTTATCGCCGTCTACTTCAGTCCCTGGCTGTTTCTTCTGGTTGCCGGACTGCTGATCTTCTTCCTGTATCAAAGCGAGATGCTCGGTGTGATCAACCTCAAACGCAAGGAGGGAAAAGATGGGGCTTGAACGCTCAGTCGAAGATCAGGTCGCCGAGTTCTATTACAAAGCGAAGATCACCAGAGGCGTCGCCGACCGGACGTTTAGGACCTGGTTTTCAAAAGGGATCAAGGCGCCCGACCTCGGAAAGTGCGCCGAAGTCAGCGAAATGTACCTTCTCTATCTGCCGTTCTGGAGGTTCGTTGCCCAGGGAAAAGCCGTCGCATGCGGCTACTCGGAATATACCGAGCAAACCGGCAACGTGATCAGAAATATCTTCGAGGAGCTGATCGACGACGAGTTCATCTGGACGGAGTGCGCCTGTGATACCGGCAAATACGGTATCGAGAAACTCTGGCTTGACCCCGGAGGAGAGGCCCCGTACGTAAGAGGATCGGTCGTTTCGATGGAGCCGGGAGGATCGGCGATCGAGGCGAGCAAACGGGGAAGAGAAGCGGTCCACGAAATGATCAAGACCGCCGTCGAAAAACGGATCGATACGATCACGCTGAAAAAGTCGTTTCTGATCCCGAAGGTCTTCGAACTGGTGTATGCTCCGGTCTGGATCGCGCATTACTCCTACAAAGGGGGTCACTATACGGCGATCGTGGATGCCGTGCGCGGAGAGGTTCTGGGCGGGACAAGCCCGATCAATCTGACCGCACGTACCAGGATGATGATCCTCTCTCTTGCGGCGGGAGGGATCATGATCGGTTCCTCGATCGCGATGCTCATCCATGCGGGACCGTATCATCTGGTCGAGATGTTTCAGATCATTCTGCTTCTTCTGGGTATCGCCCTGTGTATGGCGGGATATCCGGCGTTCAAAGAAGGGAAGACCTTCGTCGCCACAGGGACGATGCAGCACATCTCGACACTTCGTCCTGCGGTCAGGATCCCAAAACAGCTGACCGATCAGGAGATCCTGAACCATGAATCGACCGTGCTTCAGTGTCCGCTCTGCGGAGAGGAGGTAAAACAGCCGTGGGGCGAGGTGGTGATCCCGTGCAAGGGGTGCGGCCATCTTCTGGATATCACCGCCGACACCGTAAAAATCGTGCCGTATGATCTGGCAAAACCCGATCTTCTGGCGATGGTGGCGATGAAAGGAGTGGAACCAGAATATATTCCGTTCTGGCGCTTCGATGTGAACTTGGAGGTGACCGACCGGCTCGCCGGCGGGGATACATCGACAGGACTGCCAAACATTGCCGGAAAACGCAGCTATTATATTTGTGCAGCCGATATCCCCCGCTATCTTGCTGAACCCTGGGAGATCGATCTGACGATCAGAAATCCCGAGATCGTTGAGGTGATTGACGGCCGGGATGGGGAATATCGGCCCATTTTCATCAATCAGAGTACGGCACGCGAGCTGACGGAGTTTCTCTATCTCAGATACGAGACGGAAAAGCCGGGGATCCTGCAGGTTCTCAGATACAACTTCACGGTGGAGAACTCGCGGATCGTGTATATACCCTATTATAAAGAACAGGCATCCTACATTCCGGGTATCTAAACAAGTTCCATGACGAAAGCGATACAGCAGACACTTGAAAGGTTCTTCCATCATCAGACGTTTCGTCCCAACCAGCAGGAGATCATCGAGACGATCGTCAGCGGGAGGGATGTACTCGCGGTGATGGCGACCGGCGGGGGAAAATCCCTTTGTTATCAGCTTCCGGCCCTGATGCTTGACGGGATGACGATCGTTATCTCTCCCCTGATCGCGCTGATGAAGGACCAGGTAGACTCACTTTCGAATCAGGGGGTGACGGTCGAGACATTAAACAGTCTCCAGACCTATGACGAACGGCAGAGGATCGAGCAGGATATGCGTGACGGAAAAGTCAGGATCCTCTACGTCTCGCCGGAACGGGCTGTAACTCCGGCATTTTTCGCGACGCTTGCCGGCTGTAAGGTCGCGCTTTTTGCCGTAGACGAGGCGCACTGTATCTCGATGTGGGGTCATCAGTTCCGGCCCGAGTACCGGGAGATCAAATATCTGCGGGACAAGTTCCCGGGCGTTCCGATCGCCGCTTTTACGGCGACGGCTACCCGGCGGGTCCGTGAGGATATCGCAAACGAGCTGCGGCTGAAAGATCCGGCTGAGTTTATCGGCAGTTTCGACCGGAGAAATCTCCGGTACTCGGCTTTTGCCGAGCCGAACGCCCAGGTCAGGATGCAGAAAATTATCAGTTACGTCACCGCCCACAAGGATGATCCGGGGATCATCTACTGTTTTTCGCGGGCGAGCACCGAGGAACTGGCGGAGCGTCTCAGAAAGGTCCATATCCTGGCAAATCCGTATCATGCCGGCCTGCCGACCCCGGAACGGAGCAGGGTCCAGGAAGGATTTCTGAACAACTCGATCAAAGTGATCTGCGCAACGGTGGCGTTCGGCATGGGGATCGACAAACCCGACGTCAGGTATGTGATCCATGCCCACATGCCTAAAGACATCGAATCCTATTATCAGGAAACGGGACGGGCCGGCAGAGACGGCAAACCCGGGGAATGTCTGCTGTTTTATTCAGGCGGCGACCGGCGAAAGATCGAAAATATGCTTGAACGGGAGTTCACCGATAAGAAAAAGTCCGAGATCGCCCGGGAAAAACTGGATCAGATGTATGCCTACTGTACGGCGGGATCGTGCCGAAGACAGCTGCTTCTTTCTTACTTCGACGAGGAGATCAAACCCTGCGGGAACTGTGATATCTGCGGGGACCGGCAGATAACGCAGGTCAGACCGGCGGGAAATCTCTCGAAGATCATTCTGTCAGGGGTGCAGGATGTCGACGGAGTGCTGACGAAGCCTGAGTTCATCTCGTTCCTTCTCGGTCTCGAACGGGCAAAGACGGTTAAACTTCAGCTGAACACGCACCCTTTCTTCGGCGCGGCGAAAGGAAGGGAGAGAGAGGAAATTGAAAAAGAAGTCAGCAGTCTTCTGAGGGCGGGCAGGCTCCGCCTCGAAGGAAAAACCGTCAGAAAACTGTGTTCTGGAAATTGATTCAGATAAGCAGCCGCCGAAACTCCGCACCGGTCGTCTCGATATCGCTTTTTTTCACCCGTTCAACAAGACCTGCATATGTTTTACTCCCCAAACGCTTCTCAGCCATCCATTCTTTCGCAAACTCCCCGCTCTGGATCTCATTTAAGATCTCTGTCATCTGTTTTCTTGAATCATCCCCGATTACCCGGGCACCCCGGGTGATCCCTCCGTAGCCTGCGGTTTTTGAAACGAAGTCGTGCATCTTCGAAAATCCGCCTTCGTAGATGAGATCGACAACCAGCTTCACTTCGTGGGCGCACTCGGAAAAAGCGAGTTCCGGAGGATAGCCGGCATCCACGAGGGTGTCATACGCCGCAGAAATCAATGCCGGAAGACCGCCGCAGATGACGGCCTGTTCTCCAAAGAGATCCGTCTCCGTTTCATCTCTGAAGGTGGAGGCAAGGACCGCCGAACGGGAAGACCCGATACCTGCCGCAAACCCGAGGGCCAGATTTAATGCGCGCCCCGTATGATCCTGATGAACGGCAACGAGAGAGGGAACACCCGATCCGTTCTCATAGAGTTTTCGAACCATCGGGCCGACCCCTTTTGGGGCAACCAGAACGACGTCCGTGAATTTCGGCGGAACGATGAAACCGTAATGAATATTGAAACCGTGGGCAAAGACCAGACACTGGCCTTCTTTGAGAAACGGAGCGATATCTTTTGTATATATATCCGCAGCGGATTCGTCCGGGAAAAAAACGGCAAGAATATCGGAGCGCATGACCGCATCCCGCACGGACATGACGGAAAATCCATCGGAAACGGCTAAATCGAAGCTTTTTCCCGGACGGTTCCCGATGATGACATTGACGCCGCTGTCCCGAAGATTTCTTGCCTGGGCGCGGCCCTGCGAACCGTAACCAAGGATCGCGACGCATTTTTCAGCAATAATACCGATATCTTTATCAGTCACGGGATATTTCTGCATCATATCTGTAGGAGTAAATAGAGTCCGCATACGTATAAAATTATATACCCTCATCCCCATACACATAGTTACACGTTGACTTGCCTTTAAAACCAGAAACGGCAAAGTAACGAAAACAGGACACGATATATAATGTCATTACCAGATGTGCAGTCCACCGCCCCGGATGTGAGAATCAGCCTGACGCGTGTTGGTGTGAAAAATGTCAGAAAACTAGTCGAGGTCGGCAGACCCGGGAAGACCCGGCCGGCGATCTTTATTTCAGAGTTTGACGTATTCGTTGATCTTCCAAGCAGTCTGAAAGGGGCAAACCTTTCCAGAAACTTTGAAGTGATCGATGAGGTGCTCCAGCAGGCAACGAGCGGTGATGTCAAAGGTATTGAGGATGTGTGCGGGATCGTTTCGCGAAAACTTCTCGACCATCATGAATATGCTGACCGCACGGAAGTTTTTATGAGAAGTTTCTACATGATGAACCGGGAGACGCCCGTCTCGAAGACATCATGTCAGGAAGTTATCAGTGTCTACGCACATGCGGTAGCCCAGAGAACGAACGGCAAACCGATGGTCAGAAAAAGCGTCGGCGCCGAAGTTACCGGTATCACTGCATGTCCGTGCGCCCAGAACATCATGAAGGATCATGCGATGCATGTGATGGAGCAGCTCGAGATCCCCGAGGATAAGATCTCGGCATTCTTCAACGAGATCCCGATGGCAAGCCACAACCAGCGCGGACGCGGCTTCCTGTGTGTAGAAACAGACGGCGACATTATCGTCCCTCTTGAAAAGATCGTTACGGTCCTCAAGGAGTCGATGAGCGCAAAGATCTACGAACTCCTGAAGCGCGGCGATGAAAGCTATGTCGTGATGGCAGCCCACAAGAACGCCAGATTCGTCGAAGACTGCGTTCGGGAGATGGCAAGAAGAGTAGTATCCACGTTCGGCGACCTCCCGGGGGACACGCACATCACGATCCGGCAGACCAATGAGGAAAGCATCCACCAGCATGATGCCTACGCCGAGAGAAAGGCAACCCTTGCCGAGCTTCGCGAAGAGCTCAGCATATAATCACCAATTACTTTTTTCGATTATTGTATGAAGAAACGCCACTCACCTCCAAACATATGTAGGAAAAATAGAGTCGCTTTTTCATATTGATTACTCTCACAGAGAGCGCATGCTCACTAAGAGAGGAATAAACCGCATTTCAGCCGATTTGACCCATCAGTATTAATTTTTTTTAATTAAGTACAATTTAATACCAATATTATTAATATTCAGACTATTTTTCAAAACACCCGGAAAAATAAGCCTTTCGATTTCCGATAAAATAGGGAATCATTAATTAGCCTCGCACGAAAGATAAAGATTAGCGTACTTCTGTACGTGTCATTAATCCAAAAGGACAATGGTAATATTCCTGTATAGCTGTTTGAAAACCTAAATAATTTAGGATGAGGCGAAAACATTGTCGAAAGTAGTAGAAATTTCCCCGACCACCAGACATGAAGGTCACTCCAAGCTCGTTTTAAAAGTAAACGATGAAGGCATCATTGAGCGCGGAGACTGGCTTTCTATCACACCGGTTCGTGGAGTAGAGAAACTTGCCATTGGTAAAACCTATGAGCAGGTCCCAAAGATCGCTTCCCGTGTTTGTGGTATCTGTCCGATTGCCCACACACTTGCCGCAACTGAGGCAATGGAAGCATCAATGGGTGTTGAGATCCCAGACGACGCATATCTCCTGCGTGTGATTTTACAGTGCGCCAACAGGCTGCACTCCCATGCTCTGCATGATATCCTGGCTCTTCCGGATATGTACATCCCAGGAACCGACACAAAGATCAACCCCTTCACACCTGAAGAGCCGGTCAGATCTGTCGCAAAGCGTATCCAGACCCTTCGTATGATCGGTCAGACCATCGGCGAGATCGTCGGCGGCGAAGCAGTACACCCGTCCAACCCCCGTGTTGGTGGTATGTACAAGAACATCACCCCGCGTGCAAGAGCAAAGGTCTACGACCTTGCAAAGCAGGCAATCCCACTTGCACGTGAACAGATGGAGTTCATGATCGCAGTCTTTGAGAACTACGGCAAACGTGACTGGGCAGAGATGTGCGGCCGCGAAGTTGCCATTCCAAAAGACCTTGGTTACCACCAGCAGGGATACATGGCAGCTGACCCGTTGTACGGCAGCACCTCCCTTGATGCAAATCCCGGATGGGATCCTGCACGCTGGCTTGAAGTCAGACCCTGGGACTGGTATATGGGCGAAGAAGAGATCACTCTCGAAGACCCCGCATACCCAGTCGGCGGAACCACCAAAGCAGGCACAAAGGCCTGGCCGCAGATGCAGGCATGCACCGGCGTACCCCTGTACGACGGACAGCCTGTTGAGGTCGGTCCCCGTGCACGTATGTCCATCTTCAAGAACTACGACCGTAAAGGCGCAATCGGCCTGAACATCGCTCGTGAGATGGAATACATGGACTCGGTCTACAAGATGATCGAGGCAGCAGATGCAGTTAACACCAGCGCCCCGGTTTGTGCAGACGTCATCCCCCAGGGAGACGGCGAGATCGGATGGGCAGCAAATGAAGCCCCACGCGGCTGCGACGTTCACCTTGCAAAAGTAAGGAACGGCAAAGTCGAGTGGTTCTCCATGCTTGTCCCGACCACCTGGAACTTCCCAACCTGCAGCCGTGCACTTACCGGCGCACCCTGGGAACTTGCAGAAGTTATCGTCCGTGCATACGACCCCTGTGTTTCCTGCGCAACCCACATGATTGTGCTGGATGAAAACAACAAGCTCGTTGCACAGAAGCTTCTTGAGTAAGCATATACCATGGAAGGACTGTTTCCAGAAATAATAATCGCCGGTGTCGGTAACGAACTCTTTGGCGACGACGGATTTGGTCCGGCAGTGATCAGAGCTTTAGCTGACTGCGAACTTCCCGACAATGTAAAAGCAATGGATGTAGGCCTTGGCGGCCCTCACCTCATCTTTTCCATGCTGGAACCGGACGTCACAAAAAAACTGATCATTGTGGACGCAATGGACTTCGGGGGAAAACCCGGAGACGTTACCAAGATCCCCGCCGACCTTCTGCCTGAAGGCAGACAGGAACGTTACATGGATGCCCATTCCGGAAATCTGCTCGATCCGATCGGCAGACTGAAAGGAAAAATGGATATTGTTATTATCGGGTGCCAGCCCGGGTATATTCCTGCTCCGGACTCAGAGGACTTTGCCCTCGAATTAAGTCCGGATGTTCAAGGAGCTGTTCCCAAAACTGTAAATGTCATCTTACAGGAATTAGAGAGCTGAAAAATGGGATTATTAGATAAACTCAAAGGCTTACTGTTCGGTAATGAGGCTGTCAGCGAGGGAAAACAGGACGCAAAGCCTGGTGCAAAACCAGCTGACGCAAAGGTCGAACAAAAGCCAATTATTACAAAACCAAAGGAGGAGAAGCCAGTGGCTGACAAGATTACTGTAGGACATGTACACATGAGCGGTTGTACCGGATGTCTCGTGTCCCTTGCAGATAACTACGAAGGATTACTTACAATCCTCGATAAATACGCTGACCTCGTCTACTGTCTGACTCTCGCCGATGTGCGTCACATCCCCAAAATGGATGTCGCATTAGTCGAGGGTTCCGTCTGTATCAACGACGAGTGCTCAATGGAAGAGATTTTAGAAACCCGTGAGAACGCAGCAATTGTTGTGGCTCTCGGAGGCTGCGCCTGCTACGGAAACACGACCCGTTTCTGCCGCGGAGGCCAGCAGAACCAGCCCCAGCATGAGGGCTACCTGCCGATCGGCGACCTGATCAAGGTGGATGTCTACATTCCAGCTTGTGCGCCGACCCCGCAGCAGATCAGAAACGTCTGCCTTATGGCATACCTGTTACTCAAAGGAAATGACGAGCAGAAGGCACTTGCAACCGCATACCTTACGCCCCTCATGAACCTTGCGGCAGCAGGAACCGAAGCATGCGGCTGCGACCTGATGACCGAAGTCATCAACCAGGGTCTCTGCTGCGGCTGCGGAAGCTGCGCAGCAGCCTGCCCTGTCCGTGCAGTCACAATGCAGTACGGCAAACCGCAGATCGAACGCGATCTCTGTATCAAATGCGGAGCATGCTACGCACAGTGCCCGAGAAGCTTCTTCAGCTTCGACGTCTGTGGACAGTATGAATCAATTACTAACCTCATTGCAGAGGTTATGAAACCCTGAGGGTCCTGGAGGCGAAAAAAATGGAATATCTTGGACAATACAAGGCAGTCTACAAAGCCAAATCCGGCTGTGAAGACATTCTCGCAAAGGCCCAGGACGGAGGAATCGTCACATCAATGTTTGCCTACGCACTTGAGACAGGCATTATTGACGGAGCAATCGTCGCAGGACCAGGATCAGAGCCGTACAAGCCTGAACCAATGATCGCCACTACGGTCGAAGAACTCTTCGCCAGCCGTGGAACCAAATACTCAATCTCACCGAACATTTCACTGATCAAAGAGGCGACCCGCAGCTATGGTCTTGACAAGATCGGTATCGTCGGAACCCCGTGTCAGATCCAGGCCGTTCGTAAAGGACAGCTCTACCCGATCGGTCTGCGTGACGTCCCCGACAAGATCGCCCTTGCACTCGGTATCTTCTGTATGGAAAACTTCCCCTACCAGGGACTCTTCCAGATGGTCGAAGACCACTGTGCAACCAAGATCGACAATGTCACCAAGATGGACATCGGAAAGGGCAAATTCTCCGTCTACACCGAACGCGGTGTAAACTCACAGATCCCCTTAAAGGTTACTCACAAGTATGAGCAGCCCGGATGCCACGTCTGTCTCGACTACGTCGCAAACATGGCAGATATCTCAACCGGATCTGTTGGAACCCCCGATGGATGGTCAACCGTCTTCGTCCGCTCCGCCGCCGGTGAGGCAGCCTTCAACAAGGCAGTCGAAGCAGGCTGGATCGTTGCCGAGTCAATGGACGGCGTCAAGCCGGGCCTTGAACTCGTCGAGAAGCTTGCAACCGAGAAGATCACCAAAAACCAGAAGTACCTTGAGCACAGAGCCCACAAAGAGCACGCTGCTCTCAAGCCACTCCGTAACCCCTACATCTAAACAGTGTATAATGGATTACGACATGTACCCATCCTCTCGGGTACACTTTTTTTTGACGAAAATTTTTCCATAGGGCGATCTCAAACGAACATCTTTTCATCTCTCAAGGATGTACCTTTTTATCATGAGCGATACCTCCGCGCCTGCGCCGAAAAAAAGAACGGTAAAATCCAAAAAGGACAAATCATCTGAACCAAAACCGGTAAAAACCTCCCGGAAAAAAACTTCTGCAGAGGAGACGGTCCCTCAGCCTGAAGAACAGCCGGCCGATACACACAAACCCGTTCCCGAACAATTCCTCACGGATCTTGGCTCGCTTGCAGAAATTCTCGAAACGAACCCGAGTATCCTTGAACCTATTCGTGAGGTCTTCGAGTATCATCTCATCGACCCGATCGACAGAAAAACCTTCCCAAAACTCGTGAATGCCATGTCGATGCTCCTTGGGGCAAATGCGACAATGGTTCTCATGACGGCCTGCCATGTTAATTCATCGGCATTTTTCGAAGATTTGCTGCATGCAATCAAAGAAGATAAACAGAAAAGTGCCGTCTGGATCATCCAGCATCTAACATCGCTCTACGGGAACCGTGTCCAGCAGGCAT
This sequence comes from Methanocorpusculum sp. UBA424, assembly GCA_002498375.1. Classification (GTDB taxonomy): domain Archaea; phylum Halobacteriota; class Methanomicrobia; order Methanomicrobiales; family Methanocorpusculaceae; genus Methanocorpusculum. The sequence continues at coordinate 200,655 of DAHC01000003.1, forward strand.
ATACGCTCTCAGCCGGTACGATGGATGAAGACTGGCACATGATCGATGTCAACACCTATAAGCGGGAGGGCGACACGCCTCTCTGGATACTCAGCCTTGAACTCGTGCTCTACAACGGAACCGAGACAAAGGTCACCATGACGCCCGACTCCGTCTTTCAGCTGGTCGAGATCCTGTCTGCAGAACTCGCAAAAAATATCCCAAAGGAAAATGTGGACGAAGGACTCATCACCAAATGCGAAAAGAACCTCACCGCATTCTTTGAAAAGTTCTACGGATGCAAAGAAGAAGAGAAGAAAACCGACGAACACCCGCCCGGGTATGCGTGAGTTCGCATCATTTCTTTTTTTGGAAAAAACAATGTATAAACATGCCAACTCTCCCGCTGCAGGAGAGTAGATACTGAATTTATCATACAAATAAAAACGTAGATTGGGTGAGATGATGTTTAAGATCGGCGAGTTCTCAAAGCTGAGTAAAACTACTGTAAAAGCTCTGCGGTATTATGACGAGATCGGGCTTCTTCAACCGGAAAAGGTCGATCTGGCACGCTATCGGTATTACACGACCGATCAGCTCGTGAAACTTCACTCTATACAGTCCCTTCGTCAGGCGGGTCTTTCGATCGACGAGATCAGAAACATTCTCGCAGGCAAAGATGCAAAAGAGATCCTGACAAAGCGGAAACTGCAGCTCGAAACCGACATTGCAGAGAGAAACGATCAGCTCTCCCGAATCGATTTCATTTTACAAGGAAAGGAGGAGGAATATGTTATGAATTATCAGGCAACCATCAAAGAAATTCCAGAGTGTATCGTCTACTCGAAAAAAATGACGATCCCAACCTACGACGCATACTTCACGGAGATTCCGGCAATAGGCGCTGCGTGTGCAAAAGCAAACCCTGATCTCAAATGTACGGTGCCGGGATACTGCTTTGTTGTCTATCTCGACGCAGAATGCCGGGAAAAAGACATCAATGTCGAGTATTGTGAAGCGGTCGACCGATTCGGCAATGAAGTTGAAGGCATCATATTCAAAAAAATGCCGGCCGTAACCGTAGTATCAGTAATGCACAAAGGATCCTATCGTGATCTTGGCAGGGCATATGCATTCGTGTTCAAATGGATCGAGGAGAACGGGTACACTGTGACGGATAGCCCGAGAGAAAGTTACATCGACGGGATCTGGAACAAGGAAAGCGAAGATGAATGGCTCTCGGAGATCCAGGTACCTGTACAGAAAAAGGATACCTAATTATTTTTTTCAAAAAAAAGGTGTCTACCGGAAGGTCCGGTTAGTTTTTGCGTCTTGCAAAAGCAAATACTGATGCTGCACAAAGACCCGCAAGGATTCCTGTCGCTGGAACAGGCGTCTGGGTAGAACCGGCAGATGAATTGCTCTTTGCATAGATCATCAGCTCGTCAAGTTCCGAATCAGATAAGGTATATCTGAAAAACATTGAGTAGAACTCCTTGACTCTGTCATCGACGTTGTAATCGAACACGTCAGGATAGAACATATTGCCAAGCCAGATCATGGAAAGAAGCCGCTGAACCGAGGGTGGACCGCCCATCCAGCTGTAGGGACCATACGGAGCCTCGTAGACATTTCCATTCTTCACAGCCGAGAGTGACTTCCACATCTCACCGTTCATAATTGCATTATAGTAAGCATGATCAGCGGCGTAAGCTACAATGATATAATCCGGATTCATCGAAAGGATATCTTCCATTGTATACTCATCGCCTAATCCGCTGCCCGTAACAGCAGGTCCTGCAAGATTGTCTGCCAGGTAGTTGATTACTTCGCCGTGATACGAATTCTCGCCGGATCCGATCAGATGGACCGAGTTGCCGTCAACACCGGTGACATAAATCATAGAGACTTTCTTGTCGCCCACTTTTGCCATTCCAGTATCAAACTCCGTCAAAAGATTTGAAACATACGTGGAAAGCTGCTTTCCGCGTGTCTCGTTTCCCAGAAGAGAACCGAGTGTGAGATAGGACTGCGGGATATCATTGAGTTTATTTTGCGTAATAAATGCAAAAGGAACGCCCGTGGTTGCCTGTATCTTGTCAAGATCCGTTTTCATCGTGGATTTTGCCTCGCCAACATCGAGAACGACATCAATGTTGAGCTTTTTATTGAGTTCCATGATCTCTTCGGCATTCATAGTGGACTTCGCTCCATAGAACTGACCGGTCACCGGTAAAGCAAGAACACGTGAATCGATGTATTTTTCCTGATCAGCAGAATATTTGCTGGATATACTCACCAATAAATCAGGATCGAATGAGTAGAGTACAATTTGCGCAAGAGGACCGGAAGGCGATACAGAGTCAAGTACTGCCGGCAGCGTGATTTCACGACCGACGTCATCGACAAATGTTTTTGTCTCTTCAGCTGAAACACCGCCGCAAAAAACAGCGGCCCCAACACAAATTAGAACCAAAAACAGGATTATTCCTCGTATTTTTTTCATAGATACCTCCACCTCACAGATGGATAAAAGAATATGTCTCGGAGCGTATATAACAATTGCTGAAATAATAATCAAAGTAAATTAAACATGATTTACTTCATGTGATGTCTTCCTGAATATACCTGAAGGTGATGGAATGTTTTCCCGGTATTGAATGATAATCGTAACAGTAAGAGAAGTACGGTACAATAAAAGGGGAGAATGGAGAAGAGATGCCGGATCAGCGGATCTCGTGGATGACCATGCCTGAGAGCAGTTTCGGCTCGAACCAGGTCGATTTCGGCGGCATGATCAGGGCCGCATCGGCCACATCGATCACCTGCTGGGCAGTCACCGGCTGCATGATGAATGCTGCCGAGTATTCACCGTTGTCAACATCGTTAATGACGTCTGCGAGAGGAGCGATGCCGCCGACAAAGGAGATACGCGGATCACCGCGGGGATCGAAGATCGCAAGCATATCGTCCAGAACAAGCTCCTGCAGAACGGAAACATCGAGCCGTGAAATGGCATCGGCCGAGGGATCGACCGGGCGGGTCAGTTCATACCACTGGCTTTCAAGATAGAGGTGGATGATGTGCATAGATCCGTCGTTCTTGACGGGGATGATATTCTTCGACACATCGACTTTCTTTAACGGTGTAACGGTAAATCTGAGAGCGAGATCGCCTAAGAACTGATCGGCATTCATGCCGGCGAGATCCCTGACGAGACGGTGGTATCCATAGATGCGGACCGAGTCGTGCGCAAAGAGAACGCTCATGAACTTTTCCGCATCGGGAGTTGCACGGCCCTCGGAAGTCCTTCTTTCCAGAACGTTGGCCGAGGACTTCGCCCGGTGGTGACCGTCGGCGATGTAGAGGTTGGGGATTCCGGCAAAAAGGCTGGTGATCTTTTCAACGTCAGCGGGGTCTGCCACCCGGAAGATCTGGTGAAGATTGCCGCCGGCAGAAATATATTCGCCGTCGGGCGTATGGGCGGCGGCGGTGCTGACCAGAGTCTGATGGATGAGACCCGAGTCTTTATAGAGTAAAAAGACCTGGCCGGTGTGGGCAGATACCGCATCGATATGCCGGGTCCTGTCCTCTTCTTTGTCGTAGCGTGTGAGTTCGTGTTTTTTTATCGTATCATTGTTGTATTCTTCTACCGAGACACAGGAAACGAGCCCGGTGAACAGTTCGCCGCCAAGCGTTATCTGATAGATGTAGAAGGAGGAAGCATCGTCTTCGACGAAAAGTCCCTCGGCCTTCATCTTTGCAAACATTTCTGCGGCCCTCGCATACACGCGGTCGTCATGCGGGTCGATATCCATGAGTTCCGCATCGGGACGAATGACCCGAAGAAGAGAACGTTCATTTTTTTCTATTTCAGCAGCAGCCTCTTCGGCGCTGATGACATCGTACGGGACTGACGGCACGCTTCGGTATGCATCCAAAGCGGGGCGAAGACCGGTGAAGGGATATACGCTAACCATTATGCTATATTGGTTAGCACCCAATAGTAAAATAGCAAATGGTAACCTTTAGAGGAGTGGGCGGGACCGCCGCCGGCTGTCTGATCAGAAAAGCAACGATCGAAGATATTCCGGACATATACCGGATCGAACTCCTGTGCTTTCCCGATCCCTGGGATTATAAGGCAATGCTTGAGATGATGACGGTTTTTCTGACCTCGTTTTATGTAGCGGAGGCGGAAGGACGGATCGTCGGGTTTTCCGCCGGGGCAATTGAAGAGACCGATCAGGAAAAATACGGTCATATCTGTAATATTGCCGTCTCCCCGGAGATGCGGGGATTTGGCATCGGCAGACTTCTGCTCCGCAAATTGGAGCGGGATTTTTTTCTGGCGGGATGCACTGGCTGCAGCCTTGAGGTCCGGGTAAGTAATACTTCTGCGAAGGAATTTTACAAAAAAATCGGGTATGAGGATGTCATTTTATTTGGAGGGTATTACAAGGACGGGGAAGACGCCGCTGTGATGATGCGCTGGTTCTAAAAACTCTTCGAAAAATACGTTTATGACGGAAGACCTCGGATCAGAGATTATTATGATGCAGACTTGATTTCATAAAGCGAAGAGCCTAGTGAGAATCAGTATTGATGATGTTCTCTGCAGTTCTTTTTTCATCCCCGATACACAAACCCTTCCAACCTGCGTTCATCCTGAAGTCTGGACCATGCCTCCATGCCCTTTTCACGATACAGTTCATTGTCTTTTTTCACGAACGGATGTCCTTGATAAAACTCCTTCATATTCCCGCACGGGTATTCTTTGCATTCGACGCACATCTCAACCCCTTTCTCTTTTGCGCAGATCCTTACCGCACAACCGGGGTTTCCGCTGCCTTCGCGGCACGAAGTGCAGATCCCGTTCTCTGCCATGTCTTTTAAAAACGGCCAGAAACCGTCGCCTCCGGGAATCAAATGGACGATCTCCTCAAATCCTGCTGTTTTCATTTCCTGGTATAAGATTTTCGCAGCCGGATCGATCTTTGCTTTGACGGCGCAATTTTCGCAGTAAAGACCGCAGTAACAGATGTATTGTTTATCCATATGTTCACTTCATCTCTTTTTGTTTACTTACTGTATAACTATATCGACAACCGGCATTTTTCCTTTTCGGCCAAAACCGATGATCATGTCTGGCGATTATGCCGCTTTCAACAACGAATAACGTGCCGGTTATGTACTCTATAACGGCGAATGGAGGCTTTATATCATAAGAACACTGATAAGAACTCATGAAAGAGACAAAAGATCTGATCGGAACGCCTCTTCCTTTGAAGAGCCTGGCCGATTATCAGGAGGGGTCGGTCGTATCCCGGATGGTCATCAATAAAAAAAGCGGTACGGTGACGATATTTGCTTTTGAGAGGGGTGAAGGACTTTCCGAACACTCTGCTCCGTACGATGCTCTCGTGATCGTCCTTGAAGGAGAGGCGGAGATCCCCATCGGCGGGGTATCCCATTTTGTCAAGGAGGGGGAGATGCTGATCATGCCGGCAAAGATCCCGCATGCGGTCCATCCGCTTTCACGATTTAAAATGATGCTCGTGATGATCCACGAGTAACATTTCCTCATTTCTAACATACATTTAGTATTCTGTCATTTTCAGAGATCCGCAGATATCCCGGAGTATTTTGAAAAACAGAATAGACGCGGTATGCCGGCCGGATGAAGGCGCTTTAAAAATAGGATGTTTTTCTGATTCAGACTTACATCAGAAGAAGCACCGGTACGAATACCAGTGAGATCAGGGACATAAGTTTGATCAGAATGTTGATCGAAGGTCCGGACGTATCTTTGAACGGGTCACCGACAGTGTCACCGACGACAGCTGCTTTGTGAGCGGCTGAGCCTTTGCCGCCGAAGTTACCGAGTTCGATATACTTCTTTGCATTGTCCCATGCTCCGCCGGCATTTGCCATCGTGATAGCAAGGAGGAAACCGGATACGAGGGATCCGACTAACAGACCGCCGAGGGCCAGCGGACCGAGGATAAATCCAACGGCGAGAGGCGCAACGATTGCGAGAAGACCCGGAAGAATCATCTTTTTGATTGCTGCTTTCGTAGCGATCGAGACGGCCGACGTGTAGTCAGGGTCTGCAGTTCCTTCCATCAGGCCTTTGATCTCTTTGAACTGACGGCGGACTTCAACAACGATCTGCTGAGCTGCATCGCCGACTGCTGTCATGGTAAGAGCAGAGAAGAGGAACGGAAGCATACCACCGATGAGGAGACCGATGAACACTGTGGTGTTCAGAATATCGATCGTCTCAATACCGACGGCGAGTGCGTAGGCGCTGAAAAGCGCAAGGCCGGTAAGAGCGGCTGAGCCGATTGCAAATCCTTTACCGATTGCTGCGGTGGTGTTACCGACTGCATCAAGCGTGTCGGTGATATCACGAACAGAGTGGTCCTGGTGGGACATCTCGGCGATACCGCCTGCATTGTCCGCGACCGGACCATATGCGTCAACTGCAAGTGAGATACCAAGGGTGGACAGCATACCAACAGCAGCAATACCGATACCGTACATGCCGGCAAACTGGTACGCAATGAAGGTGGCAACTGAGATGATAAGGACCGGCCAGACGGTCGACTCCATACCTTTTGCAAATCCGCTGATGATATCAGTGGCCGCACCCGTTTGACAGGATTTTGCAATGCCTAAGGTCGGCTTGTAATCGAACGAAGTGTAGTACTCCGTGATAAGACCGATCATGAAACCTGCAACAAGACCTGCGATGGTTGCAAACCAGATTCCCATACCAAGAGGAGCGGCAAACATGAATCCCATACCGAACTGACCGTATAAGAGGATACTCGTTATACTGTAGGTCGAGATGATGGAGATGATGATCGCAACAATGAGACCGGTATTGAATGCTTTGTGGATCGCGGAGCTTTCGTTCTTCTTTGTGCGAACGAAGAGCGTTCCAACAGCTGCTGCAATGATACCGAATGCTGCGATGAGCATCGGGAGGAGAATAAGGTTTAACGGGGCGATGGTTTCGCCGAAGAGTTCGGATGCAAATGCTGCGCCGGCAACACCAAGAGCCATGGATGCGATGATCGAACCGACGTAGGATTCGAAAAGGTCGGCACCCATACCAGCAACATCACCGACATTGTCACCAACATTGTCGGCAATGACTGCCGGGTTTCTCGGGTCGTCTTCGGGAATGCCTGCTTCGACTTTGCCGACAAGGTCAGCACCGACATCGGCAGCTTTGGTAAAGATACCGCCGCCGACACGGGCGAAGAGAGCCACTGAAGAGGCACCAAAACCAAAGGATGCAAGAATGGAAACTACGATGTTAACATTGTCAACACTGCCGAATCCGCCGTTGATCGTTACAAGGATGATGAACAAGATGGAAATACCAAGGAGTCCAAGACCGACCACAGACATACCCATGACCGAACCGCTTGCAAAAGATACTTTTACGGCAGCGGCGATTCCGCGTTTTGCTGCATTGGTTGTTCTTACGTTTGCTTTTGTTGCGCTGTGCATTCCGATATATCCTGCAGTTGCCGAGAGCGCTGCACCGATGACGTAACAAAGGGCTGCCCAAGGGGAAATGAGGAGAGCGAGAATGACTGCAATAACGACGACAAAAGCTCCGATTGCACGATACTGACGATTCAGAAAGACCATTGCGCCAAGGTGAATGGCTGCAGCGATCTTCTGCATCTTCTCATCGCCTGCCGGCTCTCTCCTCACAATAGAGAAGGAGTAGAGGGCAAAGAGAAGGCCTAAAACGGCACATATTGGAGCGAGATAGATCAAATCCATAGGTATAGAAAACCTCCATAAAATTGGGTTGGTTTCTCCTTATATTAATGGGTGGAGGAGCTAATAATACTAATCCCTTGTCGGAACGATGAGAGAGATGAGCAAAATCAATTAAAGAAAGCAGAATTTTTCATAGGCAAGAGTCGCAAGATCCACGACAACCGCCTCGGCCGGGGTCGGTGTGATGTTCATCTGTTTCTGGAAGGAGGTTTGAGACTGCCAGGTCCCGGCGTTTATCCCGAGAACCCCCCGATAGGAGATGATATCACTGATATGGACATGCCCGGTGTGGATGATATCCGGCACGTCGCGAATGACGAGGGCGTCTTTATCCGTGGAGAGGAGAGGAGTTCTCTGCCCATAGATCGGGCCCAGATGCCGGCGTTTGAGCATGGCCTCCATGATCTCGCCGACTTTCGTATAGGAGGCGCCCGGAATGAACTTGATCAGATCATCGATGCTTCTTCCATGGTACATAAGTACGTTGACCGACTGGATGTTGACGAGTGCCGGATTCTCGACGAAGGTGACATTGGGCGGGAAATTTCCGCGAAACTCTTCGGGAAGAGCCGGCTGGGGTTCGGCTCCCCGGACGGCATCGTGGTTGCCGGGAGAGATGACGATTTTCAACCGGTCCGGCAGAGCGGCCATAAGATCGCCGACATGGTCATACTGTTCATAAATTGTTTTGATATCCAGCTCCTTGTCCTGATCAGGATAGATACCGATCCCATCCACAACATCGCCGGCGATAAGGAGATATCCGATATCCTCGCGTGTCTGCATCCATGCCGAGAACTTCTCCCATGCCTCAGGCAAAAATGTATTGCTGCCCACATGGATATCGGAGATAAACACGGCCTTGCCCTGTTCTTTCGAGGGGGAGGGGACATTCGTCAGCGGGATATCCGGCCGATACAGCGTGTCGGAAAACACCATCTGACTCTTTCCCATACTATCGCGGGCGAGCTGACCTTTGACGCCGATAACCTCGTCGGGAATGATCGCCTCGGCCTCGGTGAACCCTTCGCGGTTTCTATTAAAGAGCACCTTGATGCAGCCGGTCGAATCCTCGACCTCAACGATCCGGTGACCTTTGGCACTCGTCGAGATCGAACTCACCATACCGACAAGACCGATCTGTTGATCCGTAAACCGGTTTCCTGTCCTGACAAGAGCTTCGATCGGGATCGGACTGACCCTGCCCCGCATCATGGCGGCCAGCGAATCATACCGGTCGCGAAACATCGTGTACGAGGATTCCGGATCCGGCAGAGGAACCGAACTTCCCGCCCGCCCAAAAAGAATCTCAGGCATCCTGCTGACCCCTACATTGAGTTTGTCGGTTCGAAGAGGGATCATCGCAGGAACCTCTTTTGGGGTGACGACCGTCACTCCATTGGGAAGCGAGGCGATGATCCCTTCAATAACCCCGGTTCCGCCGCATTCGCTGATATAGTTCACAACCTGATGATTTACCAAAAATCCGGCATCAGCAAACCGGGTAACAATCTCGCGTTTATCCATAAAAAATGGTTCAGGTTAAATTAACTTTCCACTCGAAACGAAGGGGTTATTATAGATCACGAAAGTGACTCGACAAAGACCCCGATCCGGCGCACGGCCTCGGTGAGTTTTGCACGATCCACCGCATAACACGTACGGATGTGACCGGCGCCGCTTTCACCAAATGCGCTGCCCGGAACAACGGCCACCTGCTGCTCTTTTAAGAGGCGTTCGGCAAACTCCTCGTCGGAAAGACCGGTGCCTTCGATCGAGGGGAACGCATAAAACGCTCCTTTAGGAAGATGGCAGGGAAGACCGACATCATTGAGACCCTTTACGAAGAGGTTTCTTCTGATCCTGTACTCGGCAACCATCTGGTTCTTTGCATCCTCGGCGTTTTTCAGTGCTTCGATCGCAGCAAACTGGGCGGCGGTAGGCGCCGACATCATCACATACTGATGGATCTTGAGTGCGGCATCGCATATCTCCTTTGGCGCACACAGATATCCAAGCCGCCATCCGGTCATGGCGTATGCCTTGGAAAAGCCGTTCAGCGTGATCGTTCTTTCCCAAAGGCCGTCGATCGATGCTGCTGATACATGGGAACCTTCGTAGGTAAGTTCCGAATACACCTCGTCCGAGATCAGCAGAAGATCATGATCGATGATGATATCGGCGATCGCTTTGAGATCATCTTTGCCCATAACACCTCCCGTCGGATTGTTCGGGAAGTTGATGATCAGCGTTTTGCTGTTTTGCGTGATCTTTTCCATCAGTGCGTCGGGCGTGACCTTGAACTGATCCTTTGCCTCGCAGGGAAGAGAGACGGGTTTTCCTCCCGCCATTATCACTTCGGATTTGTAGGAGACAAAACAGGGGTCAACAACGATCACTTCATCACCGGGATTCACGACAGCTCGTACGGCAATATCAAAACCTTCCGATACACCGGTCGTCACGATGATCTCGCTTGGAGAGTACGGGGTATGATACCGCTGATCCAGATCCTTGGACAAAGCGGAACAGAGCTCAGGCAGACCACGGTTCGAGGTGTACATGGTCATCCCTTTTTCGATAGAGGTGATAGCAGCTTTGGAAACGTTCCAGGGGGTATCGAAATCCGGTTCCCCGACGCCCAGACTGATAACCTGATCGTTATCCATCGTGAGGACGAGATCGAAGAACTTTCTGATGCCCGAGGGAGGGATCTCGGCAGCTACCTTTGATACAAAATTACGCATGATGATCCCGGCCTTAGAACGTGATCAGTTGTCTGTCCCGGTTTCCGGGCCGGGCCATTTCCACACCCTGTTCCTTATACGTCCGCATAACGATCTGGGTCATCGTTTCCCTGATGCCGTCGATCGATGCGATCTGCTCGGCGACGAACCGGGAGATATCTGCCATGGACTGTCCGGTGATGGTGACCTGGAAATCGTAACTGCCCGTAAGGAGTCTGATACTCTCTACCTGCGGGAAGCGGGAGAGTTTCTCGGCAATACCGTCATACCCCAGACCTTTTTCCGGGGTGACCTTCAGCGAGAGAATGACGGACACCTCTTCGACACCCATTGCCGAGAAGTCGATGACTGCCGTACACCGGCGGAGGATACCTGCCTGGTAGAGGCTGGTGATCCGTTTTGTCACATCGCTCTCGGTCACTTCCAGCATCACAGCAAGATCACTTACAGGGATCCTGCTGTTCTTCTGGAGTTCCTTTAGGATTATGGTGTCTTTTTGATCCATATTTAATCACCTTTTTCATGACTTTTCAACAGAGGATGCAGAATACCGCATTCCTGAAACCGTGAATCATTCATGATCACAGTACGTATGTCATTGGTCGGACTCTTAAAATAAATTTCTGTCGTCCGGCCGTGCCTTCCATGGGAAACTACGCGGGTCGTGATGATGCCAAGCATGTTGAGCTCGTTGATGAGATCGGAAACCCGACGGTGGCTCAGTGCTTCGGTGTCGAGTTCGGAGGCAACTTCGCGGTATACATTGATGACCGAACCGCTCGTGAACACTTTCTGGCCGGAGGCGGCCATGAGGAGCATGGAGCATAAAACGATTTTACTCTGCGAGGGAAGGGTTTTCACGCATTCGCTCATCGTATCGGTCTCGATATTTTCCTGAGCGCTGTTGACATGCTTTACCATAACGTGCTCGGCGCCTTCGCGTTCGGCAAGCTCGCCGGAGACACGTAAGAGATCAAGCGCTCTGCGTGCGTCGCCGTGTTCCTGGGCGGCACGTGCGGCACAAAGACCGATCACTTCATCGGAAACGACGTCCGGGAAAAAGGCCATCTCGGCACGCTGATGAAGAATGTCTCGAAGTTGATCTGCATTGTACGGCGGGAAAACCAGCTCTTCTTCCGAGAGGGAAGAGAGAACACGCGGATCGAGAAAGTCTTTGAACGTGAGATCGTTTGAGATGCCTATAATACAGACGCGGGAAGAGAAGAGATCACTGTTGATGCGCGTTAGATTATAGAGTGTATCGTCTCCGCTTTTTTTGACCAGCTTGTCGATCTCATCCAGAACGATGATCTGGAGACCGCCCGCCTGCTCAAGAACGTTTTTGAGTTCCGAGTACACCTGATCGGTATGCCATCCGGTCGCCGGAATGGTGTTTTTGACCCGGTCGCTCGCTTTCAGATCATGGCCGCTGACGTGATTTGCGATCTGGGCAAGGACGCGATACTGGGTATCGATGGTCTCACAGTTGAGATGGACAAGTCTGCACGGGGAAAACTCCGAGCTTTCATTTTCGAGTTCGGTGCCGACGAACTTGACCGTCGCGGTTTTACCGGTTCCCGTTTTTCCATATATAAGGATGTTCGAGGGTGTCGCTCCCTGGAGTGCCGGAGCAAGAATCTCTGCGATGGAATCGATCTGATCCATACGATGCGGGAGTTCTTTTGGGCTGTAACTATGCCGCAAAACCTCGCGGTTTTGAAAAATTTTATTAGGATTGATGTATTTTTTAAAGAGACCGGTAGATTTGTAGGGTTCGCTGTCCATCGTAATTTTATCCTTACCAATGTATTATGTTTTTTTTCCTGATAATGTACCACTACTGCGAGTGGAGTTGTGATTTGTTCCAGGGGTATATTTCCAATGGAAATAATATGGCAATCAATTGTTTGATGATGATTTTATGAGTCGGATGGGTTTATGTGTGAAATAACGCCCCCACCCCTTTGTTGCGAGTGGAGTTTTTTTGAGGGGAGGGGGAGAAGATGAGGATGAGAATTGGAAATTTTTGAGTTTTGTTTAAATACTTTATATGCTCTAAGGCTTTAGAGAGAGAAAAAAGGTTAGTTGCTTATAAAGGTTTTCGTTTTCTGTTGTTCCTAGTTGTTTCTAACTGTTTTTGCTTATTGTACGAAAAAATATTTTGTTTTGTTTTTAACAAAAGAAAATCTTTATATATTCTTAAATGAAATTATTTATGATTACAAAAATACATAAATGAAAAATGTATTTTTCAGCATTACAAAAATATTATTTCCACTCGCAACAAAGGGGTGGGGGACTTCTTTTGCAAATATTCATCAAACACTAAAAAAACGTCTTCAATATCTTAAACATCCATCACAAACTCCCAAGGTAAAACACATCCTCCTAAACAGGAGAATAACCTATTATCTTTGAACTCATACATTTCCCTCATGTCAAGAGAACACCGTGAAGATATTTCTGTGAAAACCGCAGTAATCACTGTTTCAACAACCCGCACGGAAAAAACCGATCTCTCCGGAAAAATAATTCAGGAAGCATTCGAAAAAACCGGCATTCCGGTACTCTCAATAAAAATCGTTAAAGATGATATTGCAGATATCAGATCGGCAGTTATGGAAGCGCTCGACTCTGCAAACTGTATCGTCGTGAACGGAGGCACGGGTCTTACGCATGATGACTGCACGATCGAAGCCGTTTCTCCGCTTTTCACAAAAACCATGGACGGATTTGGTGAACTCTTTCGGCAGAAAAGTTATGCCCAGGTGGGAAACGCCGTCATTCTTTCCCGTGCCGCAGCTGGTATAAACAAAGGCCGGGCAATCTTCTGCATCCCGGGATCACCCAAAGCCGTCAAACTTGCAGCCGAAGAGATCATCGTTCCGGAAAT
>DAHC01000003.1:214322-223968 GCA_002498375.1 Methanocorpusculum sp. UBA424
CAGTTCGAACCGCTGAAGAGATCCGAGTAGTTGCCGATCTTGCAGAAAACGTCTGGACCGAACATTACACCCCCCTCATCGGCGCAGCTCAGGTTGCCTATATGATAGAAAAATTCCAGTCTGTTCCGGCAATTACCGAGCAGATCAGACAGGGATACAGATATTATCTAATGCAGTACGACGGCAGATCCGCTGGATATACGGCAATACTCTCTGAGCCTGCAGAAAAATCGCTTTTTCTTTCGAAAATATATGTCGAAAAAGCATACCGCGGAAGACATTTTACTTCGCAAACCATCGAAACCATCAAAGAGATCTGCAGAAAAGAAAACCTCACAAAAATATGGCTGACGGTAAACAAAGGAAATCACTCCTCCATTGCCGTCTACGAACATCTGGGATTTGTTAAGGTCCGCGACGTCGTGACCGATATCGGTGAAGGCTATGTCATGGACGATCACATCATGGAAGCGACCATCTGATAGGTCTCCTCCCTGCTGACGGAACCGGTGTTGATCATCTCCAGTTCATCAATGTAGGCATAACAGGTTTCCATATACTCATTATAGCTGGTGAGATTTTTCTCATATTTTTCGTAGACTGCCGGATCGTACGCCTGGCTGAGCTGGGCCTCCTGGTCGAGTATCTCGGATTTAAGTGTTCTCATCTCCTGACTCAGCGAGTCGATGGTCTCAACGATTCTCTCCCGCTGCTCTAAGATCGCGTCCACCTGCCAGGAGACCGTGTAGGCTGCCGTTCCCCCTCCGACAAGAATGACTGAGTCCTCTCTGATCTGTGTTCTATTTCGGGTTCTGCTTCTGATGACTGCCGCGTTCTCGCCGATGTATGCGTATCTGGTCGTTTCGATCAGGATGTAGCTGCTGATCACCTGTCCTGTCTCCGCTTCTTTGATTGCGGCCGTCATATGGTTTTCTTCGCTGAAGACCACGACACCTGCCGCATACCCGGATTTTGCAAGGAGACCTGAGAGAAGAACGCTTTTGTCGTCACAGTCTCCTCTATTCTCGATCACCGTCTCGATCGGGAAGTTCACCGCGGCACCGACCGTTATGTAGGGAATGGTCTGGACGTAGGTCGTCAGAAGTTCGACGTACTCATCGCTTGTGAGATTATGCTCCTTGGCATATCCATCAAAAAATCCGAGAAGTTCTGCATACATCTCATCCTGCGCCGGATCGTTTGCGATGGCAGAGTAATACTGCTGCGGAGAATACCCGAAAAGCGGGATGGATTTTGCACTTTGCGCTTTTGCACCGTTGTACGGAGAAAGATGAATGGTGATTTCGCCTGAAACGATTTCGTCCCTAAAGGGAAACTCGATCTCTACAACCGTTGTCGAGGTATCGGACAAATCCGCGAGAATGGCCGGACCCGTGTTTTGGATAACCGTCATGCCAACGGCTGATGAGGTTATCGTACAGAGTATAAGCAGGAAAAAGAGTATTTTATTGAGTATTTCCATTCGATCTATGGAAATGGATTCTGTTTTGCATTAATCGTTTCTGTTTATATGTTGACCTCTCGCGGATCCACCTTCATGGATTGGATCGTCTGATACACGGTCTCTCTGTTGTAGGGTTCTGAATTGATCATATGCAGCGTTTTGCGGATCTGTTCTCCTACCGTGATCCCCTCGTTGTACTCACTCAGATGGAGGTTGTACTCGGAGCGAAGCGTTGTATTCGATGCATACTCAGGGGTCGCGAGCATCGCCTTCTCTGTTTCGATCGTTCCACTCAGACTGTTGAGGCTGTGATACAGGATCTCCAAAGCTGCGTATGCCGCATCCCGTACGGTGAGAATAGTGCTGACCTGCCAGGATGCCGTATAGATACCCTTCCCCTCTCCGATCCGGTAAAATCTGTATTCGCCGTGGTCGGTGTCATGGTGCAGAAGTTCGGGGACCTCGCCGACATATGCATATCTGGTCGTTTCGATGATACTGTATCCGCTGTTTTCATACTCGGTCTGGTACCCTGCTTTCACTCCTGCAGCCATGTGATGGTCTTTTTCGAAGACAAATACACCGGCATCATAATTTTTTTTGGCGAGAAGACCTGAGAGAAGAATACTTTTGTCGTCACAGTCCCCCCTGTTCTGGATCACCGTTTCGATCGGGAATTTTATCTCCGTTTCCGAGGTTTTGTAGGGAATATTCTGGACATAGGTGGACAGAAGTTCGATGTACTCATCGCTTGTGAGATTATGCTCTACTGCGTAGGTATTGAAGACCGCAAAAAGTTCGGCATACATTTGATCCTGGGCCGGATCATAGGCGATCGCGGAGTAATACCGTTCCGGCAGACAGCCGATCAGCGGTGTTCCTTTCACTCCTTCCGTTGTGGCGCCGTAGTAGGGAGCGAGATTAAGCGTGATCTCGGCTTTCACCGTATCGTTCATAAAGGGAAAATCTATGTGGACGACGGTCGTCGAGGTGTCGGACAGATTCACCGGGATCTCCGGATATCTGTTTTGATCAACGGCCAGACCGATGCCTGCCGCAAGTATCAGGAGAATGAGGAAAGAAAAAAGGAGTATACGCGGTATTTTCATCGGTTGTATGGAAATACACTGTATTCAGAGTTAATCGTTTCGTTTAAGGTCAGCGCCATGCATCGAGCATAGCGACCCGTTCTATCACAAGTTCGCCGATCCGATCCGCGCCGACGACGCCAATTTCCTCTTCGGTGATGGAAAATTCCCGCATGAGGGTCTTTGTGTCGGCGGTGACTTCATCCGATTCTTCGACGAGCTCCCGTATCTCTTCCTCCGCTCTGCCGGCATCGCCGTCGAGAATCAGGACATACACCTGATTATGGCCTGTCTGCAGACCAAACCTTGGAGCAAGCGAGCATTGTCTCTGCCCGGATGCATACAGCAGGATCTCCATCGAAAGAGTGCGGGCAATATTTTTTCCTTCGGCAAAGGACCGCTCTGCATGCATGACCGCCGACTCTATGTGGGGTTTTCCGGCGATCTTTGCTGCGTCGAAAAGAACGATCGTTGACCCTGTGTTTTTTCCGATGCCGTTAATCGTTTTCAGCGTGCCTGCGACATCCTCAACATCCAGTTTTCCTGAAAAAATTTTCATCGTCATGTTCATTCTCCAAAATCAAAAAGGGTAGCCTGCGGTTTTTTCTCGGTCGGCAGATCCTCTTCCTCGTTCTCTTCAAGCTCCAGCTCTCTCTTTTTTGCGGATCTGCGGCCCGCCTGTTCGAGAACGTTTTTCGCGATGGTCGCTCCAAGAATCGAGACGACCTCATCTTTTTCTGCGGTCATGAGCTTTTCCGGGCTCGTGATCCCGCGGTCGAAAAGTCTGCGGGCTCTGACCCGCCCGATACCTTTCAGGGCGATCAAGGGGAGGAGTTCCTCTTTCACTCCATGGGTCACCCGGAGTTCGAGATCCCTCATCTCGCTGTCACAGTCGGCGGCGAACTCATGACAGATCCTGCCTGCCGCATGCATGAGCCATCTGAGGTTTTCAACCACCGCGTGAATATCGCCGGCGCCTACACCGAACCGTTCGCAGATGGAGTCCTCGCCGATCTCGGAGATCCACTCCTCGGCAACAAGCGCCGTCTTGATCGCTGCAAAAAACTCCTCGGACAGATCATCGAGCAGGAGTTCATCGCTTCTTTCCTTGAGGATCTTATCCACGAACTTTTCGTCCGAGGCTTTCAGATAGAATCTGAACATGTCCGGCGTCATGCAGAGGAGATGCAGCATCCCAAACGCCGTGAACTTTTTCCCTGCAAGCCCGTCTTTGATCATCATGGCGGACTCGGGATCGAGGTAGAGCCTGGACGTCAGCGCTCCAAAGAGGGTCCCGTGGATCTCGTCTCCTTCCCTCTCGACCATCCCGGACTTTTCCAAATAGGCAAGCGTCTTCTCGATGTTTTTATCGAGACGCCGGTGGACGGATTTCTGACTTGCATAGAAGGATTTTTCCATGAATCCCCTGACTTCACCGTCCGTCTGGGCGAAGCCCGAAGTGATGAGTGCAAGGAGATGGCTTCTGAGTTCGTTCTCTCGCTGGCACTGGGAAGTGATGTCCTCTGCCGGCGCATCGATGAACTCCTCGAAGAGCCGGTCCACGTCACGCTGCTGCTTGGCGATGAGGACCGCCTCTCCGTAGGGGTCGAGTCTCGGTCTGCCGGCTCTACCCGCCATCTGCCGGTACTCGAGGACCGGGATCGGGTTCATACCGGTTCCCTGCTCATACCGCTGATAATCCCGGATGATCACCCGCCGTGCAGGCAGGTTGAGTCCGGCGGCAAGCGTCGGGGTCGATGATATGCAGAGGATGTCTCCGTTTCGAAATCCTTCCTCGACTGCGGCTCTCGCTTCACGCGGGAGGCCTGCGTGATGGAACGCTGCTCCGGATTTTACCGCGAGGGCGAGGTTTTTCCCGGACGCGGTCGTGTCGGCTTTGGAGATTCTTTTTGCAAGTTCTTCGAGCGCGTCCGAGGTTTTTTTCAGTGTTACTGCGGCCCGTTTGGCGTATGCCTCGGCTGAACGCCTTGATGAGACGAAGACCAGACACTGTCCGCCTTCGTTTACTGTATCCAAAAGAAGATTGAGATCGTCGTCCTTTTTCGGGGTCTCGAGCAGACGTTCCGTTCCGTGGAAATGGATCGCTCCGTCATAGTAGACTCCTTCCCGGAGATCGACCGGCCGCCACTCGCTCGTTATGAGGGCGGCATCCAGCCATTTTGCGAGGCTTTCGGGGTTGCCCATCGTGGCGGACAGACCGATGATCTGCATGTCCGGGTTCTGGAACCTCAGCTGCGCGATCACCATTTCAAGAGTGCCGCCGCGTGACTCGTCACCGATCAGGTGGATTTCGTCAACGACGAGAAGAGAGATGCTTTTCAGCCACCCGGCTTTGTTTCTGATCAGCGAATCGGTCTTCTCGGACGTGGCGACAATGATGTCGTATCTGCCCAGGTACTCGTCGCGCTGATCCGGGTCGCCGGTCGCGATCCCGACCTTGACGGATTTGCCGCTGAAGTCTTCGTATTTTTCCGATGCAAGGGCTTTCAGGGGAACAATGTAGAGACACTTTCCACCCTCGGAAATTTCCTTCTGCATCGCCATTTCTGCGATGAGTGTTTTTCCGGAAGCTGTAGGAATGGCGGCTAAAATGTTTTTCCGGTCGAATAAACCGGCTTCTACACATTCGGCCTGGGGTGGATACAGCTCTTCGATCCCATTTCTCAGATACGCCTCGCGCAGGTGATTTGGGATCGGCATCTCGTGTATTTTCATGAAACGAGCCCGGATGTATTCAGACCCCTTTGTTTCCAGTGGAACTCTGCAGAATCACTCATCATATTTATTGATTTTTATTTTATGCGGGCCGTCAGTAGTAGTAGTTCAGAACGTCCAGCTTTGCTTCCTTCTTTTTGCGATCCAGGAAGTTAAACACGGTATTGTGATCCGATCCGTTGATGAGCATGGTTATCGCGGTATGAGCGTCGTTCATCTGGTCGGGCATGCCGATGATGCCGATGGTTTTTCCGTAGACCGAGATGATGGCGCCCGTCATATTTTCGATCTGCTCGCGGGCTTTTCCTTCGCGTCCGATGATCCTTCCTCTGATGCGTGCGAGTTTCTGGGGGGTGTCGGCGATATCCGAAAGATCGATGAGGGTCAGTATCATGTCGTCGTCTTCGAGGAGTTTCTTTGCCCGTTCAGGCGAGAATCCTCGGCCGATCGCTTTGATGACTTCCATCGAGCGGATCTCTGCAAGCGTGTCTTCTTCGTTGATGATCTCGATGAGTCCGGTCTGGCTGTCGATTTCAAGGGTTACATTGAGGGATTTCTCAAGGAATTTTCTGGTTTCGCCGCCTTTTCCAATGATGGCGCCGATTCTGTCGTTGGGGATCTTTACTTCCTGTGTCATGATTTATATCTCGAAAAATTCTTCACCGACGATGTCCCTGAAAAGTTCGTGTTCGTCGGTTGTTTTGCATTTGGTGCCAAAAAATCTGTTGATGTTTTTGATGTCCCTAAAAAGGAAATTGTAGGCTCTGGGGTGTTCCGGAGTTACCGCCTGGGCCATGTCGATTAAGATGAGCCCGTTAGGCCCGGTGAGGATGTTGTACTCGGATAAGTCGCCGTGGACAAGGCGTGCTTTCTGATACAGATCGCGGATGAGTCCGATGGTTTCCTCGTAGCCTTCTGCGGGAGTTCCCGGGAGGCGAAGACGCATCTGGGGGTAGGGGATGTTTCCCTCTCCGAGGAATTCCATGACGAGGATGTTTCTGTCGAATGCGTACGGGGTCGGGCAGGGGATGCCGGCTTCTTTGGTCCGTGAAAGGTTGCTGTACTCTTTTTTGGTCCAGGCAAAGATGATGTCTTTGTGGGTCCGGCGGATGCCGGCGAACCGGGGATCACCGAGGATGTACTCGCTCATGGTGGTGAAGTTTCCTGTCCGAAGCCGATAAATTTTGACGGCGGCAGATATTTCTTCACCGGCATCGTCGGTTTTTCCTGCAAGGAAGACGTTGGCTTCTTTGCCGGTGGAGATGGATCCCCCCATGGAGGAGATGATCTTTTTGTTGACGAGTTTGTATAATGCTAAAAGAGTGACTTCATCGAAGACTTCGCCGGTGACTTTTTGCGAGTCGGCGTCTTTGATCCTGATCCCGAACTCGGCGAGTTTGCGGTCGAGGTACTCGATCCTTCCGTCATGTTCATGATGGCGGTCGGCTGAGGATGCGGATCTTGGTGGTGAGCTAACTTTGGATTTGCGGGGTTTTTCGGGGGACATAATAGGGGTTGATGTTTGGTTCAGCTGTGCTGCTCTGGTATATGTTTCTTTTGTCAGGTATTAGGTTTTGGGGAGGGGGATGTATGTCGGTCATACATTGGAGGGGCAGGATTGGTGTCAGGTTGGTTTTTGAAAAACATGACACCAGTTTTTTTGGTGAGGATGTTGTGTCAGGTTTGGGGAGGTGATGGTGACACGATAAATTCGGTTTATTGTGGCTTAATTTTAAAAATTAGAGCTTATAACGGTTTTATTGCGTGGTGTCAGGTTTTTCCCGAAACTCTCTTTTATGTAGTAATTAGGTATATATTTAGGGTTTAGAAATTTTTCTCAGGGTTTTTGGAAAAATGTGACACTAAGGTCCAGGGTGGTTGAGCCGTATGATGGTGTTCATTTATAGTCTCACTTATAGTCTCATTTAACGTCTCAGGCTGCCCGGATAAAACACTGCCCAAAAAGAAAAACAGAGAGTGAACCTCACCACTCGATCTTCAGCCCGACACCCACCTCATGTACCGGGATCACGTAATGGACCGCTGCTTTCACCGCAAACGAGGTACAGTGACAGGGATACATCTCCGTGATCCCCTCGTTTTTCATATACGAAATCGTCTTCTCTGCCCGCTCATCCACTTTCTTCATATGCCAGCCGCCGATGATCCCGAGTATCGGTTTATTCGTCAGCTCTTTTGCATACGCACACATATTACAGATTCCTGGATGCGAACAGCCGGTAATAACGTAAACGCCCGACGCCGTTTCATAAATCAGCGCCGAGTCCTCCAGGATATAATCCGGGACATATCCCTCCGGCGTTTTTCTCGTGTCCATCTTCGGTCTCTGCTCGAACTCCTGCGTGATCGGGATCTCGCCAAGGAACGTTATATGATCGCTGATTTTGACCTGCTTCTTCGAGAGAATCAGGCGGGTCTTTTCCCGCATGGTCTCTTCGGAGACGGGCGAACCCGTCAGCAGATCGCCCCGGCGTTTCTCGGCGAACGTATCAGGATGCGTGATCACTTGAAACGACGACGTTTCGAAGCGTTCCAGCAGATGAGGCAGTCCGCCGGTGTGGTCGTCGTGCCCGTGAGAGATCACGATTTTTGTCAGAGCTGAAAGATCGATCCCGAGTTTCTTCGCGTTCCGGATAAAAAGATCCGAGTAGCCGGTATCGAGCAGGATTTTTTCCGTCCCGTCCTCGATATAGAAGCACAGTCCCGGCTCTCCGTAGAAATATTTGTCGATAAAGGTGTTATTGTCAACCAGTACAGTCAGTTTCATGTTTGTTACCATGGTTTTTTTCCGTCAAACCAGCCGTTCTCTTTCCAGTATGCTGCATCAGATGCGCTATACCTGTATTTATTCTGCACGAACCTCATCAGATAAAAGATCAGTCTGACTTTGAGACGGGGAGCTGAACCACGTTGTTTCAGAATTTTTTGCGAGGTCGCTTTCACCTCGAGTGCAATTTCCTCCCTTGTTTTGTTGGAAACCTGCCGCCACTCCGAAGCCTGGACCGCTTTTTTGAAGCTGTAGGTCCGGCCGACCCCCCACCAGTCAAAGGAGTCCTGCACATCTTTTACTGCATGCCGCATGCCTGCTCCGGCGGCTGTGGTGATAACGAGTGCCTGTTTCTTAAAGAACGCAGCCCGCGGTTTATGTGCCATCCACTGATACCCGAAGTGATCTAAAAGAGCCTTGACCTGACCGGGCACATGGAACACATACACAGGAGCCGCGATTATGAGCAGATCGGCATTCAGCATCGCGTCCGCGATCGGTTTGATGTATGTATAGTGGGGACATGTTGTGTTGTCGGAAAAACAGTTGAAGCAGCCGGTGCAGAAGTTCGGCATATCCTTTGGGAGGTGGAATTCGGTGACCGGATCACCGCCGGCGAGTTCTGCTATGAACTGCCGGGCGATGTTGTAGGTGCTGGATCTTTCCGTACGGCTCGTTCCGTAGATGACGGTGATTTTCATTGGATGATGGAGTATATACCTTCAGGAATATTCTATTTTGCGCAGGAAGGATGTGTAAAAAAGAGGATTAGTTTTTATAGCTCTGCACATACGCGTAAGCATCCGCGAGGATCTCTGTAAGAGCATCGCCGCATGCAGCTTTGAGATCCATCGGGTGGATCTTTCCGCCGGCGTACGCCGTTTCAAGCTCTGCATAGCTGTGGAACTCGAGGTCCCCGCCGAATTTCTCCGGCCGGCGGATCGCGATCGTGTCCATTCTCGGGAAGACGTTGTACCGGAAGATCTGCAGGATCGGGTTGCCTTCGGTCTCCGGCGGGCAGAATGCCTTCTTCATCTTCTTTTTGATCTCTTCGGGCGAGTCGGCGACCGAGACGACGTTTCCTTTCGAAGAAGACATCTTCTCGCCGTCGAGACCGTTGACGATCGGCGTGTGGATACATACCGGCGGCTTGTATCCAAGCGTGGGGAGGTGTTCGCGTGCGAGCATGTGGATCTTTCTCTGGTCGATCCCTCCGACTGCCGCGTCGACGTTGAGGGTCGGGATGTCGACGACCTGCATGACCGGGTAGACCATCTGGGAAACCATCGGGTTGTCCATCGCACGGCCGACTTCGTCCATACTGCGGGTGGCACGGTTCAGGGTGATCTGCTGGCAGAGGGTCAGCACTTCGGTCTGATACTTCGGAGTGAGCTGGACATCCGTTCCGAGAACGAACTCCGCGCCTTTCAGACCGACCGCCTCGATGCAGGCTTTGTTGTAGTCGGCAAGCTCTTTGATCTGTTCGAAGGTTCCTTTTCTGTTCAGATAGGCATGCAGGTTTGCGATCAAGACCACGACGTCAAACCCTGCTGCTTTCATATCCATCAG
>DAHC01000004.1 GCA_002498375.1 Methanocorpusculum sp. UBA424
TTTAATACAAGGAATTAGGACATCTTCAATTTTTCCGAAAACAAATTACCCTATCATCCCTCTGTTTTGCGAATGTAATTATCCTTTTTCAGTTCTTGAATACTCACGGGTCCAAAAACATCTTCAGGCGTGCTAAATCTTTGCATCAAATATTCAAAATGAGTTGTATCTTTAAACGCCTTTGATAAACGACGGGCAATAAGACTTTTTGCCGTTCCTGGTAACCCGTATAAAAATATTGACTGACCGGAAATTGCTGAGAGAAGAGAAACTGCAACGATCTCTTCTCGTTCATACAGTCCATCAGAACAGATCGTAATTAAATCCGTAACTCTTTTTTTCATAAAATTATGTGCTTGTGGATGAGTCATGTTACATTCCAACCTTAAAAAATTTTCAAATAATTTCCATAATCAAGTTTTCAATAAAGTATATTTATGAGTATTAATTATATAAGAAATCATCAATGTTAATATCAAAATGTAATCAAACCATTGAGTTAGTAATATATCCACTCCATTTTTCATAGCCAACCTCTTTGTGAGGAGGGGTGTATGCGCCTATAGACGGATTTTCAAAAAATCATATTTGCAGATGGCCAATACAACCTTAAAAAAGTTTATTTTGTAGATTCGGTCCATATCACTACATTTTCATTAATGATACTGATTGACTCATACTTTTCATAAGATTCAATATGGATATAAAAAAACAATTCCAACCACATAACCTATCCATTTGAAAAACCCATAGTACCAAGACACTCTCATTAAGAATGTATATTAGAGAGAATGTGAAATCATTATAGATACAAATATCCTGCCCTCGGCAGGAACCCAGATACTGCAGGAACATATGAAAAGTATAACCGGCTCGGCAAAATGCAGCACATACGACAGGGAAAAAGTACTTGAGGCTGTAGGAAAAGCGATAAAAGCCTCAGGCGGACTTCCCCGCGTCGACGGCAGAAAAGTCCTCTTGAAACCCAACCTCTTATCAGACGCCGGCATCGACCGCGCTATCACCACCCACCCGGAAGTCGTTTATGCTGTCGGGAAAATGATCATCGACGCCGGCGGTGTCCTGACCATAGCAGACAGTCCCGGCGCCGGGATCATCTACTCGCCCAGGGTCCTCAAAAGGGTCTACCACAAATGCGGCATCGAAAAAGTCGCAGAGGAACTCGGCATCAAACTCTCCTACGACACCGGCTATCAGGAACGCTCCTGTCCTGCCGGAAACGTGATGAAACGGTTCACCGTCATCAACCAGGCATGCGACGCTGACGTCATCATCTCGGTCTGCAAACTCAAAACCCATATGTTCACCCATTTTTCCGGCGCCGTCAAAAACACCTTCGGCGTCGTCCCCGGGCTCGACAAACCCGTCTTCCACTCCAGATTCCCCGACGCCATCGACTTCTCCGAAATGCTCGTCGACTTAAACGAGCTTATCGAGCCTGACTTCGTCGTCATGGACGCGATCGTCGGGATGGAAGGAAACGGTCCTATGGGCGGCCAGCCGCGGGACGTCGGATATGTCCTTGCTTCGCACTCCGTCTACGGCCTGGACATCTCCGCCCAGACCCTCGTCAACATGCGGCCCGAATGCATCGGAACAACCATGGCCGCTCTCAGGCGCGGGCTCATCGACGAAGTCGAGGTCGAAGGAGAAGAGATCATACCGATCAAAGATTACGTTCATCCGTCCACCTACAACGGCCGCCAGAAGGAAGCCTGGCACAAAAAATCCATCTACCGAAAACTCCAGCGGGTCGGCAAACGATACGAACCGTCCCCTGCCATAAACACCAAAAAATGCATCGGATGCGGGCAGTGTGCACGGATCTGCCCGGTCAAAGCAGTCGAGATCATACAGGGAAAGGCAATTTTCGATCTGACCAACTGTATCCGGTGTTACTGCTGCCACGAAATGTGCCAGTACCACGCGATCGAAATGAAACGCTCCATGAGCGGAAAAGTCCTCCACAAAGTCATCCACTGACAACCTCTCTTCACCACCCGTTCCCCTTCCCTTTTCCCTAATCAGGGACAGACGTACTCATCTTATTATTGTTCGGCCCCAAATATATACTCGTGAAATGGGCAATTTTAGGCGGAGGTCTGACCGGGGTCACTCTCGCCCGTCTCCTCAAGGAAAAAGGACATGAAGTCACGGTCCTCGAAAAGGAACCGAAAATAGGCGGTCTCTGCAGATCCGAAGTGCGAAACGGATTTACCTTTGACTGCGGGGGGTCGCACATCATCTTCTCCCGCGATACCGAAGTTCTTTCGTTCATGCAGAACGCTCTGGCCGAAAACCGGGAATTTCGAAACAGAAACACCAAAATATTCTATAAAGGTCAGTATGTAAAATACCCGTTCGAAAACGGACTGTCAGCGCTTCCTAAGGAAGATCTGTTCTTCTGCATAAACGAATACGTCAAGAATCTGGTCGCGGTGGAAAAAGGCGAGGTCGCGGAACCGACGAGTTTCAAGGACTGGATCTACTACACCTTCGGAAAAGGGATCGCCGAGTGCTATCTCGTTCCCTACAATGAAAAGATCTGGAACTACCCGACCGACAAAATGTCGAAACACTGGATGGACGGACGCGTCCCCCGCCCGCCTGTCGAAGACATCATCAAATCGGCGATCGGCATCGAAACGGAAGGGTACACCCATCAGGCGGTCTTTTCCTATCCTATCGAGGGAGGTATCGAAGCCCTGATCCACGCCATCGCAAAACCGATCACGGGTTCGATCAAGACAAACTACACCGTCACCTCGGTCGTAAATACCGGCGACGGATGGGCGGTCTCCAACGGAAAAGAGACGATCCTGGCCGACCGGATCATCTCGACCCTGCCTCTCCAGACCCTTCTTCCGATGCTGGATGTTCCGTCCCCTATCAAAGAGGCCTGCGATGCCCTTCGATACAACTCGATCGCCTGCATCTCCGTCGGATTCAAAGGGATCCTGCCGGATATATCCTGGATGTACGTGCCGGAAGAACAATGGGGGGCCTTCAACCGGCTCTCCTTCCCGTCGAACTTCTCGAGCAAAGTCGCACCCGAAGGCTGCTCGGCGGTCCTTGCCGAGATCACCTACAACGAAGGCGACGAGATCTCGAAGATGAACGACGAGGAGATCATCGCCCACACCGTCGACGGCCTTGTCAGAATGGGGATCATTCCGTCAGGCGACGATGTCGTCCATACCGCGGTCGACCACTTCAAGTTCGCATACGTCGTCTACGATCTCGACTACCAGAAGAATATCAAGATCGTCCGTGAATATCTTGAAGGGACACTCGGCATCGATCTCGTCGGCAGATTCTCCGAGTTTGAATACATCAATATGGACGGCTGCATCCGAAGCGCCATGAATTTCGTGGAGAAAAATACATGCGAGTAAATATCCGGGTGGAGAATTACGGATCGTTCAAATACGTCGGCTGCTCGACCGCAGGTGTCATGCTTTATGAAGGTCTGTCGAAGATCCCGGGTGTTGAGGTGGAGTTCAACAGCCGCGAACATGATCACGACATAACCCACTGTCATACGATCGGACCCGGTGCCTTTCTGTCCCAGATGCGGGCAAAAGGCTCGACCCTTCTCACCGTTCATTCCGTGCCGAGTCTCAACAACGGAAACCTTGCCGTTGCCTCGCTCATCAACAAATTCTATAAACCCATGTACAGCCGTTATGACGGGCTGATCACGCTCACCGACTACAGTGAAGAGGAGATCCATGAGATGCTGCCCGGCAAAAAGACCTATAGAATGACGAACTGTGTGAACCGCGACCGGTTCAGGCCAGATAAAGAAAAACGCGCAGTCTTTCGCGAGAAGTACGGGTTGAGTGAGGATGACAAGGTCATCCTGCAGGTTGCTCAGCAGACCCCCCGGAAAGGCATCTACGACTACATTGAGATGGCGGGCAGACTGCCGGAGTATAAGTTTGTCTGGATCGGCGGTTTTTCGTACGGCGCATTCTCAAGCGAGAAAAAAGAGGTCGAACGGCGCAAAGCAACAGCTCCGTCAAACATGATCTTCCCGGGATTCGTCGAAGATGTCGCCGCAGCCTATGCCGCGGCCGATGTCTTCTGGATTCCTTCCTACAAGGAGATCATGCCGATGTCGATCCTTGAAGCGCTCTCAAGCGGTCTTCCGGTCATTGCCCGTGAGCTTCACGAATACCGGTCCCTCTATCCGGGGATCGCAGCCTATTATGAGAAAAACGATGATCTCATCCCGCTTCTGGCCGACGATGAAATGCTGAAGACCGCGGCCGCCGGTGCGCGAGGATCCGTAGAGAGAAATGATATGAATAATGTTGCAAAAATGCATGTAGAATTGTATAAGGGGATATTAGCATGATTTCAGTCGTAGTTCCATCATTCAATGAAGAGGAAGGTATCGAAGCCTTCCTGAAAAGTCTCTGTGACCAGACGCTTCCCAGAGATCAGTACGAGATCATCGTGGTCGACGGAAATTCCAAGGACAAGACCCGCGAGATCGCGGAAAAATACGCGGACAAGGTCTTCATCCAGACGAGCAAAAAGGTCGGCGGGGCCAGAAACGACGGTGTTCTCGCAAGCAAATATGACCTGATCGTGACGACCGATGCAGATTGTTTCCTCCCAAGACCCTGGCTCGAGACGATCGTAAAAGACTTCGAGAAGTATCCGGATGCATCGGTCATCTACGGGCCGATCTATCCGCTGGAACCCGGATTCAAGCACAAGTTCGAGGTGTTCCTGTACAATATCGTGGTCCGTATTGGCGGAAGAACGGGGATCTTCTATGCGACGCTTGGAGCGAACACGGCGTTTCGGAAAAACCTCTTCATCGAGGCCGGGATGTACAAGGTCTGCGATGCCGGAGACGACTGGGAACTCCCCAAACGCATGAAGAATTACGGACGGGTCGTCCTCGATATGAAGATGATCATCGGCTTTTCGATGCGGCGCTACATCAACTTCGGTCTGTTCCGCTCGGCGTTCCAGTGGTTCTACGTGGTCGCAAAAGGCGGGTTCTCGGACAAACACCAGTACATGGGTAAGGAATATACGAAAAAATAATGGTCACGCTGCATCTCCCTGACGGTCAAATTCTGACGACCCATGCCGGAACGCTTGAGGAGATTCTTCTCCGCCTGGATCTGAATCCGTATGAGATCCTCGTGACACGGGACGGAGAACTTTTACTTGCCGATGATCCCGTGGATGAGGATGACGTCCTTAGGGCGACCTCGATCGTGCACGGAGGATAAATGACAACAGGGTGCGGCAGCTGCGGAAAAAAGGCAGTCTACGTCGATCCGGTGACAAAGCAGCGGTTCTGCGGGGAGCATTTTTCCGCATGGTTCGAGGCGGGCGTCGCGTCCGCGATCGAAAAATACCGGATGATCGAACCCGGAGACCGGATCGCTGTGGGTCTTTCCGGCGGGAAGGACTCGACGGTCCTTTTGACGGTGCTTGCAAAGCTGGATCTGGACGCGGAACTGATCCCGATCACGGTCGACGAGGGGATCGGCGGCTACCGGGACGATACGATCCTCGCGGCGACACGGCTCTGCGATAAACTCGGTCTCGCCGACAAACTGGTCTCTTTTACGGATATCTGCGGGAAGACGCTCGACGAGCTCCTCTCCAATGATCCCCGGCAGGCGTGTTCGGTCTGCGGAACGTTGCGGCGGCGTGCCCTGAATCAGGCGGCCCGCGAGGTCGGGGCAACCAAGATCGCGACTGGGCACTGTCTGGACGATGAGGCTCAGTCGGTTCTGATGAATTATCTGCGGGGCGATGTGACCCGGGTGACGGGGTCATTTCAGACGAACGCGGATACGCTGTTTCTCCCGAGGATCAAACCGCTCTGCCGTTCGACCGAGCGGGAAACGGTTGCCTACGGGCTCGTAAATCATCTGCTCACCGATCTGCCGGAGTGCCCGTACACGAAGTACGCTCTGCGTGCGGGAGTCCGCAGGGGGCTTGGGAAGCTGGAATACACAACACCCGGGACGATGATGAACATCGTGACCGGCCAGGAGAAGCTTCTCGCAAAGCTCGGACCGCGGGAAGGCGAGATCACGATGATGGGACGCTGCGAACTCTGCGGGGAGCCGACGAGTCACCGGCTGTGTGCGGCGTGTGCTCTGCTCGAAAAGCTGAAGTAACGTTTTTTTGAATTTTCAGGAGCGGCAGATGAACATCGATTTCTTCAAATATATACTCGCCTTGCTGATCTTTGGTTCGAACGGCATCGTGGCGAGTTTTATCGCGCTGAACAGTTATGAGATCGTGTTTTTCCGAACGATGATCGGCTCCCTGTTTCTCATCCTGCTGTTTGCTGCAATCCGGAAAAAACCGCTGTTCCCTGCTCACCGGAAAGAGACCCTGTATGTGGTGATCTCGGGGGTCGCGATGGGGATCTGCTGGATGTTTTTGTACGAGGCGTATGCGCAGGTCGGGGTGAGCATCGCTTCGCTTGCGTATTACTGCGGCCCGGTCCTCGTCATGATCGCGGCTCCGCTCATTTTCCGGGAAAAACTCCATCTCTCGATTATTGCGGGATTTGCCGCCGTGCTTCTTGGGATGCTCGGCGTGAACGGCGGGGAGCTATTTACGAGCGGTTTGTCGTTTGGGCTGTTCTGCGGGATCATGTCGGCCGTGATGTATGCCGTGATGCTGATCTTCAATAAAAAAGCGGTCCATATCACCGGCCTCGAAAACCCGATGATCCAGCTGACGAGCAGTTTTGTGACCGTCGCGGTTTTCACGCTTGCCTATCAGGGACTCTCGTTTCAGATCCCTGCCGGAAGTATTCTGCCGCTCCTTTTCCTCGGCGTTGTGAATACCGGGTTCGGGTGTTATCTCTACTTCTCGGCGATCGGGAACCTTTCCGTGCAGACGGTGGCGATCGTCGGGTATCTGGAACCTTTGTCGGCTCTGGTGTTTTCGGCGGTCATTTTGTCGGAACATCTCGGTTTTATCCAGGTGGTAGGGGCGGCCCTGATTCTCGGCGGAGCAATGTTCGGCGAGCTGTTCAGCCATAAGAAACAGCCGCGGAAAAAGGAATGGGAAGACAGAGCATAATCGGGAAAAACAACTCGCCCTAATTAATGAAAAAGAGGGGATCATGATCGTATGATCCAAAGGAGAGTTTAGGCCGAAGCGCCCGCATCCTGCAATGAAACAGAATACAACGACGGCCGCAAGGGCCGCGAAGAAAAGTGCCTTTTTCGTGTTTTTCAGAGTATTACCTGGAGGTATGTTAAGTTATTCTTGGGCTACAGGGTAAAAAAGTATAACATCCGATTTCTGCGCTGAGAACCGAATATATATTCAGCCGATCGGTTCATCGCAAAAATGATTGGGGGGCAGGAGCCCAGCCCAAAACATCCCGTTTCGAAAACGCCTCCCGGGAACCAAAAACGACTCGATTTCCATTCGCAAATAGGTGTTTCGATTCCATTTTGGGTCTCAGGGAATCGATTTTGATGAATTTTTTGTGATGATTTTTGGTGGTGAAAAATTGAAATCGGAAGGATTCGTCGTATTTTCCGTCCAGAAATGTCATAGTATATAAAAGAGTATCTACACATATAAAAAAAACGATGACCCCCGTGAGACTACGTCCGGACGGAAGGAAAGACGTATGTACATACACACATAGACAAATGTGTTTTTACTTTCTCTCTCTCTCTCTCTCGTCTGTACTGTACATAAAATAATAATAATACGACTATACGTGTAAAAAAAAAGTGATTGATGAGGAGTTTTTTCTTCCCGTATTTACTTACGGACGGACGTAGTCTGGAGGGGGTCATCGTTTTTTTTACACGTATACATACAGATATAAATAGATGAAAGAATTATTGAAAAAATACGGCAGGATATGGCGTATTTCTTTTTCGAGGGTGGT
This sequence comes from Methanocorpusculum sp. UBA424, assembly GCA_002498375.1. Lineage (GTDB taxonomy): Archaea > Halobacteriota > Methanomicrobia > Methanomicrobiales > Methanocorpusculaceae > Methanocorpusculum. The sequence goes on from DAHC01000004.1 coordinate 7,928, forward strand.
TATTGAGGTGTCGGGAAAGGTATGATTTTGATGGGCGGAGCGTGTTTTTGGAGTGGAAGTTGTGGTTTTCGTGTGGAAGTCGGATGGTTTTGGGGGTTGACGGGGTGATTTTCTGGAGTGGAAAAGGTGGTTTTCGAGTGGAGTGGGGTGGGCATGGGATTTGAGTGGGTAATTTTCGGGTGGAAATGGGGTTTGAGTTGGTGGAAATGGGGTTTGAGTTGGTGGAAATGGGGGTTTGGTTGGGTGGATTTTGGATGAGGAGAATGGAGCGAGGTTCGGGAAGGTGGAATGGACCCCTTTCTCCTGCAATTTTCGCATCCTTTATTAGAATACAAATGCAAGTATTGTCATTGTGTTTCCCTCTATTTGGGAAACTATATCTTTTTGGAGTGAATCAATGAGTTTAGGGTCAAATATATCTGAGAAAGCAAATCTTATCTGGGCAATTGCTGATAAATTAACCGGGACATACAAGCCGCATGAATACGGGGAAGTCGTCCTTCCCCTGACGGTTATCCGGCGGTTTGACTGTATTCTCGTGGATAAGAAGGCCGCGGTGCTAGCCGAGTACGAGAAGCAGAAGTCTCTTCCAAATCCGGATCCGATCCTTCGCATAGTTGCCGGGTATGATTTTTACAATACCAGTAAATTTACGATGAAAACCCTGCTGGATGATCCGGACAATATCGAGGCAAACTTCCGGAATTATCTGAATGGTTTTTCGAAGAATGTACAGGAGATCATTGAGAAGTTCCGGTTCGACGCCCATATCACGATGATGGCGACGAAGGGGATCCTGTATAATGTGCTGAAGGAGTTTACGACGGAGAAGGCGAATCTTCATCCGGATCATATCTCGAATCTTGAGATGGGATATATTTTCGAGGAGCTTGTACGGAAGTTTTCAGAGGCGCATAATGAGGATGCGGGTCAGCACTATACGCCGCGTGAAGTGATCGAACTGATGGTGAATATTCTGTTCGAGGATGACGGCGAGGCTTTGACGGGTTCGAAGGTGATGAAGACGTTGTATGATCCGGCGTGCGGGACAGGCGGTATGCTTTCGGTGGCGTCGGAGCATTTGCAGGAGATGAATGCCGATCTGCAGCTGCTGTGTTTTGGTCAGGAGCTGAATGATCAGACTTTTGCGATCTGTAAGGCGGATCTTTTGATCAAGGGCGGGGATGCGGATCAGATCAAGTGCGGGAATACGCTTTCAGGCGATGCATTTACAGGGATGCATTTCGATTATATTTTGTCGAATCCGCCGTTTGGGCGTGAGTGGAAGAATGAGAAGACGGCGGTGGATCGTGAGGCGAAGCTTGGATTTGCGGGTAGGTTTGGTCCGGGTCTTCCGGCGATCGGTGATTCGCAGCTGTTGTTTTTGCTGACGGCTCTTTCGAAGATGAAGGCTGAGGGGTCGCGTGCGGCGATCATTCATAACGGGTCTCCGCTGTTTACGGGGGATGCGGGGAGCGGTCCGTCGGAGATCCGCCGGTATGTGCTGGAGCATGATCTTCTGGATGCGATCATCGCGCTGCCGAATGATATTTTCTATAATACGGGGATTGCGACCTACATCTGGGTTTTGTCGAATAAGAAGGCGGAGCACCGGAAAGGGAAGGTGCAGCTGATCAATGCGAACCAGATGTTCGAGAAGCGGAGGAAGTCCCTTGGGAGTAAGAGGAATGATATCCCAAAAACGGCGATCGATGAGATCACGAAGATGTACGGGGATTTTGCCGAGTCGGATGTTTCGAAGATTTTCAGGAATGAGGAGTTCGGGTATCAAAAGATCACGGTGGAACGGCCGCTTATGGACGAGGCAGGCAAGCCGGTTTTGAAGAAGGGGAAGAAGCAGGCTGATGCTTCGCTGCGGGATACGGAGTCCGTCCCATTGGGAGAGGATGTTGATGCGTATATGAGGCGGGAGGTTTTGCCGTTTGCGCCGGATGCCTGGGTGGATGAGTCGAAGACGAAGATCGGGTATGAGATCCCGTTTACGCGGTTTTTCTATAAATATGAGGCTCCGCGGTCGAGTGAGGAGATAAAGGCGGAGATCTTAGCACTGGAGAAGGAGCTGGACGGAAGCCTGGAGGAGATCTTTCGATGAGGGGGGCGACTGAGATATGAGCGAAAATGAACCGCCCCGCTCAAAAGAATGTATTGTGGCATATTTAGATTTGCTCGGCGTCAAAGAAAAAATTCTCAATGATGATGATAGTGAAACAAATCTTGCAATAATAAGAAACTTGTATGATGAGGTTATCGCTCTCCAAAACGAAAAAAACCCGACTCTCAAGATATTTCAGACATGCAAATTCAAAATATTCTCAGACAATATCGTGTTTATACAGGAACTATCCAATGATCCCCATGGTCGAATAGAAACTATTGAGGGATTATTCCGAATATTTGGAGTTGTTGTTGATTTCCAGTATTATGCATTTGTCAAACACGGTTGGTTGTTACGTGGAGGTATTGTTCAGGGTCCACTCTATTTGGATGATGATATCGTTTGGGGTAAGGCTCTTGTAAACTCGCATTATTTGGAAGATAAACTTGCAATATTTCCAAGGATAATTATTGATGAGCGATTACATCAGCTAATAATAAAATCCCCATCTCCCAATAAGGCATCTCTCAGGTTAAAGACTGATTCTGATGGTTATTCTTATGTTGATTATTTCAATTACATGTTTATAGATGGACAAAACCCATATCATATGACTCCAATTTTGACTATAGAGTTCCCAAAAATACAAAGTACTATCCTAGATATGCTTTCAAAAGTACCAAAAGATGCAAAATCAGAATCAAAAAGTATTCGTGCGAAATACAGGTGGCAAATTAATTATTATAATGGGGCATGCAAAGAGACTGGTTTTGAGGAATATTGTGTCGATCCCGGGTTAATTTTGTCTGATGAGGAGGGTATATCAGAATGAATTCTCTTCCAGCAGGGTGGACTAAAAATAGAATGAAATACTGTGTTACCCTTAATCCTGCGTTTCTCGATAAGTGTCCCAATCTGAAGATGCCGGAGGCATAATATGGGTAATTTTTTGCGGATCGAATCTAAAAAAAGCCTGATGTACAAGTGTGCCCTTGGAAAGAAGGTGCTTGTGTGATGACAGACAATCCGGAACCTGAATTTATGGAAAAGAAGGCGGGGATTCATACCGAACCATATCTCATAGCCTATCTGGATATGCTTGGATCTACTGATAAGATTCTAAAGGATACTGAGAGGGAACAATATCTCAACACTCTCAAGAGAATCTATGAATATGCCCTTCAAATTCCTGGTGAGATAAATCCAAGCTTGTCACATTATCATATGGAAATGAGAATATTTTCCGACAATATTCTTATTGTCAATAAGTTGGTTGATAAAGACGGGGCAAAGAGAGATCTTCGAACGGAGTTGGAGAATATGTGCACTGTGGTAACCCGTTTTCAGGAGCATGCTTTAGAAAACGGCTGGCTTTTGCGCGGGGCTATGACCAAAGGTCAGCTTTATTTTGACGATATGCTGGTGTGGGGGAAAGCTCTGGTCAAAGCTCACTGGATGGAAGAAAAAATTGCTATTTATCCAAGAGTTATTATTGACGATGAGCTCGTTAAGGATATTCAGAATGTATATTCTTCCCAAAAGGGGGCTAAGATTATAGCTATCAAGCAGGATGCTGACGGGTGTTATTTCCTGAATTATCTCGATTCCACGGTCTTCATAAAGTTTCCATTCAATGAAGAAGAATATAAAGAACATTTCAGAAAAATGTTCAGTGAACCTGTCAAAGATGAGTCTGTCCGACAAAAACGTCTTTGGCATGTTCGTTATCATAATTCAGTCTGTATTGAACAGTCAAAACAGGAGTATTGTATTGATGAAACTATTGTTCCAAGGGTCGTGAGTGAATGAAGGATAGCGGGGTTGAGTGGATCGGGGAGATTCCCGATGAATGGACTGTTATCCCTCTTAAGTACACTGCTAAGTGTAATAATCAGGTGTTAAGTGAGCAAACAGATGGGGATACACAAATATTTTATATTGATATTGGATCTGTTAGTTCGGATGGTAACATATTAGATGTGCAGACTTTATCTTTTGAAGAGGCCCCGAGCAGGGCACGAAGAGTAGTATATGAAAATGATACAATAATCTCTAGGTAGTGTGCCGACTTTTCTG
>DAHC01000008.1:0-18260 GCA_002498375.1 Methanocorpusculum sp. UBA424
ATAGCAGAGAGGCTCCACCCGGACCCATTCCGAACCCGGCAGTTAAGCTCTCTTACGTCGGCTATTGTACTGAGATATGCGAATTCTCGGGAAGTGGTCAACGCTGCACCCCCCTTACTATCTTGTTATGTGTGTTTTTTTGTGATTTTCTTTGTTATAGAGCGCGAGCTTTGTTTTGTGGGTTGTGTTTTTTTCTTTTCCGTCATGTTTTATCCGGATACGGTAGAGTATCCTGCATACATCGGGACGGAAAGGGAAAAGAGAAAAGACGTTTTGCAGAATGCATGACGATCCCCTTGCGCGCTTCTCTTCATTTGCTGATGTGAAAAATGAACAATTATGTTCATTGTTGCAATTATGTGGTTATTGTTGTACAGATTTTAAATACTATTGGATACCACCTGTATTTATGTTCCCCAAAGATGGTCGTACGACCCTTACAGTGGATGATATCCCTAAAAAATGGTATAATATCGCGGTCGACATCGGCTCCCCGGAGATCCTTAATCCCGGGACAATGAAACCAGTGACACACGATGATCTTGCACCCGTGTTTTGTAAAACATCGGTCGAGCAGGAACTCGACACGACTCACCGGTTCATTGATATCCCGGACGTCGTCAGAGAAGCATATGCCCAGTTTGGCCGCGTCACGCCGCTCCAGCGTGCATATCATCTTGAGCAGTATCTGAAAACCCCGGCCAAGATCTACTTCAAGCGTGAAGATGTCAGCCCGACCGGCAGCCACAAACTCAACAGTGCCATAGCCCAGGCATACTACAACAAACGTGACGGGACCGAGCATCTGACAACAGAAACCGGCGCCGGTCAGTGGGGGTCTGCCTTATCTCTCTCCTGCAACTACTTCGATCTCGATCTGATCGTTTTCATGGTCAAGGTGAGTTTTGAACAGAAACCATTCCGGAGATCCATCATGGAAACCTACGGAGGAACGGTGTATCCCTCGCCGAGTTCGGTCACCGAGTATGGAAAATCCGTTCTGGCGAAAGATCCGTCCTACGGCGGAACCCTTGGCACGGCCATCACCGAAGCTGTCGAAATGGCAGTCAAAGATACGACCGGAAAAACAAAGTACAGTCTCGGCAGTGTCGCCAATCACGTATGTATGCATCAGACCGTTATCGGTCAGGAGCTAATCTGCCAGCTGAATGAAATCGACGTCACGCCGGATCATATGATCGCATGTGTCGGGGGAGGAAGTAACTTTGCAGGATTTACCTTCCCGATGATCCATAAAAAACTTCATGGAAAAATCGACACCAGTTTCCTGGCCGTCGAACCCTCCGAGGTCCCCTCTCTTACAAAAGGAGAATACCGGTATGATTTCGGCGATTCGGGCTGCATCACCCCGATGTTCAAAATGCATACGCTTGGTCACGACTTCACGCCGAATGCCGTCCACGCAGGGGGTCTCCGGTATCACGGCATGAATCCGCTCGTTTCAAGATTGTACGACAACAAAACCATCAATGCTGTCTCCTATACGCAGGAACAGGTTTTCCAGGCAGCCGTTACCTTTGCGAGAACCGAAGGCATCATTCCGGCCCCCGAGTCTTCCCATGCGATCCGGGCCGCGGTAGAACTCGCTTTGGAAGCAAAGAAAAAGAATGAGGAACAGATCATCGTCTTCAATCTTTCAGGGCATGGCCTGCTCGATATGACTGGATATGCAAACCACTTCAAAACCTGTAAACAGACAGTGATTGAAGTCTAATTTTTTTTGGAAAAAGAATGTGAATCAGACAGCGGTATGCGCTGTCTTGACGAATGCTTTCGTCTTCTCGGCATCCCTGACGCCGTTTTTCTTTACGCCGGTGTGGACATCCACCGCGTAAGGGTGAACCCGGTCAATCGCCGCGGCTACATTCTCCGGCGTGAGACCTCCGGCAAGGATTACGGGTATCTCTGACGATTCCACGATCTTTGCACTGATGTTCCAGTCATGGGTTAGTCCTGTTCCTCCAAGTTTGTCGGGTGTTCGCGTATCAAGAATTATCGCGTCCGCATAGGCAGCTGCCTGCTCTGCCGCCTCTACGGCTGACATATCCATCACATGTACTGCTTTCAGGATCCGAATGTACGGCAGTGCTTCCCGAATGATTGCAATATCCTCCCGGGTAATTGCGTTCTGGATTTGAACAGTAGTACATCCGGACCGCCGGATGATATCGATAATAGAAGGTGCATCCTGCAGATGGGTGACGGCGACCGGTTCCATGAATGGAGGCAGTGTTTTTATCATCGCCGCTGCTTCCTCGGGGGTCACGGCGTCCTGGGTCACGTGAGTGATCCCCATCAGAAAACCTACTGCGTCCGTTCCGGCGTCAACGGCACATTTCAGATCAGCAAAACTACCAGTCCCGCAGATTTTACATTTCATTGCTTACCTCAATATCGTACACGGCGTGCCAGCTGGTCGGCGAGTAGGAGCGAAGGAATCGTTCGGTGATTTTCGCGTTTGGAAACGCACGGAGTATGTTTTCATTGTGTTCTCCTTCCTTCTCGACAAGCGAGTAAAGATGGATAACTGCGCCCTTCGCCGCAAGTTTGGCAGCTCCTGCTAAAAATCCGTATGCTGCGAAGGGCAGATTCATGATTATGCGGTCAAACTTCATCGAATCGAGCATATCCGGAAGATTCATTGCATCGCCGAGAATCGGAACTACGTTATGCAGATGGTTTAACCTGATATTTTTCTGAAGAAGATAAACTGCGGATGGGTTTATATCGTTTGCAGCGACAAGCTTCGCCTTTCCGCCGAGCATCACGGGAAACGGGCCGACGCCGGCGAACATATCAAGAACTCTTTCTCCTTCTTTCATTGACGAAAGAATTCTCTGGCGTTCATTCGAAAGTCGTGCCGAGAAGTATGCGGCGGTGAGATCGATGATCATCCTGTGCCCGTATTCGTGATACATCGTCTCGGTCGTGTTTTCTCCCGCAAGGACTTTGAACGTTTTCGTTCTGAACTCTCCCTCAACCGGTGAGGTGGCAAATAGGGCTGTGTGGGCCGAAGGCCGTGCTGCAAGAATCTTTTCCGCTCCGGCGATATCTTCTTCCTGAAGAACAACGATCCCGCCGATCTGTTCGTGTCGGGGAAGTTCTTCTCGGATGCCTGCGGTGAAAAACTCTGCCTGAAGGCCGGTCTCTTCCAGAACAGGAACAAGCAGATGTCCGTCCTCGACGTACGGCCGAAGACTTCGGTCGGCTTTTCCTTCGGCAATCAGTTTCCTGCGTCCCTCTTCTCCTTCGCGAACCGGGATCCGGACACACCACTGCATGACTTTTTCACTCATTTTTTGCGCTCCTGATCTTTTGACACAGATCGGCCGCAGCTTTTGTGATATCCGGGGCACTCACAACGGCGGATATCACGCATATTCCATCTAGCCCTGCTTTGATGACTTCCGGGATATTTTCGCTGTTGATGCCGCCGATTCCAAGAACCGGGATATCTTTTTCGACAGCCAGTCTTACCGCGGAAATACAGGAGATTCCATGGCCGGTTCCGGCATCGGGTTTTGATCCGGTTGAAAAAACCGGACTCACCGCTACATAATCCGCTCCATCTCTTACTCCTTTCAGCGCCTCTTCAACCGAACCGATCGATATGCCGATGATGAAATCCTCCGGAACAAGGCGTCGTACGACATCGACCGGCAGATCGCTCTGCCCCAGATGGACGCCGTCCGCTTTCGAGGCGAGGGCGATATCCAGCCGGTCGTTGACGATGAAGAGGGCTTTGTCCTTTGTGATACTGCGGATTTTCACTGCTTCGGCGAAGAGGGATGCGGAATCCTTATCCTTATCCCGAAGCTGAATCACGTTGGCCCCGCCGTCAACTGCAAGCTTTGCTATCTCTGCATGGGAATATCCGTTCGAGAGGTTCTCGTCGGTTACCACATAGAGATCATACTTCATTGGTACTCGGAGATCCTCGCGGATTTGATGAACTGTTCGCTGGTAAGTGAAGCGACCGCATCGAAGAATGCCGGCTTGAACGAGCCTGGGCCTTTGGCGGTTTTCGCTGCTTCTTCGCCGGCGATGCCAAGTGCTGCCATCGCGGTTATACAGCCGTCCATTGGGTTGGAAACTGCAGCGCAGGCTCCGCAGACCGCGCTCGCCATACAGCCGGTCCCGGAGATTTTTCCCATGATCGGCATGCCGTTCAACACGCCGGCGATGCGTTTCCCGTCACTTATGATATCCTCTGCTCCGCTTATGACAACGGTGCATCCGTATTCTTTTGCTAAGCTACGTGCAATCTCCTTCGGCTCTCCGGAAATATTTCCGGAATCAACTCCGCGGACCATTGCCGAGACGCCGGCGAGGGTTCCGATCTCTCCGGCGTTTCCTTTCACAACCGCAAGGGGGAATTCGTTCATAAACCTCTCCGCGGTTTGTGTGCGGTAGAGGGTTGCCCCTGCTCCCACTGGATCAAGGACGATGGGAATCCCGCATTTCTTTGCTTCGTTTGCCGCAGCGAGCATTCCTTCGATCTGTTTTTCATCGAGCGTTCCGATATTCAGGACGAGAGCGCCCGCTATTTTTATCATATCCACAACATCTTCGGGCGCGTGCGACATCACCGGCGCCGCGCCGAAACAGATGGTCATATTTGCGCAGTCATTTACGGTAACATAGTTGGTTATTTGATGAATGAGAGGATTTCTCTCTCTAACAAGGTCCAGAATCTGAGCGTATTTCTGCATATGCCTGAATACTATTCGTCTGTTTGACAGAAAAATGTATTAGTCCCCTCTGAACTATTCTATAATTATGGATGAATATATCTCAAAGATCCGTTCTGGTGATCTGAAACTTTATGCCCTGGAAAAGAGCCTGCCGGCAGATGATGCAGTCTCTCTTCGCCGCAAATATATCGAAGAGGAGACCGGCACGGATCTTTCCGCTGTCGGAACCTATACGATACCCATTGACCGCGTAGTAACCAGAAACATCGAGAATATGATCGGCTGTGTTCAGATCCCGCTTGGGGTTGCGGGACCTCTGGCGGTTAAAGGCGAGTATGCGAACGGCAGCTTCTGGCTTCCGCTGGCAACGACCGAAGGTGCTTTGGTCGCCTCGATCAACAGAGGGTGCAGTGCTATCACGAAAGCCGGCGGTACCGAGGTACGTATTCTCAGGGACGGCATGACCCGTGCTCCTATTTTTGCAGCGAAGAGTGTGGCTCACGCAGCCGAGGTTGCCAGATGGGCCGAGGACAATCTCCTTCTTTTAAAAGTCGCCGCCGAGGAAACCACAAACCACGGTGAACTGATCGGACTTACCACGTATACGGCAGGTACGAGCGTCTTTATCCGCTTTGAGTTCGACACGAAGGATGCGATGGGCATGAACATGGCGACCATCGCCTCGGAAGCCGCAGCTCATTTGATCGAAGAAGAGACGAAGGCAAAACTGATCGCCGTTTCCGGAAACATGTGCTGCGACAAGAAACCGTCTGCGATCAACATTATCGAAGGCCGGGGGAAAACGGTTTCAGCCGGGGTCTTCCTCTCCGATGAGCTTGTATCCACGGTTTTCAAGACCAACTCAGCTACCCTTGCCGAGGTCAATACCCGGAAAAATCTCACGGGATCTGCCCGTGCTGCCTCGCTGGGATTCAATGCCCAGGCAGCGAACGTTATCGCCGCGATGTTTATCGCCTGCGGCCAGGACCCGGCACATGTTGTCGAGGGGAGCAATACGATCACGACCGTGGATCTGGTCGAAGGGGGAGTCTATGTCTCGGTTACGCTTCCCTCTCTTCAGGTTGGGACGGTCGGCGGAGGAACGAGTATTGCCACCCAGAATGCATGTCTTTCAATGCTGGGCGTTGCCGGCGGAGCGGAAAATCCGGGAGACAATGCAAAAGCTTTTGCCGAAATCGTGGCATCGGGTGTTCTCGCCGGCGAATTGTCGCTTCTTGGGGCGCTTGGAGCTCAGCATCTCGGCAAAGCCCACAAGGAACTTGGCAGAGGAGAAAAGTAGCCTGAAAAATTCCCTTTCATTTTTTATACGCTGTTTTCTTCCGCGTTTGCGGGTTTCCTGTATTGACATTATCCATCTGCGGCCTTTCCCCCGCTGTTTTTTATTTTCGGATGAGGTGGAAATATATCGAAAAATAGTTGGGTTATTGATATATGTGTCTGGATAAATGGCGTATGTCTGAATATATTGGTCATTATTTCAACACTGTGTATTATATCCAGAAGATTGATGTTGTCACCGTGCTAATCATTAGCACACATGTTTGGAAAACACATCCGTATGGAACGGATTATTGACCGGAACTCCGGTCGTGCCGTTATTGTACCATTGGATCACGGCATTTCGATGGGGCCGATCACCGGACTCACCGATATGCGTGACACCATAAATAAAATCTCGATTGGCGGAGCAACGGCCGTACTTATGCACAAAGGAATGGTTCCCTACGGTCACCGGACATCCGGAAAAGATATCGGCCTGATTGTTCACCTTTCCGCCGGAACCGGCCTTGGAACCGATCCTAACTCCAAAGTCATCGTCACGACCGTCGAGGAAGCGATCACGCTTGGAGCGGACGCCGTATCCATTCACATCAATCTGGGGGCCGATACCGAACCCGAGATGATCTGTAATGCAGGAGAGATCTCCCGCAAATGCCAGCAGTGGGGAATGCCGCTTCTTGCGATGGTCTACCCTCGCGGCAAAAACATCAAAGACTCATTCGACGTGGATGCCCTCAAAACCTGTGCCCGCGTCGCTGCAGAACTTGGTGCTGACATCGTAAAAACCAGTTACACGGGAGATATGGACACATTCCGTGAAGTGGTCCAGGGCGCACAGATACCGGTCGTCATCGCCGGAGGTCCGAAGATGGGTTCCGATTTGGAGATGCTCCAGATGGTCCGCGACTCCCTTGACGCCGGAGGGAAAGGTGTTTCAATCGGAAGAAACATCTTCCAGCACAATGATATAGTCGGTATTACCTCGGCAGTATCCGATATCGTTTTGCGGGATGCTTCCGTGGAAGAAGCAGCAAAACACCTCATCCGGTGAAGTAAATGACCGTTCAACTACCTCCGATCCTTATACGTGCCGATCACCTGCCGACCTATGACGAACGAAAAGCAGTTGTCGCCTCAGCTCTGGAATCCGGGTATACCCATATCATCCTAAGACCGGAAGACGAGGCTCTCTGTCATCTCGGCAGATATACCGCAATAGTAGCCGAAGGCAAAAACCTCATGTATTCCGGCGAGCGTATCGGCGTTCTCCTGAATCTGACCGGTGCCGAGGAGATGGAGGAGGCGTACAGCCTGAAGAATGCCGTTCCAACTCTGATCATCTCCCCTGAAAACTGGAAGGTCATCCCTCTTGAAAATCTCATCTCCCGGTTCCAGGGTGCTGAGACGAATGTATATATTTGTGTGAAGACCCCCGAAGAAGCCCGTCTCGCTTTCCAAACAATGGAGGTTGGCTCTGACGGTATCGTTATCACGCCGGACAGTCCGGCCGATCTTGCCGCATTTTCCGGGATACGAAACGCCGACTATCCCATAGTCGATCTGGAAACCGCCGTGGTCACCAGGATATCCACGCTCACTTTAGGGGACCGGGTTTGTATAGATACCTGCTCGCTTCTGGGGAGGGGAGAAGGCATGCTGATCGGTTCCCAGTCATCCTGCCTCTTCCTCGTCTGCTCGGAGAGTTTTGAAAGCGAGTACGTCAGCGCCCGGCCATTCCGAGTGAACGCCGGCGCCGTCCATTCCTACATTCTCTGCCCTGACGGTACGACAAAATATCTCTCCGAGATCACCAGCGGGAACGAACTCCTTTCCCGCAAACCTGATGGAAGCCTGCGGACCGTAAATGTCGGGAGAGTAAAAATCGAGATCCGCCCCATGCTCTATATCGAGGTAAAAGCCGGAGGAAAGACCTATTCGGTCGTTCTCCAGAACGCCGAGACCATACGCCTTGGAACTCCCTCGGGAGCGGTTTCCGTATCCGATCTCGCGATTGGCGATCTGGTATATGTCAGACTTGAAAGCGGCGGCCGCCACTTCGGACATACGATGGCGGAGACAATCTGCGAAAAATGACTGCAAATTGTGCCGTAATTGTCGCGAAAGACGAGGGGGAAGTGCGAACTCATGCAAAAGAAGCGATCCTGAAAGGAGCGCAGGCTCTGGAATTCCGGCTTGATTCCTTTCCGGTCATACCGGCCGATCTCTCCTTTCTTGCGTGCGGCGTTCCTTCGGTCGCTACACTCAGATCCCCGTTGGACGATGAGCGAAAGGAGATTTTTCTTCGTGCTCTCGCGTCGGGCGCGACATACATCGACATAGAATCGGACTCTGTTCTGAGAAACCGGTTCCCAAAAGAGTCGGTCATCTGTTCGTATCATGACTTTGAAAAAACGCCCGCCGAGGATGAGATCCTTGCAATCTTCAAAGATCTCCGATCCTCGGGAATCCCCAAAGCCGCATTCATGGTGAGGGGACCGGCGGATCTGCTTTCCGTCTGGAATGCTGCATCTGTTCTTCGTCAGGCGAAAGCTCCATTCATTCTCATCGGCATGGGGGCCGCCGGCGAGATTACGCGTATTCGGGCTTTTGACCTTGGATCGATGCTCAACTACTGTGCGTTACGGCCGGAACTTGCGTCCGCTCCGGGTCAGATAACACTGGAAGAGGCTGAGAGACTCGGCACCGATCCAGAGGTTACTGCCGTGATTGGCTATCCCCTGACCCATACGTTCTCGCCGGAGATCCACAACGCGGCGTTCAAAGCCGCGAACATCCCCGGCAGGTATGTGAAGATACCGTCAGCTCCGGAGGAACTGCCCCTGATTCCGGAGGTTATCAAAAAATATCGGATCACCGGAATGAACGTGACCATTCCTCATAAAGAGTCGGTCATCCCTCTCCTGAAACGGATAGATCCTCTCGCGGAGTCCGCCGGCGCAGTGAATACGATCCGAAACTCTCCCGCCGGTCTTGAGGGGTACAATACCGATATTCTGGGCATCGCGGCGTCGCTCGCTTCGGTGGACATGGATCCAAAGGCCGCCGATGTTCTTATCATCGGTGCCGGAGGGGCAGCAAAGGCCGCCGCCTCCTATCTGAAAGCCGCCGGAGCGAAGATCTCGATCACCAACCGGACCCACGCACGTGCAGAGACGCTTGCCGCTATGTTCGGTGCCCGGGCAGTGAAGCTGGAGGATCTCGCTCCTGAGTATCAGCTGATTCTGAACGCGACCCCGGCTGGAATGAGCGGGTTTGAACACTGCTCGCCGGTTCCAGATACGCTATTCACCAAAGACACGGTAGTTATGGATATGATCTATGATCCGGAAGTGACCCCCCTTCTTGCTGCTGCAAAAGCCGCTGGAGTTCATGCCTGCATCAACGGAAAAACCATGCTGATCGAACAGGCCGCCGCATCATTCACCCTTTGGACAGGCATCACGCCTGATCGTGCCGTTATGAGAAAAGCATTCGAAATGAGGGCGGCATGATCGGTCACGGCGTGTCCTACGGGGCGCTTTCGGTCATCAACGCGATCTCTACCGGAAAAGGCGCGGCGTTCGGAATCGATCTCAAAACCGAGGCGACCGTTCAGCTCATTTCGGAAAACGAGTTTTCGGTCGAGATCGACGGCCACCCGTCCGAGTCCGTTTCCCTCGCCCGTTTTTCCGTCGAGGAGGTACTTCAGCGGTATCCCGGTTCTGGGATGAACGGTGCGGTGATCAGGACTACCTCGAATATCCCTATATCCCAGGGCCTGAAAAGCAGCAGTTCCGCAGCGAACGCTATAATCTCGGCCGCCGCCGGGGCGCTCGGTGTGCATATCGATCCGCTCGAGATCGGCCGGATCGGCGCTTCCGCCGCCATAAGGGCCGGCGTCAGTATTACTGGGGCATTTGATGATGCCTGCGCCTGTCAGCTCGGGGGTCTTGTATTCACCGACAATAGGGGGCGTGAACTTCTGCTCCGCCGACCGATGCCCGATGGATACACGGTCGTGATCCACATCCCGCCGTTCCAGATCCGGAAATCCGCATTTCCGAGTGAAAAGATGCGTGAAATGCGGGATATGGTCGCGGCCGCTTATGATATGGCGATCGAAGGAGATGTTTTTTCAGCGATGTATGTAAATGGAAGATGTACCTGTGAAGCGATCGGCATCACGCCGGAGACGGCCGAACGAGCTCTCTCCTGCGGAGCCGCCGCCGCCGGACTTTCCGGTACGGGTCCTGCCACCGGGATACTTGTGCCTGACGAGGGCCTTGATGAATTTCTCTATCGGTTCGGTCGGGAGGATATCCTCCTCGCGAGCATCAGGAACGGTGAGTAAGATGAAACTTATCGTATCCCGTTCTCAGATATCGGGGTGTGTTCACGCACCCCCTTCGAAAAGTCACACCCACCGGGCATTTCTCCTTGCAGCCCTTGCAAAAGGCGAGTCTGTTGTCTTCTCTCCGCTTCTGGGCGAGGACACTCTTGTTACGCTGGATGCGGTCAAAGCGCTCGGGGCACATGTATGTGAAGCGAATGATCGGATCACGATCCAGGGCGGCGATCTGCATGCCCCTCTCCCGAAAGGAACGGTGATAAACTGCAAAAACTCGGGAACATCCATGCGGATGTTTGCAGGCCTAGCATCCCGTCTGGACGGACCATCTGCGTTCACGGGCGACGCTTCGCTCTGTTCCCGCCCGATGAAACCGCTGCTTGACGCCCTTTCAGAGCTCGGAGCCGGGGTAACTTCCGAAAACGGCTGTGCTCCGTTCACCATAACGGGTCCGGGGTCAGGTGGCGATGTGCATATTCGCGGCGATGTGAGTTCCCAGTTTATCTCGGCGCTGCTGATCTCGGCCCCGCTTGGCAAATCTGACACGAGGATCCATCTTACAACGCCCCTCACGTCAAAACCCTACGTGGATATGACGATTTCCGCCATGAAAAAACACGGCGTTTCGGTCGAGATGATCGATGACGGGTATCTTGTCCGTTCCGGTCAGGTCTATTCTCCCGTGGATGTTCAGGTCGGCGGCGACTACTCGTCAGCCGCATTTCTGTTTGCGGCGGCGGCACTCACTGGCGAGATCACCGTTTCCGGACTCGATCCGGCCGATCCCCAGGGGGATAAGGTGGTGATCTCCATCCTTGAAACATTTGGGGCAGGAGTAGTTCGTGACTGGGAGAATGTTACGATCAAAAAAGCGGCTTTGAAGGCTGCAGACATCGATCTTGCGGATGCTCCGGATATCTTCCCCATTATCGCCGTACTTGCGAGTCAGGCAAAAGGCACCAGCAGATTATACGGGGCCGCCCATCTGAGATTCAAGGAAAGCGACCGGATCATGTCCACGGTTCTTTTCCTCAGGTCGATGGGTGCAGATATCAGCGAGACCGAGGACGGGTGCATTGTTACGGGACCCTCCCGGCTTTTCGGGGCAAATGTTACTACATTTGGCGACCATCGTATAATGATGGCATCCGCGGTCGCCGGACTTATTGCCGCTGGCAATACTATCATAGACGACTCAGGCTGTTGTGCTGTTTCTTATCCTGATTTCGTCAGGGATATGCAGAAACTCGGTGCGGATATGAGGGAAGAATGAATCGAATCGGAGAATCAATAACGCTCACTCTCTTCGGGGCGAGTCATGACAGTCGTATCGGCTGCGTTATCGACGGGATCCCTGCCGGATATCCCGTGAATGAGGATATCATCACGGCGGATCTGGCTCTCAGGAAACCGGCCGAAGGTATCGGAACGCCGAGGGTGGAGGCGGACGTCCCGGAGATATCCGGAATTGTGAACGGAATTACTACGGGCTGTCCGGTCGTGATCACCTTTTCAAACAGCAATACCCGGAGTTCGGATTATGAACAGCTCCGCCGGGTTCCCCGTCCGGGTCATGCCGATTACCCTGCGGTCTCGAAATTCGGTCCGGCTCATGATATCCGTGGGGGCGGAATGTTTTCCGGCAGAATGACGACCCCCCTCGTCGCGGCAGGTGCTCTGCTCCGGGATCTGATCGGCTGCGCCGGAATTTCCGTCGGTTCGTATGTTACCCGAATCGGGAGTGTCGTCGATATGAATGTTTATGATGTCGCAGACATCATGACGAGATCACGGACCAATCCGCTTCGTGCGATGTCTTTAGACATCGAGGACCGGATGAGGGCCGAGATCCTCTCCGCGAAATCGGAGGGAGACAGTGTCGGCGGGATCGTCCGATGCTTTGCTGCGGGTTTATCCGCTGGTCTTGGCGAGCCGTTTTTTGACACGCTCGACGGCGAGATCGCCAAAGCGGTTTTCGCCATTCCCGGTGTGAAAGCCATCGGATTTGGCGAGGGGTTCGCCGCCGCCGGCCTTCGCGGATCCGAAAACAACGATGCATACCGTTTTCAGAATGGGTCCGTCATCACCGTCACGAATCATGCGGGCGGCGTGCTTGGCGGGATGTCGAACGGCGGCGTTCTGGATTTTTCCGTAGCATTCAAGCCGACCCCCTCGATTGCAAAACAGCAGATGAGCGTTGATTTGGTCTCCCTAGAGGACACCGACCTTTCGGTCAAAGGACGTCACGATCCGTGCATCGCGAATCGGGGGGCAATCGTCGTCGAGGCAATGACCGTGTTCACCCTCGCAGATCTCGCGGCCCGGGGAGGTTTCCTTGTCTGAAATTAACGGCTTTCGTGAGGAACTGGCTTCGATCGACCGCGAGATCATGGAACTGGTCGGCCGCCGGAATAGAATAGCTCTGGTGATCGGCGAAAAAAAGGCCGAGGCAAACGAAGAGGTCGTGGTTCCCGCGGTCGAAAAAAACGTCGTCCAGAGATATATCGACGCCGGGCAGGTTTCCGGCGTGAGTGCGGATACGGCCGCTCGGATCGCCCGGGCAGTAATCGATGAGTCTGTCGATGTGCAGGGACTGATACCCAGGCCTGCTGCTCCGCGGAAAATCTTCATTATCGGAGGGAACGGCGGGATGGGCAGATGGCTCTCTGAATTTTTTGCCGGACGTGGTCATACGGTAACAATCAATGACCAAGAACCCGACGGAGCTCTCTATCCGGTTACGGACATCTCCTCCGGATGCAGGGATGCCGATGTCATCATCGTAGCAACGCCGATAAAAATCTCTGCAGAAATCCTCGGGACGGTTATATCCGAAAACAAAAACGCGCTCATCTTTGATATCCTCTCCGTGAAAACTCCCCTTATTCCGGTTCTCCGCAAAGCGGCGGCATCCGGTGCAATAGTCTGCTCGGTACATCCGATGTTCGGTCCCAGTGCCCCTTCGATAGCCGGCAGAAACATCATCGTATGTTCGTGCGGCAGCGATACCGCGGTGGATGAAGCGGCTGATCTTTTCAGCGGCGGGACGATTCTCCGCATGGATATCGGGGAGCACGACCCAATCGCTGCCTACGTTCTCGGGCTTACCCATGCGGTGAATCTTGCTTTCAGCGGAGCCCTTGTCAGAAGCGGATTTTCGTCTGAACGACTATCTGCCGCTGCTTCGACAACGTTTTCCAGACAGACTGCGGTATCTTCCGCAGTTTCCCGGGAAAACGCCGAACTCTATTACTCTATTCAGACGGAAAATCCGTATAACGAAGCGGCCGTCCAAAATCTTTCCGACGCTCTTTTGGACCTTCGGTCTTTCCCCGAGGATGAATTTATAGAAAAAATGCATGAGGGTGCCGCGTGGTACCAAAAATAATAGATCACTCTTTTTTTATTTCCCTCATCCCGTCAAAAACACCGCGAGAAGCGGGAGCGTCACCAGACAAAGCAGTGTTGAGATACAGATCCCCTGGGCCGCAATATCCGGATGGGCCTTATGCTCATCTGCAAGCATCACCGTATTTACTGCCGCCGGCATTCCTGCAGTTACCACGATGATGCCGAGGATCAGCGGATCAGCGATGAACTGCGAAAAGATCAGATACACAAGTGCCGGCATACCAAGAAGACGGATCGCCGCAACGATATACTGCCGGACATTTTTGAAGATCGAGGTGAAATTCAGCTGGGCAAGGAACCCGCCGGTCACGACAAGAGAAAGCGGCGTGGTAACGTTATTCAGCAGCTCTAAGGAACTGTAAATGGGGTCAGGGATCGAAAACGACGTCAGGAAGAAGATCAGTCCAAGGATCGTCGAGAGAAACGCTGGGTTCAGCAGAAGTTTTAGATCGAACGAGATTTTTCCGCCCTTCTCCTGTGCCCGCAGGATCCAGATTCCAACAGAGTATGTCAGTATGGTAAAGGGAATATTGAAGAGCGCTGCGTAAAATATCGCGTCCTGGCCGTACAGCATCGAAAGGATGGGAAATCCCATGAACATCGAGTTCGAGAACATGATCATGAACCGGAACACGCCGTACTCCTCTTTCTTTGCCCGCATCAGAATGGGGGAAAACCAGGCAACCAGAAACGCGATCCCGTAGTAGGCAAACGCCGCTAAGATCAGATACTCTCCTTTCATCAGAACTTCGTTCGTGAAAGGGATCTGCATGGAAAAGATCACCATTGCGGGAATACAGATATGCAGAAGGAACTTTGAAAGGGAAGAGACGGAAGCGTCGTTCAGGAGTTTGATCCTTCGTGCAAAGTATCCGATCCCGATCAGAATAAACAGGATGAGGATCTGATTCAGGGCGATGAAATAGTCCATTGTTCTTCTATACTGATAACACAAGGCATGTAGTTAATCTATCGGGACCTTCATACTATATTGCATGGACCCAATTGTAGAACAGGGATGTGACCGTCTCCTTGATGTCATCAAGGAAACGAAAGCAAAACAGCAGGAGACTGCAGAATTGATCGTTCATGAGGACAAGGTCCTTCTCGAAAAGATGCTTTCTGCGGTTGTTCCCGTGGTCGAGGCTGCCGGATCAGTCTTCCTGCAGAAGGCAAAACAGGACGCCAAAGGGGATCTTTACGATCAGGTGTATTACTCTGACAAGATGATCATCCTTGGAAAAACCGAAAATCCGGCTAGTTTTAGACCAGATGATCCGAAAAAGAAGGTCACCCAGCAGTTCTGCGTGGCATCGGAGAAGGGAGAACTGTTCGAGCTGATGTTCTCGACCGACGGTTTTGTGGTCGATACGTATGCCTCGCCCCTTTCAGCGGAGGATGCTCTTGCGTTTTACGGTTACGATATTTTGTATATGCTCTTTTCGGCGATCCGGGATTATGCTCTCGCGGAAGAGGATCTCCTCGACGCACTCGATCTGACCCTCGGCTTTCTTCAGCAAAAATAAGATTGATCACAGTCCAAACCAAAACCTGTTCTCTTTTTCCGCTCTGTTTCTGAAAAGCGCATGCTCTCCGTCAAACCGAAAATGATGGGAAATACATTTTATGAAAAATACAAAAATCAGAAAAACAGTGGGCCCGATGAGATTCGAACTCATGACCTCCCGGTTATCAGCCGGGCGCACCACCTAGCTATGCTACGGGCCCCCTTTTACCTTACTACATAGGATGTTGCCGTATAAATATGTTCTGAAACTCATTTCCTGCCGCCGACGTAGCCTTATTCTCTTATCATGCCAAACATTATGGAGATATGGCAGAAGAGACACCCAAGAAATATCTCCTTGGAAACGACGCTATAGCCCATGCTTGTCTCGAAGCGGGCGTTGACTTTGTTTCCGGGTATCCCGGGACCCCGTCATCCGAGGTAGTTGACCGGCTGCGTGCCGGAAAAGACCCCTGGTACTACGTAGAATGGTCAGTTAACGAAAAAGTCGCGTTCGAAAATGCTCTGGCGGCAAGCTGGTGCGGCCTTCGGTCGATTGTGACGATGAAGCATGTCGGCCTCAACGTCGCGGCAGACCCCCTTATGACCTCGTCCTACACCGGGACGAAAGGCGGCTTCGTTGTTCTTTCAGCCGACGATCCCTTCGCGCACAGTTCGCAGAACGAACAGGACTCGAGGATGTATGCGAAGTTTGCCCAGATCCCGTGTCTGGATCCCTCTTCCGCCCAGGAAGCGCATGACTTTACGAAAACCGCATTCGAACTCTCCGAAAAGTTCGCGCTTCCGGTTCTTCTTCGTCCAACAACAAGGATCTGCCACTCGAAAGGGGATGTCCGCCTTGGCGAACCCGCGCCCTCGACGCGTAAAGGCGAATTTGTCAAGAACCCGAAGCAGTATGTCGTTATCCCGGCAAACACCCGCCCGCTGCACGCGATCCTCACGAAAAAACAGCCCGAGGTCGCAAAATACTTAGTGGAAGCCGGTCTCAACTCTGCAGAGATCCGCGGGAAAAAGGCCGTCATCGCCGGAGGGATCTCCATCTCCTATGTCGAGGAGATCATCCCGGACGACGTCTCGTTCATCAAGATCAGCGCATATCCGATCGACCGGAACTGGCTTTCGGGCATCCTTGCTCAGCACACCGAGGTCCTCGTTGTCGAAGAGCTTATGCCGGTCATCGAAGAAGCGGCGCTTCAGGCCGCGACCTCAACGGTCGTTCACGGAAAGCTCGACGGTTATCTTCCTCACGAGGGAGAATACTCCCCAGAACTGATCGCCGGAGCATTTGAAAAGGCAGGTTTTGCGAAAAACACCTATCCGGCCCCGCCGGAAGTGACCCAGGTCGCGGTCCGCCCGCCGATCCTTTGTGCAGGATGTCTCCACCGTTCGGTCTTCTACGCGATGAAGAAGGTATTCAAAGACGGCGTGTTCCCGTCCGATATCGGCTGTTATACGCTCGGCCTCCAGCTCGGGGCGGTCGACACGACGATCTGTATGGGAGCTTCGATCACGGTCGGTTCGGGGATCGCCCACTCCTGCCCGGGAACCGATGTGGTCTCCACGATCGGCGACTCGACGTTCCTCCACACCGGTGTGAATGGGCTCATCAACGCGGTGTACAACAATACGAATCAGATCGTGATCATTCTGGATAACCGGATCACCGCGATGACCGGTCACCAGCCGAACCCGAACACCGGTCTGACCGCGACCGGCGAGGAGTCGCCGAAGATCTCGCTCGAGGAACTGGCGAGAGCCTGCGGTGTTTCGTATGTTGAGTCGGTCGATCCGTATGATCTGACCTATCTTCTTGCTACCCTTAAGGAAGCCAAGGAAAAACCCGGCGTCAAGGTCATCATCGCGAAGCAGCCCTGCGTTATCATGAACAAGCGGCTCGGGATCAAACGGAACCGGTACGTCGTGGATGCGGAAGCGTGTACAAAATGCGGAGCCTGCCTGAAGTACGGCTGTCCGGCGATCGAGACCGATGAGACCGGCGCTTCAAAGATCACCGCTCTTTGTACGGGATGCGGCGTCTGCGCTGATATCTGTCCGGCGGGCGCGATCCACCGCGGAGGTGCAAGACAATGAAAAAGAGTTTTGATGTTCTGATCGTCGGTATCGGCGGACAGGGAACGATCCTTGCCTCGAATGTTCTGGGCGACGCCTGCGTGATCGAGGGTCGTCATGTCCGGGGAGCCGAGACGCACGGGATGTCCCAGCGCGGAGGGTCTGTAGAAACCCACATCCGTATCGACGGAAAATTCGGCCCGCTGATCGCTCCGGGAACCGCTGATCTCCTGATCGCGTTCGATGTCCTTGAGGCAGTACGCTACCGGCACTTCCTCAAACAGGGCGGCGTGATGGTCGTGAACCGTGAGATGGTCGTTCCGACCTCGGTCTTTTCCGGGAAACAGCCTGTCCCGACAATCGATGAGGTCGAGGCCGAACTGAAAGCAGGTTCGGCAAAGGTGATCCTTGTGGATGCGACGAGTATTGCTGCTCAGGCAGGAAACCCACTTGCGGCAAACATCGTTCTTCTCGGTGCCGCGTCGGATAAACTTCCGCTTGCCGCCGAATCCTTATCCGAAGCGGTCCGCCGTAATGTTCCGCCAAAGACCGTTTCTATAAACGAAAAGGCATTTGATCTCGGAAAAGAAGCGGCATAAACTTCTTCCTTTTTTAGTTGAACTTAGACAACAGCCCTTTGAAAATTATCTCGCTCTTTTGGTTCCCTGCATTATCTTCCTATAGGACTTACGCGGTGTTGGTGCGGATCCAATTCGGGAAGGGTAAGGTCAGGTCTGGATGTATGAAAATTTCACCGCGAATAATCGCGAATCTACGCGAATCGCATTTTTCCTGTTCCGCCCTCTTGACCTTCGGTCGCGTCCCTACGCTTCGCCTCATCGGCTCCGCGTGGCCGGGACGGCGGAACGAAAAATGCTGGAAAACC
>DAHC01000008.1:18367-18971 GCA_002498375.1 Methanocorpusculum sp. UBA424
AAACCCGCGTCGCGGGTTTTCTTCTGATTATTTTGGTACATTCTCCTTTCTGAAGTAAAGATCGTTCGTGTAGACAAACCGTTTCCAGTCGAGTTTACCTTTCTTCCCAAAATTTATCAGAATACCCGCCCGGATTCCGGTGGCTTTCAGATAGTTGATCAGTTGTGCGTCATCAATTTCGGTCAATCGGGAGATCGCTTTTAATTCAAGGATGATTTTTCCATAACAGACAACATCCGCTTCAAAGAAACCCGGCAGTTTTACTCCTTTGTAATAGACATCCAGGTGTTTCTTGTGTTCAAAAGGGACGCCCTGCAAACCAAATTCCACCTCCAAAGCGTCCTGATATACGCCCTCCAAAAAGCCGATTCCGAGCGTATTGTAAACGGTCATCGCACACCCGATAATTTTTCGAACTTCTTCCGGGTAGAGAAGATCAGGATTATTCACACCAGTATCCATGAAATTCTCTTCTATTTTCAGGTAATAAAAAGATATCTCTGATGAAGAGAAAACCCGCGACGCGGGTTTTCCAGCATTTGTCCAAGAGCCGAAGGCTCTTGAGACGTCTCACGAGCTTACAGCTCGTGGACTTTCCACGCTG
>DAHC01000008.1:19161-85165 GCA_002498375.1 Methanocorpusculum sp. UBA424
GACAGCGTAAGGAAAATGCGATTGGCGTAGATTCGCGATTGCGTGCAAGCCGAAGGCTTGCGTGCCGCCTCAAGCGGGCTTTGCCCGCTTGGGCTTATTCGCGGTGGGAATCTTATGTATCCACACTTATTTCATACACGAAATCAAAGTACATATCATCAGTACGTCAGTTTTATGGTTGGGATCACCCCGCGTAACCCCTATAAATAAAAAAATTGCTGAAGAATCTCATATTGTTAATAAAATCATGAAGGCAGGCAGATAAATGTTACAAAAATCCATCACCATTCAGAATACAACCATCAGCATCCCGGCGATCCTCTGGGGAGAACCTACCGGAAACCTCTATATCGCCGTGCATGGAAACATGTCGAACAAAGCTGATGAGCCGATCGCGGTCTTTGCAGAGGAAGCGGTCAAAAAAGGATACCTGGTCCTGAGTTTCGATCTTCCCGAACACGGCGAACGGTCAAAAGAAACATACCCCTGCAAACCGGATACGTGCGTGAGCGATCTGACGGCGGTCTATCAGTATGCCCGTTCCATTTCTGATAATATCAGCTTTTTCGGCTGCAGCATGGGTGTGTATTTCGGCATGCTGGCCTATCATGATCTGCCGCTCGAAAAAAGCCTGTTTCTCTCTCCCGTGATCAGTATGGAGCGGATCATCGACGGTCTCATGACCGGCTTTCAGGTAAGTGAACAGATGCTGAAAGAAAAACAGGAGATCGCCCTCCCGGTCGGCATAACCCTCTACTGGGATTATTGCCGGTATGTAAAAACACACCCGATCGGCGCCTGGAATGTGTCAACCGGCATTCTTTACGGCAGGAATGATGATCTGGTCCCGCTGGCTGAAGTGTCCGCTTTTGCAGAAAAAAACTCAGCCGTCCTTGAGATCGCGGAAAACGGCGAGCATTATTTCCACACGAAAGAACAGCTGGATTCTCTGAGGGTCTGGCTGAAAAAGAGCCTGTCTTAACAGTCTTCTGACAATCCATTATTATCTATTTTTCAGTTTTTTCAATGGTATACATCAATTATCATGATTATTCATGCTGAAATGCCCGCTGTCTGTAACTCCCTTAATGATTAACTATAATTACTGCACATCCATATGTGTATATGAATAGTGGTGATAGAATTGGCCCGACATGCATTTTCAGTAATAACACTCCTCTTTCTTTCAGTGCTTTGCATATCTGCTGCCGGCTGCATATTACCCGGCACCGGCGATCTGAAGCCCGTATCTGAGGAACAGATCGATGATATGAACGATGCCCTTCGCCCGGTCATCGGAATCGTTGAGGATGACATGATGCATGTCACCTCTTCATTGTGGGAAACGGCCCGTCTCCTCGACGGTGTTCCTGCCGATGATCCAAAGGTCGAACTCGCGCTGTATAAACTCCGGAGTGAGCTTCCGCTCTCGTTCGAGATAGGCAGATTCGACAGAAACAATACGCTGATCTCTACGACCAGATATCTCGATCCCTGGTGGGTCCCAGGCGTTACCAAGTCCCGGCTCAATTATCCGGTGGAGGTGCTCGAAGCCGCAGGCCCGTCATGCGTGGTCTCGGATTTCTATCAGTATCAGGACGGGGACCGCGGACTTATGATCATCACGCCGGTCTATGATGAAAACGGCGAGTATGACGGCGTTCTGCGGCTCTCCTATGATATTGACAGTTTGTTCTCCGGACTGACTGAATATCTCAAGAACGAGTACGGCTATACCTTATGGGTCACGCATACGTCAGGCCTGAAGTTCTATGATGAAAACACCGTCGAGATCGGCAAATACCTGACGGAAGATCCCGCGTATCAGACGGCCGAACTCCAGAATATGGTGAACACCATTCTGACGAACGCGTCAGGAAACATCTCGTACCACTTCTACGATACATCCAGAGGGGAACAGACCCAGGTCAATGCAGTTTGGAGGACGGTATATAGCGGACCCGAAGTGGAGTGGCGGGTCGTTCTTACCGATAATGTGCCGGAAAGCACGGGGACCCCCGTATCCGATGTCTCGGTAGAGGAGCTGAAGGATTTTGTCGAAAAAGCCTATGTGTATGCAAATAAAGTTGGAAAGAACGAGGCTGTTGCCGCATTCAATGATCCAAAGGGCGAGTTCATCGACGGCGAACTGTATATTTTCGCCTATGATATGAATGGTACGGTCCTGGCTTTGCCCCATCAGCCTGATCTGATCGGGGAAAACCGCTGGTATCTGCAGGATACGACAGGGATCAAGTATATCCAGAGAGCGACCGCCCGTGCAAATCTCGGAGGAGGATTTGTAATGTCGCTGTACGAAAACCCGGTAAATAATTTCGTGAGCGAGCTGAAGCTTTCCTATGTGATGGCCGTCGACGATACATGGTTCCTGGCGTCGGGCATATACCTGCACGATGAACCGTTTTCAGACGGATCCTATGTCGACTGGCATCAGCGTGAGGAGCTCGTCCGTCAGGTTCGGGGGATGGATTATCTCACGATCGTTGAGGGGATCCCTGCCGTTCTGGATATGATCAATGATCCAAAGAGCGAACTGAATGGGCAGGAGGGACTGTATCCATTTGCAATTACGGAAGACGGCACGATGCTGGCATACGCGATGAACCCCTCTCTTGTGGGCACGAACCAGCTGAGTATGAGCAACTCTTACGGGATGTCGGTCATGCGTGACGTGATCTCTTTGTCACAGAACGGAGGCGGACTGATGTATTCCCTGGTCAAAGATCCGAAGACAGGTCAGGAGGTCTATGTCCTGTTATGTGTGGAGCCTGCGGACGATGCAACTTACTTTGGCAGTATGCTGGTTCTCGGCTGATCGGTCAGCCGGCAACCCTTTATTTTGATGATCTTCGATCTCACCGGGTCCGCAGACCCTGCGGTCGGTGTGCCGGGAATAAAAAAAGAGGATCCGGCCTTTTCTACTTCATGAGCAGATGGTTTGCCAGTTTGATGAACAGACATTCACCTGTGCTCAGCTCATAGAAGGTATCGGCTTTTTTATCGATTTTTGCATCGGCACGCCAGAACTTGCACTGTTTGCCCATGCATCTCTCCTGTGTCATCGGACAAATAAAACCCATTACTGAGAACTAGGACCGCAGGTAATAAATATGCATCGAAATTCGAGTCCTTGAATCGACATATTGGAATAGGAGTTACGCGGTGTGATCTTAACCGAAAAAACTGACGTAATTCTGAGATGTGTTTCGATTTCGTGTAAGGAATTCGTTTTGACACAAGAGAAAAAACCAACCGCGAATCGGCGCAAATCCGCCCTACGGGCGAGAAAATCGGATTTGCTTTCCCTCACTTGAACACGGCGGTCCTTATCGTCCCGCCGGTTCATCCCTCATCGGGAGCGTTCGGGCAAATCCTGTCGCCGCCCCAGCGGCTCCCACTGGTAGTTTGCCTCTCGATTTCATATCAAGATTGTTAGTAAAAGGCCATTTTACCATATATTGGACTAATCAATAAATCTCTCTCACGGGAGGCGCTGGGGCGCCGACAGGATTTGCCCGAACGGTCCCGATGAAGGGACGAGCCGTCGTGGCTGAAAGACACGACGGGTGAGAGTGAGGAAAAGCAAATCCGATTCGCTTCGCCCAAAGGGCGGATTCGCGCCGATTCGCGGTTGGTTTTTCTCATGCCTCCACACCCAGCCATATCCTTCCCGAATTGGATTGAGAATAACCCCGCGTAAGTCCTATCTAAAAAAAAAGATTGATGACAGGTTATAACGAGATCATCGAGGCCGTGATCATCGTTCCGACCCCGTCATTCGTGAACAGTTCCAGGAGCAGATTGTGTTCGGAGTTCCCGTTCAGGATATGGGCCCCTTCCACTCCATGGCGGACCGCGTTCACGCTCGCCTCGAGTTTCGGGATCATCCCGCCGGAGATCGTCCCGTCCGCCATGAGGGCATCCACATTTTTCAGCGTGAGTCTGTGGAAGATCTCGGTTCGCTCTTTGTTCATAACGCCGTCCACATCGGTGAGGGAAATCAGTTTGAATGCCTTTAAGGCTATGGCGATTTCGCCTGCCATCGTATCGGCATTGATGTTCAGGTCGTTTCCTTTCCGGTCGAGAGCCAGCGGGGAGATCACTGGGATATATCCGGCATCCAGCAGAGTCTCGAGAAGGTTTGAGTTGATCTCCTTGACGTCTCCGACAAAGCCGAGATCCACTTCTACTTCCTCGTCTCCAACCATCATTTTTCGGATCGGCGTCTTCTCTGCGATGACCAGGCCTCCGTCGTTTCCAGAGATCCCAACGCCTTTAGCTCCGTTCTTTGCGATCATCGAAACGATCATGTTGCCGATCTTTCCGGCAAGGACCATCTGGGCGATCTCGAGGGTTTCCTCATCCGTTACGCGAAGACCGCCGACAAATTTGGCCTCTTTTCCAAGAGCCTTCATCTTCAGCGTGATCTCCGGTCCGCCGCCGTGGACGAGGACCACACGCATCCCCACATAGTGGAGAAGGACTGCATCCTGAACCACCGAGTTCATGATGGCCGAATCTATCATGGCGTGTCCGCCGAGTTTGATCACGATCGTTTTTTTGTGGAACTTCCGGATGTACGGAAGTGCCTCCATTAGCACGCTTTGTCTATTGTTCATGTTGTATACTTCCCGTTGATCTCCACGTATTTTTCCGTGAGGTCGCAGCCCCACGCGGTGGCTTGTTTGTTTCCTGATTCCAGAGTGAGGGTGAACACCACGTGATCGCCGGCCATCGCGGCTTTCGCCCGTGCAAGGTCGGCCGTGATGACGCCGTTTTTCACTAACTGGGTTTCTCTCTCCCCTTCACCGATCGAAAGCGAAAGCTCTTCGACCGTAAATTCAACACCGGAATATCCTGCGGCACAGACAACTCTGCCCCAGTTCGGATCTTCCCCGTAGACGGCACTTTTCACGAGAGGTGAAGTGATGACCGATTTGGCGATTTTTTCGGCGTCGCGCTCACGTTTGCAGCCGAGGACTTTTACCTCGAGCATCTTTGTCGCACCCTCTCCGTCGGCTGCGATCTGCTTTGCAAGGCTGATGCAGACCGTCTCGAGAGCTTTGGAAAACTCGGTTGCCGGAACCTGTCCCGCTTCTCCGGTTGCGGTACAGAAGAGCGAGTCGTTTGTACTCTCATCTCCGTCTACGACGACCCGGTTCAGACTCCGTTTCACTGCGGATTTCAAAGCGTCCTGAAGCTGTTTTGCCGGGATCTTCGCATCGGTGTACACGAAAGAAAGCATTGTTCCCATGTTCGGGGCGATCATACCGGAGCCTTTACAGATTCCTGCGACCGTAAATCCCTCGCGGCGGACGATCGCGTGCTTTTCTCTCGTGTCGGTCGTCATGATCGCCTTTGCCGCCGCCGTCTCCGCTTCGGGGGAGTGAGCGAGTCGGCCTGCGACCTGTCCGGCCTGCCTTCTGATCAGGTCAAGATCGAGATATCTTCCGATAACGCCGGTGCTTGCGACCCCGCACTCGAGTTCGCTGATCCCAAGGACCTCAGCTCCGATCGCCGCCATCTTTTCCGCATCGGCAAGACCCTGCTTGCCGGTGTATGCATTGGCGCATCCGGAGTTTACGATGACGCCTGCAAGTTTTCCACGTTTGGTCCGCTCGGCCATCAGGTTGACAACCGGGGCGCGGACCTTATTTTTCGTGAAGACCGCAGCTCCGGTTCCGGAGGCCTGGATGAGGGCAAGACCGTATTTACCCTCTTTGATACCCCAGGCGTTCACTCCTTCCACGCCGCAGATGCTTCGAAAATCCTGCGTCATGGGAACATCCCCGGCATTCTGAGACCTTCGGCTTCATTGAATCCGCACATGATGTTCATATTCTGGACCGCCTGGCCTGCGGCTCCTTTCACAAGGTTGTCTATTGCCGAAACGGCCACGAGTCTGGTTCCGTCATTTTCCAGCTCGAAGTTGATGTCGCAGAAGTTAGAACCTCTGACCCCTCCGAGTTTTGCAGGCTGCAGCCGGACGAACGGTTCGTTTTTGTAGAAGTCCTGATAGAGTTTCTGTATCATTTCCAGCTCCATTGGCTCGTTGAAGAGAATATGTGCGGTCGTTATGATCCCCCTGATTGCCGGGAGGAGATGGGGGGTGAAGTAGACGTTTGCTTTCGATCCGAGGAACGCCGCTTCCTGACGCATCTCCGGCAGATGCCTGTGGGCTGTTATTTTATAGGGAAGGATATTTTCAGCAACGTTTGGGAAGTGGGTGGTCTCAGAAACCGAGTCGCCTGCTCCGGAAACCCCGCTCTTCGAATCGTAAATTATCGTGTGGGCGAGTTTTGCTGCCGGAGCTGCCGCGAGGGTCGCTCCGGTCGGAAAACAGCCCGGGTTTGCGACAAAGTCCGCATTTTTCACGTCTTTTCTGTGAAGTTCGGGGATGCCGTACGGTGCTTTGAAGTAATCCGAGTGTTTGACGCCGTAGGTTTTTTCATAGATATCTCTTGGCAGACGGTAATCCGCAGAGAAATCGACGGTTTTGATCCCGCACTCTTTCAGTTTCCCGGCATACTGCATGGCAGCCGTATGAGGAACTGCGAGGAACGCAAAATCCGCGTCGATGTTTTCGACATCGGGATTTGTGTACTCAAGGTCAATGAGATTTTTCAGGTGGATGTGATCTTTGGTTACCGGGGTGCCTGCCAGCTTCCGTGACGTGGCACAGACTATGTCTGCTTCCTTGTGCGTAAGCAGAAGTCTGATAAGGTCGCCCCCGGCATAACCGGATGCTCCGATAATCGCTATATCCATACGTAAATTATTGGTTTACAACTAGTTTAAAGATGTTATTCCCCGGACTCTTCCGTCGGAGTTTTTACATCACGGTTCATGAGTTTTTCTGCAAGATCTGCAAAGATGCCCGCCCGTTCCAGGGAAGGTATCAGCTCCTCGGGAAGGGCCGAGATTCCGAATCTGGCCCCGCAGAATGCTCCGCACAAAAGTGAGACCGTGTCGGCGTTCCCCCCGCAGGTGGAGGATATTCCAAGGAGTTCACGCGGAATATAATATCGTCTGCAGAAGAAAACCGTTAGGGGGAGCGTCTGGTAAACGGAGGAGGAGTTTCCAATAATACTCACGGCATCGGGGGTGGGCATACCCGTTTTTTCAATTCTTACGGCATTGGCGATCTTTCCTGCAAGCAGGGTATCCATATTTTCCGCTGCGGTGAAAAGCGCCGTAAATCCTGCTTCCGTATCATGGGTTTCAAGGAGCGTGTTCAAAAGAAGAGCGAATCCGATCACGCCCGCGTGGACCCCCGGATGCGTGTGGGTCACCGTGCAGGCGGTCAAAAGCTCCTTTGCCATCTCTTTTCGGTCTTTGAATGCGAGGGCAAAGGGAATCGCGAGTCCCATGCATCCTGTACTGTCCGAGTAGATCCCCGATCCGGTGAGTTCCCCGGTTTTTTCCATCTTTTTGCATGCGGCAAACGTGGTCCCGTCAGGGTATCTGAACTTCTGCATCGTATAGGTCCGGAGAAGCTCTTTTGCATATTCGGTATTGTTCCATGCGCCTTCTGCGAGGATCCGGGACGCGATCAGGATCAGCTGACCGTCGTCTGTGTACTGACCCGGGAGGAGATCATGATTCGGGTGACCTTTGTGCGCCTTTCCAAAGGCTGGATCTATTGAAAAATGTGCGGTGGTCGTCTCGTGCGGCATGCCGAGAGCGTCACCAAGGATAGCTCCGATGAGACATCCTTTGTATCTATTGAGCATGATGTATTATTGAGAGGGGTTTGTGTTAATTGTTATGGTTGGTTTTTCGGCGGGGTGGCGACGAAGTCGACGCCCTTAGCTGAGCAAGGCTTTGCCTTGCGACCAGGTTTTCGAAGGAAACTTGCGACCGCGTCGCTCTTCACGCTATCTATATCCCCCAAAACCGCCCACATTAGTATATGCACTGGTATGGGGAGGCCGGAAATCTATCGACAGATCCGGCGCAATGTGAAGAACGGATACTGAATACTGCCGCGATACCGTCCGTTCTCTGCAACTGGGAGGATCTCCGGGAGGCCGGCCTGATCACCTCCAGAGAAGAATATATACGGGCGGTCAGAGAGGTCGCCGTTTTCCTCGCGGTGAAAGGGATCGCCGCGGATCTTGATACAAAGGATGCGGCTCTTCTTCAGATGGTCAGAACCCTTGACGAGATGGATGAGGTCATCAATCTTTTAACCGAACGGGTGACCGACTGGCATGCGGCAATAACGCCCGGGACTTCCCATAAATATACCCGGGCAAACGGTCCCCGTCTCGTGCAGAAGATCGCCAAGTCCGGCAGTCCTTCGTTAAAACGCGTGGCACGGGAGATACTCTCTCTTTCCGGGGTCAGGACCGATCTGATGAAGGAAGTTTCTCGTGAGGCGGTGAGCGTGATCCCGAATATGAGCGCCCTTGTCGGCGGCCTTGTTGCCGCCCGTCTGATCTCCCGTGTCGGCGGTCTTGACGCGGCGGCAAAACTGCCGGGTTCCTCCATCCAGGTGATCGGCGCCGAGTCGGCCCTTTTTTCCCATATCAGGACGGGCTCGTCTTCGCCGAAACACGGGATCATCTTTCAGCACCGCCGGGTCCATAATGCGAACAAGGAGGTCAGGGGAAAAGTTGCCCGTCAGCTTGCGGCGAAACTTGCGATCGCCGCCCGCCTGGATCTTTACCGCGGCGAACTGGATGCTGCATTTGTCGAGCAGGCGAATGCAAAGATCGATAAAATTTTTGGAGGGGAGTCATGATCGACATAAAAGGCACACTCGTCTCCGAAGGTCAAGGAGGGGTGTATAATGAGCGGATGCTTGGAAACTTCCGCGTCTGGGATCCCTACCGGAGCAAACTTGCCGCTCTCTGGTATCTGGACAAAACGACCGCCCTTGGCAAGGACGAGGTCGTTTTGTATCTCGGAGCTGCGAACGGCACGACCGTTTCCCACGTGGCCGACTATGTTGAGTCCGTATACGCAGTGGAGTTTGCCCCCCGCCCGATGGAGGATCTTCTCGCGGTCGCGAAAAAACGCAAAAACATCGTTCCGATCTACGCGGATGCGACCAGGCCTGTCCGGTACGCCGCTCTCCTTGAGCCGGCGGATCTGCTGTATCAGGATGTCGCCCAGCCCGATCAGGCAGGGATCGCGGTGAAGCATCTGCCGTTTGTAAAGTCCGGCGGCCGTCTCATTCTGATGCTGAAGACCCGGAGCGTGGATATCAGAAAGTCCGCAGATGAGGTTTTTGCCGATACGTGTGAGGAACTGACGGCAGGCGGGTATCTCGTGGAAAAAAGCGTCTGGCTCGATCCGTATCACAAGGATCACGCGGCGATCGTCTGCAGAAAACGCTGAGCTGCTGATCATCCAGATCAGGCGTCCAGACTTGAGGGCGGATGAATGGAGGAGTTTTCATGATAAAGGATATAATGAAAAACATAGTAAAAGACCGCCCCTTAGGTTCGAAAAACAACACCGCTGTTCTTTTCTATTTGGAAAATCAGTTCGCAACTCTGGGATATGATATACAAAAATTACCCTTTTTGTGCACGACCTGGAAAACAGGATACTCCTGTCTGAAGCTGCAGGAAAGAAGTATCGAAGTACATGCAAGCCCTTTTTCGCCGTCTTTCGAGGGATGTGGGAAGTTGGCATTTGCAGAATCAATAGACGAATTATCAGACCTGGAATGTCAAAATCTCATTCTGATTTTAGGCG
Source organism: Methanocorpusculum sp. UBA424 (assembly GCA_002498375.1). Classification (GTDB taxonomy): domain Archaea; phylum Halobacteriota; class Methanomicrobia; order Methanomicrobiales; family Methanocorpusculaceae; genus Methanocorpusculum. The sequence goes on from DAHC01000008.1 coordinate 28,891, forward strand.
GCGACTTGGTCTCCGTTTCTCTGCAGCCCAAAAACTATCCTTTTTACTATCCCGATGAGCACAAAAACCTTATCGAACTGCTTGAGAAAAAACAGCCCGCGGCAATTATTGCGGCCACGGGTAAGCATCCTCTCTGCGGTCTGGAGCCATTTCCGCTTTTTGAAGACGGGAATTTTCTCATTCCATCCGCATACATTCATGAAGATCTGTTTTCAGACCTCCAAACCAGTGATCCCCGGTCATTGGCACATCTTTCGATACGATCAGGAAAAACAACGCAGCAAAGCTGTCAGCTCGTGGGAATGAAAAAAGCAGAAAAGAGCGCCGGAAAGATCGTGATATGTGCGCATATGGATTCTAAGTACGATACACCGGGAGCACTAGATAATGCGGCAGGTGTAGCGGTTTTATTGGAAACCGCAAAGAAGCTCCAGAGTTCTAGGTATGATATCGAAATCGTGCCGTTTAATGGCGAGGAGTATTATGAAGCCAGCGGAGAAGTTGCATACTTAAGGTATATTGAGGAAAATCACGACAAAATCGCCTTTGTTGTAAATATTGATTCCCCCTGTCATGTCGGATCCGAGATAGCCGTATCTCTGTATAATTTTTCGGCTGATGCAAAACAATGTGCAGACAGCCTGATGGATGGAAGGCGAAAGGTCGTCTATGGTCCGGAATGGTATGCCGGCGATCATGCGGCATTTGCGTTCAGAGGGATCCCCTGTATGGTGATAACCTCGTCTGATCTGTTTGACGGAGGGTTGAATGATACCCATACCATAAGAGATACTATGGAAAACGTCGATCCCGGCCTTGTGGAATATGCAGCTGACTATATCAGCGATTTTGTTTCTCTGATCTCATCAGATGAATGAGCCAAAAGAGACGGATAGAGATGGCCTGCAAACGTTATATTCACTCCCTGAAAGTAAAAAGAGCAGACAGTTATCCAGTATACGAAATCAACGTACATACAGATATCTCATAGGAACTATGGGGGTATTTGCCGACTTGTCAGCTACTTGCCGAATCGTTTGACAACAACAAAACCCCAAATTCTTGCTTTAAATCTAAAAATAACGTATATTATAATTATATTAATTGTATTTTACAATTTTCCACAAATGAAAGAGAGACGCCCGCAGATCCTCCACGGCCGGCATGCCGATCATCCAACCTCTCCTCTCCTCTCACCTTTGTCAAATGGATCAAATTGGCAAATACCTGTATTAAACCCAGATTATAACTCAGATTCTCAAAATAAGCCAGTAGGCACTTTCCAAACCATTTGGCAAATAGCCTCATTTTTCGGCAAGTCAGCACCCGTTCTTCCCAGCCTGCCTTTTTTGTTCACCGACTGCTGTCCTCAGAAAAATTCAACGGGCTAAAAGAAATGACAACACCACCTAACCCCTCCCTCTAAAAAAAATAGTTACTCTTTTCTCGGCACTGGACAGGTTCCGTAGTCATGTCTCCGGATCCTACGCAGCGAGAGTATGAAGAAAACCGAGACGATGGTCACGGTAATGATCGGCGCGATCCAGATCGGCAGCTCCACGCCGAACCCTTCCGAGCACATGATCAGACCCAGACAAAGGATCGAATACATCGCGCCGTTTTTCAGATACGCATATTTTCGGATACTGTCGATATTTCTGATTGTCAGTTCACGGACCACCAATGCCCCGATACCGTTACCGATCAGGATCAGAGGAACCGACATCGTGAATGCAAACGCACCCACAACACCGTCTATCGAAAACGTCGCATCGATCACTTCAAGAAGCATCAGTTTACTGATCTGGGATTTATGGCTCGCCGATTCCGGATCGCCTGTTCCTTTCTCAAGCTCCAGCGTTTTCGCATCCGCAAACAGACGGAATCCCTGCATCACGAAAAAGATCGCCGAACCCGCGACCGCCGCGATGGCGAGGAACGGATTTATCTGTACAGCGAAGTAGACAAGCGCCAAAAGAACAAGCGCTGCCACCGCATAGAACCAGGGGCCGGTTCTGGAAAAAGCCAGTTCTCCGGGCACGATACAGTTCTTCTGCTCTGCCATAAACCAGTGCAGAAACAAAAACACCATGAATACTCCGCCCGCGAGAAGGAGGAATGGAGCACTCTGCTCCATCGCCAGCGCCGCCGCTTCATCCCCGGAGAACGTCGCGGTAAGAGCTCCTATCGGACCAAGCGAAGGGGCCGAGGCCCAAATAATTGCCCAGGGAAGAATACCGCGGACACCGAACACCGCGATGATAAGACCCCAGGTAAGGAACCAGCGCCGCGCCCAGGCCTTCATCGTCGATAAAATATCCGCATTAATGATGGCATTATCTATGCTGGCAACGGTTTCGAAGGCAACAAGGCCGATGATCACCACTACGGCGTAGAATATGTCCATGAAAAGTACACTGTATTCGACTCCCCGGAATATAAACATGTGCTGTTTTTCATCATACGGATTTTTTAGGATACGGGGCCAATGTATGGTACTGATTCAATGGACATCTTTTCACGTTCCTCCTCCTCCTCAAAGACCTTTATTGAAGATACGGTCACGGCTCTTCTTTCTGCAGAGACAAATCAGGCGGCCGCAGAAATAATCGGACGTGCCCTGTCTGCCTACACGGTTTTTGATCTGCAGTACATCGGCGGCTATCTGAAACGTGAGGTCGATCGACTCCCGGATCCGTACCGCCGGCTGTACAAACCGTACTGTATGGACCTCTTCGATCAGTACCATGCATTCATGCAGGAGTACAGGCCAGGGATCGTCTGCTCCGGTCCGCTTCCAGACATCGGTCTCTGGAAAAAATACTGGGCGCCTGTTCCCGAACACTGCTTTCAGGACACGGTCCGCTCGGAAAACATCCTGCCCCCCCAGGATCACCCTCTCGCAAAATTCTTCTACCGTCTGGTATTTGCCTACGTCATGTTCGTAAAAGGAGGCTGCGGTCATCCTGTTGGCATGCCGTTTCCAGGAGGCCTCCGGATCCGTCAGGAGGGAGACATCGTCTACTGCCCGATCCGCGACCGGGAAAAGGACCTTCCCCTGGCGCTGTGTAACTACTGTCCGGCAAAACAGGATCCCGAGTACTGAGACCTCGGACATACTTGAGAAATTCTTTTTAGTAGCACAACCTAAATCAAGATACTTATGTTGGAAGAACTCGTATCCACCATCGAATTTCAGATGAGTCTGCTGTTATTCGTGGCATTGGGCGGTTATCTTCTCGCGACACGGATACACCAGTCCGCGGTCATCGGCGAGATCCTGGTCGGTCTGATCGTTGGACCGAGTGTTCTCGGCCTTATCACCTATACGGATTTTGTCCAGAGTCTTGCGGGTCTTGGCGCTATTATCCTGCTGTTTGTCATCGGATTTGAGTTTGAACTGCGCGACATCACCAACTGGAAATATATCGTGATCGCTCTATTGGGTGTCATTGTTCCCTGGATCGGGGGGTACATCACCGCAGTCTTCTTCGGCATGGACTTTTACAGCGCAATCTTCATTGGCACCGCGCTGACCGCGACCAGTATCGCGATCACGGCAAATGTTCTGCGCGAGATGGGCAAACTTCATCAGCCGTTTGCCAAAGCGATCATCGGCGCTGCGGTTATCGATGATATCTTAAGTTTGATCGTGCTCTCGATCTGTGTCGATCTTGCGGCGACCGGAGAACTGATCCCGGTCTCTGTCGGCCTGACGGTCATCAAAGCGTTTGCCTTCGTTATCATCGCTGCAGTCCTTGGTGTCAAGTTCATCCCTATACTCATTACCAAAATGGACGGGACCAAGATCGCCCGGCAGTTCCCGGAGTTTGTGTTCATCTTTGCGATGATGATCGCATTTTTCTATGCGATGATGGCAGAGGCAGTTGGAATTTCTGCGATCGTCGGGGCCTTCCTTGCGGGTGTCTGCGTGAACAGGGTGAGCCTGAAACATAGTCTGGATATCAAACTCGGCGCCGAGTATCTGTATATTATATTCGCGGCAATCTTCTTCGTGTCTCTTGGTATCATCGCCGATCTGCGGTATCTTACCCCTGACATGGCTCTGTTCATCGTGATCCTGACGATCGTCGCTATTATCACGAAAGTTATCGGCTGCGGTCTTCCCGCCAAACTGGCCGGTATGAGTTGGCGGGACGCGGCGGTTATCGGGATCGGGATGACCCCCCGCGGGGAGGTGGCCATGATCGTTGGCCTTATTGCTCTGACTCACTTCCAGGAGATGGCGGCAAAAGCCGTAGATCCGTCCGAGGCGGCATCTCTCCTTCAGTTAGGAAACGAGCTGTTTATCGCGATCGTGGTGATAGCTCTTGTAACGACCGTGATCGTTCCGCTGGTTTACAAAGGCTTCTTTTTCCGAGGCGAGAAGCCGAAGTCCGTTGTATGTGAGCAGGAAGCAGAGAGTTAGACCCTTCTTTTTTTCGAGCTGCCGGATTTTTTCACCGGCGGCAGACCTTTGTTCGGCACGAGATCCCCGATCAGGTCACTTCTTCCGGCCTTCAAAAGGCCGGAGACGACATAATCATACTGTTTTGGATCCTTCCACTGAAGAAGCGCTCTCTGGATCCTTTTCTCATCTCCAAGGGGGACATGGACTTTTTTGCCGGTCAGGGGATCGAGTCCGGTGTAGTACATCGCGGTCGAAAGGGTCATCGGGACCGGAGTGAAGTCCTGGACCTGTTCGGTGTACATGCCCATCTCTCTGAGATAGAGGGCAAGGGTGACCATGTCGTCTATCCGGCATCCCGGATGGGACGACATGAGATACGGAACGAGGTACTGACGTTTCGGTTTGTCCTTCTGCAGAGCATCGAACCGTTTGCAGAAGGCATCGAAGGCCGCTTTTCCAGGTTTGTTCATCAGCCGGGTGACCCGGTCGCTGATATGTTCGGGCGCGACTTTGAGGTGGCCGGAGATGTGGCGTTCGGTCAGCTCTTTCAGGTATTTGTCCCCGTCTTCGGTATTGGGGATGAGGTCGTATCTTACCCCTGAGCTGATGAAAACATGTTTGACTTTCCGGATCCGCGATACGTTTCTAAGCAGGGATAACTGTTCTTCCGTGCCCATTTTGAGCGAAGGGCAGGTCGTGCAGTTTTTGTCGGGGCATGGGCCGTTCTTCTCCCAGTTTGCACAATGGGATGCATACATGTTTGCCGAAGGTCCTCCAAGGTCCGAGACGGTTCCCCGAAACTCGGGCATTTTGGCGATCCTTTCTACTTCCCTGAGGATCGAAGCCTCGCTTCGCGAGACGATCTCTTTTCCCTGGTGATGGGTGATGGCGCAAAACGAGCAGGCGCCGAAACATCCCCGATGGGTGGTGACGGAGAACTGGATCGGGGTAAGTGCCGGGATCGGTTCCTTATACGCCGGGTGCTGTTTTCTTGTGTACGGGAGTTCGTAAATGATGTCGAGTTCCTCCGTCGTAAGCGGCCTTGCAGGCGGGTTCTGGACGATGACGGTCTTTGGGTGGGGCTGGATCAGGGTGTCTTTCGAGAGGTACTGGGTCCTGAATGCTTCAGCATAGATCTCCGTCTTGACTACGTCAGGATATCCCGGAAGGACGGTCCCGGCCGGCGGATGTTCCCGGAACGCGGCTATGCTCATCGTGTAGCAGGTGCCTCTGATGTCTGTCAGGTCTCTGACACTTTCACCGTTTTTCAGGCGGGAGGCGATCTCGATCAGCTGGAGTTCGCCCATGCCGTAGACGAGAAGCGAGGCCGGAGCGTCGGCAAGCATCCCCTGTTTGACGGTGTCGCTCCAGTAATCGTAATGAGCGAAGCGTCTGAGACTTGCTTCGATCCCGCCGATGATTATCGGGGTGTCTTTGAACAGACGGTGCAGGATATTCGTGTAAACGAGGGTCGTTTTTTCCGGGCGGGTGGGTTTTCCTCCGGGCGAATACGCATCGTCGTGCCGGCGGCGGAGTGCCGGGGTGTAGGCGCTGACCATGGGGTCAACGGCTCCGGGAAGGATGGCGAAGAAGAGGTTTGGTCTGCCGAATTGTGCGAAGTCGGTCCCTTCCCGGTCTTTCCAGTCGGGCTGGCTGATTATCGCAACGGAGAATCCTGCGTTGATCAGTGTTCGTCCGAGGAGTGCGGCGGCAAATGACGGATGATCGACATAGGCGTCAGCTGATACGAGGATGATGTCCGGGGTGTTTTTCCCGGTCATTTTTAACTCCTCAGCTGTTATTGGAATATAGTGCGGCTGCCCGGCGATGTTTCCGGTGGTGATTGAAGGCATGCTTATCCGTATGATGGGCTCTCTACGGAGATTAAGATTTACGCGGGATGTCCACGTTCAGAATCTATATATAGTAAAATGAATTATATACCAATTAATGAACATCGGTTATACCGATACTTCATGACGCAGAAAACACAGATTTTCCCTATATAGAACCATACACACACACCAGCAGACCCCGGATCCGATCCACACCATCAAAAGAGATCCGGGGAGTTTTTTTATTTTATTTTGACGGGATTCCCGCTATTTGAAAAAAAACGGAAGCTATTTATTACATTATGTAAAATAGATTGTACGCTGAAGGATGGATCCGGTGAATGCCGCTTTCCTGTTCTTCAGTACCACAACAGAAAAAAGCAGAATCAGATTTTTTCTCATACCACCATACCAGGATGCCCGCCCCCTTCCCACACACACGCGGGCGGGTATTTCTATTTTGCAAATCCTTATAGTGTTCAATTACCATAAAGTAGGATTATCTGATGAAGAAAAATACGTTCTATATTATATGCGGTCTGATGGCTGTCTTGCTTCTTCTCTTATTCTGGCTCTCGATAGATCTTTCGAGTCCGATTATTATCGCAGTTTCGATCATTCACGCGGCTGTGCTTTTCTTCGTTCTCAAACAGCGTGTCACCGACATCGTTCAGGATGAACGCAGTGTTCTCATCGATATGAAAACCGCCGCCGCAACGATAAAGGCTTCGGTCGTTCTTTTCCTGACGGTGAATGTTGCTACGATCGTGTATGTGTTCAGCGGTCCCCTGGGTTTTCAGTCATTTACCTATCATCGCCCAAATGACGTGATGCTCCCTGCCGGGAGTTTAGAATCCGTTCCGTATTTTCCCGTCCCGCCCGAGATGATCCCGATTTCACAGCTGGGGTTATTTGCCGTACTGCAGCTCATTTTGATTGTTGCGGCGCTCTTCATCTATGTCGGATTCAGGTTCTATTACGCCCGTAAGTTCGGGGTTTGGGGTGAAGATGAAGAATAAGATCAAGGTCTACCGGGCTATGCACGATCTGACCCAGGACGCTCTCGCAAAAGAACTGGGTGTGACCCGCCAGACGATTCTTGCCATAGAAAAAGGCAAGTACGATCCGTCCCTTGAACTGGCGTTTAGGATCTCCCGGTATTTTCAGACGCCGATAGAAGAAATATTTCTCTTCGAGTGATCCCAGATCTCAATCATTCCGATCTTCTTTTCCGGGGTATGGATAAAGAACATTTGCTAAAAAAGGTTATGATTTATCCAATGACCACAACAACATCACTGTTTTCTTTCAGATCAAGGGCATCGCGGAGCTGGGTTCCGGATATGACTTCAATGACCTCTTCCGGGTGATGGGTCCGTCCCGGGACGACGATTGCGCAGGGTATCCCCGAGATAGTACATTTAATGCAGCGTGCCTCGCCGAACATTCTGTGTTCGTCTTTGAAGCCCGGAACGATCGTCCATTCCAGAGAATCCATCCGTTTTCTGATCAGAAGGCTCTGGGGATTGAGTTTAATGTTGAGTGTCCCCGGATACGGAGTAAATCCGCAGAGTTTTTCAAACTGCTCCTGATAATGCGGGATCGACATATAGTATCTTCCCTCGCCGACGCCGGAAATAACCGTTCCGGTGAGGATGTACTGCTCATCTTTTGCATCGAATATTTTGGCATACTCGGCATACTCGCGCCGGAGATGCTCTTCTCCCGATCTGGTTACGAGAACGAACTGGCCGGTCGACTCGGCGGTCCGCGAGATCATCTGTGCTTTTTCGAGCGACTGAAGTCTGCGTGACGCGGTCTGCTGGCTGATTCCGAGCTGGTCTCCCAGTGCCTGCGTGGAAAGACGCACCGGGCCTTTACACCCTCCAAGCAGAGCGATTCGCCTCAGACAGGCTGAATCCTCAGCATCTATTGTCTCCATAACTCGTAGTTGGAGTGATTACTATTTATGAGTTAGCATCCGTCTCGTTCGTGTATTGACGAATTCGACAACCAGGTTCTTATGTAAGTAACGAAATATAGGTAAGTATGAAGCCGGTACTTCGCCAGCAGCTTGCCGAGAAGATGGCAGGCGAAATCACCCTCTCCGATTCACCGGGAAAAGCTCTGAAAAAATGGCGTACAAGTTTTCAGATAGCTCCAGGTGTACTCGCAGACCATCTTGGAGTCTCTCCGTCCGTTATCAGCGATTATGAAAGCGGCAGGAGGAAAAGTCCTGGAACGGGTGTCGTTGGGAAAATCGTAGACTCGCTTCTGAATGTTGACGAAGAAAATGGTGGGACATACATCAAAAAGTATGGCAAACTCCTGTTCTCGGATTACGACGACGAGGTCATTTATGATATTCATGACTTCGCTTCATCCATTCCGATCAGGGAATTATCGGAACTGATTGAATGTACCCTCATCTGCGGGGAGCTGGATTCACAAATCTTCGGCTACACTGTTATCAACAGTACGAATGCCATTCTGAATCTTTCGCCCAATGAGTTCAACCGCATTTACGGCTGGAGTACGGAACGCGCTCTGATTTTCACGGATATTTCGACCGGAAAATCCCCGATGATCGCGATCCGCGTCACCCCGTTCAAACCCCCGTATGTAATCCTTCAGGGGATAGATGAGGAACATGTCAGCCCGCTCGTCAAAAAGCTCGCAGAAAAAGATCACATTACCGTTCTCTGTACGCCCCTGGGAGTTCAGGATCTCGTTACACGTTTGAGGAAAACACAATGGTAGGCATAATCACCTACGGGGCATACATCCCCCGTTTCAGAATTAAAATCGAAGAGATTGCTCGTGTATGGGGAGCGAACGCCGCGGAGATTACCGGCGGACTTGGCGTTTTAGAAAAAGCCGTACCCGATTACGATGAGAACACAGCCACATTTTCCGTTGAGGCTGCCCGCTCGGCTCTGTGCCGGCGTCCGGTAGACGTTGCCGACATAAAGGCAGTCTATGTGGGATCCGAGTCACACCCCTATGCGGTCAAACCGACCGCCGTCACGGTCGGAGAGGCGATCGGCGCAACACCGGTTATGACAGCTGCAGACTACGAGTTCGCCTGTAAAGCAGGAACGGCCGCCATCCAGACCGCGATGGGCCTGGTTTCGTCAGGAATGATGAAGTATGCCGTCGCGATCGGAGCGGACACTGCTCAGGGAGCCCCCGGCGACGCACTGGAATATACGGCAGCTGCCGGAGGCGCGGCATACGTTATCGGTAATGATGATCCGATAGCAGTCATCAATGAGACCTGCTCCTTTACCTCCGACACGCCGGACTTCTGGCGTCGTGAAGGAGAGGATTATCCGCGGCATGGCGGCCGGTTCTCCGGGGATCCCGGATACTTCAAACACACGCTCGGGGCTGCAAAGCTGATGATGGAACTTCGCGGAACGAAACCTTCCGATTATACGCATGCAGTCTTCCACCAGCCGAATGCCAAATTCCCGCAGAAAGCAGCACAGATGCTTGGGTTCACGAAGGAACAGATCAAGGCCGGTCTTCTTGCCCCCACACTCGGCAACACCTACAGCGGCGCTGTTCCTCTCGGTTTAGCGGCCGTTTTAGATGTGGCAAAACCCGGTGACCGGATCTTTGTTACGAGCTACGGAAGCGGCGCCGGATCCGATGCCTTTGATATCACCGTGACCGACGCGATTTTAACGAAGATCGACCGTTCCCGCGGAGCGACCGTTGAGCAGATGCTTGCCACAAAGAAGTATCTTGATTATGCCGTCTATGCCCGGCACAAGGGCAAGATCCGGATGTGAGGTGTATCATGAGAGAAGTAGCAGTAATTGGTGCAGGAATGACGAAGTTCGGAGAAAGATGGGACACATCTTTCCGTGATCTGTGTACAGAAGCAGGAATCGCCGCACTTGAAGATGCAAATGTGGCGGGAGAACAGATCGACGCATTGTTCGTCGGGTCGATGTCAGCCGGCAGATTCGTCGGTCAGGAACACGTCGGGGCGCTCGTTGCCGATTACGTGGGACTCGGCGGAGATCTCCACGTCCCGGCTACCCGTGTCGAGGCGGCCTGTGCGTCCGGAGGCCTTGCCTTCCGTCAGGCCGTAGCGGCAGTTTCTTCCGGCATGTCTGATGTCGTCATCGCGGCAGGTGTCGAGAAGATGACCGATGTCGGCGATTCGACGGATGTCCTCGCCGGAGCAGCCGACAGAGAATGGGAGAGTTTTGCAGGAGCGACCTTCCCCGGTCTCTACGCTATGATCGCATGCGACTACATGCACAAGTACGGACTGACCCGCGAGCAGCTCGCCCAGGTCGCAGTGAAAAACCATTTCCACGGAGCAAGAAACCCGTTCGCCCATTTCCAGAACGAGATCACCCAGTCGACCGTGATGAACTCGACCCTTGTCGCCTCCCCGCTTAGACTCTTCGACTGCTCACCCGTTTCCGACGGTGCCGCAGTCGTAGTTGTCTGCCCGCTTGAAAAAGCGCGGGAGTTCACCGACACGCCGATCAAGGTCCTTGCCTCAGCCCAGGCCGGCGACACGATCGCTTTACACGACCGTCCTGACTTTTCCACGATGGGCGCAACCGTTGCCGCAGGAAACTCTGCGTTCCGGCAGGCAAAACTCGAACGAAAGGACATCGACTTTGTCGAAGTTCACGACTGTTTCACGATCGCAGAACTTTGTGCGATCGAGGATCTCGGCTTTGTTCCGAAGGGAACAGCCGGCAAGTTCACCGAGCAGGGCGAGACCCAGCTTGGCGGCAAGCTTCCGGTAAACACGTCCGGAGGTCTCAAGGCATGCGGCCACCCGGTCGGTGCCACAGGTATCAAACAGATCTGGGAAGTCGTCCAGCAGCTTCGCGGCGAGGGCGGCAAACGTCAGGTCGAAGGAGCAGAAATTGGTATGACACAGAATGTCGGAGGAACCGGCGCTACCGTTGTATCACACATCTTCGGGAGGGCCTGAGATGACCGTAGCACGATTCTGGAGAGAGATCCCTCAGAGATATAATCTGGTTGGAACGAAATGCGAGGTATGCGGGGATGTCTTTTTCCCGCCAAGAGCGATCTGTCCGCACTGCCGCCGGGATGGAAAAATTGTCCCCTGTCAGTGTTCAGGCAAAGGAAAGGTCCTGACCTACTCGGTCCTCTCCGCTGCAAGCGATCAGTTCTCTGCCTTGAAACCGTACGTTCTTGCGATCATCGAACTTGAAGAAGGAACACGGGTCACCTCGCACCTCATCTGTGAGCCCGAAGAGGTCCATATCGGCATGCCGGTAAAATCCGTCTTCCGTGTTCTTGACCGCGAAGGTTCGGATGGGATCATCCATTACGGAACGAAGTTCGTTCCCGATCTCTAATTTTTTCTTTTTTTCAGCTTTTTACTGCGGGCGCGCTCTATCTGCCGGCCGGCGATCTCCTCCTCAGGACCTTTTGGATTGCCCTCCCATTCATGTGATTTATCTGGCAAAATTTCTCCGTTATCTGGAGAATACTGGGATATTTTTGTTTCACCTCATTGAGAGACAACAGAACGTATCTTTGGATCCGGTTCTGGTTCCCTTGAGTATCGGGATCGTTTTCGCCCGCATATTTCATCCCGGCCAAAAATACTCGCATTCTCCCGGGGTTCATTAGAATAATTAATAATGATGAATGTCAATACTTTCAACAAGTGATATCTATGTACCCGCCGGAACTCATTGCCATACTGATATTGCTGCTCGTTCCTGTTTCTGCCGCTGTTCTTTTAGCGGTCTTTAAACCCGATCTTGTCCGCAATGTCCTCGCAGGCATAACTTCGGTCATTATTATAGGCGCATCCGTCTTTCTGGCATGGAAAGCATTGATTGCTCCCGTATCTTTGACCCTCGAACATACTGAATGGATCGGGATGCTGTTATTCATCGCTGAAATTGGTGTAGCTCTCGTTATTCTGGGTCTGTCGATCAAATACCGGAAAATACTTCCGCTTCTTCTTTCAGTTATTCAGCTGATCCTTATTCTGATCCTCGAGTTCTTCGGCATTGCCGGCCCTCATGCGATGACCACGTTCACGGTCACCGGTCTTTCGGCTGTGATGGTCCTCATCATCGGCATAATCGGCACACTGATCTGTGTCTATGCTCTGGGCTATATGAAGGATTATCATGATCATCAGATCGGCGTTCCGGTACGCAAACGCTACTTCTTCGCTTTGATGTTCCTCTTCCTCTCGGCGATGTTCGGACTGGTTCTTTTCAATAATCTTATGTGGATACTTTGTGCGTGGGAAGTCACAACGCTGTGTTCCTTCCTTCTGATAGGATACTCGCGGACCCCTGAAGCAATGAAAAATGCGTTTCGTGCTGTGTGGATGAATCTGATCGGTGGGATCTGTTTCACCCTTGCGATATTCTTCCTGCTTCGCATCAATACGCCGGTGAATCTGCTCTCGGTAACCGATCTGCTCGCCTTCCCGAACGTCTCCGCTTTGACGATCCCGCTGGCCTTCATCGCGGTGGCAGGATTGACGAAGGCTGCCCAGATGCCGTTTTCCACCTGGCTTACGGGGGCAATGGTCGCCCCGACCCCGGTCTCGGCTTTGCTGCATTCCAGCACAATGGTCAAGGCAGGCGTGTATCTTCTGGTACTCTTCGCCCCGCTGTTTTCGCAGACATGGGTGGGGATCTTCCTTGCTCTGATAGGGGCATTCACCTTCCTTGCGACCTCGGCCCTCGCGATCTCGCAGAGTAATGCGAAGAAAGTTCTCGCCTATTCAACGATCGCGAACCTTGGTCTTATCACTGCGTGTGCCGGAATAGGAACGGCCGAGGCGATCATGGCCGCGATCCTTCTGATCATCTTCCATGCGGTGGCCAAGGCGCTTCTCTTCCTGTGTGTGGGAGCAGTTGAACATAAGATCGGCAGCAGGGACATCGAGGACATGGACGGACTTCTGGTCCGTCTCCCGCTCCTGGCAACAATGATGGTCATCGGTATCTCCGGGATGTACCTCGCACCCTTTGGTATGCTCATTTCCAAATGGGCGGCCCTGGAAGCTTTCCTGACCGCTCCGCTCGGATACGTGTTCATCGCGATCCTTGCATTCGGCAGTGCCTTTACCATCTTCTTCTGGACAAAATGGCTCGGCAAACTGTTCATGAGAATGAACAGACCGCCTGCAGAAAAGATCGCCCTCCATATATCCGAGAAGCTCTCGGTGATCGTTATGGGCGTTCTTGTGATTGGCTGCTGTCTCGGGTTCCCGGCGATCATAACGGGAGTGATCATCCCCTACCTTAACGGGATCCATCCGTACTTCTATCTGGGCAATAAGGGATTCTTCTACTTCGATACCCTGGTCATGCTCGGTCTTATGGCTTTCATCCTGCTGTTCCTCGTGATCGGAGCTTTCCTTGGTTCCCGGGAAGGACGGACGATCGCTCCGTATCTTGGAGGCCGCGCTGTTGACAGCGAAGGCAGGTTCCTTGGTTCTCTCGGCGTCTATAAAGAGGCAAAGACCTCGAACTACTATCTTGAAGAGTACTTCGGTGAAAAGGTCCTTCTCAAACCCTCGTGGGTCATCTCGGGAGTTCTGATCATCGTGATGCTTGTTCTCGGATTTATGGGGGTGATGATATGGATATAATGTTTATTGTAGGGGCAGTATTATTTTTGATCCTCGCTCCGATCCTCGGCGGACTCCTTACCGGATGCGACCGCGTGTTAACTGCCCGTTTCCAGTCAAGAGTCGGTCCGCCGCTTCTTCAGCCGTTTTACGATGTGGCCAAACTCTGGCATAAGGAAAAAGCGTTCTCCAATCCTGTGGAGATCATCTTCACCACGGCATATTTGGTCCTGATCGCATTCTCCGGAGCGATGCTTGCTACCGGAGGCAATCTGCTGTTTGTGTTCTTCTCGCTCGCGCTCGCCCACACCTTCCTGATCCTTGCAGCATATTCGGCTAACGCTCCCTATGCTCATATCGGTGCGGAACGTGAACTTCTCAGCGTCATGATCCTCGAACCGATCCTGATCCTGTTCGCTGCAGGATGCTTCTTGGTAACCGGCAGTTTCGATACCTATCATATGCTCATTCAGGATGTGCCGGGAATCATCTACCTGCCTGGTGTGTTCATAGTATTCATCGCTGTTTTGACCCTCAAACTCAGAAAATCGCCGTTTGATATCTCGACATCCCATCACGCCCATCAGGAACTGGTCAAAGGTGTGACCTCCTCCCTTTCGGGCAGAAGTCTTGCCAAGGTGGAGATCGCCCACTGGTATGAGATGATGATCTTCCTTTCCATGATCCTCCTCTTCTTTGCCGGGTATCCAGTACTTTCCGCAGTAGCGATCATTCTCGTGTTCCTTCTGGAAATCGTCATCGACAATATCTTCCCGCGTGTGACCTGGAAGATGACGGTCAAGAGTCTGTGGATCGTCACTCTCGTCTTCGGAGTAGGAAACATTGTCGTTCTTGGCATCCTTGGAGGTATAGTATAATGAGTTCGGCATCAAAATCCCCCTGGCTTCTCCATTACAATGCATCCAGCTGTAATGGATGTGATATCGAGATCCTCGCCGCCCTGACTCCAGTCTACGACGTCGAGCGGTTTGGTATCATCAATACCGGAAACCCTGCGCACGCCGACATCTTTGTGGTAACGGGCGGAGTGAACGAACAGAACAAAGCGGTTCTGAAAAACATCTACGACCAGATCCCTGAACCGAAGGTCGTGGTCGCGGTCGGAATCTGCGCATCGAGCGGCGGTGTTTTCCGTGAGTGCTACAATATCTCAGGCGGCGTCGATACGATCATCCCGGTGGACGTGTATGTCCCCGGATGTTCCGTCCGTCCCGAGGCGCTCATTGAGGGAATCGTGAAGGCACTTGGCGTTCTGGAAGAAAAACGGGCAGCTATGGAGGCAAAAAAATGAATATGAAGATCGATTCCGTGGAAGCTGCCGATGTGCAGAAAATTGCCGGAACTATGAGATCCGGCGGATACCGGCTGGTTGTAATGACCTGCACGCCGGCCGACGAAGGCTACTATATCACCTACTCGTTTGAAAAGGAGACGGATCTCCGGCATTACCGCATCGCCGTTGCCGAAGGGACGACGATCCCGTCGATCGGGTCATCCTACGGCGGGGCATTCGTGTACGAAAACGAGATCCATGACCTGTACGGGTTTACGTTTGAAGGGATGTCTCTGGATTTCGGCGGAACGTTCATCAAAACATCCGTTCCCTATCCGTTCAAAAAGAAGGAGCAGCCTGCTCCGACGGTGACCGTCGTCAAGGAGGCGAAAGAATGACCGGCAGACAGACGATCATTCCGTTTGGACCCCAGCACCCTGTGCTTCCCGAGCCGATCCATCTGGATCTGGTGGTAGAAGACGAGCGTGTCGTTTCGGCGATCCCGTCGATCGGATATGTCCACCGCGGGCTTGAGAGCCTGGTGGACCGCCGGGAGTATCAGGACTTTGTGTTTCTCGCGGAACGTATCTGCGGGATATGCAGTTTCACCCACTCCTCGACATTTTGTCAGGGCATAGAAGGGCTGATGGGTATCCAGATCCCGCAGCGGGCGGCGTATCTTCGGACGATGTGGGGCGAGTACTCGCGTCTCCACAGTCAT
Organism: Methanocorpusculum sp. UBA424; assembly: GCA_002498375.1. Lineage (GTDB taxonomy): Archaea > Halobacteriota > Methanomicrobia > Methanomicrobiales > Methanocorpusculaceae > Methanocorpusculum. The sequence continues at coordinate 44,764 of DAHC01000008.1, forward strand.
CTTCTGTGGCTCGGCTTGTTTGCCGACTCGCTCGGGTTCGAAAGCTTGTTCTATCAGGCATGGAAGATCCGAGAATCGATCCTTGATGAGATGGAGGCAACGACCGGCGGCCGGGTGATCCAGGGGGTATGCAAAGTAGGCGGTGTCAGGCGTGATGTCGCAAACTCCTTCCTTTCGGGTATGGATGACCGGCTCGACGAGATCGAGGATAATATGAAGGATCTTACAAATGTGTTCCTGAATGATTACACGCTGAAGAAACGTCTGGTCGGTAAAGGCGTTCTCTCAAAAGATGATGCCTATTATCTCGGAGCTGCAGGCCCAACGGCGCGGGGCAGCGGTCTGGATATGGACATCCGGTCTACCGGCTATCTCGCCTACGGTGATGTCGGGTTCAAACCGGTCGTTGAAAAAGGCGGCGACGGATATGCCCGTTGTGCGGTGAGGTGCAGGGAGTTGTTCCAGTCGGTGGAGATCATCCGCAGGGTGATCACCGATATGCCGGAAGGCGACGTTTTCACACCCGTGAAGGGTAATCCCGACGGGGAATACTTCAGCCGCTCCGAGCAGCCGAGGGGCGAGGTCATCCATTATCTGAAAGGGAACGGAACCAAGAATCTTGCACAGTTCCGCGTGAGGACCCCGACTCTTACGAACATCCCGCCTCTGGTTTCGATCCTTGCAGGCTGCGAACTTGCCGATGTCCCGCAGATCGTTTTGACGATCGATCCGTGTATCGGATGTATGGAGAGGTGAACCGTCATGAAGATGTTTAAAACGATCCTGAAACAGTTCTTCCACACACCTGCGACGACGACATTCCCGAATACTCCGCTGGAAAATTTTGAGGGGACACGGGGTCATCTGGTCTTCGATCCGTCGAAGTGCACGTCATGCATGATGTGTATGAAAAGGTGTCCTTCGCAGGCGATCACCGTCCAGCGGGCCGAGAAGATCTGGACACTCGATCGGTTCCGCTGCGTTATGTGCGGGAACTGTGTTGATGTGTGTAAGTTCGACGCTCTTTTGATGGAGCGGGAGTATGCGAAGTCGGCGACTCCCACGGAGCGGGGCGTCGAGACCTACGAGATTACGTATGTGAAACCCGAACGGCCGAAGAAGGAAACCGCAGAGTAATCCTTTTTTTCTTTTTATTTTCGAACGAATTTTCTGCAGAAAAAAGAGCTGATTTCAAAAATTATTTATTATAGGGGATCGGGTCTTCCATCCCGAGATCCGCAAAAGCCTTCAGCCGGGCAAGACAGGACGAACATACTCCGCAAGCCTCATCATTCTCCGAATAACAGGACCAGGTATGCTCATACGGAACGCACAATTCCATCCCTTCCTTCAGGATATCGGTCTTGTTCATCATAACAAAAGGCGTCAGCAGCTCAATCGACTTTTCCGTCTGGGTCCCGACAGAAATCGCGTGCTGCATCGCCTCGATGAACCGGGGCGTGCAGTCCGGATACCCCGTGTGGTCGCCCGACTGGACGCCGATAAAGATCGCCTCGCCGTCCCGTGATTCGCAGTAAGACGTCGCGATCGAAATCAGATTTCCATTTCTGAACGGCACATATGTATTCGGATTGTCCGCTCTGCCAAGCACTCCCTTCTCCACTTCGATGTTCATATCGGTCAGACTGCTCGCTCCGAACTTCTTGAAGTAATCCAGAGAAATCTCCAGAAACTCCAGCGCATCCAGATCCTCTGCTACCTTCTTTGCACATTCGAGTTCTTTCTTTTCTGTTCTCTGACCGTAATTCACATGAAGGGCCAGAATATCATACCCCATCTTCTTTGCAACAAAGGCAAGAGTCGTGGAGTCCATCCCTCCTGAAAGGAGGCATACTGCTTTTTTCATTGTACATGCACCACTTTATGCAGCTGAAGCTGGAATCTGACCGGCAGACGTTCAGCTATGATCGTTTCAACGAGCCACTTCGTATCCGTGCCGAATACGGGCGTGATACACACCGGGGCTTTCGGTTTATGGGCGGCGAGGACCTCCACCATATACAGATAATCCGCCTCGTCGCCGATCACGAATTTCAGACAATCCTTTTCCGTGAGATCGGAAAGAAGCGAAAGATCGCTCATCTCACCGGATGACGGGCACTTCACATCCATACAAATGGACGCATACGCCGAAACATCGTCGAACGGGATCGTGCCGTTCGTTTCGATATCCGCATGGATATCCGCGGCCGCAAGGATCTCCAGAAGAGGAATCAGCTCCTCCTTCTGGAGAAGAGGTTCGCCTCCCGTTACGCAGACATAGGAAAGACCGGAGTCCGCGATCTCTTTCACGACTTCATCCACGCTTCTGTCCGTCCCTTTCTCGAACGAGTATTCCGTATCGCACCAGGCGCATCGGAGATTACAGCCCGAAAGCCTGAGGAAAAAACAGGGCATACCCTGCCGCTCCCCTTCGCCCTGAAGACTCACGAATGTTTCCGTGACTCTCATTCTGCAAAGACCTCGGCATAGCAGCCTTCCGACTCCCATACCCGCAGTTTTGCGACCCTGGCGCTCATTTCATGCTCTTTACAGAAGGTATTGAGCCTTTCACGGATGTCTTCCGCCAGAAGTTCGCTTGTGGGATCGCCGTTCGTCAGAACGGGTGTCTGGAATCGGGAAAGCGCCTCGACCATCGGGTCGTCTTTATTCAATACGACCTGATGATCGTAGACATTGATGATGTTTTTGATGATATTGTAATCGAGCAGGATCCGTGATTTTTCATCCGGCGTTCCGTCCATCCAGACCTCAACGCTCCAGCGGTGACCATGAAGTCTGGAACATTTCCCCTCGTAATGCATCAGACGGTGGGATGCATCGAAGTGGGTTTCTTTATAGATCCGGGTAACCATTCGTGTACTGTTTTGCCTTCAAGACCATAATACTCTTCTTCGCGGCCCATTCGTACCCCTGCGAGGCACGCTGTTTCCCTGCAGTTTTTCCGCTGCCGGCAGTGAGGGCGGGGGTGCTCGGCATCTTCACCCGCCAAACCGTTTCCTGAAATGTGATATATAAATGTGCTGATTGAAAGCAGGTCTTTCCTGAATTAATCCGCAAAACTGCTGTTTTTTGCTCTCTTAGAGGGCGTCCATTAGTATTATTATCACTCCTCGCTCATAAGTATAGGAACACGCTGAGAAGACCGTATCTATCTTTGACATGGTCCGTCAGCAGGTGTTTGGGTTCCTCTATGCAGGATCCCGAACCATCCCTCCCGTTAATCGGGCGGGTCCATTCACAATATAATCCAAACCAATGAGGAAACTTCATGGGACAGGGAAAATTCGCAGCAAGAAAACTCGTTCGCACCGCAAAGAAATTCCGGTGGAGCGACTCGGTTTATTCGCGCAGAGCACTTAAACTGAAACTGAAAGCAGATCCCCTTGAGGGAGCACCAATCGGACGCGCAATCGTTTTAGAAAAGGTCGGTGTGGAAGCAAAACAGCCGAACTCGGCAATCAGAAAATGTGTCCGTGTTCAGCTGATCAAAAACGGCCGCCAGGTCACCGCCTTCGCGGTCGGCGACGGTGCCATCAACTTCATTGATGAACACGACGAAGTCACCATTTGTGGTATCGGCGGTCGTGCAGGTCGTTCGATGGGAGATATTCCCGGTGTTCGTTTCGTTGTAAGCGGCGTCAACGGCGTTTCGCTCAATGAACTTGTCATCGGACGTGCCGAGAAAGCACGGAGGTAAATTGTATGACCGAAGAAGCAGCAACCAGCAAGATCCTTCTCTTTAACAAGTGGGATATGAGCGAAGTCGTCGTCAAAGACGCCGGCATGGTCAGATACGTCACTATCACCTCAACCGAAGTACCAAGCAGCTGCGGGAGACTTACCCAGCAGCAGTTTACCAAGAGCGAAATGGCGATCGTCGAAAGACTCATCAACCGTCTCATGCAGCAGGAGTACAACACCGGTAAAAAGATGATGTGCACTAAGATGGTCATGGACGCATTCGATGTCATCAACAAGAAGACCAAGCAGAATCCGCTTCAGGTCCTTGTTGACGCCGTAGCCAATGCAGGACCCCGTGAAGAGACCGTTCGTCTGAAGTACGGCGGTATCAACGTTCCAAAGTCCGTCGACTCGGCCCCGATCCGCCGCGTCAACACGGCTCTTCGATACATTGCTCTTGCAACCTGGAAAGGCTCGCACAAAACAAAGAAGCCGGCATATCTTGTGCTCGCCGATGAACTCATCATGGCGGCAAAGGGCGATGCAAAATGCTTCTCTGTTGGAAAGAAAGAAGAAGTCGAACGGATTGCAAAATCCGCACGGTGATCCCCCCATATATTCTTTTTTAAAAAAGGTGTTTTATGTCACGCGGAAAAAAAATGGTAGAGCGAATTACGGAGCTCATGAATGATCCCGAGCACATCCGTAACATCGGTATCGTAGCGCACATCGATCACGGAAAGACCACCCTTTCAGATAACCTCCTCTCCGGAGCAGGCATGATCAGTGAGGAGCTTTCCGGCAAAGCCTGCTGGATGGACTCGGATGAGGAAGAGCAGGCACGCGGAATCACCATCGATGCGTCAAACGTATCCATGATCCACATGGTCGGCAACCACGAGTATCTTATCAACATGATCGATACTCCCGGCCACGTCGACTTCGGCGGAGATGTTACCCGCGCAATGCGTGCAGTTGACGGCGCTGTCGTCGTTGTCGACGCAGTCGAAGGTCCGATGCCCCAGACGGAGACCGTTCTTCGTCAGGCACTCAAAGAGGGTGTTCACCCGGTCCTGTTCATCAACAAGGTCGACAGACTTATCAACGAGCTGAAGGTCAACCCGCAGGAAATGATGATCCGCCTTGGAAAAGTTATTGACAAGGTCAACAAGCTTATCAAAGGCATGAACGAGGATCTCTACACCAACGGCGGCTGGAAACTCGATGCAATGAAAGGAAACGTCGCATTCGGATCCGCTCTTTACAACTGGGCAATCTCGATCCCCTACATGAAGAAGTCCGGCGTCACGCTCCAGACCGTTATCGACAAGTGTAACGAGGGCGACTCAAAGTACCTTGCAAAGGCTTCCCCGCTTCACGCAGTCCTTCTCGATATGGTCGTAACGTTCCTCCCGAACCCGCTCCAGGCACAGGGTAAGAGATGCCACATCATCTGGCACGGCGATGTTGAGTCTCCGATCGGAAAGGCAATGTATGCATGTGATGCAAACGGTCCGGTCGCTATGATGATCACCGATATCTCCTTCGATAAACACGCAGGAGAGGTCGCAACCGGCAGACTGTTCTCCGGAACACTCACCCGCGGTCAGGAGGTCTTTATCTCTGGGACAGCAGGTAAGCCGAACAGACTTCAGGGTGTCGGTATCTTCATGGGCCCGACCCGTGTTGAAGTAGATAAGATCGTTGCCGGAAACATTGCGGCAGTCACAGGTCTGAGCGATGCGATCGTCGGTTCGACGGTTACGTCCCTTAAGGATATGACGCCGTTCGAATCCCTCAAGCACTACTCCGAGCCGGTTATGACCGTCGCGGTCGAAGCAAAGAACATGAAGGATCTTCCAAAGCTTATCGAAGTTCTTCACCAGGTTGGAAAGGAAGACCCGACTGTCCGTATCAACATCAATGAAGAGACGGGCGAACACCTTATCGCCGGTATGGGCGAACTCCACCTTGAGGTCGTTACCGGCCGTATCAAGAGAGATAAGGGTGTAGAGATCGTTACGTCCCCACCAATCGTTGTGTACCGTGAGACGGTTTCCAAGCCGCTCGAGGGTACTGTTGAAGGTAAGTCTCCAAACAGACACAACAGATTCTTTATGTCTGTCGAGCCGATGCCGGAAGAAATCCTGAAAGCGATCCAGTCGAGCGAGATCTCGATGAATATGGAAAACATTGCCCGCCGTGATGCGCTTGTCGCACTCGGTATGGACAAGGATGAAGCCAAGTCCGTGAAGGATATCTACGGCTCGAATATGTTCATCGACTGCACGAAAGGTATCCAGTATCTTAACGAGACGATGGAACTGATCATCGATGGTATTCACGAGGCACTTGACGGCGGACCGCTCGCTGACGAGCAGGTTCAGAATGTTCTGATCAAGCTGCACGATGTGAAGCTTCACGAGGATGCTATCCACCGTGGTCCGGGACAGGTCATTCCGGCAGTTCGCGGCGGTATGAAGGCGGCTCTTCTTATGGCCGGCGACACGCTCCTTGAACCGATGCAGAAGATCCAGATCACCGTTCCGCAGGATCAGATGGGCGCAGCTATCTCCCAGATCCAGGGACGCCGTGGTCAGCTGTCGACGACTGAGTCCGAGGGTGACCAGATTGTGGTTAACGGCGAGGCACCGGTTGCCGAGCTCTTTGGTTTCGCGGGCGATATCCGTTCAGCAACCGAAGGCCGCGCTATGTGGTCTACCGAGTTCGCAGGTTTCTCCCCGGTTCCCCAGGGAATGCTCTCCGAGATCGTTATGGGTATCAGAAAGAGAAAGGGTCTCAAAGAACAGATCCCGACTCCGAAGGATTACCTCGAGTAAATTCAATCGTTCACATCCAAGGGTCATTGGGTCGTTTCGCACAGGAGGATATGCCTGTGCGAAACTTCAATATCTTTTTTTTGTTTTGCGGATTCTGTCTGAGTTTGCGCAAAATAACTCTGAAAAATAGAAAAATAGATTGGTTTCTATGGGAAAATCAGCTGAAATGTACACCAACGTCTTTTAATCCGTTTCTCATCGCTATTGTGATAACGAGCGGTGTGATTCCTTCAACAACCTTAGTCATTTCGAGAGGGCCGGCATCAAGTGGTCTGAGACGCGAAACACTACCAACAAGATCCATAACGATGGTTTTTGCCTCTTCATCATCGCCGCAGACGGCAACACTATAATCCAGCTCTTCATCAAGTTCCATCCATTTATTTGCTGCAACGTTGTTGAATGCTGCAATGAGTTTTGTTGATTCCGGAAGCATCGTTTTAATGGCAAGAGCTGCTGACCCCTCTTTTGGCGGGTCTGGAAGGAAGTATTTCTCTTTTGGATTTCTAATCATTGGGTTGATAAGGGTGATGACGATCTTGTTTTCAAAGACTGTTTTGCCGATCTTATCAATCGTTTCGGCAACTCTCTCGAAAGGTAAAGAGATAATGAGAATGTCTGCCGAGCACACATCTTCATTTGTCGTGCCGGAACACGTCGTAGACGTACATTTTCGATCTTTCAGCTCGCACACAACACCGTCCGCCGCGGTACATGCTTTGGCAGCGTCTCTTGAACCAATTACTACATCGTATTTTTCGCCGAGGCATATCCTGCGGGCAAGCCCCTCACCAATGTTTCCGGTTCCCCCAATAATTCCAACTTTCATCATAATGTCTATTCCTTCACCCAAATACCTCAGATGCAGGTGTATCCTCCGTCGACTGCGATGTTCATTCCTGTAACAAACGTCGAGGCGGGAGAAGCCAGATAGATGACCGTTGAGTCGAGTTCACCTTCGTTTCCATACCGTCCTACTGGGATGGCTCCTTTTGCATATGCCGTGAATTCGTCTGATTTCAGCGTTGCCTCGGTCAATTCAGTAACAAAGTATCCCGGACAAATCGAGTTGACGGTGATCCCGTCTTTTCCCCATTCAGCCGCCAGAGCTCTAGTCAAATTAACAACTCCTCCCTTTGCTGCGTGATAGGCTGCAGAAGGTGCGATCATATTACCAACAAGTCCATACATTGACGCAATGTTTATTATCCGACCGAATCCCTGTTTGATCATTTCCGGAGCAAAGGCACGAGCCATCTTAAATGTTCCCACGAGATCGATATTAATCTCATTCATGAGCATTTCATCAGTCACATCGACAGTTGGTGTGATCCCGCCTGTTCCGGCACTGTTGATAAGGATATCGACTCTGCCTAATGTAGCCAGGATCTCCTTTTTTGCTTCATCGATCTGGGCCGTGTCCGTTATATCGCACTTGACCGGAATACACTTGACTCCGAGCGCCGCGATCTCTTTTGCCGCTTCTTCAAGTTTTTCCTTTCTTCTGGCAAGAATTGCGATGTTTGCACCCTGATTAGCCAAAGCTTTTGCCATCTGTACGCCGAGTCCGGAGGAAGCCCCGGTAATTACGGCCACTCTTCCAGTTAAATCGAAATAATTTTTCATAACAATCTGTAATTAGGGTTCATCTTAATATAATAATATACGATTTTTGACAAACTGTCTATTAATTCAACCGATTGCTGCAAATATATACATTTCATCCTGAATTTCAGCACAAGCGGCATTTTTATTGAACATTTCGTCAAAATTCGTGTATTATTATGGTTATCAAAATATCAGTAAACAGTATGGCAGCCCTCGTTCAGGCAGGAAGGATTGATCCAAGTAAACTGATCTCTCACAGGTTCACTCATTTCGAGGATATCGAGGAGGCTCTCATTCTTATGCACGAGAAGCCAAAGAATCTCATCAAACCTGCGGTGATTCTGGAGTAGGGTCCGGCACTTTAGAGGGCCGCATGGTTGTCAGAATGAGTTCCATTATGATGGCCGTAATCTCCTCGGGGCTTTCACGTCTCTCTTTTTTAAGCCACGTAAGAAAGAGACTATGGATAGATGATTCGATGTAGGATGCCAGATATTCTAATGGTACTGCGGATCCATTTTCCCGTATGCCTTGAACGAAGATCTTGGAAAATTCAGCGTACCATACCATTTCTTTTATACGGTTCTGGAAGCCGAAATCGCCTTTTTGTCCGAAAAGTGCCCGCATGGTGATGATGTTGTTTTCAAAGTAGGTGAATAGGTCTATGGTGATCTGTCTGACGCCGGCAAGCCCCGTTATCTGTATATTTCGAATAATTTCCTGCATGTCGGTGGTGATTTCCTTCTCGAATGTATGCAGGAGGTCGTGTTTGTCTTTGTAATGGAGATAGAATGTTCCACGACCAATATTTGCTTTTGTGGATATGTCGGTTATCGAGAGTTCTTCGAATCCCACCTCGGAGATCAGACAGATGAATGAGGATCTTATGACATGTTCGGCCTTGATGAAGCGCAGATCGTTATGTTTTTGTCGTCTTTGATTCATGGTTATGGGGATATCATTGATGGAATATTGGGATACGTAAGGTATAACCGTTTCCACATACGTTTGATCGGAAATGTTAGAAGTTCCTGATATCCTGAGATGAATAAATAATATTTCCTGTGTGGGGAATCTTCTTCACACAAAAACATAAAAAAGAAGAGAATATCTATCAACCCTTTACTAACACTAAAAGATTTAGTTGTCGTTTACGTCTTTCACGTCAACCCTGTGTCGTGGTCTTAAGTGCTGAAGAAATCCGTCAGATCGTCATCATGACTACTGATTGGCATTATCCTGTAATGACCGTCGCGAACATGTTTCATGTATTTCCTGAACGCGTGTACCAGCTCCGAAACTTTTCCCGTTCATTTACTCCGTAGAGTTTTTCGTGGAGCGCTTTGTCGTCCGATGTTTCAAAGTACAGACTCCGGATTCTGTATGATCCGTTTGCGTCAGTGTGTTCATCCGGTCCCGCAATGGTGGACAGACGGTTTTTGATGATCAAATAGTCTGCCGTATTCAGGTAGTATTTTAATTCGTGCCTGAATTTTCGCGGGTTCATTTTTCTGTCACCTCGTTTATACTCAGTTTGAAGTATAGTATTACTAACATATTGATTTGTTTGTATTACATAATGTCAAATCATTGCCGCAGCCAATTACTTTTTGACCTCCGCGCTCCAATATACTCAAAACAGATGCAACACAGTGTTCAGTATGCCCCTTTCGTAAAGGACGATGAGAATAAAGGATTCGATATGCATGTTCATTCGACCGCTTCGGATGGACGTACAACGCCGAAAACACTGGCTAAATATCTCAATAAAAACGGGTTATCCGCCGCGATAACGGATCATAATGTGATCTCCGGGGTGAAGAAGGCGCTTGATTATTCTGAAAATATTATTCCGGGAATTGAGGTGTCCGCTCTCGAAGGCCCGCACGTTCTGGTGTATTTCGAGACGTACCGGGATCTTGCTTCCTACTACGCCGCTTCGATCCAGGATCACCGGGGGAAGTGTCCGCATATGGCGGTGGATATTTCAACGGAGAAGGTCATCGATGACGCGAAAAATGCCGGCGGTTTTGTGATCGCGGCCCATCCGTATGGATACGGGGTGAGTGTTCGGGGCGTGATGAAAGGGATCGAAGCGGGCGTTATCGATTCCTCGGTCGCGGAAGAGCTTGACGGACTTGAAGTGATCTGCAGCGGGATGTCGATGCGGCAGAATATGCGGGCCGAGCGGTATGCGGAAAAGAACGGTGCGTGCATGACGGGCGGATCGGATGCCCATGTTCTCTGGGAAGTGGGACGGGCGGTTTCAGTCGGGTATGCCAATCAGACCCCGCTCGAGTTTCTGGAGGATGTGAGACGCAGGAAAACTGGTGTTTGCGGGGTAAATCGTTCATCCGGGCAGAATCTGCTGATGGGGGCCTGCATGACGCCGGGATATATCCCGTATGTGGCGCCGGCGATGAGGATCCATGCACGGCAAAGCTTGATGCGGATGAGATCCTAAGTCATGGTAAAAATAGAAATGTGGAAGATCAGTAATTTATTCTGATAAATCCGAGCGGTTCATCTTTTACTTCGTAGGCAAGTTTTGCGTCGCCCTGCGGGATGATATATGTGAGCCATCCCTCGATCTTTGCATATTTCAGAATGTTGGTCGTCGAAAGCGGCGTATAACCGTTTGGAAGTACGGCGGATACGGCAGGATAACCGATCCCGTTTACATAGACCTCATAATGATACGGAGCAACGACTTTTGCGGCGTCGTCTCCGCTTTCATAAGTCTCGGAGATCTTCAGCATCACCGCATACTGGCCCGGAGCCGGTTTTGGATTTGCTGCTGAACCTTTTTTCAGGATCTCTTCAGCTTCACTGCCGAATTTTTTCTGCATGATACGTATCGAGATCGTTTTGCCGGTATCGGTGACAGTCAGTTCCTGACCCTGCATGACTTCGGCCGGTGTCGGAACAGGAGTAGGCGTTGTGGTCGGTACCGAAGTGACGGGTGTGGGTGTATCAGAGGGTGTAGAGATACACCCTGCCGACAGGATAATGGCACTCAGGACAATGAGTGTACCAAGAATATACCAGATTTTTTTCATACATTCTCTACTTGAGCTCTTCGCTATAAATAGATTATTGAAAAAAAGGTCAGAGGATCGGTGAGAACAGCCGGGAAATACCCTCTTTTATCCTCACATACACCGACCGTTTATTGTACTCTTCAAGCGTGATCTCTGTACAGTTTGTTTCCAGTTCGGAGAGGAAAATCTGGTTCATCTTTTTGCCGAACTCGAGATCATAGATGAACGCGTTCGTTTCAAAATTCAGTTTGAAACTCCTGATATCCCAGTTGGCTGTGCCTATGGTTGTCCCTATCCCGTCGAAAACGGCGGCTTTACTGTGGATAAATCCGTCATTGTAGGTGTATCCACGCACGCCGGCGACGAGTAGATCTCCCAGATAGGAGTGGTTTGCCCAGAACACGAACGGGTGATCCGGTTTGCAGGGTATCACGACCCTCACATCCACCCCGGAACGTGCTGCAAGAAGAAGACCGGTCAGCATCGGGTCATCCGGGATGAAGTACGGCGTATGGATGTAAATCGACTCCTTTGCATGCCCTATCAGACTCATATAGCCCGAATAGATCGCTTTTTCTGCGGAATCAGGCCCGGATGAAGCGATCTGGACATAGGAATGCCCGGCAACGTCCTGGAATCCCTCCTCAGGATAGTAAGGAGTGTCCCGGTCTTCAACAGAGATCTGGGCATCCTTTGCCGCGTAGTTCCAGTCCATGATGAACCGGGTCTGCAGGGCAATAACGGCTTTTCCGTGAAGCCGCAGATGCGTGTCCCGCCAGTATCCCATCGGCCCCTTGCCGAGATACTCGTCGCCGATATTGAATCCGCCGATAAACCCGGTTGTCCCGTCAACCACCAGAATTTTCCGGTGGTTCCTGAAATGCAGCCGCGTATTGAGGAAGGAAACCTTGAGCGGGAAAAAGATCCTCACATCGCCGCCCGCCTTTTTCAGCGGAGTAAAGAACTCTTTTTTCACGGAAAACGTTCCGGCCGCATCGAAGATCGCTCTGACTTCAACGCCTTGTGCCGCTTTCTCTGCAAGAAGTTCGACGATCTGATTTCCAAGCTCATCGTCCCTGATGATGAAATACTCCAGATGGATGTGATGTTTTGCCCCTCGAATCGCCTCTTTGAAGGCTTCAAACTTCATCTCCCCGTCGGTATAGAGCGTGATCTCGTTATTTCTCGTTAGAACTGCGTTGTCGAGACTGAGAAGGAGGGCGATCGTGCTATCGAACCGCGAAATGTTCGGGGCGAGTTCCAGTGCATTCTCCGTGATCTTGTGGAACTGTTCCTCAGCCTGGGCTGCCAGCATCAGGTCGGCCGTGGTCTTTTTGCTGAAGATATGGGAACCATACAGGTGTCTGCCGAAGAACAGATACATTACCAACCCGAAAAACGGCAGAAATATCATTACCAGAACCCAGGTCAGTGCCGCCTGAGGGCTGCGTCTTTCCAGGAAAATGACGACAATGCAGGCTGCGATATCCATCAGCACAACTATCACCTGGAAAAACCACATAAGCTCGCCGAAGATCACAGACAGCAGATCAATCATAAGATACATGAATATGCTTTCAAAGGATGATAAAAGTTGATGTATCTACACCTCGTATGATACTGATATTGTGGTATCCTACAGAATGCTTTTCGAGTACTGGGGAAGGGGTTTGTTAGTAGCCGCCGTCATTTCTGCGATCGCGGGACTGCTGGTTGGATTTGGGTATGTTCTTTATCTGATCGGTGGAATATGCCTAATCCTATCACTGGCGTCTCTCTTTATCGGACGCCGTTTCCTCAAAGAGGGTGCGTGATTATGCCGGTTATTACGTTTTCCCGCAACGTGTTTCTTCCGCTGACCAATGTCTGTGCAAATACCTGCGGATACTGCTCGTTCAAATCCCCGGTGGCCGAAGGCTGCGTGATGCCAAAGGAGGTGGTCGTCTCCACGCTTGAACGCGGAGCGGAGTTTTCCTGCACCGAAGCACTTTTCACGTTCGGCGAACGCCCCGAACGGGAAGCCGGGTTCACCGCATACATAAACCGGATGGGGTATCCCGATATTCTTTCCTACTGTATGGACATGAGCCGGTATGCCATATCGCTTGGGATTTTGCCTCACACGAATGCCGGCATCCTTACCTATGAAGAGCTGGAGGATCTCCGGCCCCTGAACGCGAGTATGGGTCTGATGCTTGAAACGACCGCCGATATCCCTGCCCATGCCCACAGTCCGGGCAAAGATCCGGCAGTCAGGATAGAAATGATGGAGAATGCCGGCAAACTCAAGATCCCGTTCACCACCGGACTGCTGCTTGGGATCGGCGAAACCCGGGATGACCGTATCGAATCTCTCGAAGTCATCCGCGATCTGCATAAAAAATTCGGGCACATCCAGGAAGTGATCGTCCAGAACTTCTGTCCAAAAGAAGGTACCGACATGGCGTCGTTTCCGGGAGCCTCGACGGAGGTGATCGCGGATACCCTCACACTTGCAAAAGAGATCCTGCCTTTGGACGTTTCCATCCAGATCCCGCCGAATCTGGCTGACGCTTCTCTTCTCCTCGATCTCGGGGTGACGGATCTTGGCGGTGTCTCGCCTGTTACGATCGATTACATCAATCCGGAGCATCCCTGGCCGGCTCTGGATGCGCTCAAAGAGACCGCCCGCGGATACGAACTCAGAGAACGGCTCTGCATTTATGAGAAATACTGTGATCCCGCGTGGGTGGCGCCGGAACTTTTCGGGCTCGTGAGCGAACTGGCAAAGAAGGTGTACTGATCCCTCCCCTGATCATTTCCATGCCGACCTTCTTTATCTCCCCCGACCTATAGTGATGTACATGGATGACGTCTGTCCCGCCCCGGTGAAGGAACGGTACTGGGAGATCGATGCGATACGCGGTTTTGCGCTTCTGGCGATGATCCTTCTCCACACCGTTTTTCTTCTGGGTGTCTTTCACATCATTGATACGGAGGTGTGGTTAGGACTCTATGCCTATCTGCCTTTCGGGACAAGCGTGTTTGTCATCATATCCGGGGCGGCCCTTGTCCTTCGTCACGGCCGGATGCTCGATCTGCCGCGTCGTGCCTACTATCTGGCCATTCTGAAACGCGGGATAGAGATCATTCTGATCGGTATCGGGGTCTCCGTCGTCGCCTCCCTTTTGATCCTCGTGTTCATCAATGACGGAAGGTACATGTACTTCAATTTTCTGCAGATGATGGGTCTTTCGATGATCATATGTATCCCGTTTTTGCGGCTCGGCAAGTGGAATCTGATCCCTGCAGTATTTTTCATCCTGCTTGGGATCGGTCTTGAAAAGATCAAAGGACCGGCATGGCTGATGATTTTCGGGATCCTGCCGCCGGACTTTGTTCCGCGTGATTATTTCCCTATCTTTCCCTGGGTCGGAGTTATGCTGCTTGGCGTATGCATCGGAGCTCTTCTGTATCCAAAAGGGATCCGCAGATATGCTTTCCCCGACGCGGGAAAGATCAGTCAGGCTCTTGCCTTCATCGGCCGGTATCCTCTGGAGATCTACCTCGCCCACATACCTTTGATCGGCGCTTTGATCCTCGTGATCGTCGTAGTTTCCGGTCTGCTCGGTTTTCCGATCGGTCATCTCTGAATCCCTGCTGACAAACTACTTATCCAAAAAGCGCATACATGCCTGAAACAATGAGAAATGAAGAGCAGTGCGGAGCTCCGGGTTCTCCCCCGCGGGTAAAAAGTGAACGATACTGGGAGATCGACGCCATCCGCGGTCTTGCCCTTTTTGGGATGCTCTATTTTCATTTTCTCGCGATCCTCGTGATGTTTCACATCCTGGAGGAGACCAAAGAGTTTCTCTTTTATTACAGCCCGATCGTGATCGTCTCGGCGGCCTTTATTCTGATCGCCGGCGTGGCAATCGTTCTCCGGTATAACCGCATGCTTGGAAAGCCGATGGGCTCCTATTACCGCGAAATCGCGAAAAAGGCTTTGGTCCTGTTTTTTATCGCAATGTGTATCACGGCGCTGACATGGCTTGCTTCGGTCGTTATCTATAACAACGATGTCTTCATCAAGTTCGGATTCCTCCATATGCTGAGTATTTCGATGCTGATCGCGATCCCTCTCCTGAGGTTTGGGAAATGGAACATCTTATTCGGCATCCTGATCATCCTTATCGGGGTGTTCATCATTCCGGGGATCCAGGATCCCGGGTGGCTTTATCCTCTCGGGATCCATGGCGCCGATTTTATGGATCACACGCCTGACTACTTCCCGATCTTTCCGTGGAGCGGGTTCATTCTCTTAGGGGTGGGTCTTGGAAACATCTTCTATCCAAAAGGCGTCAGATCGTTTTCCGTCAGACAACCCGGGATCCTCGGCAGATTTTTCGCGAAGATGGGATACGGCAAGATCACGCTGATCATTTATCTCGTTCACATGCCGGTCTTTTTTGTTATCCTGTGGCTGCTCAGCATCACGACCGGGATCGGGTATGTTTAGCTGTTCATAAAGTACTTAGATGCACACAACCAATAGGAATGGAACAATGGGTGGTGAAATACTGGAAAACGACGACTCTGTCCGGGTAATGCCCGGCGGGTCAGGCGCTCCGCAGAGCGAGCGGTACTGGGAGGTGGACGCCGTTCGCGGTATTGCCATTTTGGGGATGCTCTTTTACCACTTACTTGCGTGTCTTGTGATGTTTCACATCATCACCGAGGATCCCCGGTTCCTTGCCTATTATAACACGTATATGTTCGGGTCCGGCATTTTCGTTCTCATTGCAGGCATGGCGATGATCCTTCGGCATGAACGGATGAGGGGGAAAACCACAAAAGAGTATTACGGCGCTCTGGTCGTCAAAGCCATGTTTCTTTTGGCTCTCGGTTTTTGCATCACGATCGCGAGCTGGATCGGCGCCTCTGTCTTTCTTGGGAGCGAGGCATTTATCAAGTTCGGTTTTCTCCATATGCTCGGGGTGTCCATGCTTCTTGCGATCCCTCTCTTGAGATACGGAAAATGGAACATCATCATCGGCATGATGATCATCGCGGTCGGCGCGTTCATTTTTCCGTATATCAATGATCCGTCCTGGCTCTATCCTCTGGGCATCCATGCAGAGGATTTTATGCAGTATACGCAGGATTACTTCCCGCTGTTTCCCTGGTTTGGCGTACTTCTTCTGGGAGTGGGTCTGGGGAATGTTTTCTATCCTCACGGACGCCGGGGTTTTTCCCTTCGGGAACCCGGGCCGGTCGGCACCGGTCTTGCAAAGCTTGGAAACGGGATGGTGACGCTGTTCATTTATCTCGTCCATGTTCCGGTGATATTTGTTATTTTGTGGATCTTCTCTTCCCTGACGGGGATCGGATATTTGTAGTATGATCATTGACATAGTGAACTCTGATTCCGATCCGGCGGGACGAAATATCCGGGCGGCTGTCGATGACCTTCTGAAAAATCCCCCAAAGGGAGGGTTCCCTCTTTTCAATGGAAACGAGGTGACGTTTCACACTGTTCCCGGCCGGATCATTCACGCGGAAAGATCCGCGGTGAATCCCAACGCTGATCTTATCATCGTTGTTTCCCGTCACTCAAGTGTGAACCCGGTTCCGGTCCTGACGGTCCATCCGGCAGGAAACTTCGGCGTCGCCGGACTTGGCGGCCGGGATATGGAGCTTGGTCTGACGAGTCCGGCCTGGATGAAGGCGGTTCTGCAGAATCATGCAATGTTCGCTCCGGAAGGTTACCGGGTCTCTTATGAGATCACTCATCACGGACCGACGGATCTTCCGGTTCCGTTCTTCTTTGTCGAGGTGGGCAGTACCGAAAAGGAGTGGAACGATGTTTCCGCATGTACGGCTGCGGCTAAAAGTGTTTTGTATGCTCAGCCTTCGCCGGAAGCATTGGCGCTTATCGGGTTTGGCGGGACCCATTATGCAGCCAGGCAGACGGCGATCTGTCTCGAGACGAAAGGGGCATTCGGCCATATGATGCACACCCGGGATGCAGGTTCCGTGTCAAAGGAGATGGTATCCCAGATGATCGCAAAGTCCGGCGGGGTGTTTGCCGCGCATGTTGACCGGAAAGCGCTGTCGAAGCAGGAGATCTCTCATATCGAAGGGATCCTTGCCGAATTCGGGCTGGAGGAGATCACCGAAGGCGATCTGCGAAAAATGAACGCGATGTCTTTGGCGACCTGGGTCGCCTATCGTGATCTGGCCGCTTTGAAGGCTCCTGATCTGAAAATCTTCCCGCACGGCAGAATATCCGACGGAGAGCCGGCCGTGGTCGAGCTCCCCGCGGATCTGTTTTCCGCAGCGTTTCTCGGGTATGAGGAGATTTTTTTGGCAGAGCTGGACAAAATGGGAAATATTTTTCACACGACCGGTAAAGGCGGAAAAATTATGCCGACTCTGTTGACTTCTGCTGAAAACAGGCAGAAGGTATCAGGTGATTTAATAGTCTTATCCGTTCAACAAATAACACGTACACAGGATAGTTTGGTGGAAGGTGATCAAATCACAATAGCCCGCCGGCAGTTTGACCCCGTGCTCGCGCGCACGCTCGGGGTCCCTTCAGGTCCGTTATACGGGCAGCTTGTTGCCGGAAAATCCGTGACTCTTCCCGACGGCAGAATGATCACGCCGGACATGGTCACGAAAGTGGTTAGGACATCCATCAAAATACCGGGATTGGAGAATTACTCATGAGATCAATTGTAGAAGAAGCATTATCACGCAAACGGTTCGAAGACGTTGCACGCGACGACACGCCGGTTTCGGCAATTTACGACGCAGAAACCGAAGCTGAACTCGGTGCAAAAACCTACTCAGTCCGTCCGCAGACACCCGAACCGGTTCAGGCAGCAGCCCTGGTTCAGGCTCCCGCCGTGAAGAAAGAGCAGCCGAAATCCGAGGTTGACTACTCGAGTCAGTACAGTTTTTCCGCTGCCAAGACGACACCGACGGACGAGGATGACGAATTCGACGAGATCCTTGATGCTCTCCGGACAAAAATCACCGTTATCGGCTGCGGAGGCGGAGGATCCAACACCGTCGCCCGTGTCTATGAGGAAGGAGTCGAGGGTGCGGAAATTTACGCATTGAACACCGATGCCCAGCACCTTTCGATGCTGAGAGGAAGAGTCGGCCGCCGTATCCTTATCGGCCGCCAGACGACCAAAGGTCTCGGTGCCGGCGCAATCCCCCAGCGCGGCGAAGAGGCTGCCATTGAAAGTGAGGATGTTATCCGCCAGGCACTTGCCGGCAGCAACATGGTGTTTGTGACCGCCGGTCTCGGCGGAGGAACCGGTACCGGTTCTGCCCCGGTCGTTGCCAAAGTCGCAAAAGAGATCGGCGCTTTGACGATCGCGATCGTTACTCTGCCGTTTACCAGTGAAAGTGCGACCAGAATGGAAAACGCCGAGATCGGTCTCGAGCGTCTCCGGGAAGTTGCCGATACGGTTATCGTGATCCCCAACGACCGCATTTTGGAAGTCGTCCCGCGCCTTCCGCTTGCCCAGGCATTCAAGGTCTCGGATGAGGTGTTGATGCGGGCCGTAAAGGGCATCACCGAGTTAATCACGCTCCCGGGTCTTGTTAACCTCGACTTTGCCGATGTCCGGACCGTTATGGAACAGGGCGGTATTGCCATGATCGGTGTCGGTGATTCCGACAGCGAGGACAAAGCAACCGACTCGATCAAGAAAGCTCTGCGTTCTCCGCTTCTGGATGTCGACATCACCGGCGCGACCGCTGCTCTCATCAACGTTATCGGCGGACCCGATATGACGATGGTCGAGGCGGAAGGTGTTGTCCAGGAAGTTTATCAGAGAATCGATCCGTCTGCGCGTATTATATGGGGTGTTCAGGTCGACCCGAAGATGGAAGGCCGTATGCGGACCATGCTTATCGTTACGGGTGTCCAGTCACCACAGATTTATGGTAAGCAGGAACAAATATCTAGGGCATCACAATCAAGTCAGGTCCAGCGCTCAAAGTTTGAGATTGACTTCCTGAGGTGAATACATGGCTAAAAACGAGAAAAATACCGATGAAAAAAAGGCACTCCCTTCCATTCAGATAAAGAAACCGGAGATTACGAAAGCAAGTGTCTCAGAATTTTTCAGAAAATACATCCGTGTTCTGAAACTTGCACGCAGGCCCACCAAAGAGGAGTTCTGGAAAATTTCCGCAGTCGCTGCAGTAGGAATCGCACTTATCGGCGTTCTCGGCTTCCTGATATATCTGATATTTGAATATCTCCTTCCATAACTATGACTGAATCAAAGTTTGGCAATCACTACTATATCTTAAAGACGACATCCAAGCACGAGCGGACCGTTGCCGATAACATCCGCGAGGCAATCGAGAACAATATGACGGACGTCGTCGTCACCGCAGTAGTCGTGCCGGAAGATATCAAAGGCTACGTCTTCGTGGAAAGTCCCGAAGAGCATGCCAGAATCGAAGAGCTTGTCGAATCGATCGCTCATGCCAGAATTGTTTTAAAGAATGAAACATCTCTGGAAGAAATCAAACATTTCCTCGTTCCAAAGCCGGCTGTATCCGGTATCGACGAGGGAACTATCGTGGAACTGATTGCCGGTCCGTTCAAGGGTGAGAAGGCTGTGGTCAAGCGCGTTGATCACACCAAAGAAGAAATCACCGTTGAACTCTACGAATCGATCGTTCCCATCCCGATCACCATACGCGGCGACAACGTCCGTGTGATCGATCGCAATCAGGATTGAACCCGGATTTTTCCGCGTGAATGCGGGAAATCCCCATCCATTCTCCAATCAATCTTTTTTTCCGGGGACATTTATCCAGTAGGTTTATGTTCTCAGAGGTCGACCTTAGTGAACCAATGTTGGGCTACCTTCGGGTATGCGCCAACATACGGTGATACAATGGCAGAAACTGTCGAGGTACTGGTACCCGGCGGTAGAGCAACTGCAGGACCACCACTTGGTCCGGCACTGGGTCCCCTTGGGATCAACGTAAAGGCAGTCGTTGATGATATCAACAAAAAGACTGCTGAGTTCAATGGCATGTCCGTTCCGGTAACGGTAATGGTCGATGACAAAAAGAACGTCACGTTAACAGTCGGTATTCCTCCGACAACCGCTCTTGTAATGAAAGAAGCGGGTGTTGAGAAGGGTTCCGGCACTCCGAACACTCAGGCAGTTGGTAATCTGCCGCTTGAAGCTGTCATTCGCATTGCAAAGATGAAGATGGAATCCATGCTTTCCTACGACCTGAAAACGGCCGTAAAGGAAGTCATGGGCACCTGCGTTTCCGTTGGTGTAACCGTCGAAGGCAAAACTGCCAAACAGGCAATTGCCGCCGTCAATGCAGGCGAGTGGGATGACCAGCTCGCATAAGCGAGTTTGTTCGCACCGCTTCAAACGGGTACGTGGATTTCCCACGTAAAAAAATGTACAGTAGTAGAGAACAAAACCATAGGAGATTGGGGAACACTCCAGTCGAAGAACTATGGGAGGCTTCATCAAATGGTTGAAAGAACCCAAATTATAAATGCTGTTACGGCAGCAATCACGCAGGCCCCCGAGCGTAAGTTCCAGGAAAGTATTGATATTACTATCAACCTGAAACACGTTGACATGGCCCAGCCTAAAAACCGTATTGATGAGACGATTCTTCTGCCACAGGCAATAGGCGTCAAAAAGATCGCCGTTCTTGGTAAGGGAGATATTGTGTCCCAGGCACGTAACGCAGGTGTCGATTTAATTATCGGTCCTGACGAGATCGAGCGTCTGGGCGGCGTTCCGCGTGAAGCACGCAAAATGGCCGGACAGTATGACTTCTTCCTTGCAGAGACCGCGGTTATGCCCCTTGTTGGTCGCTGGCTTGGTCAGAGACTCGGTCCCCGCGGTAAAATGCCGCAGCCGATTCCGCCGACCCAGGACATCACTCCGATCGTCGAGCGTCTGAGAAACTCCGTTAAGGTTCGGTCAAAAGACAGACTCAATATGTCTGTGAAAGTCGGCAACACCGGCATGACCGTTGAGGAAGTTTCTGAAAATATTGACGCCGTCGTAAAGAGGGTTGTAGGAAGACTTGAAAGCGGAGAGTTAAACATCCGTTCCGTCTACGTCAAAACCACGATGGGTCCAGCAGTGAAGGTGATGTAAGTATGGCAATTTATACCCACCATCTTCCCGCATGGAAACGTGAAGAAGTTGAGCAGATCAAAGATCTCGCCGACAAGTATGCACTCGTCGGCTTAGTTGATGTCTACGGTATCCCCGCAAGACAGTTCCAGCAGATCCGCAGAAATCTGCGCAGCAATGCAGTTGTGAAGGTTGCAAGAAACACCCTTGTCGAGCATTCCATGAATGAACTCGGCGGTCACTTCGTTGATCTGAACGGGAAGGTTTCCGAACACTCCGCCCTCATCTTTGCAAACGGCAACCCCTTTAAGCTGTTCAAGTCCCTTGAGCAGACGAAGACAAAGCGTTCCGCAAAAGCAGGCGAGATCACTCCTGAAGACATTGTTGTTCCGGCAGGACCAACTACCTTTAAGCCCGGACCGATCGTAGGAGAACTCCAGCAGGCTGGTATCCCGGCAGCTATCGATGGCGGAAAGGTCAAAATCAAAGAGACCAAGACCGTTGTTAAAGCTGGCGAGGCTATCAACAAGAAACAGGCCGATGTGCTTTCAAAGCTTGGCATTAAACCAATGCCGGTCGGTCTCTCCCTCATCGCAGTATGTTACGAGGGAGACATGTATCTGCCGGACGTCCTCTCTGTAGACGACGAGGCATACAAGGCAAAGATCACTCTCGCAGCACAGCAGGCATTCAACCTCGCAGTCAACGCAGCAGTTCCAACGGCATGTGCTGGTGTTACTGAGGCTCAGATCGCGAAGGCCGTACGTGAGGCAAGAAACCTCGGTGTAGAAGCATCCATCTATGAGAAGGGTGTCATCGAGCTGATCATCAGCAAGGCATACAGACAAGCAAACGCCCTGAAGGCAATTTAAACAAATACAAAGGTGAAATCAAAATGGAGTATATTTACGCAGCTCTGTTAGTTCACTCTGCAGGTAAAACTGTGGATGAAGAATCGGTAAAGGCAGTTCTCTCTGCCGCAGGTATCGCAGTCGAAGACTCCCGTGTCAAAGCATTAATCGCAGCACTTGACGGTGTCGACATCGAGGAAGCAATCTCCAAGGCAGCAGCAGCACCAGTCGCAGTTGCAGCAGCACCGGCAGCAGCAGGCGCAGCAGCAGCAGTCGAAGAGGCAGCAGCACCCGAAGAGAACAAGGAAGAAGAAGAAGAGAACGCCATGGCAGGCCTTGGCGCACTCTTCGGCTAAATCTTTTTTTTAATACGGCAGTATCGAGCCGATTGTTTGATCCGGTGTTTTTAGTAATCGAAGGGATTATGAAAAAAGGTGTGCTGACCAGAAGTGTTCTACATCAGTACAAGAGTTTCATTCTCAAGATTTTTATTCCATCTGCGTGTCTCCACAGGAATCGTCTCCATCTGCGTGAGTATGTTCATCTCATCTAAAATATCGCGCCGGTCATAGAGATAGAACTCCACCGGTTTCCAGAGAGCGACCCAGCCGATCACCACAAAACTCTGTCCGATCGCATTGATCACATCGTTTTGACTGTAGATGCTGGTAAGGAGACTGCTCAGAACCAGACAGATCACGAGGAATATCAGACCGCGAAACAGGTATCGTCTTCCTTTGCTCATCGAAAGCTTATATTTCTGGTTTGTCGAGCAGTGTCTCAGAGCAAAATGTGCATGGATCGCCTGTTCCATATCGTTGCGGATCTCCTCATCATCGTAAAGTGTCCGTTCCAGATATAAAATTATCCGGGCAGAACCGCGCTTATCATTCGGCATGTCCTCAAGAGAATCCATGATGTAGGATTCGGTCGCATGATTGATCTCCTTTATATCATTCGGCGCCGGATCGAGCAGATTATAAAACTGTGCCTGATGGGTGATCCGCAGTTCGATGTCGCTCCATGCGTCATGCAATCTGCATGCGGTCATATGCGTCCCTCCTTTGCCAGAATCCCAGCGGTAACAACCTGTCCGCAGGAGATACATCCGTCGCCGAACGGATATCTCGGATTCGTGAGGCAGACAATACCTGATTCTTTGAGCGTTTCAATGATAGTCTCACGAATGGAACGGTTGATTGCCACGCCTCCAGAGAGTGCTGCAGTACGTATGCCGGTTTTTTCGACTCCCGCAAGCGCCGTATCCGCGATACCCTTTGCGAGAGTAGTTTGGATCGAAGCGGCGATGTCTTCGACGCATATGCCGTCAGAAAGCATCTCCATTCCCTCACGAAGGATGGAAGATGTCAGCAAAACATCCCGGCCGTCCCGTGATTCGAGAGTGATCTCCATCGGCTGGGCAACACCCCGTGCGGCATATGCCTCCAGCATCATTGACGGTTCGCCGTCGTATGTTCTTTCACGGCAGATCCCAAGTAATGCCGCCGCTGCGTCCAGAACCCGTCCCGTCGACGTCGTGACGGGAGTGTTGAATCGTTTTTCCGTCTGCTGGGCAAGGATTCTCAGAGCCGTGTCGTTCCATCCTCTGCTCTGAAGAAGCGACAGGGTCTCTTCATTTGGAAGAATGCCGTAGAGCATTCTCTCCGGGAATTTTGTTGCGAGGTCCCCTCCGGGCATAAGAACCGGTTCAAGATGTCCGGTCCGCATATATCCGTTTCCCGGCGATCCCGCAAGAATCTCCCCTCCCCAGATGGTCGCATCCTCTCCGTATCCGACCCCGTCGATCGCGATGCCAACGACCTCTTCAGTGGTCACCGAGGCGATGTGTGCGCAGTGATGCTGGACCGGGCAGAGAGTTGCCCCGTATCGTTCGGCAAGTTCCTGAGCGACCCGTGTACTGAGAAACTGCGGGTGGAGATCGTGGGCAATGATTTTTGGAACCGATCCGGTAAGACTGGTCAGTTTTTCGATCGTCTCCTCTAAATATGCCACGGTAGGTGGATTTCTGATGTTTCCGATATGCGGCGACGTTATCAGAAATCCGCCCTTATAGATCGTTGCATTCGCATTCAGTTCCGGCCCTACGCCGAGGATCTGCCTATCCCCGAGATCCAGTCTTGTTCTGAGCGGGGCAAAACCCCGCGACATTCTGATAAGATACCCGTCTCTTACAACCGAATCATCGCACCGGTTCACGATCTCCCGGTCGTGGGTGAGAATATAATCCACAACCCGCCCCATCTTTTCGATGATGGTTTTCGTCTCGGTGATCATCGGTGTTCCGGGAGCGTTCGCGCTCGTCATTATCAAAAGCGGGGACCGGAGTTTTGCAAACAGCAGGTGATGGAGTCCCGTGTACGGCAGCATAACGCCGAGGTTGTGGAGCCGGGACAGGGACATATGGGCTGCCGGATCGATCTTATCGAGGATCATGATCGGATGAACCGGTCCTTTGAGGAGATCCCACTCCTCCTTTGTCGGTTCGACCACAAATCCGCCAAGCGTTTCCGGCTTCATCATCACGGCGAGCGACTGGTTCGGCCGTCCGAGATTTTGTTTCAGGCGTTCTGCCGTTTTTTCAACACAGCAGATATGAAATCCTCCAACACCTCTGACTGCCAGGATCTTTCCCGCATCCAGCAGCTCTGCTGCGGCAGAGATAGGGTCGGGTTCTTTCGTCTCCTCTCCCGATCCTTTCAGCAGAGAAAGTTTCGGTCCGCAGTCCGCGCAGGCAATCGTCTGGGCATGATGTCGCCTGTTTCCCGGATCCTCGTAGTCTTTCAGGCACTCTTGGCATGCCGGAAAATTATCCATACTCGTTCGTTCCCGGTCGTAGGGAACCGATTTGATGATACTGTATCTTGGTCCGCAGTCGGTACATGAGGTTGCCCAGTATCCAAAATACCGGCTGTTTGGATCCATAATATCGTGCAGACAGTGTTCGCAGGTCGCAATATCTGCCGGCACAAATCCCGTCCTTGCCCCGTCCTGACTTTTCAGAATAGTAAAACCAGCCGGAGGATGCCAGTTCTGCAGCGGCTCGACAGACACCGAGTCGATCACCGACATCTTCGGTCCTTTTTTTACCTCGCGGCAGAACGCATCGAACTCCTCGCCGGCAGCATCGATCTCCACTTCGCTCCCGTGATTGATGACCGTTCCTTTTATTCCAAACCGTTTCGCCTGGGCATATACGAACGGGCGGAACCCTACTCCCTGTACGATCCCGCGCAGGATTATTTTACCAGACTTCATCAATCCTTCTCAAAAAGGATTATAGAATCACAGACAATATAAGTGTAGGGTTTTGTGCCCCACATATTTTCTTTGTGGAGCGCCCATACTACAGAATAGGAGATATACCATGCCTGATGATCCATTAACCAACATCCTTCGCAGTAAACGTGAAACGACCAGATTCCAGGTCTTAGTTGAGGTTGCCGAGCACCAGCCGTCGATCCGCCAGCAGGAAATTGCGGAAAAACTCGGCGTGACCCCCCAGGCAATATCAGAATACGTCCGTGATCTCGCAGAAGAAGGTTACATCAGTGCTGAAGGAAGAGGAAGATATTACGTCACCCACAAAGGGGTCGAGTGGGTCCTGAATAATGCGGAGATCCTGGAGTCCTATGCACGCCATGTTCGCCGGGATATCATTCATCAGGTCGTAACCTGGGCCGCCATTGCGGATGCGGATCTGAAAGCAGGCGATTCGGTCGGCGTGTACATGAAATCCGGCTGGCTGTATGCGGGCAAACGTCCTCAGACTGCGATGGGTATGGTTACGGCCGATGCCTCGGAAGGCATGGATGTCGGCGTAGCGCGGCTTGCGGGAATCATCGAGCACACCGAAGGAAAGGTGGATGTTGCGAAAGTTCCGAGGATCGAACGCGGCGGCTCGAAGATGGTTTCAACGGAAAAATTCCTCTCTCTTGCAAAAAATGCCGATATCATTGCGGCAGTTGGACTGGAAGCCTATCTGGCCTGTAAAACCTCAGGCATCAAACCGGATATGTTTTTCGGGGCCCGGGAAGGAACCGTCGAGGCGGCGTTCCACGGAATGCGCTGTCTGATTTTGATCGTTGATGAGGAGTTTACTGATTTCCTGAAACGTCTTGAAACAGCAGGTCTTTCATATACTATCCATGAACTGGTGACAGAATAACGTGACGACCATCGTCCAACCCTGGAAAAAAGGGTATAAAGTCTATTTTTGTGACGACGCAAAGGCAGGCAAAATCAAACATGTAGGGACTGTTGAACTCGAAGAAACTTCTAAAGGGATGCGCCCGTCCGAGTTTTTCGTCAGAAGACCCGGAACATCTCACGCCGAGAAGACGCCGACAAAGGAGTTCATTACGGTCCTTCGGGGAAACGGGCCGATCAAACTTACCCAGACCATGCCGGAATTTCAGGATTTCCTCAGAGGCATGCAGTTATCCTGGGAGACAACGACCCTTTGCCGGACCTGTCTGTTTGACGATCGTATAACCCCTCTTACCGAAGAGACGCGGATCAGATGCGGACAGGAGTATGTCTGTCTCGACTGTGCAAAGCGCGAGCTCCGCCGCGAGCTTGGCCATATTAAACATCTCGGGAAACGGACCCAGCTCCATATCGAAAATCTTCTGGAAGAGTATCGTGATCTGGATATGGTGCTCGCGATTCTTCAGCCGGAGTCTCTCGATACCAAGAAAACGATGTTCGACCGGCTCGAGGCCCACGATCAGACGCCGACTGAACGGATCGAAAATCTGCCGCTGCCACGGGAATTTGTTGATCTCTGCGGTGTCGAGACCTTGATGCCCGCCCAGCAGCGTGCTGTCGAGTCGGGTCTTTTGTATGGAAAAGATCTGCTCGTTGTCGCCGCGACGGCGAGCGGCAAGACCTTCATCGGAGAGATGGCGGGGCTGAAAAATTATCTCGAAAAACGCGGGAGAATGCTTTTCCTGGTCCCGCTTGTCGCTCTTGCGAACCAGAAGTATGACCGTTTCTCTGAAAAATACAAGACCATAACCCAGACATCCATAATGACCGGTGTTTCCCGGGTGAATCTGCCGGAGACGCGTCCTGTTGGAAACCGTGGGGCAGGCGGCGGTATTGTTGTTGGAACCTACGAGGGTATGGACAATCTTCTCAGAAAGGGTATGCCGGTCAGCAATATCGGAACGGTTGTGATCGACGAGGTCCAGATGCTCGAGGATCCTGAGCGTGGACACCGTCTTGACGGGCTGATCGCACGGCTGAAATACGTCGCCCCAAAAGCCCAGTTCCTCTATCTTTCGGCAACGATCGGTTCACCGAATCTTCTCGCAAAAAAACTGAACGCCGCTCTAGTTTCGTATGCCGACCGTCCGGTGGCTCTGGAACGCCATCTGATTTTTACGGAAAAAGACGGGAAGATCCCGTTCATCAAAAAGCTGGTGTTCGAGGAGTTCAACAAAACCTCTTCGAAAGGATTCAAAGGTCAGACGATCGTTTTCACGAATGCCCGGAGCAGGTGTCATACGATCGCCGAGGCAATCGGAGGGATGGCTGCACCCTATCACGCCGGACTTACTTCCCAGGAACGCCGGGCCGTCGAACGGCAGTTCGAGGAAGGAAAACTCGCCTGTGTTGTAACGACCGCGGCACTGGCTGCCGGTGTGGATTTTCCTGCCAGTCAGGTCATATTCGACGCTCTCGCGATGGGAATTGACTGGCTCTCCGTTCAGGAGTTCCACCAGATGATGGGCCGTGCCGGGCGTCCGGATTTCCATGATCTTGGACGTGTTGTTGTTCTCGCCGAGCCCGGGGTCTCGTATTCGCGTGAAACGAAGCTGACCGAGGAGGAGGTCGCCATCCAGCTTCTCAAAGGAGATATGGAAGAGGTATCGCCAGTCTACGACATCGAGGAGACATCCGAAGAGTTTGCAGCTAATGCCATAACCTGCCGCGGCCGGGAGGCCGACATTATCACGGTTGGAAACAGTATGGTCGGTGTGGGAGATGATCCGATCCAGGAACTACTCAAACATAAACTTGTCAGAAAATCCGGCGGTTTTCTGGAACTCTCCCCGCTTGGAAAAGTCATGGCCGAGCATTTCATCGGCATGGAGCGTCTCCTGGAGATCGATAAACTCGTCCGCGTGATGGACGATCCTCTGGAAATGATTGCCGAACTTTTCTGCATGGAGGAGGAACGGGAGAAAGAAAAACGCCGGACCGACCGCCGCTCTACCGAGAAAAAGGAAGCTGCCTGGATCGGCGACAAAAAAGCCGCGGCAAAACCAACTGCCGAACCGGCCTGGGTCGCGAAAAAGAAAGAGATCCATGCGGTGGAAAAGCATGCTCACGATGATGAACGGCGCAAAAAGGCCGGAACCCGCAAACTCCGCCGCGAAGAGGACGAAGTTGAGGCGGCGAAGCCTCCGCGCCGTGCGAGCAAGGAGATGGAAGACCGGGTTGAGCGCAAAAAGCGCGAGGCTTCCCAGTTTATCCCGCCTCCGAAGCGAAAACCGCGTGAAGGAACCGGTGTTTCCAATAAGGGATCCAGAGCCGGTCCTTCGGGTGATCCGGTCAATATCATCGAAGGTGCCGTCGATCTTCGTCGTGCCGGAAAGTATGACGAGGCATTAAAGATCCTCGGCAATTATGTTGCCGATAATCCGAAAGACAGCCGTGCTCTGGTCGAACTGGGCAAGGTGTACGACCTTCGCGGTGAACGGGACACGGCGTATCTGTGTTATCAGAAAGCTGCAACGGCTAATACCCAGAATAGGGAAGCCATCGACAGAATGAATGCATTTCTTATCGGGATCACGGTGGATATCGATAAGGACGCCGCAGAATCCGGAAAACAGCCGGCAGTTGTGAAAAAGAAAAAAGAATAAGAAAATCTTCTACTTTTTTGTATGTTCCATCCTCTCTGCATGGCTCATTTTTGAGAGGGTGATGACTTTATCCAGATCAAGACCGCAGAGTTTTGCAAACCTCGTCCCGTAATCCGGATCTGCCAGATAGCAGTGAGCTGCGTGACGATATTTGATGTTCTCAGTTACGCTCTCCATATTTCGTGCGGTGTTTTCGATCAGGACCTGTTTTTTATCCTCCGTCATCAGGCGGTACAGATCGCCCGGCTGGTAGAAACAGTCGTCATTCTCATCATCCTTCTGTTCATACCTGTCCATATCCCCGGAAAGTTTCAGCGACGGGTCACGGTATGCCTCCTGCTGTTTCCACTCATCATAACTGTTTGGCACATACCCTTTGGCAGCTCCGTAGTTTCCATCCACCCGCATAAGTCCGTCCCGGTGATAGGCGTGGACATCGACTTTCGGACGGTTGACCGGGATCTGTGAATGATTCACGCCTAACCGGTAGCGCTGCGCGTCGCCGTAGGAAAACAGTCTGCCCTGCAGGAGTTTGTCCGGCGAAAGGCCGACCCCCGGCACGATGTTTGCCGGATTGAATGCCGCCTGCTCCACATCGGCAAAGTAGTTCTCCGGATTTCTGTTCAGTTCAAGAACGCCGACTTCTATCATCGGATACTCTTTGTGGCTCCAGACTTTGGAGATGTCGAACGGATTTTCTTTTCGGACTCTCGCCTCCTCTTCTGTCATGATCTGGAAGTACATCGTCCATCTCGGGAACTCTTTTCGTTCGATCGCTTCGAAGAGATCCCTCTGATTACTTTCCCGGTCTTTACCCACGAGGATTTCCGCTTCCTGGTCGGTGATATTTTTGATCCCCTGCTGGGTCTTGAGATGATACTTGACCCATACCCGCTTCCCTTCGGCATTGATCAGACTGTAGGTATGGCTGCCGAATCCGTGCATATGCCGGTAACTTGCCGGGATCCCCCGATCAGACATGACGATCGTTACCTGATGGAGAGCCTCGGGAAGCGAGGTCCAGAAGTCCCAGTTGTTCTGCGCGGAACGCATGTTTGTTTTCGGATCACGTTTTACGGCATGGTTCAGATCGGGAAACTGGAGCGGATCTCGGATAAAAAAGACCGGCGTGTTGTTCCCTACCAGATCCCAGTTTCCTTCATCTGTATAGAATTTGATCGCAAAACCGCGGATATCGCGCTCTGCATCGGCAGCTCCCCGCTCGCCCGCCACGGTAGAAAACCGAACAAAGACATCGGTCTTTTTTCCTTTCTCGAAAACTTTTGCTTTGGTGTATTTTTCCACGTCGGCGGTCACGGTAAATGTGCCGAACGCTCCGGAACCTTTTGCATGCATACGTCTTTCCGGGATGACTTCCCGGTCAAAATGTGCAAGTTTTTCCAAAAACCACAGATCCTGGAGCATCAATGGTCCGCGGGGTCCTGCAGTCAGAGAGTTCAGATTGTCGGCTACCGGAGCTCCGTTTTCATGAGTAAGATCCTGTTTTTTATCCATAGTATCTTGTTACTCATTTCAGGAGATAAAAAGTCTTGCAATGTGGTAAAAATTATTGGCACTGGTTGCCAAGCTCGTAGAGTGCATACAATTCATTTGCCGCATCTGCTCCGGCACGCCGCATCGCCTGTTCGATCAGAACTTCGGCACACTCGACCGGCAGGCATCCTACTCCTTCTTTTCCCGTCCGGATGAGTTCGATGAGCGAAATAAACTCCTCCTCCGTGAGCCGGTTCAGCCGTGCTGCGAAATCATCCGCATCCTTTGCATAATGGTTGGCTACCGGCGGGAGGATCGAGCGAAACGCTGTTTCTGATTTTCCGCAGACAAGTGTGTCACACTCGGGTGCGAGTTTTAAAAGAAGGGCTATATCGTGTTCTGATAATATACGAGACATATCCTACATTGGGGATTCATGGATTAATTAGGTTTTGCAAAGGGAACACAGATCCCGCGAGATCCGAAGAACATACAGGATCTCCCCGTCTTCCTGCTTTTCCTCTGCGACGACGAGAGCGATCAATGCTTCTGTTTGACAGATCTTCAGCACGTCATCGATCCCGGTAAGGGAGGAGATGAGAAGGAGGATCCGTCCGACTGTTGAAAGGTGAGGGGGTGCTTCATGGATAAACCGCTCAACGACCTCCCGGCCGGTCGGCCCTCCGTCGAGAGCATACTCAAGCCAGTCGTCAATCCGCTCTTCCGGATCGGTCGGAAGATAGGGTGCATTGAATAAGACCAGATCGAACTCGCCGCAGATTGGATCAAAGAGATCCCCTCTGATGACCTCGATACCGTTTACTTCGTGTGCATATTTTGCCGCGTGGGGATTTATTTCGACGGCGAGGACATCCGGTGTTACTTCAGATACGGATTTTGCCACGGCTCCCGATCCGGTCCCGATCTCGAGAACGCGGTCGGCCGGCTTTACTTCGGAACGTGCAGCTTTTATCAGGAGATACGTATCGTCAGAGGGAAAATAGATCTGGGTCCTGTCGATATCCATTATATCAGATCACTTAGCCGGTTGGCAAGCTCAATGAAATCTATGACTGAAAGCATCTCGGGGCGTTTGCCTGTGAGATCTTTTGGGAGACTGCCGATGAGTTTTGTCATGATCTCTTCACCGTAGATGCTTTTCATTCCTTTGAGTCCGTTCAGGATGGTTTTTCTCCGGTGGGAGAAGAGTTCGCGAACGAGAACTGCATGGACCTCGCGGTTGAGAATTTTTACCGACGGTTCATGCGGAATGATTTTTACGACCGCCGAATCAACTTCCGGCGGGGGGCTGAATGCCCGGGGCGGGAGTTTGAGGATGAGTTCAACGTCGGCATAGGTCTGCACCATTACGGAAAGTCTGCCGTATTCTCCGTCGCCCGGCGGAGATACCATTCGTTTGGCAAACTCCCACTGATACATCAAAACAGCGGTCTCGAATCCTATCTCAAGAAGCCGGAACGTGATCTTCGAGGAGATGGAGTAGGGAAGGTTTGCAATGACCAGATCAAATGCAGGAAGCGGCACCTTCGAAGCATCACCGCGGGTGATGGTCAGCTGACCGGTGGACAGTTCGTCTTCGAAACGCTGTTCAAGGTTCGGCAGAAGTGTTCCGTCCAGTTCGACGGCTCTGACGTTTGCTCCCCGCTCGAGAAGTGCTGCCGTCAAAACTCCGCCCCCCGGTCCGACCTCAAGCACAGTCCTCCCCTGAATCGGGACTGAATCGGCGATAAAATCCACGGCCTCTGTATCAATCAGAAAATGCTGATCCTTTGGCGCTTTCATAAAAAAGGATTATTTAGAGGTAAAGAGATGATACTTCTCTTCCGGATTCTCGAGTTCAAGCATGATCCGTTCGCGGATAAACTTCTCCGGTTTCTGGAGGGTCTTCACCCGGGTACGGATGTCCTCGAAGCTTTCAAACGGTTTTTTCTGTCTTTCTTCCAGGGTGTCGGTCAGTGTTTTTTTACCGAACCCGGGAAGGAGGTTTAACATGTGCATCTTGAGACTGATGGGAACCGCGGTGTTGTAAAACTCCACGAACCGTCCTTCAGACTCTGCGATGATTTTCTCGACGACCGGTTCAAGCTCGCCTTTTGCAGTCGGAGTCAGTTCATCGTAAGATAAGCGGCGTTTTACCCGTTCGACATGTTTTCTTTCATCTTCACCGATGTAGACTTTGTCGTGCAGATTGATCGCAACGTCTTTCTTTGCGATGAGTTCGAGGAGTTTGAACTGGTCAGTACCTACTGCGAGAATAATGGATTCGCGCTGATTCAAAGGACGCCGGTCGCTTGCATACCCCCATTGGAGATAGTCAAGGACAATAGCTTCAACTTCCTTCTTATCGGTCCTCTCAGTTTTTGGCGGCATTTCTACCACTCACTCGAATTTATGCAGAGAGTCAAGAATCTGATCTAGATCTTCGGGGAGAAGAGTAAACCGCTCTTTCGCGTAAATTGCCCGGATCTCATCACGGCTCTTTGGCATGATGTTTACTATCCTGCAGGCGATCTCCGGCTTCGTTTTTTCCATGGATCCAAGGATAGCAAGGAGGGATTTTGCCGATTCAACGCTGCATTTACTGAGACTGTCTGCATGGTCAATACTTTTACGCAGTTCGTATGATATGCTCCTGGCGGTGTCGTCACCCTCTTCTCCCTTGGAACGGTTTTCACGGATCGCAATAAGTTCTTCGCGAAGTTCCGGGAGGGTCATCATATCTTCACTGATAATTTTCTTTACTTTCATGCAAGACTCCTGATAAATATAAAATAAGTATGTGGGGGTTTAATTATATTTCTGCGCCGTGAGGTGCTGCGGTCTTGCAATGACAGTTTTGGTTGCATTGCCGTCTTTGATCTCAAGGAGCCAGGCTCTGCCTCTCTTGCCGACGATTGTTCCGGTTTTTCCGTGGAATCTCGGGTGGGGCTGACCTTTCTGAACGCTTGAGTCTAAGACAAGGTGAACTTTCTGTCCTTCATCGAAGTTCTGAATGACCTTGGTCACGTTGGGCATACCGCGGGTACGCAGGGTTTTCTGTAACTTATATCTTGTCCGTTTTTTAATTCCATTGTGCTTTGCCATGTTTACTCATCTCCAATATTTGGTAATCCGTCTACCTGCACCACGTCTAATTCGACGACTTTGGCGGGTACGGCGAGGATTTCAGCAAGACTGGGCGTTGTTCTGCCCCCGTCTCCTGATACGAGTTCTTTGATGTAGAGACCGCCTTCACCAAGCACTTCAAGCCGGTAAAGTCCATTCTCTTCACCAAGAACTCCTATGTCAATGACCTGTCTCTTTCGAACGAGATCTGCACGCCGATGGGAGACCCGTTCAGGCGTGCGCTGATCAATCCAGGCTCCTTTGAGCTGGGATACGGCATTTTGCACGGTTTCCAGAGAGATACGGTCATCTATTGAGACTAGAATCCTGTATGTTTTATGCCCTTTGTTTGATTTAAGCATTTCCACCGTTTTTTTGTCGGACCAGCTTTCCAGGACGACTCCTACCCGCGGGTTGGCGGATGCATTAATTGCATTTTCCAGCTCTTTTAAATCAAATGTGCGTTTTTTCGGGTTCTGCATCTCCATAACAAAGGGTCTTCCGGTCCCGATCATCACCGCATCGATGTCTTCTCTTCCCGCTCCGTGAAGAACCCCGCAGTCACTGGCAAAAATCCGTTTTGGTGCTTCTGCTATGAGTTCCTCTACGGAAGTGGGGTATTGTTTGCCGGTAAAGCTGCATATTTCGCAGCCTTTCCCTTTGCATGCGCGGCAGTCCCAGTGAGTCTGCGGGATTCCGCGTTCATATTTCAGATATCTGCCGTAGAAGTAGAGGGATGCGATCTGAACCTCGACGCAGTCGTCGGCGATGTTCAGGACGATGGTGACCTCGGGATTTTTTGGATTTCCGTGTTTGCCGGTAAGGGCTGAAACTGCCTTTCCGACTTCACGGTTCATCTCGGATTTGAGGGGTTCGGGATTGTCAAGCGATAGATCCGACCATAGCATCTCTTCCGATTCTGCCATCATCGGGGGAACTCTTGTTCCAATGACGAATGTTTCGTGTTCGATTCCTTGTACGGCCGCTGCTGCTTTTTCAGCCCAGTAGGGGATGGTATCGAATAAGTCGTTGCAGACCCAGCAGGTTCCTTTTTCGTATGGTTTGTAGGGGATATTATATGCGAGAGCGTGGGCTATTCTGAGCGAACGGCCCCGTTCTTCGTTGGTGAGTCCGAATGATTTTTTTGCGAACAACCGTCCAAGGCAGTGATCGCAAATATCGCCGTACTCTAATATGGCGTTGACGAGTTCAAGCATTTGATTCATTATTATTGGACGGGAAACCATTTAGGTTTGTTCTCCTCTCCGGTCGAACTCGTTGAGGATTATTATAATTGTGTGATCGGCGTGGAGAACACGGGGGCCGACCGAGTATTTTGGTAGGTCTTTGATCAGCTCCATTTCCTCTTCGGTGAAGTTCTGATGATCGCTCAATATGAAATTCTCAGGAAGAGTCTCTGCTGTTCTGATATCCTCTCCATTTTCGTCGAGAACTGCAAACTGATGTTCTTCGAGCAGTTTGGAAAGGCCGCTTTTTCTGATGGATATGCCCGGGGCCGCCCGCTGATATTCTTCTTCAGGAATGGTTACGAGTGCTTTTTTTATTAGGGCTCCCGCACTTCTCTCGTCGGGGTTGAGGGATTTAATTTTTTCACCTGAGAACCGGAGCGTGACCGTGTTCGCAGGATCGGCCTGTTCCCCTCCTTTCAGGATTAGAAAACATTCGGTGTTTCGCCGGAGGTCGTGACTCAAAAAAAATGAGGCGTTGATGCATCTGCACAAAACGTCCATACGCCCGGCTCCTCCCGGCATATCGTTTAGAGAGAAATCCGGCGTCGTGACCGCTTTGTGTCCTATTACGGCAAATCTTAACATTGTAGTAGTATGGTTGGGGGCGCTGAATAAAAAGCTCATCTGGGTTTTCATGAACTCTTCTCATTATTTACTTAGAGGGGGCGCACACTATAGTAGTACTCCAAACTCTCTATTTGCAAATAAAGTATTACAAAATTTATTTTTAACACATCTAAAAAAACTGTTTCGTATGGAAAACCCCTCAAATAGACTCGGATTGACAAAAATCTCCGAAATACTGGATATGTTCGATGCGGCTCACCCCCTCTTTTGTAAGGAGAATCCTTATATCTCGACACAAAGATACAGTTAAAATGTCCCGAGAGGGGGCAGATATGATAGCTATGCATATCTGCCTGGCCAAAGGTTTTACAAAACCCGGCCGTGGACGTGAAAAAGTAACCGTCACCAACCATCAGTGATTCTATTAGCGACAATCAGCAATTTTCAGGAAAAGTAACGGTAAAACAGCCAATCAAATCACCTTACAAACGAGGAAAAATTATGGCAAAATACAAAGATGTAATCGACCTTTACGACGACAACGGCAAGCTCTTAAAGAGCAATGTCGCACTCGAAAAGATCAGCCCGCTGGTTAACCCGGCAATTAAGAAAATCATCGACGACACCAAGAGGACCGTTGCGGTCAACCTTGGCGGCATGCAGGATGCATTAAAGACCGGTAAGATCGGCAAGCACCAGCAGATCCTTGGTCGTGAACTCAACCTTGATATCGTCGGCAACATCGATGCTATCGAAGCAAAAATCAAAGAGTACGTCTCTGTTGAAGCAGGCGACGACACGATGATTAAACGCTACAACGGCGGAAAACTTCTGTTAGTGAAAGTCCCGTCGGCACGTATTGCAGCAGCAGCAACCTACGATGCAGCACTGACCTCTGTTGCAGCAGCAACCACCTATGCAGTTGTCGAGCAGTTCAACGTTGACATGTTCAACGCAAACACCGTCAAAGCAGCAGCATTCGGTACCTACCCGGTCACGATGGATCTCGCAGGCGGAGCATGTTCTATGATCATGTCTATCCCGCAGAACAACGAGTCTCTTGGATACGCACTTCGTAACATCCCGGCAAACCAGTCTGTGATGATCACCCACCGCAATGCAATGCAGGGTGCAGCACTTACTTCTGTCTTTGAACAGGCAGGAGAGTTCGAAATGGGTGCCGCTATCGGTCCATTCGAGCGTGCCCAGCTCTTACTTCTCGCATACCAGGGTCTGAACGCAAACAACATCGTCTACGACCTTGTAAAAGAGAACGGCCAGACCGGTACTGTTGGTACTGTTGTCCAGTCCTTAGTCGAGCGTGCGGTTGAAGACAAAGTCATCAAGCAGGGTGCAGCAGCAAAAGGCGGCTACTTCAAACCCTACGAAACCAAAGACCCAATGCTTTGGAATGCATACACCTCTGCAGGAACTCTTGCAGCAACCATGGTCAACTGTGGTGCCGGACGTTTCGCTCAGGCAGTATCTTCAACCTTACTGTACTTCAACGACCTTATCGAACACGAAACCGGACTTCCAGGCTCTGACTTCGGAAGAACGATGGGTGTTGCGGTCGGTTTCTCCTTCTTCAGCCACTCCATCTATGGTGGCGGAGGACCAGGTATCTTCAACGGAAACCACGTCGTTACCCGTCACGCAGCAGGTGTTGGTATGCCCTGTATCGTTGCAGCTTGTGCACTTGATGCAGGTACTCAGATGTTCTCTCCGGAAGGAACCGCCAAGATCTATGGTGAAACCTTCGGTCAGATCGACGAGTTTGCCCACCCGCTCCAGGCAATTGCAAAAGCAGTATAAGCCTGTATTGATTTCTGCGTAAGCGGAAAGGAATTAGAATGACAGAATCAACATACCCACAACTAAGAATCGTCCCCACGAGATTCCTGAATCCAGAGACCACCGAGATTCTTCTCGAAAAAATCTGCACGTTAGATGGGATACGCCGCCTTGTGCTCAATGGTCCAAACCTTCCGGCTACCGTACCTTACGGTCCGGCCAGAGGCACGGTCAATGATAACTCACTCCGGCGTGTCATTAAGGTCTGCGGTGAAGATTATCTTCTCCACGTTCAGGTCGGTGCAATTCTTCTTGAATTGGAAGATGCTTCTGTGATTCCGCTTGTCAAGGCGGCATGCGATGAGGTCTTCGCTGACAAATTCCCGTATGGAATCACCGAAGGTACCTACATGCGGTCGAATATGACGACCACCGACTATGCCAAATACGGTATTGTCGATGACAAACGAATTCTCGGAATGAGCGATCCAAAAAGCAAACAGCGCCCTATCATCCTTCAGGGAACGAAATAAACATGCCGCTTGGTCGTGTAACACAACTCGTCGACTGCAGACAGAGTATGGGTATGGGCAAGGGGGGATCTCTTGCTCAGAGGGGAACCATCTCTGAATGTAAAAATCCTGATGTCATCATCGTGGGCATGTCTCCCGGCAGGAGACATATCACAAAACCTGTCTGCGATATTACGTCAGCACTGCGGCAGCAGGGGATCGAATACAGCGTAAGTACCTTGGTGCTGAACGCAGGCAGCGGTGTACCGCCTGATGCAGATATCGGCGGGGTATCACTCGGCTCAAATTTCGGAATTCTCGACCGCGAGATAGAACAGATAGAACGCCATAAAGTGGCTGTTCTTCACCACGGCAACATACGGTCTCACGTGGTCCACAAATCAAGGAAGATCCTGCAGGAATGCAACGTAAATGCCGTTGTTGTCTGTCAGGCTCCAGTTGATTATGAGGATCTTGCAAAAGCCGGAGTTAAGACCGCGTACGTCATGCCAAAACCAGACGACATTCGGACCAAAGGCACCGTAATGGGACTTGTGACCGGGATCACCCGGGGACAGACGCCAAGTCGTGTGGCCATGTCAGATGTCATTCATGAAGTACTCAGAATAATCAAATCTACAAACTAGGTGAACAAACTATGGCATACAAACCACAGTATGGTCCGGGAACCTCCAAAGTTGCGGAAGTACGTCGCAACCAGATGAACCCGAACGTAAAGCTCGAAAAGATTCGCAGCGTCACTGATGAGGACATCGTCCTTATTATGGGACACCGTGCACCAGGACAGGCATACCCGTCGGCACACCCCCCACTCGCAGAGCAGGGAGAACCCGACTGCCCGATCCGCAAGATCGTTAAACCAACCGAAGGCGCAAAAGCCGGTGACCGTGTCAGATACATTCAGTTCGCTGACTCTATGCTGAACGGACCGTCCCAGCCTTACCAGAGAACCTATCTCGAATGCTACCGTTTCCGCGGTATCGACCCGGGAACTCTCTCCGGCCGTCAGATCGTCGAGTGCCGCGAGCGTGACCTTGAAGGATACGCACGTGAGCTTATCGAGACCTCTATCTTCGACCCGGCAACCACCGGTATCCGCGGTGCAACCGTGCATGGACACTCACTCCGTCTCGCAGAGAACGGTATGATGTTCGATATGCTCCAGCGTTGTATCCTTGACAAAGATGGTGTTGTAAAATACATCAAAGACCAGGTCGGTGTCCCACTCGACCGCAAAGTCGCTGTCGGCAAACCGATGGACGCAGCCTGGCTCAAAGCCAACACCCCGATGTTCCACTCCCTTGTCGGAACCTCATTCCGTTCTGACAGTGAATATGTTGCATA
Source organism: Methanocorpusculum sp. UBA424 (assembly GCA_002498375.1). GTDB lineage: Archaea > Halobacteriota > Methanomicrobia > Methanomicrobiales > Methanocorpusculaceae > Methanocorpusculum. Next base: position 83,946 of record DAHC01000008.1, read on the forward strand.
CGTTCAGCGTATCCACGCCCTCCGTACCAAATACGGATTCATGCCCAAGGAGGCCTGAGTAATATGGCAAAAGTAGAAAAGACCCAGAAACTTTTCCTTGACTCACTCAAGCAGAAGTTCCCCAAACAGGATGTTGCATCCACTACTGCAGAATTCTATAAATTCAATGGTCTTGAGCAGTCTCCCCGTAAGAAGGAGTTCATGGCCGAGAACAAGAAGATCGAAGCTGCACGTGGAATCTCCATGTACGACCCGAACCGCTGCCACCTTGGCGGTATCCCGATGGGTCAGCGTCAGCTGATGACCTATGAAGTCTCCGGCACCGGAACCTTCGTTGAGGGTGATGACCTGCACTTCGTCAACAATGCTGCCATGCAGCAGATGTGGGATGATATCCGCAGAACCGTAATCGTGTCCATGGACATGGCCCACCAGACCCTGCAGAAGCGTCTCGGCAAGGAAGTTACTCCTGAAACCATCAACGAGTATCTCCACGTTGTCAACCACGCAATGCCCGGAGGCGCCGTCGTTCAGGAACACATGGTCGAGACCCATCCGGGACTTACCGACGACTGTTACGTCCGTGTCTTTACCGGTGACCAGGAACTCGCCGACAACCTTGAGCCCCAGTTCGTCATCGACGTCGAGAAGCTCTTCCCGAAGAAGCAGGCTGAGGCCCTTCAGGCAGCAGTCGGCAAATCCCTCTGGCAGTGCGTTCACATGCCGACCATCGTCGGCCGTACCTGCGATGGAGGAACGACCTCCCGCTGGTCCGCCATGCAGATCGGTATGTCCTTCATTGCCGCATACCGTATGTGCGCCGGTGAAGCAGCCGTCGCTGACCTGTCCTTTGCAGCAAAGCACGCTGGTGTCATCAACATGGCCCACCACCTGCCGGCACGCCGTGCACGTGGTCCGAATGAGCCCGGAGGAATGCTCTTTGGTAACTTCTCCGATATGATCCAGGCAGACCGTGTCAACCCGAACGACCCGGCAAAAGCATCCCTGGAAAATGTCGCAGCAGGCGCCATGCTCTTTGACCAGATCTGGCTCGGATCCTATATGTCCGGCGGTGTCGGTTTCACCCAGTACGCAACTGCAGCCTACACGGATAACGTCCTTGATGACTTCACCTACTACGGAATGGATTACCTCCACGACAAGTACAAGATTGACTGGAAGAACCCGAACCCGAAAGACAAAGTCAAAGCAACCCAGGA
>DAHC01000008.1:85374-134651 GCA_002498375.1 Methanocorpusculum sp. UBA424
ACCATGATGGAAGACCACTTCGGTGGATCCCAGCGTGCATCTGTTCTTGCAGCAGCATCCGGTATCACCACATCCATTGCAACGGCAAACTCCAACGCCGGTCTCAACGGCTGGTATCTGTCCATGCTTATGCACAAAGACGGATGGTCCAGACTTGGTTTCTTCGGCTACGATCTGCAGGACCAGTGCGGTTCCGCAAACTCACTCTCCATCAGACCCGACGAGGGCTGTATCGGCGAGTTCCGTGGACCGAACTACCCGAACTATGCAATGAACGTCGGTCACCAGGGAGAATACGCAGCTATTGCAGCCTCCGCCCACTTCGGCCGCGGCGATGCATGGACGCTCTCCCCGCTGATCAAGATCTGTTTCGCAGACCCGGCCCTGAAGTTCGACTTCGCCCACCCGCGTGCAGAATTCGCCAAGGGAGCAATCCGCGAATTCATGCCGGCCGGCGAGAGATCCCTCATCATCCCGGCACAGTAAGTGGTTCATTAACCACTCACTTTTTTTTATTCTCCTGTGAAAAACGCGCAGGTGGTCTTTTTATTTATATGCTGATTCTGAAAAAGTCCGACAACAAAGGTATTATATCGGAGATTTCAACAATATTTATTGTCTTGAATTAAACTTCACTAGTTTTAATCAACTTGATTATTCTTAATACAAATTAATTGAATTTAAATCCAGGTTTTTCCCGTCTTATTTTAGTAAAATACTGAATCTCTGAGCTTTTCTTGCACAATTTTCGCATGTCTTATATATCTATGAATGAAATAGAATATTCGTCCACACTTTGTACTCCATTCTTTAGAGTGGTAACGTTTTACGAACACTTGAGACGCATCCTTCGTTTCAGCCTGTGGTGCTGAAACATATTAGGTTCCTGATTAGTTATCCACAATCGGGAAACAAAAACTCAAGGGAGAATCTTACATGCAAGAAATTATAATCGGCATTGGAGTAACTGCCCTTGCGGGAGCTCTCGCAGCGGTTGCCGGTGCAGCCGAAGATACTGAGTCCAACATCGGATCACAAGGTGACCCGAACTCTCAGGTCCAGCTCGCACCGCAGATGGGATACACTCACCGTATCTATAACAAAGCAGTGAGTGGAGAACCACCAGCATACACCCTGTGGGTGACCCTTGCTTGTGGTGTTGCATGGGCATTCCTTATGTTAGGAGTCAATGCAATCCTCGCAATCATCTTCGGAACAGTTCTCGCAACCTTTGTGCAGGGAGTTTACGCAACTACTGCATACCTTGGAAGAACCGCAAGTCTTTCCAAGTTTGGACAGCCGGTCTTTATTGATGTTGTTAAATCAGTAACGACCGTGACTATGGCTCACGCATTCGTAGCTATCTTTGCAACGGTAACCGTCTGTTACCTCATGATGACAGTCATTGGACATCCGTTTGCTCTCCCGCTTCTTGGTATCGTATGGGGTCTTGCTCTTGGTGCAGCAGGTTCTGCAACCGGTAACCCGTACTACGGTAAAGAGCGTCAGTATCAGAATCAGAAATTCGGTGCTGGTGTCCCGATCTCTGCATCCGGTAACATCGTTCGTTATGCAGAAGCAGGACAGAGAAGCTCAATCGACAACGGTTTCTTCACCGCGAAATTCGGTGGACCCGCGTCAGGTCTTTGTTTCGGATTAATTGTTTTCTTCGAACTCTGGCGTACCATCATCTTCGAGGACTACCTCGCCGGATGGGGTGCCGTTATCGTCGGAGCACTTGTAATCATCATCTTTATGATCATCGACCGTTACGTTGAAGTCTGGGCACGCAAGAATTACGGACCCTACGCCGTGGAGGCCTGAATATGAGTGCAATTGCAGCTAAACCCGGAGCAAACGCCGGCTCATTCCAGCCAATTCCTTCGGTCATCGCAATCGTCATTGCCATCGTTCTCGTTGCTGCTGCTTACTTCCTTGGAAGTTCCGGCATCCTCGCAGGCGGTGCAATGTTCGTTCTTCAGACTCTGTGTCTGATCATCCTTGGTGCAGCCTTAATCGCATTTGGTGTTCACTTTGTTCCCGTCGGCGGAGCGCCGGCAGCAATGGGTCAGGCACCCGGTATCGCTACCGGTGTCGCAATGCTTGCAACTGGTGCAGGTCTTGCAGGACTCTTTGGAGGAGCATGGGCAGCAGAGTTAGGTCTTGGAGTCGCACTCGCCAGTGGAGCAATTGGCGGTGCATTAATGATGGCAATCACCTGTCTTATGGTGAACATCTCCTATGTCTTCGGCATGGGTATCCCGGCAGCCTCCGGTAAGGTCGAAAAAGACCCAATTACTGGTGACTTACAGGCAGCATACAAATCCCAGGGAACCGAAGGTCACGGTTTACCGTTCATCTCTTATGTTGGCGGTGTTATCGGTGGTCTCTTCGGTGGTCTTGGCGGAACACTCATCTACATTGAACTTCTCAACTTCTACAATGCTGGTCTTCCGGCACTTGGTTTTGTTGGCGCAGCAGACATCAACATGCTCTCTGTTGGTCTTGCAGGCATCTTTGCAATCGGTATGTTCCTTGTTATCGCAGTACTTTCTGCTTACAACATTACCGGAACCATTGAAGGTCCGCACGACCCGAAGTTCAAACGTTTCCCCCGTGCAATCGTCGCCGCAATCTTAGCATCAGCTGTTTGCGGTCTCGTTGCAATGCTGGTGGTGGCATTATTCTGAGGTGTAAAAAATGTCAGTAAAAGTTGAAGCATCCCACGACGGAATTCCGCATAACAAAGTTATGGTCATTGGAGCCGTTATTTCACTGGTATCCCTTTACATCGCTATCATTGGTACAGTCATCGGTGTCGACTACCTTGCATTCTTTGGTGGATTTGCAGCAGTCGGTGCCCTGATCTGGGGTAACAGCACAATCAAAAAGCTTTGCAGCTATGGTATCGGAACTGGTGTTCCCTCTGCCGGTATGCTCGCATTCGGATCCGGTGTCATTGCCCTCCTCTTTGCAGCTACCCTTGGCGGAATCAGCATCTGGATCGTACCGGTTGCAGGATTAATCATTGCTCTCATCGTCGGTCTTTTCCTTGGATGGATCTCAAACTCCGTTCTGAACATGAAGATTCCGGTGATGACCAGAAGTATCGCAGAACTCGCCGCAGTCGGTGCCCTTGCTCTTATGGGTTTTGGCGTCGTTGCAACCGGAACCGTTGGCTTTACTGGAATCGCCACCATCGAGATCCTAGGTGTCACTGTTTACAATGCATCCTACATTGGTGCAGGTGTAATCGCAGTTTCATTCATGCTCGGTGCAATCGCTCTCCAGCACCCGTTCAACGCATGTCTCGGTCCAGGCGAGAAACAGGACAGAACCAACATGCTCGCTATCGAGTGTGGTTTCCTTTCCATGATCATCATGGCAGTGATTTCCTTCGTCTTCGTCTCATTGGCAGCAGCGTGGATTTCACTTATCGTGGCTATCATTGGATGGTTCGTGTCCTATGTCAAATATCTCGCCTTATCCAAGCGCGACGCAGCAGCCTGGCTTGATGCCAAGCCGTTCTCCGACGCGGAGGAGTAAGTTAGGAGGAAACAAAAATGGGATATGTATTAGTATTACCGGAATTTGGCCTCGTAGCTGACCCCATAGCAGGTATCGTAACGACTGCCGGTGTATCCTATCAGCCGGTTATCGATCAGGTGGCAGAACTCGAAACAATTGCTGAAGATCTTGTCGGCATGCTTTCTGGTGAAGGTAACTTCTTAAACAGTTTCCCCGGCCGTGAAAAGACTCTCATGAAAGCAGGTATGGTTACCTCTCTCTGGTACGGTCTTGCGGTAGGTCTGTTTGTGGCCTTCATCCTTGCATTTGCTCTCTACTTCGGAGGTATCTAAAATGGCAGACAAGAAATCGCCGGCAAGCGGATGGCCGATCATCCAGGGTGACTACCACACCGGTGATGCAAACAGCCCCGTTGCTGTCATCACCATGGGTTCCCACCTTGATGAGGCTGGAATCTGTGCCGCAGGTGCAGCTCTTGCAGGTTCCTGTAAGACCGAAAACCTCGGTATCGAGAAGGTCGTTGCAAACGTCATTTCGAATCCGAACATCCGTTTCGTTCTGCTTTGCGGTACTGAAGTGAAAGGTCACCTTTCAGGTCAGTCTATCGAAGCAATGCACAAAAATGGTGTTGAGGGCGGAAAGATCGTCGGTTCTACCGGTGCGATTCCGTTCCTTGAGAACCTTACGGCAGAACACATCAAACGTTTCCAGGAACAGATTGAACTCGTAAATATTATGGAGACCGAAGACATCGGTCAAATCTCCGCAAAAATGAACGAGCTCAAGGCCCGGGATCCCGGAGCATTCGGTGCAGACCCGATGGTCGTCCAGTTGTCTGATGACGATAAAGGTGGCGCATCAGGTGCTGAATCCGGCGAAGAAGAACCTTTGACCGGCGAAATGGCACTCATTACCGCCCGCATCAAAGCGATCCAGATGATGGTCACTGATATCGGTTACCGTAACAGATTCGCATCCGGTCTCTACGGAGGCAAGATCGAAGGTCTCATGATCGGTTTGATCGTATCTCTGGTTATTCTCGGTGCACTTATCGGTGTTCAGGTGATCTAAAATGGCAGGTTCGATTATTAGAATGGCCGCCATCGACAAGATGGTGGATAATATCAGATACAAGGGCCAGATTCTTGCCAGAACAAACAAGGTCGACTCCGCAATCTCGAGCTCAGGTCTTGTTGGATTTGCCGCAGGTCTCGTTCTTGCTCTCGTTCTGATTCTTGTACCAGTGCTGGTGTTACTCTGAGGTGAAAAAAATGGCAGATAAAAAATCACCAGCAAATGGATGGCCGATCATTCAGGGAGATTACCACACCGGTGATGCAAACAGCCCAGTCGCTGTTATCACCATGGGTTCCCACCTTGATGAGGCCGGAATCTGTGCCGCAGGCGCAGCTCTTGCAGGTTCCTGTAAGACTGAAAACCTCGGTATCGAGAAAGTTGTTGCAAACGTCATTTCAAACCCAAACATCCGGTTTGTTCTGCTTTGTGGTACTGAAGTTAAGGGTCACCTTTCCGGTCAGTCCATCGAAGCAATGCACAAGAATGGAGTTGAAGGCGGAAAGATCGTCGGTTCTACCGGTGCTATTCCGTTCCTTGAGAACTTGACGGCAGAACACATCAAACGTTTCCAGGAACAGATTGAACTCGTTAACATCATGGAGACCGAAGACATGGGTCAGATCTCCGCAAAGATCAACGAGCTCAAAGGCAGAGATCCTGGAGCATTCGCTGCTGACCCGATCGTCATTCAGTTAACTGATGATGCCGGCGGAGCAGAAGGCGGTGCAACGGTTGCAAGCGCCAACCCCCAGTTCCTCGAGATCGAGAAACGTCTTGATGCAATCGAGCAAAAGATTGAGTTCACGGACGCAGAAATTGCGATGCGTGTCGGAAGAAAAATTGGCCGTGACATCGGTATCCTCTACGGACTTGTAGCAGGTATCATTGCCTTCCTGGTAATCATTTACTGGATGTCAGGGTTATTATTCATGTAATGAGGTGCCAATATGTTCAAGTTTGAAAAAGAACAGCAGGTCTTTGACTTTAATGGAACGAAGATTGGTGGACAGCCCGGAGAGTATCCGCGTGTGCTTTCACCCTCGATCTTCTACAACAAACACGAGATCGTTTTAAACGATCACACCGGTGAGATTGACAAAGCAAAAGCAGAAGCACTCTGGAACCGCTGTCAGGAACTTTCTGACATTACCGGCAACAAGTACTTCCTCCAGATTCTCGCAGAACACGGCGAGGCTTTCGAGTCATACTTCTCCTGGTTCGACAGTATCGACAACAAGACCGCATTCCTGATGGACTCCTCTGCTCCGGCAGCACTTGTCCACGCAACGAAATACGTTACGGAAGTTGGTCTTGCAGACCGCGCAATCTACAACTCGATCAACGGTTCGATCCTTCCGGAGAACGTTCAGGCACTTGCAGAGTCCGATGTGAACTCCGCAATCGTTCTGGCATTCAACCCGGGTGACTCATCTGTTGCCGGACGTGAGAAAGCACTCGTCGACGGCGGTGTCGCAGGTCAGGCAAAAGGTATGCTTCAGATCGCAGAAGAATGCGGTATCACCCGCCCGATTCTCGACACTGCAGCAACTCCCCTTGGTCTCGGTTCATTCGGTTCCTACCGTGAAATCCTTGCATGCAAGGCAATTCACGGTATGCCAACCGGTGGTGCATACCACAACATGACTGTGTCCTGGACCTGGCTGAAACGCTGGAGAAAGAACATCCACGAGCAGTACGCAGACAAGCCGCTCCTTGCAGAGCAGATGTTCCACCACCACTACGGCGGCATCGAAGGCGTCCGTCAGGCTGCATGGTCTTCACCGGATATCGGCTGTAACATTATGGCAATGACCCTTGGTGCAGACTTAATCATGTACGGCCCGATCGAGAACATGGAAGGCGCCGCGACCGCAACTGCGTTCTCGGACATTGTCCTTGCTGAAGCCTTCAGAGACTTCGGTGGAACCATCGCTGTCGAAGACGGCCCGATTTCCAAACTCGTTTAAACTTAAAAACCGGAGAGGGGATTTTTCCCCTCAACCGTTTTACACTATTTTTCGGTCAGTTCCTTTTCGCATCAGAAGAAATACATAGACTGACAACTAAACACTGGTAATTATGCGTGTCCGTGAGGGGAACCTAACACAGCAGTACTTCTGCGACTATCTGACATTGTTTGCCGGTGATACAGAGGCAAAGGAAGCAGGTCATGAAGAAATCGTTTTGTCCAATCTTTTTCTTCACCGAATGAGTGTCGACGGCGGATTTCATGCAAGGGTACTTTCATCAATTCTCGGACACGAATCAGACAGATCTCTCCTCCTCGGTCTTTTTCAGGAGGTATGCAGCGAAGAATACGAGCCTCTCCCACTCGACGAATGGCTGAAATCAGCGTATGAGTCTGCAGTACAGAACGCTGATGAAAACCGAAAACTTGCCATAGCCGCTCTTCTTCGTTCGCAGATATCCGGGACGAATATGGCTGCCGAGATCGTTTCCGCTTCTGGAAGTCCGTACCCGGAAAGCTGGTGGCAGCTCAAAAGTCGCCGGCTGACGGTTGAAGAGATCGAGAATCCCGACCTTTATTTTGGCGTTGGCCGCCGCCCGTTCTGGCACTCCTTCCCTCTCGATGAGTATGCTGCCGTACTCGGCGGTGCCGAAACGCTGTCTCCCGATATCATCTATGATATCATCATCTGCGTTGCCGGAGCCTGGTTCTCCACGCTGACCCGCGAAGAAAAAATCATCTGGCTGAATATGCCAAGGACAACGCCCGATGAATGGGCAAAATTCGCCGCCCCGCTTCTGACCCTTGATACACCGGATCCTGCCCTGTCCACGGCAAACTGGCTGTATGCCTCGGGAAATCATGATGCAGCTCTCGACCTGTATGCAAACATCACACTTGCATTCCCGCAGACACCGGTAGAAAGGCCGGCATTCGAACTCATGGGCGCTATTCTGTCAGAGTTCGGTGACTTCGATTACTCTTTCGAGTCTTATAAAAGTGCCTTCCTTCTCGCCAGAAACGAAGGTCCCTACGAGACCGCGGTCGGATTGAAAAATCTCTGCGAAGTCGGCGAAGATCTCGGAGAGGATATGCGGGATTATTACGTCCGTATCGCATCGATCGCGGAGGAACTCCCGTCTCCCGACCGGGTGAGACTCTACTTCGATCTCGCTTCATCTGCCAGAAAAAAATACAATTATCTGGATGAGTATGCCTATCTTGAACGCATCATAGAAGAAGAAGGTGTTGAGGAACCGCTCTTTTCCAGAGCAATGTCCCGAATCTCCGAGATGAACCTGGCTCTGGACTCTGATGGAAAACCCGACAATGCCGTTCTCCGGGAAAAGGACATTCGGGAACAGGCGGAGATACTGACTGCCCGAGGGGATGCCGCCTATTTCGGGTTCGATCCCGTATGTGCTTTGTTCTGGTACAATAGATCGGACGCGATAAGCGGTGAGAATTCCTCCGCAAAAAAGTTCCAGGCGGCCGTCGCTGCAGGTTTGTATGCCGAAGCAAAAGAGTATGCCTCCGCGCCTGCAGAAAATGCCGTGGTCATGATCCTGGGAGATACCCCCGTGCATATCGCGGCCCGTGAACTTCACACTGCCGTCACGGATGCTTGGAAAGCCGGGACGGATATCCAGCCGATCATCAGCCCGGTTTTGTCAATGCTTTCCCGCGAAGACCGAATGCTTGTCTGTGATATTCTCACTGATCGTTCGACCCGCGACGATGAAAAGGCGCTGGTATGTTCCGGGATCGGGGGTTCTTACATCTCACTTGGAATGCCGGACGAAGCACGTCAGATGTTCCGTCTGGCTCTCCGCGCCAATCCCTCCAATCCGGTTCGTGCCCGTATTTTCTCGGAGATAGGGATGCTGGAGTACGAAACCGGCAATTATGATGCATCGTCGGAAGCGTATCTATCTGCATTGAAAATGAACGAACGGTTCCCTGCAGCATGGGCAGGTCTTTCCAAGGCATGCATATGTCAGGCCAAATATCAGGAGGCATTGGCTGCGCTTGAAAATGCAATCAGACATCATCCGGTCAATACTGCCTATCAGGAGATGCGTAAAGCCGTTTCGGCAGTGATCGATCATCCAGTTGACGAACCGGCCGACCGGCTTTTTGCTCTCAACGAAAAGGGAGGACTGCCTGCGGCGGCAGCTCTCTACTCGGAAAAATCAGTGACGGGCTTTCAAAAAGAGGCTTGGAATGTTACATCTGTAGAAGATGTTCTTCAGTTCAGAGAGTAATCTCTCTATTATTCTTCACGTACGGTGAACAGTTTTTCATCCGGCGTGTCAAGCATAACCTGCAGTAATTCGTTCTGGATCTCAGTGTACCGCTTGATTTCATCCTCAGTCGCGGTTTTTGCCGAGATTTTTCCTTTCAACATGTGCAGTTCATCGCTTGTGACCTTTGTTCCCGGGATCTCGTCGATGAATAATTTGCTGCCGTCCGGTTTTTCCAAAACAAAACTGACGGTATTTGTGTCTTCTACGATAAGCCGTTCCGGGTGGGTCCGTAAATCGAATGTCTGTTTGAGGGCATCAAGCGGACAGCGGGTTGAATGAGACAGCACTTTGATGTTTGTTTCAGTTCCCGACCATTTTGCAGCGACGACGGCAATCTTGTAGCCAAGCGCAATTCCCGGGCAGGTGTGTCCATGCGCTTTTGCTATCTTCGTAAAATCTGGAATTTCTGTCATAAGCAAAAAATGTTAGAGATATTTGTGGGCACGAAGCCAGTCTACCTGAGGGGTAGTATATCGATAGATAATATCGCATTTGTCATCCTGGAAATCCCAGGGGACAACGATAAGGATATCGCCTTCACGAATCCAAACCCGTTTCTTGATTTTACCCTTAATCCGCCCAAGGCGCGTTACGCCGTCTGAGCATCGTACTCTGATGTGGTTTGAGCCAAGCATCAGTTCAGCTTGTGCAAATTGTTCTCGTATACGTTTATTCGGCAGTTTTACACGAATAATACTGCCGTCATCTGATACGTCCTGATTAGCGTTCTCTATTCTTCCCAAGTGATACTTCCCCTATAGTACTTTATTATAGGGTTTGAAACTTGATAAACACTCCGCACTTGGACTGTCTCTCACGTTGAAACGGTTTTTGGCGTTAGTTTATAGGTAAAAACCACATATTGAGCCGATACTCCCGGTTCTCTGCGATGTATCTGGGGGTAGGAGGCATATTTTTCATGACGTCATAGTATCTCTGTTTGTGAAATCTGAATCATTGGTCTGCTATGGTTTATCCCCGATAAGGATACATTCGGCTACGTCATTTCCAGAACTTCGGTAATGTCATTATCCGGCATTACTGGAACGTATCCGATGGATACGACGGCGCTCCGGACTCAGCCGTTCGAAAGCTTAATGTGTATATACGTTATACACATTAGAACAGGTACGAAAAGGTGAAGATCCTTATCAGCAATGCGAGTGAAAAGCCGATCTATGAGCAGATAACAACGCAGATCAAAGCTATGATCATCAGCGGAGAGCTTATGCCTGAGTCACCTCTGCCGAGTATGCGTCTTCTTGCAAAAGAACTGAGGATCAGCGTGATCACCACAAAACGGGCGTACACTGATCTGGAACGGGACGGATTCATTGAAACCGTTCCTGGAAAGGGAAGTTTCGTCGCCAAAAAAAATACCGAACTGATCCGGGAACAACAACTGCGCCTTGCTGAAGAACATCTGCAAAAGGCCGTCGATGCGGCGAAAAGTTTCGGCATTGGCAAACAGGAACTTACGGAAATGCTCGAACTCATCTATGAAGGAGAATGACAATGTCTGACGCGATTTGTGTAGATAAATTATGTAAAGAATATCCCGACTTCTCCCTGCAGAACGTATCATTTTGTCTGCCGAAAGGAAGCATCATGGGTTTTATCGGGGAAAACGGGGCCGGAAAGACAACAACAATAAAAACGATGCTTGGGATCGCGAAAAAATCCAGCGGTTCGGTGAAACTGTTCGGGCTGGATTATGCTGATCACGAAAAGGAGATCAAGAACCGGCTCGGTGTCGTCTTCGACGAATGCAGTTTTCACGACACGCTCACCGCGCTCGACGTGGCGAAGATCCTTGGGAAAATCTATGCTGACTGGGACGATCCGCTCTATCTCAAATATCTCAAACAGTTCGATCTGCCGGAAAAGAAAAAGATCAAAGAGTACTCCCGGGGAATGAAGATGAAACTTGGGATCGCTGCGGCTCTTTCCCATCACCCGGATCTTTTGATCCTCGATGAACCGACCAGCGGACTCGATCCGGTCATCCGCGAAGAGATCCTGGATATCTTCCTTGAGTTCATACAGGACGAAGAGCATTCGATCCTCCTCTCCTCGCACATTACAAGCGATCTCGATAAAATCGCCGATTACCTTACCTTCATCCATGAGGGAAAGATCGTGCTTTCCAGATCCAAAGATGAGATCCTGGATGATATGGGCATTCTCAAATGCAGTCTCGAGGAGTTCGATGCCCTTGACAAATCCTCTTTCCTCACATACCGGAGATATCAGTTCGGCTGTGAGATCCTGATCAAAGATAAGATGAACTTCATCGCTCGGCATCCGGACATGATCGTGGACCCGGTTTCGACCGAATCGGTTATGGTGTTTTATGCACGGGGGAAAACCGTATGAAACAATTTCTTTCCGGTCTTCTGTTGAAGGATCTGCTGAACCTTCGCCCAATGACCAAGACCCTGGTCCTGATGTTTCTCATCTTCGGGGTGATCTTTATTCCGATGGGAAATGTCATGACCGTGTACTTCCTGCTGATGATCTTCGCCGCTCTCCTTCCGATGACCTCCCTCACGATGGATGATATGGCGAAGTGGGACAGATACGCCTTGACACTGCCGGTTACAAGAAAAGATATCGTGAAATCCAAATATCTGATGACGACCCTCTTCTTCGGCGTCGCAATTGTGATTTCGGGAATTATCGCCGGTGTTTCGTATTATCTGACGCCGGAAACCGCGACCCCGTTCTGGTTCATCGCTCTCGTCGGTTCTCTCGGCTTATTCTACGGAGCACTTCTGTTTCCGCTTCTCTACAAGTTCGGTTCGGAAAAAGCCAGATATCTGATGTTTGTTCTGATGGTCGTCATCGGGGTCCTTCTGGTCGGCTGGTTTGCGCTCTTTGGAGACACCCTCACCGGGAATCTTCTCATCTATATTCTGATCACGGCGGCGGTTTCAGTTGCAGCGTTCATCGCTTCGTACTTCGTGTCGGTCAGGCTTTATGAGAAAAAGGAGTTCTGAATGGCCGCTTCACCGATGCAGAATCTCAAGGAGCTGGAGGAGGAGCTTGCCCTTCTCACAAAATATCCAAAAGAGGATCTGGAGCGAATCATCAAAGAGATTGGATTTTCCTGTACCTGCTGCGGGAAATGCTGCACAAAAGCGTTCAACGGTCATGTGTTTCTTCTCTCAGAAGATGCCAACCGTCTGAAAATGTTTTCGCCGGAGTCAATGATCCCGGCGCCCGATTTTCCCTACTCGGATCCGTCCGGGAACTTCTATGTGTCGGGGTATGCTTTGAAAACGCAGGAAAACGGAGACTGCGTGTTTCTGGACGAAAACCGCCGGTGCAAAATCTATGATCAGCGGTTTGCCATCTGCCGGGTGTATCCGTATATGCTTCACCGCGAACCAGATTGCAGGGGAAAAATCGACTGGCGGCAGATATCTGGTCTTGATGAACACGGAGAGTATGGCCATCTGATCTCCGATCAGGAGTGTGAAGAGATCGCTGAAGAGACGATCGGATACGAGACTGCATTTCTGGAGCAGGAGATCGCTTTCCACAAAGCCGTTCTGCAGAAGTTTTCCGACGAAGGTATCCGGTTCGTGAGAAAGGATCACGATGCCCGTGTCCGGGCATTTCTGAAAACAGGGAAAGCGACGGTGTTTGTCTGGGATGGATCGGATCTCGTAAAAGAAGTACTGTAAATGGGATTTAGGCGGGGTGGGTGTGGAACCTAAGAAAAACCAACCGCGAATCTCCGCGAATAAACGCCAATCGCATTTTCCTTACGTTCGGGTGCTCTGCTCCGGCTTATCGCCTACGCAGGAATCGCACCCTCTCTTGAAAAATGCTGTTTGAAAAACCCGCGTGCGGGTTTTTCTGTTGTTTCATTATTTTTTGATTACACAAAAAGAGAAGTTAACGGAGAGAAAAACCGGCACGCCGGTTTTTCCTCTAGCATTTGTCCAAGAGCCAAAGGCTCTTGAGACGTCTCACGAGCTTTCAGCTCGTGGACTTTTCCAGACGGCGTGCGATTCCTGCGTAGGCGATAAGCCGGAGCAGAGCACGACGACGCAAGAAAAATGCGATTCGCGGAGATTCGCGATTATTCGCGGTGGGATTTCTCATCTATCCACACCCAGAAATACCCTTTCCGAATTGGATTGAGACTAACACCGCCTAACGTATCTTAAAAAAAGATTAGTTGATCTTTGCGACGTCGGCGAGGAAATTCTCTATGACATCGCGGGTCACGTGGGGCATCACGACAAATCTGAGATGGCCTGCACGGGTGTGCGAGACGATCCATCCCTTTGGCACCGGTCCCTCTTCGAACGTTGCAACATTCATCACCGGATCGACTGCACGGGTATAGCCGAACGCCTCCATCCCCTCGATCAGGCGGCGGGTGTTTTCCATACAGCCGGCGACGACTGCACGGAATCCTTCGCGTCCGAGGAGTTTGATGACGGCGTAAGCGCCGGCGACATCCGCTCCGGGTCTGGTTCCGGCAAGCGTGCACTCCTTCTTTACGGTCAGATACGGCGTATCGACGTTGAGGGTTCCAAACTGCTCAGGTTCACGGAGGAGCAGACATCCGCAGGGGATCGTACTCATCCCCATCTTGTGCGGATCAAGCGAGATCGAGGAGACCCCTTTGACGTTGAAGTCGAACGGTGCCGGGTTTGGCAGGAACGGGATCACCATTCCGCCGAATGCTGCATCAACGTGGAAGAACAGATCGTTTTCGACGGCAATCTTTCCGATCCTCTCGACGTCATCGATCATGCCGTACTCGGTTGTACCGGCGATCGCGGAGACTGATATCGTATTTTTATCGACCATCTCCGCCATTTTATCGCAGTCGACGGTGTAATTTTTCCCGTAAGGGACCGTCCGCATCTCAAGTCCGAGCAGATCGCAGGTCTTGTCGAACGAAAAGTGCGCTGAAGCCGGCACAACGATATTGGGATTTTTGATCTCGGGTTTCAGTTTTTTTGCGATACGGATCGCCTGAAGATTCGATTCGGTTCCGCCCGAGGTCGCATATCCTCCGGCTCCCGGATGATGCATCAGTTCACCGAGCGAATGAACCAGCCGGTCTTCGATTTTTGTTGTGCCCGGAAAAAGTCCCGGATCGCCGAGATTCGTTGCGCTAAACATTCCATGTACGAAAACCGCGATCTCGTGCGGAATCGTACACATCGAACTGAGGATATGATCGTGATGCAAATCCTCTGCCCGATATGCGGATAGGAGGGAGATGACCTCCTCCCTTTTGCATCCTTTCTCCTCCATGAATAATCACGCTGAAAAATTGTGGGGTTAGTTTTTCTTGAGCGCTGCATTGAGCAGGATCTGCTGCTCGGTCTTTGCGACGGTCTCTCTGATCTTCTGGATAGCGTCGATGTTGGCCGAAACACTTGCGATCCCCTGGTTTACGAGCCACTTGACGAACTTCGGATCGGAGCCTGCCTGACCGCAGATGGAACATTCCACGCCTGCTTCTCTGCACTGTTCGATGCAGGATGCGATCAAACGCATGACAGCCGGGTGTTCGGGTTCGTACATCTCGCCGATCAGACCATTGTTCCGGTCAACTGCGAGCGTGTACTGGACAAGGTCGTTCGTTCCAAAGGAACAGAAGTCGATGCCGGCTTTGATGAACTCGTCGATGATGATCGCCGATGCGGGAATCTCGACCATGATACCAAGATCCATGTTTTCCACGTCAATACCCCATTCACGGAACGACTCTTTTGCAGCGAGGAACTCGCGCGGGTGCTGAACGAGGGGGAACATGATGCCAAGGTTGTGGTAGCCTGCTTCCCAGAGACGGCGGAAACACTCGGCCTGCATTTTGAACTGCTCCTTCTGACGGAGGTCGCGGCGAAGACCGCGGAATCCGAGCATCGGGTTGTGTTCGTGGGGCTCGTCTTCGCCGCCTTCCATATTGAGGAACTCATCGGTCGGAGAGTCGAGTGTTCTGACCCAGACCGATTTTCCGCGGAATGCATCGAGAACGGTCCTGATGCCGTCCATCAGTTCGGTGATGAACTGTTCCTGTTTATTGTGTTTGATGTACCAGGACGGGGTTTTGTTCATGCCGAGGATAAGGTGTTCGATCCTGAGAAGACCTACTCCGTCTGCTCCGGTGGCTGCAGCGCGGGCTGCGGCTTCGGGCATGGAAACATTGACCTTGACGGAGGTCGCGGTGATGATCGGCGAAGCGACGATCGCGGGACCTTTGGGCGAGGCTCCGCACTCTTCGGCGACGGCAAGTTTTCCATCGTAGATGATACCTTTTTCTCCGTCGATCGTGACGATCTGACCCTCTGTCAGGAGGGAAGTCGCCTGTTTGGTTCCAACAACTGCCGGTGTTCCAAGCTCACGGGAAACGATCGCGGCGTGGCAGGTCATACCTCCTTCATCGGTGATGATACCCACGACTTTCTTCATTGCCGGGACCATGTCGGGGTTCGTCATGGTGGCAACCAGGATGTCTCCTTCCTGGACTCTGGAGGTATCTTTCACATCATTGACGAGAATGACTTTTCCGGATGCAACGCCCGGGGAAGCGCCGTATCCCTGAAGAATAATGGTTCCCGAAGCGGATGAAGCCGAGGAAGAGGATTTTGACGAGGTTTTCTGGATCGTCGTGATCGGGCGGGACTGGAGGATGTAGATCGTGTCGCCGACCATACCCCACTCCATATCCTGGGCGCTCTTGTAGTGTTCCTCGGATTTTACTGCATACTCAGCAAGCCGGAGGATGTCTTTGTCGGAAAGGACCTGGATGTTCTGTTTGTCTTTTGCGACTTCGGCAACTTTGGTGCCTTTCTTTCCGTCAGGGATGATCTCGACGGATTTTGTGGCGACGGTCTTCTGGACGATCTTTCTGCCTTTTCTGTCATAGACATAGTTGTCGGGAGAAACGGTTCCGGAAACGATGGCTTCGCCAAGTCCCCAGGATGCTTCGATCATGACGGTTTTGGCACCGGAGACCGGGTGGGATGAGAACATCACACCGGCTTTCTCCGAGTAGACAAGCTGCTGGACGACGACCGCGATATTCACGCTGCGGTCATCGAAGCCGTTCTTTGAACGGTAGTAGATGGCACGGGAGGTGTAGAGCGATGCCCAGCAGTTCTGGACGGCTTCAAGGAGGTCTTTGTTGCCGAGAATGTTGAGATAGGTGTCCTGCTGGCCGGCAAAGGATGCATCGGGAAGGTCTTCTGCAGTTGCGCTTGACCGGACGGCGACCACCGTGTCGCTGCCCATTTTTTTGTAGGAGTCAAGGATCTCTTTTTTGATCTTCTCCGGCATTTTTGCTTCACGGACCATTGCCCGTACTTTTTCGGAGGTTGCGTTGAGGTCATCGTTGTCGTCAACGTCGAGTTTTTCAAGGATGGTGAAAAGAGGTTCTTCCAGTTTTGTCAGCTGTAAGAAACGGCGGAATGCCTGCGCTGTAACCACAAACGCCTGTGGGACAGGCAGACCGACATGGGTCATCTCCCCAAGGGAAGCGCCTTTCCCGCCTACTGAGGGGATGTCAGTGTTGCGGATTTCAGTCAGCCAGAGAATATTGGGTGATTTGTCCATAGATACTCACTATATCATTACCCCCTTAACAATAATAGATTATTGGCAGGGAGCAGTTTTTTCGCCGGCCGGGTCCTTTGTATGCCGGGCAAAAGGATATCTTTTTTTCCGGGGATTTTTGGGTGGGGATTTTTCTTCGGCAGAGGTTTTTCCTTTACACAGAAACATACTAAACGGGTGAATACCAAATAAGTACACGATTATCCGTGAGCTTCAAAGTACTGGTATCTGACCCTCTTGCAGCAGAGGGTATTGCTATATTAAAGGATTTTTGCGAAGTCGATGAGAAAGCTGATCTCTCTGAAGATGAACTCGTTAAAATCATCGGTGAATACGATGCATTGATCGTCCGCTCGGGGACCCAGGTTACTGCCCGGATCATTGAAGCGGCTGACAAAATGAAGTACATCGGCCGTGCCGGAGTGGGTGTCGACAATATCGACTGCGAAGCAGCGACCAAGAAAGGCATCATCGTTTCCAATGCGCCGGAAGGAAACACGCTCGCAGCGACGGAACACACGATCGCGATGATGATGGCAATGGCCCGAAACATCCCCCAGGCAAGCGCGTCCCTGAAGAAAGGCGAGTGGAAACGTTCAAAATTCATGGGCAACGAGATGAACGGCAAGGTCCTCGGCGTTGTCGGATTCGGACGTATCGGCCGTGAAGTTGCAAAGCGTGCCCAGGCTCTTCAGATGACTGTCATCGCCTACGATCCGTTCATTCCGGCAGAAGTCGGAGCAGCGATGGGTGTCGAGATGATGAGCGTTGCCGAGCTTTTTACGAAAGCGGATGTCATCACGGTCCACACGCCTCTTATCCCGTCAACGATCCATCTCGTGAACAAGGAGTCCATTGCGACGATGAAGACCGGCGTTCGGCTGATCAACTGTGCCCGCGGGGGTATCATCGATGAGAAGGATCTCTATGATGCGATCGTCGCCGGGAAAGTTGCCGGGGCTGCTCTTGATGTGTTCGAGACCGAACCGCCGACGGAGTCTCCGCTTCTAAAGCTTGATTCGGTGATCGTCACTCCCCACCTTGGAGCAAGCACGGTCGAAGCCCAGAAAAATGTGGCGATCTCCGTTGCCCATCAGTGCATCGATGTTCTTAAAGGCGGCTCTGCCAAGAGTGCGGTGAATGCACCGCTCGTAACCCCGGAAGTCAAGTCAAAGATCGATCCGTATGCGCTCCTTGCCGAGAAGATGGGAAGCCTTGCTGCCCAGATCGCTGACGGCGCGATCACGGAAGTGGAGTTTGCCTATCTCGGAGAGATCGCCGATCTCAAACAGAATCTGAAGTATGTGACCCGGCTTGGGATCAAAGGTATGCTTGAGCAGGTCCTTCACGAACCGGCCAACATCGTCAATGCCGAGATCATTGCCCAGGGACGCGGTATTACGATCTTCGAGAAGACCTCGAGCGAGGCAGGGGATTACAAGTCTCTTGTGACGCTGACGTTCAAGACGGAAAAAGGCAGCGAGTCGATCTCCGGTATCGTTACGCGTGCCGGCCCCCGTATCCTTTCGATCGGCAAATACGCGACGGATCTTGTCCCAAGCGGATACGTTATCCTTGCAGATCATGTGAACCGTCCGGGCGTTGTCGGTCCGGTGGGTATGATCCTTGGTAAGCACAACGTGAATATTTCCAGCATGCAGGTCGGCGGCAGAAATGTCGGTTCCGAGTCTCTGATGATCCTCGCCGTTGACGATATCGTCTCGCCCGAAGTTATGCAGGAAGTCGCGTCCAGTGACGGGATTACTGCTGCGAAGTTCGTACGGCTGTAAATGGAGGGGATATCCTCTTCATTTTCCGGAACAAGTTAAAAAAATTTATATGTGTCGGGTGACAATCTAGTAAGGCACACAGGTGCTTAAACCTGGACTCGTGGTCTAGTTGGCTATGACGTCGCCTTGACATGGCGGAGGTCCTGAGTTCGAATCTCAGCGGGTCCACTGTTTTTTTTGTTTTTCTTAGATTATAACCAAAGAGCTTTTGGCAATATAACCCAGGAATCGGTTGGATGTCCCAGATTGATGTACCAGCCGCATGCACTTCGTGCCAGCTCTAAAAAAAAGAACATTTATGGACGGAGTCCGCTTCCACCCTGGACAGTAAAGGTCTCCCCGCTGATGTAGGAGGCATCCTCGGATGCAAGGAAGACACAGATCCTTCCGATATCCTTCTCGGCATCTCCGAATCTTCCAAGCGGGATTCCCTTGATGGTTGCTTCGTAGACTTCGGGATACTCCTTTCTCCATGCATCAAGCTGCTCGGTGTAGACTAACGGGCAGACGACGTTGATGTTGATCCCGTCTGGTCCCCACTCGGTTGCTGCTACGCGGGACAGTCCGCGGATACCTTCCTTTGCTGCTGCATAGGAAGACTGACCGGGTTTTCCGAAAAGTCCTGCCCCGGATGCGAAGTTGATGACACTTCCTTTGGTCTCTTTAAGGTACGGGTAGCATTCACGCATGTAGAAGAATGCTGCATACAGACCGGAGTTGATGGCGATATCGAACTGTTCTTTGGTGTGGTCTTTCAGCATGACACCGGATGCTGATACCTGGGCATTGTTGATCAAAACATCGATCCTGCCAAACGTGTCAACTGCCTGCTTGACGGCTGCTTTGACTTCATCCTCGTGTCCTCCATCGGCTGCAACCGGAAGAACCTGAACTCCATAGGACTCGAGGGTCTTTTTTGCATCCTCAAGACGGGAGACAGTACGTCCGGTAATTACCAGATTTGCTCCTTCTTTGGCGAATGCCGATGCAATGCCAAATCCAATTCCTTTTCCGCCGCCGGTGATGATGGCGACTTTATTGTCAAGTTTGCCCATTTTTTTTATTCAACTCCTAAACATTGTTTCATTATTGCTTTCTATATTAATAGTCTTTGGAATGTCCCGAAGAATCGCTTTCAGCGTCCGCCCCGCAGTCGCAAGTCTATCGACTTGGTCGCAAGGCAAAGCCTTGCTCCGCTGAGGTCGGCCGCTTTCAGCGTCCGACCCGCCCCTTAAATTCATGTCATATCACGTCCAAATACTACCCCATGAAGTTTTCGCGGGAAATTGAACTTCGGGGCCACATTGTAGATTCCGGTATCCTTGCCAAAGTTATGGATACCGTTGTCGAATACAATGGTGATTTTGAAACGGAAGAGTTCGCTTTAGGCCGGCTGAAGACGGATCCAAGTTATGCCAGAATGCAGATTTATGCAGAGACGCCTGAGCAGCTTAGTGCCCTGATCAGTGAGCTTCGCCGGTTAGGTGTGCTTGTATCCGGGGAAGCCGAGGCCGAGCTCGTTTCCGTTGTAAAAGCAAAGGTGGCGCCGGAAGGATTCTACTCAACAACCAATCATCCGACCTATGTCCATTATCGGGACACCTGGATCCCGGTCGACAATATGAAGATGGATGCGCTGATCTCGGTCGATACGACAAATATGACCGCAAAGTGCGTTGTACAGGGCAAACTTCAGCCCGGAGACACCGTTGTCGTCGGCGAAGAAGGCGTCAAGGTCGACTTCCCCGAACGCCCGCGTGAGATCGGTGTTTTCGAGTTTATGGGGGGAAACGTCTCTTCCGAGCGGCCAAGCCGCACCATAATCAGCCGGATTGCCAAAGAACTCCTCGCGGTCAAAGCCTCGGGAAAAAAGGTCGCGCTTGTCGGCGGACCCGCGATCGTGCACACCGGCGCATCCGACTCGGTGGCCGCAATGATCCGTGAAGGATATCTGGACGTCATCTTCGCCGGAAACGCTCTTGCGACCCACGATCTTGAGAGCAGCATCTTTGGAACATCGCTTGGCATGAACCTCGCGACCGGTGAACTGGTGAGCGGAGGACATCGGCATCACCTCTATACCATCAATAAGATCATGAGCGCCGGCTCGATCCGTGCCGCAGTCGAATCAGGTCTCGTTACCCGCGGGATCATGTATGAATGCATCAAAAATAATGTCCCCTATGTGCTTGCCGGTTCGATCCGTGACGACGGCCCCCTGCCGGACGTAATCCAGAATGTTATGGAGTCCCAGGACGCCATGCGCCGACATATTCCCGAACTCGGGATGGTTTTGATGGTCGCAACACTCCTGCACTCCGTTGCTGTTGGAAATCTGCTTCCCTCCCATGTCAAAACCATCTGCGTAGATATAAATCCTGCATCGATCACCAAACTCATGGACAGGGGGACCTCTCAGGCGATCGGGCTGATCAGCGATGCCGGAACGTTCATGCCGCTCCTATTGGAAGAGTTGAGAAATCAGTCGAAAAACTGATCCTCTGAGTATTTTTGAGGGGAACTCTTCCCCCCTCTCTCCCATTTTTTGCCCGTGTCAGGTAAACTTCAACACGAGTACCTTCAGCAGTTTCACCGAACCATCCGTAAAGATTCCCCGCACACCTACATTTCTGGTCCCTGTGATCTGGACGGCCACACTGGAATAGACGATCTCCTTCGCTCCGCTCGGCACATCCTTGACCACCGGCGCATATCCTTCGATCTCCAGGGAAAGCTGCATCAGTTCGCTCAGTCTTCTTCCTTCATAGATCGTCACAACGATATCATTTCCTGAGAGCGAAGGATGTACCAGAACATCAGGGTCGCTGAGCGACTGATCGAGAATATAAGATGCGCCGAACAGTAATCCGCCAAGAGAAGCAACCAGAATGAGGATGACGGTTATCACGAGAGATATCACCATAACCGTCCTTCTCTGTTTTGGGCTTTTTTTCTTGTAGCGAATAACCATTTCAGCTCACCCGAGGATGATCAGACTGCCGGCATAGGTGGCGGCATCTATCGGTTCAACGTAGATCAGTACGTATTGTTCTTCGTTCGCGGGCGGGATCTCCAGGAGACCATACATCCATCCTCCTCCCGCCTGAGCAAGAGAAATGACCTCGCGGACGATCGACATGCCAAGAGAATTCGTCATACCCAGCTGGTTAGTGCCCGCCAGTTCCGGGTTCAGTGCATCGGCAAGGTGAATACCGTTTTCCGTGACTGAAAACGGATACAATCCTTCGATCTGCAGGTCGCTGCTTGGATCATTGATCATCGCGACAACCGCCGGGATCCCTTCGGTTTTTGCCAGATACTGCATGTTTCTCACCTGATATGTCAGATCCTGGCGTTTGGTCCAGGTGACGTAATGGTTCTGGGACAAGGGATTTTCCTGCACATATATGCCGGCTCCGATGAACCAGGTATCATCCACCGGCATCACATAGGAAAGTTTAAACTCCTGAGCATACTGATGCTCCGGATTTGCGGTCATATAATTCACATATCCCCCGCCCTGCTGTGCTCTGGCGATCATTCTCTGCTGGATCTTGATTCCGTTGGGATCTTCTCTGATCCACCGGTTAACTCCGATAAGACCCGGCTGATACGGGATAGACAGTACATCTCCTTCCATGCTGTAGGCAAAGATGTACAGTTCCCCGTTGATGAACTCGCCGTTTTTATCGTTGAATGCATGTAAGGCCTCTTCTTTGGTATGGGTCTGGGCATACACATACGCCTTTTCAACAAAAGACTTCAGTTCCTCTGTTGTCGGGGTCGTCGTGGTTTCAGTTTCAGTCTTTGCCGGCACGTTATCGGTCAGAACGATCCGCCATTCCATGCCGTATCCGGGATACACGGTATCCCAGACCACATTGATCTGACTGAGGTCTACCCAGGTTACATCATAGAATAAGTATGAGGCATTCCCTGACTGATCTTCACATATGGTCTGCACCGTATCCTGAAGGGAACTGGTCTGATATAGTTCATCAGTGATGAGATTACGGCCGATCTCTGTAGTGTCCTGATCATAGATCACAACCCCGTCATTTTGAGTCACCCATAATGTATACCCGTATTCGTTTCTGAGAAACTGATTGATCCCTGAGAAAAGTGACCACGTATCGATCCCGACCCGGAGTGTTCCGTTATAGTTCCCTTGTGCATCGTACACCGCTGTGGTGAACGTAAACCCTTTATCTCCGTGAAATAACGTTGAATATCCGGATACGATACACGCGGGTCCGGCAGCTTTGAGCTCCTCTTCGGTATAATGATGTGTTGCCTTGCCGACACCGATCTCCATGGTTTTCCCCCTATCTTCGGTTGAGGCAATCAGCGTGTCATTTTTATCGAACAGTCCTGCTTCGAACGAAAACGGGATGTCCCGTCTGAGTTTCATAAGGGCAAGTTCAACGGCAGGATCATCGGTTGGTACACCGTCAAGTTCCCTTGCGGTCTTCCCCACTAAACTGCATGCATGCTCCATATCTTTGGTGATCAGATAGGTCAGCGGATAAAGAGCCGCATCCATACGATTGATTTGTTCGGCGGAAACTGGTTTCAGTTCAGTTGAGTTTTCTGCAAAAATGATACACCCTGAAGTACAAATGAGAACCAGCAGTAACCCTGTAATAACGATTTTTAGATATCGTATCATATCATCCGGATCCTGTAATTGAACATTACGCGGGGGAAGGTCTTATATCTATGTATTATTGACTGTATCACTGTTTTTATCGGGTCCGAAACGGAAAAATGATTTGAAAATATATAATATCAGTTTTCTCTCTCGCATTTTCAGTTCGACCTATGCTGAAACCGCTTCCCTGGCTATGTGAATTTGAAATCAATGATTTTCAAGATCTTCATGGATCCATCTGTAAAAATACCCCGTACTCCGACTGCTCTGGTTCCCGTTACCTGAGAGGCAATCCCGACATAGACGATCTCCGTAGCCCCGCCTGGAACATTTTGCACCACGGGCGCATATCCCTCTATTTCCAGAGAGATTTGGGCCAGTTCTGTAACTCTTCCTCCCTCGTAGATCGTTATGATCATGTCATTTCCGGATATCGCAGGATGTACGAGAACGTCCGGATCATTGAGCGACTGATCGAAAATAATAGATGCGCCGAACAGTAATCCGCCAAGAGAAGCAACCAGAATGAGGATGACGGTTATCACGAGAGATATCGCCATAACCGTCCTTCTCTGTTTTGGGCTTTTTTTCTTGTAGCGAATAACCATTTCAGCTCACCCGAGGATGATCAGGCTGGCAACATACACCGAGACATCTATCGGTTCAACGTAGATAAGGACATATTCTTCTTCGTTTTCGGGCGGAATTCCCCATAGACCATACATCCATCCTCCGCCCGCCTGAGCAAGAGAAATGACCTCGCGGGCGATCGACATGCCAAGCGAATTCGTCATGCCCAACTGGTTAGTGCCCTCCAATTCCGGTTTCAGCGCATCAGCAAGGTCCGTTCCGTTTTCCGTGACGGCAAACGGGTACAAACCCTCGATCTGCAGTTCGCTGTCTGGATCCTTGATCATCTCGATCACCGACTCGATGCCTTCTTTCTTTGCCAGATACTGCATGTTTCTTACCTGATACGTCATATCCTCGTGTTCGGTCCATGAGAGGTAATGGTTCTGGGACAAGGGGTTTTCCTGCAAATATATGCCGGCTCCGATGAACCAGGTATCATCCACTGGCATCACATAGGAAAGTTTGAACTCCTGGGCATACTGATGATCCGGGTTTGCGGTCATATAATTCACACATCCCCCGCCCTGCTGTGCTCTGGCGATCATTCTCTGCAGGATCTTTACGCCGCTTGAGTCCTCCATCAACCACCGGTTGCTCCCTATGAGACCCGGCTGATACGGGAGGGCCAGTATCGTCCCATCCATGTCATAGGCAAAGATATACAGTTCCCCGTCGATGAACTCGCCGTTTTGATCGTTGAATGCATGTAAGGCCTCTTCTTTGGTATGGGTCTGGGCATACACATATGCCTTTTCAACAAAAGACTTCAGTTCCTCCGTTGTCGGGGTCGCCGTGGTTTCAGTTTCAGTCTTTGCCGGCACGTTATCGGTCAGAACGAGCCGCCATTCCATGCCGTATCCGGGATAGACGGTGTCCCAGACCACATTGGTCTGGGTAGAGTTTACCCATGTTGAGTCATAGAACAGATACGAACTGTTTCCAGACTCTTTTTTCAGGATGAGTTCAACCGCATCTTTGAGCGTTTCACTGACATATAATTCATCGGTAATGAGGTTTCGTCCGATCTCATCTGTGTCTTTATCGTAAATCACCAGACCGTCGGGTTGGGCAACCCATATGGTGTAGCCGTATTCATTTCTGAGATATTCATTGATCCCTGAGAAAAGTGACCACGTATTGATCCCGACCCGCAGTGTTCCGTTATAGTTCCCTTGTGCATCGTACACCGCTGTGGTGAAGGTAAACCCGTTATCTCCGTGAAGTAACATTGAATATCCGGATACGATACACGCGGGTTCGGCAGCTTTGAGTTCCTCTGCGGTATAATGATTCGGTGCCTTGCCGACACCGATTTCTATGGATTTCCCCAGATTTTCGGTAGAGGCAATGAGCGTGTCATTTTTATCGAACAGTCCTGCTTCGAACGAAAACGGGATGTCCCGTCTGAGTTTCAGAAGGGTAAGTTCAACGGCAGGATCATCGGTTGGTACACCGTCAAGTTCCCTCGCGGTCTTCCCCACTAAACAGCATGCCTGCTCCATATCTTTGGCGATCAGATAGGTCAGCGGATAAAGAGCCGCATCCATTGAATTGATTTGTTCGGCGGGCACTGGTTCCAGTTGTGTGGTGTTCTGTGCTGAAATGATACACCCTGAGGTAAAAATGAGAAGGAGCAGTATCCCAATAACACCGATACTTTTATGTCGTATCATAGTCTCACCCGGATCATGTATGTGAACAATACGGGGGGAGATGTCTTATATCTACGCATCATCGCTGCCGTCTCACTCCAAGATCATATAACTGGCAAAGTAGGTGTCGTTCCCTGCCGGTTCCACATAATCCAGAACAAACACCTCTTTTTGTTTTCCCGAGTCCCAGGCAAGCGTATACATCAGGCCGCCGCCTGACTTGCCCAGGGATATTCCTTCTCTGGCAAACGACATCCCGTAACTGTTAAGAGTTCCGAGCTGATTGGTCCCGACAATCGCCGGATTATTTGCGAATGCAAGAATGGTGCCGTTTCCGGTAATCGCAAACGGATAGAGACCTTCACGCTGGAATGAACTGGTTGGATCCATGATCATTTCGGTAACGGCAGGGATACCTTCGACCGCTGCCAGATACCGCATGGTCCGAACCTGTTTGATGAGTTCGTTTCGTGTCTGCCAGTCAACGCTGACCGTATGGGAAATTGGAGCAGTATGTTCATACAGTCCTGCCCCGATGAACCACTGGTTGTCTATCGGGATAACATAGGAGAGCTTCAGTTCGGTTGAGTAACCCGCGCTCGGGTTTGGAGCCAGATAGAGAACATACCCTCCGCCCTGCTGTGCCCGGGCAATCATCCTCTGAACATATTTTACGCCGCTTGGATCTTCTGCGAACCAGGAATTTGTACCTATAAGAACTGGCTGATAGGGGAGCCCCAGTATCGTTCCGTCCGTTTCGAAGGCAAATATATACAACTCTCCGTCAATAAACTCCCCGTTTGGATCATTGAATGCGGCAAGGGCTGCGGTTTTTCCCTTTGTCTGAGCATAGACATAGGCATTCATTACGAAGGCTTTCAATTCTTCCGGGGTTACTGATGGTTCGATGAGTTCATGGCGGGGCGGAACATTATCGATGAGTATGACCCGCCATGTCGGTCCGTAGCCGGGTACAAGCGTACTCCAGACTGCGTTCGTCTGAGAGATCTTGTGCCAGTCTATCGTATAGAAAATGTAGGACGTGTGTCCCGATTCGTTTTCAAGAATATCGTTGGCTGCCGCCATGAATGATGGTGTGTATGCCGCATTAGGTTCCAAGAGATTCGATCCGATTTCATATGCATCTTCGTCATAGATCACGACTCCATTTTCCTGAGCGACCCAGACTGTGTACCCGTACGTCGTTCTCAGTTCCTCCGCAGGTCCGGAGAATAGATAGGTACCATCCAGAATTACCTGCAGAGTCCCGTCAAAATTACCTTCTGCATCATAAATCGGGGCGCTGACTTTTATTCCCTGGTTCCCTGTCTGGAATTCAGTATGTGTAGATACGATGCACTGTGATCCGGCAGCTCTGAAATCTTCTTCGGTGTATTGATTCGTGATGATTTCATCACCAACCTGCAATGAAGTATTCAGTTCCCCGGCAATGGCAGTAAGGATATTGTGCTCATCGATTCGCTCAACATCATAGGCCAGGGGGATCTCGCTTTTGAGTTTCAGTAATGCGAGATTGACCGCCTGGCCTTTTTTTGGCACGCCGTCGAGTTCTCTCGCCGCATTCCACACGGATGCGGTGATATCCTTCATCTGCTCATCGACGCTCTGCATATATGGGTAGAGGGCGGCGTCCATCTCGGCATAATATTCCTCGGAGACCGGTTCGAGTTTTGGGTCATCCTGCGTGGTTATGCATCCTGATGCAGCCAAAAAAAGAAGGAGTATGCCTATGATGACTATTGAAGAGAGAGTGATGTTTTTCATACTTGCATCTTCTATCCTTTTAAGAACTATATGGGATAAGTAATTATACTTTTTGTTGGAGGAGTATTGGATGTATATCTCTCGCACATCAGAGATTTGATTGTAAGTCTATCAATATGTTTGGCTGAGGCCGGCTGCTTTCAGCGTCCAACTCGCACATCAACCATTCCAATTCACCCCTGTCCCGCCTCATCGCCCCGGATTTTTCCATACTTCCAGTCGCAAACCTTCGGTTTGCTCGCAAGGCAAAGCCTTGGTCGCAAATCAAAGATTTGCTCAGCTAAGACCGCCCCTTCGGGACGGTCCGCCTCCGCTGAGGGCGAGCCTTGCGGCTCACCCCGCACTCGAAAACCACCTTTTCCACTCCAAAAAACCACCCTGTCAAACCCCAAAACCATCCGTCTCCAGTCGCAAGCCTTCGGCTTGCTCCGCTGAGGGCGAGCCTTGCGGCTCACCCCGCACTCACAAACCACCATTTCGATTCCAAAAAACCACCCAGTCAAACCCCAAAACCGCCCGGCTTCCACTCGAAAACCGCCATTTCTATTCCATAATCACCCCCATGAATCAAAAACACCCCTTTTCCGACCCGATAAAACCACACCCCAAACAAAAAATACGCCGAATTCTGCCGATTTGGCTGGCAAAACCCAAAAACTATATAAAGGAATGCCCAGGCGCCTCCCTATTGATTTATATACTATGACATCACCAAATCGAAAATACGCCGAATCCTGCCGATTTCTATTTTTACCCACGAAAAATCATCATCAAAAATCCATCAAAAATGGTTCCCGGGAGGTCAAAATGGAATCGAAACACCTATTTGCGAGTGGAGGCGGGGACCTTTAGGTCCCTCAGCTGAGCAAATCTTTGATTTGCGAAAAATGATCGAAAATTGATCATGGGAGAGGGGTCTCAAAAACGATATCGGAAACCTTCAATCCAATTCGGAAAGGAGTTTGTTGGGTGTGGAAACCTGAGAAAAAACCAACCGCGAACCGCAAATCAGAGATTTGCTCTCCGACTCGGCTCTTCGACCCTCGCTTGACGGCTCACCCCGCCTTAGCTGAGATCGCCGGCTTCGAATCCAACCCGCAGTCGTAAGTCTATCAACGTGCTCAGCTCGAGAAAAAAACGTAATCAGGTCAGGTAAACCTGATCGTAGTCAACTTTAGAAGCTGCGTCCTGCCGTCTGAAAATACACCCCGAACGGCGATATCCCTTACCCCCGTTACGCCGGCGCAGGCTTCGGTAAAACATACTTCTCCGGTTCCTGACTTGGGTGCCGTCTGCAGACAGACCGATTGTGGAAGCGAGACCCCTTCGATCTCCAGCGAGATCATAGTAAGTTCAGCAACTCTGCGCCCTTCGTAGATCGTGACGATCACATCACTGCCGACCACAAATACATGCAGAAGTACATCCGGATCCTCAAGCGATTTATCAAGCACGTATCCGGATCCGAAAAACACGATGGCGGCACAGGCCCCTACAATGATGAGAGATACAGTGCCCAGACTAACTATCATGATCAGGCGTTTTTCTTTCTGACTCTGATTTTTATATTTTAGTGCCATTTCGCTTCACTCCAAACGCATCATACTGTCGTAGCAGGTTTCCTCATCTGCAGGTTCCCCATAAATGAGTACATACACCTCTTTTTCTCTGGCTGAGTCCCGCATAAGACTATACATCAGTCCCCCTCCTGACCTTGCCAGAGAGACGATCTCCCGTATGGGAGACATTCTGTAGGAGTTCGTGTATCAGTTCTCGTGAGATTACCTGCAGTGCGGTTTGTGAGGACGAATATTTCGTCGAGTTGTTTTTGATGGATTGGGGTGAAGTCGTCTAATGAATTCTGCACATCGGCTGCTTTATCATCGGAGACCGGTCCCATCTGTCGGGCCGCAATGCACCCGGTGATCAGAATAAGCGCCAGGATCAGACATAATGTGGTAATATGTATCGTTTTTCGTGTCATTGTGTCGTGATCCTGGTCTAAACGTTTATTTTTTTACGTTTTCATGTATATAATATGTTGTCTATTTTAGTCTGGTTTAGTCCCTTATTTTAGGAGCATCAGGCTCTGTCGTTGTATCCATTTGAGCTGTAGTTTTCCATTTCAGGCCGGATTTGTGCTGTTATTGTGTTGGAATGTCGTTGGTACGGGGAGCAAACCTTATACTCCAACGGGGAATTTCGGCAGGAATTCGCAATCTAATGGAAATGCTGAGGATCTACCGATAATTGGTACGATACTCATTAAAAATTCGTCAAAAACGAGTGACAAATTAGATTTGAGTTGTCTTGGGTGTCTGGTCACTGCGCGTTTTGGTTGGAAAACACATGTGTCGTTTTGGCATGTTGATGCCACGCATAGTCTGCCGGGTCGATAGATTTTTGGCGGCTGAAAAACAGCGATGCAGGTGATTATGGCCAAGCCTTGTTTGAATAGGATTTACGCGGGTTGGTCCTCAATTCAATTCGGGAGGGGTATTGCTGGGTGTGGAAACCTGAGAAAAACCAACCGCGAATCGGCGCGAATCCGCCCTTCGGGCGAAGCGAATCGGATTTGCTGATCCTCACTCTCGCTCGTTGGGTCAAGTCGCAAACATTCTGTTTGCTCAGCTAAGATCGTCGGCTGCGCCGTCGATCCGCCTCCGCTAAGGTTGTCGACTTCGTCGCCAACCCGCTTGACCCAACGGCTCGTCCCTTCATCGGGACCGTTCGGGCAAATCCTGTCGCCGCCCCTGCGGCTCCCGATTGTAATTTCTCCCCCTCTTATTCATTAAAAAACTCCCTGAATATTTCCCTTAGGAGGCGCTGGGGCGCCGATAGGATTTGCCCGAACGGTCCCGATGAGGGATGAGCAAGACAGCGAAGCTGGATTGCGAAAGTGAGGAAAAGCAAATCCGATTCTGGGAGCAAGCCAAAGGCTTGCGGGATTCGCGCCGATTCGCGGTTGGTTTTTCTCTTGTGTCAAAACGAATGCCGTACACGAACTCGAAGTACATCTCATTAGTAAAGCAGTTTTTCTCGTTCAATATCACAACACCGCGTAACTCCTATTGAAAAAAACCCTGCCCTCACATAATCCCCCTCTATCCAACCATTTATCCCTGCGGGGATACGATATTTTCAATAACATGGCGCATGATCCCCGCCCTCTCATCTACCTGAACAATGCTGCCACCAGCTGGCCGAAACCTCCCGCAGTCAGTGAAGCGATCTCGCGATCCCTCTCTCTTCCGGTATTTGGATCCGGGCGAACCACGGGAACACAGGGAGAGGACTATAGTACGCAGGCAAGAGAAGAACTCTCTACGCTTTTTGGAGCCGGCGATCCGGAAAACATCATCTTCACCCACAATGCGACAGATTCCTTAAACCTCCTCATATCCGGGTTCCTTGCGGGTCAGAAACAGACCTGCGGTGTTCTCGCAACGGCGCTGGACCACAACTCGGTTCTCAGACCCCTCCACGAATATCAACGGATGGCCCGCATCGGGCTTTCTATTCTTCCCTTCGAACAAGGAATGATCAGCCCTGAATCGGTCGAAGATGCCATACAGAAGGACACCCGGCTCATGGTAATGACGCACGCCAGCAATGTTCTCGGCTCCGTCCAGAACATTACCGCGATCGGTGATATCCTCCATGACCACGGCATATATTTCATCGTGGACGGAGCACAGACTGCCGGCCATATTCCCATTGATCTCCGTCACCTGCCGGTCGATGCCTTTGTATTCACCGGTCACAAAGCACTATTCGGTGTTCCCGGGACCGGAGGATTTTATGTGAGGGATCCATCGGCGATCTCTCCGGTGAAATTCGGCGGGACAGGCACGAACTCCCAGTCGTTATTTCACCCTCGGGATATGCCGGAAAGGTTTGAAGCAGGAACACAAAACTATCCGGGCCTTGCCGCTCTCACCGCCGGCGTACGGTTCATCAAAGAAAAAGGGATCCCGGCGATCAGAGACAAAGCGGAACAACAGTCCGCATATATTATCCGGGAACTCAAAAAAGAGGAAAAGATCACCGTCTACCATGAAACCCCTCAAGTCCCGGTCATTGCTTTCAACATTCGCGGACTCCCAAACGATGATGCGGGATTCATCCTTGCCAGAGCATATAATATCATTACCCGTACTGGTCTTCACTGCGCCCCGCTGGCACACAAGATCATAGATGACGGGCAGGGCTGCATCCGTATGAGTCTTTCCTGTCTGACAACAGATGAAGAATGCCGTCTCGCAGTTGAGGCCGTAAGAGAGATCGCCCAAAATGCGGATTAAACAGTCGATCCAGCATAAATACTGTGCCGACGGCTCGTTCATGAAGGAGTTTCTCCTTGACTCTCCCTTAACGAAGGAATTTTTTCTCTATCTGGGAAACTTCGGGAGCATCGAACAGGTCCCTAACCTCGGCGGAGGATTTTACAAATTCGATAAACCCGACTGGTTTTCCATCAAGGGATTTGCCGGCGACACCACCGTTGAAGTGAGGTTCAAAAAAGAAACGATGGATATCACCGTTGATTTTCTGTATCTTCTCTTCTCCTCCTATCATGACGGCCCTGTCGACCTGACCGTCCTGAAGAAAAAAGAAACGTTCCGTGCAGCCCGGGTCAGCAAACATCTCTACGGGAAATGAGATGACCGTTTTTCCGCCGCCGGTCACTCTTCGACGATCTTTTGAATAAGTCTCGTCACGCTCGGCTTTATCTGCCTCTTCACCCGTGAGACCCTGCTCACCGGTGCTGCATTCATCTCGTCGTTCAGCCGTGTTGTGATCTCATCGAAGATCCGTTTATAGGCGATACAATGCGGATCGACTCCCTCGAGGGACCCTCCGGTCGGTGCAATTGCGTTGTACGGGCATCCCCCTCTGCAGTAAGAGATATGTGCGCAGTCTTTGCAGGCGGTGTCGACAAACTCCTTGAATGCAAGCATCCGTTTTCCTGCGGGGCTCTCCATCAGGCTCTCGATCGGCGGTGCATCCCGCACATACCCCATTACCCATTCCGGCATCCCGATGAACCGGTAACAGGGGTAGACAGCCCCGTCCGGTCCGACCGCAAACGTCGTTCCCATACAGTCTGCATAGGTGCAGACGCTCCCTGCTCGGGCAAACACGCACCGGCAGAGATCATTGATGTTCATGATCTCAAGATCGTCTGCATGTTCGATCGCTTCGTCCAGAAGATAGACCAGAAGGTCGCCGTACTCCTCCGGTTCAAGGGTCCATGCATTCGGATTTTCTCCTTTGAGCGACGGAAGAGCCGGATGAAGTTTCATGACCCAGCCCTGTTCTTTGAAAAAGTTCACGATCTCTTCTTTCTGCTTCACGGAAGAGTTGGTGAACGTACAGATGAACCTGACCAAAAGCCCGTGGTCTACGGCGATTTTGTAACCGGCAAGGCAGCGTTCAAAGTATTCATCGCCCCGTTGATAATTTGTGAGCTCCTCTGGTCCGTCAATGGACGAACCGATCGGGACCCGGTATTCTGCAAAAATTTCAGCGAGTTCATCATCCATCAGCCAGAGATTGGTCTGAATGGCAAACTCGGGCGAGAGATGCGGGAGTCCTTCGGATATCTTTTTGAGAGCCTTCCTGTAAAACTCCGCTCCGGCAAGCAGCGGTTCCCCGCCGTGAAAGGTAAATGTGACCCGCTGATCTTCGAGCGGTTTGAGCCACCTGACAATATCGTCTATCGTGTCAAGCGACATTCTCGGCGATGTTTCATCCGAACTCCAGCAGTATTTACAGCGTCCGGGGCAGCCGAGTGTCGGAATGATCATGACATGAAACGGATTTTTCATTGGTGTCACTACATTTGTCATGATACATGTTTATTATTTTTGTCTGCGCACAACTAGGTACATGACAGCACAGAAAGTACTTCTTTCCACCAATCACGGGGATATCGTCCTCGAACTCCGTGAGGATATGCCGGTGACCGCCGGTAATTTTGCAAAGCTTGTCGCTGACGGATTTTATGACGGCGTTATCTTTCACCGAATCATCGACGGATTCATGATCCAGGGCGGCGACCCGACCGGTACAGGACGCGGCGGACCGGGCTACAAGATCCCCGACGAGTTCATGCCGGACAACAAAAACAACAAAGGCACGATCTCTATGGCAAATGCCGGACCAAATACCGGCGGCAGTCAGTTCTTCATCAATCTTGCAAACAACAATTATCTCGACAAAGCCCACCCTGCTTTTGGAAAAGTGGTCGAGGGTATGGATGTCGTTGAAAAACTCGGCAAGGTCAAGACCAACTACTCAGACAAACCCTTAGAAGATGTTGTGATCGTAAAAGCAACTCTTCTCTAATCTTTTTTTGAACGTGCGAGGTGTACGCACGCCGGTATTTCCATTCAGTCGTATCTTTTTGATATTGCATATATTATGTATACAAAGTAATATACAGGTGAGTTGCCAAAACAATACTATGGATGAGTGCTGCACCGTAAATCTGACCGTTCGGTATCTGACAAAAAAATGGACTCTGCTGATCATTCTGGAGTTGTATAAAGGGGATAATTATACCCGGAGATTCTCGGAACTGAAAGCGAGTCTCCCGGACATTACGCCGAAGATACTTTCGGAACGTCTGCAGGAACTGGAAGCGGAGGACATCATCTCCAAGAAAATCGATGCATCGGTCGTTCCGGTAAAATCTGAATACACGCTTACCGAAAGCGGGGTTGAACTGATCGGGGTCATTCGGGATATTAAATACTGGGCTTTGAAATGGAAGATCGACAACATTCCGTGCGGGAGTCAGGAATGTAAAATCTGTAAACTTTGAGGGGTTCCATGCCGATTTTCTTCAAAAAACTGCATCTAAAATAAGCATTATATACTTAAACTTCATAGTAAGAACTATGAACACAAAAATTCAGCCCAAAACCGTGTATCTGATGATCGGATTCGTCATCCTGTCTCTTCTTGCAGGACTTCTCGGCACGATCGTTACGATCACCGGTCCTGATTCCTGGTTTGCTGTTGAACTGATCAAACCCGCCTGGCAGCCGCCGAACTTCCTGTTTGGTCCGGTCTGGACCACACTCTATATCCTGATGGGTCTTGCCGCCGGCTACATCTTCGCGCAGGGCTGGGAGAAAAAAGAAGTTAAGATCGCAACAGTCGTATATCTGATCCAGCTCGGACTCAATGTCCTGTGGTCGTATATGTTCTTCGGCTGGCACCTGCTTCTTGGATCCACGATCGAGATCATCGTCCTTTGGGTAATGATCTGTGTAACGATGTATCTCTTTTACAAAATCAAGCCGGTCGCAGCATATCTGCTCATCCCGTATATCCTCTGGGTGACTTTTGCAACCGCTTTGACCGCGACGATCTGGCTGATCAACTAGACGGTAAAAAAAACTCCTAACTTTTTTTTTGAAAAACGAAGGGCCAAGGCCGAGCCCACAACGGGCGGCATTCGAGGCCATATCTATTTTTGAGCCTTTATTCGTCCTTGTTTCCTACTTAACACTACTCAAAAACAATAAGGTAGTAAGGGATCAAAACATGGCAAAAATCGTTTCATTTTCAAGAACAAGCGAGCAGTATGAGAAATACGCAGAGCGCGGGATAACTCGCCGGATTCAGAACGGACAGATGACCGAAGCAGACGCCGAACTGATTAAAGAGTTCGTGGATTCTCTAAAGATTCAGAATAATATCAGTGACTCACGGGCATACAAACTCACCAACGCATTAAGCAACATAAGCCGATTTATCAAAACTCCATTCATGGAGAACAAGATAGCCGATGTATACGCCGGGGTAAATGCGATTAAGAGCGGAAAGAAAATTAACGCCAAGAATCAAAAAACCCCGGGCGATTTATCCCAGAACGTAAAAAGGGATTATATCATCTTCTTGAGGAGGTTCTATTTGTGGTCTATTGAAGAAGGATATTGTAACCTGCCGCCCGAGAAGATAAGAAAAATACGGCCGCCAAGCCCTGACAGAGTAACTAAGACAGCCGAGCAGATGCTAACTAATGACGAAGTTCTAAGGATGATATGCGCCTGCACGGGATCAACCGGTATTAGAGACAAGGCCATGTTATCGGTTCTCTATGAGGCAGGGCTTAGAATCAATGAATTGGCAGGGCTGTTATGGTCAGATGTGAAATTTGATTCTCACTTTGCTAAACTGAATGTTTCATCCAAAACAGGAATACCGCGGTATATTCCCCTTACAACATCCCGGGGATATTTGGCAGCATGGAGATCTATCTATCCAGATGGAGAACCCGAGGGGGATAAACCCGTTTTTGTTACAACCATTTTTAAGATTGAGGATAAAGGCAAGGATACCGAAGTTAGAACCGTTACATACAAGAACCTGACATATAACTATCTTAGAAATCACATCAAGGACATAGGCAAGAGGGCCGGCATACAAAAAAGTGTGAACTGCCATGTATGGCGGCATTCGAGAATTACGGGGCTGCTACAAGCCGGGTTTAGTGAATCGGTTATCAAATTGATGTGTTGGGGAAGTTTAACAAGTGACATGTTAGCCAATTACGGCCATTTATGCAATAATGATATAGATTTAGCCATAGCCAAGGCGGCAGGTTTGCCGATTGATGAAATGGAGATGAAAGATTCATTCAAGAGTAAGATATGCCCGAGATGTCACCATACTAATAATCCAACGGCCCGGTTCTGTGAGGTTTGCGGAGCGATCTTAGACAAAGAAACAGCCTTAGAGATTGAAGATGCTAAAGAAGAGATACGAGCCGATGAAAGATATATCAAGATGTTTATAGACCTGAAAAAGAAGGTAGAAGCATTAGAAGCCCTACAAGGCTAACTCTCTTTTTTCTTATTCCTATAGTAATTCTGTTTTTTAGGGGCACACTTCGAGCAGAATTGAGCGTGTATGGGTTTATAATCCTCGATAATACCACCGCACATAAGACACCGGGGGCGCAAATGTCTCTCTATCTCTATTCCGGGGCGACCAATATTATACATGAATGATAACCCGGGTGTTAATCTCTTGTCACCCGATGCCTGTAATTCCTGTATGATTTTCTCGAGGCGCTGATATTTCAGTTTATGAGCTTTACAACAATATTCTTGCGGCCGGCCCGGGTTATCTGAAATACCTAGTTTGCAGCCGCACCATTTGCAGGTAGTTCTTATGTTTGCTTTTTCATAATCATATCTGTTAAATATTGGCGTATATCCTGTTTTTTCATGGGGATCTTCATCAACACTATTATACTTATCTTTACACTCTTTAGAACAAAACGGGTTCTTATCTTTTTGTCTTGTTGTCAGGCCGTCCGGTAAATCTGCCCCGCAGGTTAAACATTGGTTAATAGGTGAATACGTGTCGATAGGTGTAACAATATAGCCCTGTTTCATTGCCTTGTTAATTGTGGCGTATAAGGTATTCTCATATCTCTGAATGATATTATGTCCGTCTACCTTTCCTTTTAATACTCGATATTGTTGGATAACCTCACCACGAGCAGGATTCACAATACTCTCTATCAAAAAATGAATTGTTTCAGTCTTAAAATCCAAAAGAATTCCATATTCCGGCGGGATGTTTCCGGCCTCGTCCGGTTTGATTGACATAACATATTTTTCATTATAGAATATATGGGGTTTGAACATCTCCGTATCAAGTTCTTTTTGTAATTCCGATGTATTAGCAAAACGTAAACAGTCAGCTTCTGGCCGTAAACAATACCATTCACGAGCCACCTTAAAGGCAAAGTCCATTTTTTCTTGGTCTTTTTTGGTAAGTTTGAGCAATCTTGTTTCAGTTGACATATTGATACACTTTTAATACTTTATTAGTTCTTATATATTATATATGTTACCAGAAGCCCAAGTATTATTATCCCATGACCAAACAGAAAAAGAATCTGAGCCTTACCCTTTCTGAGGGTTTGGTGAAGAGGATTGACAGCCTTAGAGGTCTTATACCTCGTTCTACCTATATCGAGGACATTTTAAGCAAGGCCGAAGAGGTTAAAAAAGATGATTGAAAATAAGCGTGTTATCACCCGTGATATTTTAGATCATCTGGACCCGTTAGAACAGATCATTGCCCGTCAGTTTATCTTCGAAGGTAGATGGATTTTGGATGATATGAGTACTGGGACTAAAAATGAATGATGCCATATTTGAATTGGACGGATTCCCTCCTTTACATGGCACACTCGCAAAGATAGCTCATTGGTTTATGGGTAGTGCCCGACGGCCGCACAGAGAATCAGCATACATAACCGCTCTTTCTTTTGGGAGTGTTGTATGTGCCCGCTTCTTTTCATTCGAAGAATCATACTCCACGAGTTATTTTTGCATCTCCGCTGATACAGGTGTCGGTAAGGAAGATCTGCGAACGGCAGCCACGAAGCTCTCACAGTCTCTAGGATGCATGCAGTTGATTATGAACGTCTCATCATTTACTTCAGACGCAGGCGTTCACGCGGCAATTGTGACGCAACCTCAAAGCCTCGCCTTGATTGACGAGTTCGGTAAGGTGTTCGAAGCCATGTCTTCATCTGTATTGAATCAGACAGCATTGACAACACTGACGATAGCATTCACCACCGCTCACACTGCACTGCCGCCAAAGGGATATGCTGATGTAGGAGCCGCACAAACTGCCGCAAAGTATCAGACCGTCCAACGCCCCGCCATGTCTTTGTTGGTCTTCGGCACCCCTAGAGAGATCACCAAAAACTTAACGCCCGATACGTTCACATCCGGAGAATTTAGCCGGTTCTTGTTTTTCGAAATCCCCGGAGATGTAGTTAGACCAAACCCGGAATACCAACCGGTCCCTAAAGATGTCATCAAGGCACTGATGGACATCCTCAAAATTCATAATTCTGTCAATGGTGAATTATCGATTCAAGGATGTGATGGAATAGAAGCAGCTACTAAGTGCGGCATTGAACCCGGGATAGACACGACAGAGATCGATATGAGATATCAACGTGAACGCGCTGCCGCAAAAGATACTACTTCGAAGGCGTTAATTACGCGCCGGTTCGAGAAAGCAAAGCGGCTGGCAATAATTATCTCGTTGTTAGGGACCGACACACAGCAGAATCTCAAATCCCCGGTTATTTCGAGTGCGGCACTTAATGACGCCCTCATGATCGTTGAGAAATCAGATAAACTAGTGAGAAGTTGGATACGTAACCAATCAACATACCCGGATAATTATATCGAACTAGCCGATCTGATGGCAGGATACATCGAGAATGAATTATGTGGAACATCAAAACTTGCGATAACACAGAAAGAATTATCCGATCAGTTTCCAGAATACGCACACAAAAATACTGCGGCACGTCGTGATATCTGGGAATTGCTATCTGATAGGGGTATTACAGTCAGGCAGGAAGGGAAAGGGCGCACAAATGCATATTTCTTCGAGATTTACGAGAAGGTAGGGGACGTTGATGATAATATCAGAATCGGGGAATCCATAACCGCAATGAAAAAGGGGAGAGTATGACGACACTTAAAAATGAGGTGTTAACTTCGACTCTTCGACGAGCTTCGACTAATGTATGTAGTCGAAGTGAAAAGCCGCGGAAATGGGTTGTTTCTTTAAAATACCTCTATACTACTACTATTTATATATATATATATACACTTCGACGCTTCGACGCACCCCCCCACACAAAAAAGAATGAGGGGGATGAGAAGGATGGTAAGAGGGGGGTATTAGTCGAAGCGTCGAAGTTTTTAAAAATAACTTCCAAAGTTGGTAGAATTGAGAATGAAACCCGCAAAGGGTTTTTAACTTCGACTTTTGACCGAGTCGAAGTGAGTCAAAGCGAGTCGAAGCGGGCCGATTCAGATAGAGATAACCGCACACGTAAATCGATTAATATTTTTTATTATTTAGTCTTTTTAGCAATAGGGGGTAGTATATCGGGTATTTTATGGGTGTTTATCTATGCTCTTACTCAATTTACACAATTTACCCCGGTATCCGAAATTTACACCATGGTATTGAACAGTATCACCACACACACAGGAGCCATAACATGAGCAGGAAAACAGGTAACCCGAATAAGAGAAAGCGTAATCGACTTGTTGAGGGTATCGATAAAAGAAATCTGGGATACTTCAATCACATTGCATACCAGATTCACGCCGAACAGAGATCACAGGACAAGGAGAACCGGGCCGGGGATATCACCCCCGCACCCAAGACAGACCACAAAACGAATACAGGAGAGTCCATATGAAAACAGTAGTAATGTTAACCGATATAATCGGAGATTTAGCAGCTATCCGGGCCGAGGTTAGAGAAATCCGCAGGATGTTTGAGAGCGGACAGTATAGAGAGTCTAGAATCGAAGAAGGTATTTCTCATGAATGAATATGAAGAGAAATTCTATAACACCCCGCGGTATAGCAGGGAGGGGTTCAGCCGCGCAGAGCTAAGGCGCAAAGTCACGGCATTCTATGATTCATGGACGGCAGAGGTCTGTGAACTCCTTGATGAGAATTACCTGATCGTGTCGTTCCTTACATCGCCGCAGATAATTGATAAAATAGGACATATTGAATCTATTGTTACTATTATTATACAACTCAATGGAGGGAAACAGATAACCAGTGCTCAATTCCGGAGATTATTTGATATACAGAGGGCACTGAATCAATTCTATGGATGGGTATGTATTGATGCAGTCTGGCTTAATTCATACCGGCTAAATGGAGGAGTTGAAGTACAATGCGGCAAATAACGGAATTCCCAAAAAATAAGGACGATACAACCTTAAACCGGGCAGAGCTCATTAGATTTTTATCTGATGCGGTAAAATTCTGCCACGGAAAAGCCACGG
This sequence comes from Methanocorpusculum sp. UBA424, assembly GCA_002498375.1. Taxonomy (GTDB): domain Archaea; phylum Halobacteriota; class Methanomicrobia; order Methanomicrobiales; family Methanocorpusculaceae; genus Methanocorpusculum. The sequence goes on from DAHC01000008.1 coordinate 125,230, forward strand.
TAGGACGACTGCAGGCGGCAGAATCAGATAGCACACGGTTATCCTACATGCGGGCCCTTGCTCAGATGAGCACCCCGCTATTAGCCGCCTTGAGAGATAACGATTTAGAAGCGATAAATAAACGGTTGGACGAGATAGAAGCACGGCAGGGAGGTAAAGAATGAGACCGACACTCTCAGATATTCAGCGGAGGATTGACGCTATTACCGCTTCATCTCAAACCCCTTTTATCGTGTTTGTGAAGGCGGTATTTGAAGGGGAAGAGGTAATAGACCGGGCCGTGTATGCTACCGTTGACGAGGCGTTAGGAGCCTTCAAAAGGGCACATAGAATAACTTCGGATATGGGTAATAAATCCATTGTCTTTATTGATGATATCCCTGAAGATGAGGAAAGGGCCGGGTCCGGTATAGTGGGATATACATTAGAGAACTGAAATCAGAGAGGGTAAGAACAGACCTATATTTTTCTATTCATAGACTGATTTTAAGGTAGATTCGAACATTGCTTTTATCGTCTTTAACCCCACATATACGCATATGAAGAAAATTCAAATTCTATTGATCTGTGTTATTCTTACATCTGTGATTTTTATCGCAGGGTGTACATCAAACAATACCTATAAAGATGATCCCTTTGTAGGGACTTGGGTTTGGCATAATTCTGATGATCTATATATGATTGTTGAGGTAAACAGTGATGGGACATCTACTACTTCTGCTCTTATTGCTGGAGAATATTACCTGCATGAAGATCCGTGGAATCACATATCCAATAATACGTATGGAGTGGGTATAACCAATCCCTTCTATGTAACCATAGCAAGCAATGGAACAACTCTCATAGCAGATGATACGCCAACTCTTGTTTTTGTAAAAGATGATGATTATGTTATACCCACCCCACCATCTACGATAATTAATCCCACACCAATTCACACTCCCACACCAACTCACACTGCAACTCCCACCCCTACTGTTTCAGTGAGTGATATTCAATTTACTATCAAAGCATTGGAGGTAATCAAAGGTCAGACCGCGGCAGATATCCTCCTGGCAGAAAATAGGTTTAATGATGTCCCAGGTGATGGTCAGACCGCATATCTTGTTAAAGTCCAGATAACCTTGAATTCGCTAGGACAGTATGAATCCAAGGGTTATACTCTTGTTACACCATCATCCGATGTTATATTATATACCAATGGTGTTGGTTATGATAGTGAATCCGCAGTAATGCCAGATCAATATCCTAGAGCAGAGCAGGTGCGTCTCACAACGGGTGCAACTATGTCAGGATGGTTATACTTCATTGTTCCTACTGGACGTGCAACTATTGATATGAACGGGTATCATACAACATCTAATATTGTATCACTATAACCACCTTTTTTCAAAGCATTCCGAAATACGGATGATACACAAGCGTTTAACGGTCTTTTGAGCGTGTTATATTACAGAGGTGTTAAACACCTTACCCCTTGATAGAGGGCCCTTTAGCGGTATGCTGTGAAGGTCTGTGTTCTTCTCATCCCCTCTCATGGATGGTTAATTTAAATCTTGCAGGATCGACTAAGGGGACCCGGAGGCGCGGGTAAGTTTGAGAAGGCGGCCGGGACCAATATCATAGGTTTGAAACACGAGTAACCAACCGGCAGGCAGAACACACACTGCCGCACATATCTTTTTTCATGATTAGAACTGATATAAGCCCCCGTTATTCAATTAAAGCGGGCGCACGTCTCTAAGGGTCTATTTTGACCCTCATAGAACGATTTTAAGACACTTTGACAGGGCGGGTAAGGTGTTTACACCTCTGGAAAAGACCCTTTCTTAAAGAACGTTAGATGCGGCAAAAGAATATATAGAATCACTCTCAAACAAGAGCATTAAGGAAACAAGGGCGCTAAACGTCGAAAATAGAGGGCCAAGGCCGGGGGTCGAACCCGGGTCTAAGGATCCACAATCCTAAAGGATGTCCAGCTACCCTACCTTAGCCTGATCTCTGCCTGCGCCGATACGGCCCAAACACTCTATTAGATATGGTGTTTAGAGATATTAACATATCTTTTCTCTGTCACGGAATTTTTCTCTGTCCCCTTTATATTAATAATCCTGCACTGCCAATAGATAATCACTATTTATCTCTGTATGGTCAGTCATCGGAGAATGGGGATTCAATATCATGGAAGAACACATCAGAACTCCCATCGTCTGCGTTTTGGGGCACGTAGATCATGGAAAAACATCGCTCCTCGATCGTATTCGCGGGTCGAAAGTTGTTGCAGGCGAAGCAGGAGCGATCACTCAGCACATCGGCGCTACTCTCATCCCGTTTGACTCTATTGCAACAATGGGCGGTGATCTGGGCAGGCTCAAAACCTCGGTCCCGGGACTGCTGTTTATCGACACGCCCGGCCATCATGCATTCACCACGCTTCGTGCCCGGGGCGGGGCACTCGCAGACATCGCGATTTTGGTTGTCGACGTGAATGAAGGGTTCAAACAGCAGACGATCGAAGCGCTTCAGATTCTTCGGACCTGTAAAACGCCGTTTGTTATCGCAGCAACCAAACTCGACAAGATTCCCGGCTGGCGTCCGACCCCGAATGCTTCGTTTCAGGCTGCATACAAAAATCAGAGCGAACGTGTCCAGACCGAGTGCGAGACCAGGGTGTATGAACTTGTCGGCAAACTCTCGGACATGGGATTCAACTCCGAGAGATTTGACAGAGTCAGTGATTTCCAGCGTAATCTCGTCATCGTTCCGGTGAGCAGCATGACGGGTGAAGGGGTCGGCGATCTTTTGATGATCATGATCGGACTCGCCCAGCGGTATCTCACCGAAGGACTCAAAACGACCACGTCGGGCCCTGGTGTCGGGACCGTCCTTGAGGTCAAGGAGGAGAAAGGTCTTGGAACGACGCTCGACGTCATTTTGTATGACGGTATCATCAGTGTGGGTGATGAGGTCGGTATCGCCGGCAGCGAAGGTGCGCTCTCGACCAAAGTCCGCGCTCTCCTCCAGCCCCGTCCCATGAAGGAGATCCTGATCGAGGATCGGTTTATGCGGGTCAAATCCGTCGTGGCGGCGGCTGGTGTGAAAATTTCCGCGCCGAATCTGGAATCTATCGTTGCGGGTTCGCCTATCCGCGTGATACGCGGCGATCATGACGAGGTTCTGGCAAAAATCAACGAGGAGATGCAGGAGATCAACATCAAACTCTCCGATGTGGGAGTCAGCGTCCGGGCCGACACGATCGGTGCACTGGAGGCCCTATCCAATGAACTTGACGCGAAAAACATCCCGATCATGCGTGCGAGCGTAGGTCCCTTGTCCCGCCGGGATCTGATCGACATCAGCGTGATCAAGGAGGATCTCTATAAATCCGCTCTCTGTTTTAACGTTCCTCTCCTTCCCGATGCCGAGGCAATGATTCGGGATGAAGAGGTGGATGTGAAGATCTTTTCCAACCGGGTCATCTACAAACTCATTGATGATTATCTGGAATGGCGCGAGGAAACGATCCGCGCCAAAGAGGCAAAACAGTTCGAGACGGTCGTTCTCCCGGCGAAGTTTTCCATCCTGCCGGGGTGTGTTTTCAGGATGAGCGGTCCGGCGGTTGTCGGCGTGCGCGTTTTGGGGGGGACACTGCGCCCCAAGGTCAGTATTGCCACGCGTGAGGGAAAAATCGTCGGCGAGATCAAACAGATCAAGCTGAACAAAGAAGCCGTCACCGAAGCAAAAGAGGGCGCAGAGGTCGCCGTTTCGATAGACGGGGTCACTATCGGCAGACAGATCGATGTCGGAGAGACCCTTTATGTGGCGATTCCTGAGAGACATGTGAAGGTTTTGGAGACGGAAATGCTCTCGCATTTAAATGCTGGAACCGTCGAAGCACTGGATGAGTACACCGGCATCTTCCGGAAAACACAGCCTTTCTGGGGCAAGTAGTATAAATGTGGAGATACTAAATATATGGGTACTTCGGCATCATAGATATCGAGGAGATGTGTATATACAATGGTAGACTTTAAGGTCGTACTGTCAGACCCGAAAACCGGTCTTTCGTACAAAATAGATGCAGCGGGTGCAGCAGCAGGTGCTCTTCTTGGAAAGAAGATCGGCACGGAAGTTGACGGCGCTCCGTTCGGCATGAGCGGCTATAAGATCACAATCACCGGCGGTTCCGACAAGACCGGCACTCCGGCACGCCCGGACCTTCCGGGTAACGGCAGAAGAGGTATTCTGCTCTCCGACGGATTCGGCTTCAATGCAACCCACAACGGCGAGAGAAGAAGAAAGAGCCAGCGCGGAAACGAGATCGCTGCTGACTTCGTTCAGGTTAATGCAAAAATTACCGTTTACGGTGAAAAGCCGGTTACCGAGATTTTTGCTGCAGCAGCAGAATAAATCTCAATATCTTTTTTTATTCTTCGATTCTTTTGATGAGATCGGCTTTGTATGGTCCGTAGGGGACGCGGTATTTTTTTGCGAGGAGTATGACGGCTGCCTCTGGCCCGATCAGATTGTCGAAATGTTTTCTGATGCGTTCCATCTCGCCGGCGAGGTCTTTCTTTTCGATCTTCGCCGTTTCGGCGATAGTTCCTAAGAGTTTTTCAAGAGTATCGATCGTCTCACTTTCATCAATGACAAAGATCTCGTCTGTCGGGCGAAACCCGAGCGGGATTTTCACATCGCGGAGGTCGTCACGAAGCGCGTAGTCCCCTGTGTTCTCTTTTTTGATGAGTCCGGTTTTTTCCGCGACGGAGATCAGTTTTTTTGCTTTGTCCAGACTCATCCATTTTTTATCCTGGGTGTAGTAGAAGATCAGATCGACCTGACGGAGATGATCGGCATTTCTGTGTCGGAAAGGGGCGGCGACCGCGGTCTCGCGTTCGCTCATGCAAAAAGCTCCTGAATCATCTGTTTCATTTCAAGGGAGGAGATGCCGGGTATCGCCGGGGATTTTGTTACGTAGACTTCCGTGAACGGTCCTTTGTCGATTCCTTTCACGAGGAATTTCTGTTCGTTCATGGGGACACTGCCGCTGGATTTGAGGATCGTGTCGGTGAGGATTATCTGGATATCGGCCTCGTCGGTAACGTCCTCGAGATGTGAGGTTTTACGGATTCGTTCGAACCCGAGCCGGTCGTGGGCAATCGAAACGGCGATCTCCCGTTTCACCGGCCCGGCCGGCGTTCGGAAATTGTCCTGCCGGTCGGCGAGTTTCGTCATTCCCTGCAGGTATACGGAAAAGGGCTGGTAAATATCAAACATCAGATCGCAGGTATGGGGGAAGAGATATGATACGCGTCGCATACCAGAGTATTCGTTATCCGAATACATGAAGCTGTCTTAAAGAAAAGAAAAAATATATTTTTATTCGATCAGGACTGCGTTGATAACGCCATCCTGACCCGGGCGGCTGACGATCTGTGCTTTACCAAGTTCGGTCGTGATGATTGCTCCCTTGGTCATGAGGTTACGGCGGACGTAGTTCGGGTTTGCTGCATTTTCTGCAACTGCGTTGATCTTAACCTTCTGAACTTTTCCGGTCTTCTTGTCGCTGACGTTTGCAAACTCGCAGCGGAGTGCGCGGACTTTGGTGTTTCCACCGGTTACGCGGATGGTCTTTACGCGGGTGATCCCAATGATAGTATCTGCCGGGGATCTGCCGATCTCGAACCGTTTCTTTCCGCGGGATGCGTGATAGCGACCGCCGGTCGCTTTTCTTACTGATTTACCTTGCCAAAGCATTTTGTTTAATATCTCCTAAATTTGTATCTCTGATTAACGTCCGGGTATCCCGGACACCAGTCTTTTCCAGAGTCCTATATGTGTTGGTTCTACCGATATTTAAATTCGTTTAGGCAAGGAGGGCGTCGGCGATCTCTTTGACCCCTTCACCTTTCTTCAGGTTGGTCTTGATGATGAGCATCTCCGGATTGTAGCGTTTGATATCCTGAATCATTCTCTCAACATTGCAGCCGACTGCTTCTGCCAAATCGACTTTGTTTATGATGGCGATCTGACAGTCCCGAAACATCATCGGGTGTTTGTTTACTACATCGTCGCCTTCGGTGGTCGAGATGACGACGATCCGTTTCTCCGCGCCGAGTTTGAAGTCGGTCGGGCAGACCATGTTTCCAACATTTTCGATGAAGACGATGTCGACGTCGTCAAGGTCCATGTGGTCGAGGGCGTGGTGGACGAGGTGGGCATCCAGATGGCATTCCTTGCCGGTATTTGCGTTGAATGCGATGATGCCGGTTTTGATGATCCGCTGGAAATCATCATCGCCGTAGACGTCTCCGGCGATAGCGGCCGTGACTTTTCCCCGGGATTTGAGTTCCGGAACGAGCTTTTCGATTAATGAGGTCTTTCCTGATCCGATCGCTCCAAGGAGATCGAATGCCCGAACGTTGTGGGCTTTGAAGTGCTCCGCATTGTGCTCTGCCAGACGGTTGTTTGCGCCGTATATTTCGGCTTCCATGTGAACATCCACGTGATGCATACAATACTATTGTGGTTTTTCATGTTTATAGATACGCATATATTGTCGAGTGTGAGCGAGTCACACGATATTTGAATTTAGTATGTGATTCTAAAACCCCGCGGTTGGTATACGTGTCCGAGCAATCTCTCGGGCACGAAAGCCATTTTGGCTTTCACATCACATACTAGTACTAATGGCAATTCGTTTTCTTTACCCGTGCTATTTTGATGCCTCTCTGACCCGTGCCGGGGGTCGGCGTGTAGCAAAGAGTCTGGCTGTTTCCGCTCCGAATATGGCTATGCTCTCCCGCGCTGCAAAAGCATGCGGAGTCTCTGTTCTCGATGAAGAACGCGATGCCCATCATCCGGCGCAGTGGTATAAGACCGGCGGACGTATTCGCGTGGAGTATGCCGGGTCCAAAGAGGATCTTCTGAAAAGCGTCGCCGGAAAACTCGGCGGGAAGTAAGCATGTACGATTTCCACTGTCATACAACGATGAGCGACGGCGAACTGATCCCGACCGAACTGATCCGCCGGATGGCAGTTGCCGGATATACGGAGATGGCGATCGCCGATCATACGGATTTCTCCAATGTGGAATTGATTATTTCGTCTCAGGAAAAAGTAAAGCGGTCCGCAGCATTGTATGGAGTAAGACTTTTTACCGGTGTCGAGATTACGCACGTACCTCCGGCCGAGATCGCCGATCTTGCGAAGTATGCCAGGTCTCTCGGTGCGGAAGTGGTGATCGTTCACGGGGAAACGATCGCCGAGCCGGTAGCTCCCGGGACAAATCTGGCGGCTGTGACCTGTCCCGATGTGGATATTCTGGCTCACCCGGGAATGATCTCCGAGGAAGAGGCTTTGCTTGCAGCAAAGAACGGTGTGTTTCTGGAGATCACGTCAAGGAACGGACACAATAAGGCAAATGGCCACGTTCTTGCGTCTGCGCGTTGCGCGGGAGCCGGCGTTGTGGTCCAGTCGGACATTCACGGGCCGGATGATATAATTACCGAAAAAATGCGCGGGCTGGTCGCCCGGGGGGCAGGTATGAGCGAAGACGAGGCAGAAAAGGTTCTTTCTCTCACTTCCGCAGAGATCCTGTCCCTCTAATTTATATTTTAGTATTGTGGGGAATGTATTTATAGTACTTCTTACGCATTATATTATGCATAAATACTCTGTGGTTTGCATTCCACGGATTGCTTGACTCTCTATTTGTAGTCATCGAGGTTTGATTTGTGAAATTTGCAGGGAATGTTGTATCCCGTCTTGGGCGACGGTTGCTGATTGTTGAAAGTGATGCTGGTCAGCTTCCTCCGCTTTATACGGAGGTTGCAGATGAACAAAGCAGATCAGTTGGTAAAATTGTTGACCTCTACGGGAGCGTTTCAAGACCGTATCTGACTGTGTTATGCAGCACTGATTCGTCTGCCGGTGTGCATGCAGGAGACAAACTGTATGTCATCCCCGAAACCAGGCCGGAAAAATCCAGAAAAACTTCACCTCACAAATATGGCCGCGATATGCGTGCAAATCGGCGTTAATCCGTAGATTAAAAGGATCTTATAATCATGGAAACTGAAATTGAAAAACTGAAACAACTACGAGCAGATAGAGAAAAAATGAAGCAGCGTCAGGAGACGACGCTTGTAACAAAGGAAAAGGAGAAGCAGGGCGGAAACGATGCGACCGCCACCGTCTGTCCGGAGTGCGGGAGCAAGCAGCTCGTTCATGATTATGAACGTGCGGAGCTTGTCTGTCAGCACTGCGGTCTTGTTTTGGATGACGATTTCATTGACCGCGGGCCGGAGTGGCGTGCATTCGATCATGATCAGCGGATGAAGAGATCGCGTGTCGGCGCACCGATGACCTTTACGATCCACGACAAGGGTCTTTCTACCATGATCGACTGGAGAAACCGCGACAGTTACGGGCGTGCGATCTCATCCAAGAACCGGGCACAGTTGTACCGTCTGAGAAAATGGCAGCGCCGTATCAGAGTTTCGAACGCGACCGAGCGTAACCTGGCATTCGCACTTTCCGAACTTGATCGAATGGCGTCTGCTCTTGGTCTTCCCCGAAACGTTCGCGAGACCGCAGCAGTCGTTTACCGTGATGCCGTCGATAAGAATCTGATTCGCGGAAGAAGTATTGAGGGCGTTGCGGCCGCTGCGTTGTATGCAGCCTGCCGTCAGTGCAATGTTCCAAGAACGCTTGACGAGATTGCGGAAGTGTCCCGTGTCTCCAGAAAAGAGATCGGCAGGACCTACCGGTTCATCTCCCGTGAACTCGGGCTGAAACTTCTCCCGACTTCCCCCGGCGACTATGTTCCAAGATTCTGTTCAGGTCTTGGTCTGAAAGGCGAGGTCCAGTCCCGTGCGATGGAGATTTTAAAACAGGCAGGCGAGCGTGAACTTACGAGCGGACGGGGTCCGACCGGCGTTGCAGCCGCTGCGATCTACATCTCCTCGATCCTTTCCGGAGAACGCCGGACCCAGCGCGAAGTTGCGGATGTGGCAGGCGTGACGGAAGTGACGATCCGAAACAGATACAAAGAACTGGCAGAACAGCTGGATATCGAGATTATTCTATAATCTCATAATCTCCTAATCTCCCGAATATTTTTTTTCTCACCGAACTTTTCCGATGACGATACCATAGAGTTAATATGGATTTTATCCTATATACTAGAGATATTTCCGGGCTCGTATATCAGGGGTAGATAGCTACGTTCGCAACGTAGATGCCGCGGGTTCAAATCCCGCCGGGTCCATTCGTATTTTATCTATCTATTTTCTTAAGGTATTCTTTTTGTTCCCTCTTTTTCTGTATCATTCGGTCAGATAGTGAAATTTGTTTTTTATTAACTTGAAGATGTCCTAATTCCTTGTATTAAATTAGCAAAAAAGGACTAGGACAATGA
>DAHC01000007.1:0-181 GCA_002498375.1 Methanocorpusculum sp. UBA424
GACTAAACCGAAGGTTTGCGAATTTGTGGGTTTCGTGTATGGGGTTCTCGGGGCGGGTATCATTACTAAAGGTTTAGTGTTCCTGTTTGGGTGTACGTCGATTTCGTGTAAGGCAATACTGTGGACACATGAGATATCCCACCGCGAATAATCGCGAATCTGCGCGAATCGCATTTTCCTT
>DAHC01000007.1:375-86000 GCA_002498375.1 Methanocorpusculum sp. UBA424
CGCCTCATCGGCTCCGCGTGGCCGGAACGCCATCGTGGAAAATGCTGGAAAACCCGCGTCGCGGGTTTTCTCTTCATCAGAGATATCTTTTTATTATCTGAAAATAGATGGAAATTTCATGGATACTGGTGTGAATAATCCTGATCTTCTCTACCCGGAAGAAGTTCGAAAAATTATCGGGTGTGCAATGACCGTTTACAATACGCTTGGAATCGGCTTTTTGGAAGGCGTGTATCAGGACGCTTTGGAGGTGGAATTTGGTTTGCAGGGCATCCCTTTTGAACATAAGAAACACCTGGATGTCTATTACAAAGGAGTAAAGTTGCCGGGTTTCTTTGAAGCGGATGTTGTCTGTTATGGTAAAATCATCCTTGAATTAAAAGCGATATCCCGATTGACTGATATTGATGATGCTCAACTGATCAACTATCTGAAAGCCACCGGAATCCAGGCAGGTATTCTGATAAATTTTGGAAAAAAAGGCAAGCTTGAATGGAAACGGTTTGTCTACACGAACGATCTTTACTTCAGAAAGGAGAATGTACCGAAATAAACAAAAAGAAAACCCGCGACGCGGGTTTTCCAGCATTTTTCGTTCCGCCGTCCCGGCCACGCGGAGCCGATGAGGCGAAGCGTAGGAACGCGGCCGAGGAGTGAAACGACGAGGACAAGAAGACAGCGTAAGGAAAATGCGATTCGCGATTATTCGCGATTATTCGCGGTGGGATTTCTCATGTGTCCACAGTATTGCCGTACACGAACTCGACGTACACCCCAAAAAAGAGATCCTGACCTTGCTTATTTCACATCATCTAAAGATTCCGCCGCAGATGAACCACCTGGAAACAGATATGACCCTAATAAATAGGATACCCACACAGAGGAGCCCCCATTATCAGACACTACCAGGCAGGCAAAACCTCATTACATACGAAAGACAAATACTCAGACATCAGTCAATGTCCGAATATGTAAGTATCAAAGACAGCGTCCTTACACAACTTGCCTCCTCTCTTTCAACTCTCCAGACAGTCTACGGCATTGAGTTCCTCGCTCTCTTCGGCTCAGTCGCACGCAGAGAAGACACACCATACAGTGACATCGACCTCCTGTATACATGCAAACCGGAATTTGACACATTCGACAATTATCTTGCTCTCGCTGAGTATCTTGAATCGATACTGGAACGCAAAGTCGACCTCGTCTCCTTTGAATATCTCAAACCGCGGATTCGCTCCAACATACAAAAAGACGTCATCTTCTGCAGTCCCGGACAAGCTGCTGTATGAAAACGCCTGATATCCTCACATATTTAGACGACATCTGCGAACAATCTGAAAACATCATGGTTGCTGTCGGCCGCATGGATTATCAGGAGTTCTTAACCGATCCGCTCTACAGCGGAGGCATCATCCGTTTCATTGAAATCATCGGTGAAGCAGCAAAACATATCCCTGAAGAGATCCGCACGCAATATCCCGATATCCCCTGGAGAAAAATGGCCGGAATGAGAGACCGTCTGATCCATGCATATGCGAATGTCAATCTCAAGTACGTCTGGGATCTTGCAGTAAACGATATACCGCCTCTTTATAAGCAGATATCTGCCCTGCGTACAGCACTTGAATTAAACGAATGATTGATTTTTTGATGCTGACATTTTTATGTGTGCCTGAGGTCGGCCGCTTTCAACGTCCGCCCCGCGGTCGCGCCGGATCGCAAGTCCCTTTCGCTTTGCTCCAAGACTTGGTCGCAAATCTATCGACTTGGTCGCAAGTTTCCTTCGAAAACTTGCTCGGCTGAGGGACCTAAAGATCCCCGCCCCCGCCAAGATCGCCGGCTGCGCCGCCGATCCGCCTCAGCTGAGGCCGCCCTTCGGCAGCCCGCCTCTGCTGCAGCCCTCATTATGTGTATTTTCAGGTATATTTTCATGGATAAAAGCAGGTCCAATTCCTTCGCCGGATGATAACCATGACCTTGGAAATAGCTATTTGAGGCTGTAAAACCAATATACTATACAACGAAAGCAGCACCTGAATACCTGCATGCTGCCGGGTCTTCTTCTGTGATCACCATGACCGATACCTTTGAAAAATGCAGATATTATAAAAAACGAATAGACGCATTACATCCATTCCCTCCGGAAACACTCGCCTCATTAAAAAAATACTTCCGTGTAGGTCTCACCTACACCAGCAATGCAATAGAAGGAAACAGTCTTACCGAATCGGAAACAAAGGTCCTCATAGAAGACGGACTCACCGTCAGCGGCAAGCCTCTGCGTGATATCTATGAAACACTCGGCCATGCCAAAGCATACGGATACATCTACGACATCCTTTCAGCCAAAACAATAACCGAAGACCATATCAAAACACTCCACCGGTTATTCTATGACCAGATAGACAAAGACAATGCAGGCACCTACAGAACACAGCGTGTTGTTCTTACGGGAAGTCATTACCCCTTGCCAAAACCGGATCGGATTCCGGATAAAATGAAAGAATACATCGATTGGTTCAATACCCATGAAAAAACTACTGATCCGATAAAATTTGCAGCATTGTCCCACCAGAAATTCGTCTTCATCCACCCCTTCATCGACGGCAACGGACGGGTCGCAAGACTCATCATGAACCTCGCATTATTACGTGCAGGATATCAGATCTGCATTATTCCCCCAATACTGCGGCATGAATATATCGAATCCCTCGAACTCGCTCATATAGATACAAAACCCTTCATCGAATTCATCGCCGGCAGGATCATCGAAACGGAAAAGGATATCCTGAGATTATTTGGAGAATCAACAGCACTGCATGAAGGTGCAATACAGATAAATGAAGGTGCAAATCCGAAGGTCAGCCTGGAAAATGAAGGTGTAAAGGCAGTATGCAGACTCATCACTGAACAGCCGGGTCTCAATACCAGGGATTTGGCTGAACTGACAGGTAAGAGCAGATCCAGTGTTGAACGGTATATCCGTATTCTCAAAGCAAACGGCAGGATCGAGTTCCGGGGTGCTGCAAAAAACGGCGGGTATTATCCGCAAAACGAATGAGTGACTGGACGGCTCTCAGCCATAAGGGATAAGAAGCCTGTTTTGCAGGAAACGAGTCGACGGGCGAATGCTCGGGTGAAACGTTTGGAAAATATCAGGGCTGCGTTCCCTCAATAATTTTCCGGATCTTTATCTGGATCTTCGGCGACTCAAGAGCCTCCAGGAGCCGGGATGTTATATCATCGCCACCCATCTCTCTCCGGGCCATATCTGCAACCACAAGTGCGGTCATATAATCGCTGATCGATGTGAACGGGGCGTCATCTCCCTGGCATACCTCCTTGATTTTGCGGTAATATTCCGGACTGATCCTAAACCCGATCTGCTCCTTTTTGCTGTCGATCGTGACCATGATTTCTAATACCATATATCTAGTTCCCATCATTAAAATATCCTGTTGAGATCGATCGAAACAAAAACAATTCATCGCAGATGAAATCAACCGTGATCCTCAGTTAAGGGCTCCATTTTGGGTGTACTCAGGTTTGACGTACGGGAATTATTTAGATGAGGACATACATTGAAGGCAGGCGGTCTGCGAAAACACAGATAACCTTCATTACCTTTGAAGAGATATACATGTAGATTATGTGTATAACACACACATTATACCTAGAAATTATGTGCGAGGCAAACCCATGAAACGGCAGATACTCCATAACCTCTTACGATGGAAAGAGGATCCAAACCGTCAGCCGCTCCTCATCAGAGGGGTACGGCAATGCGGGAAAACATGGGTAATGAAAAGATTTGGCGAAGAGAACTATCCTGACACCGCCTACTTCAATTTTGAATCCGATGAAAGACTCAGGGAATTCTTTGAAGGAGATCTGGATGTTTCACGTATCATAAAATCTCTGGGGGTGCAGAGGGGAAAAACGATCATGCCGGGAACTACCCTCGTGATATTTGATGAGATTCAGTTTTGTCCCAGAGCGCTGACCGCACTCAAATACTTCTGTGAAGATATGCCAAAGCTGCATGTTATCTGTGCCGGGTCACTGCTAGGGGTCGCACTGGCAAAACCACAATCTTTTCCAGTTGGGAAAGTTGAGCTTATTACGCTTCGCCCGATGAACTTTTACGAGTTCTGTGTCGCAAACGGTGATGAGATGCTTGCCGATCATCTTGCCTCCCTCCCGGCAGGCGACCCCCTTCCCGCGGCTTTCACCGGCAGGCTGGAAGAATATTATCGTGATTATCTGATATGCGGCGGTATGCCGGCCGTTGTTTCATCCTGGATAGAGAAACACGACATTGGTGAAGTCGAACGCATACAGCAGCAGATTCTTGACACGTATTCATTGGATTTTGTGAAACATGCCCCCCTGAACGATTTCCCGAAATTGTCTCTCATATGGAACGCAATACCGCTTCAGCTGGCAAAGGAGAACAGTAAATTCCTCTTTTCCCATGTGAAAAAAGGAGCAAGGGCACGTGATCTGGAAGATGCTCTGCAGTGGCTGATCGATGCAGGTCTGATTTATAAAGTCGAAAAAGCGGATCGTCCGTACATTCCTCTTTCGATGTACGCTGATGCGTCGTATTTTAAAATTTATCTGGCTGACGTAGGACTTCTTCGAAAGATGAGTAAATTTCCGGCAGCGGCTCTTCTTTCATCATCACCTATGGCTGCTGATATGCGGGGAGCGCTGACAGAAAATTATGTTTTGGGTGAGGTTATGAGTGTAACCGGGGAAGTCCCGTATTTCTGGCGTTCGGAGAGAACTGCCGAGGTGGATTTCCTTGTGCAGGATGGGGAGAAAATCGTCCCGATCGAAGTGAAAGCAGGAAAAAATACGCGTGCAAAGAGTTTACAGGAGTATCGAAAGAAGTTTTCTCCGGAAATTGCCGTTCGGGTAAGTTTACAAGTAGCAGCCAGGCACGATGATGAGAACGGAACGCTTATTGAAATGCCCCTCTATCTGATCTGGATATGGAAGACCTATCTGGATGTAGTGCATCGTCCGTCTGATACCTGAAACATATTCCAGTGAACATTCGATCAAGTGGGGTGTGATATACCTCCCACCCAATTGATTTTTTTTGTTTCTTGCCGATAGATAGTAATGAGGTTTGGCCTGCCGATATAGGATACGAAGTGCATGACTCGGATTGAGGTTTGTATCCTGCTTTCAAGTTCCCGTCTGGAATAATTTTCATGTACCCGGAGTCGCAACTATTATTCACGGACTTCTTCTGTTTTGTCCCGCTTACATTTTACTAGTATCAGTTCGTTTGGCTTTTCTCTGTATGCAGGAAGAGAATTGGCTAAATATATATCTCCGGCTTTCCTCTCTTGTGTATGATTCAAAGGCGAAGGCCCAAGGTTCCGGATGTTCAGCGGTCCTATATTATCAGTGTCTCGATGCAGCCGGGATGCTACAGGCATATCCGCATTTCGGCGAATATGACCCTGGAAGATCTGCATGAGATAATTATATCAGAGACAGAATTCTGGGATGTTCAGCATATGCATGCGTTTTTTATGGACAATAAAGTGCGGGGGAGTCATGACAGCTTTTATGGATATGATGCGAACGGCGGAAATCAGCCGGGGGACAGGATCGACAGGGACGTCCGGCTGAGTCAGCTTGCGTTATTTAAGGGGAAGCAGTTTGTCTATGTGTTTGATTTTGGTGAGGAATGGACGTTTAAATGCCGGGTCCTGCAGGTTCTTGAGGGGGATACAGAAAAGCCGGTTGTGATACGGAGCAAGGGTGAGCCGCCTGAACAGTACCCGGATGATGTTGAGGACGAAGATGAGGCAGATGAGGAAGAGGTTGAGGAAGAAATCGAATTGACTCTTAAGTCCTAAATGAGCCTGGAAAAACGCTAACGTGGGCCTTGAATACAGGATATTTCCACCGCGTAGGGCTCCTTACTCCAAAATCCGACGTAGTGTGCCGACCTTCACGCACGCAAGTCTATCGATTTGGTCGCAAGGAAAAGCCAAATAGGAATCCTGATATCACCCCCGCACCATAAATCTTCATATGGAGTCCTAGAAATGCAGTACCTCATCACCGGCGGCGCCGGCTTCATCGCATCCCACATCGCAGAAGAACTCACCCGGCAAAACCATGACGTCACACTCCTCGACGACATGTCTGCAGGCAGCACAAAAAATATCCAACCCGATGCCGAGTTCATCAAAGGGTCGGTCACCGACCGGACCCGCCTCGCCGAAATCTGCAAAACCCACAACTTCGAAGGGATCTTCCATCTTGCAGCGGTTGCAAGTGTCCAGAAATCCATCGAGGATCCGCTCCTCGTCCACGAAGTCAATGCAACCGGGACCCTCAACATCCTCAACGCCGCAAAAGAACACGGCATTCGAAAGGTCGTCCTTTCTGCGTCAGCCGCGGCATACGGTGACAACCCCGTGTTCCCGAAAAGGGAAGACATGCTCCCGGAGCCGCTCTCCCCCTATGCGGTCTCGAAGATCACGGCAGAAATGTACTGCAGAAACTTTGCCGACCTCTTCGGCGTCGAGACAACAGCTCTTCGCTACTTCAATGTCTTCGGCCCGCGTCAGGACCCGAACGCCGAGTATGCGGCCGTCATCCCGAAGTTCACCGAAAAAATCGTCAGAGGCAAAAAGCCGGTCATCTTCGGCGACGGAAACCAGACACGCGACTTCGTTTTCGTCAAAGACGTCGTTCTCGCAAATATGCTCGCGATGAACTCCCATGCGAGCGGCACCTTCAACATCGGGACCGGCATCCAGACTTCCTTAAACGATCTTGCAGGAATGATCATGCGGGCAGCCGGCGTCAGCTGCGATATAATCTACGAAGCGCCAAGACCGGGCGACATCAGATACTCGGTCGCCGACATCTCAAAGGCAAAACAGGAACTTGGCTATGCCCCGAAGTACTCTATCGAAGACGGGATCAAAGAAACGGTCGAGTACTTCAAAGATCTTCTTTGAAAAGGGGCTGCAGAAAAAAGAAAGAGACACATAAATCAAACAATAGCGGTGATTTTGTGTGTTGGGCTTTTTTGCTTCAAAGCAGCAGTACCTCTCTCTCAAATCTTTGGGGTGCGGGTGGGGACTGCGGGGTGGACGCTGAAAGCGGACGACCTCAGCTGAGGCGGGGACCTTTAGGTCCCTCAGCCGAGCAAGTTTTCGAAGGAAACTTGCGAGCAAGGCTTTGCCTTGCGACCCGACGCGGTGGAGATATCTCATTTTCTAGGCTCACATACGGTTCCAGGGAGTTCATCTTCAGCAGGATGTTCATGGATAGCAGGATCCATTTTAGGGAGGGGGCACTTCGTCAATCGGCGCACAGGGAATAACCTCATAACATCCTACAACTAATTAACAAATATCGACGATATGACAGAATACCAAAGCATCAAAGAGGATGTCCTCGCAAAACTGGAAGCTCATATACATGAGCTGCGTGATCGGTTCGGTATCGACACGATCGGGATATTCGGCTCGGTCTCGCGGGGTGAGGACAACCCAGAATCGGACGTTGATGTACTCTATACATTCAGACCGGGAGAATCGACACTTGCCAATCTGGTTTCCCTGGGCGCCTATCTGGAAGAACTCTTTGGACGAAAAGTTGATTTGATAGCTGAACGGTCTCTCAGCCCCTATATACGATCGGAAGTCATCGCTGAAGTGGTAATGGTATGAAAACCGACAAAATGTTCACGCTCCACATTCGTGATGAGATACTTTTTCTGGAAGAGAATACCAAAGGTCTGACCTTTGAAAAACTCGACACGGATAAAGTAGTTCAGCACTTTGTGCAAAAGTCACTCGAAATCATTGGAGAGGCAAGCAAGAAACTCTCGGACGAGCAAAAAGCACAATGCCCTGCCATCTCATGGAACAGCGTATCAGGGATGCGGGACAGGCTGACTCACGGCTATTTTGATATAAACTGGGAAATTGTCTGGAATGTCCTGCAAAATGACATCCAACCGCTGAAAAAGTGCATCCTGAAAATAATCTCGGCAAATGGATGGGGATAATAAATAATTGTCCCGCAGTTGTGTTTGTTCTTATTTTGTAAAATATACTTGAAAGACACGTCCTTTTGAAAATCATCCCTGATGTTTGATTTTTATGAATGATGGGGTGCGGGAGGGCGACTCCGGTGTGGAGGCGGGTTGGACGCGGAACGCGACCAATCTCAGCTGAGCAAACCGAAGGTTTGCGAGTTGGCCCGCAGTGGAATATCCTTTTTGTATGTCTTACATCGTTTTCCCTCACGCCCCGCCCCTCAACTCCTTCACCCGGTCGCGAAGCTCAATCGCCCGCTCGAAGTCCAGCGCCGCCGCCGCCGCATTCATCTCCGCCTCCAGCTCGATGATAAGATTCGGGATCTCCGACTTCGGCAGGTGCCGGATATCCTTGATATCCACCTCCTTCTCACGCACCGGCTTCTTGATCGTCACCGGCGTGATCCCGTGCTCTTTGTTGAACGCGATCTGCATCTCGCGGCGGCGTGCCGTCTCGGCGAGAGCCTCCCGCATCGAATCCGTCATCTTATCAGCATACAGCACCACATGCGAGTCCGAGTTCCTGGCCGCCCGGCCGATGATCTGGATCAGACTCCGGGCATCCCGCAGGAACCCCTCCTTATCCGCATCCAGAATGCCGATAAACCCGACCTCCGGGATATCCAGCCCCTCCCGCAGCAGATTGATGCCTACCAGAACATCGAAGACCCCGAGCCGAAGCTGCCGGATAAGTTCCGTCCGCTCAAGTGTCTGGATCTCCGAATGCAGATACCGGGTCTTGATCCCCTGCCCCGCAAGATACTCGGTCAGCTCCTCGGCGAGCTTCTTTGTGAGCGTTGTGACAAGCGCACGGTCGCCCCGCCCGATAACAGCCCCAATTTCTTTCAGCAGATCATCCGTCTGACCCGCAATAGGCCTGACCTCGACCGTCGGATCGACAAGACCCGTCGGGCGGATGATCTGCTCCACGATCTGCGACGAATGCTCCCGCTCGTAATCGCCCGGCGTCGCCGAAACGAAGATCACTTGCCGAAGATACTTCTCGAACTCGTGGAACTTCAGCGGCCGGTTATCGAACGCGCTCGGCAGACGAAAACCGTACTCCACAAGGGAAAGCTTTCGGGAATGATCGCCGTTGTACATCCCCCTGACCTGCGGGAGAGACTGATGACTCTCGTCGATCACCATCAAAAAATCGTCGGGGAAATAATCCAGCAGACAGTACGGCTTCTCTCCCGCCGCCCGGCGGTCAAAGTGCCGCGAGTAGTTCTCGATCCCCTTGCAGGAACCGGTCTCCTCGATCATCTCCAGATCATACTGCGTTCTCTGACGCAGCCGGTGCGCCGCAAGATCGTCCAGACGATTCTCGGCAAGCACCTCTTCCAGCTCGTTCCGGATCGAATCGATTGCCGCCTGCTTTTCCGACTCCGGCGTGACGAAATGGCGGGCAGGATAGATGAAAAAATACTCCATCCGCTCCTTCTCTTTTCCGGTGTTTTTATCGATCTCGCTTATCCTGTCGATCGTGTCGCCGAACAGTTCGATCCGGATGATATTATTGAAGTAACCGGGGATGAGATCCACCGTATCGCCTTTCACGCGGAATCTGCCCGGCATCAGTTCCGTGTCGTTTCTCTCGAACAGGATCGAAAGCAGCCGTTCGAGAAGTTCGCGGCGACCGATATTCTGTCCCTGACGGATCTCGAACCCGAGATTCTGGAAGTTTTCCGGGTTGCCGAGACCGTAGATGCAGGAGACCGACGCGACCACGATCGTATCACGATGCGAGAGGATCGACGCGGTCGCCGCAAGACGCATCATCTCGATCTTCGGATTGATGGAAGCGTCCTTCTCTATGTACTGATCCTTTTTCGCGATGTAACTTTCAGGCTGATAATAATCATAATACGAGACGAAGTACTCGATATGATTGTTCGGGAAAAAATCCTTGAACTCGTTGTAGAGCTGGGCGGCAAGGGTCTTGTTGTGCGCCAGAACAAGGGTCGGGCGCTGAACGTTCTGAATAACGTTTGCGATCGTGAAAGTCTTGCCCGAACCGGTGACCCCGAGAAGGGTCTGGAACTGCTCGCCGTCAAGAAGACCGTCGGTCAGCTCTTCGATCGCTTTCGGCTGGGAACCTTTCGGCGAATAGGAGGATTGAAGCGAGAACTGATCAGGCATATTCAGAAGTCATCGAAGTCTGCGTCGTCCTCTTCGGGAACACGGAACGCCGTGTTATAGACCTCGGAGAGGTATCTGATGAAAAATACCTCAATAGGGATCATAACGAAGAGATAGACGCCGATAAGGATCACGATCGCGACGCCGTTATAGGCAAAGATCTGGGCAAGCAGGATCAGAATGAACGTGACTAAAAGGAAGAGGATGCTCATGATCACCAGGGAGAGGATGTAGTCATACCATCCGATCTTTTTAATGATCGCGGCGATCCCGCGGATATGGGTCGCCTCCCCAAGCGAACCCGACCTTGTCAGATGGACGAGTCCGACGAATGCAAACAGCGAGACCAGGATCATGGTGATGAACTGGATAGCAACATACGACAGGGTGATAAGAACCGCGAACAGACTTTCCAGTGCCAGCACGTCGATCGTGATATACAACCCGGCGTCGGGGAAGAGATAATAAAAGATCATTGCATAGATGAGCGATATCACGATTATCGGGATGGCGTAATAGAGCGTGACGAGGTTAATACGCCATCCGCTGAAAAACAGCCCCCAGAGGTTCGTATGGTCGGGCATTTCCATATTATCGCTTTTTGCGATCCGGTAGCAGTATCCCTGGATCAGGGGTACGAAAAAGACGCAGCAGAGACTCAAGAGAACAGCAAAATACTGCAGAAGACCCGAGAGGCTCGATGCCGTGAATCCATAGCTGCTGTTAACGAACACGTTTACGAGCAGCGGAAGAACCGCGAGCTGCAGTACAAGCGAGGATACCGCAAGGCACACGAGAATGGGTAATGAGACATAGAGAAAGAGCACGATCCAGCGGGGAAGCTGTTTCAGGCTGAAAAATGCCTCTTTGGTATAGGTATAAGCTCCGGATATTATGTCTGCATGTTCCATGGGTGCCTTCCTTACGTAATTACTATTGTTGGACTCCGGTATTAATTGTTGGCTATGGCTCCGCGGTTATACGGCATGCCATAAGAATTTCTCGGACCGGAGACCTTTTTTCTTCTGACCGGCGGGGGTTTCGCCAAGATCGTCGACGATGCTTCGAAGAAGCGAGCTGCCGGAGTCGGCTTCGTGAACGACCCATGCCTCGACGGTGAGCGGGATGACGTCCCCGTAGGATCCGTGATGGGACTGGATGATGTGTCTGAGCTGGAGAAGCTGATCATCGGAGATGAGGTTTTTGTACTCGTCGATGTACATGATGCCCATCGTGATATGCTCGATGAGGTTGTAGGTATCGTTTGGCACATAGCCGTAGCCCACTTTGTCGAAGCAGAAGATCTTGCCGATGTCGTGCAAAACGGCGCCGGCGATGACCATATCCCGGTTTATGTCGGTCCTTGGCATGATCTCGACGAGGGAGAGTGCGATCTTGACGGTTTCAAGAGAGTGTTCGCACAGACCCCCGGTGTATTCATGGTGGCGGCGGATGGCTGCCGGGCATCCGTAGAACCGCGCATCGAGACAGCAGGCAACAAAGAGTTTGAGGTCCGTGTTTCTGATGGACGCGATGATCTTCTGGATCTCGCGGGCATTGGCGTCGAGGTCTGCAGGCGTGTAGACGAACGCACTTTCCTGACTGGGCATGAGGTCGATCGGTCCGGCAGCGATATCGCTGATGGTCGCGGGCGCATCGGAGAAGACATGAAGCTCGCCGTTCTGGTTAGCTCTGCCTATGCCGGATATTTTATAAACACGGCCGGTCTGGACGATTCTGGGGATTTCTACGGCTTTTTCTCCGTAAAATTTCGCTTCGATGAGGCCTGTTTTGTCGACAAGAGTCAGGTGGGCGAACTGTTCACCGCGCTTGCTTCGAAGTTCGGCACGTTTTATCAGGAAGAGTGAGTTAACCGGGGTCGACTCGGCAATGTTTTCTACGAATTGGGTTTTTTCCATGGTATCCTCGCATTTTCACCGTTGAGAAGTACAGCTGATAGTATGGGTGTGTCGTTTTGGGTAATCATGATTCTGTTTGACCACGTCGCGAGAGGGTCTGTCCGGCGACAGTGATCATGGTACAGGGCAGTGTCTTCTTTTTTCCATCAGAGAGATTTTGTCCTGAATTATAGTTACAATGTGTTTGGAGGAAAAATGCTATAAAGGCAATATATGACATAAGTGATAGACTTATATCGGATAAGTGGTAATATTCAATGAAAATATATTAATACAATGTTTGGAGTCTGTTCCGGATTCCAAAACATCATGATGACCCTGCATATGGTCTTTTTGCTGACTGCGTGCAGGGAGGTGCATTCACCTTTGCATCAGATCCGCAGATGGACTCCTATGGATTGACCTGACAAAGTAATTGGCTTGAACTCAAATGGCGTATAGATACAAGAGAGACAATCCCAGGAGCAAACGCAATGTGGTGATTGCATTTTTCGTTAGTATTGTTTTTATTGCGCTTATTGTTGCCGTTGTTGCGGGATTTTTCGGATCGAATTATGTGGTTCAGAAGTCGCTCGAGGACCCGGATGTGGTTCTCCATGTGGCGGTTTCCGGGGGAGATATCGTCGTGACCGTCTACGATGGGCGGAGGGTCGATGAACTGCGCATGCTTGCCCTGGAAATCGAGGGCGTATCGCTCCCTACGTCGATGTCGATGATGCCGGCACCGCAGATGGGGACAGGGGTGGTTTGTTTTTCAGATACCTGCACGGGTGTAACGGGTGTCAGAAAAGTGGGAGTCCGCGGGATTTTTACCGACGGCAGTTCACACCTGCTCAGACTCAGTACGATAAAGTTTACCTGAAAAAAAGGGATACCAATTCAGCATACCGCTCTTTGCTGCGAGCAGATACGTAGCTCCCGCACATACATTTAAGTGGGAAAAAGGTGTACACATAACACATTATACGGACATAAAAGGTGCACCCGTCATGTACAGACTCATCACCCGTGATCTCCAAAACTGGAAAAACGCCGAAACACGAAAACCCCTCATACTCAAGGGGATCCGGCAATGCGGAAAAACATGGATACTCAAAGAATTCGGAAAACAGAACTTCTCGGACACTGTCTACTTCACCTTTGAAAACAACACGCCGCTGTGTGCATGTTTCGATCAGGACATGGACCCGGTAAGAATCATCAAAGAACTCAGTTTCCTTTCCAATAAGACCATTACACCCGGCACAACACTCGTGATCTTCGATGAAATACAATTCTGCCCCAACGCCCTGACTTCTCTCAAATATTTTTGCGAAGAAATGCCAAAACTCCATATCGCCTGTGCGGGCTCTCTCCTAGGCGTTCAGCTCGCAAAAAAAGAGGGATCTTTTCCTGTCGGAAAAATCGATTTCCTCACGCTCAGACCAATGAACTTTGCAGAGTATCTGTATGCAAACGGCGAAACATATCTCCTCTCCTACCTCGAAACACTATCATCCGATGAAAAGGTTCCCGCATCACTTACACAAAAACTCGAAAACCTGTATAAAGACTATCTTGTAACCGGCGGGATGCCGGAAGTAGTAAAAACATGGACAAACACGCACAATCTCCAGGAGATAGAGCGTATCCAGAGATCCATCATCGACAGTTACGAAGCAGACTTCATGAAATATGCACCACGTGAACTTCTCCCGAAACTCTCCCTCATTTGGAGCTCGGTCCCTCAGCAGCTCGCAAAAGACAATCACAAATTCATCTTTTCCCATATCAAAAAGGGACTGAAAGCCCGTGATCTGGAAGATGCTCTGCACTGGCTTGTCTCGGCCGGGATCATCCTGAAAATAGCGAAAATTGAAAAACCTGCAGTCCCTCTCTCCCACTACGCAGACAGTACCAACTTCAAGATTTATCTCTGCGATGTCGGACTGCTGCGCAGTCTGGCTGCGTTTCCCGCAGCAGGCATCTCATCTCCAACTCCTGTTGTTTCCGATATGAGGGGCGCTCTAACGGAAAACTATGTACTGACTGAACTCATCGCAGCAAACGATGCCGCTGCGTATTTCTGGAAACGAAACGAATCAGAGATAGAATTCATTATTCAAAATGAGCTGGATGTCATCCCTATTGAAGTAAAAGCGGCGAAAAATACCCGATCGAGAAGCCTCAACGAGTACAGAAAACACTATACCCCGCGGCTCGCAATCAAAACAAGTCTAAAAAATATCTCCAAGCAAACCGATGAAATGGGGACACTGCTGGAAATCCCGCTCTATCTCATCTGGAACACATCACACTTTTTATGAACCTTGGTGACATTGCATGTCACCAGGCACTCGCAAATCAAAGATTTGCTCAGCCTTGGTGACAGTTCCTGTCACCAAGACACTTCCATTACCGCCTTTTCCTCCTCTTTCAGCCCTGCAGTGTCCTTCACCGGCTCGAACACATACTTCTCCATCGGCTGATAATTCGGATACAGGGCGCATTTATCCAGCACATCCACGAACTCGCGCAGGTAAAGCCTCGGCACCACATCGACACGGCCGCCGAACCGGCTGGTCACCTTTTCGATCATCGTTCTGATGAACTTCGGCGAGACTCTGGCTTTATCCACTTCCTGATATGCCTCGGCATAGATATCCATCACCTTGCCCGCGGCTTCGCGAAGCTTCTCCACATCGAACTTTGAGAGAACGATCTGGGTCTGCATGGGATTCGCAAATCCGTCATCAGCGATGATCCCGATCCGATCAAAGAGAGGTGGAAGGGAGCGGATGCCCTTTGAACTGTCGAAGAACGCAGGGGTCCCGGCGAACAGGAAGAAACAGTTCGGCAGCTCGTTCTTATCGATCATATCGACGATCTGCCGAAGATTGATGTAGCCTTTCTCCCGCTGGGGGCGGGCAAACGCCTGCGCCGTTTCCGCTTCGTCAAAACTGACCAAAAGACCGGCATACCCCGCCTGGGTCATCACATACACGAGACCTTTCAGGAACTGAAGGGCGTCGCCTTCGGTGACCCCGCCTTTGAGACCGGCCTGCGCCTTGAAACTTCTCCCGACCGTCGACTCGCCCGACACCCAGCCGATCGCCGCCTGGGCGGTTGCAAAATCGCCTTTGTTGTTTGCCTGATAATAGGTCCGAAGCGCCGAGGCGAGACCTGAGTTCATCCCGCTCACCCGTTCGAGGACAGACTCGATCTCCTTTTCCGTCAGCTCGACGAGACGCGGATCCTCCTCGCCGATCCCCGTGCTGATCAGACGGTCCTCGATCCCGTAGATCCACGTGTCGATGATGCTTTTCAGCGCATGATCCTCGGTCCCCGTGGTCAGCCCCGAACATATCCTGGCATAGATCGCCTGCAGTTTATGCAGGGGAGTATCCGGCGAGATGACGACATGCGAGGTGACGAACCGCTGCTTCTGTCCAATCTCGACCGCCCGGGAGATCAGAAAGGTCTTGCCGGATCCGTACTCACCGCGAACGAATTTGCAGTCCGCATGCCCGGAGGCCACGTACTCGAGCTGGGACCTGATCACCTTCTCCTCGGTCGAAAGACCGACCGCGAGCCGTGCGAGTCCCGCCTGCGGCACCGTTCCCCGGCGAAGCGCATTGATGATCCCTATGCTTTCCAGTTTCCGGTCACTGTGTCCGTTATGTTCCGACATAGCCGTACACCTCGCCGCGTTCGCCGACGCCGCGTTTCTCAATCAGCGAGATCCCATGCTCGGCCAGTTTCGCCAGCATCGAGTTCACGATCCCGGCGACCCGCCTGGTCTCGAGAACGGCGCGAAGATCCATCTCCGTTGCTTCGCGATGCTCTTTTAAGAAAATGAAGACCTTCGACTCGCGTTCATCGAGGAACGAAAGATCGCTGTTTTGGACATCCGGCTCCTCCTCTTCCTCCTGCGTCTCGACGATGACCGGACGCTCGGCAAGCACCCGGCCTTTCAGGCGCGAAAGGACGTCCATGAAATCCTCCACGCGGATCTTTTCTGGATAACAGGGAAGGACGTCGATTCCTGCCAGACAGCACCATTTGCAGGTCTCGTAATCCTGCCGTTCCAGAGAATCGACGGCCGAATACAAATATCCCGCCGAAAGCATCTCGCGGCCGTTCGATGAAAGACGATCCGTGACGCTGCCGAGCTTTTTGATGATCAGATCCTTTGCTTTGGCAATTGTATAGATCTCCTCCCCGCCGTTGAAAACGGAATCGGCGATCGTCTCGATGTCACGGACTTTAACGGCATTTGCGACCATATACCGGATCGTCGTCTCGCACTCGCGTTCGTCCCCGATCCGTTTGAGAAAACCGGCATAGGCAATGCCGCCGCGGATAAAGTCCGCACGGTAGGCACGATAGTACCAGTCCCGTGCCTGCGAAAGGGATCCGGCGTCTTCGTATGCTTTGCCGATCCACGCGAGGCACACAGGCGTCGGATACGGTGAAAGGATGACACTGATGATTCCCGCGACCTCTTCTTTCGTGCGTACGGTCGAGAGAAATGCGGTGAATTTGGCAATGACCAGCTCCTGAAGAAGCGGGTCTGCGTCGTCCGCGCTGCAGAGCCGGGTGATCAGTTCGCGGTAGACGCTGTTCGCCGCATCGCCATGTTCAAGACGTGCCTCGAGTTCAGCGAAAAGCAGGCCGTACACCGGATCGTTTGCGGTTTTGAGCAGCTCGCCCAGTTCGTATCGTGCCGAGGTATAGTCCCCGAGGAGTTTTTCGAGAAGGATGTAGGAGAACCTGATCTGCGAAACGGTTTCATCTTCGACGCATGCCTCTTCGAGACTGTCGAGCGCTGAGCGGTATGCCCTCTCGGCCCCTGCCGGATCGAGCGCGGAGAGCGCCTCGAGACTCTGACGGAGATAGACCGTATCTTTTACGGCGTTCCATGCCCGAAGGGAGAGCTGCATCGCCTTCTGATACTCCTTGTCTGCATACAGGGCGTCGATATACTCGTGACTGAAGGTATCGCCGCCGAAGTTCTGGATATGCAGAGCGATCGCTTCGCTTGGTTCGCCGACGCGGGTGAGGGTCTGCATAAGTGTTCTGATGTCTTCGGAGCGGTTTTCCAGCCTGACCAGAGCACGAAGCGAGGGGATCGCACCCCGCAGATCCTCTTTTGCGAGAAGGAGAGCCGAGTAGTGCCGGAGAGCGGTTTTGTTCTCCGGGTCGAGGATCAGAGCAGTCGCGTGCTCTTCTGCGGCTGCGTCCATATCCGAATGCTCGAGAACGATACCAAGATAACTGTGCAGATACGAAGAAGCCGGCATGAGCCGGATGAGATCCTGTAAAAGGGAGCCTGCGGTGTCATACTGACCCGTCTCCGTGTAGCTTCTGGCAGCTAAAAGAAGAAGAGCCGGGTCGCTTGTGCCTGATGCGAAGGAGATGACCTCCGCATACTTTCCGGCATTGAAAAGCTCCATTCCAACGGAGAGGTTTTTCGCGGTTGCAGCAGGGTCGTCGGTCATGTTTTTTTCAGCGGATTACCGAGAGGATGGCGCGTCCGAACTCCTCGGCATCGAAGGGGGTTTGTGCAGTGACAATGCTGCCGTCAGCGACGACTTTGTCCTGCACGATCTCTGCTTTGTCGAGCGTGAGAACACGAAGTGTTGCCGGGGTCTGAAGACATGTCGCTTTTTTCCCGGCAAGGAGGCCGGCTTCGGCAAGGATCACGGGAGCAAGACATATCGCGGCGGCGAGTTTGCCGGAGACGCCGATTTTATTGGTTATATCGATGAGTTTTTCATTTCGCCAGAGTTCGTCCTGACAGCCGATCCCGCCGACGATGACGATCCCGTCAAAGTCTGCGGGATTTACTTCGCTGATGGCAAGATCCGACTCAACGATCTCTCCGTGCATGCCGTAACACGTCCCGTGGATGGTCGATGCGGTCAAACATTCAACTCCCTGTTCTTCGAGTATTTTTTTGGGAACGGTATATCCCATATCTATGAAACGGTCTGATGCAATAACGAAGAGAATTTTCATACTATATGGTTGTGCTTCTAGAGGATTTAAGTTGTTCATCCTGCCCTTCCTTAGACGGAAGACCCGCTAAGGAGCTCGGTCAGCTCGGCAGTGAACGCGTTCATCTGGAGATATTCGTTCTGTCCTTCGACAAGCGTGATCTCTGCTTTGGAGAAGAGCAGAGCAAGGTCCGGCGTAATATTTCCAATAAGGCATCTGCGGAGCGAACGAAGAACATCGCCGGCATTCATGCCGTACTCGATCTGGAGATTTTCAACTATCTGCTGCGCAGCTGCAGAATCGCCTCTTCCGGCCGCAAGGACCGCCGCGGCAGACAGCTCCCCGGTCTCGGTCGTCATGAGCTCCGAAAGGTCACTGACGTCGTGGAGAGCCATGAGTTCCAGCCAGACGAGAGCCTTTCTGAGATCGCCTGCGGACCCGAGGATCAGCATATCGAGATTTTCGTCGGAGACAGAACCGGCGCATCCCTCCACCTCAAGCACGTGCTTGAGATAAGGCCGCATCGTCGCTTCATCGATCGGCAGGAAGTAGATCGGCACGCATCGCGACCGGATCGGGTCGATGATCGAGGCAAGAGAACTGGTGACGAAGATGAACCGGCAGGTCTGACTGTACTGCTCCATGATCCGGCGAAGGGCAGCCTGGGCGTCCTTCGTGAGATCGCCGGCTCCGTCGAAGATGATCAGACGAAACGGAGCCGAGAGAGGTTTCAAGGAGGCGTGCCATCTGACGATATACTTGAAGTTGGCGAGAACGGATTTGTTCTTCTGATACAGATGAGCGAACCGGTCGTTTTCTGCAAAATAGGTGTGACCCTGTGAGAACATCACGCTCACCGGAAGCACGGTCGTATTTTCTGCGGCCGATTCGGTATAGAACCGGCGGGAGAAGACCTCGAGTGCCGAGGACTTCCCGCAGCCGCTTCGCCCGATCACCATCAGATGCGGGAGGTTGCCGAGAGCTGCGTAGGCAGATAGCTGCTTTACCGGACTGGTTTGTCCGATCACCTCTTCAAACGAGGCCGGCCGGTATTTTTCAATCCAGAGCATGAGACAGGAATTCCTGAATATCCTTTACAGCCTGCCTGAGGAAATATCTTGCGTCGATCTTTGGCATCGTAACGGTCTCGCCCGAGGCCTTGAGCCGGTCGCATTCCAGAGCGATGTTGGGCAGGGCACGGGTGACCTCGTCGATGATCGGCAGGGTGGCTGTTTTTGACGTGCGGTCGATGGGGTTCAGATCGACGGTGATCACCAGTTTGCCCATCGAAACGAGGGCTTCGCACCGGTCGCCGTCTTCAAGAGGGACTAAAACGACGTCGGCCGAACCGATCCCGTCGGGACGGCAGAGACCGCGGGCATGGGGGAGCGCAACACACCGCTCGACAGGTCCTTTGGAGACGATGCAGCCCGCCTCTTCGAGAACGTTTGTAACAAGCGTCATCCGCTCCTCGGTCCGGTGGAAGAGGTTCACCTCGACCTCGGCGCCGCTCGCCTTCTGCAGCCGGGCGATCTCGTGCGCCGCGAGGGCGGCCGTGTTCCCGTTGATGGAAAGCACCGGGTGTTTTGCGGCAAGCAGAACGCGGGCGGCGAGTTTTTCGGCTTCAAGGGCCGAGGCGGATGTTTTTTCGCCGAACAGATAATCGAAGGCTTCACCGCGGCCGTGAGAGGTCAGACCTTCCATGGAAACGACGCCGCTTTTTGCGTGAGCGGCAAGCTGTTCTCTCGTGATAAGCGATTTGTATCTTGGATGGGATGCTGGAATATCAGACATATTTTTCCTCGAGAATGACCGGACCTGATCTGCTGACATGCAGCAGGATCGGTTCGCCGAACTGTTTCAACACTTTTTCAGCCGCGGGACCGACGGCAAAAACGCCGTTTCCAAGCATCGTCATGGATGCGGGAACGCCTGCCGCTTTGCAGGCGGCAAGGACGGGCAGAAGATCGGGAGGCAGGAGCCCGCTTTTTTCCGTGAATGAGAGCGAATTCTCCATGAACTCTTCAAGGGTTGCCGGCTCCTGTTCCGGGAACGCGGCGGCGACCTGCTCCATTTTTTCATGCGAGGTGATTACATCGTGCGTGGAGATGCCGCCAAACGAGATCGTCCAGAACTCTTCATCAGGATAGAGACGGGTCGTCACGCCCGAAATGCCGGGATGCGTTCTGACAACAAGACCGCCGCCGGTCGCCGCGGCCACATCGCCGAGGCCCGTTCCGTGAGCGACCTCGAATTCGTGGGCCGCGGCGGCGATATCCTGGGCTGTCATCCCAAGCTGAAATACACAGTTTGCAGCAGAATACGCCGCAAGAAGTCCCGCAGCACTCATGCCGAACCCGGCTCCTATCGGGAGGTCGACGATGACCCGCACCTCGGCCGTCACGTCGAGTGATGTCAGCACCTCGCGGATCAGCCAGTCGTCCATACTGCCGTCACTGATCTCGATTCGGATCTCGGATGCTTCACGCATCTCGACCGTGACGCCTTTGTCGATCACGATGCCTGCGCCGAGACTGCCGGTCGTCTGGGCAGAGATGCCGTCGACCCGCTTAAAGTAGCCGGAGATATGGCCCGGAGCAAACGTTATGCAAGAACGTCCCATACTTTCCCTGCGATCTCGTCTTTCGTTCCGCACACCGTTTCTTTCCCGTCTTTTCGTAAAAAGACATACTCGCCGAAAGGAGAACCCATCGTCTCGGGTTTGTTTGCAAGAACAAGGACGATGTTATCGTATTCGAGAAGATGGAGCCCCTCCTCTTCTGCGTCCCTGCCGAGCTTGAAGCCGACGGTTTTCACGCCTTTTGCGGCTATCTTGGTTATCAGTTTTTCAAGCGGTTCAAGCGTGACTGACGCGGCCGCTCCGCTTTTGATCTTGCCGTCCACCCTTTTCGGGGCAAAGTCGGAGATCGCGGCGGCCGAGAGATAATAATCCGCTCCATGTGATTCGCGAAGGACCGCATCATGCATATCGGCCGCGGTGATCACCGGGACGTTTTTCACGCAGGGAACGATGCCGTGCATCGGATTCATCACAAGGGTCACCTCGGCGCCGAGACGGAACGCTTCAAGAGCGAGCTCCTTTGCCATCGTCCCGCTGGATCTCGTCGTCAGGATCCGGACATCGTCCAGCTCCTCGCGGCACGACCCGCCGGAGATGAGAACGCGTTTTCCCGCAAGCTTCTTGTGAGATACGGCCCGCTCGACATGCAGGCAGATCTCGTCGATGCCTGCGATCTTCGCCTTCTCCTCTTCCATTCGCGGCGGGACAACATCGATCCCGAACTCCTTGAGCGTCTCCAGGTTTTTCCTGACTGCCGGGTGGCGGTACATCGATTCATGCATCGCCGGAACGACGACGACCGGCAGACCGCGGCCGATCGCGGTAGTCGCAAAGGTCGTGATGATGGTGTCGTCGATCCCGCAGGCGATCTTTGATACGGTGTTTGCCGTCGCCGGAGCGATAAGAAGAAGATCCGCCTCCCCCCCTTCGCCGCAGTACTTCACATGCTCGACCATGCCGGTGATCTCGGTCAGCGCCGGATCCTGGCACGCATAGGTCAGCGCATCGGGATGGATGATCCCGCAGCCCGCGGGGCTGATGATGCCGGTCACTTTCGCTCCGCGGCGTCTGAGCTCGTGGGCGAGTTTGATCGTCTCGACGGCAGCGATACTGCCGCAGACGCCGAGAACAATGTGGATATCGTTGAGTTTTTTCATATCAGGTTCACATCCCAGACCGAGTGCCAGAGGCGCCCCGCATACTTCTTTACTTTATGTTCGCTGATAATATACGTAAAACCTGCCCCTTCGAGGGTCTCGGTGATGTCGTTTTTCCGGTCACCGACACCGTGAACATGCAGAACGGTCCCGGGCCCCGCGTGATCCAAAGCGGTTTTTAAAAAATCGGGAGCTTCGAAATGTCCCATGAGGATCCGGTCGTAGATCCCGGAAAGTTTCTCGCGGCAGTCTCCAAGCTCCGGGGTGACCCGGCCTTCGAGGCAGTTCGCCCCGATATTTTTCTGCAGATAGGCAAAAGAGACCGGATTGATTTCGATCGCATGTACATTCCCTCCGGCGAGTGCCGCAGAGAGAGTAAAATAGCCGATGCCGGCAAACATGTCGGCGATCCGCTCGCCGGGCTTCACGAGAGAACGGAGCCGGAGTTTTTCGCCCCGGTTTCCTTGCGAAAACATGACCTTCGAGGGATCGAGCGTGTAGGTGATGCCGGCTTCCCGAAACGTCACGTCGTGGGGCTGACCAAAGAGAACGTCGGCCTTCGGTGTCCGCATGACCCCTTCGTGGGCTGCGGCGTGAAGCACGCATGAGGGGTTTTCCCATGCGATAAGAGCGGTGAGCTCTTCGGATGTCGGGGCATCGCCGTGCAGAAGAAGGGTGTCGCCCATCCGCTGATACCCGGGACCGTCGTACGGACGGCGGTCGGGGATCTCTCCGTCGAAGGGATAGCCTTCCTTCACCGGAACGAAGGCAGACTCGCCTTCGCAGTAGACCCGGCGGGTCGTATCGACCCAGGGCTCACTCGATGCATTCGGGAGCGATCGCTTCGAAATCTTCCTGATCTTCATCTCTTCCAACCAACACAAGCGTTTCTCCGTCACGGACAAACAGGATCGTGTCGCCTTCCCTTGTATCGAGCCAGGAACGTTCGGCGATCTCTTCGGTCGCTTCGGTCTTGAGGTTGAGAAAACCCAGAAGTCCGGCATCCTTGTAGATGACGACGCCTGTCTCGGTATCATGGATGTTGCCGAGAAGCGGGTCGTTCTCATCCTCTCTGAATGCCCGGGACTGACCGGTCGCGAGATCGCGGACGAAGAGCGTGTCCTTTGTCTGGCGAAGGATCTGGAAGTACTCACGACCGTGTTTGATGATGTCGCCGCGGGAGAATCTCGGCAGACGAAGCGAGTAGGTCACCCGGTAGATGTTGATGCCGGCTTTCTGACCTACGAGTTTCGGGTGGGTGGTAAAGGAACCGCCGAGTGCTCCGCAGATGTCGTGGGAGATGGATGCTCCGATCGTCTGCGAGCTGAAGACGATGTCGATCCCGTCTTTGGTCTCGTCGATACTGGATACGAAGGAGAGCCGGTCGCCGGCCTCCTGGAGCTGGTCTTCGACCTGGTAGGCGATCTCGGCCGCACGGCGCAGTTCGAACTGGGTCGGTTTTCGTCCCGAAGCCCTGACCTGGATGACTCCTTCATAGTAGCTTCCGGCGATCCTGCAGCATCGGTCACACTGTTCACGGGCCCAGACGAGCTTGACCTTCTTGGTCTCTTCGAGGGCAATGCCGTACAGATTTCCCATGACATGGACCGTGGCAAGAGAACGATTGCTGCTGGTGTCTATGATACGGATATCTTTTTGGATCTCTTCAACATCTTTGTGGAAATTGATGACACTGTTGACGAGGTTCTGACCGAGTTCCTCTTTATCGACCGCGACATCCGACCATATGCCGGCGGTTTTTATCGAGCCGCAGGTAGGGCAGACGATACACTCCGCACGGTCCGCGATATCGACCCAGACGGTATCTTTGACCCGGCATTTGCCGCAAAGCTCGCCGTTTTCCGACGGAGCGCCGCATTTGGGACAGAATCCTTGTGTGAGGCTCATTATACTCCGTATATCTGGGCGTGGGGAACGCCGTCGATCAGCAGGCAGGATTCCATTTCGAGAAGGCCTGCTTTGATCGCTATATCGCAGACGCGTTTGCCCATCAGATTCGCGCTGCATGCGTCGGCGAGAGCTGCCAGAAGTTCCTCTTCGGTCGCTCTCGTATCGCCGTAGAAGGAGGGGTCTATTTCAACGTCGCATAAAGGACTGGTCAATGTTTTTCCCATGAGGTCGGCATCGCACGCGGCGAGGATGCTTCCCTGACCAGGGATATTGTGTATCTTGAGGTACATTGCTGTAATACATTTAGTGCTGATGGGTAAATAAGCAGTTGGGGGGGCGGGCTGCCACGTAGTGGCGGCCTTAGCTGAGCAAGGCTGAGCGGAGCGAAGACTTGCGAGCGGCGGGCCGACTAAACCTCAAAATACGCAAAAAGATCAACATCAAATAATGGAACGTTACTGTTAGTCAAGTGCCTTACGAAAAGAACATATTTGTGTGTAAAGTGAAGGGATGTCATGTACTGCGAGATCCCAGATGTCTTTTCAAATAAATCATATCAATCAGCTGCTGTCCGTCTTCATACATAGCATGGTCGTAATTATCTACAAAAAAATTTTTAACAACGTGCGACTTTACAAATCCGCATTTTTCATAGAAACGAAGTATCGCTGGACTATCGCCCGTTCCAACATATAATTCGCTGCCAGACTTACTGTAGTAATCAACAATAAAGGCAATGAGCTTTTGTCCATATCCTTTCCTTTGATATTTGGGAACGGTAACAATATTCTTGAGTTCAAACATACCTGCCTGCTCTTGTGTAATAACGCAAATTGCCCTAACATGATCATCACCATCATCATACAAAGCGAACATATCACCACGATATAAGTATTTTTCTATCATACTTACCTGTTCATCTGCAATAAGCAGCAAATCCATATATTTCGTCTTGTCGTTATCATTGATTTTTACAATGTTCATTCGAGATTTTCCCTTTCCATTTTCTATCCTCTCCGCAAATCCATTATATCATTTCCCATTTCAAAGCGAGGAACTCGATGCCGTACGCTGTCTGGAGAGTTGAAAGAGAGGCGGACAGTTGTGTGAGAACGTGGTTTTTGATGCGTACATATTCTGACATTGATTAATATCTGAATATTTGTCCTTCGCATGTAATGAGGTTTAGCCTGTTATTGGCGGGTTGGACGCTGAAGGCGACCGACCTCAGCTGAGCAAGTTTTCGAAGGAAACTTGCGACCAAGTCGATAGACTTCCGAGTAGGCTGGGGATAAAGACGTTTATTGAAAATGGGTATGAGATATGGGAGATTTGGTATTGTCATTACTTCATTTTTTGTACATAAAGAACCATACAAAATAGCCGATAACCAGACCTAAGCCAATCGCAAATAACATGATATCTAAATTTGCTATCCAGATTATTTCTGGGGTCATTATTTCGGCTGTATCTACAGGCATTGAGCATAATGGAAAGACAATTCCAATGACGGCAAATAAGGTCAAAACAAGCAATCCGATAAAGACATCGTTTGGTTTTTCCAGACTTGTTTGTCTATATGAGAGATTTTTTTTCTGCAGAGCCAACAAATCTAACTCATAAAGTAATTTCTGATGTTCATCATATTTTTTCTGATATGCCATCGTGTTGGTGCAATTGGTATAATGCGAATTGATTAAAATTGATCTCTGAATATCTGTATTCATTTCAGGAAACTTGAATGATGATAGGTTCCCGAATATTGATAGATGCTTATCTTCCTCGTGTTTCGCTTCTTCCCTAGGTTTTTCTTCAAATACTTGCATAAAATTATTGAATAGATCGTTACAAATACAGTATTGAAACGAAGTTATTTCTTTTTTGAGAATTGTTGCAACATCTTTTTCATAGACGCCTAGTTTTTTACCATTTAATTTTGAAATAATTAGCTTTAATAATGAAAAAGTTTCATCCCAATATGGCTGTATTTCAGATAGAACAAAATCACTTATTTCATCATCTAAAATGGTTTCCAGTGTGGTTGTTTCGTCACCAAGGTAGATACGACTAATCTGTTTAGAGTGATCATGGATAAAATCTACAGCACGATCCTCTAATAATTCCCCATATAACTTGGTAGCTCTCGCTTTTTTAAATGTGATTTCATCATCAATATCTTTGATGTGGGCTTCGATTTCTTTTCTTTTGGTACTATCTGTCATTAATCTAGTAGCAATAAATCCTCCAAGAATTGCTACTATCGCTGCAGTACTTTGAGCGGTGGCAGATAAAAGCCAGTTTACATCAAACATATTAAGTCCAGAATATTAATGATAGTTTTTCATGGA
This sequence comes from Methanocorpusculum sp. UBA424, assembly GCA_002498375.1. Classification (GTDB taxonomy): domain Archaea; phylum Halobacteriota; class Methanomicrobia; order Methanomicrobiales; family Methanocorpusculaceae; genus Methanocorpusculum. The sequence continues at coordinate 26,496 of DAHC01000007.1, forward strand.
AATGCATAGGGATTTCTCAAATATTATAAATATCAATTAAACAATATCTTATCTCTCCCTGATAATAAAGATGCCCTATTCAAGAAAATATTCTTATTATTTCATAGAATTGTGGGTGCAGGAGAAAGGATTTTCTTTTTCTGGAAGGCATACTCTGAATTCGCGGTTGGATTTCTCATGTGTCCACACAAAACAAACATCATACTGATAATAAAACTCCAGTATGACCGCACACCATTTAATTTTGATGCTGGATGTTATCTCCCAATTATTAATCAATTACTAATTTGTGTATATTTAGTAATTTGCGAAGTTTGTGTAAGTAACACACCTTTATGCTATCACTTTGGTGCACAACAAACACCTTTCTCATACTACTTTAGTGTACTATAAGCACGATTAGACGTCCTGTTAAAAAAGAAAGATGTGCTCACCCACTCGCAAGTCTCTCGACTTGGTCGCAAATCAAAGATTTGGTCGCAAGGCAAAGCCTTGCTCAGCTAAGGATGAGCCTATCGGCTCCTCCCGCCTCCGCTGAGGTCGTCGACTTCGTCTCCGACCCGCCTCAGCTAAGGCCGCCCCTACGGGGCAGCCCGCCCACACCTGATGACCTCATCCTCGGTCACGACATAATCCATCCGGGCGTCGAACGGCTCGGTCGGGATCAACTCGACCTCCTGACAGGCATACGCCATCCCGATCCTGGGAATATCCGGATTCTTTTCAAAAAAGCGGTCATAGTATCCCGCACCATATCCCAGCCGGTGCCCCTTTCGGTCGAACCCCACCATCGGGACGAGGACCACCTCGATCGAAGATGCCTGAGCGGGTTTTTCATGAGTGAGGGGTTCCGGGACCCGGAACGTGCCCGGTTCCAGCTGGTCCATCGAGGTGAGATACGAGAGCCTAAGCGTGTGGGTCTCCTTCTCGATGATCGGGACGACGACAGTCTTTCCTTCTTCTAAGAGGCAGTTGATGATCACCATCGACTCAACCTCCGGATCTTTTGCCGCGTAGGCAAGGACCGTATGATAGGGTTTCAAAAGTTCCTGCAGCCGGCAGGTGATATAGTATCCCTTCGCCCGCCGGTCGCCTAAAGACAGAGCTTCGCGTCGTTCTTTCAATATAGTGCGAAGCTCTGCTTTCGTCGTCATTTTCGATTCGTCTTCCGCACGCGGACCGCGATACCGCGGTTCGCCCGCTTCATCTCGTCCGAGCCCATCGTGGTTTTTCCGGTCGCCTGATATCCTTCGCCGCCGACGAACACCTCGTCGCCCTCACGGATATTCGGATCGCAGTCGGCGATCCCCGGCGCAAGGATATCTCCCTGCGGGACAAAACCGTCCGAGATCCAGACACGGTATCCGTTGATGTACTTCCAGCCCTCGTGGGTCGGGCGGAGCAGGCCTGTTTCCGGGTCGATCGAGAAGATCTGCGTCTTCTTCTCGTAGATCTTCTGGTTCGGATACCGGCCTTTCGTAAGCCAGCCCTTCGTGTCGACCAGCTCGCCGAACTGCCAGAGAAGCGTGCCGCGGATCGGATCCGTGCGGCGTTTTCTGCTCTCGCGAAGAGCGTTGTTTAAGGCACGCAGCGACTCTTGGGAGAGCGGCTTGTCATCATTGCAGGTAAACTCGAGTTCCACGCCGACCGCCTGTGCGGCGGTCTTCGCGACCTCTTTTGCCCCGCCTTCCAGATGGCAGATGACTCTGTCATACCGGTGCTTCGTGAGATAGGCCGCGAGGTATTCGACGAGGATCGCCGACTCTTCTCTGTCCCAGTAGCCGGTAACCGGCACATCGTAGTGTCCCGCCGGATAGATCAGTTCGAGTTCGCGGGGAACGACGCCCAAAGGCGAAGTCACGATCACTTCATGGGCACGGCCGTCCACCACGCGGGTGAACATCTGATGCGATCTCGAGAGCGAGTAGGGTTTTCGTGCGGCGCAGGGAAGAAGGACGCAGACATCGGTCCTTCCCGGAACGAACCGGTTGATGACCCGATCCTCGAAGAAGGCGATCTCGGCACGGGTCATCGACTCGGAGGAGTTCGCGAAGAACCGGGAGGAGCGGACGACCGGGAGATTTTTGGCGAAGCCTGGTCTGCGGTCGACATGCCGCAGGAGGGAGACCTGCTCGGCGTGGAGTCTGCAGCGCATCTCCATGAACTCGCGGAGCTGACCCCGTTCGATCCAGACCCGTGCAAGGGCGATCTCCTTTTCGAGAGCCAGACGGTTGTGGAGCTTCAGGTCGCCGGCTTTGCAGCCCTGGCAGTCGCAGATGCCTTTTTCCATGTAGGAGGCATCGAACTCGCCTTCGGGCGTGCAGAACTTTTTCTGCACTGCCGCAAGATCCACCGCGGTGTAGTCGAAGAGGTCGAAGCCGAGATAGATCAGCGAAGCGGCGTTCGAGGGAAGGCCGCATGCGGGGGCATAGCGTGCCGCGTCCGGGGGGCAGACCGCGAGCAGTTTTTCCATATACTCGGCATGACGGCGTGCGTCGGAGATGACCGTGTTCCAGTTAGAAAACAGGAGCACGCTTCCTTCGACCGACTCGTTCTGCGGGTGGACGGCCGTCGGCTCTTCGCCTGCGGTGAAGTATTTTTCAAACTCGGCTTTGCCGGCAGACGGCGGGAGGTTTGAAAACCCGCGTTCTTTCAAGGAAGGAAAGACCGATTCGGTGTCGATCACGGCAGGGGTGCTGATGTTTTCCTCGTCGGAGAGTTTCAGGTTCCCGATCCGTGCGTTTCCGTCGCGTTTTCGTGCGTCGAACAGACTCATGTGATGACCTCGGCGTCCGGGAACTCGGTTCTGAAGAGGTCGGCCCATTTGGCGGTCGTCGAGATGGTGACTTTGGTGTCGGGGTTTGTCGCGAGCAGTCCTTTGAGACCCTTGATCCCGTACTTCATCATCTCTTCGTCCCAGGTCGGGACCTCGGCGGGTCCTGCCGGGAAGGTCTCGGCAAGTTCGTACGGCAGGGGACCGAACGGCGGCTTGAACTCGATGACCTCTTCAAAGCGGGAAGGGACCGGCCCTCCGGCCGCAATGAGGGAGACGTCGGAGAGTTTCACGCGGGGGATCATCGCATGGTAGTTCGTGACCTCGGTCCGGCGGCATGATTCGCTGCCGCGGTAGAAGAACCGGCGCTTGCTTGCTCTGTCGAGGTGCTCGATCTCTTCGACCCTCTCTAAAAGTCTGCGGTATCCGTCGAGCAGTTTGGGGTGGGCACGACACCGTTCGTCGACGAGTTCCCAGAGGGTCCCGTCCTGAATGGCGGCACGGATCCTCGAGATCTCGGCCATGGTGACGGCGAGGTTGTGGTAGGCGAGGAGCTTTTGTTTGTCTGGGGATTTTTTCAGCTCTTCGACGGTATGACTGCGGCAGACGGGACATGCGCACGGCAGTTCGCTCATCTCGTCGAGTTTGAGCGTTCCGTAGGTCGTGATGTAGCGTCCTTCCTTCGCATACAGGGCGTAGGCGGCCGAGTCGAAGACATCGCAGCCGAGAGCCGCGGCGAGGGCGAACATGGAGGGGTGGCCGGCACCGAAGAGGTGGACGCAGGCTCCCGGATTGAGGCCTTTTTTCGCGGCAAGGACGACGTCGACAAGCTCACGGTATCGGTAGCTTTCCATTAAGGGAACGACAGCGCCGACCGGGCAGTAGGCAAAGCCCATGTCGGAGACGGTTTTGCCGGCATACTCGCGGAGGTCTTCGAAGACAGCTCCCTGAACGGGGCCTGAGATGGGAGCGTCGGGACCGAAGAGTTCCTTCGCTTCCTTCATTCTCGCCATCGTGATCTCCATCTGGGCGATGACTTCGTCCCGTTCTGTGTCGGGGTGGGTCGGGATGTCGAGCGGGACCCAGATGTCGCTTCCGATGTCTCTTTGGAAGGAGAGGGTCTGCTCGTTCGTGATATCGACGCTTCCGTAGACGGACATCTGGAAGGATCCTGAGTCGGTCATGATCAGGCCGTCGAAGTCGAGGACCTCATGGAGGCCTTTTTCGAGGGCGGGTCCGCGGAACTCTTCGCTTTTGGAGAAGATGTAGGCGTTTGTGATGATTCCTTCGACGCCCATCTTTTTCATTTCGGACGGGGGGATTATCTGCAGGTGGGGGTTGACGACCGGGAGGAGTGCGGGCGTTCTGATAGCTTTGTCGCCGGCTTTGAGTTTGCCGACGCGGCCCGCTATGTCTTTATGGATCACTTCGAATGTTATTGTCATAGATTATTCCTGGAATATCTGTCCTTCAAAGGTGAGAATGTTGCATGATTTGTTTGTCCATGCGTCGGGGGGGAGACCTGCTTTGTAGCAGGTTTCGCTGAGGAATTGTTCGGGGTCCCAGCCGTATTCGACGGCGACCTGGGGAAGAAGGAGGCCGGTGTGTCCGTTCATTTCGGCGATGAGTCCATGTCGTCCGATGATGACGGCAGACGGGCGTTCGCCCGGTGCGCACTCGAGAAGTACGGGTAGGGTGAGAACGGTGACTTCGATCTTGATCTGTCGGAGTTCCCCTTCGTTGACGGGGTAGAACCTGGGGTCGTGGATGGCGGCATGCTGTGCGGCGTCTTTGATGGCGTCGCCAAGCGGCATGACGGGGAAGGGGAAGCCGATGCATCCCCTGAGGTCGCCGAATTTGGTGAGCGTTACAAAGACTCCCCGCTTTTCGGTGAAGATGCCGGAGAGTTCCGGTTCCCGTGCTGGTGGTTTCCCGGTCACTGCGGACTCAGCGTAGAGTCGTGCAGCCTGCAGGGCAAGCTGTCCTTCGGTCTGACTGAGGAGATGCATAATCATGTAGGTATTAGGCGTCAGAGATGATGAATTAAATGGCGGGTCGGACGCTGAAAGCGGCCGACCTCAGCGGAGCAAATCTTTGATTTGCGACTGCGGCTTGGACACTGAAATCCCCAGAGAACAGCATGAAACAAAGCGAAATAGTTTCAGGACACACAAATATACATACAGTGATAATGGAGAAAATATATGTTTACGATCTATGTGTATATTCTTGATACATTAGCCGACTGGGAACTGGGGCATGTTACTTCTGAGTTGCATTCCGGCCGGTTTTTCAAAAAAGGCGCGGAACATGTATCGCTGAAAACGGTGAGTTATTCTAACGAGCCGATCACTACAATGGGCGGGATGACAATCGTGCCCGATTGTTTGATCGATGATATCGTTGTGAGTGAAACAAGCGTGCTGCTGTTACCGGGCGCAAATACCTGGAACGACCCAAAGCACGGCGCTATTATCGAAAAAGCAGGCGAACTTCTCTCTATCGGCGCTATGGTGGGTGCGATCTGCGGAGCTACTGCGGCTCTTGCCAATGTTGGGCTGTTGGATACGCGTCCGCATACCAGTAATGGACCGGGATTTCTTGAGATGTTTTGTCCCGGGTATAAAGGGCAGAGTTTCTATGCAGACCAGCCGTCTGTTGCGGATAACAACCTTATTACTGCTGGTTCCACCGGAGGTTTGTTGTGGGCGAAACAGATCATTGAGTATTTAGGTGTGTTTGAATCGAACACGCTGGAAGCCTGGTATGACTATTTTAGTACCGGCAAGCCGGAACATTTCTTTGCCCTCATGCAGAGTTTGCAGTCGGGCAAGGAAAACTGATCCTTTTTTGTCATAAACAGAACGGGGAGGGGGTCACATGCCCGTCTATATCCAGCTCCGTTTTAATAACAAGCGAAATGTCTTTGGAGATAGCAAGGGGACACTTTTGTATTTTTGCGCTGGGAGATTCCCTCCCCATCCTTCCCCGGAGAGATGAGCTGATGAAACGCTCTTGTGTTTTTTCTTTTAATCTCCTGAATTTGACAGTTGGCAAATATGTTCCCCCACATCTCTTTCCTTTTTTCTGATTAAGGGGTGCGGGGACGCGCAGAAGTCGCAAACCTTTGGTTTGCTCAAGGATCGCGTCGCTTTCATTCCCCTTGCCAGTCACTCCCCCGCACCCCGAAATCAGAAAAATATGTGATACATTGAAGATTTATTCTGAAAAGTAAGTGACTCGCGAGAGAGTTTATCATGGCTTTTGAAAAATGCTTAGGGGCATTCATTATGTGGCATTTCCACTAACTGTCAAATTCAATTAGATGAAAATACGTATCTCCGAAACGCCAGATTCTAAAAAAAGATGTGCCTGAATATTCAGGCAAATAATTTGGTAGTATCCTGATCTTCGCTGGTTGTCTGGGAAGCTACCGCCGCAGTGATCACCTGAGTGATCGCGCTGCGAACGATCTCGAGACCCTGCATCAGCGTAGCATCATCGGTCGTTAATGCCGGCATCAGCTTCACAACCGAGTCCTCTCTGCCCGAGAGCTCAATGATCAGACGATTCTCAAAGCACAACTGTCTGATCTGCTGGGCAGTCCCTGCCGGATATGCTCCGCAGTCGATACCCCACATCAGTCCAAGGCCGCGGAAACTCAGCCCCGGATCGATGAGCGGCAGGTTTTCAGCAAGATAATCCTGGACGATCTTGCCTTTCCGCACAGTCTCTTCGATGACATGCTCTTTGAGCATAAACTCGAGAGCGGCTTTTCCTGCAATGAATGACAGCTGGAAACCTCTGAACGTGCCGTTGTGTTCGCCCGGCATAAGTACGTCATATTCGGGTTTCACCAGCGTGATCGCGCAAGGCATGCCCATGCCGCCGATGGATTTTGCCATTACTACGATATCGGGAACGATACCGCCGCGCTCGAACGAGAAGAACGCTCCCGTCCGGCCGCATCCGGTCTGGATCTCATCGAGGATCAGCAGCATATCATGCTTGTCGCAGAGGGCACGGATGTCTCTGAGCCACTGATCTGATACGATATTGATGCCGCCTTCTCCCTGGACCGATTCGACAATAATAGCCGCCGGTTTGTCAACACCGCTGTGATCATCGCTGAGGATCATATCGATGTACTCGATCGTGTCCAGATTCTTCATCATCGACGGGTGAGGAACATGCGTCACGTTCCCCAAGGTCACGCCGCTGGCTGCCCGTGCGGACCTCTCCGTCGTAAGGGCCAGGGCTCCAAGCGTCATGCCATGGAACCCGCCCATCAATGCCAGCACGTTGGATCTGCCTTTTGCCTTGCGGGCAATTTTTAATGCAGCTTCAACGGCGTTGGTTCCGGTCGGTCCCGGAAACAGGATCTTGTAATTGAGACCACGCGGGATCAGAATATTCTTCTGCATGAACTGAATAAATTCACCCTTGGCAATGGAATACATATCCAGCCCGTGAACCAATCCGTCATTCTGGAGATACTCGATCACTTTCTCTTTAATATAGTCATTATTATGACCGTAATTACAGCTGCCCGCCCCGCAAAGGAAATCGATATACTCGAGTCCGTTCTGATCGATCAGTAAAGAGCCTTTAGCTTTTGAGAAAATAACCGGATACTTCCGACAATACGACCGTACGTTACTTTCGAATTCTTCGAATACGGCTGTTTCCATCAAGACGTCATTTGTGTTTTCAAGACCCATAGACCACACTCCTTTTTTTAGTTAGTATGAATGTACAGGAAATCTAGCCCCGCACACCGGGCGGCTCTGAGATTACTAAACTTAGTTGCCCCCCCTAGGCTTAAAGGTGTCCCTCGTAAAAGAATTGATTATGGCCTGATTTATGGACTTTCGGACGATATCCATGGACTTCAAAAAACCCCCTGCATGCCCGGATTTTCCATTCATGACACGGGGGGGGTTGAATAGTTTTCTGGTGTTTTGGGTAGGGGGGGTTTGTAAAAAATCAGGGGCGCATTCACGCGCACGCCAATGAAAAAAATTGCAGGTCAGGACGCCGGTCACGAAGTTTTCCGGCCGACGATGATTTCCCCATGATCGTTGATGCCGATGACCTTTTCGCCGGCGTCTCTCAGCCGTTTGATGTACTGAATCACTTCCTCGGTGAGCTCTTCGCCCGGGCAGATGAAGGGGATGCCGGGGGGGTAGGGAATGATCGATGAAGCACATATCCTGCCGGCTCCTTCAAGCAATGGGATGCGTTCTTTGTCCTGCGGGACGGGATGCAGCCGGAGTTTTTCTTTGAGGACAGCAGTGACGGAGGATTTTGCAGGAGTGGCAGAGGCGCCGCCGCAGCATTCGCTGATCTCTTTCAAAGCTTCGATCAGCCGCTTGCTGTCGCCAAAAGTATTGCCGATCCCCGTCATGCACATGAGGATCGGACCGGTGGTGAGTTCTGCGAAAATCCCCCTTTCCATCAGGAGTTCTTCGAGCCGTGCCCCGTCGATACCGACGGCACTCATGTCGAGGTTGATCTTCGTGATGTCCATGCTGATGCCCGCATCGGTATCCAGAGGGCTGCCGATGACCCGAAGGCCTTTGACTTTTGGTGCTTCCAAATAGAAGTGCATGAGGATTTCATGCCACTCGGTCATGAGGGTCGTGCCGTGTTCTTTGAGGAGCTCGGCGTTTATGTCGAGGGAACCCATGAGAAGATAGGAAGGGCTGGTGGATTCCATCATCTGGAGTTTGTCTTCAAGTACGTAATGATCGACCCGGCCGGAGTTGAGATTAAGCACGGCGCTTTGGGTAAAGGAGGCGAGGGTCTTGTGGATCGAGTTGACGACGATGTCGGCTCCCTGCTCTTCGGCGGATTCCGGCATGTCGGCAAAGCCTGCATTACGGAAGAATTTGAGGTGGGCACCGTGCGCCTGGTCGACGATGAGGATCTTGCCTCGTTTGTGAACGACCTCGGCGATGGCCCGGATGTCGGAGCAGATCCCGTAATAATTCGGGGAAGGAAGGATTACTGCCTCGGCTTCGGGGTTTTCTGCCAGACACCGTTCGATCTCGTCTGCCGTGATCCCGCCGGAGATGCCGTATTCGTCGATGATCTCCGGGTAGGCATAGACCGGCTGGATGTCGGCAAGGACAAGGGCGTTGAAGATCGCCTTATGGGAGTTTCGGGCCATGACGAGTTTTTTGCCTTTGGGGACCGAGGCCAAAACGGCGGCAATCACGCCGCAGCTCGTACCGTTGATAAGGAGGTAGGAGCGTTGTACACCATAGAGCTCGGCATACCTTTCCTGAGCGGCTTTGAGGATGCCTTCGGTCTGGAAAAGGTTGTCGGCACCAGGGATCTCAGTGATGTCGCAGTCCATCATCTTCCGGAGAAAATCATCGTAGCCGAATCGCCGGTAAATCGCGGAGCCTTTGTGCCCGGGCATGTGGAAGGAGACGGTTTTTTTGTCTGCATGTTCCGTCAAAAAGGTTATGATCGATGGTGTACTCATGGTATTCCCTTGTGGGTACAACGTACACCGGCTGGTGAATTATATTTTTTGGGGCGGGGTGGCGACGAAGTCGCCGCCCTTAGCGGAGCAAACCGAAGGTTTGCGAGTGCGGATTGGCGACGAAGGGGCGGCCTTAGCCGAGCAAACCAAAGGTTTGCGAGTGCGGGTTGGCGACGAAGTCGCCGCCCTTAGCTTGAGCAAGTCGATAGACTTGCGAGTGCGGGCTGCCCGAATATCTATTATTATTGAATGAACAATGCCCGTCTAAAACCCGCAGACTTCCCTGATAAGTGCCGCCGCCTCAATATCCCTCGGCCCCCCGCACTTTCGAACGATACCCAGATGATACTCGATCAGTTCCCGCAGCTTTGGATCATGGTTCATCACATATCTGGTTGCATGGACCGTCGCATCGATCACCGAATTAAAACCCCGGTTCACCGGCCGCAGCTCATCACGGCAGTACTCCGATCCCACCGGTTCAAGATCCACAAAATATGCTTCCTTCGTCTCGTTAACGATCCAGGCGGTAAACGCCATCCATGCATCCGCATCGCGAAGCAGCTGCATCACCATCTCACCGACAAACACATCTCTCAGATCCGACGTTGCCACGTCCGAAAATGCATACAGCGGATAGAGATACGGATCACTCACGAAGTTCGCCGTCACCCAGCCGTACTTCTCCACATTCTCTGCCGTCTTCGATCCCTTGAAAAGGATCATCTTCGGCGACTGACCGGACCGCACGATGATCCCGATAGGGGCTGCATTATCCTTAGTGACTGCGATCACTTCGGTGATCCCTTCGCCTAACAGTCCCATTGCCACCCCTCCAGAAGTGCGGTAAAGATTCCTGCAATGCAGATATCTGCAAGGGATCCCGGATTCACGCCCTCTCTGATACACTCCTCATCGAATCTGCTCAGCGAAAGACCGCCGGCACGAACCAGCTGAGCACGTTCCATGATTGAAACCGCCCGGTCATACCCAAACTTCTTTGCGATAAACGTATCCGGATACGCGGCCATAAGACGCAGAAACATCTCCTGGATATGGTCGGCCCCGTCCTTTTCTTTGAGAATATCGGCGGCTTTCCTTGTCAGAGCAAATCCGTTTGTCCATTCGCGGGCGACCATATCGTTCCCGCTCGAATACCTCATGACATCGAGCATCGTCATCTGCTTCTCGCGAAGCATCGCAATCGAAGCGGGATCATTCACGTCCATCTCATCCTCCTTGTTGACCCGGACCTGGGTTTTCCCGAAAGCCTGATAAAAAAGAACGGCGTCCTCAACCGTCGTTTGAAGAACGGCCTCGCACGCCCCGGCGATGCCTTTGCCTTTGATCAGCGGCAGAAGGAGAATGAACGCTCCAAAATGCGTATTCCCTCCCGCATGACCGTTCGTATGCTCGACGGCCGCATACATCGCTTCTCCAAGCGTCATCTCCGGAACCCGTTCAAAAACATCGCGGGCAAGCACTGCCGATGCCAGAAAATGCCGGAACTTCGTATCCTCATAATCATGGAACCGGTCGATATTTCCCGGTTTGATACTGGCGCTCACCTCAAGGAGCATCGAAAGTTCGGCGGTTTCGGCAAGAGACAGCTTAGACATTTTCAAAGATCTTCTTCGCGATCTTCTCTGAAAGCGTACGTTTCAGAGCCATATATTCATTCAGCGGGAGATCGATCGACTTCAGCGTCATATCCCGGAACATACAGGGCGTCGAGGATTTGCAGCAGTAGGCAAGACTGCCGAAACAGGTGTGGCTGCCCTGCGAAAGAGGTGTATCGACGGTCGCTTCCTTTTTCAGCGTAAGATACGCATCCCGGCTCATCCCAAGCGACTCGAGAGAGGGAAGAAGGGGGCACTGTTTCACCGGCATGCAGCAGAATGCAAGAGAGCGGAGATCGCCGCCGCGGCATAACTGTTTGGGGGCATTATACCAGCCGATCTCTTCGGCGACGGCCCGGATATACCGGTCGAGCGTCTGCAGAACACTGAGGCTCGCACTTCTGGCGACCGAGACGAGATCGGCCCCGTGAGCGAAGTAGTCCATCATCTTTTCTGGACTGGAAACACCGTTGTTCGCGATGATGAGTAAGGGGCAGCTGTTTCGGATCTGTCTGATTTTGCTGTGTCCGGTATCCATCAGATCGACATGGAGGATCGAGGCTCCGGCTTTCCAAAGCTTCCGTGCGAGTTCGCGGTCATCCACAACGCCGGCACGGGTCTTGACCGAAACGGTCATCCCTTCGGCGGCAAGCGCAGAAACGATCGCACAGAGTTTCTCAGGATTATGAAGAAGATATTCGCCGCATCCCGCATCGATCATCGGCTGCTGACGGCAGTGGGCATCGATCTCGTAGATGACGGAAGGTCCAAACCGTTTTGCGGCAGAAACGAACGCTTCCGGGGTTGCTCCCCTCAGATTGAGACCGATGATGATGTCCGCCCCTTCCAGAATGTCGATCTCAGTCGCTATTTCGTCGAAATCGGCATTGAACTCGGTCCGGCCCGCTGCTTCCATAGCAGCAGAGGCTTTCCTGCTCGGTTCATCTGTATTGTATCCGCCAATAAAAGCAATACCGGCATGTTTACTGCGGGCGAGAACAAACTCCGCATCGGTTATTCCGGCCATAGACGCGATCACGATGGGAGTTTTGACAGGCCTTTCGTTTATTGATATGAATCTTGTAGCTGCCGTCATGAATTTTATATTATTTGGTTTTCACTCCTAATTACTCTGATGGATTGAGACAGGAAAGACGATACCCTCCGGGGACCCGTTCAAGTGCCGTGCATTTTCTGAACTCCTCGATAGGGATCCCGGCGGATGTTTCGAAAAACTCCAGAACTTTCGTCCAGGGCATAAGATATGCTTCGTTTTTTGCACCCTGACCACGGAACTCGACCGCAAGATAGCCGCAGCGGCCGGTGTATTTGACGAAACCGGAGATGTTGTCGACCTGATGTACTCCGTCCTTGTCTTTATGGAAATTACTGGAAAAGTAGAGCCGTTTTCCGTTCAGGGATTTGCACTCGATCGCGAGATAATAGGCAGGATCCAGGGAATCGACGATGATATCCACATATTGGGTATTGAAGTGAGACTGTTTGAGCCGGTAGGCAAACCCTTTCATCCTGTTTTCGGTGAAGAACCGGTTCATGCAGACGACCATCTCCCGTTCAAAGTCGTTACTCATCTGATGTATGATTTTGTACTCAAGAGTGATGAATCTGGCGACCAAACGGCGGCCCGAACGTCATCATTAATGTCTGTCAGAGCAAATGTACATCCACATACCTCAAAGGAACATATTATGGGAAACTACACGATTGTTCAGGCACGAGCCTTATCGGAAGCCGTATTCGAGATGTGGATCCATGCACCTCAGGTCGCACGCCATGCAAAGGCCGGCCAGTTCTGTATCATCCACGCTGACGGAGCGGGAGAACGGGTTCCTTTGACTATCTCCGCAACAAAAGGAGACGATATCAGGATCGCTTTCATGGCTGTTGGAACGACGACGAAACTTCTTGCAACCCTCAAAACGGGCGACGAACTCCGTGATGTGGCGGGCCCGCTTGGAATGCCAAGCGACATCGCCGAAGGATCCGAGACCGTTATCATCGTCGGGGGAGGAGTCGGTGTTGCCTGTACGCCGATCCTTGCCCAGGCGGCAAAGGACGCCGGCAACTATGTCATCGGTATCATCGGGGCAAGAAACCGGGATCTGCTGATCTTCGAGGACGACATGCGGGCGATCTGCGACGAGCTGTATGTAACGACGGATGACGGTTCATACGGGATCAAAGGGTTCGCCAGCGGTCCCTTAAAAGATCTCTGCGAATCGGGCCGCAAAATCGACAAGGTCTGGATCATCGGTCCGGGCATGATGATGAAGGTCACCAGCGAAGTGACCCGTCCCTTCGGCATCAAGACGTATGTTTCCCTCAACCCGGTGATGGTGGACGGAACCGGGATGTGCGGGAGCTGCAGAGTGACCGTCGGCGGCGAGATGAAGTTCGCCTGTGTCGACGGACCCGAGTTCGATGCGCACGAAGTTGACTGGAACGATCTTATGACCAGACAGCGGATGTATCTCTCTGAGGAAAAGCAGTCGATGGAGTACCGTGAAGAACATCATGAATGCCGCTGCAGGAAGGTGGAGTAAATGGACCGCGATGCAGATCTCAGAGTAACCGACTTCAAAGAAGTTGATCTCGGACTTTCCAGAGAAGAGGCCGTTGCCGAGGCAAAACGGTGTATCCAGTGTAAAAAACCGAAATGCATCAGCGGATGCCCGGTCGGGATCGACATTCCGGCATTCATCCGGGCGATCGCCGACGAGAAGTTCCAGGATGCCGTAGACATCATCAAGAAAGACAATATGCTTCCTGCCGTCTGCGGACGGGTCTGCCCGCAGGAAACCCAGTGTCAGGGAGTCTGTGTCCTCGGCATAAAGGACACGCCGATCGCGATCGGTCAGCTCGAACGGTTCGTTGCCGACATCGAACGAAAGAAGGGAGCGAAGTGCCCGAAGTGTGCTCCGGCGACCGGCAAAAAGATCGCGGTCGTTGGATCGGGACCTGCAGGTCTTGCCTGTGCAGCCGAACTTGCACGCCGCGGTCACTCAGTGACGATCTTCGAGTCCCTGCATGAGGCGGGAGGTGTTTTGATGTACGGTATCCCGGCGTTCCGTATGCCCAAAGATATCGTCCAGTACGAAATCAATCAGGTGAAAAAGCTCGGTGTCGAGATCAAAACGAACCATATCGTAGGGCGTTCCGTCTCGGTCCAGGAGCTTCTCTCCTACAGCGCCGTGTTCCTTGGAACAGGTGCCGGCCTGCCGTACTTCATGGGCATTCAGGGAGAGAATCTGCCCGGCGTGTACTCGGCAAACGAGTTCCTGACCCGGGTGAATCTGATGGGAGCAAACAAGTTCCCTGAAAACGACACGCCGGTAAAAGTCGGCAAAAAGGTCGTAGTCGTCGGCGGCGGGAACGTCGCGATGGATGCGGCACGGGTCGCCCGGCGTATGGGTGCTGAAGTTACGCTCATGTACCGCAGAGGCGAAGCAGACATGCCGGCACGACTCGATGAAGTCCGCCACGCAAAAGAGGAAGGTGTTTTCTTCATGACCGCGACCAACCCGATCGCGATCCTCGGTGAGAACAACGCCGTCTCCGGCGTCAAGGCCGTCAAAATGGAACTCGGCACGCCCGGAGACGACGGACGCTGCTCCTTCTATCCGGTAGAGGGAAGCGAGTTCGCAGTCGAGGCGGATGTCGTGATCGAAGCTATCGGTCAGGGACCAAACCCGCTTCTCCTCAGAATGCTGCCCGAACTTACCAGAAACAGAAACGGCAGCGTCGCCGTGAACTGTCTTGGCGAAACGAGCATCGAAAAAGTCTATGCCGGCGGGGATGTTGCAACCGGAGCTGCCACCGTTATCCTCGCAATGGGGACCGCGAAAGAAGCGGCCGTCGCGATCGACAAGAAGCTCAGAACATAATCCATCCGACTTTTTCTTTTTTTCATCGGGCAGACCGACCCGAACACAAGACTGAATATTCGCCGCCTCAAATGAAAGATAATGCATCTCGAAACAACCGAGTCACCCTCCAAAAAACCCAATAAAGATCCTCTGCAGATCGACATCGTGCTTGTGGAGCCGCTGTATGAAGGAAACATCGGATTTGCCGCACGCGTGATGAAAAACTTCGGCTTTCATAACCTCGTTCTCATAAACCCGCCAAAACTCAGTATGGAAGCGGAAGCCCGTGCCTCGCATGCCAAAGACGTATTGGCAAACGCCGAACGGATCACGCTGGATGAAGTCTTTGCACGAAGCAATATCTGTATCGCAACGACCGGCGGTCTTGCAAAATCCGTCACGAACCCTATGCGGATGCCGTATTACTCGGTCGCTGAACTCCGCGAGATGCTCAAAGACGTCGACGGCAGGGTCGCGATCCTTTTCGGCAGAGAAAACTGGGGACTCAATAACGAAGAGATCGCACGCTGCGATATCGTCTGCACGATCCCGACAGATGAAGAATATCCGATCCTCAATATCTCCCACGCGGTCGGGATCGTCTGCTATGAACTCGCCCATCTTCAGCGCGGAGAGTATCATCTCGCAAGTAAAATCGAGATGGAATCGCTCTACGCCCACCTTGGACGATTCCTGGAAGGGATCCAGCACCCGGTCGAGAAACGCGAGACGACTCTCCTTCTTGCCCGCCGGGTCCTTGGACGAACCAAACTCACCATTCGTGAAGCAAGCACGCTGCACGGCATCCTTCGACGAACCGAGTGGCATCTCAAACATCCGGGCCAGGCCTATGACGCGGAAGACAGAGAGTACTGGGACGGGGAGGAATAAGATAGGAGTTACGCGGTGTTATTCCCAATCCAATTTGAGAGGAGCATTACTCTGAATTTGACAGTTGGCAAATATGCCCCCCCCCCACATCTCTTTCCTTTTTTCTGATTAAGGGGTGCGGGGACGCGACTTCGGCGCGGAGCGTCCCGCGGTGGAAATATCTTATGTTCAAGGCTCGCGTTAACGTCCTGCTTAGCGAATCTGTCGTTGAATAGTCAGAACGGAAGGGATTGGGGGGTATTAGAGGGATTTTGAAGGGAAGTAGTTTGGGAGTATGATCATGATCTAATACTTCCCGAATTGGATCTACACCCCAACAATGCATACGTAATATCTTAATATTCCATCTCCATCGAACTACACGAAAACATATAGGGCCATGGTTGATAGGATATTTCCACCGCGTCGGGCTCCGCGCCGGAGTCGCCCTCCCGCACCCATTCATAAAAAAATATAAGGAATATTAGAGATTTATTCTGAAAAGTAAGTGACTCGCGAGAGAGTTTATCATGGCTTTTGAAAAATGCTTAGGGGCATTCATTATGTGACATTTCCACTAACTGTCAAATTCACGTTACTGGGCATGGACACAAGAGAATATTTAACCGCTTTTCAGGTATTTCATCTGGAGTGAAGGATTCAGACAGGAAATATGTGATGATTGTGAGGTTATAATTCGGGAAGTATAGGGCAGGATGTGGAAGCATGAGAAAGCCCACCGCGTATCTCCTATAACCAAAAAATGGGGCGCCCGGTCGCCCCTTGTAGGTACAAATCGAATCCTTTTAATGTTTATACATCCTTGTAATTAGTGCAAGCATCGATAGTGTAGTGGTTATCACTAGGCGTTGCCAACGCCTAAACTCGGGTTCGAGTCCCGGTCGATGCATTCTGTTTTTGGAGAGTTGAAATGATGTTTCCTTTAGATCAGGTATGTCGATAGTTCTGCTCGGAATTGGAAATCCGCTTCACGCAGACGACGGGGCAGGACCAAAACTTGCGGATATGCTTGCTGGAACTCTCGGCGTGACCGCATTCAACTGCGGGACTGCCCCGGAGAACTTCACCGGGCTTGTGCGCAGACTCGATCCCGACCTCCTGATCCTCGCAGACGCTGCGGATATGGGACTTGCGCCTGGATCGGTCAGGATCATACCTCCGGGAAAGATCCATGACACCTCGGTTGGAACGCACACGCTTCCATTGTATCATCTGGTCGATTTTTTAGCCGAACCCTCACGAAAAATCGTCGTCATCGGCATCCAGCCGGCGAGTCTTGGATGGGCGGACACCTTGAGTGCCCCGGTTGCATCGGCATTAAACGAAATAAAAATGATGATTGCCGAAAACAACCTGCAGAAAATCCCTGTTTTGTGATTTCGCGTAAAGATAAAGTTAATCACTGTCGAATACCAGACATTATTACAATCATGTCCGACATTAAGGTCCCTCTCGACGTCCCACTTGCCATGCGGGACACATATATATCCAATTATAACCTGATCACTGCCGGATCAGGCCGCCTGATGCTCTTTGCCGGAGATCAGAAAATAGAACACTTAAACGACGATTTCTTTGGTGCAGGAATCGCCGAAGATGATGCCGATCCCGAACACCTCTTCCGCATCGCATCCAAAGGAAAGATCGGCGTTCTCGCTGCACAACTCGGACTCATCGTACGGTATGCAGGAGACTACCCTTCAGTTCCCTATCTCGTGAAGATGAACTCCAAGTCGCATCTGGTGAACGTTTCCCAGAAGGATCCGGTCTCCCCGCAGCTTTGGAGTGTTGAGCAGATCGTCGATATCGCCCAAGAATCCGGAATAAAGATCGCCGGTGTGGGCTATACGATCTATCTCGGCAGCGAAAACGAAGCAGACATGCTTGCCGAAGCTGCCCAGATCATCAACGAAGCACACTTCTACGGCCTCGTAAGCGTGCTCTGGATCTACCCCAGAGGAAAAGCCGTTGGCGATGAAAAAGATCCCCACCTCATCGCCGGAGCGGCAGGTGTCGCCGCATGCCTCGGCAGCGATTTCGTTAAAGTCAACGCACCCAAAAAAGACGGAAAAACCTCACCCGAACTTCTCAGAGAAGCGGTTCGCGCAGCCGGCCGCACAAAACTCGTTTGTGCCGGAGGCTCGACCACCACGGAAGAGAAGTTCCTCAGCGAACTCTATGACCAGATCCATGTCGGCGGAGCCGCAGGAAACGCGACCGGGAGAAACATCCACCAGAAATCCCTGGATGATGCAGTCAAATTCTGCAATGCGATCTATGCGATCACCGTGGAAAATAAAAGTGTGAGCGACGCAATCGCTCTTCTCAAATAATATTCTCTTTTCATTACATTTTTTTGGAATGCACAGCGCAGCACGGTCCGTGCCGATGTATATCCAGTTCCCTTAATTACCAAAAAAGCACAATAGTACGTCATTATGAATGATGCAGAGGTCCTGATGAACCCCAACGACTTGGTACAGTATCTGAAAAAAAGTCCTGAATACTTTACAAAAGACGATATACTCCGTTTCTGTGAAGAAAACGATGTCAAAATGGTCAACTTCCGTTACGTTGCCTGCGACGGAAAACTGAAGACCCTGAACTTTGCGATATCTTCCAAAGAATATCTCGATACCATCCTATCTGACGGCGAACGCGTCGACGGCAGCAATCTATTCTCCTTCATCGACGCAGCAAGCTCTGACCTCTATGTCGTTCCGCGGTACAGCACCGCGTTCATGGATCCCTTCTCCGAGGTCCCGACCTTAAACATCCTCTGTTCCTATTATGACAGCACCGGGCGTCCCCTCAATTCATCCCCGGAGTACATCCTTCGTCAGGCCGAAACCGCATTCAAAAAACACACCGGCATGGAGTTCAAGTGTCTTGGAGAACTCGAATACTATGTCATCTGTGAAGAAGAGGCGCTCTACCCTGCACGCGATCAGAAAGGATACCATGAATCAGGTCCCTTCTGCAAATTCGAAGCAATGCGCACCGAAGCAATGCTTATGCTTTCCCGTGCAGGCGGCCAGATCAAATACGGCCACTCCGAAGTCGGCAGTTTCACTAAAGACGGCTACTATTATGAGCAGCATGAGATCGAGTTCCTGCCGACAAACCCGGTGTTTGCCGTCGAACAGATCATCATCGCCAAATGGATCCTCCGCATGCTCGGCGCCCAGTACGGCGTAGAAGTCTCCTTCGCTCCGAAGATCACCGTCGGCAAAGCAGGTTCCGGCCTCCACTTCCACATGCTTGCCGAAAAGAACGGCAAAAACGTCATGATCAAAGACGGCGTGCTTTCCGACACCGCCAAACGCATGATCGTCGGTATCCTCGACATCGGCGATGCAGTCACCGCGTTTGGAAACACCATCCCCACCTCCTACCTCAGACTTGTCCCGCACCAGGAAGCGCCGACCTACATCTGCTGGGGCGACCGGAACCGGTCCGTCGTCGTTCGCGTTCCTCTCGGCTGGACAGGTTCCACCGACATGGCGGCCGAAGCAAACTTCGGTCTCAAACGCAAAGCCGACAAAATCTCCAAACAGACCTTCGAATACCGTGTAGCCGACGGATCTGCCGATATCTACGAAACCGTCGCCTGCCTGATCTGCGGCGCTATCCACGGACTCGGCATGAACGGCGCTCTTACCAAAGCAGACGAACTCTACGCTTCCGGCAACATCTTCAACGAGGAGTACAAATCGTTCCTCAAGACCCTGCGTCAGCTGCCGACCTGCTGTTCCGAGTCTGCCGACATCCTTATCGCCAAGCGCAAGATATTCGAACGCGACGAGATCTTCCCGGCAGGCGTTATCGAAGCGCAGGCTGCAAAGCTGAAGGCATTCAACGACCAGGGTCTCTCCGACCGGATCCTCGGCGACGCAAAAGCCTTCTCGGAACTTGTGGAAAAGTACATCCACATCGCCTGAACAGTAATATCATATGGGATTATTAGGCAACATCGAACGTGCTCTAGGCGTCTGGTATCCGGATAAGGACACGGAACCAGACGACGGAAACCCCTTGGTAGCTCTGGCGTTTCGCGAGTATGTGATCAAACGGCTCGGCAGCGGCTGGACGGCGACCGGCCGCGAAGAACGGCAATTAGGGGAGCCGGATCTTCTTGCTCTGAGGGATGCGGACGAGGTCCGTTTTGATCTGGTCACCTGTTACCGGAGCAGGATGTTTGTCGGTGAGGACGGCGAAGCCTATCTGCCGTGGACGACGCAGGAGATCTTCGACAAATATCTTGCCTATGCAAAAGCCGAGGGAAATCCCTTCTACGTTGTCTTCGGCCTCCACGGTTTTGCGGATGTGCCGAAGTTTCTCTTCGTCCTTCCTTTGGAAAAGGCCGTGACCGATCTGAAAAAAAGTGTTCTTCAGCAGTATGAGATCCCGGCAGACCGGGATCTGTTCTGATCTGCGCGGTTTTCCGGCATTGATCCCGGCGGGGTGCCGACCACCCTGTTTTTTCGCATTTTCCCTGTTTTCACTCAGAGACCTGCTGACTCGAACCGAACGTGTTATATGTCAACACGTGTCACACTTATGATATGATATTGGGATTACCCGACATTACAGTATTTGCTATTGGCGGAGCCATTGTATTATCTATCATCCTCCTGCTGATATGGGGCATTACATTCCCTAAGGAGAAGGAGGAGTGATATGGCACTTGCCGGAGACAGCATACTTATCACGTTTGTACTCATCGCTGTGTACTTTGTAGTTTTACTTGGTATCGGCGTGTGGGCATCAAAGAAGATCAAAAGCTCTGAAGACTATATGCTTGCGGGCCGAAGTCTCGGGTTCTGGCTGTTTACCCTGCTGATCGTCTGTTCGATCTGCAGCGGCATGACGCTTGTCGGAACCAGCGGATTCGGCTTTGCTTCAGGCTGGCCGGGCTTTTGGGAGCAGATATTCGTGCCTCTGTCGGCAGCATTCTGTATCATCTTCTTTGGTTCAAAACTCAATAAGATCGGAAGAAAAAACGGGTGCATGACTCTTGAGGATTACTTCGCACTCAGGTATGAAAACACCCGGGAGCTGCGCGCTCTTTCGGCTCTTGCCAGCATCGCTGTTTCTCTGGTGTATCTCGTCGGTCAGTACACCGCCATCAGTATCGTTTTGATCTGGGTGTTCGGTCTGGAACACTGGCAGGCTCTCCTGATTGCAGGCGTCATCATCACCGCATACACGGTGATAGGAGGTCTTTACGCCGTTTCATGGACCGGACTTGTCCAGGGTCTGATCCTTATCTTCGGTGTTATCCTCGTTGCACCCTTTATCCTCACCTATGCGGGAGGTATCGAACATATCAACATCGTGCTTGCGACGATCGATCCGAACCTGGTAATGCCCTGGTTCCCGTCGGGAAGTACTGCGGCGTATGCATACTGCACGCCGGAATACCTCTTCTCGTTTGGTATCCTGCTGATCGTGGGTCTTGCCTGCGCCCCGCATGTTCTTTCGAATGTGTTTGCGGCACGCAAAACTTCCTACTTCAAGTGGGCGCCGATCGTGGCATTCCTGATCTATCTTGTGATCATGCTGCTCGTGAAACTCTGCGGAATGGCCGTCAGATCCATGCAGGCCGACGGACTCCTCGCGGGTATTGTGCCGGAGGGGGGAAAAGTCGCGGACTTTGCGCTCATGTACGGTCTCCAGGCGGCAAGCCCGAGTATCCTGATCACCGGTCTTTTTGCCGTGATCGTTCTTTCAGCGGTGATGTCGACGACCGACCGACTGATGCTGACGGTCGGAACGACCTTCTCCTGGGATATCTTCAAGACCATGCTCAGGCCGAAAGCCACCGAACGTCAGGTCGTGGTCGTCAGTCAGATATGTGTTCTGATTGCGGCAGTGATCTCGCTGATCCTTGCGATCAACCCGCCGGAGATGCTCGCATTTCTGATCTGGCTGGGTATCGGTCTGATGCTCTGCGCATTTGCCGTGCCTATGATCGCCGGTCTTTACTGGAGAAGGGCGACTGCAAAGGGGGCTATTGCCAGTATGCTGGTCGGTCTGATTTCCTGTCTGGCATTTGGAGCATACTATAACTTCGTGGAAAAACTGCCGATGCACTTCTCGATCTACGCACTGGTTTGTGCGATCGCGGCGATGATCATCGTCAGTCTGCTTACGAAGAAGAACTCCGACAAGGCGCTTGATATGACCTACACGGGCATGTACCTTCACCCGAGGGATGAACCACACTCTGCGACTGAAGAGTCAAAAGAGTAACTTCTTTTTTTACGCGAACGGGTTCCCGGGTCGCAGGTTTCAATTCATTTTCTGATCTAGGGGGTGCGGGGAAGTGACTGCGGGTTGGACGCTGAAAGCGGCCGACATCAGCTGAGCAAACCGAAGGTTTGCGAATCGGCCCGCGGTGAAAATATCTTATTTTCGAGGAGAACAGGATCTACGGTTTTCTCGCAATAAAAAAGCATTGGTCGCAAGTCTATCGACTTGGTCGCAAATCAAAGATTTGCTCGGCTGAGGGCTAGCCTATCGGCTCACCCCGCCCGCAAAAAAATATGAGAGGCAGACCAGACCGTGCAGATCAGCGATCCGCAGTCCAGCTCAGGTGTCCAAGGGCACGGTAGGTAAACTCCAGCTCCTCGAAGACCAGGATGTTGTTCTTCTTCAAGAGATCGACACCCGGCTTTAAGCAGTCTCCTCCAACGAAGGTTCCAACCAGCAGATTGTCGGTGCGCTTCGAGTTGTCGATCAGGATCTGGGCGACCCGGTCGGGTGCCAGAACTTTGTTCGGGAAGTTGACCAGGATCGCCATATCCCAGAGATCCTCGTTCTTGCACAGAACATCAAAGACCCCTCTGAACCGTGCCTCCGTGGCATCGCCTAAGAGATCGATCGGGTTGTTCTTGTTCCAGAACGGCGGAAGGAAGGTGTTCAGCTCATCGATGATGTGCTTGGGCAGATCGACGATCTCAATACCCCAGGTCTCGGCGTAATCATTAGAGAGAACGGCGAATCCACCTGCATTGGTGATCACGACCGCACGGCGGCCGGTCAGCGGCTTTTTCAGATCGCCGAGAGCTTTTGCCACCTTGAATGCGCCCGGAAGGGTCTTCACCGGAACAACACCGCACTTTCTGAATGCCTCCATGTAGACCTCGAATGCACCGGAAAGGGAACCGGTGTGGGAAGCGGCTGCCGCCTGACCTCTCTTCGAAGAACCTGCTTTGATGGCAACGATCGGTTTTGTCTTGGTGATCTCCTTTGCCATCTCCATGAATGCCACACCGTTTTTGATCTCCTCAACGTAGAGGATGATCGATTTCGTGTGCGGGTCACGGGCTGCATAACTCATGTAGTCGAGGAAGTCCAGATCACACTGGTTTCCGACCGAAACGACCTCGGAGTATCCCATCTCGGAGCCTTCCGAAAGGGAGATTCCAACAACTGCGTTGACGATCGCTCCCGACTGGGAAATGAACGCGATATCACCCGGCAGAGGCGAGGTGGACACATACGTCGTATCGAGTTTAAAGGGCGGAAGGATCAGACCAAGACAGTTTGGACCGACGATACGGATACCGTAGTTCTTGGCGATCTCGACCATACGGGTCTCAAGCGCCCGTCCGTCCTCGTCCATCTCCTTGAATCCTGCGGTGATAACGACCGCCATCTTCACGCCTTTCTGGCCGCACTCGCTCATGATCGCCGGAACGAGCTGAGCAGGAACGGTGATAACGACCATATCCACGTGACCGGGGATAGCCGAGAGAGTCGGGTAGCATTTGACGCCCTGGATCTCGTCGCGTTTGTTGTTCACCGGGTAGACTTTGCCGGGGAACTGGAGAATATTGCGGAACACCGCGTATCCCATCTTGGTCGGATCATCGGAAGCACCGATCACGGCGACGCTTCTTGGCTTATAGTAGTCAAGCGGAACGATCTTTGCCGGATCGTAGTGGGCCGGAAGTTCGACCGGTTCGTCCTGAACGATGACGCGTGCATCGACTGCACAGCCGCCCTTCTCGTAGAGTCTGAGGGGATTGATATCGAACTCAACAACAGTATCGTTCTTCTCAAAGAACGCACAGGCGTTCTTTAATGTCTGGAACAGGAACTCCTCATCCAGAGGGGCCTGACCACGGTATCCTCTGATAAGGGTATATGCTTTGATCTGGTGGATCAGACTTCTGATATCCTCGTCGTCGCAGGGTAAGAGCCGGATCCCGACATCTTTATAGAACTCGACTAAGGTACCGCCAAGACCGAAGGTGAGGACACGGCCGAATGCCGGGTCGATCTTTCCGCCGATGATCAGCTCGAGACCGGGTTTTGCCATCTCTTCGACGATGACGCCTTTGATCTCTGCTGAAGCATCATAGGCTTTTGCAGAGGTTACGATTTTATTGAATGCTTCTTTTGCTTCAGCATCCGTCTTGATCCCGACAATCACTCCGCCCGCATCGCTTTTGTGGATGATCTGGGGGGAGACGATTTTCATTACTACGGGATAACCGATTTTTGTTGCGGCTTTTGCAGCATCGTCCGGTGTCTGGACGATCTCAAAGGCCGGAGCAGGTACATTAAACTGACGCAGAAGGTCATATCCGTCTGCTTCAGAGAGCATTTTGGTAGCTTTGACTGACATGTCGGTACTCCAGTAGGTATCTCGTTCGCAGGAGTCATTTCCCGCGAATCCGAATTATACATTATTTATCATGTAGATTTGATATATACTCTGTGGTTTGAGATAATTATTCTGTGATTGCCTGTGCTGTATTTCAACATTTGTCGAAGGTGCGCGCACGATCTGACGACAGATTTTCAAAACGAAATGAACATTTCAGCACAATCCAGCCCCAAGGGGAACCCGGATTACTCTTTCGGTTGTTTTGCGGCACTATTGATGGATAAAAAAAGTGAAAATGTTGAATTCAGTATTCCTGAGTTTCGGATTCGACGTCCGAAGGGGCGTCTTCGGCCGAAATCTCCGGTATCTCTTCGGACGAGGCGGACTCATCGTGGAATTTGCTGCGGTACGCAGTAAGAGCGGCCGCATACTCCTCGGATTCGTGGAACCCTTTGAGGAAACTGTCTCTTGTCGCACAGAGCGTTTCACCTGCCTGCTGTTCGGATGACTCCTCCAGCATGCCTTCGAGAGCGGCCTGTTCAGCGAAGTAGTTGCTCATGGACCGGCAGTAATTGAGCAGACTCTCTGCGGCCTCCTTCTCTTTCCTGAGCTGCTTGAGCGTCTTCTTTGCCGTCTTCGTCTTCTTCACGAGTTTCTTGGAAGCTTCCTTACTTGCTTTTTTGTCTTTTTTTGATTTACCCGAGGCCATGATTGAAACAACTCCGTTAACCATGAATTAGGAGTTCTTCTATTAATAGTGTTTGGATGGAGTACTGCAGGGGTCCGTATTTTCCCAGAAAATACCGGTGAATTCTCCGGATTTGACCCCGATTCAGGACCAAAACAGAAATAAAAGCCGTCTCATCCGTTTTGTCTGCGAAGATACGATCCTTTTTATCTCAGACGTCCAACCTGTATCCACGATCATGAAAGAGGGAAATCTGCGCAGGAATATTCATCCGGGAGATGCGGTGGCAATAATTCTGAAAAAAGATCAGGGGACGGGAGCGTTGACGTTTGGGCGGGTCGCAGATATTCTGACCAACTCCCCCAATCATCCTCACGGGATCAAGGTCAGGCTCACCGACGGATCGGTCGGCCGGGTGCAGGAGATCTACTGACGCCTGAAAACAGCGATCATCTCGCCTTTTTTTGCGCCGACGTCCCTGCCGACCGCGTCGCATTTTACCATCAGCAGATAAGCGACCGGCGGCCGGAGGGTATACTCGGTCAGGCTCTCGTAATTGGCAAGACCTTTTGCTATGATCAGGGTTGCCTGATCGACCGCGTCACGGACTTCAGGCGGGAAGTGCGGGGGATGTGCGCCAAGCTGCGCCCCGCCGCCCGAATGGAATACGGCGTCTGCTGCATCCTCAAGCCGGATATCTGCCGCTTCTTTCACCGTCACGTCGTTCAGCATCGGTTTATCCTTCACGACGATGGTCACGTGTGAGCCGTTCTTTCGCAGTTCTTCGCAGAACATTTTATCGAAGATGATCTCCCCACAGTTGTCGGTGAAGTAGACCACACGGTCTGCGAGCTTGAAAAACTCCTCCGAGTCGTCGAGTGCCAAGCCTTTTGCCAGCATCTTTTCGAAAAATGCAACCAGATCGGTCGAGACCTCATGCCCGGTCACGCCGTAATCAATGGTGTTTCCTATGATCGCGGCGGTCATGTAATCGTGAAGGGTGTGGAGTTTCGGACGGACGGCGGCGGCAACCTTTGCCGCGGCTTCGTTGTCCTCTTTTTTCATAGCAGCATACGGATCGGTTGAGCCGATCAGCGCATAACAGGTCCGGTGGACCTCGCCTGCAGCGACGGCCGCCCGCGGATCATTTTCGAGGTACCGGTCATACACCTCCGTGCATTCGGAGGTGACTCTTGCCAAAACCTCCTCGTCATTCGTTACGATCTGCGATTGTGAACGGACTTTTGTCAGAAGACAGGTCCTGCATTCAGGTGCTAACTTCATAAAAACTCTCCAAAACAGGTATGGGGCCGCCGCGATTTGAACGCGAGTCAGAAGACCCCCAGTCTCCTAGGATTCCAGGCTACCCTACGGCCCCTTGCTCCACTAATATTGGCTCTCCTCTCTTTATTAAGTTGCGGTTTTGCCGGCTGGAAACCTGCTGGTATTATTCTATTTTGCCCGCGGCGGATCTTTCACGACCGCCGAGAAGATCAGCGCCGCGGCTCCGATCAGGAGGCCTACTGCATTTGTGATATGGAATCCGTACATGAACACCGCGTAATCCAGATCGGCAAATGAAACGACACTGCCCGCTGCAGATGTCATAGCGGTGAAAACCGAGGCATACAGCGCGATCCCGACCACAGAGCCGAAGTAGAGGGTCGTGATCATCAGTGATGAACCAGTCCCCTCCTCACCTTTCGGCATCTGCTCGACGATCCGGCTGGAGGCCGCTCCACCGCCGATACCCCAGACCAGGCCCATCAGAACAAGACTGCCGACCAAGGGGATCAGACCCCATTCAGGAACGATGAACGCATAGATCAGGTTCGTCACTGAAAGGACACCAAACGCGGCGATAACAAATCCGCGTCTTCCGGTCATATCCGACCAGTGACCAAGGGGGATGCTTAAGAGTGCAGTGACCGCGGCTGGGATGAAGAGAAGGAGACCGCTCGCTGCCGGGTCGAAGTTCATCCCTGCCGATAGATAAAACGGCAGAAGATAGAAAAAGCCGGCACTGGTGATCTGGCTGATCAGAAACGCCGTCACCACGAATGTCAGCGGCCGCTTTTTGAAGACGCGGATGTTGAGGATCGGATGACTGCTTCTCAGTTCGGCTGCACAGAAAAGGACGAGCGAGATAAGGCATACGCAGACCGCGCCGATGATCAGCGGGTCGAAAAGACCCAGATGCGGGAGACGCTCCAGCGCAAACACGCCTGAGACCATCAGACAGAAGAGAGCGGCCGCGCCGGTGAAATCAAAGGGGGAACGATCCGGGACCGTAGCACGCGGGATTATTTTGAGGGCAAACAGGACGGCAAATATCCCTATCGGGATGTTGATGAAGAAGATCCAGTGCCAGGAGAGGAAATGGGTGATGACGCCGCCGATCGCGGGACCGATCGCAAACCCGATGGAGCTTGCGGCGGTGAGAACACCCATCGAGACCCCGAGCATCTTTGCGGGGAGATATTTAACGCAGATCATCGGCGCGGATGCTGCGATCATCGAGGCCCCGATCCCCTGGAAAACCCGTGAGATGATGAGGAGCGTGAGGTCAGGGGACAACCCGCAGACGACCGAGCCAAGCGTGAACAGAATGAAGCCCGCGATGAAGAGGATCTTTACGTACCCGCGGTCCGCGAGTTTTCCAAAGATGAGAATGAGACCGGCGAGCGTCAGGAGATAGGCGACGCTGACCCAGGAGATCGTGCCGGTATCCGCTCCGAACTCTGCCGCGATCACGGGAAGAGCGATATTCACGACCGACCCGTCGAGCGCGTCCATGAAGACCGCGATGCCTACGGCTATGAGGAGCAGTTTCTGACGGAACGGGTCTAAAATGATCGCGGTCATAGAGCAGTACTAAGTTGATCTGCGGGGATATAAATCCCACCAAAGGCCGTGGATACCGCGCATAATTTCGGTTTTATACCCGATTTGCCGTAATTTTTCAGGGCGGCAAAATGTATCCGAAACTCCTTCGGCTCCCGGATATACGTGCCGAAAAAGAGAGTAATTTGTATGCAAAATGAATCAGTACGGTTATCGGATATTCCGACAGGAAAATCCGCATCGGTCCTTGGATTTATCGATGGAACAAATCTCGGCTTCCAGAGCAGGCTTCTTGAACTCGGACTTACCCGAGGCTGCTGCGTGCGGGTCACCGGCGTCGCCCCGCTTGGAGACCCGATGATGATATCGGTCAGAGGATGTCAGCTCGCCATACGAAAAGATGACGCCGCAGATATCTGCGTGGCTGCCGTATGAAAAAAATCACCGTTGCATTGGCCGGCAACCCGAACTGCGGGAAGACGACGCTCTTCAATAACCTCACCGGGATGCGTCACCATGTAGGAAACTGGCCGGGAAAGACCGTCACGGTCGAAAAGAAAGAGGGGAAGATCATCTATGACGATACGACACTCGAGATCGTGGATCTCCCCGGGACCTACAGTCTGAGCGGCCGCTCTCTTGAGGAGGAGATCGCGGTCAGTTATCTTCTGAACGAAAAACCCGACGTGGTCGTCAACATCGCGGACGCCGCACATCTGGAGAGAAATCTGTATGTCACCCTTCAGCTGATCGAGCTTGGCGTTCCCCTCGTCCTTGCATTAAATATGAATAGATATGCCGATGCCGAAGGGCTCGTGATCGATACCAAACATCTTTCAAAGATGCTCGGTGTCCCTGTCGTTCGAATCGAAGCGATCGACGAGACCGGAAAGGACGATCTCATCAAAGCGATCCTTTCACGGCCTGCCCCCTCCGCGATGGGCACCAGGTATGATCACGAACTCGAGGAACATATTCGTGAAGTGACCGCGATCACCGGGTCACGCTGGTCTGCGATCCAGGCGCTCATCCACGGATCGGAGGTTCCTGAAGTTGAAAAGATCAGGAGCCACATCTCGGGCATCTACGGAACGCAGCCCGGAGAGATTTTTGCGGATCAGCGGTACGGGTTCATCGCCGGGATCCTGCACGAGGCCGTGGATCATATGGAGGCAGGCGGCAAAAACCAGTCTGAGCGGATCGACAAGATAGTGACCAGCAAGTGGTTCGGGTTCCCGATCTTTCTGGCCGTGATGTATCTGATCTTCCAGATCGTGTTCACCGTGGGTGCTCCGATCATGGATCTGATCGACGAAGGTTTCGGGCTGCTCGCCGGGTTTGCTTCGGCAGGTCTTGCCGATATCGCCGCCCCCGACTGGGTGGCATCTCTGATCTGTGACGGGATCATCGGCGGGGTCGGGTCGGTAGTCGTCTTCCTGCCCAACATCTTCCTGCTGTTCCTGCTTCTCGCGATCCTGGAGGATTCGGGATATCTCGCACGGGTTGCCGTAATTATGGACCGGGTCATGCATAAACTCGGTCTGCACGGAAAATCCTTTATCCCGATGATCCTTGGATTCGGGTGCAGCGTGCCGGCAATTTTGGCGACCCGGACGCTGGAAACAAAACGCGAACGGTTTCTGACGATCCTGATCACGCCGTTTATGTCGTGCGGGGCGAGACTTCCTGTGTATCTGCTGCTCGTCGGCATTTTCTTTGCCGGCTGGTCTCAGGGATTTGTGATGTTTTCCCTGTATCTGCTGGGTATTCTGGTCGCGCTGATCACCGGGCTTCTGCTTCGAAAGACGCTCTTTAAGGGGGAGTCGTCGGCTTTCGTTCTGGAGATGCCGCCTTACCGGCTTCCAACTGTCAAAGGTGTTTTGATCCATGCAGGCGAACGATCCTGGGAGTTTCTGCGCAAAGCCGGAGTGATCATCTTCCCCGCGGTTCTGATGATGTGGCTGCTTGCCTCTCTGCCGTTCGGCGTTGAGTATGCTTCGTCGGATTCTCTGATAGGTATTGCCGGGTCAACGATCGCGCCGATCTTTGCACCGCTTGGATTCGGTTTCGCCGAAGCTGCCGTCGCGATCCTTATGGGGCTTCTTGCAAAAGAGGTCGTTGTGGGGGCATTCGGGACGCTGTACGGCGTAGGCGAGGAGGGACTTGCGGATGTGCTGATGAATGTGTTCACGCCGCTTTCGGCATATTCGTTCATGGTGTTCATCCTGCTCTACATGCCCTGTCTTGCGGCGATGTTCACGATCCGGCAGGAGACCCGCTCGTGGAAGATGACCGGGCTTGCGGCAGTCGGTATGTGTGCGATCGCCTGGGTCGTTTCATTTATTATATATCAGGGAGGGAAGCTTCTTGGTCTCGGCTGAAATGCTCTGGACCCTGCTCTTCCTTCTTATTGCTGCAGGGATCGTTTTTCTGTTCCTGTGGGCGGTGAAAAAGAATCTGCGGGGCGAAGCATGCAGCTGCAAGGGGAATTCATGTAAAAACTGCAGTGCGTGTAAGAATAAGAAACAATAAAAGAATTATTTTTGTTTTTTTGCCGCGACGAACTCGCGGATCTTCTGGATCGTCACGGTGCTGAGTTCATGTTCCATGAAGCAGGCGTCTTTGTCGGCGATTTTAGCGGGAACACCTACTATTTCCAGAAACTCGACTAAGACATCGTGACGGAACTTGACTTGTTCGGCGATGATTTTTCCGGGTTCCGTTAGGGTGACGCCTTCGTATTTTCTGTAGACGACCAGACCTTTTTTATCCAGTTTTGCAAACATTTCCCCGACTGATGAAGGACCCACGTCAAGTTCTGCCGCCACATCACGGCTTTTTGCGTATCCTTTTGTGAGGGAGACGTTGAGGATGGCCTCGAGGTAGTCCTCCTCTTTCATGGTGAGGCGATGATCGTATGATGCCTGCGGGATCGGATCCATGGTATAGTATTGGGAGGATTGTGTAATCAGGTTTTGTTTTATGGGAGATGTTACGTATCATAAACCTCTGGAAAGGTATTTGGAAATATGGTAAAAACGTGTGAGATGTGGATTATGCGAAATGCACACCCAATGTCCTAATCTTTTTCTAACTTAGGGGTGCGGGGAAGTGACTGCGGGGTGCTCCGAAGGAGCGGCCTTAGCCGAGCAAATCTTTGATTTGCGACCCGGCGCCGCTAAGGTCGTCCGCGTTCCGCGTCCAACCCCCACTCGCAAGTTTCCTTCGAAAACTTGCTCAGCTAAGGTCGTCCGCGTTCCGCGTCCAACCCGCCTTACGATAGTCTCTTCAGCACTCGTTCCTTCTTTGCCCGTGCCGCGTCCGCCGCCCGGTCGATCCCCTTCTTCATCTCCTCGAAGTCCCTGCCCGGACGGTCCACCACCTTCTTTACCGGTGTATACGGCGCCTCGCGGAACTTCGGCTGGAACTCTCCCTCCACGCCGTCCTTGATCAGACGGGACACACCCGGACCCTCACGCACGAAACCGATCCGCTCCATCGGGACACCCGCCGTTCCGACGACCCGGATGACCTCATCCGCATACTCCGGCGGCACGATCACGAGAAGGGCATCCAGACTCACACCCAGATAATCGATCCCGAGCTTATCCAGCAAAGCAAGAACCTTCGGCGCGATAAGACCCCGAAGAGGCGCATCCTCGACGACAACCGTCGCATTCGCCGTTTCTGCGATCTCGAACACATCGCCCCGGAGACCCCCGTTCGTAATATCCGTCATCGCGTGGATATGCGGGAAAACATACGAGTTGATCAACGCATCGCAGGCTTTCAGGAAATGCAGATTGATCGTCTCCTCGACAACATCCGCGTTCCCCGAATACAACGCCGCCGTCGCGATCGTCCCGCCGCCGGCCCCTCTCGTCATCAAAAGAACATCCCCCGGAACCGAGGATCTGCGGGCCGTCACGTGATTTGCCACGCCCACAACGCCCACGCACCCCGTCATCCGATCGCCGAGAACCATATCCCCGCCGATACGGAGCGTCGAGCCGGCGATAAGCGGCACGCCCAAAGCGTCCGAAACCGTCGTGATACCTGCCGTGTAGTCGAAAAGCTTCGCAACGTCCCCGTCGTCCGCGATATGCACGTCCGAGATCAGCCCGACGGGTTTTGCGCCCATCACATACACATCGCGAAGCGTCGCCCGGGTCGCATGGAATCCCGCAAGGAACGGGAAATCCGAAAGACGCGAGTGCATCCCGTCAACCGTCGTGATAATATACTGACCGTTCGCCTCCACGACACCCCCGTCGTCCATCTGATCGACACCGACCTGTGCCGAGGTATGCCCGATCACGTGAGCGATCTTTCTGTGCGCATAAAAATCCCCCGAGCCGCGGGACCCAACACCGAACTCGCCCATCGAAACGCCGGCATGTTCATACTCGAACAGATCGCCTTTTAACCCGCTCGTCACCTTCACTTCTTCGATGACGGCCCGTGCGAACTCCCGTGCAAACCCCTCATCGATATTTTTTATATCCAGAATGCGTTCCTGAAGAAGTTTCTCGATATCCTCTTCAGAGATATCCTTATGCATGCTCCGCCGAACGAAGCCTTCCACGTCCATACAAAATAGATGTGAAGGGACAGACTATAAAGACATGAGGTTAAACTCCCGAAGAAGTATTTTCTGAAGGAGCACACTAATATATCAGATATGACATCCCGCGAAAACAAAATGGCCTTCGCCGCCACGATCGCAGGATCCGATCCGTCCTCCGGGGCGGGGATCCAGGTCGACCTGAAAACCATGGCCGCATGCGGCGTCTGGGGGATGACCGTGATCGCAGCCCTGACCGCCCAGAACGCGACGCACGTTCTCGATTCTGCGAGCGTTCCCGCCGACTTCATCAAAAAACAGATCGACGCCCTTGAAGAGGACTTCCCCATCGGCTGCTATAAAACGGGCATGCTCAAAAATGCCGAGACGGTCGGCATTGTTGCAGAAAGCATCCCCGACGGGCGAAACCTCGTCGTCGACCCGGTGCTTCTCGCAACAAAAGAGTACCGGCTTCTCGACGAGGCAGGCCAGGAGCGGCTTGTTGCCGAACTTCTCCCGCGGACGACGGTGATAACGCCGAATCTCCCGGAAGCCGCGGCGTTGTCCGGGATAACGATCACCGGCCCTGAATCCATGGAAGAGGCGGCATACTGGTTCATCGATCACGGGGCGAAGGCTACGGTTATCAAAGGAGGGCACGCACATTTCCGGCTCGGGACGGATGTCTTTGCCGACAAAAACGGGATGATGCTGGTCGAAGGCGAGGTCGTGCCGTTTACGGACGTTCACGGATCGGGCTGCTGTTATGCGTCGGCGATCGCGGCCCACATCGCGCTCGGCTATCCGACGAGGGACGCCGTCTTTGAGGCAAAAAAGTTCGTTACCGGCGCAATACAATACTCCTGGGAATATGCTCCGGGCCGCAGGACGATGAATCCCGGCTGGCAGCAGCACAAAACCTATTATACAAAATTCTGACCTTCTTTTTTTGCGTGCCGTGAAAAAGCACCTCTATATTTATCATAAGAAAAAGCAAACAATTACCGCATGACCGAAACGGCACACAAAGCCGGACGCAGTAATCGTTCGGCTGAGCGCGAGCATAAATCCGAGGGATTTGTGCCCCACAACATGATGGACTACGAGGAAACTTATTCCACGTTCTCTATTGCGGTGCCTGAGTATTACAACTTCGGCTTCGACGTTGTTGATGCATGGGCGAAAAAAGATCGAAATAAGCTCGCCATGATCTGGACAAACCAGGAAGGAAAAGAGAAGTACTTCACCTTCCGGCAGATGATGAATCTGTCCAACCAGATCGCGAACATGATGTTCAAACAGAATATCGGCAAAGGCGACAGAGTAATGATCCTTCTGCCGCGTGTCCCCGAATGGTGGACCTTTGCTCTTGCTGCAATAAAAATAGGCGCAGTGATCTGCCCGTCTCCGGTCATTCTAACCCCTCACGATCTAAAATACCGAATAAACCAGGGCAGGTTCAAGATGATCGTGACGAACACCGAGAACGCCTGGAAGATCGAAGATATAGCAAGAGAATGCCCTTCACTCAAAGTCAAATTCCTGACCGACGGCGATGTTCCCGGATGGATAAACTATCAGAAGGAACTGATTCACCCGGCACGTGCTTCTACAAAGCTCAGTTCGATCGTTCGAAGCGTTCGAACGAAAGCGACCGATCCGATGCTGATCTTCTTCTCGTCGGGAACGACAGCCGACCCCAAGATGGTCCTCCACAATCATGCCTATCCGCTCGGCCACATCGTGACCGGCAGGTTCTGGTATGATCTGACGGAAAACGATCTCCACTTCACGGTCGCCGACATGGGCTGGGGTAAATCCTCGTGGGGCAAGTTCTACGGACCCTGGATGGAAGGCGCCTGCGTCTTCGTGTACGACTACCGCGGGAAGTTCAACGCGACGGAGCTTCTCCCGCTGATCGAGAAGTACGAGATCACGACGTTCTGCGCTCCGCCGACGATCTACCGTATGCTGATCCTTGCGGATCTGGAGACCTTCGACTTTTCCGAGCTGCGTCACTGCCTTTCTGCAGGCGAGACGCTGAACCCGGAGGTCAACCGCGTGTGGGAGGAAGGCACCGGGAAGAAGATCTACGAGGCATACGGCCAGACGGAAACCGTGATGGTGATCGGAACGTTCCCGTGCATGGAAGTCAGACCCGGTTCGATCGGGAAACCCGCTCCGGGCTGGAAGATCGAGCTCCACGACGACATGGGAAATCCAGTCTCGGCGGGCGTTGAAGGCAGGATCGCGATCAAGACGAGCGACCCTTCGCCGGTCGGTCTCTTTACCGAGTATCTGAATGACCCGAAGGCTACTGAGAAGGTGTTCATCAACGGATGGTACTACACGGGAGACAAAGCGACGGTCGATGAAGACGGCTACTTCTGGTTCATGGGCCGCGACGATGATATGATCAAATCGTCCGGATACCGTGTGTCTCCTGCTGAAGTCGAGTCAGCACTTATCGAACACCCGGCAGTCAAGGAGTCGGCGGTTGTCGGCAGTCCCGACGCGATCCGCGGTGTGATCATCAAGGCATTTGTCATCCTGAAGGATGGCTATACAGGATCCGACGAGCTCGTCAAAGAGATGCAGAACCATGTGAAGACGACGACCGCCCCATACAAATATCCGCGGGCGATCGAGTTTGTGGATGAGCTGCCGAAAACCATCTCTGGAAAGATCCGGAGAGTGGAACTCCGCAATCTCGAGATGAAGAGGTATCAGGAAGCACACCACGAAGAGTTCTCTGAAAAGAAGGACTGAACTCATCACCTTTTTTTAACGCTGATTTTTTAGACTATATTTTTTTACACACGTTGATTCTCGATCTCTTTTTTGAATAGGGGTGCGGGAGGGGACTGGCGAGGGGAGCGTAAGCGACGTGAGCCTTGAGCAAACCGAAGGTTTGCGAGCCCGACGCGGTGGAAATATCTTAGGATTTTATGTTCAGAACTTTGCGTTCAGAAAAAAAGGAATTTTCTTCTCCCTCACGGACTGAGGTTCTGGAACATAATCCCAAGCCGGGTAATGAGAGCGGCAAGGATGAAATAACCGATGACTATGTGTACTGTTACACAAATGAAGGCTGGATAAGCCAGCCCTTCGGTTGCGAGATCAGTGATGCTGAAAACCATGAGATTGGTCTGCAGAATAGCGGTGAAGATATCCGGCGTGTGAAGAACTGTAGTATTCGTTCCGGCAAGTATCGGACTGGATTGGAGCGGAAGAAGAAACTGATAGATGAATGCCCATAAAATATTCCAGGCAAAGAATACGCCGATGACGCGTTTTGTTGAACTGCCGTAGTTTGAGACCCACCAGAAAAGCTTGACGAACTGGTTGATGAGGACCCTATCTGTCAGAGAGGGATTGCATTCTTTTTCTTTTTCATCCACCTCACTCACCTCTATTTTTCCGGTGAGTTTTTTCAGGAATCTTACTGGGGAGACTTTTGCTTTATCGTACCACTGTTTCCATTGTATCTCCCGGATATTCCGCTCTAACTTTGTTCTCAGATTTGGATCTATGCGGGTCGCAGAAAGCGCAGTCCCTGTAAAATCCGTATTTTTGTCAATATGGTTGTTGGTAAACATTGTTCCCCCATCCACGATTGTATAGGTGAATTGGGCTCCCTCGAGATGTGCACCCCAGAAGTCTGCCCCCACGACATTTACATCCAAGAAGTTTACCCCATTGAGATTTGCATCCATGAAGTGTGCCCCCTCAAAATGTGATCCATTGAGATGTGCGTCCATCATGATTGCCCCTTCGAGATGTGCCAACTCAAGATGTGACCCGGAGAAGATTGCCTTTTCCAAGTGTGCGTCCATCATGATCGCCCCTTCGAGATGTGCTTCCACGAAATTTGCTCTATTGAGCTTTGCATCCATGAAGTTTGCCCCCTCTAGGTGTGCCAACTCAAAAGACGCCCCGCGTGATATTGCCTCACAGAAATCTTCTCCTGAAAAATCAGATCTTTTATATTGAGAGAATATATCCACCAACTCCAAAATTTCTTTTTGACCCCATCCCCTCTTTGGATACATCCTTTTCCATTCCGATTCTAAATACTCCAGATAAAGAGCATTCCACTCATCTATCTTCTTATTCTCTGCACACTCGATCAGATATTCAAAACTCAGCTTTTCATACAGCTCCTGATTCCACCTCTCGGGTTTTTCTTCCATATTACAATGAATAGTCCCTTCTTCATGATTATCATTACCCAAAATACCGCGGGAGCACTATTTTTTGGAATTTGATGATGTGGAAATATTATGTGATTTCACCATCTCGCAAAAAAGCATACCTTTTGCTGAATCAAAGAATAAGATACTTCCACCGCGTCGGGCTCCGCGCCGGAGTCGCCCTCCCGCACCCCAATTCAAACAAAGAGAAAAGCCGTCATCCTTTTTGATTATGGGGTGCGGGGACGCGACTTCGGCGCGGAGCGTCCCGCGGTGGGGATATCTTATTTTTTCAAGACGTCACTTCCCGAACCCCGAATCAAAAATATCGAATAGAGAGAATATCAGATTTTCGAACAGTTTTTTTCCCACAGAATTTATCTAAAACCGCGTATGTTTTATTTCAAAAACCCGCACGGGATATTCACCGCACACTTACCGCAGATATCCGTATCGCATCTCTCCTCATTCGCCTGACACATGACCCGCAGAAAACCATCTTCCCTTAATGCTTTGACAGGACAATTTTTCACACACTTCATGCAGCCTCCGGTCAGTTTATAGAGACATCGTTCCTCGGTTTCGGGCAGATCCGGGACTATGGGCAGATCACAAACGACTGAGCCAAATCTCCCGCACGAGCCAACGCGGGTGATCAGAAGATTGTTCAGCCCGAACTTTCCGAGACCCGCGATCTCTGCGATATGCCGCTGCGACCAGCAGCTCATCAAAATTTCTTTACTGACCTGCGATGTTTTTTTGGAATATGCTGCCCGAAATCCCATGTCATGAATATATTCCACAAGAGCGTCATTCAACGATGCGATCAGCCGGTTCGTTTCATCATAACTTTCTTTCCATGTTTCCGAAGCGTATCTTCCGGAAACATTCGAAAGCGCGACCTCCTTTCGAAACGGCAAAAAATAAGAAATAATTATTTTCGGATCTGGAAGAATATCCTGAGGCATTTCATGCCCGGGTAATACTACTTTCTTCAGCTCCGGGATCATCGGGGATGCGCAGTCCGCAAACCCCACGAGAGGCTTGCGCAGATGGGAAGCGTCCTTCACATACGCTTCGATGAAGGATGTGACCTTCTCCCGCATCCGCCTACTCCTTGAAGACCATATCCAGGAGGTCGACCGCCTGGATAAGCCCGTAGGAACCCTTCGCCTGCACCTCTTTCTCGGTGTAGATTTGAACATCATCCGGCTCACCGAGACCGCGGATCGCGAACGGGACCGGATCATTCGTGTGGGTCTTTTTCGCGATCGGGGTCGGGTGATCGGGCATCAGCATAATGCAGCCTTCGAAGTTCTCGAGGATATAGCCGATGGCCTTGTCCAGATTCTCGATCGCTTTGATCTTCTCTTCAAGGCTCCCAAGGTGTCCTGCCTCATCCGTCGCCTCGACATGCATATACACAAAATCCGCGTCGCCGTTCGCGGTCTCGACCGCCGCTTTTGCCTTTCCCAGGAAGTTCGTATCCAGAAATCCGGTCGCTCCGGGGACCTTCACGACCTCCATCCCGGCGCACTTCGCAAGACCGAACAGCAGATCCACAGCCGAAATGACCGCGCCCTTCTTATGATATTTATCAAAGAACAGCGGCATCGCAGGCTTCAAGCCTCCGCTCCACGGCCAGATCGTTGTCGCCGGGTTTTTCCCTGCGGCGATGCGCTTTTTATTTACCGGGTGGTTCTCGAAGACATCGGAGGCCCGCACGATGAAGTTCATCAGACGCTGTGCATCCTCTCCCTTCGGGAGATAATCATTGATGACCTCGCCGACGATGTCGTGCGGAGCGGTCGTCTCGGATCCTTTGCCGTCTGGAAGCATCATGACATTTCTGTAGGAGACGCCCGAATACCAGCCGGCTTCAGGGATCTTCTCTTTGAGAGCCTCGAAAAGCTCCGCTCCCTCAGCGCTCGAGATATGGCCGGCCGCAAAATCCTTCATCCTGCCGTTTTCGATCGTGACCAGATTGCACCGGTAGGCGAGTTCCCCCTCTCTGAAAGGGATCCCCATGCTGAGCGCCTCGAGCGCTCCCCGGCCGGTATAGTATTTCAGCGGATCGTAGCCGAGGATCGACATGTTCGCAACGTCCGACCCCGGGGAGAGCGAGTCGTCCACGGTCTTGAGCATGCCGCATCTGCCTTCACGGGCTATCCGGTCCATATTGGGTTTGTGTGCCGCTTCGAGCGGGGTCTTTCCGCCAAGCTCTAAAAGAGGCTCGTCAGCCGCACCGTCAGCAAGAATAAGGATATATTTCATGAAACTCTCCCTACTATATCAGGCGGGCATCGGAATAAATTGCATGGTTCCGACACACAAAGCCCGAATACTAATTAGTAAGGCGGCCCCTATCTATTAAGAGACATATGGATATTCTGAAAGGGGCGTGCATGGCGGTCGCCGACAGCGTGCCGGGAGTTTCCGGCGGAACGATCGCATTTTTACTTGGATTTTATGATAAGTTCATCTCCTCGGTGGATGATATGCTCACCGGGACGAGGGAAAGAAGAAAGGCCGCGCTGCCGTTCCTGCTTAAACTCGCCGTCGGCTGGGCAGCAGCGTTTCTCATCTGTGCCGTGATCCTCGCAAATCTGTTTGACACCTATATTTATGAAATAAGTTCACTGTTTATCGGGCTGACCATAGCTGCCGTCCCGATCGTCGTGATGGAAGAGCGTGCAAGCCTGATGGAGCATTATCCGCATATCATCTTCACCGCGCTCGGCGCGGCGGCCGTTCCTCTCCTCATGTACTTCAATCCGGTCTCCCGCGAAAGTTCGGTGGATCTGACGCAGATATCTCCTCAGCTTGCACTGTTTCTGTTTCTTGCCGCGGTGTTTGCGGTCTCGGTGATGGTTCTTCCAGGGATATCCGGCTCGACGATGCTTCTGATCATGGGACTTTACGTTCCGCTGATTTCCGCGGTGAGTGCGGTTGTTCATCTGCAGCTGGCATATGTGCCGATGCTCGCCGTTTTTGGGCTCGGAATGATCACAGGGCTTGTGTTTATCTCAAAGATCATGCGGTATTGTCTGGCAAGATTTCGTTCGCAGACGATCTATCTCAGTATCGGGCTTCTGATCAGCTCACTGTATCCGATCGCGCTTGGAGCAACCACGCTGGATGTGCCAATGCCGCCAATGAGTTTTGAGACGTTCAGCATCCTGTTCTTTTTACTTGGAATCGGCATCCTTGCCCTCCTCCAGTATCTGAAGAAGAGAGCAGAGAAAAAGTCGGCGTAAAACCGACGCTGACTTTTTTGGTCAACATATTTTTTTTATTCACCATCTCGCAAAAAAGCATACCTTTTGCTGAATCAAAAAATAAGATATCTCCACCGCGGGACGCTCCGCGCCGAAGTCGCGTCCCCGCACCCCGAATAAAAAATGGATGATGATTAAAGAGAGATCTTCACTCGGCGATCGTTGCCCGGATCGCACGCCTGACGCTCTCTTCCGAGGTGATCTCCGGGTCCCAGCCAAGCGACTTCAGTTTGTCGACGCCGAGTCTCATCAGCGGAACATCGCCGACCCATCCCCGGTCGCCGCCGGTGAAGTTGAACTTCACATTTTCCAGTCCCATCTCCTCGACGATCAGTTCCGCGATCCGCTTCACATTGACCCAGTCCTCCGATCCGATATTGAAGAAGTTGAAGGTGTCATTCGAGACCTCGGGTGCAAAGATCATCGCCTTCACGCAGTTTTCGACGGCAAGATAGGATTTACTCTGTCTTCCGTCGCCGAGGATCTCCAGTTCCTTCGGATTCGCCCGGAGTTTCTGCACGAAGTCGAAGATGATCCCGTGCGTACTGCGGGCCCCAACTATGTTTGCAAACCGGTAGACCCAGGCCTTCCAGCCGTAGGTCGCGGCGTAGGAAGAGATCATCGCCTCGCAGGCAAGTTTGCTTGCCCCGTACACCGAGATCGGGATCATCGGTGAGTAGGTCTCGGGCGTCGGGATCACCGATGCTTCGCCGTACACGGTCGATGTCGAGGTGAAGACGATCTCTTTTACGCCGTGCTCCTTCATCGCTTCGAGGACACGGATAGTTGCCGTCACGTTGTTCTCGTAGACTTCAAAGGATTTGCGTGCGGATCCGCGGACATCCGGATCGGCAGCGATGTGATAGACTCTGTCGGCGCCGGCGAAATGCTTCTGCCAGCCGTCTTCAAGCAGGTCGGCCTGAACGAAGGTTATCTCTGCAAGGTTCTGCTCGATATTAGCCATTCTTCCGGCAACCATCGAGTCGATCACGGTAACCTGATGATGGTTTTCAACAAGGAGATCCACCAAATGCGAGCCGATGAATCCCGCTCCTCCGGTGACGATACAATTCATAGACATCTATTGGTTTTTTTGCGTGATAAGGGAGACGGAATACGCGCCGACGCGTAATCATTTCCAAAATGGAGAGTGTTGTTAAGAGAACGTTTATAGGCAATTAACTCCAACTTCGTCTGAGTGGCAACATTCCTTGATGCCTTCTGGGACTATTTTTCCGGAAAGACACTTCCTGCTCCGACACTGATAGGTTTTGCTTTAGGTTTGGCCATCGCGGTTCTTTTGACCATCATCGTGAGCATGTTTATTCTTAATACCTACGGAAGCGGCGCATATATCATAAAAATCGTTGGACTGACAGCAAGCTCCGATGACCAGCAGATCGAGCTGGAGCTTGTAAGCGGCAAGGATATGGCAGGTCTTGTACTGCTGGAGGTTTATATCAACGGAATGAAGGCCGAGCCGGTAAGCCTTCCGGAAACCTACACGCCGGGAATCAGGATCACCTATAAAATTCCTCCAAATATAGGCGATACGATATACTCGGTGCTGGTGGTGGGGACGTTTAATGACGGTGTCGTCGCCGACCTGTATAACTCCACAACGGCAGGGTAAGAGGGTTCCACCCTCATCTCAAATTTCCTGGATCACTTTTCTTTTATTTTGCGAAACGTCCCGTCTGCGGCATACTCTGCGAGGGATCCGTCCTCCATCTGATACACCTGGCCGACGATGAATGCGGGCCGGCCCTCGTCGGCGGGAGCGGATTCGTTTCCCTTTGGGGGCACCTCAGAAGCGGACTGCTGGTTAGAAGCAGGCTTTTTAGCGAATCTCTGTTCCAGTTTTGTAAAAACAATGACGAGGATGAGACAGATAAGGATGAAGCCGATCATGCCTGCGAGGCCGGTCAGTTCAAATCCGGATATATCGGTCATTTCTTATTGATATTGGACCGGACCAACTTATACCTTATCCGGGACGAGATTTTGAATCAGTTCCCGGCATCCTTTGCAGCCTTCCGACTTGGCAATTTTTGCTAACGCCGAGGAGATGCCGCTTCCATACTGCATGGCTTTTTTTGGTCTCCAGGCGATCTCTTCCGGGAGATGGCGGGAGGCAACGCTTCGAAGGGCGATCTTTCGAAGGTCGCCAGACACCAGTTCGTCGGGACTGAACGTTCTGGAGGCACGAACGACCCGCTCGTCCATAAAGGGCAGGGAATACCAGACGCCGAAATACGAGGCGACCGCTGCATCCCTTTCCCTTTGGAAGAAAAGACCGTCAAAATCGGCTGCAAGATCAGCACGGAGATCTGCCGATCTGCCGTATCGTGCATATCCTCCAAAGAGTTCATCGGCTGCCTGACCGGTAAGTATTCTTTTTGCCCCGGTTTCTTTTGCGAGAGCGGCGATGAAGTATCCGGTGATTCCGATTTCGACGTCGAGCGGCGTGATCCGCGGGATGATCGCAAGAACGTCGTCGAGTGCCTCCCGAATGTCGTCGATGTCAATCTCTTTAACGGTGAGCGGGAGACCCAGGGTCTTGGCAGTCTGTTGTGCGGCAGCCAGATCATGCGATCCTGCGAGACCTACAGCGATGCAGGGAAGTCCGGCAAGAACCGCGACGAGGGAGGAGTCCACCCCTCCCGAAAGCGTGGTCACGGCGTCATCGGATGCCCGGAGCGAAACAGACGTTTGGATCGCTTCATCGAGGGGAAGATCGGGAACACGAGGATCGGCGGTGATGACCGGCTTCCCTTTCGGGTTCCCGGGCATGATGTGGTATTTGTCCCGGATGAAGCAATCATCCGTCTCCAGAAGAAACTCGCCGCCGCATGCTGATAATCTGGATACAGAAAAGGTTTCGATCTCGGCGGGTTCGAGCAGCCGGCCGTTCTCTTCCATCCAGCCGGTAAGCTGCACTCAGTACCCCCTCTGGAGGTTTTCGAACTCTTCTGAGATGCAGTGTCTTATCATCTTCTCGAGAGCTTTCATATCGATCTGCGGCGTGCTTTTTTCCTCGATGAGTTTCTGCATCATCCGGATCCCTTCGCTGATGTCTTTGGCATATCTGCTGGTTATCTCGATCGCATCCTCTGAGACGCGTACGACTTTGGTTGCCATGCTGTATCTTATATTTGGAGCCCTATCATTTATATGTAACATTTTGTAACTACATATCCTGCGGGGCGTTACAAAATGTAACAAACCTGAAATACGGCGTTACAATTTGTAACAGCACACATAAACTGGCTTCAGAAAAGAGAAAAAGCTACGTAAAGTGGAGATTGGGTGTTTCCCTCCCCCCATTGGGCTGGCTCACCCGCAAATGTTTCTATCCATCCGTTATAAGTTTTGAATTTATCGCCTTCTTTTCAGGCGCGGTTATCACAATCAAACAACAAATGAAGGGGCATCATTGCTTTTTGATCGCCGCGGGATTTCTCCGGGCGTAAACCGTTAAGGCATAACTCTAGAGCATATGCCAAACATTTTATCTCCAATCTGATAATATACTCTAAAACTACTTAATACTATTCTTTGAGAACAAAATTAAAAATTATTATCAAACAATATGAGACATACCGTGAAAAATGAAGAAAATAATATTGATTTATCCTCAAACCATCAAATATCGAAATCGACGCCGTATATCCGTTTCGGCACCGAGCTGTGAACACGCCGCATATCCTCGGGATCTACTGCGCCTTCCTGGAGAAGTTTCTGCATCCTGCGGGGGACCGACCGAGGACCGTTCACCGCACCCGGCCGTGAAAGATCGTCCATGTAATCACTCTCGAGCGTAAAATCCCGTTTCTCTGCAAACCACTGATCCAGGAAAGGTTCTCTCACCGTTATCGAAGGATGAAGCGGCGTCTCGCAGGTCGCAAAATGCTTCACAACCCTTGACGGATCCATCCCGCATGCTTTGGCGAGAGCCGGCACGTCCTCGCACGGGCCCGACTCGGCATGGATCTGCAGAGAACAGCCAAGCTCGCCTGCAAGCGTAAGGGCTCTTTCAAGGATGCGGTTTGACGCTTCCCACACCTCGGGCGTCACCGGATAATGCGGCCGACCGGACTTCAGCCCGATACATTTTCCTTCGCGGACATACTCGGCGGCGACGTCCAGCGCCCCGCACATCAGCTCCTCGGCAGCCGTTAGGCCGAGCCTTTCTGCGAGCCGCCCGATCTCGGCCGGGTGAACGCCCGCGACCGGATAACAGACGCATCCGAGTTCGTTCACCATCGCCGAAACCGTCAGCAGCTCGTCGAAGACCTCGCGGTAATCCGCAGGCGTATGGGGCGTAACGCCGCACGACCAGGAGGGAAGCGAGACTAAAACGATGTGCGTCCCGCCGGAACGCATGAACTCTTTCACGACCGACGGTCCGACGCCTGTCCTCCGGTTGATATGGAAATGATCGTCGAGGATCGGA
Organism: Methanocorpusculum sp. UBA424; assembly: GCA_002498375.1. Taxonomy (GTDB): domain Archaea; phylum Halobacteriota; class Methanomicrobia; order Methanomicrobiales; family Methanocorpusculaceae; genus Methanocorpusculum. The sequence goes on from DAHC01000007.1 coordinate 70,802, forward strand.
AATTTTTCCATCACTCGAGGATCTTCATCAGCGGATAACCGTCTTCAAACTTCAGGCTTGCACGGCAGACCGCGTCGCCGTACTTCGTTTCGATAACGACATCGTACATCGCCCCGGTAAGTTCCGAGTACCCGAACGGATTTTCATTCATCAGGTTTTTGTCCAGCCGGACGCTGATCTTCGTCACATACGGCTGAAGGGAGACCGCACTTTCGATAGCGGCCTCCACGATCCCTGCGGTCGAACGTGAGATGGGCGTTCCCACAAACTGGTGATAGAGCGCCCCGAGTTTGATCGCCGCTTCGAACACGGCGTTTTCTCTGTCTGTTGCCATTTATATTACCTCATGGGTGCGGTGAACTTGATCAGGCCGTTCCTCGGCTGGAACACTTCCCCGTCCATCCTCATTCTTTCGAGAATGTGTTCCACCTCATCCCTCTTATAATGATACTTGTTCTCCATCGTTTCCATGATCTGATCGACCTTCGCGACCCGGTCGTCGCTTGCCTGGATCAGAGTCTCGATCGTCTCTTTGAGTTCGCGGCGGATCGCTCGACCTGATCTGGACGTTCCGGTGGTGATCTTGTCGATGTCGAGAGAGCCGGTCTTCGCATCGTAAGCCACCTGTCTCAGACAGGCGTCCACGATCTTGACCACGCGTTCCGCATCCTCCTGCTCCACCTCGTCGGCCAGCCGGACGCGGGCGCTCGCCTCTGCGAGACGGACGAGCGCTTCCAGCTGACGGGCGGTGATCGGGACCGGTTTGTCGGAGTTTTCGTAGGCGACGCTTCGCAGGCTCTGATAATACTGGACGAGAACATCCTTCGCTTCATCTTTCAGAAGAGGGAAGCAGTTTCGTTTTGCGTAGGCCAGATACTTTCGAAGCATCGAGGCGTCGATCTCCGGGGTGACCGGGGCGAGTTCACGTTTGAAGTATTCATCATCCGCTCCCGGGATCGGGTACTTCTTGTGCCGCATGATTTTCTCACCGGCCGAGTGGGCCTTTAAGATGTGCCGGGCGATGTTCAGATCCCTCGTTGCGTCCGGCTGATCCTTCATGATGAAGATCAGATCGAAACGGGAGAGAAGGGACGGCGGCATGTTGATCTGTTCGGAGATGTTGGCATACTCGTCGAATCTGCCGAGCTTGGGGTTGGCCGCGCCGAGCAGGGAACAGCGGGTCCGCAAGGTCGCATTGATGCCGGCTTTTGCGATGGAAACGGACTGCTGCTCCATTGCTTCGTGCAGCGAGGAGCGGTCGTCTTTCTGCATTTTGTCCATTTCATCCACCGCAGCGATACCTTTGTCCGCGAGAACGAGCGCTCCGGCCTCAAGCGTCCAGCGGCCGTCGCCCAGATCATCTTTCACGGCGGCGGCCGTCAGACCAGCCGAGGACGCGGATTTTCCTGAGGTGTAGATACCACGCGGAGCGAGCTTGATGACGTAGCGAAGCAGCTGCGATTTTGCAATACCCGGGTCACCGACCAAGAGGATATGGATGTCGCCTCGAAGATTCGAGCCGTCGGGCATTTCTTTCGGAATTCCGCCGAACATCTGGAGAGCGATGGCCTCCTTGACTTCGTCGTTTCCGTAGATGGTCGGGGCGATCGATCTGGCGATTTTACCATACACACCGGGGTCGGCGGCCATATCTTTGATGGCGACCTCATCCTCTTCGGAGATGTTGACCTCTTCGAACTCCTTGATGGAGATCTCGATCGAGTTGCACTCGATGTAGAGGTCGAAGACGGTGCTTTTCTGGCCGCCGACGACCCTCTGCACGCTGCGAAGGATCCCGTTGACGATGACCCGGTCACCCGGCGAGACTTTGCCGCAGAGATCGTCGATCGTGTCGATGTCGATGTTCTGGGGCTGTTCTCCGCCGCGAAGTCCTTCGGGGGTCTCCTGAACACGGAGTTTCTGCGAGTCGATGAAGGTCGATTTGCTCTGCACGAGTTCGAGCTTTTTGAGCGTACACTCAGCATGCCCGCACATATCCGGTTCGGAGTAGGAGCCGTACTCCTGTTTTTTGTAGGTGATGTGCCCGTTCACGCACCGGAACGCTCCGGTGACGAGCCGGGGGCGGACCTCGGTGACCCGGCGCACGATTCCGTCGATGCTGATGAATTTATTGATGTCTTCTGCCCGGATGTCCCTGATCTGGGTCTTTCGCGGGAGGTGGAAGAATCTGATATTGACTTTGCCGATGATCGTGTCGGAGATGTCGTTTCCTTCGACATCTTTTCCGGTGATGAGACGGGAGGTCCGAATAGCGTCTTTGACATCCTCTAAGGTCTTTCCCGGGTGTTCGAGCAGTTCATCAGCGAGAACGACCCCGATCTTTCCGTATTTTTCGAGGACCCCGTAGTCTATCTCCAGAGAGCGCTCGCTTGGGTATTCACGCGAGATCTTATTGAGTTCGCTTTTGTATTTTTTCTTGAGAAACCCGGTCCACTCTTCGACCCGGTCTACAACTTCCAGTTCAACTGCCATGTTCCTCCATAATCGTTATACTTTGGCGTGAGGAGATATGAAAGATGTTATGTTCTTGGGGAAGGGGGGTGTTAATCCCACCAATTCGGGAAGGGTATTGCCGGGTGTGGAGACTAGAGATTATTTAACCGCGAATTAACGCGAATCGCATTTTTCTTGCGCCGACGTGCTCTGCTCCGGCTTATCGCCTACGCAGGAATCGCACGCCGTCTGGAAAAATGCTGGGGAAAAACCCGCCCGCGGGTTTTTCTGTTGAGGATTCATTCATTTTATTTTGATTTGGGGTGCGGGGACGCGACTCCGGCGCGGAGCGTCCCGCGGTGGGGATATCCAATTTCTACCTCCAAAAATCATTTCCAAGTAGTTCATCAGTAGTGGAGAACTCTCTTCTATCCGGGATATATTATAGTAATATCAAAGATTAGTCTCCAGATATTTCTGAACATACAGAACTTTGGGGGCAAATAGTTACTAAATAACAATGAATTTAGTGATTTTAAAAAAAAAGAGAGGTAAACAAACTCAAATCCCTTCAATTAATGTGAAAAATACTCCGATTTATACACATTTTTCATACGACAATTAAATAATGATGCACAACCATTTTGATATATTGATTGGGGGGAAGGAATAATGAATCAAACTTCATTTATACAACTTTTGAATCGTGCAGCAAAACCACTCGCTGATTTTCTTGGGGATAATCTTCCAGAAGTAGATGAAGACTGGTGGAACTACCTTGTTCTAAACAGTCTCCCAGACTATGCAAAAAGGAATGTTGACCCTGAAAACGGTTCTTTGTATGACTTAGATATTGCCGCTCTTCTCAAAGTCTTTGACGCAAACTGGAACTCCTTATCATCAGTAATAAAACTGAATTATGTCCTGAGAAATTACATAAAAGAGATGCAGGGCATCCGAAATGATTGGGCCCACCAGACATTAGACGGAATTTCCGATGAGAAAATAGAACGTCACCTCAGCACGTTATATCTGTTATGCAAAGAAATCAACGCTGATGAATCTTTTCTCTCTGAAATAAATGACGCACGCACCATCATACTTAGTAAAGAGTTAGGAGTTCCGCTCTTTCCAGAAATAAATGAAAGCAAGACCCAAACAGAGGAAGGCAATCCAAAAAATGCCAGTTCCAATATTTCAGTTGGGACTCTTATCAGAATAAAAGCAAACCATTCTCAGCAGGGTGTAGTAATGGGTGTTTCAACCGTTGGAAAAGAGCCAAGATATAATATCTTCATTAATAATAAAAATCAGCAATACTATCATTCACAGATTGAAACTGTTGAAAAAACAGAAGAAAATATCTCTGTTTCACTTGAAGAATTCAATGCATATCTTACTGCAACCCAGATAAGCAACCCAAATTCTCAAACCCTCTATTCTTTGAATTCTGCAAAAATCGATTTTATTCCTCATCAGTTTCGTCCTGTATTAAAATTTATAAAATCTGATCGCCCGAGACTTCTGATCGCTGATGGAGTTGGGGTTGGAAAAACGATTGAAGCTGGTTTAATTCTCAAAGAACTTGAAGCAAGAAACAATGCACAGTCGGTTCTGATCATCTGCCCAAAACCTCTGGTTACAGAAAGAAAATGGGAGCATGAAATGAAAATACGTTTCGGTGAGGGCTTTACATCTCTTGATGGAAAATCATTTAGGCAGGCAATAATTGATGCGTCATTAGATGAATGGGATATGGGAAAATATGGGAAAATAATAATGCCCTATTCTTTATTCACCGAAGATAAACTTACAAAATGTAAGACCTTTCCCGGACTTTTGAACCTGGAAATCCCACCTAAGTTCGATCTGGTGATAGTTGATGAAGCCCACCATATCCGAAATAGTGATACATTTGCATATGAAGCAGTGAAATATTTTGTCAACAATGCCGAGGCAGCAGTATTTTTAACAGCTACACCTATTCAGATGGGAACTCAGGATCTATTCACGCTCCTAAATCTCCTCAGACCCGATTTGGTATCTGATCTGAATGTATTCAATTCAATGTCTGAGCCGAATCCATTTATCAATGGTGCGATTTCTGATATCCGCAGTCACAAAGACAACTGGATGGAAAATACAAAATCACAACTTGAATTGGCTGTAAAAACATCATGGGGACAGATAATTTATCCCGCAAATCCTGTATTTATCAAAGTAATGGAACTTCTTGAAAAACCGTCATTAACAGATGAAGAGCGTATTACGTTGCTGACTGATATCGAGTCTTTGCATACTTTTTCATCAATTCTAAACAGAACAAGAAGACGGGATATCGGAGAATATGCTGTCAGAAAAACCGTTACGATATCTACACCTTTCACTCCGGAACAGAAAGCAGTGTATGATGAGATCCTGAATATTCAGGCAGAGATCCTTTCAAAAATAAATCCAGACACTCCTGTTGGTTTTATGATGAATACTATTCAAAGGAGGGCTGCAAGTTGTCTCCCTGGCATTATTCCATTTCTTGATGATATTCTCACATGCCATCTGGATGAGTATGATTTCATAGAATCTGGATGTTATAATGAGGTCGGAAATTTTGATATCTCCCCTATCAGAGGGCGAATCAATGAAATAATGATATCTGCAAAGAAACTTCCGTCGGATGATGCTAAATATGATGAAATGCTTAGGGTGCTGAAGGAGAAACAGAATCAGAATCCAAACAAGGTGATGATTTTCAGTACATTCCGTCACACTCTTACATATCTTGCAAATAAGATGTTTGATGCTGGATTCCGTGTTGGAATGATCCACGGCGGGATCAAAGATGAAGACAGAAGGTACTTAAGAGAACGTTTCAAACTTCCAAAAGAAGATGCTGATGCTTTGGATGTTCTTCTCTTCTCTGAAGTTGGCTGTGAAGGCCTGGATTATCAGTTTTGCGACTGTATGATCAATTATGATCTTCCGTGGAATCCGATGAAGATCGAGCAGAGAATCGGACGTATTGACAGAACAGGACAGAAGAGTGAATCCGTTTCTATTTTTAATCAGATCACTCCTGAAACAGTTGATGCTGATATTTATGAGAGATGTCTGTTGAGGATAGGCGTCTTTGAAGAATCCATTGGTGGAAGCGAAGAGATCCTTGGGGAAATTACCAAGGTGATGAATGAAATTGGAGATAACTTCAGACTTACGGAAGACGAAAAGCGTGAAAAATTGGGGCAACTTGCGGATAATACGATAAGAAAGTATGTTGAACAGGAAAAACTTGCGGTTGAACAGTCAGAACTTTTCGGTCTGAATCTCCCGAAGATGCAGATGGAAAAAGAGATCGAAGATGCTACAAGTTTCTGGTTGTCTCCCGAAAGTCTTGAAAATCTTATTCGGATCTATTTCAAAAAGAGATTTGATTCTGAAAATGAGTTTATTGTCGGGGAAAAATCGCCAAAGAAGCTCAGGGTGAATGCGGACTATAGAGCAATTCTGTTAGAAGATTTCAAAAAACTCCCGCAAAAATCCGGATATAAATCATGGAAAAAATGGCTTGATGGAAAAGATAAGGAACACAGCACGTATTATACGGTTTATTTTGATTCAGAGTCTTCACTTGATGGAGAGGGAGATTTAATAACACCGGTCCATCCGTTGATCAAACAGGCTGTTTCCTATCTGAAACGTGACGAAGATGTTTCAACGAGATTTTATGTAACAGACTCAGAAGTTCCAGCTGGAGAGTATCCGTTTGCTGTATATCTCTGGAATTATTCCGGAGTCCATAAAAATCAGATGATGATGTCGATTTCCGAAAATGAACTGGTGTCAGAGAAACTGTTTGACTATATTAAAAATGGTGTATGTGATTCTCAGCATGTTGTTTTGGATCCTGATGTTATTGAAAAACTTGACAATGTTCATTATACACACTGGGTAGTGGAATCTGAGGAGCATAAACGAAAGAATTCTGAATTCATTGGATATAAAAAAGAAAGTCTGAAACGAAGTTACGGGGCACGTCTGGCAAATCTTTTAGATCAGATCGACGCTGCTCGTGATGAGCATATCAGACGTATGAAAAATGACGAATCGAAGAATGTTAAAGGAGAATTTGATAAGAAGATGGAGGAGTTGGAAATGTCTGAATCTTTAGCTGATTTACTATTCAGTCCGGTTGGCTATGGTATTGTTGAGGTGAGATAGGAATGGATGATGTTGAAACACTATTTAATGATATTCAGAGGAGAAAAAAAGGTATTATTGATAGTGAGGATTATAATGGAGTGAAAGACCTTATCCTGAATCAAAATAGTGACACCGCTCATTTTGTTTGGGAATTATTACAAAATGCTGAGGATGCAAAGGCAACTTCGATCTCATTTAAGCTCAACAAAACAGAACTTCAAATACGACACAATGGATCTAAATTATTTGACAAGTCCAATGTCGAAGCAATATGCAGCATAGGAGCAAGCAATAAGGATGAGAATCAAATCGGCAAAATCGGCATTGGATTTAAATCCGTATATAATTATACTGATGCTCCACAGATATATTCCGGCAAGTATACCTTTAAAATAGAAGAACTTGTCTATCCCTTACAGATTCCAAAATATGAAAATCTTGGGAACGATACCCTTTTCATATTACCATTTAATGATCCGGAGAAAGCCTACAAAGATATTGAAAAGAAGCTGAATGAATTATCCACTTCATCCCTTTTGTTCTTAAGCAGTATTGAAGAGATCAATACTGATATCGACGGAAAGATGAGATGCATTCGTAAAAAAGTAAGTGATTCCGAAAGTGGAATACTAAAGCAAAAACCACATCTCATTTCGGATAACGTCACATTTGAAAGAATATCGATTGAGGATACGATCACAAAAAAAGAGTATTATCGGTTTAAATTATCTGAAATATCGCTAATCGATGAAATAAAAAAAGGTGAAAAACGTGTAATCAACAATCAGTCAGTGATGATTGCATATCGCTTAAATTCTGATGGAACGATTCTCCCTATCTCTAAGTCGGATGATAAGTATAATGATAAGTATTTCGTCTATTTCCCAACCGTGATACGGACACATCTTGAATATCTTGTACACGCTCCATTTAAAACAACTCCCGGGCGTGAGGGTATTAAAGAGGTAGAGGCGAACGATATACTCTATGAATCAATAATGAGATTGGTCGTCTATAGTTTATTTTATCTTATTGATCGAAAAGAAATCACTCATGATTTTTACAATTTTATATTATTACCAACAAAAGATACTGATTCTCGAATTCTAATGCCAAAATTAAAGGACATATTGCATAAGGCATTGATACACGGAATAAAAATACTCCCAGCATCCAACGGAGGATACACCTCATTACAGGAGATACTTATAGAAAAGTATACTACAAAAGAGAAAGGACGTTTAAAAAAACTCTTTTCCGTGTCAGAAATCGCGTCTCACATTTCGGAATATCAACAGCAAAAATATTGGGATTCTGGATTTTTCAGTACTGAGTTACACAACTTTATTCGCACATCAAAATTATATCAGCAAGATAAAAATGAAATAAACTTCACAAGTTTGTTACTTGAACTCTCAGCCAACTGGCTTGAATCTAAATCTGTCGAAGATTTAAAAGAAATATATGAATTAACTCGTCTGACAATTAATAATTTTGAGATAAGGCGGACCCTAATTAAGGAAAAATTACCATATCTGCCACTAATCAGAAAACCCGATGGAAAACATGTATCTGCTCAGTCACCTGGAATATATTTGCGGGATTCTGATATCCATTCTGAACTTTGGAATGATGAATCCTGCAGGTCATTCATAAGAGACATCTTGAAGGTCAAAGAATATGACCGTGGTGAAGTGATAAAAGATGAGATATTATCAAAGTATACTAATGCTGATGTCTCCATCTCTCTTTCAGCGAATATCACTGATTTAAGGGCCATATTATCTGATATTGATGATAACAATATTCACTGTGATGAAATTAATAAGTATAAAATCCTCTCTGGGATCAATGCAGGCACTGGCATTAGTAAATGGTGTAAACCTGAAGAACTCTACCTTACAGAAAAAACAGGAGGAGAGAGCAACACAGAAATATTGCTGCATGGAATTGAGTCCGTCTATTTTTTACATCCGGATTACGCATCATTCACAAATGAGTATGATGAAAATCCTTTGACAAAATTAGGAGTTCATCAAAAATTGGAAATTATAAGTAATGGATCGAATAATAAAGGTAAATACGGTGTGTCTCAGATCCGGAATAAAGTTGAAATAAAGAGGAGCAATTTCTATATTTTTCCAAAAGATGGCTTCCGTATCAATATCTGTCTCCCGCATCTTAACGAGATACTTGAAACGATTTGCCCTGAAAAATCTCTTGCTTTGTTTCGTCTGCTCTCCTCATCAGGCAGAGTTATCCGTGAAAGGGTAGACTGGAACACTAACGGACAAAATAGTCAGGTAGGTAGTTCTCTAAGAGGGAAGGAGGAAATCTATTCTGATTTGGGAGTGGAATTACATGAACGTGCCTGGCTCTATGGAAAAGATGGGAATATATTTGCTCCAAAGACTGTTTCGGTTGATGATTTATTAGATGAATACAGGGATATTTCTGAAGACCTTCTGGAAAGACTGGGAGTTTCCGGTGCACAACCAACTCGGAGGAGGAGAGCTCTTGAACTTATTGAAGATCCTGATGAGAGGGAAATGCTTGAACTCTACCATTCCGCATCTCATGAGAAGAAGCAGGACATAATGAAACGTCTTAAAAAATCCAGTAAACCTGATCCTGCTCAAAAATTTCAAAGCAGTTCTACGACTTCTGGTCTTAACCTGCGTGATTCTTTGTTGGAACATGATAAGGTATCCAGAAATTCCAATCATTCTAACAAAGATGAAGATGAGGATGAATATGATGAAGTTACACGTTCACCTATCAAAGATCTCGAAAGGCATGCAAGGAAGTCAGAGGAAAGAATTCGTGAAGGTGTTTCAGATAAACCTGCGAGGCGAGTAAACCTCCAAGCAAAAGATGATAACTCAGAGGAAAAATCGTTCTTAAAATCAGAATATCCTCATGGCAAATGTCAGATATGCAGTAAACAGATAATTGGAAAGAATGATGGTGAACCGATATTCATCGCACACAAACTGACTCCTGGATTAGATGAAAAATATAAACATGCAAATAAGACCGGTTGGAACTCGGTCTGTTTATGTCCGAATTGTGATGCTGAATTGACACATTGTGAGAACAACGTTGCCTCTTCAGTCCTTGAAGCAGTTGAGTCAAATTCGATAGACACCACTAAACCCCAAATCTCACTACCAGTTCGTATCTGTGGAATTAACAAAGAGATATGCTATACACAACGCCATATCTTACAATTTAAAATAGGGTTAGAAACTCTTGAAAAAATGCATAAAAATGAATGAGAGGAAGATCAGTTGGGAGCCGCCGGGGCGGCGACAGGATTTGCCCGAACGATCTCGCAAATCTAACGATTTGCTACGCTAAGGTCGTCCGCGTTCCACGTCCAACCCGCTCCCGATGAAGGGACGATCCGTCGGGTCGAGCGGGGTGAGCCGACAAGCGAGGGTCGTAGACCCGAGTCGGAGAGCAAACCGAAGGTTTGCGAACAGGCTCGCCCTTAGCGGAGCAAATCTTTGATTTGCGACCAGACACGACGAGCAAGAGTGAGGATAAGCAAATCCGATTCGCTTCGCCCGAAGGGCGGATTCGCGCCGATTCAAGCGAGCGAAACGAGTCGGAGAGCAAATCAAAGATTTGCGGTTCGCGGTTGGTTTTTCTCAGGTTTCCACACCACAGAACCTCCCTCCCGAATCGTCTTGAGCTCCCCGCCCAGACGTATCCATTCAGCACTGGGTGATCAGATAGGAGGTCGAGGTCTTCGAGAGAAGATCGCCGTCGACACTGCCGCGTCGAACCTCCGCTTCGGCGAAGATGATGCGTCTTCCTTTCCGGATGATCTTTGCGACGGCGAAGATCTCGTCGTCTTTTGTTCCGCGGATGAACTCTGTCGTTTCCGAGATCGTCGTGGTCCCTGATCCGGGATCGAGCTCAGCTAAAATCGCAAGCGCGATAGCCTCGTCGGCGAGGATGACGTAAAAGCCGCCCTGAAGAAATCCGATCCCGTTGTGGAACTCTTTTTTCGCTGTCATTTTCAAAACGGCAGTCCCGCCGCCCCATGAAACCGGGGTGATCCCAAGGGTCATGAAGGTGGGGTTGGCAGCGGCACCTATCGATGCGATCTTTTCAGCGTATTCGTGCATACGCATACGTTCTCTTTGCAGGAACAAGAGATTTCCTATTTTTCTGCTTCGACGGACAGGACTAAATAGGCTACGGCATAATACTCCAGCATGCAATCATCTCTCGACGTGAGAAATCCTGCCACGAATGAAGTCATCGGCACAATACCAAACGCCGCGCCCGATGATGTAGACAATTTTGTGAATGCGGCCGCCGATATCCTGCCGACATGGGAGAAGACGGCGGCATCGAAACGTGCCGTGATGTTTGTGAACGCCGCGTCCCTGATGCGGGCACGGGTGGACGAACTTGCCGTTCTGCTGACGACCGAACAGGGAAAGCCGCTTCGGGAGGCACGTGACGAGATTCTTGGATCCGCTCATGTATTCGAGTATTATGCCTCGGTATGCGGGAGTATTCCGGGCGATGCCCGCAATCTGCCGGGCTACGGGTATCTGAACGTTGTTCGAAAACCGCTCGGGGTCTGCGCCGCGATCATTCCCTGGAACATGCCGGTGATTATCTTTGCCTGGAAGGCAGGTGCGGCGCTCGCCTGCGGGAACACGGTTCTTGCAAAGCCGTCGAAAACTGCGTCTCTGACGATCCTGAAAATCGCCGAGGCCATGCACGAAGGGGGCTTCCCAAAAGAGGCCCTGCAGATCGTGACGGGGTCAGGCGAGCAGACGGGTTCTGCCCTGATCACGCATCCGGATGTCCGGCACATTTCGTTTACCGGATCGGTCGTTTCCGGAAAGGCGGTTTCGCTTCAGGCGGCTCCGCATCTGAAGAAGCTGACGCTGGAACTTGGCGGAAACGACAGTTTCATCGTGACGAAGACGGCCGATATCGACGCCGCGGTGAAGGCGGCGGTCAGAAACCGGTTCTACAACTGCGGTCAGGTTTGCACGTCTGCAAAGCGTATCCTGGTCGACGCATCGCTTGCCGATGAGTTCGTGCACAAAGCCGAGGTTATGCTTTCGGGGTATGTTGTGGGGAACGGGCTGGAGAAGGTGAATATGGGGCCGCTGAATAATGCGAATCAGCTGGCGCTGATCGAGGCGTTTGTGGAGGGGGTTCTGGACAGGGACGAGGCGCAGCTTGTCTACGGGGGGAAGCGGCTGGATATGCCGGGAAATTTCTATGCGCCGACGCTTTTGAAGAATGTGAGCCCGCTCGCGGTTTCTGAGGAGATCTTCGGGCCGGTGATGTCGGTGATCCCGTTCGGTTCGGCGGATGAGGCTTTGGATATCGCAAACTCGACGATGTACGGTCTGGGGTCTTCGGTGTGGACGTCGGAGATCAGTACGGCCCGTACGTTTGCCGAGGGTCTTAGATGCGGGGTCGTCTGGGTAAATAAGCATCTGACGCTTCCGCCGGAGATGCCGTTTGGCGGGGTGGGGAGTTCGGGGTTCGGCAGGGAGAACGGCAGGGACTTTGTGTATGAATACACGGAGCCGAAGAGTATTCTGTTCGGATAAGAAAAAAGAACCGCGAATTCAATTCGGGAGGGATACGGTTGGGGGTGAACGCACGAATTTATTTAACCGCGAATCTCCGCGAATTAACGCGAATCGCATTTTTCTTGCGTTCGGGTGCTCTGCTCCGGCTTATCGCCTGCGCAGGAATCGCACCCTCTCTGGAAAAATGCTGGGAAAAACCCGCCCGCGGGTTTTTCTCATTCTTGTATTCTATCCTTTTTTTTAATCGGGGTGCGGGGACGCGACTTCGGCGCGGAGCGTCCCGCGGTGGAAATATCTTATGTTCAAGGCTCGCGTTAACGTCCTGTTTAGCGAATCTGTCGTTGAATAGTCCAAAGGTCTTAGAGAATCATGTCTGTTCTTATCTCTCCTTCTAACGCGGGGTTTTTCCGCAAAAAACAGACGACGCGATAGTCCCCTGTGGAATGACCCAGATCTCCGGGATGGATAAAGCATCCGGGAAAAATCACCGATCCCCATCTCAGGACATACCTATTTGATGATTGATAATGCATGATTCTGAAAGGAAGCATTGCCCCCTCCTCTCAAAAAAAAGGGAAAATATGGACACCTGGAAAGCGCTGCTCAAAGCTGATCCCTCAGACTGGCTGCTGGAAAAAGAAAACCCTTCAGTACGGTATTTTGCGTTAAAGCAGATACTGGATCTTCCCGAAGATGACCCCGCCGTCCTAGAGGCAAAAAATCAGATCATGCAGTACGGCATCGTGCCCGAAATTCTTCAAAAACAGCAGGATCCTGCCTATCTCCAAACCTATCACCGGTTTTACACCTGCAAATACAAAGGGCTCGTCTGGTCGCTGATCACCCTCGCGGAGCTGGGCGCCGCCCGGTGCCGCAGATCAGGGAGCAGTGCGAATATCTCCTGACACATTCACAGGAAATACAGGACGGCGGTTTTTCGCAGAACACTGCTGTAAAAACCGGCGGCGGACGGATCACCGAGGTCATACCCTGTCTGACGGGAAATATGGTCTGGGCCCTCATACAGTTCGGATATCTCGATGATCCAAGACTGCAGAAAGGGATCGGCTGGCTCACCCGATTCATGCGATTCAACGACGGCGAAGAAGAAGATCCTCAGGTCCCGCCGTATGACCGGCTGGAAATGTGCTGGGGCAGGCATACCTGCCATATGGGCGTCGTTAAAGCGCTCAAAGCGTTAAGCGCCGTGCCTGAGGAAAAGCGAACGCCGGCAGTACAAAATACCATAGACAAGGCCGCAGAGTTCATGCTCACCCACCATATCTGCAAACGCAGCCATGATCTCAAGCGGACGGCAAAACCCGGCTGGCTCAGATTCGGTTTTCCTCTGATGTATCAGACCGATGTGCTGGAGATACTCGATATCCTGAGCGGACTTGGCATTCGGGACAGCCGTATGGACGATGCTTTGGAGCTCGTTGTGTCCAGGCAGGATGATACGGGCAGATGGAGAATCGGGAATACGTATGCAAGCGACAGACTTCTCGTGCCATTCGGACAAAAGGGTGACCAAAGCAAATGGCTTACCCTGAGGGCGATGAGGGTACTAAAGCGGCTGGCGGATTGAGGTCGCATATTTCCAATAGGACATACGCGGAGGATACAGTCTGTCCGTGCCTCGATCTGTCTCCAGGCAGGGTGAAGATGAGGGCCGGTCAGGCTGTCATTGCATTGCTGTTTATCTTATCAATGACCTGTCTGATTCCATTCCACAGAGATAGATCCGTGAAGATCTCCACAACACTTCCCTTATCGGTGAAGGGTGAGGTCTGCAGGACTGAAAGGTCAGGCATGAGTCCGTTTCTGACAATATACTCGACGATCCGGTTGACAAAATAGATCTGCCGGGAATCCAGATTGGTGTCGTTCAGATATTTGGCGAATGCTTCTTTGGCCGACTTCATATCCAGCCCGATGATCTCCCGGACAAAGACGCCGAGCGGTTTATCCCCGATCTCTTTTTCGTATTCCTTCTTACTGCCGATATCTTTCCAGAGTATTTTTTCCAGCTTTTTTACATCTTCCGGCGTCAGCGGGATGTTGGATTTGAGTTTTGCAATGACCTCTTCGTCCTGATGCTGCCGGAGATAGAATTCTGCTTTTGCTTTGTAGTTCTGGAGTGCCCCGTCATCAAGATCAGAGACGGCCCATTTGGTATCTACTATTTTGTCAGAGAAGTTGGTGTCGTATCTGGTTATTTCATCCAGGAGGATGTATTTCATGAGATCTCTGAGGTTTGTTCTGATGTGCTCAAACTCTTTGATCCCGGCTTCTTTGACGTAATCGGTGTGAAGGATTTTCTGGATGAGTTCTCTTTGTGCGAGGATCTCCGGGATGGTGGAGATATCCGCGATCGCCCGCACTTTTTTGTTCAGATCACGGGTGGCTTTTTTGTATGTATTTCCGGCGAGGAAGGCAAGTTCAAGCCCGTAGATCAGGGCGTCAAACCGTACTGCCGATGCTTCGTCTTTGTACGGCAGAATAAGAGGAGCGATTTCTTCAGCAAGCAGGAGGGTCTTTTCATAGGTGAGGACTCTGAATGCCTCTTTGGAGGCATACCGGTCGATGTATTTGAGATGCTGTTTTACGGCGAAGTTGTCTCTGTTGAGTTCCCGTATTTTGTCGACGAGGTCGTCAACGAGCGACTGTCTGAACGGGATGAGTTCGTCGGTCTGATACTCGAGCGCCTGGAGTTTGAATGCCATTTCGCATTCAAGATTGAAGATGCGTTCCTGGACGCTGGTTTGGCAAGGGGCTTCTCTTCCTTTTTTCATGACACGGAAGAGCTCAAAGTTTCCGCAGAAGTCAAAGATGTAGAACTGTTTTTTGTCTTCTCCGTCGATGAGTCCGGGGCAGAGTCTTGTTCCTCTGCCGATCATCTGCCAGAATTTTGCTTTGCTGTAGACTTTTTTGAAGAAGACGAGGTTTAGGATCTCAGGCACGTCAAGTCC
>DAHC01000007.1:86200-86429 GCA_002498375.1 Methanocorpusculum sp. UBA424
AATTCGTCGACGAGGGACTGGGCATAGTTTGTGTAGTTGTCTATGACCCTGCAGTAGTTTGGAGGATAATGCGGATATTCTCTGCCGAATATCTCGTAGATCTTTTCTGCGTGGTGGTGATTTTTCGCAAATATGATTGTCTTGCCGATATTGCTGCCGAAGTCGGTTTTGAGGCTGTTTTTCATGACGACGGCGAGGACCTGTCGTATTGTGTCGGTGTTGAAGATCC
>DAHC01000015.1 GCA_002498375.1 Methanocorpusculum sp. UBA424
TCGCCCATAGCAGAAGAACGAAAACGGAGAGGACTCTAAGATGACAGTATTATACCTCAATATGGTTACCCAGCGTGCCGTTGAAGAGGGTGAAGCAATGGAAGCTGGGAAAACCACCCAGAAATATTTTGATGTCTGCAGTCTTGTCGAGATGAATGCTGACGACCTCAAAGCACTTGGTATCAATCAAAATACCAACGTAAAAGTTACGAGCGAGTGCGGGGAAGTCATCGTCAAAGCAATTATTGCAAGACAAACCTGCCCGCCAGGCCTCTGCCACATCCGGCAGGGTGTCTGGGCAAATCAGGTAGTTCCCCCGCGAACTCAGTCTACCGGTGAACCACAGTACAGTGGATTCCCGGTAAGTATTGAACCAGCTCCGGAAGCACGAATTGTTCCGGCAGTTGAGCTCATTCAAAAAGCCTGCAACAAATGGAACGGTCAGTTACTCTGGCCAATGTGAGGATATAAACTATGAAAGAAGTAATCAAACATGTTGCATGTCCTTATTGCGGAGCTTGTTGCGATGATCTTGAAATCACTGTTGAGGACGATAAGATCATTGAAGTCAAGAACGCATGCATCATCGGTACCGAAATCTATCATCATGCATCCCGTGAAGGAAGGGTTGGGTCACCACGCCGCCGTCAGCCGGATGGAACCTACAAAGACATCACGTATGATGAGGCAATCGACTTCACAGCAAAAATGCTCATAAAGGCTAAAAAGCCTCTGATCTACGGATTTGGATCAACCAACTGTGAAGGAATGGCCGCAGCCGGCCGAGTTGCCGAAGATGCAGGCGCAGTTTTAGATAACTGTGCATCCATTTGTCATGGATCCTCCTTCCTGGCAATCTTTGATACCGGTTATCCATCCTGTACTCTTGGGGAAGTCAAAAACCGTGCTGATGTCGTCATTTACTGGGGTTCAAACCCGGCACATGCACATCCCCGCCACATGTCACGGTACGGTATCTTCCCTCGCGGATATTTCACCGGAAAAGGTGCTCGTGGAAGAAAAGTCATCGTAGTTGACCCACGGTATACCGACACCGCACGCTGCGCAGACCACTTCCTTCAGGTTGCACAGGGTCATGACTATGACCTGTTCGATGCATTCCGAATGGTAATGCACGGATATGCTGCCGACCTTCCGGATGTTGTAGCGGGTATTCCAAAAGAAAAAATCCTTGAAGTATGTGATGTTATCAAGGCAGGACGTTATGTCCATATCTTCTTTGGCATGGGTCTCTGTCACTCCGACGGCCGAAACCACAACGTCGATATTGCGATCAACCTTGTCCGCGACATAAATGAATTCACCAAATGCACCATCATGGCAATGCGTGGACACTACAATATTGCAGGTCCGGGAATCGTCTGGGCATGGCAGTTTGGCTTCCCGTACTGTATTGACCTGACCAAAGGGTCGCACGCTCACATGAACCCTGGCGAGACGTCTTCAGTTGATCTTGCAAATCGTGGTGAGATTGATGCATTTATCAACATCGGAACCGATGCAGGAGCCCATTTCCCGATTCGCTCGTTCGAGAAGATCGGAGGGGCCGGTATCCCTATGGTTACCATTGATCCATCCGTCAATATGGCTGCAACGGTCTCTGATGTTCACATCCCGGTAGCAATCGTTGGTGTAGAAACCGGCGGTATCTGCTATCGTATGGACAATGTTCCAATTCAGTATCGTGCCGTCATTAAGCCTTTCAATGGTATCCTGACCGATGAGGAACTCTTCGACAAGATCTACGAACGTATGCAGGAACTTAAGATGGCCGGCATCGAGTCCGATGGCAGCTGGGAATACGCAGCGCCGCTTGCTGATGTCAGACCAGTAAAGGAGGCCTACGAATGACCGAATACATCATCAAAAACGGATGTGTAATCGACCCAACTCAGGGTATTAACGGTCAGAAGATGGATATCTGCATCAAAGACGGCAAAATTGTTGATAAAGTCAGCAATGCTGCCAAAGTCATCGATGCAGCCGGCAAAACCGTTATGGCCGGCGGTGTCGATATCCACTCCCACGTTGCCGGACCCAAGGTAAATGCAGGCCGTCTCTTCCGTCCGGAAGATAAGCTCTTCAAATCTCCCATGAGAAAGAGCAACCTCAGAATGGAGATGGGTTTCTCTGTTCCTTCGGTTTCAAAAACAGGATACGACTATGCCCGGCTTGGATACGGTTTCGTCATGGAAGCAGCAATGCCTCCTCTCGAAGCAGCACATGTCCACGAAGAGATCCGTGATACGCCGATCATCGATGAAGCGGCAATGCCGGTTCTCGCCAACAACTGGTTCTTACTCGAATACTTCAAGAACCATGAAATCGAAAACGCCGGCGCATACGCATCATGGATCCTCAACGCAACCCGCGGATACGCCTTGAAGTGCGTCAATCCCGGAGGAACAGAAGCATGGGGCTGGGGTCTTAATTGTATTACCATCCATGACAAAGTTCCTTACTTTGACATCACTCCTGCAGAAATCGTAAAAGGATTAATCGAGACCAACGAGTATCTCAGACTCCCGCACTCGGTCCACGTCCATGCAAACAATCTCGGGAATCCGGGTAACTACACCACGACCCTTGATACCCTCAAACTTGTTGAAGGCTACAAAGCAAACAATGATTTCGACCGTGAGCAGGTCATGCACCACACGCACATTCAGTTCCACTGTTATGGCGGAGACTCATTCAAGTCCAGCTCCTTTGAATCTAAATCAAAGGAAGTCATGGA
Organism: Methanocorpusculum sp. UBA424; assembly: GCA_002498375.1. GTDB lineage: Archaea > Halobacteriota > Methanomicrobia > Methanomicrobiales > Methanocorpusculaceae > Methanocorpusculum. The sequence goes on from DAHC01000015.1 coordinate 2,759, forward strand.
TTATGTGAACAAGCAGAAGGGTCTGACCATTGATACGGGTAACGTTACTCTTGATGAGACCACCACGATGACTGCGGACGGACCATTCGAGTATCACCTTACTCACCTCAACCATCTCAAATGGACCAACGTCGATGTTGAGCTTGAAACCGCCGCAGGTATCGTACCGTTCATCTATGATCCGAAGACGTACATTGCTGGTGCACAGTGGGCAATCGGTCTTGAAGTAGCACTCTTTGCAAAGGACAAGGAACGCTGCTTCATTACAACCGATCACCCGAACGCAGGACCATTCTGGAGATATCCAAGAATTTACAAGTGGCTCCTTTCAGCAAAGGCCCGTAACGATCTCATTGCAAACGAACTCAAGTACGGTGACAAAGTCATTGACACCACCTACATCGGTGAATTATCCGACAAAGAGATCTCACTCTATGATCTTGCACAGATGACCCGTTCCGGTGTTGCAAAATCCCTGGGTCTCTCCCACCTCTACGGCAGCTTAAAGACCGGCATGAATGCAAACGTCGCCGTTTATGACATCGATCCGGAGAACCTTCCAAGCGACCCCGAGCAGTATGAAACCGCGTTCGGCAACGTCTTTGCATTCTTCAAAGATGGTGTGCTCTGTGTTGAGAACCATGAAATCGTTAACTACAGCATGCCTAAAAAGACCGTATGGGTCAACTCCATTGTTCCGGAGAACAAGCAGGTTGAACGTGACATTCGCGATAAATTCCTGCGGACTTACACCGTTGACCTTGAGAATTATGCCGTCTTTGATGAACATGTACACAACCCGTACAAGATCAAGGTGGACATCACGCAGTAATTTGGAGCTATCATGAACACAATTACTATTACTCTGGCGAAACAGGCGCAACTGTATCTTGAAGCTGATTTGATCACCCCTGATCAGTTTGCAGGGAAATCAACCGCCGAGATCGGCGCCATAGAAATTTCTGAAGGAAAGATCAGATATCCCCTTGCTTCCTTCGCCAAAATAGAAGGTGCAGCGGGTCCAACCCCGGAAGAAACCAGAATCGTCTTAAATGGCGACTGGAGCCGCGTAAAACGTATCGGCCAGCAGATGAGTGCCGGTGAAATCATCATTAACAGTAATGTTGATATGTACACCGGCGGCTGGATGAAAGGCGGCAAGATCACGGTTAACGGCAATGCTGACTCCTTCACTGGCATTGCGATGGCGGGCGGAGAGCTCACCATCAAAGGAAACTGTCAGAACCATGTCGGTTCAGCATATCGCGGCGACTGGCGTGGAATGACCGGCGGAGTTCTCCGTGTTATGGGCAATGTCGGCAACGACATTGGAACCTTCATGCGGGGTGGAACAATCATTGTCGAAGGTGATGCTTTCATCCATGTTCACACCCATGGAGAGGGCGGAACGATCATCGTGAAAGGCAATGTTGAGGGCCGTGTCGGCGGTCAGTCGGTAAAAGGCGACGTATTTGTCAACGGCAAAATCGACTACATGATGCCCGGCTTCAAGTACGTTGACGATGTTACGAAAGAAGTCGACGGCGTCTCAGCTGTTTACGCACATTACATTGGTGACCTTGGCGAACGCCACCCCGACGTGAAAGGTCAGAAAATATTCACCAACCTCTATCTGAAGAAATAACCCTCTTCAGAACATATTTTTTGGAGAGAGAAATGCCCGATCAGAAAAAAACAGTTTTCTTCAGTACGGATCTGCATAATGATTTATCCCGCGCCTTCGAAGATCTTCGTCGCATTCACGAGGATTTTGCCGAGATGATTAAAATAATCGAGGAAGCATCCGATGCATCAGCCGATGCAGCGTACAAGCAGGATCTTCGCAGATATGCCGATGGCTTCTTGGGCGCTGCCGATGATTTGGAAAAATGGATGATCACCTATGCCAATGCCGTAAATGCCCAGCTTGCCGACAATCATCTGGTATATGAACGTGATGCCTATCAGACACTGAACCGAATCCTTCAGTGGGATAAGGCCGATGTCCGTCAGCTTGCACGGTGGATAAACGATTTGAAAGAACTAACCGCCCATATCGGCCTTACCATGCCCTATCTGCTTCATGTACGGCAGATACCTACTGAAGAGATCCCGGAAGAAATTGCAGCATATCCGGTGTTTGTTCTGGATCGGCAGGGGTACTGTCTTTGTGGAATGGAATTACGTGAGATCCTCTACATCGATGAAGTACATGAACGCATGAAAGAGAAAAAACGTCAGAAATGATCTGAGTGAACATCATCCGTCATATTACCGGATTAAACTATAATAACAGGTGATCATTTTTTTCAAAACAGATGGATTAGAGAATAATCCATCCTTTTTCCAATCTATTCACTGACACACAATCGAATCTGCCGGGATCTTTTTTGGAAGATTTGCTTTGAACTCCTCAAAATTCAGAGAGACACCCAGCTGCTGAACGATCGGGACGCCAATACGTGCATATCGATAAATCCAGTCAATGATTTCATCGATCACGAGAAGTGCCGCCTCTTCCGAGTTTACCGTGATCAGATGCATCCCTACCTTCGGATGTCTGCCCCGACGCCCGCCAAAGGTTATACGATATGCGGTCGGTTCCGACTCCAGAAGGCCGTAGACACATGACCGTACACAGGTCCCGCAGTCCAGACACCGGTCCTGATCCATTACGATGGACCCTTCGGATACGACAAGAGCATCTTCCTGACAAAACTGAACACAGGTTCCGCATCCCGTACAATATCCCGGTTTTCTGATCGGCGTTCGCAGACCCGTGATACCTATCTCATTGAGAGACTCGCTTGTACAGGCATTCGGACATGCGGAAATCGCGATACGGATCTTTCCCGGCATATCTTTTCGGAAATATCGTTTGTCGATCTCTCTGGCGAGATGGACGGAGTCGATATTTGCGAGTTTACATCTGTCGGTTCCCGGACATGCCGTGATATTCACCACTTCAGCCCGTTCTGCACCGATGTCGTTGCCGCTTGCACAAATTTCATCAGCGATCTGCGGGAGATCCTGGGTTTTGATGTGGGGGATCTCGATCGTCTGGCGGGTGGTGAGGTGAAGTTCGTCAATGGTATATTTTTGTGCGATCTGTCCAATGGCGATAAGTTGTTGTGGAGATACGATCCCGGCCGGCATCCGAAGACGCAGAGTACACAAGTTCCCGTCGGCCTGAGTGATCACTCCTCCCATTTCATATATGCGGGAATTTGTTTTCATCTATTAATATTGGTATTATGTCTTTATTAATATGATTTTACCGACAGGTAATTTTCAGCAATCCATTATTAATAAGTATGCATCATATATCATCCGCCTCCGGTGCTGGGATTTTGTATCGACGGGTAATCCTTTCAAGACCCCGCACATCCCGTTTCCAGCAACCCTTATATCGGATGACGATATAACAATATATCGTCAAGTGATACATCGCTTAACGATGTATCGCCGCACGGAATATACCATGACACTTCCTATAGAAAAATCCCCCCTCACGGAAGCAGCCTACTACCTCCTGCTCTCGCTCTACGAACCGATGCACGGATACGGGATCATGCAGAATGTAAAAATAATGAGCAGCGACCGGGTCAACCTTGGGCCCGCCCCCATATGTTCAGGCGTTTTTATTGCGGGGACTGATTCTTAGATTCAAAGATATTCTTTAGATGAGGGGATTAATCCCTCCAGATTATCTAATTTATATTAAAATTCGCTCTTTCATAATATCCATTTGATTCAACAATAAGTATGCTTCCGGTGCTTTTATAAAATTCTCCTCCTGGGCGATTTGCTGTCCAATCGAGATTTAGCCAATATTCCGGATTGCCACTCTTATCATAACTGATATGATAGTTGACAGATGTCCTCCCATAGCGATAACCAATATCATTTATGAGATCTTGAACGTCAGCTTTTGAATTACTCATATAGACTTCTGTGTAAGCATGACCTCCACCCGAGCCATCATAAGCACAAATGATGCGTGCAGATCCCCCAATTGATTCGATCAATGATGCCATAAGAATAGCATAATCATCACAATCTCCTCGGAGAAGTCTTACCGATTCGCTGGCTTTTGCGTAATAATCAGTACCTGCTGGATCGTTGACGTAAACCCAACTTGAATACAATTTATCATATATATCGCATATTTGACCTAAGTTATACTCCCCTCCATTTGATGATTTTATTGCGCTCAAAGCGTAGGATCTAACGTATGAATTACTCGGCTCGATTGCTGCTGATATGACATTCGCTTTTTTTGCGTCACTAGTCTGTGCTGTATTCTGCTGTGTGGTTGGTGTTGGGGTTATTATATTGGTTACTATATTATAATACGAATATCCAGTAACCAGATTGGCGGTAACTGTCATAGAACTTGATCCAACTTTGACAGTGTTTGCCCATTGATCATAGCCTGTTTTTTTGAGAACTACCATATAATTTGTATTGGGGGTAAGTTTCAGTAACAAGGGTGTTGTTCCTTTGTACTCTCCACTCATATACACAGAAGCTCCAGTTGGATCGGAGGTTATGAGAACAGGTATTTTGTTGTCGACAAACTCGTTTGCGGGGTTTCCTGTTTCAGATCCCATAAAGAGTACAGGATAAAAAATTGCGCTAAGAATCACTATTCCACAAATCGCCCAGATTACTAAAAATACTTTGCCTATACTTTTAGCTCCCTTTTTCTTTTTTGGGTATACCTGTTGGGACATATGCGTGTATGCGGGTGCCTCTGGAATTATTTCTTTGGGGATTACACCGCTGTGTGAACCATGAGTTTCTATTTGTTCCTCTGAATCTTCAAGGATTTTATTATCATATGCTGGCATTCGACGACCGCAGTTCTGACAGAATAATGCGTTGTCTGGGAGTTCATAACCACAAAAAGGGCAATACATTAAATTATACTTCACCCAACGAGTATTAATTGTATCCATTTCACTCAGATTATAATTGATGAAAAGTTCCCGAATGAGACTGCGGGATCATATGAGTTGGTCACGCATTCTATGATTGGTGAAAATTTCGGCAGACCAAGTGCCTGATCAGAAAACGATCACAATAAATGCCTACTCCTTTTCTCAACAACCCTTATATCGGATGACGATATAATAATATATCGTCAAGTGATACATCGCTTAACGATGCATCGCCGCACGGAATAAAACATGACACCTCCTTTGGAAAAATCCCCCCTCACGGAAGCAGCCTACTACATCCTGCTCTCTCTCTACGAACCGATGCACGGCTACGGGATAATGCAGAATGTCAAAGTACTGAGCAGTGACCGGGTCAATCTGGGCCCCGGGACCTTATACGGAGCAATCAATACGCTGCTCGAAAAAGGCTGGATCATCTCTGCCGGTGAATCGGATTCGAGAAAAAAAGAGTATCAGATCACCGAATCCGGAAAAAAAGTAGTGCGTTATGAAATAGAGAGACTCGAAGAACTTCTTGCCAACGGCAGAAAGGTTACGGAGATGACATCATGAAGCACACAACATGGAGATGGATCTCCGATTATGAAAAAGAGGAGAAGTGGCTGAACGAGATGGCGGCAAAGGGCATGTCCTTGTACAGTTTCTTCTTTGGCAAGTACACCTTTGAAGAGACCGAGCCTGGAAAGTACATCTACCAGATCGAACTTCTGGAAAATTTTCCGTCGTCGCCGCAAAGCGTTGCCTATCTCAGATTCCTGGAAGAGGCCGGCGTTGTCTGTGTAGCGTCTGTGTTCAGATGGGTTTACTTACGAAAAGAGGCGGCGAGCGGTCCGTTCGAACTTTACACCGACATCGACTCAAAGATAAAACGCCTCTCAACGATGAAAAATCTCTGGTTTACTTTAGTCTGGCTCGAGTTTATCATCGCAGCGGCAAATCTGGCTGCGTTCCTCTATGGTTGGATCGTTATACATCAGATGGCGTGGCTGAACCTTGGCTGTGTTGTGCTTCTCGTTGTAATGGGTCTTATCCTGCTTCATTTAGGGTTAAAACCTGCACGAAAGATCAAATCCCTCAAACGCGAACAGCTGATCTGCGAGTAAAACTCCTCTAATTTTTTTATTCTCGGGAAAGATGTCTAATTAAAATGGGTTTTATGCGGTGTGGGTGTGGATAGATGAGATAAAACCAACCGCGAATCTCCGCACCCGACAGTATCCCGCCCGAATTGGATCAACCTCTCTTTTAAAAATATGCCTCTTTCGCCACCGAAAAGCAGTCCTTATCCAGCACTTTTCCGTCATACCGCCTTTCCGCCTGGGCAAGTGTCCCCTCATACCGGAACCCGAGTTTTTCAAGGACACGCTTTGAGCGGAGATTAAAGGGATAACACGTAGCCGAAATAAGATCCAGATGCATCTCTTCAAACCCGTACGTGACGACCGCGCCCGCTGCTTCCGTCATGTATCCCTGTCCCCAGAACGCTTCGCCGAGCGCATACCCAAGCATCCTCACCGAATCGTTCTCGCGCAGAGGATCATCGATCAGACCGACACTGCCGATCATCACGCCGGTCTCTTTCAGGACCATCCCGAAAACACTCTCCTGTTCGAGAAAAATTTCCTGCATGATCTGCTTCGTTTCTTCCAGGGTTTCGTGCGGCTTCCACCCGGCATCCCGACCGGTCTCTGGTCCCCTTGAAAAAGCAAAAATCTCTTCTGCATCGGAAGCTACGATCTGCCGAAGGATCAGCCTCTTTGTCTCGATCATCATTCCCTCAGGAACTCTTTCAGCTCATGCCGTCTTGCATCATAATCCTCAATACCGAGATCATACTGCTCATGGATATCCTCTGAGTCTTTGGTCGTCGTCTTCACCTTTCCCGCCTGAGACGGGGCAAAAACAAATGCCTTTCCTTTCGCCTCCAGATCGTTGATCTGCGCTATAACCTGATGATACCGGAGATGCCGGTCATCGATCTTTTTCACCACTTCCGGGAACCGGCGCAGGATCATATGATAAAACGGCTTGTATCTCTGGGGCTGACGGTGGAAACTTCGCGGATTTTCCAGAATCACCACAAGCTTTTCGCAGCCGTCATCAAGCGCCTTCTGCACCGGGATCGAATCGGCAACCCCGCCGTCAAAATACAGCTTCCCGTTCAGCTCGATTGGTTTGCACACAACCGGGATCGCACAGCTCGCCATGATGGCACGGAAATCATCCTTCTTCATATCGGCTCCGGATAAATACTCGGCTTCACCGGTTCTGGCGTTCGTCGCCGTCAGATAATATTCTGCAGGATTTGCCTGCAAAGCGTCAAAATCCACCGGATCGATGCCGTTCGAGTTCGAGATCGTGCCGTAAATATACTGCAGATTGAAGTACGATCCGTGCTTCAGATAGTTCTTCATCCCGAGATACTCGGGGTGTTTCTGATATATCGTATAGAAATGCAGGTTTCTCTCCCGCTGGTTCGCGAGATAGGATGCAAGATTCCCCGAACCCGCTGAAACCCCGATACACTCATCAAAACTGATCCCGTCATCCAAAAACCGGTCAAGGATGCCTGCGCTGTATGCACACTTCATCCCCCCTCCTTCGACGATCAGCCCGCTTTTACTCATAAGTATTCTTATACACGAGATATTCTCTTAATACTACTGTATTTGTTTCGGGGATCACGGGTATTTCATGTAAAAAAAGTGATTATGGGCTGAAGTACTCGACCAGCGACTCGAAGAGTTTCATATCGAACACGTCATCATAGTTCTTGTAGAGTCCGTCTCCGATACGTTCCGCATGCCCCATTTTGCCGAGCACGCGACCGTCGGGCGAGGTGATCCCTTCGATCGCCATCATCGAATCATTCGGATTATAGCGGATGTCCGAGGTCGGATGATTGGTCAGATCGACATACTGCGTCGCCACCTGACCGTTTTCGATAAGGTGCTTCAGCACGTCGTCGTTTGCGAGGAATCTTCCTTCCCCGTGGGAAATGGGCACGGCGAAGACATCGCCGGGCTTCACCTTCGCAAACCAGGGGGATTTCACAGACGAAACCCGGACCCGGACGATCTTCGACTGGTGTCTGCCGATCGTATTGAACGTCAGCGTCGGCGAATCCGCATCCACGTCGATAATCTCACCGTAGGGAACGAGTCCCAGCTTGATCAGCGCCTGGAACCCGTTGCAGATCCCAAGGATCAGTCCGTCCCGGTTCTTTAACAGATCATGGACGGCGTCCTTGATCTTCGCATTGCGGAAGAACGCTGTGATGAACTTGCCCGATCCGTCCGGCTCGTCCCCGCCGGAGAACCCGCCCGGAATGAAGATCGCCTGGGACCGGGAGATCGCGTCCGCCGCCCTATCGACCGACTCGGCCGTATCCTTCGCGGTCTGATTATTGATCACGAGAATTTCAGGAATGGCGCCGGATCTTGCGACGGCCTTCGCGCTGTCATACTCGCAGTTCGTTCCCGGAAACACCGGAATGAAAACCCGCGGATGGGCAGTCCGCTCCCGCGGTTTGATGAGACTTCGTGTCTCGTACTTGATCTTTTTGATCCTGCCCGCCCCCTGCGGAATATTGCACGGATACACCGATTCCAGTTTTGCTTCGTATGTATTCAGCAGCGTTTCCAGCGAAAGCTTTGCCCCGGCATACCGGATGAAAGCGTCCGGCGTCGTCATCCCTAAGGGGACACCGACCTTTGAATCATCGGCGAGTTCGAGAACAAACGCTCCGTAGTTGTATCCGAAGATGTCCTTTGGATCGACACTGCTGTCATACGCGAATCCGATCATGTTCCCGAATGCCATTTTTAATACGGCCTCCGCGATGCCCCCGAGGGAAGGAGTATAGCAGGAGAGGACTTTCCCCTCTCTCATAAGCATGGTGACAAGATGGTAATTTGCGGTCAGCGACTCCGCCTTCGGGAGACCGTTTTCATCAGACTCGGCCTTCAGCAGAACGACCTTGTGACCCGGACTCTTGAACTCGTTCGTCACGATGTTTCTGATCTTCTCCGTCGTTACGGCGAACGAGATCAGTGTCGGAGGGACATCTAGTTTCTCAAAGGAACCGCTCATCGAATCCTTCCCGCCGATCGCGCCGACGCCGAGCCCCATCTGGGCTGCAAATGCGCCAAGAAGCGCGCTCATCGGCTTGCCCCAGCGTTTCGGATCCTTGCCCGGCTTCTCGAAGTACTCCTGGAACGAAAGATACACATCTTCGAACTCGGCTCCGGTCGCGATCAGTTTTGAGATGCTTTCGACGACCGCGAGATACGCCCCGTGATACGGACTCTTCTCCGAGATCATCGGGTTGAATCCCCACGCCATCAGCGAGCAGTCGTCGGTATCGCTTTTCTCCACCGAAATCTTGTTCACCATCGCCTGGATCGGGGTCAGCTGATATCTTCCGCCAAACGGCATAAGGACCGTTCCGGCGCCGACCGTCGAGTCGAACCGCTCGGAAAGTCCCTTCCTCGAACAGCTGTTCAGGTCGCCGGCGAGCGCGGTGTAATTCTCCTCAAACGTGCCGGTCACCGTCTTTTCATAAGGCTTCGGCTCGGCGAGTTCGATCTCGATGTGTTTTTCCGTCCCGTTCGTATCCAGAAATGCACGGGAGATATCGACGATCTTTTTCCCGTTCCAGTTCATGATCAGCCGGGGATTCTTTGTGACCCGGGCAACGACCGTTGCTTCCAGATTCTCCGCGTGAGCGAGAGAGCGGAACGTTTCCGCGTCGTTTTTGTCCACGACCACCGCCATTCTCTCCTGCGACTCGCTGATCGCGAGTTCCGTCCCGTCAAGACCTTCATACTTTTTCGGGACCGCGTTCAGATCGATCTCCAGCCCCTCGGCAAGCTCGCCGATCGCGACCGAGACCCCGCCGGCGCCGAAGTCATTGCAGCGTTTGATCAATTGGGACGCCTCCCGGTTTCTGAACAGTCTCTGGATCTTGCGTTCCTCGGGAGCATTTCCCTTCTGAACTTCCGCTCCGCAGCTCGTGAGCGAAGCCACCGTATGGGACTTCGAGGATCCGGCCGCCCCTCCGCATCCGTCCCGCCCGGTCCGTCCGCCTAAAAGGATCACGACATCCCCGTCTTTTGGGACCTCGCGTCTGACATTTTCCTTGGGAACTGCCCCGATAACGGCGCCGACTTCCATCCGTTTTGCCACATATCCCGGATGATACAGCTCATCCACGATCCCGGTGGCAAGCCCGATCTGGTTACCGTACGAGCTGTAGCCCGCCGCCGCCGTCGTCGCGATCTTTCTCTGCGGAAGTTTGCCGGCAAGCGTCTCACTCACCGGCGTTAAGGGATCTCCGCCGCCCGTCAGCCGCATCGCTGCATACACATAGGCCCGGCCGGAGAGCGGATCGCGGATCGCGCCGCCGAGACAGGTCGCCGCCCCGCCAAACGGCTCGATCTCGGTCGGGTGATTGTGGGTCTCGTTTTTGAACAGTAAAAGCCAGTCCTCGTCCTGCCCGTCGACAGAGACGGTTATTTTTACCGTACAGGCGTTGATCTCGGGCGACTCGTCGAGTTTATCGAGTTTTCCTTCCTGTTTGAGATGGCGGACCGCGATCGTCGCGATGTCCATCAGATTGACCGGTTTGTCCCGGCCCACAGCTTTTCTGACCGCGAGGTAGTCGTCGTATGCTTTCTGCAGAAGCGGGCTTTGTGTGGTCACTCTGTCGATCGTCGTTAAAAATGTCGTGTGGCGGCAGTGATCGGACCAGTAGGTGTCGATCATCCGGATCTCGGTGATGGTCGGGTCCCGGTTTTCCGCAATAAAATACTGCTGACTGAATCGGATATCGTCCAGATCCATCGCGAGCCCCAGTTCGCGGATGAGAGCGGCGAGGCCTTTTTCATCCAGTCTGATGAATCCGGTAAGGGTTTCAACGGTTTTCGGGATATGGTAGGAGACGGAAAGGGTCTCCGGTTTTTCGAGCGACGCTTCTCTGCTCTCGACCGGGTTGATCACGTAATTTTTGACCGCACGCAGCTGTTCTTTGGAGATCTTTCCTTTGAGAACATACACGCGTGCGGTGTTTACGAGCGGCCTCTCTCCCTGGGAGATCAGCTGGATACACTGCGCTGCGCTGTCTGCCCTCTGGTCGAACTGGCCGGGCAGAAACTCGACGGCAAAGACGTGTTCGCCCTTTTCCACCGGTATTTCGTCAAAGGTCAGATCCAGCTGGGGTTCGGAGAAGACCGTTGTCTTTGCGTATTCGAAGAGTTCCTGTTCTATATTTTCGACATCGTACCGATTGATTATTCTGACCGATGTCAGTTCTTTGATGCCCAGCAGACTCTGCAGTTCATTCTGGAGCGAGCGTGCTTCGTTTGCCAGAGCGGGTTTCTTTTCAACAAATATCCTGTAGACCATATCAGTATCCCTTTCCTGTACCCGGACGTTTCTATGCCTATATGTAGGCTATGCATGCAAATTAACTGTTCCCGTGCCGGGGTTTTGCAGGCCATAGTTTTATCATTGTTCGACATGCATCTTATCCTGTATGACTACATTTTTCGAGTATCTGACCAAAGACGGGGGCGTCCTTTCGACCGCTCTGGTTCTGCTCGGTGTTGCCGTTATTATAGGGTCGGCAGTTGTATTGTCAGGCTACAACTTTATCCTGATGATCGTCGGGATCTTTGTAGGGGTGATCATCATTATTATCGGAGGGAAGTATTCGAAGTTTAAAAAAGAGGAGAACTAGGGATTTAGGAGAAGGAAGAGAAAAACTCCTTCAGGTCTTTTTTTGTTTCGGGGGAGAGCGCTGATTTTTTTACACCCAAAACCGCGCCTTCAAGTCCGTATAACCGGTGAAGGCAGGCAGTGTCGTCGACCGATCTGATCATGAGCCAGGCCTTTCTGCTGCCTGTTTCACGAAGTTCTGCGGCTGTGGTGATCCCGACTTTGTTCAGTTTTTCTTCGGTGTCTTTGCCGATGTTGGGTAACGATGCAAGTTCGCCCATGGGTTTTGCCTATGGTATCTATTGGCAGGAGGGGATGTTAATCTTACGCGGTGTTGGTGTTGATCCATTTCGGGAAGGGGGTGAGAGGGTGTGGAGATAAGAGATAATTTAACCGCGAATCTCCGCGAATCCGCCCTTCGGGCGAGGCGAATCGGATTTGCTATTCCTCACTTGAACACGGCGGGTCTAATCGCAAATCAAAGATTTGCTCAGCTAAGGGCGAGCCTTTCGGCTCACCCCGCTCGCCCCGCCGGTTCATCCCTTCATCGGGACCGTTCGGGCAAATCCTGTCGGCGCCCCAGCGCCTCCCCATGGTAATTTTCTTTCTCCGTTTCATTTTGGGCCTGGAGTAAAAGAACATTTTACAAGTTTTAGAACTGCTCAATGCATATTTCCCTCACAGGAGCCGCTGGGGCGGCGACAGGATTTGCCCGAACGGTCCCGATGAAGGGACGAGCAAGACAGTGAAGCTGGATTGCGAGAGTGAGGAAAAGCAAATCCGATTATGAGAGCAAGCCAAAGGCTTGCGAGATTCGCGCCGATTCGCGGTTGGTTTTTCTCTTATGTCTACACGAATGCATTACACGAAATCAAAATACATCTTATCCGTACTCCGTCTTCCTCCAATCTATTTCGAAATCCATCAATTTAGAAAAACATCTAAATAGTTTCGCAGACAACAGAGTATGAATAATATGGGATTTCCCGAGACATTCAAAGCCTTATCCGATCCGGTCAGGCGCGAGATCCTCACGCTCTTGAAAGAGGGGAAGATGTCTGCCGGAGATATCGCCGGACACTTCGACATGACCGGAGCGACGATTTCGTATCATCTGTCCCAGCTGAAAAAAGCGGATCTTGTGACGGAGACGAAGTACAAGAACTTCGTGTATTACGAGCTGAATCTTTCGGTCTTTGAGGAGCTTATGTGTTGGATCTCCCAGTTTAACGAGGTACAAAATGAAAATCGATAAAACCCTGTTCATCACCTCGGCGCTTTGTCTTGCGCCGATCCTGCTTGGCGTTCTGCTCTACGACCGTCTGCCGGATATGATTCCGATCCATTTCGACTTCGCCGGCGACCCGGACAACTGGGGGGCAAAACCGTTCGTTGTGTTCGGCATGCCGGCTCTCCTCTGTCTGCTCAATATCATCTGTAATGTTTCGACGCGAAAATACGGCGGGGAGAACCAGAGTATGCTGCTGAAGTTTGCCCGCTGGCTGATCGCCGTCATCGCGCTGATCGTTGTGCCGATCACGCTCTTTAAGGCGATCGGCGCCGATATCCCGATCCAGGTGATCGTTCCCGTTCTGGTCGGTGTCATCTTTATCATCATCGGGAATTATCTTTCGAAGACGAAACAGAATCCGGTCGCCGGCGTGCGGGTGAAATGGACGATGGAAAGCGCCGAGAACTGGCGGCGGACCAGCCGGTTCTCCGGGTATCTCTTCATCATCGGCGGGTTTGTGATGATCCTGAACGCGTTTCTCGCGTTGTTCTGGATCCCGGTGTTTTTCGGGATCCTCATCGCGATGATCGCGGGACCGGTCCTCTACTCGTATCATCTGCATAAGAAAGGGATCTGATTTTTTTTGGAGAAATCAGGTATAATCTTTTTTTGGTCGGGTAACTGAATCGGTTTTTGTTGGGTTTATCTCGGTTTGGTGTATGTAATTTTGCGGATGGCGGCACCCCTCACACGAAATTCACGAAAAAAACTCAAATCAAAGATTTGCTCTGCTGAGGTCGGCCGCGTTCCGCGTCCAACCCGCCAACGAAAACACGAAAAAGAAAGATTCGGTTGGGCGGAATAGATGTAGTTCCCTCCCCCGTCCCCCACACGAAACCCACTAAAATCAGCGAAATGCACTAAAAGGGGGACAGGGGTGGAAGGATTTGTCGGGCGTGAGTGTGATTCGGGAAGGAGGTGGCTGGGTGGGGATAGATGAGAAAGCCCACCGCGCTCGCAAATCAGAGATTTGCTCTCCGTTTCGGGCTTTCAGCCCTCACTTGAATCGGCGCACTCGCAAGCCTTTGGCTTGCACGCAATCGCGAATCTCCGCGAATCGCATTTTTCCTGTTCCGCCCTCTTGACCTTCGGTCGCGTCCCTACGCTACGCCTGATCGGCTTCGCGTGGTCGGGACGGCGGAACGAAAAATGCTGGAAAACCCGCGTCGCGGGTTTTCTTATGTTCTGGCTTTCATTTTTCTGATATCCAATTACTAATCTATTACTAACATCTGTCAAATTAGTAGTAGGTATTTTTAATCGTGTTTCATATTTGCATTAATATCAGCGAGAAGATTTTGTGCGTCGACATCTCCTTGTTCAGCGGCTTGAGATAACCAATACACGGCTTTTTTCAAATCTTTTTCAACACCTTCTCCATTATAATAACGCAATGCAAGATTATATTGCGCAAGCACCCTCCCTTGTTCAGCTGCGTTTGTTAACCAATACACAGCTTTTTTCCAATCTTTTTCTACGCCATTTCCTTCATAATATCGTATGCCAAGAATAGATTGAGAATAAGCATTTCCTCCTTCTGCCGCTTTCGTATACCAATATATGGCTTTGGTTTGATCTTTTTCTAAACCTTCTCCATTAGCATAACATGCGGCAAGATTATGCTGTGCATCTACATTTCCCTGTTCGGCGGCTTTTTTGAACCAATAAATCGCTTTATTTAAATCTTTTTCTACATAATTGCCTGCAAAATAATAACTCCCAAGTGTAGATTGTGCATTAGCATCACCCTGTTCTGCTAATTTCATAGATAAATACGCCGGATTTTCATCTACTTTTCTACCATCCTTAACATAAACAAGTTTGATTTTCTTTTGCGCATCAGGATGACCCTGTTGTGCCGCTTTCAAATACCAATTAAACGCTATACCCTCGTTTTTTTCTACGCCGTTTCCATTTTCATAAAAACTACCAAGCATATATTGCGCATACGGATCCCCTTGTTCGGCTGATTTTGCAATTAATTCTATTCCTTTTTTTACATCTTTCTCTACTCCAGCCCCATGATAATAACAGATTCCAAGATTGCATATTGCTTCTTTATCTCCCTGTTGGGCCGCTTTCAAATACCAATCATACGCTTTTATTTGATCCAGTTCTATTCCATGTCCGTATTGATAACACACCCCAAGAGCATTTTGTGCATTCGCGTTTCCCCCATCTGCCGCTTTTGTAAACCATTCAACTGCAATTTTTAAATTTTTATCCACTCCATTTCCCTGATAATAACACCATGCAAGAGTGGTTTGTGCCTTACTATTTCCTTGTTTAGCAGATTTTGTGACCCATTCTATTCCTTTTTTGACATCTTTCTCAACTCCATCTCCTAATGCATAACGTTCCCCAAGAGCATATTGTGCATCAGCATCACCCTCTTCTGCCGCTTTTTTAATTTGTTCAACTGCTTTTTTTTCTTTATTAAAAAAACTAAATGTCATGTTTCAATTCACCACTCGATATTTTATACTGCGTATCTATCTAGCATAATAGTTCTCATCGGGAGATAGTTTTCATGAAAGCCTCACGACAATCATCACCCTGAGATCTCGACGCCATATTCTTTCTTTCAGTTTATCACATGACCATTCAGCTGTCTGAATGATTTGCCAAAAAATGATGAAACAATAGAAAAACCCGCTGGCGGGTTTTTCCCCAGCATTTTTCCAGTGAGGGGGCGATTCCTGCGTAGGCGATAAGCCGGAGCAGAGCCACCGAATGCAAGAAAAATGCGATTCGCGAAAATTCGCGGGGGCGTGCAAGCCGAAGGCTTGCGTGCCGCCTCAAATGGGCAAAGCCCATTTGGGCTTATTCGCGGTTAAATAAAATCATGTATCCGCACCCAACAAACTCCTTCCCGAATCGGATCAAACCCAACACCGCGTAACTGCTATCTTAAAAACAGAATATCCCCACCGCGGACCGCCGGTGACGGGTTGGGTGATGGTAGTGGTGACGGATAACAAAGCCTATATATGCCTCAAAATTAGAATCAAGCACAGAATATCCCGTAAATGGAAAATGGTGACGGTAGTGAAAAATCGATCCTCTCCTGGACACAAATATCTATAGACTATCTCTCCACTACTCCCGAACGAAAAATTACCGTCAACCCGTCACCACTTCATAAATATGCCTTAAAATCAAAAAAGGAGAGAGATAATTGGATAGATTGGTGACGGATCATCCGTCACCTATCCGTCACACCCGTCACCGGCTTCGCGAGAGTCGTCTGGGTTTCCAGACAAACCAGCTGATACCGGGCGCCGGCCTTCGTTCTCACCTTCGTCAAAAATCGGTCATATCCCGCAAACTTCTGATCCGCCAGCTGCGAGATCCATCTTCCCGTCATAACATCCGTCAGCGTACCGGCCACCGCTGCCTTCACCAGATGCTCAGGCGCATAATCCAGGATCATCTGCCCTGAAACCTGATGCTCCTTCCTCTGCTCCCCCTCACGGATCAGAACCGCCTTCAGTCCCGCCGGCGAAAACATCTCCGTCCCGAACATGGCATCCAGCCGGGCAAGCAGCTCGCAGCCCTCCGTCTCCGCCTCATTATCTCCCGTCTGGACCTCGCCCAGATTCGAAAGCACCCGGGAAAATCCCGCCGCATACAGCGAGCCTGCTATCGTCGAAAACCATTCCGGATACTCCGACAGATTCCCCGGAAGCGGCGGGGGAGCCGGTCTCCCCTTCGAAATCCAGTTCTTCAGAAACACCGCAAACGCCCACACCAGCTTTGCATGCATCTCCTCGGCATATCTGATCAGCTCATCCTTCTGCCGGGAAAACCTCAGCTCCTGCCATGGCTTCTGGGCAAGGATATTCGTCACCACCACTCTCCCGCAGACATCCGCCGCGATCTTCAGATGGTTCCCGTTCACGCAGAACTGCGTCGTCACGGCCCGTTCCAGCTGAGTCAGACTGCCGAGATCCCGAAACGCCGCCGTTCCGTTTCCCGACGTCGCCGAGAGAAGAAACTCCGACACAAAATCCGCACCCGGCGCCACATTGTCGATAACCGCATACAGCGGGCTTTCCTTCACGATCGTCTTATGCAGCTTCTCCATCTCCTCGGCCCGTGCCGGCGCCGGATACACCTTCGGTTCAGCGCCAAACGCCGCGATCCCGTTGATCCTCTGCAGAAAACTCCCCCCGGTCCGCGGACTGTTCTTCTGCACGGCAAGGATCGGAAACGGCCCGGAAAGACTTGGTCGGAGCATTGCGGAAAACACCGACGCCAGATTATTTTCATAATCCGCCCGGTCTTTGAACAGGAACTCGTGATACACACTGTCGAGATATTCGCGTGCGAGGGCAAGATCGGATTCAGTCGGGATCTCCGGGACCGGCGGGACATCCATCTCTTTCAGGAAAAACCAGCCGGTCTTTTTGTCAAAGCCTTTCGCGGAAACGATCTCTCCGTCTGGCGTCAGCATAACACCGGGATGCAGGCCTTTGATCTCCGGCAGATGATCCAGCTCCTTTGCCGAGGCTTTCAGCACGCTTTCGAGCAGGTCGAAGGGAAGCGGGATCTCGGTTTTGGCTTCATCGCCCGGTTTGTACCAGGAGGCAAGCGTTGTGAGCAGGATCCGGAGCCTGCCCCGGTCAAGAGGCGTGATCGCTCCGTCTGCGATCTCGCAGAGCCTGCCGGCATAGATCCCGACGAACGAACGGTTCGCGGAGTTGTAATACCGCAGAGCCTTCCCGGCGCTTTTTACTGCCGCCGCGGTATTTGCCGGCAGTTCCCGCGGGACCGGGACCGGCGATACGGGGGAGAGTTCACCTTCGGGTTCATTTGGGTCGTAGGTGAGGGTGATGGTCGTATGGCTGTTCGAAGGCGGAGCGAAGATCGAGAGGTCGATATCTTCCGCCGAAGGGGATAGGGTCCCCTCTCTGGATGGTAAATCTGTAGAATCCATGTTTTTTCCTCCCCGAAACGGTCGTGTATAAAGGAATGGTATCTCCGTTTCAGGTATTACTCTATTATTGATTGTCTGAGCTCATTATTGCTTGTTTTTTTGCTCTCACTCAGACAAAAACGAGGGATTGTCTCCGAAAACAAATCAGAATTTTCACGATTCCCTACACCATATATATTGACCCTGTCTGCTCATAAAACCGGACCGTTTCGTGGGCGTTTTGCAACAAAAGTTTCACTCTCGGTGAACATGATCCGGGAAAAAAAGCTGAGAATGATTCTCAGGTATAGTATTTGGGAGTTAGATAAGAAGGTTCAGCACGTAGATAAAAACGCCGATGATACCTGTGACCACTAAAACGACCGTTGGTTTAATGTGGAACGCTTTCTTGTCATCCGCATCGTAGTAGGTAACCAGACCTGCTGATGAACTTAGTCCTCTGCCCGAGCTCTTTGCTGCCATATCCTATTATATTCATCCTCTACCCATATAAAAGAACAGGAGATCACGGGTTCATGCAGGAGGAGATACTGGAAGGAATGGCATTCATCGGGGAGGAGTTTACCCCCCGGAATGTCGAAATCGTCATCGAAAACGGGCGTATCTCAGAGATTACCGAGTGTAAAACCGGCTCCGCGAACTGGATCGTCCCGGCTTTTTTCAACGCGCATACCCACATCGCCGACACGGTCGGGATGGATACAAAAATCGACCGGCCGCTTTCGGAACTCGTCGCCCCGCCGAACGGGCTGAAACACCGGCTTTTGCGGGAAACGCCGCCGGATCGTCTGGTCTCTGCGATGCGGGATACGATCGCGTTCATGAAGGCGACCGGGACGCTTGGTTTTGCGGACTTCCGCGAAGGAGGGACCCTCGGCGTCGACCTTCTCAATCAGGCGGCCGATCCGTCGGTTGCAATGGTTATTTTCGGAAGAGACGGGGGAGAGTTTGCCGCCACGGGTTTTGGTCTATCGAGTGCGAAAGGAACGGCGGGGGAGGAGGAGTCGGTCCGCCTCGCAAAGGCTGCCGGCAAACGTTTCGCCGTACATGCCGGCGAAGCGGGAGTCAGGGACATCGAGGCGGCGTTTTCTCTCGAACCCGATCTGATCATTCATGCCACGCATTTCACGAAAGAACACATCCGGGAGGCGGCCGACCGGGATATCCCGATCGCCATCTGTCCACGATCGAACTGGCTGCTTGGGGCAACCGACGATGCCCGCCGGCCGCCGGTTCGTGAAATGCTGGATGCCGGATGCCGGGTGTTTCTTGGGACCGACAACGTGATGTTCGTTTCCCCGGATATGTTTGCCGAAGCAGCCTTCCTGCAGACCGTATACAAAATCGATTCTGCCGATATTCTTCGGATGATGACGGACGGATTCTCTCTTCTTGGCAGAAGGAACAGAATCGAGGTGGGGTGTCCTGCCGACCTCCTCCTCCTTGACGGCGGGTATCCCGGCCGCTGGACAAAGGATCCCCGCACATCTCTCTTTACCCGGATCATTTCCCGGGGTAATACCATCTCTTTATAACCTTAGAGGAGTAATTTACTCATAAAGTAGGAGGTTTCAAACTATGTTTACCAAGATACTTGTTGCGATCGACGGATCCGACATCAGCAAAAGTGCATTCAATAAAGCAATTGAGCTGGCGAAAATGACCAAAGCCGAGCTGCATGCGATCTACGTTATCGAGTCCGGCATGATCTCGCCCGGTCCGGTGGATACATCCTGGGAACTGATCTACCAGCGGTTCGAGAAAGAAGGCCGGGATATCATGGAGGAACTTGTCGAGGATGCATCCAAGAAAGGCATAAAGGCAACGCCCCACCTTGAAGCCGGGCATGCCGGCGACACGATCATCGACAAAGCAGCCGAGCTTGAATGCGATCTGATCGTTGTCGGATCCCGCGGAAAGAGCAAACTCGACCGCCTTCTTATCGGCAGTGTTTCCTCGCATATCGTCACGTATGCGAAAACCAACACGCTGATCATCAAAAAATAACCCCCCTTTCTTTTTCCCGCGCGAATAGGTGATTCGCCGGCATTTTTCCCCGTGAAACCGCCGGAGGAATGTAAGCGTTATTTATCTCCTGCACTCCAAAAAATACACACGGATTTTCTGCAAAAGGAAATCACTTGGGCTGATCAATGTGAGAGGCCTGCATTCTGAGGTGAATATCATGACGGAAATGTTAGCAAAAGATTACATGACAAAAGACGTTGTCACGGTCGAGATCCCCTCTGGCCGCGATGATGTTTTACGTATTCTCAAGCGGACCGGAATCAGTGGTGTTCCGGTGGTGAAAGGTCCGGAGAAGAAACTCCTCGGTATCGTTACCAGAAAGGATATTCTGCGTAAACCGGAGGAGACCCAGGTGGCCCTTCTTATGACCTCCGAACCGCTGACGATTCGTCCGGATGTTTCTCTCTCGGAAGCTGCGGAGATCATGACGAAGATGAATGTCCGCCGTCTGCCCGTGGTCGAGGGCGATAACCTCGTTGGCATATTAAGCGTGTCCGATCTTGTCGGGGCGGTTGCCAAACTTCGGGACGTTCGCGAGATAAGAAACGGGTTCGTCAGTAAAAAGACGTATGCCCTCTGGGAGGAGACCCCGCTTCCGGTCGTCGGCAGGATCATGGAGCTCGCCCACACGGATGCAATGCCCATTCTCAACTCGGAGAACCAGCTCACCGGTATTATTTCCGAGCGGGATCTTATCAGATGTTCAAGCATCGAGGATGATGTTCAGACGAGCGATTTCTCGACCGGAACAGACGATGATGAGTGGACCTGGGAAAGTATCCGCGATAATCACACGATATCCTACGGCATCTCCAAAGTCGAGCTTCCAAACCGCCCGGTAAAGGTCTGCATGGTGAGAAAAGTCATCGCCGTCCCCAATAATGCGGAGGTCAGCGATTGTGCCCTGCGGATGAAACGCGGACGGGTCGACCAGCTGCCGATCATCGATAACGACCAGCGGCTTTCGGGCATGCTGTTTGACCGTGATCTGATCAAGGCTCTCATTCAATAAATTATCCTTAGCCTCCTTTTTTATTCCCTGATGGGAAGCTATATTAGTGTTCTTCTCCCAGTTTTAATTATGACAAAACCGGTATTGTACGACTTCTTCGCCACCTGGTGCGGACCCTGCAGAATTCAGAGCCCAATCGTTCATGATCTTGCCAAAAAGATGGAAGGCTTGGTTGATGTCCAGATGGTCGATGTGGATGAGCACGGAGATCTTGCTAACAAGTATTCCATCAGCGTAGTCCCGACTCTCATCATCGAAAAGGACGGTAAGGTCATCCAGCGTCTGGAGGGAGTGACCGACGCTGCAACGCTTGAGAGCCTTTTGCGGGCTCTTATCTAATCTGAAACGTCTTACCGTTTCACCATTCTTTTTTACACGTCAGTGCCAATACGTTAGGTATGACTCCGATTTCAGTTGAAGTAATTGGCTATACCTACCGGCCCTGCGGTCCGTTTCCCTGCGATAACGACCGTTCCTGCGGGCTTGTGGACTGTTTCGAGAAGGAAACGCTGGCGTTTGCGTTTCCGGCACTGGAGAAAGCACTGATAGAGAAGTACGGCGATCGGGTGTCGGTTACCCTTACGTCGCTGGATGAGGGGATACCGGAGAGGGTCGTCGAGATCGTGAAAATCGATCATCCGCCGCTGCCGATCATTTTGGTGAACGGGAAACTTGTGCCGGTAGGGGCAGTTTCCGTGCCGCGGATCTCGGAATATATCGATGCGGCACTCTAAAAATTTTCTTTTTCTGCTATCTCTAAAAAATTCTTGAGAATCCAATCATTTTTTTAGCATAAATGCATGGAAGATCGCGGTCATTCCTGCGAGAAATAATCCTAACCCGATGATGACTGCGGGAATCTGCAAGAGTTCCGGCGTGCTGAAAAGTGCCGGATACATCCCAAGGACGGCCATACAACCTGCGCCGGGAAATGCCATGACAAATCCGCCTGCAAAAAACAAACATCTTTTCTTCCATGTTCCAAGGTGCGCGATGAACTTCATTGTCCGATGTTTGATACTATGCGTCTCTTCCTATAATTATTTTCAGTTTTCGACTCAGGATAACGGTGCGCAATGCGAAAAAAAGAAATTATCTGTAGGTTTTCGTCAGATACAGAACTTTGCAGCAGTGTTCGGCGAGCGAGGTGTACAAGTAAGCCTGATCCAGATCGCGGCCGGCCGCAAAGGTCCCGTGTCCTTTGGCAATGACGATGTTGGCGGATGCGAGGCCTTTTGCCACGACGTCGGCAAGCTGCTGTGATCCGCAGGGTCCGTCGACGACCTTAATGGTCGGGGCAAGCAGTTTTCCTTCGCTGTCGATCGTCTCGATCTCGGCATCGGTGAGGAGGGACAGGGCCACGGCATACGGCGGGTGGGCGTGGACGATCGCTTTGTGTTCCGAGGCATTGTAGACGGCGGTATGCACCCGCCATTCGCTGGAGGCTCCTGGGGTGACCCTGCCGTTTAAGGGCATCAGGACGATCTGTTCTGGATCTGCGTCGAGGTAGGATCCGGTTTTCGTGATGAAGTATCCGTCATCGGTCTTCAAACTCATGTTGCCGAAGTTTCCTCCAACCAAGTGTTCAGAGAACAGCCGTTTGCCGATCCGCGGAAAGTCGGGCTGCATATCAGTATCCTTGCGTCATCAGCCGAACGAGGATGGCTTTCTGGGCATGCAGACGGTTTTCCGCCTGGTCCCAGACGCCGCTCTGCATGGAGTCGATGACTTCGTCCGTGATCTCCTCGCCCCGGTGAGCCGGAAGACAGTGGAGAACGAGAGCATCCGTCGCTGCCTTTTCCAGAAGGGCGGTGTCGAGCTGGTATCCGACGAAGTCTTTGAGCTTGGTCTCTTTGATGTCCTCTTCGCCCATCGAGATCCAGGTGTCGGTATAAATTGCGTGGGCATCGGTGACCGCTCGGATCGGATCATCGTAGACGGTAACTTTTCCGCCGTATTCTTTGGCGAATTTCACGGCTGCCGGATCGGGTTCGTATCCTTTCGGGGTCCCGACCGCGATTTCCATGCCGGTTTGGACGGACGACATGATAAGCGAATTGCAGACATTGTTCCCATCGCCGATCCAGGCGATCTTCAGCCCGTTTAAGTCGCCGAACTTTTCTTTGAGCGTGAGCGAATCGGCCATGATCTGGCAGGGATGCTCTTTGTCGGAAAGGGCGTTGATCACCGGGATGGATGCGTATTTCGCGAACTCGGTGATCGTTTCGTGTTTGTAGGTCCGCATGATCGCTCCGTGAACATACCGGGACATCACCCGCGCCGTATCGGCGACGGTTTCCCCGCGGCCGAGCTGGGTGTCTTTGGCGTTTAAGTAGAGTGCATATCCGCCGAGATCGTACATGCCGACGTCAAACGACATCCGTGTTCTGGTGGATGCCTTTTCAAAGATCATTGCCAGGGTTTTTCCGGCGAGAAGGGGGTGGGGAACACCCGCATACCGCTGGCGTTTGAGTCTGGCCGCGAGGGTGAGAATATCTTCATACTCCTCTGCCGAGAGGTCGGTGATCGAAAGGAAATCTTTTTTCATGATCGTAATTCCTTCATGTGGGCGATGCGTTTTGCAAACAGCGCCTCTGTTCCGATATCACTCCGGTATCTGACGTTTCCGGATACGTTCCTGCATGCCGCTTCCGCATACTTTTCCGCTTCAAAAAGCGAGTCCCCGATCCCGACGTATGCCATCGTGCGGGAGGTCAGGGTCGTCAGGACACCGTTTTCCAAAGCGATGTTTGCATAATAGAGAATGGTATTCTCTGCCGGCCCGACGGTGATGACATCGCCTGCATGGGGTTTGTCGGGGTAGTCCATCGGCACGATGTATTTGCAGACCGTGGCCTTTTTCTCAAAGGAGACGTCGTTTGCCGAAAGCGTGCCGTTAATGATGTGTTCTGCGATGGTCAGAAAGTCGGAGGTCAGAATCGACAGGACGTTCATTGCCTCGGGGTCGCCGAACCGTGCATTGAACTCGATCACTTTCGGGCCGGTCTTTGTGTTCATGAACTGGCCGTAGAGAATGCCTTTGTACGGGCTCCCTTCTTGTGCGAGGGCGTCGATCGTCGCCTGCATGATGGAGATCGCCTTAGCATAGTCGTCGTCGGTGACGAAGGGGAACTTGTGGTCTTCGAGCGAGTAGGATCCCATTCCGCCGGTGTTGGGTCCAACGTCCCCTTCAAAGGCGCGTTTGTGATCCTGAACGAGCGGCATGGGAACGAGAGTTTTGCCGTCGGTGAATGCCATTAACGTGAACTCTTCGCCGAGAAGACGTTCTTCGAGGATGATGACCTGATCTTTCAGGCTCATGGCGTATTCGACGGCCCCTTCGCGGTCGACCTGTTCGCCCATGACTTTGACCCCTTTTCCGCCGGTAAGACCGGTCGGTTTGACTGCAAGGTCGCCGGGATATTCGCGAATGAATGCGGCGGCTTCTTCCGGGGTTTTGCAGAGTTTGTATGCCGGGCAGCCGTCGATTCCGTATTTATTCATGAGGCCGCGGCAGAATCCCTTGTCGGTCTCGATCCTGGCGGCTGCTTTGACCGGCCCTACACAGCCGATCCCTTCTTTGGTGAGTGCATCAACGAGGCCTGCTTCGAGCGGGGCTTCGGGTCCGACGACGGCGTATTGGATATTGTGTTCTTTTGCGAATTTCAGAACAGCGGGGACATCCGTTTCCGTGTGGATGAAGGTGTCAAGGGCTATTTTTGCGATCCCCGGATTCTTTTTCCCCATGACGGAGTAGAGTTCAACGTTCGCATTTTTGGTGAGTGCTAAGCAGATGGCGTGTTCCCTTCCGCCACCCCCGGCCACTAATATTTTCATATCCTTATCTATGGCGCGTCAACAGTCAAATAATGTTTCCAATAACTTGGTATTTACGGCCCCATGTCCCTGCACAGGCAAAAAAATAGGATCACTCGTCTTCAAATGAAAACAGTTCCTCCACCGGTATCTGAAGGATCTTTGCCAGATCGAATCCGAGTTTGAGTGAGGGATTATATTTTCCCTTTTCCAGATGAACGATCGTTTCCCGCCGAACGCCGGCGAGTTCAGCCAGTTCTCCCTGGGTCATGCCGAGTTTTAGCCGGCATTCGCGAATGCGGGTCTGCATTATTCCTCACGGGCACGGATGTTTTCCGCCATTTCGTAGATGGTCAGACGCAGAATAAATACAATGATCGAAACAACGAATACCAATGTGAAGAGGACTGGGATCAGGGCAGGATCGCCGAGCAGGACGACTGCACAAAGGGCTGCGCAGAACAAGACGACCGAGGTAAAGAATGCCAGGGTTGCGGATTTTTTCACATAGGTGTCAAAGAGTTCATCGTATTTTTTCAAAGCATAGGTGAAGAATACAAAGAATCCGAAGAATCCGAAATACCCATAATCCCCGGTATAGAAGCCGAGAAAGCCGAGGAACCCGATAAGTCCCATCAACGAAATCATATTCATATGTGATATATTTGTCACAATATGTTATAAATATATCACATGAGGTTCCGATGTATCTGTCCTTTGGAAATGAGATGAAAAAAAATTATGCGAGGAGTTCGCTTGCTTTGACGAGCGGATGCAGCGTGATCCCTTCTGCGGCGAGAAGTTCTTCTGCCCCGCCTTCCCGGTCAACGACGGTGACGACGGAATCGATCAGTGCTCCGGCTTTCCGCAGTTCATCGACACCGTACTTTGATGAACCGCCGGATGTCGTGACGTCTTCTATTAACAGGACCCGTTTTCCCTGGACGTTTCCGATGATCATCTGACTTTTTCCATGGTCTTTTGCTGCTGCCCGAATAATGGCGCACGGTTTATTTGCTGCCAGAGATACGGCGACGGCGAGCGGGACCCCTCCGACGGCGACGCCCGCGATACACTCGAAATCGTATTTTTTCGCGACTTCTGCTGCAATCTCAAAGAGCAGTTCCGGCTGCATGATCGCCGTTTTTACATCGATGTAGTACTTGCTTTGAGCACCGGACGCGAGGGTGAAATCCCCGAACTCCACTGCCTTATACTGAACCAGAAGATCTAATATTCTGTTTACCATGGTACGTCCTTTAACCCGAGTAAGTATCCGATAATATTTGTTCCTCTATGTAATAGAGGTGATAGTATGAGGATGGCAATAAAGGTCGCGATCAGGAATCCGACCGAGTTGAAGTTCTCGGCGAACCATCCGATATTCCCTGTTACGAGTAATGCGAGTGTCATCAGGATCAAAGATCCAACAACCATATCGTACATATCCGCGATCGGCCATTTGGCTCCCCGGTCTTTTCCCATTCTGCGCTTGAAGTAGCTTTTGACCATGTCGCCGAGAAGAGCTCCCGTGGCAAGGGCACATACGGTGATTATTGTCTGTTTCGGCAGGAAATCCAGATGGAAGTAGTCTACCAGAAAGATCTGGACAAGGCCGAAGATGATACCGACAATGATACCGCCGATAAGGCCGCGCCAGGTTTTTCCGTCGCCGAGGATCCGTCGTCCGTCTTTGGCGCATCTGCCGAAATCGACCGGTGTCCCTCCTCCAAGGAGCGCGGCGGCAGGATTTGGAATATATGCGGGGATCATTATCCATACTGCCCATAGACAGGCCATACCAACTGTGGTCAAAATATCTGTTATCAATCTCTCACTCCCATTCTTTTATAGTTAAACGCGAATTACTATAATAATTATATTTCAAGGGAGTTAACCATGACGCCAATAAAAAGAACGAAAAGCCTGTGCCCCGTCTGTGGTAAATTGCTTGACGCGGAAATCATTGAGGAGGGCGGCGCGATATGGATATGCCGGACCTGTCCGGAACACGGGTATGCAAAGAATCTGTACTGGTCGGATGCTGAGATGTACCGGCGCTTTGACGCCTATGATCGTGTCGGGAGAGGTGTGGAAAATCCGAATGTCGACCTTCCGGGAGAATGTACGACCCGCTGCGGTCTGTGTACGAATCACAAATCCGGAACGCTTCTTGCAAACATCGATGTAACGAACCGCTGCAATCTCAAATGTGAATTCTGTTTTGCGAACGCCCGGGCCTGCGGATATATCTATGAGCCGACTTTTGATGAGATCACCTCGATGCTTGCGCTTCTCAGAAACGAACAGCCGGTCCCCTGTCCCGCAGTCCAGTTTTCCGGAGGGGAGCCGACGATGCGCGATGACCTTGTCGATCTCATCAAAAAAGCCAAAGAACTTGGCTTCAATCAGGTTCAGATGGCATCGAACGGTGTCAAACTTGCTCAGAATCCGAAGCTCGCACAGGAACTCCGCGATGCCGGTCTTTCAACGGTGTATCTGCATTTTGACGGCGTTACGAAAGAGACGAATCCTCTTCTCGAAAAAACCTCACTCCCGGCCATCGAAAACTGCCGAAAAGCAGGTCTTGGGGTCGTGCTTGTCCCGACGATCATCAACGGGAAGAATACCCATGAGATCGGAGACATCATTCGGTTCGCGAGCAAAAATGTCGACATCATCCGGGGGATCAATTTCCAGCCGGTCGCCTTCACGGGGGCGGCAAAAGAGGATGATGTTCTGCGCGAACGGGTCACCATTCCTGATATCACCCGTTCTATCGACGAGCAGATGAACGGCAAACTCAAGTCCTCAGATTTCTATCCGATCCCGTCGGTAATGACGATCTGCGACTTGATCGAGGCATACACAGGAAAACCGCAGATCATGTTCTGTGCCCACCCGCACTGCGGAGCGGCCACGTACGGATTTGTGAATGATGAGGGCGATCTCGTCCCGATCACTAGGGTCGTTGATGTTGACAAGTTCTTCGCCGAGGCTGCCGTCCTCGCAGAAAAGTTCAAGACCGCCGGCAAGACCGGGAAGTATCTGGCGATGGCTACCGGTCTTGGCAAGATCAACAAGGCTGTTTCAAAGGAAGAGGTCGAAGGGATCCGGATCGATCTGAAGAAACTCATCTACGATGCCCTCGTGAAACACGACTACGACTCGCTTGGCAAATTCCACGAGAATGCTCTCTTCATCGGCACGATGCATTTCATGGATGCCTTCAACTATGACACCGACCGTGTCTCGAGATGCTGTATCCATTATGCGACCCCGGACGGCAGACTCATCCCGTTCTGTACCTATAACAGCGGTCCGACCTATCGGGAAGAGGTCTGGAAGAAAGGTGCAAAACCTCTGTCAGAGTAAGGTGTTTTGATGGGATTTTGGAATCGCGAAGGGATTTCCCCTTCGGGGACTCTTTTTTCATGGGATGAGCTTGCGCGTATTTCCCGGAAGGGTGCTCTTCTTTCTGCTCTTAAAGAAAAAGGTCAGCTGTATTCTCCGGAAGATCTGGAGCTGATGCTTAACCGGTATGCAAAAAAACTGGAGAATGTTCCCAAAGAATACGGGGATTCGCTTCTGCAGTATGCCCGCATCCAGATCGTCGATGGATATCACCGGATGATGACCGACGAGCTTACGCCGATCCATGCTGCGGTTCAGCTCCCTTCCTCGTGGCAAGCATTTACGGTCGATGCCCGTCGAGCAGCATCGAAAGGAACGCCGGGAGACCGTCTGCGTTCCCTCAAATATCTGATCGCTGCCTACACTGTGTTCATCAAAGACGAACCGGTTCATCCGGTAGGTATGCCGTTTCCCGGGGGCTTTTCTGTGGAACAATATGATGGCGAGTATTACTGCCCGGTCCGCGCAGTCTGGAACGATATTGATGACGCCTTCTGCAAATACTGTCCTGCAATCCAAAGCAGGGAGCGTGATCTTCTTTTATCGAAAGCCGAGCGGGATATTGTGACGAAAAAAGAGAAACTCAATAATTATTTTTATAATTTCAAAGGATAACTTTCCTTGATCGGCTTCTGCCCGTTCAACCATATATATTTTAACTTGCTGACACCAACTAACTACTGCAATGAACAGTGGCATCTGCCCGAAATGTGGTTTACCAAAGGAACTCTGTATTTGCGAAGAAGTCGCAAAAGAACAGCAGCGTATTAGCGTTAAAGTCAGCAAGAGACGGTACGGTAAAGAAGTGACCGTTGTCGACGGTCTCGATCCGTATGAGATCGATTTAGAGGATCTGTCCAAGTTTCTCAAGGGCCGGCTTGCATGTGGGGGCACCGTGAAGGAAAACTCTATTGAACTTCAGGGAAATCACCGCGATAGAGTAAAAGCTCTTCTGACGTCACGCGGATACAGTCTCGAAAATATCAATTAACATATCCAATATTTTTCAGCCTCTCTTTTCGTATAGAGGATCGGCCCTTTTGAAAAGTAAAAAAAAAGTTAGCTGTCGATAAACTCTTTTATCTTCTGATAAAGGAATTCATTTGCTTTTTCGATCTCCTCTTTCTTTCCCCGCAGTGCCAGCAGCTCGCGTTCGTCGTTGACCATGTTGGCATAATTCAGCGGACGGGTGACACTCACGAGTTCTACGTCGAACTTGAGTGCGGCGTCGCGGATGATCGTTCTCGGCGTTCCCGGAGGAATGACTAAATCAAATTCTTCGTCTGCCATATTACTTACCTATCTTTTGGCGTTTTGCCATTATACAATGTCCGCCCCGAACACCGCCGATCGGGCATTTGGGATGTCCGATACTATTCATACAACGGCCCATAAGTGCCGCTCCGCGGGCGAGTCCGTCGTCGACGAAGACGAGGTGGTCGACCGCATCATCGTAGATCCCTCTCTCCATCACGCCTTCAAGGATATACTGGGGTTTGTTCCCGGAGATGATCGCACGGCCGGTGAATCCTATCGAGCTGTTTTTCGGGAGGAAGTTTCTCTTGATGCAGAGGTCGATGATCTTGAGTGCGACGTTTGCACAGACTCTGTCGACCACTTCCCTGATGACCTCCTTGTTCTCATTTTTCGCGATCTCTGCTCCGATCGCTTCGAGGTCTGCGGTCTTATCGCCGTTCACACCGATATCGACACCGATCAGAACGATGCCGGAGTCCTCGGCGACATCGGCGCAGACCGGCACTTTGCCGAAATGCGTGCGGTCACGCGGAACTTCGGCGACGTCGATGATCTCCATGCAGCGCTCAATGTAGGGCAGTGCTTTTTTCGTTGCACGGGTCGAGGCCGGCTTGCATTTTTCCCCGAAAAGATCAAGCGCCGTTCCTTTCTTTTTATCGACGAGACCTGTTCCGCGGATGATCGCATCTGGTATGGCGCCAGCGAGGCCGCAGAAGTTTCCAATCGTTTTTGCAAACGGGTTTTCCGCTTTTGGATCGACATCGCTGGTGATACGGCCGTCAAGCGTTGTTCCAAAGTCCATGGAGATGCAGGGATTTCGAAAATCCACGCCGGTCCATTTGGCCCCCTCTTTTATTCCTGCCATTGCGAGCTCCCCTTCCATCTCGTTTGCGACCATCTCGACACCGGTTGAACCCACCGGGGGCATTACGCCGGCGATCGCTCCGGTGAAAACGAGCCGGTCTGCATAGGAAAAGTCTCTGAGTTTTTTTGGGAGGCTGTTGATCCCCATTGGGGGTGTCATCTTTTTCGGCGGGACGCCGGCGAGCAGGCATCCGTTTGCGAGTGCCTTGACGAACTCGCCGACCTGATCGGGCGAGTCCATTGCGGCCACAACTCCCGTGCTTCTCACAACGAAATCAAGCTCGTCTTTGATGCTCAGATCTGCATCTTTGTGGCATTTGATCAGTGTGTCTCTCACAAGTTCGGTGACGGACTCCCTGGTAAGCTCCGTTCCGTCAAGGGTGGCTCCAAAGATTTCCTCGCCGCTTTTTGGTTTTCGAACGTCCCTGCTCATGGAAACGGTTTTGTTGATGATGTAGGATTTTCCGGTATCAAGGTTCGTCCCTGTCAGGATGCATTTGGTGGTGGTGTTTCCCATCTCTACGGATGCGACGATAAAATAAGGGTTGGACTTGTATTCGGGCACCTGCATTCCTGCCCCGTGACCTGTCGAGGGCGGCGGTACACTCTCGACGATCCAGGGTTTCTTTGCAGAGAACCGGTCAAAAAAACCTGCCGACATAATACACTGAATCTGTAGGCTATGGAGAAATAGGTTTCGTTATTGATTGACAGAGAAAAAATAGAGGTTATTCGAGTTCGTCGAAGACCAGTTCATAGATCCAGTCTTCGAGCATCTTACAGTGTTCGACTGTACACTCTTCTTCGCAGGCGACGCACGGAACGATGTACTCTCCCGCCATCAAAAGGCTTGGATCGACTGCCTGAGAGGTGTGGACGACGGTGATGAGGTATGTCCTCGTCCCGTCTTTTTTCGTTTCTTCCCGGGCGATGAGGCCTGCATCCTCCAGTTTTTTGAGGATGCGCGAACAGGTGCGGCTGTCCACCTCGATTGCTTTCCAGAGGTCGCTCTGCAGAACTCCTTTCGGGTGTTCTTTGAGATAGGCAAATGTTTTTTCGTCCGCTTCGTTTAGTTCAGCTTCTCTGGACATATTTAGTTCAGCGGAGAGATGGTGAGGATGTTGTTTCCGCGTATGACGACGGTGCCGATGTTTCTTCGACCGTTTGCGGTGATCTCAACGGTTTCTTCGAGGTGAAGATTGAGATACTCGTCCATCGCGACGAGCCGTCCCTCGAATTTACATCCCTCATCTTTTATTTCCACGGAAATTTTTGAGTCAACAAGTGAGTTGACTTTTTTTATCGGAAGGACAATGCTGGATACCATATCTCTAAGTGTTAGTTATATGACGTAATTAATCTGTCCGTTTGTGACTGACCAAAGCTAGAGGATGAGCGATCTGACGGTTGGAAGATTGCGGAGTTTCTGGATGGCCTCTGCCGGGATCACGCCGTCGATGATGATGACAAGGCGCGGTGTTTCGACCACGTAGGGGTCGGTGACGAAGATCTGCCGAAGCGGCAGATCGTAGGATGCGAGGACGTCGACCGCTGACGCGACGATGTTTTTGTCGCCGGCGTTATTCGGGAGGATGGTTATCACCGAGAGGCCGAGATTTTTGGCGCCGTCTGTGAGATCCGGGGTGACCCGGAGACGGGAAAAGAGAGACTGCAGTTCATCGATCTCGCAGATTCTGCGCAGGGTGGAGTCCACGACCCGTCTGTCGACTTTTATCACGCGTGCGAGCGCGGATGCGGAAAGTTCTATGCCGTTTACTACTGCTTTTCCCTCGGTGGATACGCCGAAACCGTTTTCAAGAAGAAAACGGACGACTCTCTGCTGCGAGGGCGAGTCCTGAAATTGTTCGAGTATGCTCCGCCACATTGTATCTTTGTGTCTATCACGGAACACATAAATACGCTTGCCTTGTTTTTTGCACAGTGATGTCCAAGTGCTCTGTGTAAATCCAGCAGATTTATTTACTTGACTGACCCACATGTATAGGTCGCACAGTGCGAGGGTAGCCAAGCCAGGTCAACGGCGCTAGCTTGAGGGGCTAGTCTAGTAGTAGTTCTTGGGTTCGAATCCCATCCCTCGCATATGAATCCGAAGTGCAATGCACGTGATTCTTTTTTCATGCAGTTGTTTCTGATTTGTATTCTATGATTTATCGGCTGCGTGCGGGATGTTTTATCATATCTGTCTGGAATGATCCGGCAGGATAACGGGAGACGCTCCCCCTCTTTCTCCCCTCTGGATATGGACCGTTCCCTCTTCAAGAAGCCCCGAGAGGTACTTTGCTATTTCATGATGATGTAATCCGGTCATGGATGCCATATCTTCAACCGTCAAAGGCCGGATGCGGAGGGTTTTTGGATCTGTTCATGCTGCTTTCTCCGGCTCTGCAGACATCGGGCTGCTCACAACAGACTCCGGCCACATCTACAGGGATCTTGAGTTCAGCAAAGTATTTTCTGATATTTTCCAGCTCGTCCGGATCCGGGGCCGTGACCCAGTCCTCTGCCGCCGGCCGGTCGAGCGTGTTCAGTTGGATGCGTTTTGGCCGGATCATTCGAATGGCCTCACTGAGCGATGCCAGTTCATCATCTGTGGTGTTCAGGCCCGGTATGAGGAAGATCTCCAGCCAGATCTCTCCCCCGAATTCCTTTCGAAACTCCCGGATATCACTGATGACTGTTTTTGTCAGGAGGCCGGGACACGGACGATGTATCTGTTCAAATGTTTCCTGACTGGTACTGGTCAGGGTTGGGATAACCAGGTCTGCCGCTGAGAGATCGTTTCTGACCTCTTTATCTCCAAGAAGGCTCCCGTTCGTGAGAACTGCCACTTTATATTCTGGATAGGCAGTTTTCAGGTGTCTGATGATCCGTCCGATCGAGAGGGAAAGGGTCGGCTCGCCTGATCCGGCAAATGTTATGTAATCCAGAGTCGGCCCTTTGCTGAGGACCGTATCCAGCTGGGAGATCACCTCTTCAGTTGGAAAAAACTCGGCCCTTTTTTTCGTCAGATGGGTGGTCGCTCCGCATTCACAGTAAACACAGTCATATGAACAGGTTTTGAAGGGCAGAAGATCGATCCCAAGTGACCGTCCGAGTCTGCGGGACATGACCGGACCGAAGATATGGTTTTCCGTCATTCTTCCAATCTCCCAGATCTGCGGTCAGACGTGACTCGTTTCATGCGTGTCTATTTTAGTTCTTATAGATAATAATACGATTTTTCCAGAACTCTCCCGAAAAAAAAGATCCTGTTTGGAGGGCAGAATGCGGATACGGCATGTCTGGATTACTCACTTGACGTCTTTCCCGCAAGATAATCATCGAACCATTCTGCCTTCGGATTTGTTGGAAACGTCATGAACTTCCCGATATCATCATTTTCGGCGGCCTGATGATACCGCATGAAGACGTTCTGCTCATCCTTACCAACAACTTCCACCTTTCCGGTCGAGTGGGACATAATGAACCGCGCCCGTTTTGCAAGTCCAGAACAGTTTTTCCAGGACTCCTGAAGAATATCGTAGGATGTCTCGACCGGGACCTGGAACAGTCCGTTGCCGGTTGCCGGCCGGCACTGGAAGACATAATATGGAGATATCCCGGCAAAGGACAGTTTTCGAAACAGGGCCGTAAGCGTTTCGGGTTCGGCATTGATTCCGTTGAGAATCGGTGTCTGATTGACAACAATAACGCCGGATTTCTGCAGTGCTTCCGCCGCCTGAATCGAGACATCAGTGATCTCGTTTGGGTGGTTGAAGTGCGCCATCAAATATATCCGTTTCTCCGGGGTGCTGTACCGGGAGAGGACAGAAAGAAGTTCAGAATCGTTGATGATACGGTATGGATCGTATGCGAGCATTTTACTCCCGATCCGGATGATGTTCACATGCGGGATCTCGCGGAGTTCACGGATCACGGATTCAAGATGCCGGGTATCAAGGGTCAGCGGATCCCCTCCGGTAAGAAGAATGTTGGTGATTTCCGTATGTTCTCTGATGTATGCAATATTTTCGGATACGTCTTTCACGGTCTCGCGTTCGCAGGACATAAAAAGGCGTTTTCGAAAACAGAAGCGGCATATCCCGCCGCAGACATCGGTTAAAAGAAGAAGTCCGGTTTGATCGTATTTGTGCTGGAGACCGGGTTGTTTGGTATAATCCTTTTCACAGGAAGGATCAGCAGATCCGCCGGCTTCCAGTTCACGGGAGTCGGGGATGATAATAGCTTTGATCGGGTCCCTCCGGTCTTTCCAGTCGATCAGGGACAGGTAATAGTCGTTGGCCCGAAAAGGGAATACGTCGGTGACTCTCTCCATCATCTCCCTTTCTTTGGGAGCAAGCCCGACGAGATTGTCAAGCGCAGAAATTGATGTAATGTACTTTGGTTTCATTTTTTCCCTCGATTGAAGGTTTCATCTGTCCAAAGGGGCAGACTCACTATGTGCAAAAAGACTGGTCACATTGCCGTTAAACAGAAGATCTTAGTGACCTGATACACAATTCTTTAAACGATTTTTACTTGGCTCCAATCATTTAAACCTTTTCTGTCTATGCGGAAATGCTGACTGGATTGTAAAAATGGGTCAAAATCGCGTTTGGAATGGCGCCAAGACGCGATGCTGAATGCTCTTTTTTCTCACCGGTATTTGGCTTCAGGACCGGTGTTACGCGGGTGAAAAATTAGACTAAAGGTTCCGGCTGTTTTCCCATATCCTCGACCGGCAGCTTGGTGTTTTTCACCAGGATCTGCTGATCAGTTTCGATCAGCCTTTCCATGATCAGGCGTTTTCCTGCCTGGCTCATGGCATATACCGGCACGCCAACGCCTCCCTGGACCAGGGCTTTGGAAACGGCGGCACGGACATACTTCGAGGCGCAGGCAAAGACCAGATCGGAAGCGGCAACCAGTCTCTCTGCATTCTCTGCGCTTTTGACGCCGGAGGTGTGAACGGCGATGATCAAAGCTTCCGGATATTTTGTGCGGATCTCCTCTGCGAGTTCATGCTGAAATCCTGCAATCGTAACTGCCGTTTTAGTCCAGCCTTCAGTTTTTGCCCGTGCAAGTCCGGCGAGTACGTCAAGTTTCGCGGTCTCTTTATCGATCACGATACCGCCTGCCTCCTCGATTTTTTTCATAACTTCCGGATATGGAGTCGTCGAGACGAGACCAGACATCCTTCCGCCGAGTCCCTGGACAAGGTCCGGTGTGCGCACGATCACCGTACCGGCTCCGTCTGCGCAGATGACTGCAGCATCCAGCGTCTTTGTTCTCAGACCTGTGCTCATCAGCTCGGAGGCTCCAAACAGAACGAAGGTTTCCTTGTCAAGAACCTGACGATCGTTTGTACACATCCCGAAGTTTTTGATCCGCGACTCGATGTTTTTCTGCACAGATTCCTTCGTAATCGGGTCAACTGGTGTTGCAAATCGTTTTGCAAGCGGACAGAACCGGACCTCCGGCTCTCCTACTTCCACGACCTCTCCGTTCCTTATGACGACCCGGGTCATCCCGATCGCCTCGATAATATGTTCGTCTTTCATTTTCCGATGGATAGATATGATATCCACATCAACATAAATCCAATGAGAGGGTCACGCTACTTCGAACTGGATGCCGCACGCGGAATTGCCCTCATTTTAATGATCATATATCATATCCTCTTCTGTCTCTACTTCTTTAAGACCGGGCTTGCCCCCTGGTTCGATCCGTATACCATGTCGGGTGCGCCGATCGCATTTCTCTTTGTAGTGATCGCCGGCGTCTCCCTCGTTCTCTCTACCGGCTGTGAGCCCAGTCCCGTACGGGCCGCGAAGAAACTCTTTTTCCGCGGTCTCTATCTCCTTTGTTTTGCCGCCGTCATTACGATAGTGACCTGGCTCGTCTATCCTGCGGAAACGGTCGTTTTCGGCATTTTGCATCTGCTTGGCGTTTCCACTATCCTTTCCATCCCGTTTGTCGTGATGAAAGTCAAACCATATATCCCGCTTGTATTCGGCTTGATCTGTATCGCCCTTTCGCCGATCGTCTCGCTGCTTCGGGGGCCTGCGTTTTTGATCCCGTTTGGTATCACCTACAATGGATTTGCGACTCTGGATTATGAGCCGCTCATCCCCTGGTTCGGGGTCGTTCTTCTCGGAGTGGCACTCGGATCGGTAGTATATAAAGACGGCATTCGGCACGGGATCTTCACCCGGCTTGGCGAGATGCCGCGGGGATTTGCCCCGCTCTGTTTCATTGGCCGCCACACGCTGATCATCTATCTCATCCATGTTCCGATCATCATAGGGGTTCTCTTCCTCCTCGGTCTCGTCAGCCTGTAACGATATTTTCTTTTGTCCAGGAGTAGACGTACATAGCATCATGTCACAGCGAGCCGCAGATGCAGTATTTCAGGCCTTGTTCTCCTTAACGGATATCAGAGCTATTCTCCGGACTACTGCCCCGGACCACTCCCTTGACGACGACCAGAAGGCAAAAACCGCAAAGGCCCTCGCTTCAGTGGAGAAACAGATATCCATACTCAGAGAGGAACTCTTATGAAATGCTGTGATAATATCGACGCACGCATGATTGAGGAGACCTCCATCAATCTTGATCCGATTCAGGTCGCAGGCCGTCTGACGCCCGAAGCGATGAAGGCGATGATCTCCTGGGGAGATGGATACTCGGTTTGTGACAACTGCAGAAAGCCGTTCCGCCTGGATTATATCCAGAACCCGCCGCTGAAGGATTTCCATGTGGATGTTGCCGAATGGCTTGGCATGGCCCAGGCACGCACGGTTCCCGGCGCACGCCGCGGATTCCAGCAGGTTGCCGGAACCTATGTGGAAAAAGGCGATCCTGTTCTGATCGGTGCGCTTGCCCACTATACTTCATATCTTTCCGTCGAACTTCAGAAGGGAATCGTTCGTGAGATCCCAAAAACTGCCGACAACCATATCACGGCCGAGGCTGCGGCGAATCGGATCGAGGATGTTGTCCGCGAATTCGGTACCGCGCCGAAGCTGCTCTACATCGATCATGTGGATTATCAGTTCGGCAACATGCATGATGTAAAAGGCATCGTAAAGGTTGCTCACCAGTATGATATTCCTGTCCTCTACAATGGGGTATATACCGTTGGGGTCATGCCGGTGAACGGGAAAGAGCTCGGGGTCGACTTTATCGTCGGCTCCGGTCATAAGAGTATGGCCGCCCCCGCCCCGTCGGGAATTCTTGCCGCTACCGAGGAGCGTGCCGACGAGGTCTTCCGCACGACGCAGATGGAAGGCGACATCACCGGACGAAAATTCGGCATCAAAGAGGTTGGCATTCTTGGATGTTCCCTGATGGGTGCTCCAATCGTCGGCCTTCTTGCTTCATTCCCGACGGTTAAGGCCCGCGTCGAACACTTCGACGAAGAACTTGCCAACAGTAAGATCGTAGTCGAGGCTCTTCGATCGATCGCGGGAACGAAGATCCTTTCCGAGTACCCGAGAAAACACACCCTGACACGTGTGGACACCACCGGCTCCTTTGATCAGGTTGCTCAAACCCACAAGAAACGGGGATTTTTCTTATCGAGTGCGCTCTCAAAAAAGGGCATTACCGGCATCATTCCCGGCGCCACCAAGGTGTGGAAGTTCAACACCTACGGCATGACAAAAAAACAGGCCGAGTATGTAGCGGATACATATCTTGAGATCGCGGAAACGAATGGTCTGACCATCAACTGACGTATGTTTTTCCATCTGATCGTGACCGATGACTGTAATCTCTGCTGTTCATACTGCAGGGGAAAGATGTTTGAAGAGGAAGATCCTGCGGGTCACTCTCCGGGAACGATCGATGAAACGATCTGCGAAGATCTGGCTTTCCCGTTGACGGAACTCTACGCGTTTCTCGCAAAAGATCCAAACGCTGTTCTCACGTTTATCGGCGGGGAGCCGCTCATCCGATCGGATCTGATTATGGAGATCATGGATCATGCGCCGGTCAAACGGTTCATGCTCCAGACGAACGGAACCCTTCTTGGGAAGCTCCCGAAAGAATACACAAACAGGTTCGAGACGATCCTTATTTCTATCGACGGGGAAAAGGATCTGACCGACAGGCATCGGGGGGTGGGAATGTATGATCTCGTTCTTGGCACCGCCGATTTGATCCGCTCCAACGGATACACGGGCGAACTTATTGCCAGAATGACCGTGGCTGAAGACACGGAAATATTTTCTGCCGTTACTCATCTTGCAGAACATTTCAGTTCGATCCACTGGCAGATGGATGCGGATTTCACCGGCGACTTCTCCCGTCGGAGATTTTCCGCGTGGAGCGAGGAGTACAATTCCGGTATCCGCCGGCTCGTTTCCGAGTGGGTCTCGCGAATCGAGATAACAGGCGTTGTTCCAAAATGGTATCCGTTTCTTTCGACAACCGAGGATCTCCTGCTTGGCCGCTCGTCGAAACTCAGGTGCGGCTCGGGGTACGTGAATTACAGCATTATGACCAACGGCCGGATCGCTCCTTGTCCAATCATGGTTGGGATGGCAGATTATTATGCGGGGGATATCAAAGATGCCGATCCGCTTTCCCTCCCGGAAATACCTGTTCGGGAACCCTGTCTTTCCTGTGACATATACGGATTCTGCGGAGGCCGCTGTCTTTACTCGAATATTGTTCGTCCTTGGCGTGACGAATATCAACTCGTTTGCGGCACGGTCAGGAACCTCCATGATGCTCTCGTAGAATATCTTCCCCGCATCAGGGCAATGATCGATGAAGGCAGACTTGGCATGGATGCATTTACCCACACACGATATAACGGCTGCGAGATAATACCCTGATATCATGGACCCAATCTTCATCTGTATTTTGATTGGAACCGGCCTTATTGCCGGTTTTATGTCCGGCCTCTTGGGGGTGGGCGGCGGATTTTTGTATGCGCCGGTGATGTATTTTGTTCTTCGCCAGTCCGGTGTCCCCGATGATATGGCGATTTTGGTGGCATTTGGGACCAGTCTCGCCGCGGCATTCCCAACCGTTTTGACCGGTGCGTTTGGTCATACAAAAAAGGGAAATGTTGTATGGCGTGACGCCGTTATGATGGGGTTATGCGGTACGGTAACCGGATTCATCGGCGGTACGGTCGCCACATATCTGCCGGTTCAGATTCTCACGCTTCTTTTTGGCGTAATGCTGATCCTCGGTGCAATTCGGCTGGTCACTTCTCTTCCGTCGGGTACGGGAGAGAAAATGGCAGCTCCTCTTGCCGCGGGTATCGGCGGTACCACAGGATTCATGTCGGGACTTCTGGGCGTTGGCGGCGGAACTATTCTTGTACCGCTTATGGTACTTCTTGGAAAATTTTCGATGAAAAAAGCGGCAGCAACCTCCTCTGCTGCTATTCTCTTCATCACGGTAGGCGGGATCCTCTCATATCTGGTGAATGGTTTTTCGGCTGGGATCGATCTCTCCGCATACGGATTTTATCTCATTGGCTACATCGACGTCCTGATGTGGGCGATCCTCGTCATTACAGCAATACCGATGGTGTTGTTTGCCGTCAAAATCTCGGGCCGCGTGCCTGAGGTCTGGCTTCGGCGCATCTTTTTCATCCTGATGCTGGTGATCGCCATCCGGATGCTGATTCCGTCATAAAAAAGAGGATAGATTATGCAGTTAAACTGCTGACGAAAGTATCAATAAGCTGATCCTCGTTATGTTTGCTTTTCATGATGTCCAGAACGGAAAGATATCCATCTCGTTCTTTCAGGTTCATGCCGCCCGACGAGACGATCAGATGCACTTTTTCTTTTGGAACTTCGCCCAACAGTTTTCTGATAGCCGGGGTGATTTTTCCACACCACATCGGGCTCACGACGATATACTCGTCCACCTCGCCGATTTTTCCGCGGGTCTGAATGGCGACCTCTTTATTCTTCATCGCATAGCGTGCTGCACGCATATAGCCGAGAGTGCCGTCCCAATCCATGTTGTCGGTCACTTCAACCGGTTCGATGGAAAGTTTTTTCGCGATTTTTTCAGCAATCCTTCTGCTGGTTCCCGTTCGTGAAAAGTAAATTACTGCGTATGTCATGATCCTGCCTCCGGTTTCGTTACTAACTACATAACATCAGGTGCATTTATAGGTAATTGTCAAAGGGGTTTTTCAGATCATCTTTCCGCCGTTTTTTTCACCTTTCGTGCCTTTGACCATCTCATGCGAAGAATGTTCAGCGTCACCAGACAGACGATCAGCAGAAGCTTTCCCCAAATCGGGACTGGTGCGATAATCGCAATGAGAAGCAGAAGGCATCCCAAAAGGGCGTGCGCCAGAAGATTTTTCCAGTCAGTCAGATATGCGGCAAGCCCTTTCCCAGCGTTTTTTGCGATTTTTGCGTGTTTGTTCATTTTCTCTCCCGGCTGCCGGCTGCTTTCGCATTTTGAGCAAGTCTTGCAAGCATATCGTTCATCGAATTGATTTCCTCTGGTGTGAATCCATCCAGTACTGCGGCATTCCATTTTATCATGATGGTCATGAGCACTTCGTTGAATTCCAACCCAGTTTCCGTCAGATTGAATATAAATGATCTGCTGTCTTTTGGGTTCACGGATCTGATTACATATCCCTTTCCTTCAAGCGACTGCATCGTTCTGGTCATCACACTTTTATCATAATGCAGTTCTTGTACCAGTTGGTCCTGGGTTATTTCCGACTCAGCGGTATGTATATTATTGAAAATCTCTGCCTCGGTTTTTCGTCCATTTTCCAAAAGGGAGAGGAGAACCATTCCCTCAGCGGCATTGAGGTCATGGTCTTTAAGACTATTTTTCAGATAGATTCGGAAATACTTGTCAAAGGCCATGATGTTGTGGCCAAGACCTCTCTGTAATGTGTTTTGCTGCATTGACATTATTTAGTTGCATTTACAACCATATATTTCTGTTTCAAAAAAAAAAGATTATTCATCAGCTGCTGCTTTTTCTTCTTTGATGAAGAAGCAGAGAATCAGAATAAATATTGAGAGAATTACCGAAAGGGCAAATGCCATGTCAAAACCGAGTGCGAGGATCGATGCGCTGATTTGTGCCGGAGGTATCTCCGTGATCCCGGAATTTTTGATGATCGTGACGATACCCACGATCAAAATCAGGTTATAGACTGCCACGCCGATCGTCATGGGGGCGTAACGCTCCAGACCGGTCAGACCGGAAACCATCCCTTGTTTCGATGCCGGTGCAGCTCCCATGATCAGTGTTGTAAGTGGTGTGGTCGTAACGCCGAGACCAAGACCAATTAATGCAAGCGCCGTGATAATGACACCTAATCCGGTGACCGGGCTCAGATGCGTGAGCAGGAAATATCCAGCACCGATCAACACGACTCCGACCATGATCATATACTTGATCTTTCCAATGAGTTTACCATAGATCTGACCGGAAATAACACCAGTGATCATCATGCCGATCGACAGCGTTGTCAGAATCAGTCCTGCATTTGAGGTCGAAAATCCGTGCACATATTCAAGATAGAACGGGAGCATATAGTTTGCTCCGGCAAAGGTGAAAAAGAGCAGTGCCAAGACTACGTTCACGATAAGAAACGATCTGCTTTTGAACATGCCAAGGTCGATCAGCGGATTTTCGTAGTGCCGTTCTCTTTGAATAAAACCGCCGATACAGAATACGGCAAGGAGAGCTGAGATGATGATTGGAAGCGATGTCCAGCCAAGGGAGAATCCTTCCGAGAAGGCGAAGAGCAGCGCCGCAAGGCCGATAAAAATAAGGATCGCCCCGAGGGTGTCAAATCTTTGCAGAGGGCACGAATCGGGTTTGTTTTCCGGGATGACGATCATACCGAGAATGACGGCAATGATGCCGACCGGGACATTGATGTAAAAGATCCAGTTCCAGGAGAGATATTCGGTGAGGTACCCGCCAAGTGTCGGACCAAGTGCCATGCCGATGGCGGCAAAGAGCATCACAAGCGAGAGACCTTTCGCCCGCTGATTTCCAGGCATGAATCGGGAAAGCATGGCGGGCGCCACCACCATCATCATCACACCGCCTATTGCCTGAATGATTCGTGATATCAAAAGAATCTGATATGAATTCAGAAGTTCGGGGAAAAATCCGCAGGAAAAAGATCCGATCACGAAGATGGAAAATCCTGCCAGAAATATTTTTTTCAGACCGATGGTGTCGGTAAGTTTACCGACGATCAGTAAAAGTCCGGCGATGACAAGAAGATAGATGGTGCTTACCCAGGCGACCGAGGATGTGGTGAGGCCGAATGCCTCGGCAATACTCGGGAGGGCGATATTGACGATCGTCCCGTCAAGGGATGACATGAATGCGGCAAGGGATGCCGAGATGAGAATGAGTATCAGCGTTTTTCCAGTTGGGAGCGGATCTTTCATAGATGTTATAAAAAAAAGGATTTTCTTTATTATAAACCAATAGGGTAGATGCTTATCCAAAGTCATTATTAGTATGTCACGCATATTTGTGAGCATAATGGATGCTGTGACAGAAGCAAAAAGAAATGCCGGATATCGTGCGGCTGATTTGGTTAAGGATGGGATGG
Source organism: Methanocorpusculum sp. UBA424 (assembly GCA_002498375.1). Taxonomy (GTDB): domain Archaea; phylum Halobacteriota; class Methanomicrobia; order Methanomicrobiales; family Methanocorpusculaceae; genus Methanocorpusculum. Next base: position 45,647 of record DAHC01000015.1, read on the forward strand.
TCGTGGGCCTTGGCACCGGGTCTACCGTGTTTTTTGCGATGGAACGTCTGGGAGAACGGATCAGGTCAGAGGGCCTGCGGATCTTTGGTGTTCCGACCTCCAATCAGACTGCGATGCGTGCCGAGGAGTACGGCATTCCGCTGACGACTCTTTCTCTCCACCCGGTTTTAGACATTGCCATTGACGGGGCGGACCAGGTCACTCCCTCAAAGCAGATGATCAAAGGACGTGGGGCGGCACATCTCAGAGAAAAGATCGTGGCTGATGCGGCAAAGCAGTTTGTCGTGGTGATCGATTCGGCAAAGGAGGTCTCGGTTTTGGATGCCGCCGTACCAATCGAAATACTGCCGTTTGCTTACGGGAGCGTCTGCAGGAAACTTGCTTCCCTTGGCGGCGAGCCTGTGATGCGAAACGGCGTTAAAAAGGACGGCCCGGTAATCTCGGACAATGGAAATTATATTTTTGACTGCGCGTTTGGCAAAGTTGACGATCCTGCTCTGCTTGAATCCGCTATAAATGCGATTCCGGGTGTGCTGGAGAATGGTGTCTTTGCAAAAATGACCGAAAAGACGGTCGTCATCGTTGGCAAAAGCGCCTGATATTTATCTATTCTCATTTTTTTAGAAATCCAGTTCTATTGATGCGACACTTTTGTCTTAAGGTAAAAAAGTAATTTAGAACCAGGAATCCAGAGTTGCCTGGCCTTTTTTTGCACCGAGCCGTTCAAGGCCGGCCTCAACCCTTTCCTGCGTGAATCCATGCTCCCCACATAACAGATCAATGACCCGATCCGGATCCGGCGGCCGGCTTTCAATTTTATAGGACCGCTCGACGGGGGGATCCATAAAGTATCCGATCAGCTGATCCGGCTCTGCCGCATTTTCCGACTCGCCGATCCGGTCATAAAATTTCCCCTCTCTGACGATCTTGACAGCGGTCTTTGGCCCAACACCCGGAACCCCGCTGTTGTAATCAGTTCCGATTAGTAACGCTATCTGGATCAGTTCCTCCTGCGTTACCCTCATTCCTGCGAGTACCGCTTCCAGCCTGAGCCGCTCAGGATACACTGAGAGTACCTTTCCCCGAATTCTTTTCTTGCCCGAGACGGTGATGTTTCTAACCAGGTCAGGGGCCCCAAAAAGGAGGGAATCATAATCCTGAGAAACCGCATAGGTCACGTCTCCGCTCTGCGTCATAAATGAGGACTGCGCTTCTCCCTCTTCGGGTGCCTGTATCCACGCTATTCCAAGGGCAGACAGGAGTTCCTTTGATGAATCGATTATATATGCGTCGACCTTCGATGAAGCCATCGCAAACTTTCTGGCACTCTCTTCATCTCCTTCTTTCAGTGCCTTTTCCCATGCATCTGCGGCATTTTCCCGAACTTCACGGCGTTTTGCGAGTGTTGATGCTTTGAAGACCGGCGGCTTTCCGTCAAAAACATATACGGGGGTGATATTCTTCTCTATCAGGTTCGCGTTCCGAAAAAGCAACCCGCTCAGATGGGACGTGGTGCGCCCTTCATTGTCCATAAGGGGGGCGCCGTCAGCCTGCCGTATCCCGGAGAGGAATTGATACAATGCGTTGAATGCATCGATCGCCGCAATCCCGCCGAGCCCTTCCCATCCAGGCGACTCTTTATATTCCGCAAGAAGCGGCCGGAGGGCAACACCCATCTAACGGTACATCCGCATTTTGATACTTTCGACCGCCTCGATGACCGTCTGGGAGGTGTGGTCCTGCTTGGCGATCAGCTGTCTTCCCAGATCTTCAAGATTGCTTCTCAGCATGCGCTCACGCTGGGCTGCCTGTTCTTCCAGCCTGCGGAGACGAACCAGTACCTGCAGGATGAGCCCGCCGAATGCAAGTATAAGCAGCAGAATCCCGATGGATATGATGGCGTCCTGCCATAATCTGCTGACAACCACGATCGCGGATACCGCCATCAGAAGGATGAGCAGTATCTCCGGAATGATGTCGCGAACATTCATAGTTTAACTAAGGTGAGGGTTAATATTAACTTAACTATATATGAGTGAACATACTCTGCGTTCAGCGGCGTCATATGCCGGTCTTATTCTGATGATGGCGGTGACAAGCCTTCTTGCTGTCCTTCTCATCGGTCCGGTCACGGAGGCAGGTTTGGGTGCATTTGAGGATCCGGACTCAGTTCTGAATGCGTTTCTGTTCATCTTCGCGATGCTGGTGGTTACTGCCGTCCTGCTCATCCTCATCAAATGGAAGGCACAGCAGGTAATCAGCATCATCATCGGCTTTTCCCTGGCGGCAGTGATCTATTATGTGGTAATGGCTCTCCTGCGGCAGCTCGGACTGGGTATCTGGGCAGATGTGGGGGGTGTGATTTTCGGGATCGGGATCATCGCTCTTCTTTGGTTCTATCCTGAGTGGTATGTGATCAACATCGCCGGAATCGTTGTGGCGGCAGGATGTGCAGCTATTTTTGGCGTGTCGCTCTCGCTTCTGCCCGTCCTTATCCTTCTTGTTCTGCTGATGGTCTATGATTTTATTGCGGTGAAGAGGTCGAAGCATATGCTGACCCTCGCAGACGGCGTGCTTCGTCAGAAGATGCCGATCATGTTTCTCGTTCCAAAGACGAAAGGTTACTCGTATCGGAAGAGCGGTTTTTCCACCCGTGATTCAAAAGGAGAACGCGGCGCGTACATGATCGGTATGGGGGATGTGATCATGCCGGCGATCCTTGTGGTCTCGGCACAGGTGTTTGCCGGAGGCGAGGGTGTCATCTCGGTTTTCGGTCTGTATCTGCCTGCATTTGGTGCACTTATCGGCGGGATTGTCGGTCTTTTGATCCTTTTGGTGCCGGTAAATGCCGGAAAACCCCAGCCAGGTCTGCCGCTCATCAATGGGTGTGCGATCATAGGTTTCTTCCTCTGCTGTCTTATAGCAGGCTCCTGGGCCTGGCTTATCTGGTAGAAATCTTTTTATACGAATTTATGTAATAGAATAGGGCACACTAGCATCGATAGTGTAGTGGTTATCACTAGGCGTTGCCAACGCCTAAACTCGGGTTCGAGTCCCGGTCGATGCATCTTTTCTTTTAGAGTTTTTATCAGTCAGTTCATCTGTCAGACAATTGTCCAGTTTTGCCGGCGTTTTCCGTCGGACTTCCAGTTTTTATCAGTCAGTTCATCTGTCAGACAATTGTCTGTTCTTTCAAAGACAGAAAAAAAGGGAATATTCTGTTATTGTGTTTTCAGATATTCGTTTAGTTTGATGAGTGTCCCTTCAAGCGATCCGTCTCCAACTACGACCGGCGCAACGCCGCCATCCTGCATGCGTTTTGCCGTGATTTCTCCTATCGCTGTGGGAATGATCCTGGTAAGATCAGGCAGTTGCGCCTGTGAAAAGGAGTTTGCGCTGGTGAAAAGCACTATGTCCGCCCCCTCCAGATCAAGGAGTTCGCCGGTTGGGACAAGCCCGTAGCATCGGTACTCAAAGGCCATTCCTCCCGCATCTTCTATCGCTCGAATCAGCTCAGGGTTTGGAACATCCGCCCTGGGGATTCCTATACGTTTCCCTTCGATCCACTCGCCGAGGTACGGCACGAAGTCTCGCGAGTAAAAAGTTGGGAGGGTCTCTGCGGCAATCCCCTGATCATGCAGGATCTTTGCCGTCTGCGGTCCGATTGCAATGACACGACAGCGTTTCGTGATCTCCCGGTCAAGAAGCATGCCTATATGTTTTGCCGGATATGCGCTTGTGAAGAAGATCGCATCAAAATCTCCGTCATTTGCGGCTAGAACAAATGTTTGAACAAGACTTGCCCTAAGCTCCGCCCGCAGCGGCGAGACTATCCTGGCTGAATGGCCGTATTTTTCGCACAATGCCTGATCTTTCGTACCTTTTTCCGCGAGCCGGGTTATTGCGATCTGCATAGATATACCATTGTCTTTTCCCGATAAAAAGTATCTCCGGTTGGTTCGGGAAATAATCATGTCCTTATAGCAGAAAATGCATATCATTATTCCATGAAAATGTTCTGGCCCGGCTCCCTTCCCACCCCGTCCGTAAGGACCGTGGAGGATATGGAGAATGTATTTGCCTCCCGTCCATCGAATCGTGATCCGGACACGCCGTTGTATTATATGTACCGGGACCTCTACCAGACGCACGGAGACCACACCTGGCTCGAACGTCATCATCTCAGATATGATATCACCAGGATACCTGCCGGGGTTATCAACGGTGAATATACAAAAACAAAAGGGCATTATCATCCCTCAAATGCCTTCGGGGTCCCGTATCCCGAGGTGTATGAGGTCCTGTCCGGATCTGCCTATTATCTTTTACAAAAACGCGACCATACCGACGTCATCTTAGTTCCGGCTCACACCGGGGATCTCGTACTCATACCTCCCGGATACGGCCATGTAACCATTAACCCGGGACGCGAAGAACTGATTATGGCGAATCTGGTCTCCACTGACTTCTCCAGTGAATACGGCGAGATCAACGAGATGCATGGGGCCGCATACTATTATATGAAAAAGGAGGGCTGGGTTCCCAATCCTCATTACGGTGATCGAATCCCTATGCATGTGATTCTCCCTCTCCCTCTTCCGGAGCTGGGTCTTGTTCCGGGACGCGGTCTTTACGGTATGATCGGCACGACTGATACGTTGGATGTTATGAACCGGCCCGAGGAGTATATGGATATCATCGGCCGGTTCTGTGCGGATAAAAAACGTTTTTGAATCAGAAGGGGATCATCCGAAGACCTGTGGGTCTTCTGACGATTCCTTCAAATGCATTCGCGGCGACATAGGTCAGCCCTTTTGCAAACGCCTGATCGATGAACTTCTGATCGACGGCTGCGTCCACAATAATGCCGGCTGCATCGTCATTTAGTTTCGGCAGGATTGTCTTGAGTTCCTGAAGCGAGTAGTCTCCTATGACGCCTGCATCCTCCGCGAGGACTCTGCTGCGTCCAGTGTGCTTCATGTACTCGGTGTGTTCCCTGATGGTGCGTGGATTCTCCGGTTTAACCAGAAGAGGTTCGTTTTTTTCTGCCGGCGCCTCGCTGTGAATTTGTGCAGGTTCTGTGGATATCTGCTCCGGCTGATTCTGGGCTGAAGTATTCGTCTCCTCTTTCTGAAGAATGGGATTCCGTTCCTCTTCCCCTGCCTCGATCTCGAAGACCAGATCAGAGATCGGTTCGTCTTTTTCGATGTGGTCTTTGAGGACTGACGCAGGAACCTTATTTCTAAGCGATTTGACGATCTCCTTGCGGCTCATATCCTCTACACTTCTTCTTCGTGGAGAGAATGCTACGAAGTCGATGTCGGCAACCTGGAGAAGTTCACGTAAAATAAGATCTCCTCCACGGTCGCCGTCAACGAAGACGGTGGTGTTTTTCTTATATGACAGATCGATGACCGTATCCGGGACCTTTGTTCCTTCTACCGCTACGGTATTGTTGATACCGCACTTCAAAAGATTCAACACGTCCGCGCGCCCTTCAACAATGATAATTGAGTCTGAATCCAGAACTGCAGGTCCGGCGGGAAGTCGTTCTGGTCCGATAGTCGTTATCTTTTCGACTCTGCTTGCCTGTCTGACTTCGGCAAGGATGTCATAGGTGGAGATACCAACCTCATCAAAGGATTCGAGGAGAAGTTCCTTTGCCCGCTCGACGATCTGCCGGCGTTTGATCGCCCGGAGATCCTCGATGTTCTGAATCCGGATTGCTGCCATACATGGGCCTATGCGGTCTATCGTTTCAAGAGCTGCAGCTAATATCGCGGTTTCCGCTCGATCAAGGGAGGATGCGATGTAGCACTCTCCTGCTGTTTTTCCGTGTTTACTGATGATCTGGACATCTATCCGGCCGAGTCGTCCGCTCCGCTGCAGATCACGGAGATCGAGCTCTTCTCCGAGAAGGCCCTCGGTCTGGCCGAATATTGCCCCGATCACATCGGTTTTTTCGACCACCCCTTCTGCTTCGATATGGATATGAATAAGATATTTGATACTGTCGATTGAATACATGTAAAGCCTCCATGGATGTTTGAGTGAATGTGATGAAAATCCATAGGTACGGGATATATTTATTCTTCTACTACTTAAGCAACGTGTAGATATTATTGTTAGTTAACCTGGTATATTGATCGCGAGATAACCTTAGAATAGGAAAGGCTTGACATGTTATTATCAATGATATCGATTTGAAGTTTATCTCCAGGATGGAGAAGCCGATCGTTCAGATCAAAGACCCCGGAGTTACCAACCTCCCAAACTTCACCTTCAGGTCCGCTACCATAGAGAAGCTGAATCCCAAAATGATTTGTTGAGATAAAATCGTGGGCCTGCAGTGTTTTGATGATGATATACTGTTTTATATCGTTTATATATATCTCAGCACGATAATCAGAATTCTTGAGAGACTGTGATCCAATATTTTGTAGGGTAACGATGCTTTCGTACGTTAGTTTGCCACCATCATAATGATTCACAGATATAATCGCTAGAAGCTCCGGTGGTGATTTATTGAGTGGTAGGTCCCATTGTATGTTGACGAGTCCCATACAATAGATTGCAAGAAGAGCACAGAGAATTAGAGTTAGGGCGATAATAAGCAGAGTGGCAACAGCGGGAGATACGCCGTCATCATGTTTTTCCGACAACCGTTGATTCATGACTGAAAAGGTAAGTGTCCCCTGCCATTAACCGAGCCCGTTCATCGTATGCTGTTGCATGTACTCGCGGATCTTTGACCTGGCAGGAGGCGCCTGTGGCATGTTCTGTTGTCCCGAAACTCATTTCACGCGATCGCGTATTGATCGTATGGGGGCCTAAAACATGTCTGGTATTTTCGGCACGTTTACTCTGTTTGTTGTATGGGTTCTTACTCTTTTCGGCGAAGTTGCTTGGCTTTGGTATTTTTCCACATCTGTCCCCCGCCGCGTGTGAACTCTCTCTCATGCCAGACAGGCACCCCGCCGATCACCGTTGTTTCCGGAAAGAGACCAGACATACCTTCGTATGGCGTCCATCCGCATTCGCTGTGAAGTGATTCGCCGGATATCTTTATTGGGGTGTCGGCATACACGGCAAGATCAGCCCGGCTGCCCGGAGTAAGTGAAGGGGCAGGTATGCCGAGTATTCTGCATGGATTTATTACCGTTTTTGCAATTACATCGTTCAGGGTGATGGTTCGTTGTTCTACGGCATTCATCAGGAGAGGAAGCATTGTTTCAACACCCGGAACACCGGATGGGGCTGCGGCTGAGAACGGCTGTGACTTCTCCTGAATTGTATGGGGAGCATGATCGGAGGCAACCACGGGAATTTTTGCAAAGTTTTGGATGAGATGCAGGCGCTCTTTTTTTGAACGGAGTGGTGGATTCATCTTCCAGAAGGTGTTTTCTGGATATGTCTTTTCATAGGACAAAAACAGATGATGGGGAGCAACTTCGAAACTTCCTTTGATCGCTTCGAATGCTTCGGCGCCGCTGACATGACAGATATGCAGTTTTGCATTTTTCGGTGCGAGATTCTGAACGAGGCGAATTGTTTGTATTTCTCCAGAGATTGGACGTGAACGGGCATGCTCGGCAAGGTTATGGATTTCTCCGGGAATAACTTCTTCCGCATGTACGGTCACCAGCATGTTTTGATCCGCGATAGTTTTCAGCGAATCCCGGATCACCTCTACGGTAAGGGCACTGCCGTAACTCGACGGAGCGGCAAACATCTCTCCAAATGCAAGAACTCCTGCCTCCGTGAGGCCTGCGATGTCCGCATGTTCGTTAACTGACCCGTTAATGCCGAAGTGACAGAAGGATTCCTTGGAGGCGAGAGCGGCTCTCTCCAGAAAGTTTTCGACGGTATCCATCGGGGGAATGGTGTTTGGCTGGTCAACGACCGTAGCCACTCCTCCTGCCGCAGCTGCCTGAGTGCCGGTTTTCCAGGTCTCTTTAGCGGACTGACTTCCGTCACGCATATGGACATGCATGTCAGTAGCGGCAGGTATGCAGAGCCGGTTTCTGCAGTTAATTACTCTGTCTGCATTTTCGGAACTGCCGATGTGGGTGATGATCCCCTGATCTATGGAGATGTCTGCGATCCTTCCGTCAGGCAACCGGGCATTTGAAAGAACCAGTTCAGACATTTTTCAGCAAACTCTTGGAACCGGATCGCCAAGAGGCGGTTCGATGAATCGTTCGCCGCCGATCCTTGTCTGCATGACGACGCCTGACCCTTCGACCACTTCGCCGATGATCGCAGCATTTTTCCCGTAGGGGTGTTTTTTCAGGGCGGCAAGCACGCGGTCTGCCGCTTCGGGAGCAACGCCCATCACGCATTTCCCTTCGTTTGCGACCTGCAGAGGATCAATCCCGAGAAGGGATCCAGCTGAGGCAACGCTTTCCCTGATGGGAACGGTCTCTTCGTGTACTACGACTTTTACCTCGGCTTTGCGTGCCATCTCATTGATACACGCCGCAAAACCTCCACGGGTCGGATCCTTCATTGCGTGAATGTTATCTGTTCCGGCTGCCTTCATCGCCGCATCGATCATCTTCCAGAGCGGGGCAACGTCGGACTTCAGCTGATCGCCAAGATCGAAACCTTCTCTAAAGGAAACGATGGCGAGTCCGTGATCGCCGAGCGTACCGGATACGATGATTTTGTCTCCGACAGAGAGATTTTTGTCACGAATCAGGAACCCTTCGTCCTCGATCACGCCGACCCCTGCCGTGTTGATCACGATCCCGTCAAGACTTCCTTTCTCAACGACTTTCGTATCGCCGGTGATGACCGCTGCGCCGACTTCGCCTAGGGCATCATCCATCGAAGCAACGATTTTTTCGAGATCAGTGATGGGGAATCCTTCTTCAATGACCATTGCACAGGTCAGGGCGATCGGCCGTGCGCCCATCACGGAAAGATCATTGACCGTTCCTGAGACCGCGACCCTGCCGATGTCCCCGCCCGGGAAAAAGATTGGTTTGACCACGTGTGAGTCGGTAGTTAAAACGACGGTTTTTCCGCCGACGGTGAATGTCGATCCGTCATCCAGTGATTCAAGTCCTATTCCGCCGGCATTATTGTTTTTGAATGCCGTGAGTGTCTGGAGAAGTTCTCCCATGACCTCCCCGCCGGCTCCGTGCATCATATTTACTTCAGTATCTTTTTTCATGCTGATTCACCTGTTTCGATCTCAAGATTCTTGACGACGATCTCTCTTCCCTGGACCATATGGGGCAGTTTCCCGCAGTTGGGACATACAAAGATTTCCGGCCCCTTATACCCGCAGGCACACTCGGCTATAGGAAGAATGGTATTAAAAACGAGTTTTGTCTCTGCAAAGATCGGGTCGTCAGTGATAAAAGTCCGGAACATGAACTCCACCTGATCGGGGTTTACCATCGCCATGGATCCGACATCCACATAAATGGTTTTTACCAGTTTTGCGTGATTCTCTTCGGCAGCCCGCTTTGAGGTCACATAAACGTCATAGGCAATGCCGGATTCATGCATGGTCCGCTTCTTCCATCGCTTTGTAGACTTCTTTAAACAGTTCCCGCGTTTCCAAACCTTCCTCGCGCGAAAGCCGCTGGATGGCAAATCCTACATGTACAAGAACGAACTCGCCGACTTTTACGTCAACCAGATCGATGCGGACCTCCTGCTGGAGTTCGCCGTAATCAACGAGTGCGACATTTCCGTCGCGGATTTCTAGAATTTCTGCGGGAACTGCAATACACATATGAAAGTATATTGGTCGATAAGAGTGATAAAGAAAGCGAAAAGAGACCGGTTCAAAATGGCGCCGAGAGGGAGATTTGAACTCCCGAGGTATTACTACCAGAGGCTTTCAAGGCCACCGCCTTTCCGGACTAGACTATCTCGGCTCCGGACCTTATGATATTTGTCGTTGAGGTAAAAATAGGTTGTGTGTTGCTGACCGGATAACCGGGGATCATTCATTGAGTATTTTTTGAAAAATTTCTCCGTCCTTTGCGATCCAGAGTTTCGCCGAAAGAACTGCTTCCTGAATGAGTTTATCCATGTCTAATTTATGTTCTTCGGATTCGATAAGCTCCTGAGCGGAGCGGGTCGCCGGTTTTTTTGGGACCGCGAGGCATCCGGTATTGCCGGGACTTTCGTGATAGGTCCCGATTTTCCTGGATATTGCTATGGTCTCTTCCTTGTCATAGGTGAGAAGCGGTCTCAGAATCGGAAGTTTGATAGATGCGGTGATCACACCCATGTTCTGCAGTGTCTGGGATGCTACCTGTCCGAGATTCTCTCCCGAGACGACTGCCTCCATTTTATTCAGCTCAGCTACGCCTTCTGCTACCCGCATCATGAATCTTTTACAGAACAGACAGGTATAATGCTGGTCGCAGGAGGCCGTCATCGCATCGAAGAACGGCTCAAGGTTTACTATCCAGAGAGGCAGGCCCCTTCCCGGGCACCAGGTGGACAGGATCCTGGCATTGTCCATTGCCAGGCTTCGCGTGGCAGGTCCCGCCCATCTTCCGCCGTCCATGAAGACTGCGGACATCACTACTCCCCGTTTCATCATAAGCCATGCGGCGACAGGCGAGTCGATGCCTGCTGAGAGAAGGACCACTGCTCGTCCTGCTGTTCCAAGGGGGAGACCACCCTGTCCCGTGATCCGTTCATCGTAGACGATCCCGCCGTATTCACGCGCCTCGACAAAGATCTCATACTCAGGATCATCCAGATCGACGACGAAGTCCGGGATCTTTTCCCAGATCACATCGGCGATCATGCCGGCAAGCTGCTGACTGGTGAATCCGCTCACATGCTGGCGCCGGGCTCTGACCGCAAAGCGCATACCGGATTTGAGTTTTTTCTCGGCAAACTTCAGGGCGGTTTGTGCCATGTCTTCGGGACGGTTTGTGGTCGTTTCGCAGATACTGACGTCAACGATTCCAAATATCCTCGATACAACCGGCGCGATTCTTTCGGCATCGCCGTAGATCAGGATCCGTCCCCGGTATTCTTCTAACGTGTGTGGGATCTCCTGCGTATCCAGAGCGGCTTTGATATTCCGCGTTAGCGCGAGCATGAACTGTTTTTTTACCGGTTCGCTCTTGAGCCAGAGTTCTCCGATCCGAACCATTACGGCTGTATTCTGTTCCATGAGTTTTCTCCTCCTGTTTTGTATTCTGTGAACGCTATCGTGGAAAACCCGAAGGCCTTCAAATCATCCGTGTATAATTCTGCATTGGCCATCTCATTTTTTTCGGTTTCGATGACGGCACGTCCTGAAGATAGGCGTACCCTCAGCATCCCTATGATTCCTTTCTTCCGCAGGAAAGACTCAGAGTCTGCGATCTTTTTCAGGTCGTCTTCTGTGATCTCTTCGCCGAATGGTATCCGCGTGGCGAGACACGATGATGAGGGAATTACCGGGACACCAAGCTCTTTTGCGAGTGCGTATATTTCCTGTTTTCCAATGCCTGCCAGGGCAAACGGACTGACAACCCCAAACTCCTCCAGGGCTTTTCTCCCGGGCCGGTCTTCTGTCAAGTCGTCTGCATGTGTTCCGTCACAGACCGTTCTTCCGTCGGCTTCTTCAAACATTTTTGTCAGGATCTTTTTTTTACAGATGTAACACCGGTCCGGCGGGTTGAACCGCAGACGGTCATCGGACATGACCAAAACGTCAATGGCTTTCCACTCCACACCGAGCTTTCGTGCGCACTCTTCTGCCCGCGCGGACTCTTCGGGCGCAGTGAATTCAGATCGGATCGTGACGGCAGAAACCGGCAGTCCTTCTCTTACGAATGCAGCGAGCAGCGTCATACTGTCGGTTCCCCCGGAGAGGGCGACGACCGCTGGCGAATTTTTTTTCAGGATCTCAGATAATGTCGTCATAGTTATATTCCTCGCAGTTTTCTGACCGCATGGGAGCTTTTTGCAAAGTATGCCGAAAGGAAGAAGGTGAATTCAGGAGACCATATATCTTCGTTTTTGAGTATAGTGTATCCTTCCTCCATCGATATTCTGACATGTTTTCCAATCGATCCGGAGAGGATCATCTGCTTATCAGCCAGGAGATCGGATGCATGTCTGTATTTGCGTTCAACCTCGGTATAATACCGGTCTTCACTGATCCAAGGTCCGGCAAAAGGATTTTCCCGAAGGTATTTTTCCACGAATTTGTCCGCGTTGTCGTGAACCCAAACCGGGGGTCCGTTTCTAAGCGTGATCGCCGGCAGGTCGGCAACCAGCAGTTCGAAGAGGATAAGGCAGTGATCTGCCCCCATAGCCACTTCCGCTCGATGAACGTGGAAGTCTTCGGCAGTCAGCTGATTTCTGATGGACTCCATCGTTTTTCTCAACTGAGGAACGACGGTGTCGGGGACATATGCGGGTGTTTTGAATGACAATGCCAGCATTGCTGTCTTTCTCTTCTCCAGCGTTTCTGCGAACTCCTCTTTTGAAATCGAGGTTGGTGAGTCCGGAGTGAAGTAGCAGGAATCGGGTCTCGCACAGTAGTCTCTGGCGAGTTCCATGAATTCGGAGAACCGTGTAGGGGTCAGTGCCGCAGCTACGTTTCTGGATTTATCGGTCGGGTCAATGACGATTAATGGTTCGGAGAAGAGTTTTCGAATCGTTTTTTTGTCTGGATAGAACCCCTCGATATCGATGACTTCTCCGTAGCGGAATTTAGCAGCGGCCTGAAGCAGCGCGTTGAATCCACCGTATGCAAGGACAAGCAGTTCGCAGAGGTATCCGGAGAATCCTCCGGTCATATGATCCGATCCGTATACACCTCCTCCTTTTGCAAACTGTTTCATAAGGAGCACGTCGTCCTGAAGGCCGCCTATTCGGTCAAGCAGATATCGTGTGTGGAATGGGGTTCGGTCAACGGCGCATTTCATCTCGGCGGTGGATTCTACGTGATAGCAGGGGACCAGGTCCACATCGAATCCTTCGATAACGGCATTCAGGTATGGGTGTTCTGCGTATTTTTCCTCGGATGATCCGTTGAATTTATCCACGACGCTGTATGCAGCGGCAAGTCCTTTTTCCTGCAGTTCTTCCCTTGAAAGGGTAGGGGAAAACAGCATGAAAATATCTATGTCTTTGTCGCCCCGCACCCATGTTCCGCGGGCCACTGATCCCGTCATCATGGCCGGAACGCCGGCGATCTCTCTCACGGCTTCGATGAGTTTTTGCCCCATCTCAAGAACTTCGCGCCGCTCCTCTTCCGTGGGCCGGATATTTTGTAATACTTCCTCCTCAATTGAATTTCTCATAACTTCACCCGGGCAAGTGTTGTATATATGGATCCCCGCGGGGTTAATGTGCTCTGTTTTAGGAGGATTTCTTCTATCATGCATGTACCAAATTCAGCATTGCTCAGCGCATCCGTTTTTTTCTGGAGATCCGGTGCGTACTCCTTGATCCGGGCAAGGGTAATGTGAGGAGAGAACGGGCGTGCTTCTTTGGGAAACCCAAGCGGGAGCAGAAGTCCGTCGATCTGTCTTGCAATATCCGCACAGCATCCCTGATCGGTAACTTCAGCTTTGATGACCCGCCGTCCAAACGTACTGACCCGTGCTGCCTGCAGCTGGAACGGGGCGCTCTTCACTTTTTCCAGAGCTCCCGCGATTTTCGGAATTTTTGTCTCAGGAATCTCTCCAAGAAACTTCAGGGTTATATGCATTTGATCCGAGTTCGGCAGAGTCAGTCGTGCCTCCGACCCGCGAAGCGACATCCCGACCATCTCCAGCCTATCTCTTATCTCCTTTGCAGGTTCAACTGCAATAAATACCCGTGCCATTCTTGGAGAATATTTGCATCTCATGTATTATGATAGTTACATTCATTCTGTACATCAGGCACCCACCATTCTATAACCTCATAACACGCATATGTATGAAGAATGGAGGAAACTAAAACATTCGCGGAGTTCGCTATCTCTGAAGAACTACTTCAGGCGATAGGCGACATGGGATTTGAGGAGCCGACACCTATCCAGGCAATGGCAATACCACAGATTCTTGATGGGAAAGATGTAACGGGGCAGGCTCAGACGGGAACGGGAAAAACGGCAGCGTTTGGGATTCCAATTATTGAACGGCTTGATCCAGATAACAAAAATGTACAGGCACTTGTCCTGTCGCCAACAAGGGAACTTGCAATACAGACCGCCGAGGAATTTTCCCGGCTGATGAAATATAAAAAAGGACTGAATGTAGTCCCAATCTACGGCGGACAGCCGATTGAACGTCAGCTTCGTGCACTTAAAGGCACGGTGCAGGTCGTCATCGGAACCCCAGGTCGTGTCATTGATCATATTAAACGCGGGACCCTTCACCTCGACTCTGTCAGCATGTTCATTCTTGATGAGGCTGATCAGATGCTCGACATGGGATTCCGTGATGATATCGAGGATATTTTCCGCGATACACCCAAAGACCGGCAGACAATTCTGTTTTCGGCAACTATGCCGCAGCCGATTCTGGACATTACCCGCAGGTTCCAGCATGATCCTCAGTTCCTGAAGATCACCCGCAAGGAACTTACGGTCCCCCAGATCGAACAGACGTATATCGAGGTCAGAGAACGCGACAAACTCGAAGCACTCTGTCGTACTCTTGATATGAACAACCCCGAACTTGCACTCGTGTTCTGTAACACGAAGAGAACGGTGGATGATCTCATGAGCCGGATGCAGGCGCGCGGATACTTTGTGGAAGCTCTCCATGGAGATATGAAGCAGCAGCAGCGGGACCGTGTCATGGCACGCTTCCGGTCTGGTTCCATTGATGTTCTGATCGCAACGGATGTTGCAGCCCGCGGTATTGATGTCGATGATGTGGATATCGTTTTCAATTACGATGTCCCCCAGGATGTCGAGTATTATGTCCACCGGATCGGCAGAACTGCCCGTGCCGGCAGGACCGGGAAATCCGTGACGTTTGTTGCACCGCGTGAGATTTACAAACTTCGGGATATCCAGCGGTATGCCAAGATCCAGATCGCCAAGACCCCTCTGCCGACGCTGGATGATGTTGCCGAGATGAAGCAGCAGATTTTCCTTGACAAAGTCCGGGACATCATGGCTGCAGGAAATCTTGAGCTTTATCTGCCCCTTGTCGAGCAGCTTCTTGAAACAGAGACCGAGGCCGACTCCGAGTCTGCCGCCGAAGTGACGAGTATTCAGGTTGCTGCAGCTCTTCTCAAGATGCATCTTGACAGCGGTAAAAACGCCGCTCAGAGTGAAGAGATTAAGCCCCTCCAGCCCTCCCCCTCGATTTCGGAGACGTTCACGCCCGGGACCGTTGAGAACAGCGGTGCCGAGCCTGGCATGGTCAGATTCCGGATTTCTCTTGGTAAGAACCAGCAGATCCGTCCAAAGGATATCGTCGGCGCCTTTGCAGGCGAGTGCGACATTCCCGGATCTTCAATTGGAAGAATCGATCTTTACAATAACTACTCCTATGTAGATGTCCCCTTAGAGCATGCAAATCTCGTTGCTGAAGTCATGGGTTCCAAGACCATTCGCGGTCAGGAACTTGAGATTTCCATCGCAGCACCGCGTACTCCTGAAGAAGAGGAACATGAGCGGGATCGGGACAAAGGCGGAGACCGGCGCGGAGGTTCCTCCGGATACCGCAGTGGTGATCGTAACTCCGGCAGCGGTGAACGCCGCAGTTATAACAACAACCGCGGGTCCTACGGAAGCCGCGGCGGCAGCAACTATCGAAGCGGCGATCGTGGTTCAGGCAGCGGTGAGCGCCGCAGCTATGGAAATTCCGGAAGCGGCGACCGAAGAAGTTTCAGCCGTGGAAGCGGTGATCGGAGTTCCTCCAGAAGGGATTCCAGTCATGGTTTCTACGGAAGAGACTGATCATCTCTTTTTTTATCTCTCTTCTCTAGGGTATCAGTGAGGATACCTTCATTATTTCTAAGCACGTATATGTACAGAGTTTTCAAGGATATTCCTGAAGAAACTATCCGGTCTTCTGTGAAGCCGGAGGTCTGCGGGAAGGACAAGAATACTTGCCGGGACTCACCTCCCCTGAGTCTTGTCCAGAGTGCAGTGAACCTCAAAAAAGGTGAAAAAACATGGATTTCAACTTATCTTTAAGAAGAGCAATGAAAACCGGCGAGGTAACCCTCGGCCAGAACTCTGTGGAGAAAATCGTTGCTGAGAACAAAGCAGAACTCGTCATCATCGCAAAGAATGCTCCGGCAAAAGTCCGTGCATTCATTGCTGCAAACGAAAACGTCCCCCTTTATGAGTTTGACGGCAGCTCCCGTCAGCTTGGAAAAGAATGCGGTAGAGATCACATGATCAGCGTCCTTGCGATCGTCAACGCTGGCGAGTCTGATATCCTCTCCCTTAAGAGTGAATAAATATGAGTGAGATAACTATTTCCGAAGACGCCATGCGTATGATTGCCCAGTTTGAGAATCTCACCGGTGCAGGCGCAAGAGACTGTGTTGTCGATGATAAATTCGGCCGGATCCTCTTCGTCATCAACCCCGGAGAGATGGGACTTGCAATCGGAAAGAAGGGTGCCAGCATCAAGAAGGCATCTGACGCTTTCGGTAAGAAGGTCGAGGTCGTTGAATACAATCCGGACAAGGTTCAGTTTATCAGAAACTGCTTCCTTCCAGTCCATGTCCAGACCGTCACCTTCGAAGAAGATGAAGAGGAAAACACCGAAGTTGCCTACATCGAGGTTGCAGATACCGATCGCGGTCTTGCAATTGGAAAAGAAGGCAGAAACATCATCAAAGCAAAGAAACTTGCTTTCCGCCAGTTTGATATCGCCAACGTCGAACTCAAACAGGAAGAGGAAGAAGAATCTGAAGAGGATGAGTTATAATCTCATCTCATTTTTAGAGATATATTATTGGGCGTGTTGATTCGCCAAAAATTGAAACTGTTTTACTTTTCAGGATGTTTTTCCTGATATGCTGCTTCAGGACCCATAGCGAGCAGTTCCTCAAGCGTATTTACATTCCTGAAACTTTCAAGGTCGGGGTCGATCGTTCGAAACATCTCGGGCGGGATCCGTTTTGTATTCAAGGTATTTACCATGTCCCGGAGTGACAGGGATTCATGTTCTGCAACGTAGGTTCTCAGTGCCGATACCCGATAGACTGCATGGAGCGGTTCAAGGTCGGTGTTTTCCCATTCCGGAATGATGGCATCATATGGTCCGATATTCTCAAAAAGATATTGTACAATCGGTTTGTGGATCGTGGGCATATCACAGGCCGAGATGAACACCAGTTCGCCGAGAATTTCGTCAAGTCCAGAAGAAATCCCTCCAATAGGTCCAAGCCCGGGTTTTTTGTCCCAGGTACATCTGACGAGTTCCGGGAGGCCGGCAAAATGCTCGGTTTGCTTTTCATTTTTTGCAACGATGACGATTTCATCAACGAGCCCTTCGAAGGTCATCACGAGCCGCGAGATAAAGGAACATCCCCTATATGAAAAAAAATACTTTTCGCGTCCGTTAACTCGCCGTGCTTCCCCGCCTGCGAGAATCATCGCAGAACGCTTTACCGACATGAGAGTTCCTCTTTGAAATGTGTCAAATTGACGATCGTTTCATTCACCGGGGTAGGGATGTCGTGTTTTTTTCCAAGGGACACTATCGCCCTGTTGATGTAATCAACCTCGGTTTTGCGCCCGGCTGCAATGTCCTGATACATCGAGGAGAAATGCGCGGCCGTTGGAGGAATTTTCGCCGTCTTCAGGAATGACAGATATTCATCCGCAGTTGTTTGTGCCAGAACGACATTTTCTGCGCGTGAGACCTCAAAGGCTTCGTGAACAATCCGAGTGATTATGTTCCAGGCCGGCTCTTGTAAAAGATCTCCATACGGGCATTCCATGATTGCGCCAAGAGGATTCAGCGAACAGCTGTACAATGCCTTTGACCAAATAATTCCTCGGATATTGTTGGTGGCGTTCGCCCGCATGCCTGCTTTGTTGAAGAGTTCAGCAAGGAGTTCCGCTTTTCTATCAACTCCCCCCGGATATCTTCCAAAGGCCGTGGCTCCGCCGTCGACGGATACGAACACCGCATTGTCTGCTTTCCATTCAAAACCGGTTATGATCATTGCGCCAAGGACATTGTTGGTATATTCGGCAATTATCTCTTCATTTCCGATTCCGTTTTGGAGACTCACGACCTCGGCTTCACCGAACAGATGATTATACGTTTCGCAGATTTCCCGCGTGGCGGCAGCCTTGGTGGATATTATGATATAATCCCAGACACCTTCAGGGGGAGTTACTCCGCAGGGGAACCGGAACGTTTCCGTCCCCCAGATTCCTGTTAGAAAAAACCCATCCTTTTCAATAGATGTGCTGCATCTTTCCCGGCAAACTGCAAAAACGTCAGCATATCTCGATAATTTTGCGGCGACTGACAGTCCAACTGCCCCGGCACCAAGTATTAATATTCTCATTTGTTCTTACTATGTTGTTTCTAAACCACATTAAAAGCAGGGTTTTCCTGATGGGTTTGCCGCCCTATTGCCTGATACAATACTTGTACTTTTTTAGCGTAAAAATATACTGTAAGTTTTTTAAAAGCACGTATTGGATATTTTTTTGGATTGAATTATCTTTTGCATTACGATTAATTGATTATGGAGATACGCCAACATATATCCATGCAGAAAAAGCTGATTATGTTTTTGATGGCACTTCTTGTGTGTGTCATGGTAGTTTTTACCGCAGGATGTACCGATACGGGAAGTGATAACGCTACCGTGGAGATTCTCTATACCGGAGCCGGAACCATGCCCGGTCTTCTCGCAACCGCTCAGATCGACGGATACATCAACTGGCAGCCTTTCATTGCCGTTGCTTTAGAGGGTGACATTGGAAAAGTGGTATCCTACAGTCAGGATCTCCCGCCGAAAGGAACGTGGACCGATCATACCTGCTGTGTGTTCGGCGCCAATTCCAAGGCATTGGAAAATCCGGATGCTGCAGCAAGCCTTTCGGCTCTGATGATCCTTGGAAACAAGTATATCAATGACAACCCGGACAATGCCGCAGCTTTGACTGCAGATTGGCTTTTCTCCAGTCAGAACATGACTTACGGAAATGTGATCGTCAGTTCAACCGATGTGATGAAGACATCGATCCCGACGATCAAGTTCTCCAGCGAAGTTACTGAATCATGGATGGACAGCAATGAGGCATTTATCCTTTCCCAGCGTGAACTTGGCCTTGTTACTGCAAAACTCGCCACGACATCCAAGGCTGAGTCTGCAGCGCTCCTTTACGACTTCGGTCCGTATGATTCAGCAGTTGCCCAGATCGAGAGCGGAACATTCATCACGCCTGCTGCGACCTCGACCATCTCGATTGGATATCTGCCAAGCGATCACGATGCGCCTTTGTTTGTTCTTTTGAAGGACTGGGAATACTTCAAGGATACCTATAACTGCTATCTGAAACCTGTCACGGAGAAAACCGGAAAGATCACCGATGCAGAACTTTACATCAACGGTCAGAAGATCGCCGATGTCAAACTCATCGAAGGAACCGGCGGACCTCAACTGATGACACTCCTCCAGCAGAACGCCATTCAGTATGCACTCGCCGGCACCCCGCCATTCATCAGTGCAGTCGATAAGAGTACTGGTGATATGGGTCTCAAGATCCTCTCACCCCTTATGCTTGAAGGCTCAGGACTTGTGGTCTCGTCCTCTTCCCCGGCAAATGACTGGAACGGATTTGTTTCCTGGGTCAAGGCCCGCAGTGCGGAAGGTAAAAATGTGGTTCTCGGTGACCCTCAGCTCGGCTCTATCCAGGATGTTCAGCTGAAGGCCGCTCTTGAATCGGCCGGTATTGCCTACGTGGTGAAATCCGCGTAGACTAACTCACATTTTTTTGCTTTTCTTTGTATGTCTCATGTTCTCTACCTGCAGGGCAAATACTTCATCCCGATCTAAAACAAGTAACACATTTGATATCCTGCAAAATCTACATACATAAACGAGGATGGTGAGCTCCAAAGATCATGAAATGGTACATTAAGCTGATACTTCCGGCACTTGTCCTTGTAGTGTGGGAAGTTGCAGCAATTCTGATGAACAATGCATACATCCTTCCTCGGGTGGAAACCGTTCTCGCCGTGTTCACAACCCCGTTTGCCGATCTTTACGGTTGCGGAAGTCTTGTGGAAAACAGTTGGGTCAGTATTTACCGGGTAACCCTTGGTTTCGTCATCGCCTGTCTGCTTGCCGTCCCTCTGGGAATCATTCTCGGCAGATATCCCGTTCTTGAACAGTTTTCAGACAGTCTTATCCAGATCCTGCGCCCTATTCCTCCGATGGCCTGGGTGCCTTTGTCCCTGGCCTGGTTTGGTATGGGTCTTACGCCGATACTGTTTATTATTGTGATCGGCTGCATATTCCCGATTCTTGTCAATACTATTGACGGTGTGAAAAGGGTGAAGAAAAGCTGGGTTGAAACTGCTAAGATTTATCAGGCAAATGAACGCCAGATTATCACCAAGGTCATTGTTCCGGCCGCAGGGCCTGCAATATGGAATGGTCTTCGTGTCGGTTTCGGCATTGCGTGGATGAGCGTTGTCGCTGCGGAAATGATGCCTGGGACCGTCTCGGGTCTTGGGTATCTCATCATGTATACCTATAACTGGGGTCAGGTCCAGATGGTTATTGCCGGCATGATTGCCATAGGGATCATCGGCATTGCCATGGATCAGTTCTTCCAGTATGTTCTGCGAAAGAAATTTGCCTGGGAGGTGCTTGACAAATGACAGACTGGGATAAAGTATGGGTAAAAGTGGAGGATGCTACAAAAACATTTTCATCCCGGAAAGGTGACGTTACTGCGCTGGAACATGTCAATCTTGAGGTTCACGACGGGCAGTTCGTCTGCCTCCTCGGACCCTCGGGATGCGGGAAGACCACCCTTCTCCGGATGATCGGAGGACTTGATGTTCCAACAAGCGGGACCGTCTCCATCGATGGAAAAATCGTGGACGGGCCGTCACCGAAGATGACGATGGTGTTCCAGGAATACTCGCTTTATCCGTGGCGCACCGTCGCGGAGAATGTGGGTTTTGGTTTGGAGATGATCGGCGTTCCCAAAGAGGAGCGGATCGCCGAAGTCAACAGGCGTCTTGCTCTGGTTGGGCTGACCGGATTTGGCGATAGTTATCCTTACGAGTTGTCCGGCGGTATGCGCCAGCGGGCGGCCGTTGCCAGGGCACTTGCGACCGATCCTGCGGTTATGCTGATGGACGAACCCTTTGGCGCGCTTGATGCGCAGACGAGGAATAAAATGCAGCGTGAGCTTCTCCAGATCTGGGAAGAAACGAAAAAGACTATTCTTTTCGTTACGCACAGTGTTGATGAGGCAGTTTATCTATCAGATAAAATCGTAATTCTTACACCCAGACCTGGAAGAATTTACGAAATATATCCAAATCCACTGCCAAGACCGCGTGATAGAACAAGTATTGAGTTTGCTAAACTCAGAAAAGATGTTCTCGCTGAAATTGAGAAATTAGAGGGGGAGAATAAGAACCTTTAATATGGTTTCCAACCAACCTAATTTGCACATTTAAGAGAGCTAGGAGTAATTAAAAATGGTAAGAAAGCCAGCACGAATGTATAATAAGCTCGCCAAGAAGGCCTACTGCCGCCGTGAATACATGGGCGGTGTGCCGGGTCTTAAGGTTGTAACGTTTGATATGGGAAATCTCTCCGATGAGTTCCCGGTTGCAATCCATCTTGAAGCGCTTGAAGGATGCCAGATCCGTCACACGGCAATGGAAGCTGCCCGTATCAACATGAACAGACGTCTGATGAAAGATGTCGGAAAAAACAATTTCCACTTAAAGATCAGAACATACCCCCACCATGTTCTCCGTGAACATAAACAGGCAACCGGAGCCGGCGCAGACCGTGTTTCCGAGGGTATGAGACTTGCATTCGGTAAAGCAGTCGGAACTGCGGCCCGTGTTTCACCAAGACAGCGTGTTTTCACCGTCTGGACAACCCCGCAGTATGTCGATCAGGCAAAGGATGCACTCCTCCACAGCGGATACAAACTCCCGACTCCGGTCCGGGTAATCGTTGAGAACTAAGGCTTTTTGCCAAAGCTCTCAATTTATCATACTTTTTTCAAAAAAAAGTCTCTTATTCAGAAAATAGTGGTTTTGGGAATATTCGGCAGCAAAGCGGCAGGCATCAGGTTTTATGATGATGCCTTTCCTGCATGCCGCTAAACACCATATCATGTTAGAAGAACATATCCAGAGTCGTCTTTCGTGACTTGGTCGGATCGAATTCGTCCCAGTCCCAGCCAAGAGCATCAAAAATTCTGTTCAGGGGTGCCTGGATCGTTTTTTGAAGCATCGTTTCCCAGTCAATTTCGAACGCCCCCTCCGGAACCTGATCCGGGTACTCAAAGCAGAGTACATCCGTATCCGGATATTTTTCGGGCATATATGTCCGCTTGATGTAAAGCCGCTTGGGCTTGCTGCCGCGTTTGAAGTCGGTCCCAAGATATGTATTCGAGTAGATAGCTCCTCGTCCGTGCGAATCCAGATGAGCGTAATCCGCAAGAGACTTGTTTATTCCGCTTGGGATGCCTGCCTTTTCAAGCGGACATTTCCCCTCACGATACAGAGACAGAACCTCGGGCAGATATTTTTTCACATCTTCCCTGCCGTTTCCTTTCAGGATCATTTCCAGAACACGTTCCTGTACTTCGCGGGTGATCTGTGCCGAATCTGATCTCTTCATCTCAAATCCGGTTATATCGATTTTATCGACATCCTGCCCCTCCTTCCAGATCAGATGCCCTGCATACCGCTTCTTGGCTCCGCCCTGGAAAAATCTCCGGTAGATCTTCTCAAACTTAATCGAGAAGAAGTTCGTATCCGCGCCGAGAGTCTCCTCTGCAAACGACAGGTAGCTTGCGTTGAGTTCCTCCTCGAGTTCGTGGGCGATTATCATCGTATCGTCAAGAGACGTGAACGGGATCTGCACAAAACACGAATCCGTATCGCCGTATATCACGTCGTATCCGCGTCTGGTGATAACGAGTTTCGTGTGCTGAATGATCGCGCGGCCGACCGACGTTACGGCGGCTCCAATGTCCCGGTCGTACAAACGGAATCTGGAGAATCCCGAGACCCCGTAATACGTGTTCATGATCACCTTCAGCACATTCTGCTGCATATCGTACAGCGTATACTCGTCCGATCCGAACGGAAAACTGTTTCTGAGTTTTTTTCGTTCGTCGCGTTCTGCCATCAGTTCGCTGATGATCGACCGGGTAAGACCATCCGGGGATTTTTTGAATCTGATCCCGTTTGGAGCATGTATTTCGCCTGTTGAAGACTTCGTCTCCGGAGAAGCATTCAACGTCATCATCGCCATAGGATAGAGGGACTTCAGATCCAAAACGATGACATTCTCCCGAACACCTTTGCTTGGATCAAAGACTGTTGCTCCCTCAAACTCCTCGCCGGTGGCGTTGCCTTTGGACGGCAGGATGAATTTGCCGAACGCTTTTCTCAGAATATAGATGTCGATAACATTCGACGAGTTCAGCGTTTTGTCCAGTGGACAGCCCACATATCTGGCGACTTCCTGATAGAACTCGATGATGTTGTTCTTTCTGTTGATCCCAACGCATAGTTCGACGTCCTTGAAGTTGTACTCCACCATCTTCAGGGGATCGTTATCCCAGAGATCGCCAAGAGTTCCAATGTACCGCACTTTTGTCTCGCCGAGTTCATCTTCGGCGACGGCGTCGAGGCGATACGACTCCTTCTGACTCCCCTGCATCTTCTTGTATGCGGCAAGAAGATCGAAGATGACCCGACCCCTCATCGCATTTCGCTCGGTCATTCCGGGCATGCGGGCAAAGACTTCGGCACGGAACCCCAGGGTCTCGGCACGCTTGAGAATATATTCTGCATCGAAGTCGATGAAGTTCCAGCCCGAGAGAATATCGGGGTCCTTTTCCCGGATGTAATCGATGAAACCGGCGAAGAGATCGCGTTCGGTGTCATAGGAAATGATCGTATGACAGTTGGAAAAACATCCGCTTGCAAGCGGTTCGGCGTTTTCGTATCTGCCTTTGGTTTTTCCATCAAGAACAAAGGTGGTATACCGATCATCGAACGAATCATGGCAGGTTATGCAGATTATCGGATCGCGTTCAGGTTCGGGAAATCCATTCCTGTCATCACACTCGATATCGCACATACAGACCCGCGGTCTGGAGATGACCTCGGCAGGGAATAGTTCTGTGAAAGAACACTCGTCCGAAGGGGCACGGACACCGCCGGTAAGGCCGGTGTCGATAAGAAACCTGGTAGCGAACGGGATGTCGGCTTCGAAATGGTGGTAGTTGTCTCTGATATTTCTGACGTCTCCGGGTTTTTCCGTATAGATCCGGCGAAGAGGTTCACCTTTTATGGAGACCCCGCGGTCCTGTGTAACCTCGATTTTTTCCGTATGGGGTTTGTCGGCTTCGCTTTCACGGACCCAGAAGTAGGGGCGAAAACCGGTAACTTTCAGCTGGTGGGGTGTCCCGTCCGCTTCCCTTCCAAAGATGTGAACGACCGGACCTCCGGGAGCGTTTGAGTATTCAGCCTGATTGATGGCAATTTCCATCTATACTCTCCTGCAAAGCCCCTGTAAGAAATCCGCAGCCTCATGGAGTTTTTCCATTTCCCAGGGGTCGAACGTCAGACTCTCATCGATCTTTGCGCCGGAACGCGTCACAACAGCAGGCAGTCCAAGTGAACACCCGTCAATTCCGTAAGCACCGTTTGCCGGAAGAGAACAGGTGATCCGCTCGCCTTTCTCGATTTTTTCCAGCATGGAAACGATGTGATACGCCGGGCCGAAGACCGTGCCGGCTTTTCCTTTGATCACCGGCATCGAAGAACCGCGAAGACCGGTCAGGATTTCCTCCCTTACCGGGATAGGGATTTCGATATCCAGACTGGAAAAGAGCGGGACCTGATGTTCGCCGTGTTCACCGAGGACCTGGCCTTCTGCTTCGATTCCCATTGAATGGAGCGCCACGGTGAATCTTCTGCTGTCGAGAAGGCCGCCGAATCCGACGACCTGACTTTCATCTAGGCAGCTTTTTTTGGCAAAATACCAGGTAAAGACATCCATCGGATTTGTAACGACGATGAGTTTCCCTGAAAATCCTTTCAGGAGTTCTGCCGATTCCTTGGCGATCGGGAGATTTTTATCAAAAAGATCGGCACGCGTTTTTATTTTTGGGGACCGCGAGTATCCGGCGGAAAATATACAGTAATCGGCGTCTTTCAGATCGCCGGGATTTGTGGACACGGGAATATCCATCCCGTGAATTATATCGAGTTTCTGGGCATGCTGCAGGGGTTCGCTGATATCGAAAAGGACGAGTTCGTCGGCAAATTTTCTGAGGGCAGAAACGTATGCAACTTCTCCGCCGATTCTGCCCACTCCGAGGCATGCAACTATAGTCATCTGGTACTGTATTGGTTCTGGAGGGCTTTAATTATGGCGACCTCATACAGCGGATTCATTCACTGCAGGAATGACGAATAATTTCTGAACACGGACGTGGGCTCCCCACCCCCTTTCACCCACGATAAATTTATTGTATCCGCCTTCCCACACTAGCCTATGGTTAATAGTATCACCGGCGAGGTCCGGTTTTGCCCGGTCCAGGAGTCGGAACTTGGGCGGATCAATGAGTTATGCAATATCCCCGAGATTGCAGAGCATTTCGAATCCATCCCTCCGGTTTCGATGGAGGCGACGATGGCATTATGGTCGTACATCCAGTCAGGGATCGTCTCTCTCTGGTGTATGCATTACAATGATCGGATAATCGGCGGAGCGGGTTTTTATTCCCAGCCTCCCGGGACCCGGCTTTCACATAGTGCGACATTTTTTTTGTATATCGAACCGGCGTACTGGGGTATGAACATCGGCACAAAAGCGATGAAGTTTCTTGAAGACGAAGTCAGCAGACGCGGTTTTATCCGGATGGAATGTATGGTCGCCGACACCAATCCGCGTGCCGTCTGTCTGTATGAACGGCTGGGATATGAACTGGAAGGGACCAAAAAAATGGCGTTCTATCTTGACGGAAAATATGCCGATCTGAAGATCATGGGAAAGATTTTCTGGGACAATCTGACCGAAGAGGGGCTGCACCACAGATAAGCAGCGCTCTTCCCTTTTTTGCTCATTAGCTTTTCTTTAAGTAATCTGAAATTTTCGGCCGCTTGTTTTATTATTGCCTATTACCTTTATCTATGTGATTCAGATGCGCAGCGATGATGTGAAATCAGGATACACCAGAGCACCCAACAGGGCTCTTATACGCTCACTCGGGATTTCTGATCAAGAGATGAAAAAACCCTTTGTCGGGATCGCAAACTCCTGGAACACGATCGTTCCCGGACACACGCATCTCAGAATGGTTGCCGAACGGGTAAGAGAGGGAGTTGCGGCTGGCGGGGGTGTTGCTTTCGAGTTCAACACGATAGGAATTTGCGACGGTATTGCGATGGGGCATGAAGGGATGCGGTACTCGCTCGCCTCACGCGAAAACATCGCGGATTCAGTTGAACTTATGATCCAGGCCCACAGGTTCGATGCTCTTGTCTGTATATGCACCTGTGATAAGATCGTTCCCGGCATGCTAATGGCGGCGGCACGATGCAATATTCCGGCGATCGTCGTCACCGGCGGGAACATGCTTCCCGGTCATCAAAAAGGCTGCGAACTATCCCTGACCGATATATTCGAGGGGGTCGGCAAGGTGGCTGCCCGCAAAATGAGCGAAGAGGAACTCCACGAACTGGAGGCCGCGGCAATGCCCGGATGCGGCAGTTGTCAGGGATTATATACGGCAAATACCATGGCCTGCATGACCGAAGCAATGGGAATGTCCCTTCCCGGCTGTGCGGCGATTCCCGCAGTGGATGCGGCCAAACTCCGGATCGCCTATGAAAGCGGTGTCAGAGTCGTTGAGATGATCAAAGAGGATATCAAACCCCGTGACATCATCACGAAAAATTCGCTGAAAAATGCCATCGCCGTCGATATGGCGCTTGGCGGCTCAACGAACACGGTCCTTCACTTAATGGCGATCGCTCAGGAAGCGAATGTCCCGCTGAGCCTTGATGATTTTACCCAGATGGGTGCAACCGTTCCGCACATCTGTTCGATGCAGCCCGGCGGTCCGCACTCAATGCAGACATTATATCACTCGGGCGGGATCCCCGCGGTCTTCAAGCAGATCAGACCGCATCTTGACGACTGTATGACGGTTTCGGGAAAAACGGTTTTTGCGATCGCAGACGGCGTGAAATACGTGGATCAAAATGTGATCCACAGTCTGGAAAATGCTGTTCACAAGGCAGGAGGACTGAAGATCCTGAAAGGTTCGCTTGCGCCGAACGGGTCGGTTATCAAATCGGCAGCAGTAATCGATGCGATGTGGAAGCATCAGGGACCGGCACGGGTTTTTGACGGAGAGAATGAGGCTATGGATGCGATTCTTACCGGAAAGATCGTCGAAGGCGACGTGATCGTTATCCGGTATGAAGGGCCGAAAGGAGGGCCGGGCATGCCGGAGATGCTTTCCCCGACCTCGGCGCTGATGGGTCTTGGATATACGCATGTCGCTCTTGTAACGGACGGACGTTTCTCCGGCGGAACTCGCGGTCCATGTATCGGGCACGTTGCTCCGGAAGCAAAGGCAGGAGGACCTATCGGCCTTGTTCGTGAAGGGGACATCATCAAAATCGATCTCTATGAACAAACACTGGACCTTCTCGTTGACGAGACGGAACTTGCAGAGAGAAGAAAGGCGTGGGTGCCCAAAGAAAGGGAACTGAAGGGCGTTCTGGCACGCTATGCACGATACGCCGGCCAGGCCGACAAAGGCGCCGTGCCGGAATAATTTT
Organism: Methanocorpusculum sp. UBA424; assembly: GCA_002498375.1. GTDB lineage: Archaea > Halobacteriota > Methanomicrobia > Methanomicrobiales > Methanocorpusculaceae > Methanocorpusculum. Next base: position 73,627 of record DAHC01000015.1, read on the forward strand.
TTATTTTTTTATGAAGCTTCACGTAAATTGGACGCGTGTACATCACCGCATCAAGGAACGAAAGCTGGGTTTTTGCCGCCAGAACCTATTGCAGGATACCAAGTATTATCTCTCTCCCTTCATAATAAACTGATTATGCAAAATAAGGTCCCCATCACCGAACTTGAAAACCGGATGGTTCGTTTTCATGCGCAGATGGATAATAAAAACCCGGACTGGGAATATGCAGCGATTTTCGGCAAGGTCAATCTCTATTACTTCACCGGCACGATGCAGGACGGCGTCCTTCTAATATCTAATCGTGATGATCCGATTTTCTGGGTGAGAAACAGTTATTCGCGCGCGCTTGACGAATCAACATTCAACGATATTCGGCCGATGGAAAGTTTCCGCGATGCTGCAGAACAAACGGCCATTACCGGCGATACGGTGTATCTGGAAACGGAAGTTATCTCGTATGCCCACCTGCAGAGATTTTTGAAGTATTTCCCGTTCAAGCATATCGCTTCGGCTGATCGAATAATTGCAGATGTCAGATCAGTGAAGAGTGCATATGAACTGGCGCTGATGAGAAAATCCGGGGAGATTCACCGTCATGTGGAAGAAGAACTGGTATCCGACCTTCTTAGAGAAGGTATGAGCGAAGCAGAATTTGGAACCGAACTCTATCAGATCATGGTTCGTGAAGGGCATCAGGGAATCGTACGATTCGGGATGTTCGATACGGAAGTGAGGATGGGGCACATCGGATTTGGTGAGAGCTCTCTCTATCCGTCCTATTTTAACGGAGCGAGCGGAAACCGGGGGATCGGACCATATGCCCCGGTCCTCGGCAGTCCTGACAGGAAGCTGAAATCCGGCGATCTCGTATATCTGGATGTAGGGTGCGGGTATCATGGATATCTGACCGATAAAACGATGACCTATATGTTTGGGAGATCGCTCTCTGATGAGGTTATCGAAACGCATTACAGATGCGTTGATATCCAGAATGCAGTTGCCTCAATGCTGAAACCGGGAATGGCTCCTTCGGTGATCTATCAGACGATAATGGATGATCTCGATGAGGATTTCAAGCAGAATTTCATGGGTTACAAAGAACGGGTGGTTAAATTCCTTGGTCACGGGATCGGCCTTCTGATTGACGAAATGCCGGTAATTGCAAAAGGATTCGATGAACCGCTTGCTGAAAATATGACACTCGCCATTGAGCCGAAGAAGGGGATAAAAGATATCGGGATCGTTGGTATCGAGAATACCTTTGTCGTCACGCCTCAAGGCGGAGAGTGCATCACCGGGGATAACCCCGGCCTGATCCCGGTTTATTGAAGGAGAATGGGGACGTCGGTTATGATCACCTCGGATTTTCTTGGAGGCGTAATCGGGGTTGCTTCTTATGCAGTGGTTTTTTTCCCTGGCGGTTCCCGGATCGGTAGGCGTTTCGGTGAGCGATCTCTCATCGGCGGTGCTGACGAGCGGGTTCCATGCTACAGCCGCTTTCGGATTGATTCTGGGAATTATAACGCTTATTCTCTCGAGTGTGGTGCCGAATCTGATCGTGAAAAAAAGTGGGTCGGCAGACCTGTAAAAAAAGTTGGAGGATTACCCTCTCAGAATATCTTTTGCGATCCAGTCGCCGATATCCGAGGTGTGGAGTGAGCCGCCCATATCTTTTGTGACCGCCTTTTTAAGGATCGAATGCTCGATCGAGCTGACAACGGCCGATGCCGCCGCGTGTTCGCCGAGCGAATCCAGCAGAAGTGAGCCGGACCATATCGTCGCAAGCGGATTTGCCACATTTTTACCCTTATACTTCGGTGCGGATCCGTGGATCGGCTCAAACATCGATGTTCCCTTCGGATTGATGTTTCCTCCCGGAGCAAGACCGAGGCCTCCCTGGATCATCGCACCAAGATCGGTGATGATGTCACCAAACATGTTCGGGGTAACGACGACATCGAACCACTCCGGATTTTTCACAAACCACATCGTGACCGCATCAACGAAGTTGTATTCGGTTGCCACGTTCGGGTAGCCCTTCTTCGTCTCTTCGAAAACTTCACGCCAGAGTCCGTAAACGTCCGTTAACACGTTCGCCTTATCAACAGACGTCAGTTTCTTTTCCCGCTTTTGCGCAAGATCGAACGCGTACTCCATTACGCGTTTCGACCCTTCGCGGCTCACGACGCCGATCTGGTACGCAAGTTCATCGGAATCGGTTTCCACATCAACGCCGAATTTTACCGAATAGAGATCCCGGATGACTTCCAGATGATCCCGCTGTTTTCCTGCCTTTGCGCGGGAACCGATACCCACATAGAAGTCCTCGGTGTTTTCCCGCACAACCACGAAGTCGATATCCTCCGGCTTCTTGTTTGCGAGAGGGGTCTCGACTCCCTGCAGCAGTTTGATCGGACGGAGATTTACGTACTGGTCGAAGTAGAATCTGATAGCGAGAAGGATGCCTTTCTCCAGGATTCCGGGTTTGACCCGGTCATCACCGATAGCGCCGAAGTAGATCGCCGGGAATTTTTCCAGTTCTTTCAGTTCATCTTCTGAGATCAGTACCCCGGTCTGCAGATACTTCTCTGCTCCCGTATCGAAATCGGTCCAGTTGATATCGAAGCCAAACTTCTCACCGGCAGCGTCCAGTACTTTTCTTCCTTCGGCAATGATCTCGGGACCAATGCCGTCTCCCGGCATACATGCCGCATTATATGATGTCATTTATTTCCTCGCATTTTTGCGTATTCAACAAGGCCGCCGGCCTCGACTATTCTCATCATGAACTCAGGAATCGGTTCAAGCGGATACCTTCGGTCACCTGCTTCGATGTATGCCTCCTTGAGATTCACGAAAACCTCGGCGCCGTCGGCAATCTTGTCCGTATCCGGACAAACCAGCGGTAAAACGCCGGTGTTTATCGCGTTCCGGTAAAAGATCCTCGCAAACGATTTTGCAACCACAAACTCGATGCCGGCTCCTTTCAGTGCGAGCGGGGCATGCTCTCGCGATGAACCGCAGCCGAAGTTTCTGCCGGCAACGATCACATCGCCGTCTTTTGCTTCTGCAGCAAAATCATTCCGGGTCCCTTCAAATGCATGCGATGCAAGCTCTTTTGGATCGTAGATCGTCAGGAACCGGCCCGGGATTATCGCATCGGTATCGATGTCGTCGCCGAATTTCCATGCTCTTCCCATGATTCACACCTCCCTCGGGTCGGTGATCACGCCGGTAATCGCGCTGGCGGCGGCGGTTGCTGGAGAAGAAAGAAACACGAAACTCTCGGTACTTCCCTGTCTTCCCCTGAAATTGCGGTTCGATGTCGAAAGGGAAACCTCGCCGGGAGCTAAAAGCCCGAAAGCTCCTCCCATACACGGTCCGCAGCACGGCGCTTCAACCAGTGCCCCGGCTTCGACGAACTTCTCGATAAGCCCTGCTTTCAGGACTTTCATGTACTCGGCTTTTGATGCTGGAACCATGATCACGCGTACATCCTCAGAGAAGACATTCTCGCCAAGAACTTCCGCCGCTTCAGCAAAGTCTTCATACCTGCCGTTCGTGCATGACCCGATGAAGACCTGATCGACCGGTTTTCCGGCGACTTCGGTCACATCGACAACATTATCGACGTTATGCGGGACCGCGATCTTCGGGTTGATCTTGGAGACATCATAATTTCGTTTTTCAAAGAATTTTGCCTCCTCATCGCTTGCAAGGGAAAACGGCGTGCAGTCCGTTCTTCCCCGCAGATACTCCCAGGTCTTTTCATCCGGCGGGACGATGCCTGCCTTTGCTCCCATCTCGATGGCCATGTTTGCACAGGTCATTCTTCCGGGAATGTCCATGTCGGAGAACGCATTGCCGCAGAATTCAAGAGCCCGATAGGTCGCGCCGTCAGCGCCGATATCGCCGGCGAGCGTCAGGATGAGGTCCTTTGGACCGACCCGGTCCTGGAACTTCCCGTTTGCATTGATCCTGATCGTCTCTGGGACTCTGAAGTAGAGTTCGCCGAACTTCAGGACGTATGCCATATCAGTCGAGCCGATACCGGTGGAAAATGCACCAAGAGCGCCGTACGCACAGGTATGGGAATCCGACCCGACGACGATATCGCCGGGTTTTACGCGTCCCTTCTCGGGAACGACCTGGTGACAGACTCCCTCTTTTATGTCATAGTTGTGGATGCCCTGTTCACGGGCAAACGTTCTCATCATCACATGATTTTCTGCTGCGCTGATCGAATCAGCAGGGATCTGATGGTCGAAGAGCATGATGACTTTTTTTGGATCAAAGACACTGCCCCCGCCCATCTCTTTCATCACATTGATCGCAAGAGGGCCTGTGATATCATGTATCATCGCACCGTCGACCGGTGCCATTACTACATCTCCTGCTCTGCACTCTTTTTTGCAGTGGGCGGAGAAGATTTTTTCAGTTATGGTCAATCCCATTTACATCACTTTCGATTTTTATGATATTTTTTACATTTTTTTACTGACGGGAGGCGGGACCCGGCCCACCTCTCTGCAGGGCGACTCTGCCGGTTCGAACGAGTTCCAGGACACCGTAGGGACGCAGGAGAGATTCCAGAGCAAAGATCTTTTCCGGATCCCCGGTGGTCTCAAGAACGAGTGTCTGCGCGCCGACATCGATGATCTTTGCGCGGAATATATCAGCTACCTGCATGACCTCGGAACGCTGGAGTCCCGGTTCGGCATGGACTTTTATCAGCGCGAGCTCGCGTTCAACATGCTCTTTTTCCGTGATATCCGTGATCTTTATGACATCGATCAGCTTATTGAGCTGTTTTTTGACCTGTTCGATGTGCATATCGTTACCGATGACCACGATCGTGATCCGGCTCATACCCGGTGTTTCACAGGTCCCGACCGCAAGACTTTCGATGTTGAATCCTCTTCGTGAGAAGAGACCGGAAACCCGTGCGAGGACACCTGCCTTGTTCTCGACAAGGACGCTGATGATATGCTGTTTCATGGTCCTGACCCTCCATTGTGGTTATGTTTTCCGATCATATCGCTGATCGCAGCACCAGCCGGAACCATGGGAAAGACATTTTCCTCCCGCTCGATCTGGAAATCCAGGAGATACGGGCCGTCATACGTTAACGCTGTTTTGAGAGCCGTGTCGATCTGATCGACAGAATCGACCCGCATTCCCTCGATCCCGTATGCTTTTGCGATCCCGACAAAGTCCACAGGCGGCAGTTCCGTGTAGGAGTATCTTCTGTCGTAGAAGAGTTCCTGCCACTGTCTGACCATACCGAGATACATGTTGTTCAGGATCACGATCTTCACCGGGATCTTGTACTGCGCAACGGTGGCAAGTTCCTGGATGTTCATCTGGAAACTCCCGTCGCCGGCGATCAGAACGATTGGTTCTTCAGGCTTCGCAAACCAGGCTCCGATAGCAGCCGGGAATCCGTATCCCATCGTTCCAAGGCCGCCTGAACTGATCCACTGACGGGGTTTTTTAAAGCCGTAGTGCTGCGCGGCCCACATCTGGTTCTGACCGACCTCACTCACGATTATTCCGCCGCCGTCAAGGAGCTCGGAGAGCTTGCGGATGATGTTCTGCGGATGAACTTTGCCGTCTTCCACGACCCGCAGGGGATGGTTTTTCCGCCAGCTTTTCACCTGTTCCAGCCAGGGTTCGGAGATACATCCGTTCTTTTCAGCCAGACAGATCATATCGGCGAGGACGCTTTTGGCATCACCCACGATCGGCACATCCGGATTCACATTTTTCCCGATCTCGGCAGGATCGATGTCGATATGGATGATTTTTGCGTGCGGAGCGAAATGGCTCAGCTTTCCGGTGACACGATCATCGAACCGTGAACCGACCGCGATAAGGAGATCGGTCTCGGATACCGCGTAATTCGCATATTCGGTCCCGTGCATCCCGAGCATTCCCAGATTCAACGGATGATCCGCCGGGATCGCTCCAAGACCCATCAGGGTCGTCGTGACCGGGAGACAGAAGAGCTCGGCAAGCTTCACCAGCTCTTCTGAAGCTCCTGCCGCGATTACTCCGCCCCCGACGTACAGGACCGGTTTTTCTGCTTTGTATATCAGGTCGAGTGCCTTTTTGATCTGTTTGGAATGCCCTTTTAATGTCGGCTTGTATCCTCTGAGTTCAGGCTCACCTGATATAACATCTTCCTCCGCCACCTTTGCGGTCAGAACATCTTTGGGCAGATCGATAAGAACAGGACCGTTTCGTCCGGTTCCCGCGATATAAAACGCGGCTTTCACCGTCATTTTTATGTCGCGCGCATCTTTTACCAGATAGTTGTGTTTGGTGATCGGCAGCGTTATTCCGGTGATGTCGGATTCCTGAAATGCATCATTTCCGAGCATTCCCGTTGGAACCTGGCCGGTAAGTGCAACGATCGGCACCGAATCCATGTTAGCCGTGGCAATTCCTGAGATGAGATTGCAGGCTCCAGGACCGGATGTCGAAAGACAAACACCGACGCGTCCGCTGGCTCGTGCGTATCCATCCGCTGCATGAACAGCTGCCTGTTCATGTCTTACAAGGATGTGGGTTAGCTCCGCGTCATATAGCTCGTCGTATATCGGGAGGACAGCTCCTCCCGGATATCCGAATATGATTTCAACACCCTCTTCTTTTAAGCTTTCAATCAGTATTGCTGCGCCTGTTTTCATTCTCATCTCTCAGTAATCTATTCATGCCTGCTATTACCGCCTCGACACTTGCCTCAATGATATCCGTTCTGGCACCTCGGGAGGTCAGAACCCTCCCGTCCTTTCTCATTTTCACCGTTACATCGACCAAAGCATCCGTTCCGCCGTTGATCGCATCCACATGAAACTCTTCAAGCGTGATGTCCCCAAACCGGGCAACCGACTGCTGGAGGACTTTGATGGTCGCATCAACAGGCCCTGTCCCGGTAGCCGCGCCGGTAACCTTTGTTCCGTTTACGACCATCGTTGCCGAGGCCGTAGGAATGGCGTTACTCCCGCTCACTACCGTGAACTGTTTGAGGCTGATCACCGGTTTGCATTCCAGAAGCATCACCGAATCGGCGATCGCCATAACATCGGCGTCGGTCACTTTCATGCCCATATCACCGACTTTTTTGACTCGCGCAACGATCTCGGCAAGATGTTTCTCTCCTGGTTCGTAGCCAAGTTCCTTCAAGGCTGACTGGACCGACGCAGTTCCGGAATGTTTTCCAAGAACGATCCTTCGTTTTCTTCCGACCGTTTCCGGCGACATCGGTTCGTAGGTTGTCGGATCCCGCATAAGTCCGTGCGCATGGATCCCGCTTTCATGCGTGAATGCCATTCCGCCGACGATCGGCTTGTTGGCTGCGAGCGGGATCTTTGTCAGCTGTGATACGAGAGTCGACAGTGCATAGATTTTGGTCGTATCGATCCCGGTATCATAGCCGTACAGCTTTTCAAGCACCATCACGACCTCTTCGAAGGGCACGTTTCCTGCCCGCTCTCCCATCCCGTTGATGGTCGTGTGGGCACAGGTCGCTCCCGATCTTAACGCCGCGATGGTATTTGAAAGAGCCAGTCCAAGGTCATTATGACAATGGATGCTTAAGGGTGCGAAGCATAACGGCGGGATGACCTCTGCGGTCCGTTCCGGCGTTAACAGCCCTACGGTATCACAGAAACAAAGCCTGTCAGCTCCGTGTGCTACTCCATCTCTAAAAAGCCGGGCCAGATACTGTTGATCTGCCCTTGAAGAATCTTCACCCGAAAGTTCGACAGTAAGTCCTCTTTCTTTGGCATATGCAACGGTTTCCATCGCCATTGCATAGACTTCTTCGCGGGTTTTCCCGAGTTTTTTGGTTATATGAAGGTCAGAAACCGGAACGACGAGATGCACCGAATCCACACCGCATTTCACGGCCAGATCGATATCTTCGGTCTTGGCCCGCGCATATGTGCAGATTTCCGCGTTGAGTCCCGCATCGGATATCAGCTTTATAGCCTCTCTCTCGCCTTCGGAAGCGACCGCGGATCCAGCCTCGATCACATTCACGCCGATTGCGGAAAGTTCTTCTGCGATTTTCAGTTTCTGTACGGGTGTCAGAGAGACGCCCGGCGTCTGTTCCCCGTCACGAAGGGTCGTGTCCAGGAAACGGATGTTTTTATAGCCAAATAAAACAATCACTCATGGGATTAAACTCCGGTTAGATAGTCTAACTTCGATTGGTATATATAAGTTTTGGAAAATCAGCCAAAATCCGCGCCCTGAGCTATGATTTTTTAAGAATAGCGCAGAATACGCAATATGGGGCCTGTTTCCAAGTGCCGAAAAGAAAGTATTATATAGTGGCGACGCGTTGATATTTGGTATGTCTCAGAAAGATGGGATCGGAGAAGTCACTGCGAAAGTGGCGGATTGCATTCTATTGCAATGAAAGTACAGTCAACACGAATAGACGAGTGACTATTTTAGACACCACCCTTCGTGATGGTGAACAGACTCCCGGTGTATCATTCACACTGGAGCAGAAGATTGAAATTGCGCATCAGCTGTCCGACATCGGCGTTGATGTGATCGAGGCTGGCTTTCCGGCATCTTCGGATGTCGAATTTGAAACGGTCAAGAGGATCTGTGCTGAAGAGGGTATCCGCCCCAAGATCTGCGGACTCGCCCGCTCGGTAAAAGCGGATGTAGATCGTTGTATCGAGGCCGGCGTTGATATGGTCCATGTGTTTATTCCCACATCCGAGATCCAGAGAACCTATACCATCAAAAAAAGTCATGCCGAAGTCCTGGCCATTACCCGGGAGATCATTACGTATGCACGTTCAAAGTGCGATAATGTGATGTTCTCACCAATGGATGCGACCAGAACAAAACCCTCAGAGCTGATCGAAGTTTGTAAAGCAGCAGATGAAGCCGGCGTGACGATCATCAACATTCCCGACACCGTCGGGGTAAGCACGCCGTCGATGATGAAACCCCTCGTCGCAATGATCCGGGAAAACGTCAAATGCAGGATCGACGTGCATTGTCACAACGATTTCGGTCTGGCGACCGCAAACACGATCGCCGCGGTAGAAGGCGGAGCAGATCAGGTCCAGGTCACCGTAAACGGTATCGGCGAACGGGCGGGAAATGCCGATCTCGCACAGACGGTCATGATCCTGAAGTCGATCTATGGAATGGAGACCAATATCCGGACCGAAAAACTGGTCGAGACATCACGCATGATCTCCAGATTTGCCCAGATCGCCGTCCTCCCGGTCCAGCCGATCGTGGGCGACAATGCATTCTCGCACGAAAGCGGCATCCACTCCCACGGCGTAATGGCAAACCCGGGAACATTTGAACCCGGCATCATGACGCCGGAAATGGTGGGTCACCGAAGGCGTTTAAAGCTTGGAAAGCATGTTGGAAAACATGCCGTCCGGCAGATGCTGGAAGACGTAAACGTAAATCCGTCCGATACCGAGCTGGACATGATCGTCGCAAAGGTCAAGGAGATCTCCGGACGCGGGCGAAAAGTGACCGAGTTCGATCTGTTCGAGATCGCAAAAAGCATCACCGGCAGTCATGACGACAAAAAAATGATCGAGCTGGATGACATTTCGGTATTTACCGGAAATCATGCCATTCCGACCGCGAGTGTGCGTGCCGGAGTGCACGGTGAAAACAAAATCTGCTCAAGAACGGGTGACGGGCCGGTGGATGCGGCAATGAAAGCGCTTTTAGCGATCGCGCCGGGAAAGATCCAGTTGAAGAGCTATCAGGTCGAGGCGATATCAGGAGGGAGCGATGCTCTGGGCTGTGTCACTATCGAAGTTGAGGATGAGAAAGGCAGGATTTTTGACGCTGCCGCTTCAAACAGTGACATAGTGATCGCATCCGCCGAAGCGATGGTGAATGCCCTCAATGTCGTCTACCGTTCAGGCGGATTCGACAGATAAACAATTAAATCGTAAGCAAGTTAATCTACACAGTATTTATCAAAAAAAGGATGAACAAAAATGATGGAAAAATATCATGAAACGGATGCTGACCTGAAAGATCTCTCAGGAAAAAAAATCGCAGTCATAGGCTACGGATCGCAGGGAAGAGGTCAGTCGCGGAACCTGAAAGACAGCGGCCTTGACGTCATCATCGGGATCAGAGCAGGAAAGAGCCGAGATCTCGCAAAGAAAGACGGATTTGCAACCTACGATGTTGCCGAAGCTGCAAAGAAAGCGGACGTCATCATGATCCTCGTCCCCGACGAGACCCAGGCGGCAGTCTACAAAGCCGAGATCATGCCCTACCTCACAGAGAACAAATGCCTCATGTTCTCCCACGGATTCAACATCCACTTCGGGCAGATCGTTCCTCCGGCAAACGTCGACGTCATCATGGTCGCACCCAAAGGTCCGGGCCACATGGTCAGAAGAACCTACGAAGAAGGAAAAGGAGTCCCGGCACTGATCGCAATCGAGCAGGACCACACCGGAAACGCAAAGAAACTTGCTCTTGCCTATGCAAAAGGAATCGGCGCGACCAGAGCCGTCGTCCTTGAAACGACCTTCAGAGAGGAGACGGAAACCGATCTGTTCGGCGAACAGGCTGTTCTCTGCGGAGGAGTCACCTCACTCATCAAAGCAGGATTCGACACCCTCGTCGATGCGGGATATGCGCCCGAGATGGCATACCTCGAAGTTCTGCACGAGATGAAGCTCATCGTCGACCTGATCTACGAAGGCGGATTCACCAAAATGCGTGAAGCGATCTCCAACACCGCACAGTACGGTGACATCACCCGCGGCCCGCGTGTGATCGGCGAAGAATCCTACGAAGCAATGCGCGAGATCCTCTACGAGATCCAGTCCGGCGAATTTGCCAAGGAATGGATCCTTGAAAACATGGTCAACAGACCGGTCTTCAACGCACTCACCCGGGCAGATGAAGAGCATCTGATCGAGGAAGTCGGATCAGAACTCCGTGCAATGATGCCCCAGTTCAAAAAGAACTAAATTTCCCCTCCACTTTTTTTACGGCTTTCATCGGCCTGTTTCTGTCTTCGGCACATGGTTTTATTACCCATCACGTGAAATGGTAATGGTATGTGTGACGCATGTCTGCAGGCAAAGCGAGGAAACGCAGCCAGCAGAAGCTCTGTAACGGGCACATCGCACAAAGCATCTTTTGAAATTATTCCGTCTGTGATCGCAGACGTCCTAGTATCTGTTTACGTCAGCATTGCTGTTATTTTCAGCATTAGCTATGTATTCTGGTTTAGACAGTAGTCAAACTGCACCAGAACAGATCTCCATAAAATAACTCAAGCCTTTTATCGGGAACTCCTCTGGTGCAGTGAATACCGGATTTTTGCAAAATTACCTGAATATAAACCACGGAGGAGAAAACAATGAGAGGAAAAGAGATCAGACTCGAAAGGATCATGAAAAGAGATACAGGAACGACCGTCATCGTTCCGATGGACCACGGCGTATCCAGCGGACCGATTCCCGGACTGATCGATCTGGAACGATCGGTCGATCTGGTCGCAAAAGGCGGAGCCAACGCAGTAATCGGTCATATGGGCCTCGCGCTGCACGGTCACCGGAAAGGCGGCCCTGACATCGGACTGATCCTGCACCTATCCGCAAGCACGGATCTTGGACCGGATCCGAACAACAAAGTACTGGTCAACAGCGTGCAGAACGCCCTGAAAATGGGAGCAGACGGCGTATCCATGCATGTAAATATCGGCGCCGAGAACGAAGCAAACATGCTTGGCGACCTTGGACGGGTCGCTATCGAGTGTATCGAATGGGGGATGCCGCTTCTTGCGATGATGTACCCCAGAGGAAAAGACATCAGATCCGAGAACATGCAGGAAGCCGTCAAACTCGCGGCACGGGTCGGCTCCGAACTTGGGGCAGACATCGTCAAAACCGTCTACACCGGAGACCCGGATTCATTCAGGGAAGTAACCGAAGGGTGCCACGTACCCGTAGTTATCGCCGGGGGATCCAAAATGAGTGATCTGGCCACCATGCAACTGATCGAAGGGGCGATGGAAGGCGGCGCTGCCGGCGTATCGATCGGGCGAAACGCATTCCAGCACAAATACCCGGACAGATTCGTCAGAGCTGCTGCGATGATCGTTCACGAACGAAGGACCGCAGAAGAAGCGATCGAAATTCTCCTGACCGAGGATTGAAGAAATCTGAAACGAAACAGTGGAACACCAGGTCAGGCAGTACATGAAACAAACCACAGGAGATGAAGGAATGGATCCGGGAGATACCGTTGGAATAATCGGTGGATTCGGCGGCATGGGACGGTTGTTCTCAGCCGTCTTCGAGCGGGCGGGATACAAAGTCCTGTGTTCGGGGAGAAAAACACCGGTCTCCAATGCGGATATCGCCTTGACCTGCGATATTGTTATCGTCTCTGTTCCGATTCATGACACCGTCCGGGTGATCGAGGAGATCTCCCCGCTTCTCAGCGAAGAGCAGCTTCTCTGCGATCTGACCTCCATAAAAACCGCTCCGGTTGAGGCGATGCTGAAATCCAAAGCACAGGTCATCGGGCTGCATCCGATGTTCGGCCCATCGGTTCCTACGATCTTCGGTCAGACGATCGCCGCATCGCCGGTCAGATGTGATGAAAAGATCCGGGACATGCTCTATCAGATATTTACAAACGAAGGAGCGAAGATTTGTCAGATGGAGCCAAAGGAACATGACAAAATCATGAGCATCGTCCAGGGTCTTGTGCACTTCACGACTCTTTCCGTCGCCGAGACGATAAAAAATACCGGCATCCCTCTTGAAACAATTCTTCCGGTGATGAGTCCGGTGTACCGGATAGAACTCGGGCTGGTCGGGAGAATCCTCGGGCAGGATCCTTCGCTGTATGCGGACATACTTCTGCTGAATCCCGAAACGGCTGGTGTTATTGAAAAAATGTCAGATTCGGTCGCATCTCTGAAATCGATCGTCGCATCGAAGGATTTGGACAAGTTCGCCGAGTTCTTTACGGAAAACAGCAATGCATTCAGATCCTATATCCCCCAGGCAACGGAAGAGACCGATCTTATGATAAATACACTGGTGAAGATGAAATGACGTTCGGAGTACTTGGCCCAAAAGGCACGTTCTCCTGTGAACTTGCCGAAAAAATCAGAGAAGAACAGGAAGAGATACTTCTCTATCCGACGATACGGGATGTTTTCACTGCGGTCCTCGAGAAAAATATCCGGGGCATCGTTCCGGTTGAAAACAGCGAGGCGGGCGGCGTTGGAGAAACCCTGGACGGCCTTTTACAGACCGAATGCCGGATCACAGCAGAATATTACATGCCGATACGTCACTTCTTCGTTTCACGATACGGGCCGGATGAGATCTCGGTCATCTATACTCACCCGCAGTCCCATGAACAATGCAGCATCTATCTGAACGGCATGAAAAAGGCGGCCATTATCCACACCAGCAGCAATGCCCAGAGTGCAAAAGAGGCGGCAGGTATCAAAGCATCTGCCGCCGTAACGACGGAAAGCGCCGCAAAATTATATGATCTCCCAATACTGCAGAAGGATATCCAGAATTCACTAAACAACACCACGAGATTTCTTGAGATAACGGCCGGCGTTTCAAAGCCAAACGATCCGGAAAAATGCAGTGTCGTTATCATCCCAAGAGAGAACCGGCCGGGTCTCTTATACGGAATCCTTGGAATCTTTGCACGTAGGGGGATCAATCTGACGCGTATCGAGTCGCGGCCGTCCAAGGAGGGGATTGGAAGATACGTCTTTTTCATCGATTTTGAGACCGATCCAGGATGGCAGGAGACGATCACCGAGCTGAAAAAAATAACCGGTGTGAAGGAACTTGGCTGCTATAGAAAAAAGGATTGTGCATGAAAGGGTGCGGCACATAGAGGAGATAACATCTCTTTCATCGAGGTTGGGCAGAAAAACCCATTGTTAATATTAGTGCTAAAATATGGATGTGAGAATTTTGCTTATCCTTCATTTAACACTATATTATAATGTACCAAAAAATGAAACTGCGGGGAGAGGAGCGATTCCTTTTTCAACTCAGAGTGCATAGTAAATAAAGCCTGTTCCCATAACCAGTTTAGCGGCGGTGAAGGAACAGGCATCGGTTTTCTGAGAAGTTCTTTTCTGATTTTTCCAAGGTCGCTGAATCGTGTGTATCCACTTATATAATAGTGCATTTTTGCGGTCTTGTAAAACGATCCAAAATCCAGACATACATTGCACTATTCATTTAGATCGACTGCCGGACTTTTTTCGGAAAAAAACATACAGGGATATGATCCCTCAGCATCCCCAGATTACTCTTCCGTTTCTTTTTCTTCTCCGAGACGCTCCATGATCCACTGCTGATCGATCGCCGCGCACTCGGTTACCGGCACATCCCAGATCGGTTCGCCGGAAAGAACACAGGTCTGATACAAAGAATACGGCATCTCCAGCGTCCCTAAAAGCTCTTCATTGCGGAAAGCTGCAAACAAAAGCATATCCTCGCCGTCGATATCGGCGCGCTTGGTAAACTTCAGTTCGTCCGGGATCTTTTCAGGATCGTCATCCTGCATCTTTTTAAACATCAGGGCCTTAAAAAGCTCAATAACGCGGTCGTCGAGTCCTGCTTCGAAGATGAATATCTTGTCTTTCAGGGAGTTCATATCCGGTACAAGCCTCATAGGTCGTTCGTGATAGATCACCTGATCGGCGATATCGCCCTCGATCCCGACCTCGCGATCTTCACAGTCAGGTTCGAGATAGATCAGAAAGCCGCCGTTCGTTTCCTTATCCTCATACACGAACGGATATCCCGCATATCCGGCGAAACCGCACTTATCGCAGGTAAACTCGAACAGCTCCCCGCTCAGGACCTTCTCCCGCATCTCGGGGTCGGTCGTCACGTTCACCGACGGGCAGATCGTAATTGTCTGTTCATGTTCGCAGATCGGACAGACCACTACATCTTCATCGGTGATCATACGCGGATCCACTCTTTATCGACAACGGTATATCCTTCTACGGTGCGTTCCCAGATCCCGTGCATAAGCATTTTGATCTTCTCATACGTCTCGAAGGGGATCTTGATCGGATCGAGATACTCCGTTCCAAGACGCGGCACGAAGATCAGCGATCGGCCTTCGCAGGCGAAACGGTCCTCGGCATAATAGAGAGCATCAGGGATGATCTTTTCCTTTTTTGCCTCCATTTCACGGAGGATGGAATCCTTCACGAGTTCGATGATCCGGTCATCCAGTTTGTCACGGAAGATGAAGATCTTCTCGCGCATATCATCCTGCGTGTGGACCAGCCGCATTCTGATCTCGGAGAGAAGATGCGCGGGCAAAACATTCGGCAGGTCTACTGTGCGGTCGGTTGAATCCGGCTGGAAATAGAGGGAGAACTTTTCGTTCAGGTCATGATAAAGGATCGGATATTCAACGGCCCCGGAAAAGCCGCAGTTATTGCAGACGAGGGTTGTCAGTGATCCGTCGAGGAATTTCTCGCGAATGTCGTGGTTCGATGCGTTGATACTTTTGTAGAGCGTGAACTCCTGTTTTGCCCCGCATTTTGGGCAGGTGATGACGTGGACTTCTGATTTCATTACTCTTTCCTCCCGCTTGGTCCGCGGTGATAGTGTGCGAACTCTCCTGTTTTTATCAGATCCCCGGTAAATACCGGTCCGTCTTTGCAGACTCTAAGGCCGTGTTCATCCATACAGCAGGATCCGCAGACACCTACCGCGCATTTCATGTACCGGTGCATCGAGAACTGACCGCGGCTTTCGATGCCTTTTGCGACCAGACGGTCGAGGATGCCTTTCATCATCATCTCGGGACCGCAGACACAGATCGTATCGTAGGATACGACATCGATCTGATCAAGGATTCCGGTCACAAATCCGTGGAACCCAAAGGTCCCGTCATCCGTGGCGATTTTGAGGTCGCTGACTTTTGCAAGATCATCAGCAAAGACAAGCTCTTCGCGGGTTCTCGCCCCGAGGATGAAGGTATCCACTTCGCCGGAAGCCGCCAGAGTAAAGAGCGGGGTGACCCCGATCCCTCCGCCGATCGCGAGTACTTTGCCGCTCGGCGAAAAACCGTTTCCAAAAGGACCGCGGATGCCAAGTTTATCTCCGGCTTTCAGTGAGAAGAGGGCCTCCGTAGCGTCCCCGACTTTCATGACGGTGATGGAGTTAGCGGCAGAAAATGCCATCGGGATCTCATCGACTCCCGGGATCCAGACCATGCAGAACTGACCGGGTCTGAATGCAAAGAGTTTGTCGAAGACGAATGTTTTCACCGTTGGCGTTTCATTGACCACAGTCGTGATCGTGACGATTTCCGGCATTTCAGACATGGGCGCACCCCACGATCTCCTCTGCGGGTATCCCGTCTTCGGAGTAAAGGTCGGCAGCTATTTCCGAAAATACATTGACTGAGTCGTAGATCGCGCTGCCGATCTCAACGGCAGAGGCGCCGGCCATCATCATTTCGAGCACATTGTCGGCACTCGAGATTCCGCCGCACCCGATGATCGGGATATCAACGGCATCATACAGGTCGTAGACGCTTCGAACAGCGATCGGGAAGATCGCTTTGCCGGAAAGTCCGCCGAAGACGTTGCCCAGAACCGGGCGGCGCAGTTCGGTCGAGATCCGCATTGCCTTCACGGTATTTACTGCGACGATCGCGTCTGCCCCGCCCTCTTCTGCGGCTTTTCCAATTATTTTTATATCGGTCACATTGGGGGTGAGTTTGACCCAGACGGGTTTATTGTAGGTTTTCACGATCTCGGTGCATTCCCTGACGACACGGGGGTTGACCCCGATGGATGCCCCGTATCCTTCCGCGTGCGGGCACGAGAGGTTCAGCTCGAATGCGGCCGCATCCGGAAACCAGGAAGCAACGGTCCCAAACTCCTCTGGAGTTCCGCCGAAGATGCTGACAACGACCGGCTCTCCCTTGAGGGGGGCGATCTCCTCAACGAAGTCTTTGGACGGGTTTGGCAGTCCCATGGCATTGATGAGTCCGCCGTCGACCGGGATGAGGGCAGGTCCGTGATGACCGGGGATCGCTTTCGGGCCGATGGATTTTGTCACGACACCCCCTGCACCGAGATTGAGCATTCGTTTTAATGATGCACCGGTGGTCCCGAGGATCCCTGCCGCAAGCAGCATATGATTTCTGAGAGGGACGCCGGCGATCTCCTCTTCTGGTAGTTTTATCTGGATCATTGTATTTCTTGCAGGTACTATTCGCGGTTTGGGGTTATGTAATTCTCTATCATTGTGTGGGGAGAACTTTTCCTTTGCCGGCAAAGACTCTCAACCATTTTAACTCCTCCGAACCAAATATATAAACAGGTTTAACGTTTACATGGCAAAAGATCAGATACGTAACGGACGGCTGGAGGGGGAAAGATCTGCCTTGATCGAGCAGTATCTATCCTCTATGGAGGCGGACAAACAGATAGCAGAAAGCGACATCAGAGTTGACATCGCGCATATTCTGATGCTTCGAAAACAGAACTTGATCGACGGAGCATCCGCGAAAAAACTCCTGACGGCTCTGCTGGGATACCTGGAAAACGGGCTCCCCGAGAATGCATTTGATATGACCCGCGAGGATATCCATGCCGGAATCGAGGCACAGCTCATCGCCGATGCCGGCTCGGATGCCGGGGGCCGCATGCACCTTGGCCGCAGCAGAAACGACGAGGTGGCGACCTGTCTTCGGATGCGGACCCGCGAACTCCTTATCGATACCCTGACTGCATTATTTGAGCTGCGGCAGTCGCTCATATCCCGTGCAGAGGAGCACACAACCACAATAATGCCCGGTTTTACGCATCTTCAGCATGCTCAGCCGACAACACTCGCCCATTATCTTCTTGCCTACGAAAGCCTCTTTGCCCGTGACACGTCCCGTCTCTTCGATGCCTATACTCGTGTAAATATCTCCCCGCTTGGCTCAGCTGCCTTTGCCGGAACGGGTTTTCCGATCGACAGGAATCTCACTGCCGAATATCTCGGATTTGCAAACCCCATGGAAAACAGCATGGATGCCGTCGCGAACCGCGATTTTATCGCCGAAACACTCAGCGATCTTGCGATCCTGATGACAAACATCAGCAGAATGTGTGAAGAGCTGATCCTCTGGTCGACCTCGTTTGTAAAGTTCGTTAATCTGAATGATGCCTACTGCTCGACGAGCAGCATCATGCCTCAGAAGAAAAACCCGGACACTCTCGAGATCATGCGGGCGAAAAGCGCCGCTGTGATCGGTGAACTTACCGCAGCTCTCACGCTGATAAAATCCCTTCCGATGAGCTATAACCGCGATCTGCAGGATCTGAATCCGCATTTATGGAATGCGTTCCGTCAGACAAATATGTCGCTTCCCCTTCTGGCAGAAATCATTTCTACTGCCGAGTTCAACGTGCCAGTGATGAAAAAGCAGGCAACGGTCGGCAATACTACCGCCACCGAGCTTGCCGATTTCCTTGTGCGGGAGTATAACATTCCGTTCAGAACCGCCCACAACATAGTCGGCAGGGCGGTGAAACTCGGTTCTCTCGATCTCGACGTAGTGGATAGTGCGGCAAAAGAGCTTGCGGGCATCTCACTCAAAGAAAAGGGCCTGACCGAAGAAACGATCAAGAAGGTCCTTCATCCGGTAACTATTCTCCGGCAGAAGCAGAGTTTCGGTTCGCCGAATCCGAAGATGATGAAAAAAGCCGTAAAAGTGGCGGATATCCGTCTGGTCCAGGATCAGGTGACCGGGGATATCCTGCAGGATCAGCTGAGAGATGCTGATGAAAAAATGAAAACAGCTATACAGGAACTAGATTTATGACTCTGAACAATAGTGATCCGGTATCCGTAATGTTTGCGGGAATCGAGATGGACGGTATTTTTATCAACCGTTCCGGTGAACATGCGATCGTAAAACTTTCGAGCGGTTACAACATCTGTGTCCCCGAATCCTTCTGCTCGCCTAAGGAAAAGACTGCCTCTGTGGAAAAACCGGCAGTACTTCCTTTGAAGCAGGATGCATCTCTGCCGCTTCTCTCAATAATCTCGACCGGCGGAACGATCGCAAGTACGGTCGATTACCGGACAGGCGCCGTTTCATCCAAGTTTACCGCCGAAGATATTCTCCGAAGCATCCCTGAACTTGCAGGAATAGCCAGATATCACACACTCCAGCCTTTCCAGGTCCTTTCAGAAAACATGAATCCTGCCATGTGGCAGGAGCTTGCCCGAACTATTCACGATGAAATTCTCAAAGGCGCACAGGGGATCATTGTCACCCACGGGACGGATACGATGCTTTACAGCGCAGCCGCTGTTTCCTTTATGCTGAGTACGCCGGTCCCGATCGTCTTTGTCGGAGCTCAGCGGAGTGCCGACCGTCCAAGCAGTGATAACGCAATGAATGCGATCTGTTCTGCACAAGCAGCGGTCAGCGATCTTGGCGAAGTGGTTGTCTGTATGCATGCGACCGAGAGCGATACGATGTGCGCTCTTCACCGGGCGACCCGCGTCCGCAAAAACCACACCTCCCGGCGTGATGCGTTCCAGAGCATCGGGCGCGAGCCGGTCGGCGGGATAGAATATCCGGAAGGAACGGTCGTTCTTGCAAAAGATGCCGTTCTTCGCGGAACAGAAGAACTTCGTCTCTCCGACAATCTTGAATCAAACTGCGGTCTTCTTCAGTATTACCCGGGAATGAATCCCGCCGTCATCGACGCATTCAAAGGCTGCAAAGGTCTTGTGATCGCTGGAACGGGTCTTGGACATGTGGGAACCGATTGTATCGCGAGTATCAAAGGCCTGACAACCGCCGGCACGACCGTTGTTATGACATCGCAGTGTCAGGCGGGAAATGTGTGTGACCGCGTTTATGAGACCGGGCGCGACCTTCTGGATGCGGGCGTTATCGAAGGGGGCAGTATGCTTCCGGAAGTCGCACTCGTAAAACTGATGTGGGTTCTTGGAAATGCCACCCGCAAAGAGGATATCAAGCGCCTTATGCAGACGAATCTCAAGGGTGAACTAGAGTATGATCTCTGGAGGTGTGCATAATGGATTATGAAGCGATTGGTCTGAAGGCCGGCCTGGAGATCCACCAGCAGCTCAACACCAAAGAAAAACTCTTCTGTCACTCTCCGACTGTGATCCGCGACTCAGCCGAACACACCGGAGAGGTGAGCAGATATCTCCGGATCGCAACGTCCGAGATGGGCGACGTGGATCGTGCGGCAAAAGAAGAGCTGATGAATCAGCGCCTGTTTACCTACTACACGTATGATTCCACCGGTCTTGTCGAGATCGACGAAGAGCCGCCTGCTCCGCTGAATCCGGATGCACTTGACGTCGTCTTAACGATCGCCAAGATGTTTAATATGACTCCTCTTCCGGAGATCCACACGATGCGAAAGATGATCGTCGACGGTTCGGCAACCAGCGGTTTCCAGAGAACAGCCCTTGTCGCGCTGAACGGAGCGATCGAGCATGCATGCAGGGTCGAAACGGTCGCAGTAGAAGAGGAGGCATGTCAGCGTGTCGAAGACACGATCTTCTCCGTCGACAGACTGGGGATCCCGCTCATCGAGATCACCACTTCTCCATGCATGAAGACTCCCGATGAGGTCCATGATATTGCCCAGTATATCGGGATGACGCTTCGGTCGACCGGCAGGGTCAAGCGTGGTATCGGCACGATCCGTCAGGATGTCAACGTCTCGATTCGGGACGGTGCCCGGGTTGAGATAAAAGGTGTTCAGGAGCTCGATCTCATCGCAGAGGTCGTCCGCCGCGAGGTACAGAGGCAGCTTTCTCTTATTGCCATCAGGGATGAACTGCTGGCAAGAAATGCCATGGTGAACGGAGAAGTATATGATGTCACTACCGTCTTTGCAAAGACTCAGTCTCAGGTCCTGAAAAAAGCCCGCGTGATCCTTGGAACCGTTCTTCACGGATTCAACGGGCTTGTTGGTCTTGAGATCCAGCCGGGCCGCCGTCTGGGGTCGGAGATGTCCGACTACGCAAAGAAATGCGGTGTCGGCGGCCTCTTCCACACCGATGAGCTGCCTGCCTACGGCGTTACCGAAGAGGAGGTCTTTGTCCTTAAAGAAACGCTCGGTGCAGGACCGAATGACGCCGTCATTATCGTCGCATCCACCGAGCAGAAATGCCGATGCGCCATGCAGATGATCATCCGCCGTGCGAAGATGGCCTTTGAAGGCGTCCCTGAAGAGACTCGAAAGATGCTTGAGGGCGGCTCGACCGCTTACATGCGTCCGCTTCCGGGTGCTGCACGTATGTATCCGGAGACCGATATTCTGCCGGTCCCGGTCACCAAAGAGTATTGGGACAGTATTGCGACCCCTGAACTTCTGTCAGTAAAAGCGGAACGTTTTGTCACTGAGTACGGCCTTGATGCCGGCATGGCCAGACAGATGGCGTTCTCCGAAAAACTTCCGCTGTTCGAGCGCGCAGTTTCCGAAGGAATCCGCCCGGTGTTTGCGGCAAGAACGATCCTTGCCTCGCTGAAAGAGTTGTCGCGGGCAGGCATCTCCCCGGACGCTTTATCCGATGACTCGATCATTTCGGTGATGAAGACCGTTGAAGCAGGAAATGCGGCAAAAGAAGCCGTTTTGGATATTCTTACGGCATGCGCCAAGGGAATGTCGGTATCCGATGCCGTCAGCCGTGTTGCCCCGGCATTCTCCCGCGAAGAACTTCAGGATCTGGTGCACGGTATCGTGAATGATCGTATGGAGTTTATTCGTACACGCGGGAAGGCTGCTCTCGGTCCCGTTATGGGGGTAGTTATGAAGGAAGTCCGTGGACGGATCGATGGAAAAGTGGTTTCCGAAGTACTGGATGAGGAACTCGGCCGTATCCTCTGAGGATATACAGGTGAAGCATAGAGATATGTTTAAGTGAATAGGGCACTAACAAAATACGGAGTTCAATATGGGTAAGACAGGAAGTATCAACTGGCACCAGGTAAAAGGTGTCAACGGTCAGATTCGCCTTGTCCCGCAGAAAGAGGGAGAGGTCAAAAAGCCCGGACCGAATCAGAGATTCAAGAGAGCAAGCATCGTCTCGAAGATTGAGAGCCGCATGGCAAACAATCCTCAGCAGGGACGTGGACGCGGACGCGGTCCGAAGATCGCCGACCAGCGTATCCGCCGCCGGATCCGCCGCTCGAAGAAATCCATGATGGGCGCAAAAGCAAAAGCAAAGCGTTAACATTTCTCATCAATTTTTCATTAACATCAATACATGATGCGGAATCCCGCGTCATTATTTTTCTCTTGTTTGTAAAATCAGCTTTGTTTTTCGGATTTTACTTTCGCAGCTTTTCTTTTCAGCAAAATCTTGGGTATTTTTCAAGCCGCTGCGAGAATTAAAAGAGGACTTACGCGGTGTGATCTCAAATGAGAAAACTGACGTAATTATGAGACGTACTTCGATTTCTTGTATGGTATTCGTTGTGACACAAGAGAAAAACCAACCGCGAATCTCCGCGAATAAACGCCAATCGCATTTTCCTTACGTTCGGGTGCTCTGCTCCGGCTTATCGCCTACGCAGGAATCGCACCCTCACTTGAAAAATGCTATCGGAAAAACCCGCGTGCGGGTTTTTCTGTTGTTTCATTATTTTTTTGATTACACACAAAGACAAGTTTACGGAGAGAAAAACCGGCACGCCGGTTTTTCCCAGCATTTTTCCAGACGACGTGCGATTCCTGCGTAGGCGATAAGCCGGAGCAGAGCACGACGGCGCAAGAAAAATGCGATTCGCGAGAATTCGCGGAGATTCGCGGTTAAATAATCTTTTGTTTTCACACACAACAGACTCCTTCCGAATTCGATTGAGGATAACACCGCGTAACACCTCTAAAAAAAGTATAGTTCGAGAGTTCAGGCCGAGATCCGTTCGCCGATCAGATAATGGCGGCGGTGTCCGGTGATTTTTACCGTTATCCCGGTTCCGATCTCGAGATTTTCCATGATAACGATGTTCTGATACGTTCTGTCCCGCGCCGTAACGCTTCCTGCTTTTACTACTTCCGTCACGACTGCCGTCATAATATGGCCGATCAGTGCCGCGTTATTGGCGTCATATACCTCGTTTGCTGCATCGGTAAGCTCCCGCGACCTCTGCTTTTTGACCGGCTCCGGGATTTTTTTCATCTTTGCCGCCGGAGTGTTCGGGCGAACGGAAAAACGCGTGATGTTTACCTTTCCGGGTCTTGTCCGCCTGATCTGTTCTGCGGACTTTGCAGCGTCTTCGTCCGTTTCACCGGAAAATCCCGCAATATAATCCGTACTTATCCTGATCTCCGGGAACGCTATGCGTGCCCTTTGACAGATCTCTTCGTACTGGGCCGAGGTATAGCGCCGCCCCATCAGCCTGAGGACCGCGTCCGATCCCGACTGGATCGGGATGTGCAGAAACAGAAATATCTTCGGGTCTTTGAGCGCGTCAAGAAAATCATCGAGGATAGGAAGAAGCGTGTCGGGATTTGCCATCCCGATCCGGATCATGAAATTCCCGGGGATCGCGCAGAGTTTTCGCAGGAGATCCGGGAGCCGTTGTCCGTCGTTTCGGTCAAGGCCCCACGACGATGTATCCTGTGCCGTCAGCTGGATTTCCGTAGCTCCCGCTTCAATGATGCTTTTTGCCTGACGAACGATGTCTTCGGCTGAAAAACTCACCAGCTTTCCCCGTGCGATCCGCGTGATGCAGTATGTACAGTGCCCATTGCATCCCCTGGCGATCTGGAGAACGGCATTTGTTCCAACATGAGCCGTTCCGACCTCCATATAACAGGAATGGATAAGGGCCGGATCGATGATATGGATATCGGGGTATCGTCTGCGGAGCACGTCCGCGGCGACCGGCGGCAGACATCCGGTGACGAAAAGGAGTTTGCCCGCGTATAAATCGAGACGTTCGTACATATGCTGCTCGGTTTTGTCGATCACCACGCAGGTATTAATGAGTATTCCGTCTGCTTCTTCAGCGGACGATGCCGGCACGCATCCCTGGTTCCTCGCGATCTCCATGAGTTTCTCGGTATCTCCCGCATTGTAGGTACACCCGTAGGTTTCCGTGTAGAGGGATATATTTTTGAGAAGCTTTAGTGACTCGGCGGTTTCTGCGTCCATGTATACCTTACTATATCTGCCCACAGATAAATAATTAAATAGTATTCCAACTATCTTTTAGAACGAGAGAATCAATATGGGAAAGATACATAAATCCGATAAAACAGAAAAAAACAAGTATCTGAAAAAATCCACACGCTTTCCCAAAGAGTCGGGCAGATATTTCAATAGAGAATTATCCTGGCTCAAATTCAATGAAAGGGTATTATATGAAGCGGAAAATACCGACAACCCTCTTCTTGAGCGGGTAACATTTCTTGGGATCGTGGCCGGGAACCTGGACGAATTTTTTATGGTCAGGGTGCCTGCCTATCAAAAAGGTGCTACCTACTCGGCCGATGAATTCAGCGAAGTGATCGGGAGCAGCACGCAGCTCGAGATGATCTATTCCCGTGTGATCGTTCTGATGCGTCATATGGCGCAGGTCTGGAACAGTGATCTTGTACCGAAACTTGCCGCCGAGGGGATCTTTTTCATCCGGTATTCGGAATGTACCGATGAAGAGAAGAAAGCCTTCAAACAGGAGTTCGAAGCCGAGGAGTTCACCATTCTCCGCGGCGACCGGTTCTCCGATATCCATCACGACGAGTACCTTCGCGGATTTGCCATGCTGGTTCAGACAAACAAAGGCAGAGCCGTTATCCCTATTCAGCGGATCATCGATGAGCGGGGAAGAATAGTTCCGGTCGGCGTGCGGAAAAATACCTTCATCTTCCGCGAAGATATTCTGAGAAAACATATCCCGTCTCTGTTTCCCGACGAGACCGTATATGCCGTTATGACGGTCCGTCTTACGCGTGATTCCGATCTGGACCTGAAAGGCGATGATGCCGATGATCTGATCAGCGCCATTATCGATGCGCCCAAAACCCTGGCGAAACGGCTGCCGAGCAGACTTGAAACGCTCGATTCGATGCCGTTTGGCTATATGGCCCCTCTGGTGGACGCCCTCTCGCTGGTTCCCGAACTGGTGTATGATATGGAGGCACCTCTTGGTCTTGCCGATCTGAAAGATTTCCCGGTGAAGCGTCCGGCTCTGAAGTTTCCAACATATACGGCGTCTCTTCCGTCCGGTCTTTCGGGAAAGATATTTTCCGCAATTGCCCGCAGGGACCGGTTCATGTTTACGCCGTACAACAGTTTCGACGGACTGATCCGTTTTATGAACGCGGCGGCACAAGACCCCACCGTCATTAAGATCCAGATGACGTTGTACAGGCTCGGGTCCGAATCCCCGGTGATCGATGCTCTGCTGGCTGCGGCAAAAAATAAAAAAGATGTCACCGCCGTTGTCGAACTGAAAGCAAGTTTTGATGAAGAGACCAACTTCAGATGGGCGACAAAACTCAAAGAGGGCGGGGTCAACGTCATTATGGGATACCCGGGCGTCAAAGTCCATGCGAAATGCTGTCTGGTGACCAGAATCGAAAACGGACAGATCGTCAGATATGCAAACATCTCGACGGGAAACTACAATGCCAAGACCGCAAAGATCTACTCGGATATCTCGATTTTTACTGCAGACGAAGATATCTGTACCGATGCCGCGGCATTGTTTTCGATGTTTTCCGGCTCAGTTCCTGCCCCCGCATACCGGTGTCTCATCGTCAGTCCCCACTCGATGAGCGCGCAGCTTATCGCAAAAATCATGCGTGAAGCAGAGGTTTCCGGAAAACAGGGCAGGATCATCATGAAGATGAATACTCTCACCGACAGGGAGATCATCAATGCGTTGTATGCAGCTTCGGAGATGGGAGTTCAGATCGATCTCGCGGTACGAGGGGTCTGCATGCTGAGGCCCGGCGTTCCCGGCCTCTCTGAAACGATACGCGTGATCTCCGTTGTCGGCCGGTTTCTGGAACACGCCAGATTCTATTACTTTGAAAACAGCGGGGATCCGGAATTGTATATCGGCAGTCCCGATATGATGCCGAGAAACCTGCACCGGCGTATCGAGATCCTCTGCCCGATCCTTGACAAACGGATAAAGAAGGTCTTCATACAAAAGCTCATCCCCGAGTTCATGTATGATCCGGTGAAAGGTCATACGCTTGATGCCTACGGCCGATATCATCCGCCGGAACGAAAACCCGGCAATCTGAGTTCCCAGCAGAAGTTTATCGCCATGCAGAAGGCCTGGAGATAACAGACACCCCGTTTTTCTCAGGATACTTTTATACTCTTTTTGTGCGATAGTACATCAATATGACAAGTGTAATTCTGATTGAGCAGGAGCTCAATCCAAATGCCTGGAAATTCCAGATCCTCAAAGCAGTCATTTTTGTTTTGTTTGGCATATTCTGTATCGTCTTTCCGTTCTCGTCTCTCAACCTGGGTGCCTACCTGGTAGCATTCATCCTGTTGTTTGTATCGATCGCGGCGTTGTTCTCAGGATTTGCCGCATTCGGCGAACCGAAGACC
This sequence comes from Methanocorpusculum sp. UBA424, assembly GCA_002498375.1. Taxonomy (GTDB): domain Archaea; phylum Halobacteriota; class Methanomicrobia; order Methanomicrobiales; family Methanocorpusculaceae; genus Methanocorpusculum. Next base: position 100,257 of record DAHC01000015.1, read on the forward strand.
ACGTGGTGGATGATCGTGCTTGGTATCATCGGTATCATAATAGCCGCCTACTCCTTCCTGAACCCGGCGTTTATGATCACATTCGGCACGATCTGTGTAGGAATCATCGCCCTTCTCTCGGGTCTGACTGATATCATCCTTGCATTCGGCAAAGGACTCTCCGCAGGCATCCGCATTCTGACATTCATTTTAGGAGTGATCACGCTTCTGATCGGTCTGATCTTTCTCCTTCAGCCGGGGATCGGTGCCGAATTGCTGGTTCTCCTTGTAGGTATTTTCCTCATTCTCGGCGGCGTTGTCGCTTTGATCGAAGGGATCATGTTCAAAAAATTCATCTCCGAAGTGACGAACTGATCTCTTCTTTTTTCTTTTTTGATAGGACTTACGCGGTTTTATCCTCAATCCAATTCGGGAAGGGTATTATCGGGTGTGGAAACAAAAGATTATTTTAACCGCGAATCTCCGCGAATTCTCGCGAATCGCATTTTTCTTGCGCCGTCGTGCTCTGCTCCGGCTTATCGCCTACGCAGGAATCGCACGCCGTCTGGAAAAATGCTGGGGAAAAACCGGCGTGCCGGTTTTTCTCTCAGTTAGCATCTCTTTTTGTGTAATCGAAAAAATAATGAAACAACAGAAAAACCCGCACGCGGGTTTTTCCGATAGCATTTTTCAAGTGAGGGTGCGATTCCTGCGTAGGCGATAAGCCGGAGCAGAGCACCCGAACGTAAGGAAAATGCGATTCGCGAGAATTCGCGGAGATTCGCGGTTGGTTTTTCTCTTGTGTCTACACTAATACCGTACACGAAATCGAAGTGCATCTCATACGTACATCAGTTTATCTCGGTCAAGATCACAACACCGAGTAAGTACTATTTGTAATACCGCGAGTGCCAAACCTTTTATTATATCGGCGCAATAGAATCAGAGAAGAGCATTATGGCGGAAAATACCAAAAAAATAGCCGAGATCGCAGTTATTCTCGGTATCGACGAACAAACCTGCCGGACGATCGCGAAAGAGTATGACGAGATCCTCCCCTGCAAAAAAATAGGAAAAGTCAGCGTGTATGAGGACAATACCGTCGACCGGTTCAGAAAGATCGCCGATCTTCAGGCGCAGGGACTCCCCAAAGAAGTGATCATCCCTGCAATCCGCGGAGGAAAATCCCTGCAGGAGAGGGCAATCGAGGATATGAAAAAGATGGGAGTGGATATCCAGACCGAACCGAAAAATGAGGTGCCGAAACCTATTCCGCGTTCCGAGACGGAAGAGGAGCTTATCCTTGCCGTTCGATCCGCCGAGACAAGCATCAGCACGATGGAACACCGGCTTTCTGCGTTCCGGGAAAGATCCGAGGCCGACACCACTGCGATCCTTGATGCGGTCTCTTCTGTCTCCGCAGAGGTTGCAGAACTGAAAACCCAGGTGCATACCCTCTGGGATCAGATCGCAGCCCTGGAAGAGTATCTTCGTGCCTCCCAGAACAGATCCTTCTGGAAACGCTGAATCTTCCCCGCATCTTTTTTCCGATTCCAACGGGACGGGTATGCCGGGCAGGCAAAAAACCTAATCTCCCCCGCACCTATATGTACACAGTATAATGCCTTCCCAGTGTGCCGTATGCAAAGGAAAAGGACTCTGCGGTCTTCCGAGCTGTCCGATAACCCGGCGTTTCCACGCACTGAAAGACACGCGTCCCGTTTCTGAATACATGGGGGCGTCCCCCTCGGTTTTTGTCGGAAGCTACGGATATCCGCGGGTCGTCGGAGGGCCTCTCATGATCAATGATACCGACAATCCTCTCGACTGGGTAAGACAGGGATTTTCCATCGACGACATCGTTTCCGTTCGTTCCAGAACGATCCGGGGAGGATCCGATCTGGATGTAAAGATCCCCAATATCGGAAAGGTCCAGGAGATCGCCCTTTCGGCCAAGCCTCTCGATGTGGAGGTGGCGTTTGAAAAACCGGTCTCGTTCGATATCAACTTTGACGGGACCGTGACGCCGGTCGGCATGTCGGGTGCGATGAAAAAACTGGATGTCATCGACAATGCCTCGGTATCCCGGATCGTTGACCGATGCACCTCTGATACCGATCTCAAGGCGACCGAGGCGGCACGGATCATGTTCGAGAACGGGACGGATGTCTACAAGATCACGAATCTTTTAACAGCCGGTCTTCTCGGGGTGAAACGCCGCGTGGTCCCGACCCGCTGGGCGATTACCGCCACGGATGACATGATCTCAACCTCGATCAAGCGCGAGGTCATAAAAATGCCTGCCCTCCCCGAGTATCAGGTGTTCTGCGGGACGCTGTATGGAAATACGCTGTGTTTCATTCTCATCCCGTCAAACGACTGGAGATTCGAGATGCTTGAACGCTGGCAGAAGCATTCTCTCTGGTCAGGGGACGAGGAGACGATCGTTGTCGACGGGGAGAAGGGGCTCAGCAAACCGAAGTATTCGCCGATCGCCGGAGCCTATTATTCGGCACGACTCGCCGTTCTCGAGTATCTGAAAAGCATCGGGAGGTGTGCACGCGTCCTTTGCATCCGGGATATTTCCGGTGAGTACTGGGCCCCTCTTGGGACCTGGGTCATCAGGGAAGCCGCCCACGAATCCCTCTCTCATCACCCGGACCGGGTCGGAACTCTCGGCGAGGCCGTGACTTCGGCTTCGCAAAAGCTTGGGACAAGCTTCTGGATCCCGAAAATGGGCCTGCTTAAGGATATCAGACAGCAGAAGACACTCTTCGAGTTTTAAGAAGATCTCGTACATGAAATGTCCTGGGCAGACAGCGTAAAGATAAATCTCTCTGACAACAATGTTACATGTACGTAAGATCCGTATTCCCCTTTGGATGATATTTCGAAGTGCCGGATACGCAAGGTGAATCATGAAAGCAATTGTTTACGAATCAAACACTGGATTTACGCAGAAATATGCGCTAATGCTGAGCGAAAAAACCGGGCTTCCGGCATATCTTCTGGAGAATGCAAAGAGAGAACTCCATAAAGGAGATGAGATCTTTTTCCTCGGATGGGTGTGTGCAGGCAAGATCAGCGGGTATGCGAAAGCCGCGAAAATCTATTCAGTTAAAGGCACGGCCGCTGTTGGGATAATGTTTCCGGATGAGACTACGATCCCTCAATTGAGGGAGAACAACAAGATCAACGACCTCCCGCTCTTTTTCCTGCGTGGAGGTGTCGCTCCCGAGAAACTGAGTGCCATCAAACGAAAGATCATGAACATGATCGCAAATACCGTGGAAAAAGCCGGACCGAAAAATGAAGGCGAGCGGGAACTTATAGATGTTCTTCGAATCGGCGGAGACTTTGTGAGGCCGGAAAACCTGAATGAGATCGTTGCGTTTATTCGGGAAAATTCCAACTAACTTTTTTTGAAATTTTTACGCGGACTTGCATGCTCCAAAAAGGTTCGTGAAAAATAGGATTGTATTTCAGGTTCGTTTCCCGTCAAGGAACTCTGCCGGGACATTATGTTCGAATGTTGCCCTGACATCCTGTGCCCGGAGATATTTCACCATAACATTCATCGTACAATCCTTCCACTCCGCATCCCACCACTGACAGGAATCCTTTACGCAGGTTTCCCGGATCAATGGACAAAATCGCACATTACTCATAATCCATTACTTGTCTTCGCAGGATTATAATGCCTTTCTTCTCTCCAGATACTCGGCGACGACCCCGTTTCCCGCCTCGCGAAACGCCCGCGCCACCCCTGCCGGACCGAGTTTTATCCCGCCGAACAGTCTGGAGACGATCAAAACATGATTCGAGAGCGTATTTCTCTCCAGAATCTCGGCAAGGACCCGTCCCGGAGACCCGACCTCTCCGTCCGCCCGGCTGTCGGCATAATCCTCGCAGACGACTGCATAACAGTGATGGGCCGCTTTTTTGTAGAGTTTTTCCTGTATCTCCCGAACTTCGGCAACATCCTCCACCGATTCGATCTCGTAGAGGTGGGCATAAAACTTCGATTTTTTCTCATCCAGTCTTACGGCTGCTGCCTCGCGGACGGCCATCTATCGATCCCGCACCTCTGCCAGAGCATTCCTGAACTCGTTCATATACTCCTGCATGGAAAGGCTTCCTTCCGGAAACGGACAGTCTGCATCATAAAGTTTGTCGATCATCGGATTTGTCGGATAGATCTCGACGGGAATGCCGGTCTGCTGGACCGCAGCCTCCATGGCTTTTCGAAACAGGCCGATACAGTAGGCTATCCTATGTGTATAGGTATCCTTCGTCTTCTCCAGATAGCCGGCGATACGTGCCGTTTCGATTCTGAGGAAGTCGTCTTTTATCTTCTGATCCTTCACGTTTCCAAGCATATAATGATAATGTGCGAACGGATACATCAGCTCAAGTTCTGCCGGAACCGTTCCGCATGTCCCGAAAATCACCACATGATACTTTGCCTTATCGGGAAATACTTCGTCGAATAACGCGTGAAACAGTTTGTGGCTCGGACTCGTACTGTAAGGTTTTCGTACAGCACAGGGGATAAAGACCCCGATGTCCCGCGGGGCAACATAATATTCATTAATGATGTACTGATATGCCTCCTCGAACTGCGGCAGATAAAAGGGCGGATCTGTCAGATCCTCTGGATCCTCCGGCGGGCGCATGATTATTCCTTTACTTTGAACTCGGCATCGATCACATTTGGATCAAGTGAGTCAGGTCCTTCCGGGACAAAAGCCCACATAAGAATATACACGAGCAGACTGATTACAAGCGGGACTGGAACTATCGTGAGGATGATCCAGACGAGTCTGACGACCCATGCAGGAATGCCAAGATACTCCGCAATCCCGCCACATACTCCTCCAAGAATCTTATTCGTTTTTGAGCGGTGAAGTGTTTTTTCCGTCATTGTTATAACATATTTTTCGCAAGAGCCTATAAGGTTGCGCACATCGGACAGCGCGGACTCTTTTTCACGGTAAAGATCTCCATCGAGTTTTCCGCCCCGTCATAGAGCAGAAGTTTCCCGGCAAGCGTACTCCCGGTCCCGGTGAGATACTTTACGACCTCCGCCGCTTCCATGCTCCCGATCACGCCGGCTGTTGCCCCAAGCACCGGTGTTTTGGTCGTGGTCTTTGCATTCTGGAAAATACAGGAGAGGCAGGGGGTCTTTCCGGGGATGACCAGGGTCGCCTGACCCGTGAATCCGGCGACCGCTCCGTGCATCAGCGGGATATCCAGTTCCAGAGCCGCTTTGTTCAGGATAAATCTCGCATCGAAATTATCCATACAGTCGACAATGATATCGGCATCCCCTATCAGCCGGAGAACGGAGGAGTCATCGATCCTCTCCGAAAATGCCGTGACGCTGCACTCGGGGTTCAGGGACTCAAGGGTTTTTTTCGCAGATTCGGCTTTGGAGGTCCCAAGTCTTTCTTCAGTGTGGAGGATCTGCCGATTCATGTTCGAGAGCTCGATCACGTCCATATCACAGATCCGGATGCTCCCGATCCCCGCGGCGGCAAGATACAGAGAAGCCGGCGAACCGAGCCCTCCCGCTCCGGCGATGAATACGGTTGTATCCCTGAGTTTTTCCTGACCCATTTTCCCAAGAAGGGCTTCCTGTCTGGTGTATCGTTCATTCATAATAGATTCCTCACAGTTTTTAAACATTCGATCGCATCGAGCCGTTTCTGGTCAACGGCATTGTCTTTGATCCTGGACAAAAGCTTCTCTTTTGTCTCTGCGGAAATATCTGCATCTTTGATGACCCGCCGGTAGGTCCGGTCCGGATAATAGATCGCTTTGCAGGCCTTGAGAAGCGAGGTCTCTTCCTCTTTGGTAATGATCCCGTCAAGAAGGGCTTTGGAAAAACTCGCCCGTATGTTTACCATGGGTTCAGAGAGAGCAATCCCTGTTTCCGTATCATACACGAGACCGACCTCGTCATCGGCGATGATCTCCCCGGATTTGTACTGATGATAGATCTTTCCAACACCGATCATCCCAAGGGTATCCAGTTCGGAGGCACGAAGCGCCCCCATCGATGATGAGCCGTAGACTTTCACGCCGGATTTCATCACGCCGAGAAGTTCCCGGTGACCTACCGCCTCGTCCTGGAAAAAGACGCCGTCTATGATGACCATAATGTCGGCGTTTTCTGCCGCGGCGGCAGCTGCTCCGCGTTTTACCGGCGGGAGAAAGACCGCGTCAGGGAGAATCGATCCGGCTGTTGCCAAATCAAGACTTGGTCCGATGAAGACGACGACGTTCAATCTCCACACACCTCTTTCCTCTGCGTTCGTTGTCGATGGTATAACATTCAAGACCCGGGACCACGACACGGACGACCGGGATCTTGAGTTCCGGATCGGTGAAATCGCAGACGATTACGCGGTCAAGTCCGACGGCCGCGAGATTTTTCACGATAAGCTCGATGTCGGTTTTGAAATCGTTCGTTGCATTGTTTGGGATCTCGGCTGCGGACTGATACTCGTCGCCTTTGAACCAGTAGGCATTCATCCGTTTGACCCGGTCATATCCCATCATTTCGCGGAACTGGGCAAGCGTTGCGTCCTCGCGTGCCCCGTGGATCTGGGTCGCTCGGCTCTGGGCCACTTCGGAGAGTGCCCTGATCATGGCGATCTCCGGGTTGGTGTGGGTCCCCATTCCTATCGTCAGAAGACGGGAGTCTTTGAGCTCGACATCATCGGATACTGCGGCGATCGTCGGGATCCCGACATCCGAGGTGATGTTTCTAAGCGTCACTTCGACTCCGGCGGCGGTGAATTTTGCAAGCATCTCCGCGGCTCTTGGCGGGAGGTCGGTGAGTTTTGGTCCGGTATTTCTGGTCGTTTCTACGAGTGACCATGCATCCCGCTCGATCACTTCGGTGAGCGCATAAAAGATCGCCTCTTCCAAAGTGTTTCCGGACGCGATGCCGTTGGAACTGGTTCGAAAGAGTGTCGGATAGCTGAACGGGTTTGGATGGATGACGGCGCAGAGCGGAAGTTTGACCGCTTCATTATTGGTGATGTCCCATCCGTCGACCCAGGGGACTTCGAGATTGGCATCGGTTGTGTGGGGAAGGATCAGATCTACGGGATCGACGGCGGTTTCGGTTCTCCGAAGATTGCTGTAGGAGATATTTGCGATATCCCTGGGTATTGCTTCTGCTGAGTATCGTTCGATCCCTTCCATGATCCCGGCGACTCTGGCTTCGGCCGGGGTCCCGCCTTTTCCGTTGTAGACGGAGATCGCCCCGTCGGCGGCTGTCGGACGGATGCATGAGTATACGGGGATCCCGATCCGGTCAAGGTCGGTGATGTCGGCAACCCGGGTTATGCCTGCCTCCGGAACGAACTGTTCGATCCGCTTGAGGGTCTCGTCAGGTGTGCAGCTCCGTTCGGTCCATCCGGTGTAAACTTTGGGAGACGACTGCAGTTCTATCATTGTATTGAGTATCTGGCGGGAAAGCTAAAGTATGTTGCGGGGAGGGGTGTCGGAGGCGTGATTTTCGGTCTGAAAGTCTGCACGATATTGCCTGTTTATAGAGGTATATATACAGACCGGGAAGAATACTCAAACATAACGGGGACAATTATGACACAGGAAAACGATCAGACATACACAAAAAAAGAGGGAGCCTCCGAGATCTATCTTGCCGGAGGATGTTTCTGGGGTATGGAAAAACTCATGCAGTCAATTCCCGGCGTGATCAAAACGACCGTTGGTTATGCCAACGGGAAATCTGATCTGGTCCCGGATTATAAAATCGTCTCCTCAGGAAAATCAGGATACCGGGAGACGGTGCGGGTCGAGTATGATCCAAAAAAGATCAGTCTCGATGCCCTGCTGTTTTCGTACTTCCGGGTGATAGATCCCACCCTTAAAAACAGACAGGGAAACGATATCGGCACGCAGTATCAGACGGGAATCTACTATGTCGATGACGTGTCCAAAGACCCTGTAATGCGGATCGCAGAGATCGAACGGGAGAGACATCCGGCGTTCAACGTGGAGATCGGTCCGCTGAAATCGTTTTATGATGCAGAAGAGAATCATCAGAAGTATCTGGATAAAAATCCCGGTGGATACTGCCATATAGGAGCGAACGAGTTTAAGGAGGCTACCGAAATGATCGTGGATCCGGGAAAGTATCCGCGTCCGAAAAAGGAAAAGATCGCTGAAATGTTAGACAAGACCGCATTTCGCGTGACGCAGAAAGGCGATACGGAACCGGCGTTTCAGAATGCGTTCTGGGACAGGCATGAGAAAGGGATCTATGTGGATGTCGTGACCGGCGAACCGCTGTTCACTTCATCCGACAAGTATCAAAGTTCCTGCGGCTGGCCGGCATTTTCGAAAAGTATCGATGACAACACCCTCATCTCCCGGGAAGACACCTCGTTTGGCATGAGAAGGATCGAAGTGAAAAGCAGAGCCGGCAACTCCCATCTCGGGCATGTATTTTTCGGGGACCGTGAATCACCGAGCGGCAGACGATATTGTATTAACAGTGCATCACTTCGCTTCATCCCGTATGCTGAGATGGAAAAAGAGGGATACGGGTATCTGAAGAACAGGGTGAACTGAAAATATCTGCTGCACTACATATTATCTCGACCGTTTGGAACATCACATCCATCAGTTAGACAATGGGCTGAAGTATGGATATTGACTCAGTTATCTCTTGGATTGGGGGTAATTTGCAGCACAATTACTCTCTTATCCGAAAAGAATACATATCTATGGAAGGTATTCTATAGTATCAGAACGTATTCTGATTAACACAAGAGTGATTTTATGAAAAAAATTTCCTATCTGTTTATTGCCATGATTGTTCTCTTCCTCTTCGCAGGTGCTGCATCAGCAGATACCATCGGCGGTGACAAAGGTGTCATTCAGGTTAAGTGCGATGTGAACGGAGCATCTGCCTCTCTTCTCTCAATTAACAATGATCTCATTGAAACCAAGACCATTACCAATGGTATGGCAGAGTTCTACGTGTACACGACCGCAACTCCTGCAAGTCAGGTTATCGTTTCTGCAGACGGTTATTATACTGCCAGTGCTCCGGTAACGGTTCCTGCATCAGGTGAGACCACTAAGGTCACGGTAAACCTTCAAGCAAAGCCGGTTGGCGGCGACCGTGGTTTCCTCCAGGTCAACACCAATGTCATTGGCGCAAAAGTTGATGTTCTGTCAATTTCAGGATCAGTTGCTCAAACCGGTTACACCGATGTAAACGGTAAGATCGAGTTTGCCATCTTCACGACCGGAACTCCGATCAACTCCGTTGTCGTTTCAGCTCCGGGCTGGGTTTCTCAGACCGTTCCCGTAATGGTTCCTGCAAAGGGTCAGACCGAGATCGTCAACATTGAGATGGTCTCTACGAGCCCCATAATTGGCGGCGACCGCGGTGTAATTAGTGTTACCAGCAACGTTGAAGGCGCAAAAGTCGAGCTGATCTCCATTTCCGGAGGTGTCGGCTACACCGGAACGATCTCCAACGGTAAAGCAGATATTGCCGTCTATACGACCGGAACCCCGGTCAACCAGGCACGCGTTTCCGCGACCGGATATCAGACCGCAACGGTTGGAGTAACCATGCCGGCAAAAGGCGAGACCGTTACCATCAATGCTCCGCTGACTGCCACATCATCTCCGATGGGCTTTGCCTTAATCGGTCTTCTTGGTGTTATCGGTGTTATTGCCTTAGTCCGCAGGGACTAACATCATTTTTTCTATTTTATCATTAACCTGACATTGCACATTGTAAAATTAGTTCAATGTACTTATTATATGTGATTAACAACCGATGTTAAGTATCTGTCAACATAATATGTAAGACAGATATGTCCAAACAATCACATGCATTGATCTCGTATCCCGATGCAATGGCTGCTGTTTTCCGCTCCAAAGATCCGGGAAGATCTGTCACTCTACCATTGACGGATTCTGTCGGCAGGATACTTGCAGAGCCGTTATTTGCTCAGTTTTCGGTACCTGAAGTCCCTCTTGGAGCAGTAGACGGTTTTGCAGTTCAAAGCTGCCAAACTGCCGATGCGTCTGAAAAACATCCGGTATACCTGACCGAATGGAAACGATGCAACACCGGTAATCCGCTCCCTCAGGAATTTGATGCGGTGATCCGGGTTGAATCATCCGTCATTGATCCCGCGGGGAAACTTGTTGTTACCGCTCCGATTGCTCAAAATAAAAATATCAGGCTTCCGGGAGAGGATGCTGTTTTTGGAGAGCTTATTCTGCCTGCCGGAGCCGGCATCCGGCCGATGGATATTGCTGCGCTTGGGACCTACGGGATAAGTGAAGTGACCGTCAGATCGGTGAAAATATGTATTATTCCCTCCGGCTCGGAACTCATCTCTCTTGGAGCAAAACCAACCGGCGGAGAGATTATCGACAGCAATACTCCTATGGCGGAATCCTATCTGAAGTTCTGCGGGGCTGATGTTTTCCGAACGGATATTGTTCCTGATGAGTATCAGGAGATCGAAAAAGCGGTAAAATCCGCAGTCAAAGATGCCGATATTGTTATCATCTCTGCAGGAACCTCGGCGGGCACCGAGGATTACACGGAAAAAGTTATCAAAGACCTTGGAACTCTGGTGTTCCACGGGGTGGCTCTCAATCCCGGAAGACCGGCATTGTTTGGCCTTATCGATGAAAAGCCGGTTTTTGGCATGCCCGGATATCCGGCCGCAGCCCAGACATTTCTTAGGGCGTTCATCGCCCCGCTTTTGACAAAATGGGGCATCAAACCATTCGCTTCTGAAGAGAACCTCTCTGTTCGACTCGGCGACCCGTTTGAGTCTTCGCCTTCAATGGAGAATTACAGTCGTTTTTCGGTTGGAAAAATCGGTGGTGACTATGTCGCTATTTCCCAACCGTCCTGGTCCAGTGTCCAGAAAACGACCGTTCAATCCAACGCGTTGATCGTGAATCCCTTTGGCTCAGGTACATTCCATGCCGGTGATGTGGTCCCGGCGATCATCCGATGCAGCAGAGACGAACTCGATTCCACGATCCTGATTGCCGGAGCCTATGAGCGAATTTTTGAACCTCTAAGTAATCTAGCAAAGAAACAGGGAATTACCCTCAGGTATGGTGATCATAAACCGTATTCAGCTTTATCCCATCTGGAAAATGCCAGCACGCATCTCAGCTGTTTTGTCGGAACAGATGCATTGCCGACGGGAGATTTCATCTCCATCCAGCTTGCCGTATCGCCGACTGGAGAGCCGATATACCTTGTACACAGAACCGATCTTCCCAATCTTGATCTGGTAAAAACGCTCTTTTCTCTTACTACAGAGGATGAATTTGTAAACGGAGCCGCTGCTTTGGGGTATCATGTCAGCTAATGTACCTGATTATGTCATGCTTTGGGACGATATGATCGACCGTTCCTCTGCACAAAAACGGGCTATTCGTGATGATTCCCCGAATTTTTGGGATGATCCCGTAAACGTGGATAATTTCGTGCGCAGACTTCAGTATAACGACCGTACCAGGATCGAGCATCAGTTAGCTTCGATGCATATTCCCCAAGGTTCATCGGTATTGGATATCGGATCGGGACCCGGCACCCTTGCGGTACCTCTGGCTCAGTTGGATTGCGAGGTAACGATCGTAGAACCCTCTCTGCTTATGGTGAACGCTATGGAAAAATACCGGACTCTTGCGGGTTCGCGGCCGATTCGGGTGATCCAAAAAGACTGGGAATCTGCAAAACCCGATGAGATAGGAACGCATGACTATGTTATCGCCTCCCTCTCCCTCATGATGGGAAATATCCGGGAATCACTGCTCAAAATGGATGCTGCCGCGACCCATGCAGTCCATCTCTTCTGGTTTCTGGTCCCTCCCTCGTTTTCGCGCGGCAATTGTGATCTCTGGCCGCTTCTGCATGGCGAACCGTACTGTTATGAACCAACAGCCGACATGCTCTGGAATGTGTTGTTCCAGCTCGGCATCCATGCAAATATGATCGTCGAAACAAAGAAGAGCGGATCGAATTTCCGCAGTATCGACGAGATAAAAGTGGATTATTATACCCGGCTTATCGCGAAAACCGATGAACAAAAGGAGATCGTAGACAAATATCTCGACGACCGGCTGATAAAAACGGAAGAGGGATATCTCATGCCGGGAAATGCAAAGACTGCACATATCTGGTGGGAAAAATAATCTCCTCAACCGTATTTCTCCTTTTTCGAACAGCTTAATACCCTGTACATCTATGTTGAATATACGCAATGACCGACCCTACACATACAGATGATTCAGGCTACTGGTTTTCCGCCGGCGAACGCGAACGTGATGCGGGAAATTTCCGTCAGGCGCAGCTGTGTTTCGAGCGGGCGGCGGTACTTTCTCCTTACAATGCCGTGTACTGGTCTGAGTTGGGTCTGGTGATGTATGAAAATGATGAATCCGGAGCTGATGCTCTTCGCTGTATCCGTCATGCTCTTGAACTCGACCCCCGTTGTGCTGCGATCTGGTGTGCAAAGGGTGTGATCCTCTTTCGTCAGGGAGATCCTGAAGCCGCTGTCGTGGCGTTTCAGAGGGCAACGAATCTGAATCCCCGCGAGGCAGATTACTGGATGAATCTCGGCCTTGCCTATGCCGCTCTCGAAGAGTACCATCCGGCATGCCAGGCCTTTGAGATCGGGATCGAGATCGTTCCAACCGATGTCAGTTTCTGGGAACGAAAAGGAACCGTCCTTCTTGCCCTCGGTGAAAAAGAGCGCGCAGAACACTGTTTTGCCAATGCCCGCCGCTTTGCCTGAGGGTAGTATTTTATCCCGATCGGATCACACCTGCCGTTTCGAGTTTATGATAGAGATATCCGTCACGCACTCCCGATCTGCTGACGATCACGGTGTTGCTGGAATAATATCCGGCAATCGTCTGCAGAATGATCATTCCCGGAACAAGCGTATGGATTCTTTCGGGAGCAACCTTCAGTATCTGAGAGATCGCGGTTTTTCGGTTCGTTTCAGCCAGATCGATCATCTTTTGGAGATCGCGGCAGGAATATTCGGCACCAGTTGATCCTTTTCCGTTCAATAGATGATTCAGACGGCAGCTTGCCCGTATCGTGCCGCCCACGCCGCATATGATATCGGTGGGAATAGGTTTGCAGGGAAGAGGAATAGAAGCAAGCTGCGCAGTTACCTCCTTTTCGATAGCCTTTCGTTCCTCGGCGGCCGGGAGAAGGTCGGAGACAAATGTAGTATAGGCATTCAAAGAGCCGATCGGCAGCGATTCTGTGGTGATTATCTCATCATCTTTGTAAAAAACCAGTTCGGTGCTGCCCCCGCCGATGTCCACCAAAAGACCGTCATGCATTTCGATCGTCTGCGTCGCTCCGTAATAATCGAATACCGCCTCCTCTCTGCCGCTTATCACATCAACATCGAATCCCGTCTGTTTCTTGATCTCTGACGTGACTTCCAGCGTATTTTCTATGTTTCGAAGCGAGGCGGTAGCAAATATATACAGACGTTCGACCCGCACGTTCTCAAGAATCATCTTGAAATCGTTCAGGACGTCAACAGCTTTTTGGATACCTTCCGGGGTGAGACGCCGTTTTTTTACATACCCGACCAGCCCCGCCGTATGTTTTTTGCTGAGCTTTGGCACAATCGTGTTGTCGATTACTTTGTACAGCACCAGACGCACCGTGTTGGAACCAAGATCTATTACACCGTACATCGAGGTGATTCCTCCAAAATCATACTTGGTTCTTATCTTACACGCAACGCATCTTAATAATATTCTATAGAAAAAAAGGAGTGTATGGAGTATCAGTTACCGAGTTGACGGATAACATTGACCATTTCGATCGCGCCGACCGCTGCATCGAAGCCTTTGTTTCCGACCTTTGATCCGGCACGTTCGATCGCCTGTTCGAGATTGTCCGTTGTCAGAACACCAAACATGACCGGGATTCCTGATTTCAGCGAGACCGTCGCTATGCCTTTTGTGACTTCATTGCAGACATAATCGTAGTGGCTGGTCGATCCGCGGATCACGGCGCCAAGGCAGATTACTGCATCGTATTTTTTGGATTCTGCCATCTTTTCTGCAATCAGCGGGATCTCGAATGCGCCGGGAACCCAGGCAATTTCGACATCGTCATCTGCGACATCATGTCTTTTGAGAGCATCGAGAGCCCCTCCGAGTAATTTCGATACGATAAACTCATTGAATCTTGCAGCAACGATACCTATTTTGATGTTTTTTGAAACCAGATTTCCTTCGTAAACTTTCATGATAATCTCCTTAACAGTCCATAGGACTCATCTTCTTCTGTTCAACTGGAAGAGCTGCAGCTTCCTGCTTTCTCCGGTAGGCCTGGAGATCTTTGATGGTCACAAAGATCAGGTTATACTGCTCGGCCATCGAAATAAGTTCCGGAGTCCGCATCATTTCACCGTTGTCCGCCATGATCTCGCAGCAGAGTCCTGCTTCTTTGAGTCCTGCCAGTCTCATGAGATCGACGGTTGCTTCTGTATGTCCCTCACGTTCGAAGACACCGTTATCCTTTGCCTGAAGCGGGAACATATGTCCCGGTCTTCGAAAATCCTCCGGCCGTGCATTCGGGTCGATACATTTGCGTGCGGTGATGCCGCGTTCGACCGCCGAGATGCCTGTCGTGGTATCGACATGATCGATCGAGACCGTGAATGCCGTTTCGTGGTTGTCGGTATTTTTTACAACCATCGGCGGAAGGCAGAGTTTTTCGACGAGGCTTCTCGCCATCGGCATGCAGATCAGCCCTCGGCCGTATTTTGCCATGAAGTTGACATTTTCCGTCGTGGCATGTTCGGCGGCACAGATCAGGTCACCTTCGTTCTCTCGGTTCTCATCATCGGTGACGATGATCATCTGTCCGTTCCGAAGAGATTCCAGGGCCTCTTCGATCGTGTTAAATGTAAACATAGCTAAAATCCTGCTTTGCTGAGGTATTCCTCGGTTATCACGCACTTCTGCGGCTCATTTTTCTGTCTTTTGGCAATGAACCGTTCGACGTATTTTCCAATCATATCACACTCCAGATTTACTGCATCTCCTTGCGATTTCATGAGAAGAGTGGTGGATTTTTCCGTGTGGGGAATGATTGCAACGCTGAATGAATCCTGCGTTACGGCAGCCACGGTCAGACTGATCCCGTCGACCGCGATGGATCCTTTCTCAACGATGTATTTGAGTATCTCCGGACCTGCAGTAAACGTGATCCAGACAGTTCGCTCATCCCGGCGGATCGTGGAAATTATGCCTGTTCCGTCAACATGCCCCGTGACAATGTGTCCTCCGAAGCGGCCGTTTGCGGACATGGCACGTTCGAGATTCACGGAACTTCCGGTTCTGAGAGCTCCAAGCGAGGTTCGTGCGAGTGTTTCGCTCGTGGTGTCGGCATCGAAACTTTGCCGGTTCAGTCCGCTTACGGTAAGACACACACCGTTTACAGCAACGCTGTCTCCCAACTTCAGGTCTTCAAAAATCCTGTTTCCCTGAATGGAAAGGACAGAGGAGTTTTGACCTTTCATGATTCTGGTCACAGTTCCAATCTCTTCTACAATTCCGGTGAACATGATTATTTACTCCTGTGCAGGTTGAACCAGCCTTAGTATTTATTCGACTCGTACACATATAATCATTCCTCTATTTGAGTTGCCAATCAAAAATGAGTTGAGTTAATCTGACAGCACCATGGATTTATAGGCGGTCACTTCCTTCATACTACTCATGACACAGAATATAGAGGACATCCTGCATGCTGAAGAGATTGGGACAACGATCTCCTGCGGCAAAGCACATATGATCGCTGAAAAATATCAGATTCCTCTAACCGAGATCGGCAGCTGGTGTATGAAAAACAACATCAAGATATCTCACTGCATGCTTGGCTGCTTCAAATAATTTTCCGGATCCGCACCGGCTGCATACGGGCGGCAGCATCCAGCGACGTATTCTGGATCAGGTCTCTGCTCTGTGCATCCACATAATGTGACGGCATAAACACCGTTTTTTCCAGAATCTCATCAGTGATTCTGACAGTTCCAGAAAAAATCTCGTCTTTGGTTTCGATCTCCACCCTGTCCCCCCCGCTGATCCCTAGTTCTTTTGCATCCTTTGGGTGGATCTCGATCCAGTTTGCCGTCTGCGTACTGCTCCGGGTCATCTTCCCGGTATCCCAGTGGAAGATGCACCTCCCCATAGAAAACAGAAACGGAAACTCAGGCGTCGTATCTTCGCAGGTTCGCGTCCACTCCGCAGGAATGAACCGGGCTTTCCCGTTTACCGTGGCAAATTTTTCGGCATAGAGCTGCTCACTTCCTGCTTCAGTGATTGGCCACTGCATACCTTCCGGCCGCCCGACTTCATCGTATGTCATCCCGGAATAGATCGGGGTCATCCGCACGATCTCGGCAAAGATCTCTCCGTATGATCTCCAGGGAAACTGCTCTGCATATCCCATCTTTTCTGCAAGGAGCGTGAGGATCTCCCAATCCTGCTTTGCCTCCCCGATCCCCTCCTGAGCTTTCTGCAGCCGCTGGACGCGGCGTTCCGTATTCGTCTGGGTTCCGTCCCTTTCTGCAAAACATACTGCCGGCAAAATGACATCAGCAAACTCTGCAGTCTCATTTAGAAAAATATCCTGAACCACCACGAACTCCAGATGAGAAAATGCCTCCCGTGACTGGGTCAGGTCGGAGCTTGAAAGCACGGGATTCTCGCCGAGAACGTACATGGCTTTGATCTCGCCCGTGTTCTTCTGCAGACGATCCATCATCTCCGTACTGTCGAGTCCGCGGGTCGGTCCGGCGATCCCGTCTGTAAACTTCCATTCCCGGGAGAAAAATGCGTGGGCTTTCGGATCATCGACCCGCTGATATCCCGTAAAGTATTCGGGGAGGATCCCCATATCGCAGGCCCCCTGGATGTTGTTCTGTCCCCGAAGGGGGGATACGCCGGCTCCTTTCTTTCCGATGTTTCCGGTTAAGAGCTGAAGATTAGCAATGGCATGAATGACGTCATCCCCGTTCCCGAATTTCGTGACTCCGGTTGAATAGATGATTGTGCATGCTTTTGCCGAAGATATCCATTCCGCGGCCTGGAGGATCGCCTCGGGAGAGACGCCTGTTGCCTTGGAGACATGGTCGAGATCGTAGGCCGGTTGTATGATCCGGTCATAAAATGCCGGATACCCCTCTGTCCGTGCTGCGATGAATCCGGCATCTTCCCAATGGTTTTTGCAGATTACCTGCATTATCCCATTCAAAAGGGCAACATCCGAGCCGTTGAAGAACTGCAGGTTCAGATCAGCGGTCGAGCCGGTGAACGTCTTCCGCGGATCCGCACAGATATATTTGGCGCCCTTCTGCTGGGCCATAATGATCGCCCGCCCAATCAGGGGGAACTGACGAAACACGTTTGAGCCGAGAACGAGAATACAGTCTGCTTCTGCGATATCCGAGATACTATTCGTCATTGCGGGATACCCGAACGAATCGATGAGGGGCTGGACGGTCGATGTGTGGGACAGACGTTCGCAATGATCGATATTGTTGGTTTTTAGGACGCCGCGTGCGAACTTCATCATCACATAGTTGTCTTCGTTGGAGACACGCGGGGAGGAAAGGATCCCGATTTCTGAAGGGAGATACGTTTTCAGTCGGTCCGCCGTATAGGTTAGTGCCTCTTCCCAGGAGACTGTTTCAAGAATCCCCTTCCTTCTTATCATGGGATGCGTGAGACGATCCGGCGAGTTGACGAACTCGGCGGCGGAGAGACCGCGGGCACAGAGTTTACCGGCGTTTACCGGGGATCTTGGGTAGGGATGCACACCACGGACCCGCCCGTCTGCTGCTGCTAGCAAGAGGCTGCATCCTGTTCCGCAGTAGGGACAGATGGTTCGGATCAGACGAACATCCATGTTGGTTATGTAAGTATGTGCGGATGAGTGATATTATTCTTTATCCGTGGGAAGCAAAACGATCTCTTCCCGTACCCGATCCATTCATAATTCCTCATGTCCAATATGTATCCGCGTGAGAGGGAGCACACGGCTGACGGTGGTCAATTCGAGACCGCTGAGGAAAGTCCTCCCACCACTCAGGTACACAGCCGTACGCAAGTACGGGTGGCGAGAGTCACAGCTCTGGAACAGAAACGACACGTCCTCTTCTGAGCAATGAAACAGCAGGTGAAGCTGTTGAGCGTCGAGGCTGAGGGACCGATGGAACGGCGAATCTCTGTGGGTGCAAGTTGGAACAGGGTCGATACGGGTGCCTGACCCAATGATCCGGGTACAACGCTAAGCCGAATGCCGTAAAAACAGGAGGAGGCTTATCACTCCGACTCACGCATCTTCTTCTTTTGGTCCATTTCCGGTATCACTAAATAGCTTTGGCGCCGATTAAAGTCTGATTAAACATGGGAGGCAATTTTGAGTGTACACAGTGCGGGCTTTGCTGTCTTGGGATCGGGGAGATCGTCAGAATGGACAAACAACTCTCCCAGTACGGGTTTGTCGTAAAAAACGAAGTCGTCAGGGAGATGCGTCAGGCCCTCATCACGCCGGAATACCGGGAACTGTTTGATAACGATCACTCCGTTCAGGAGGAAAACAAATCTGCCTGTTTTTTTGTCCGGCGAAAGCCCGACGGCAAATATGTCTGCACCATCCATCCGTACCGCCTCTTCATCTGTAAAGACTATCACTGCTGCGCTGCCCGGATCTGGAAAGGCGGCGAGGAACAAGGCCGGGTCAAAGGCCGCGTCTCGCTCGTCACGAAAGACGAGGAACTCCAAGGGATATGGCGGGAAAACGTCCAGAAACATCCTGATCCGTCCCGCGAATACATCGCGTCCGTGATGGGGGAACACGGCTATTCTATTCTGTTCTATGACGGTGAATGAGATCCCCGTAAAAGACGGCGTTCTTGTCTGCACCGACGGACGGACCGTCAGCCCGGAAAAATGCCGGATGTGCATGCATTCCCGCTACTTCGTGATCGACGGAAAACAGGAACGATCGCCGGCTCTCGCCTTATGTCAGGTCGAACGGGTCACCACAATGCCCGACATTCCCCGCTCGACGGCGGTCGGCTGTGCGGAAAGGCGTGGAGACGGATTCCACAACGTCTCGAATATCTTCTCCTGAATCTAGGACCCGGCAGGCTTCACGCCGGTGATCCGTTCGATTTCGGCGCATGCTTTATTCAGATCGTCCATATAACAGCCGACCGATTCCTTGAACCCTGCATAGCCGTACACTGACTTCAGAGCGAACCCAAGTGCCCGGTCGCCGTCCTCCTCGGCGATCCTTCTTAGGAAGTAGACGATCATCTGGTCCCCGCCGGACTGCTTGAAGATCCTGCCGTACCGCATATGGATATACATCGAGAAAAATACCTTGATCGTTTCCGGGCTCTGCTCGATGATCCCGGCCAGCTTTTCTGCAGCCTTGTTCGGTGCGACCTCTTCCCGATACACCAGTCTTGATACGAGATAGATCTTCTCGAGATCCTCCTCGCTCCACACAAAATCCTCAGCAGCCATTAATATCTATGTAGTGGGCTCTGCCCGATATATCTTTTGACTCTCGATTCGATATCCCTAAGTATTTCCGGGTGAGATGTGTATTCCATGCAGACTCTGTTGTCCACCCCGTTCAAAGCCGTTCTCTTTGATATGGACAATACTCTTTTCGATTTCGTGGAGGCAATGAAAAAGGGCTGCGATGCGGCCGCCGCTTCGGTCGGGGAAGGGACCGGGGACGAACTTTTGAGCTATTATCTGCGGTGGAAGTA
Source organism: Methanocorpusculum sp. UBA424 (assembly GCA_002498375.1). Classification (GTDB taxonomy): domain Archaea; phylum Halobacteriota; class Methanomicrobia; order Methanomicrobiales; family Methanocorpusculaceae; genus Methanocorpusculum. The sequence goes on from DAHC01000015.1 coordinate 120,101, forward strand.
TCATTTCGAGGACCACACGAATCTCCAGGATTTCATGATGGCCCACAACCGCTTTTCGGTGGAAAAATACTTCGAGGCGGTCGGCGCGTTCGACGAGGCAAAGATGAACTGCCTGACGGCATACCCGGGAATCGAAGGTGTCCTGACCGGTCTGCGGGATGCGGGATACAGTCTCGGGGTCGTGACGGATGCGTTCTCCTACGCGGCCGAACTGCGTCTCGAACATCTGGGTCTGAAGTCCTACTTCGATGTGGTCGTCGGATACGACACGACCGGCTACAAAAAACCGCATCACGCTCCCTTCGAATGCGCCCTCGATCTTCTCGGACTTTCCGCCCACGAGGCTGCCTATGTCGGCGACTCGATACGGCGTGACATCGAACCGGTCAGATCTCTCGGCATGACGGCTGTATATGCGAAGTACGGGGACCGAAACTTTTTTGATCATCCCTCCCTTGCCTGCCCGCAGAAAGTACTCGTAGCGGACACGCCGGCTGATATTCTGCGGCTTTTACGACCATAAATATAGTAATGCTTCATTGCCAATATGATAAAAACACATGATGCTTGATACAGATTTTTTAGCACGTATCGCTCCTTATATTGAACCCCTCACGGCCGAGGAACGTGCCGAATATATTGCGGAAGGCGAGGTGTCGGTAAAGATCCGGGAGAGGGAAGGGATTTCCCCGAAGGATTATCTCCAGCTGGTGGAAAATATCGGCCTCTATCTTGGTAAGACGACCGGCGAAGGCTTCGAGTCGAATTATCAGAAGATCCCGCTTGAAAACGGCAAGACTCTGCTCGTCATCCAGCTGCCGGGCGGCGGCAATCTGAATGTGTTTCTGACCCCCGAGGGCAAAATGATTCTCGATACGGGGTACGGCTGCTATTATAATGACTGCGAGCGAATGCTTCGTGCCGTTGGCGCCGGGGATTTTTCGGATGTGAAGTTCGTGGTCTGTACGCACGGCGATGCGGATCACTGCGGGGCGTCGGGGTATTTCCCGGTTACGCCGGTGATGCATCCGGTGACAAAAGCTCTTCTCGAGAGCGGAACCCGCGGCTATGCATCGCCGAACGGCCGCGAGATCTTAGAGAAGTTCTATACGACGACCATCAACACCTACTCCCGCATGAACGTGCCGGAAACGGTCGAGTACTGTAAGACTGAGCAGGTTGGCAAACGCGGGCTTTTTCCGGTCATCGATTCGTTTTCGTTTGCGGATATGCAGTTCGAGGTGTGGGCAAGTCTCGGGGGCCACATTGCGGGTCAGATCTTTTTGTATGAGCCGCGCGAGGGACTGCTTTTCACAAGCGACGCGCTGCTGAACTTTGCCACACTCTCCAAGGCGCGTGCGGATTACAGTTCGATCGCCGATTCGATGATCGGATCGGTGAACGTGAACAGTGAGACGGCCAGAATCGAGAGACGCGAACTTATGCGGATTGCCAAAGAGTTTGACGAGGAACAAAAAGCCGCCGGCAAACGGCTTTTGATCTGCTGCGGCCATGGGGCAGTCTCTATTTTGGATGAGAACGGGATGCTTTCGCCGTACAGCGAGCCGCTTTATTACTCGGCAGGTTCCTGCTGATCTCTTTTTTTCGACGTTCCCATGGTTTTTTTTCGGCTCGAGAACGGCAGGGTATCTTCGTTTATATATCTTCATGTGGTTTATATGGGTGGTGGAAATTCCTGCCATTATGTAAAACATATTATACTATTGCACCTTACTATTAGTAAGCGAGTTTAAACAGCCCGCGAGATAGATTGCGGCAGCTTCGGTTGCCGGCACAGATCCAAGGATGCGTTCAAGCATTCTGATACCAACAGAGTTCACCACCTGCCTGGTTAATCCAGAATAAACACCACACCAACAGAATTTTTCATACACAAGGGGGTGAATCCAACCCGCGAAAGTACCCCATGCTTTCGCCAGGCACGGCCGAAAGGCTGTGCCATTCCTCCTAAACCAGTTATAAAAAAAGTGTTTTTGCCGGCGTCACTCTGTATCTTACTTTTCTTCCCCGTCCTTTTCCGTAAAGAGCAGCGTCATCGCCGCGATATCATCACGGTTACCGATCACCACAACCGTATCTCCCTCCTCAAGGACCGTATCTCCGTCCGGCGAAACGATCGCATCCTGTCGTCCCGCCCGCCGCACCGCGATCACCGACACGCCGTAATTCATCCTCAGATGCAGATCACACAGCCGTTTACCTGCGCAGTCACAATCTTTCCCGACCCGGATCTGTTCCACATACGACTTCTCCGTCGAGATAACCTCATCCGCATGCTTCGCCTTCAGCCGGATCGCATCCAGGACCCCTCCGCCGTTCTTCTGCTCTGAAACCGGCGGCTTGCCCCCTCCGGTCCCGTCGAGATACTCATTATACACCTCGCTTCTCACCTGCTGCGAATACATCTCCAGTTCCTGCACCGGGATCTGCTGATTAGCCAGGATTCTCCGGAAGATCTGCAGAGCCGCCTCCTTCTCATCCACGATCACTTCATCAGCTCCCAGCCGGTAAAGCTCGTTCGTCTCCGAGATATATCTCGACCGGGTAATGATCGAGATCTTCGGATTCATCCGGCGTGCGGTCGTCACGATCGCCTTGATAGACTCCATGATCGGGATCGAGATCACGATCGTCTGAGCTTTATCGATCCCTGCAAACTCCAGATTACACTCACGGGACGCATCGCCGTAGACGATATTCTCCCCCCGTTTCTTTTCTTTTGCCACCGTTTCCGCATTCATCTCCAGGATGATGTAAGGGATCCCCATCTTTTTGAGGGCGCGGGACACATACCTGCCGCCAAGCCCGTAACCGACAATGATCACATGTCTATCCAGATCCGTTTCTCCCGGAATGCAGAAATCGTCGAAGTTCCTGTGTTTTTCCGGAAGACGGCTGGTGATCTTGCCGGCGATCCACGGCCCGGCCGCCACATAAAACGGCGTGATCGCCATCGTCACGATCGACATCGCCAGAAACACCTGATACATATTCTGGGTCAAAAGGCCGGCTGCAAGTCCCGTCGAACCTAAAATAAACGAGAACTCTCCAACCTGAGATAGACCGATAGCAGACAGGATGGCTGCTCCGGCAGAGATCCCGATCACCTTCACAGAAACGATGTTGATCAGCGTCTTTCCCAGAAGGAGCAGAACGGAAACCACGGCAATCAGCAGAAGATGCTCGCTCAGATACGTCAGATTGAGCATCATGCCGATCGAAACAAAGAAGAAACTCGTCAGCAGATCGCGGATCGGCATGATCTGACCGATCACTTCATGACTGTAATCGGAACCGGAAATGGCAACGCCTGCAAGAAACGCTCCAAGAGCGATCGAAACTCCGGTCAGAGACATCACCCAGGCGATACCGAGGCATATCAGCACGACCGCCATAACGAAAAGTTCACTGCTTCTCGTCAGTGTCACCCTTTCAAGGAACTTCGGGACCAGATAGATGGCCGCGATCAGAATCACCGCCAGGAGCCCCATACCGATAAAAAAGTTCAGTAAGGATCCGGCAAGATCGGTCTCTGAGTTTCCGGCAAGGAGAGGCACGAGCATCATCATCGGCACAACGTTCAGATCCTGAAATATCAGCAGTCCTAGCGCGATCTTCCCGTGCTGGGTATCGATCTCCCCGGACTTCTGATAGATATTCATGATGATCGCGGTTGACGAGTGTGCTACCAGAAATCCGATGAACAGCGCAACGCTTGAGCTGAATCCTGCGGCAACCATAACCAGCCAGACAACTCCTGTCGTCAGAATGAGCTGGAGACCTCCGCCTATCAGGACGATTTTCTTCATCGAAAGCAGATTTTTCAGCGGGATCTCCAGTCCGATGGTGAACATCAGAAGAATCACGCCGAGCTCTGCGAGCAGGGAAACCTGTTCTTCGGTGATCAGGTGCAGGCCAAACGGCCCTACAATAACGCCGGTTATGAAATACCCAATAATAAATGGAATGCGGAGTCGTTTCCCGACAAGTAAAACCGCGATCGCGCAGGTAAGCACGATCACGACTGCCATGATCAATTCTATATATTCCTCCATTATCTCTCCAGCATATCCTGGAGAATAATGTACTGTGATCAGTAAAAAATGTAACTATACTCACCCGCTGGGGTGTGTTTTTTCACCTCTGTTTCGGAAAACAAGTATGAAAAATCTATTCCCGGAGCAAATGGAATGTGTGATCGCCGCTCTCGTTTATATTCTGCTCTTTGGGTGGACAATATTATCATGGTCGCGATAATATTCCGATCGCCGATCACCACAGCGGCAAGTATGAGTATGATCAGAAGATGTTCCCCGAGGAACAAAAGAGATGCCGAGTGCGATCTTTTCGTGTTTGGTTGCCATCTGCCCTTTTGTCTGGCAGATGTTTAACCTGATTGCCGTTGACGAGGTCGCGCCCATCCCCCCCAAGAAACAGCGCGGTGTTTGCGGCAAATCCCGCAAGCTGGAGGGCAGCCCAGACGAGGAACGTGGTGATGATCATCTGCAGACCGCCGCCGAGCTCTGCTGGGATCGATGCCTGTTCTTCGGTGATCAGATGGAGACCGAAGGGTCCAACAATGATTCCTGTGAGAAAATAGCTGATAATGAACGGGATATGGATCTTTTGCTCTGTGTTCTGTAAAATATATACCCATACTTCTGTTCGAAAATTTCGGTTTTCCAATCGATCCCGGGGGTTTTCGGAGGATTCCAACAGGTGTCCGTCGGTCTGGCGAGAGAAAATATTTAGCCTGAGCAGAGAGGATATGTACATCTTACGTATGCCGGATACCTTTCTGACCACCTATCTTAACTCCGCGATCGAGAAGCTTATCAAAGATATTCTGAAGGGCACTCTTTCGAACCGGAAGGAGACGGCGTTTCTTCTGGCGCAGATGAAGCATCAGCGGGAGAATGCAAAAAAACGGGCGGCCTGTTCGCATATGCCGGCATTTCTGATCGCAAGCATCACGTCGTCGTGCAATCTGCATTGTGCGGGCTGCTATGCAAGGGCGGTCGGAATGTGCGGGGAGGGGTCCGCAGGCGCTGAGCCGCTGAGTGTTCCCGAGTGGGAACACATCTTTTCGCAGGCTGAGGATCTTGGGATCTCGTTTATTCTTCTCGCCGGAGGGGAGCCGCTTCTCCGCCGGGATCTGATTAAAACGGCGGCAGGGCATACTTCGATCATCTTCCCGATATTTACGAACGGGACGCTGATCGATGATGGGTATCTGGCTTTGTTCGACGGGCACCGGAATCTGGTGCCGGTCATCAGCATCGAAGGGGGCATCGAGGAGACGGATGCCCGCCGGGGATCGGGGACGTATACGTCGATCCTTGCGTCGATGGACCGCCTTCATGAGGGAAAGATCCTGTTCGGCGTTTCGGTGACGATCACGAAGGAGAACTGCGCCGAAGTTACGTCGGCGGCGTTTCTGGATCTGCTGCGGGATAGGGGATGCAGGCTGGTGTTTTATATCGAGTACACGGCGATCGATCACGGGTCGAAGGAGCTGGAACTTGACTCCGCGATGCGTGAGGAGATCGAAGGGAAAATGACGGAGATAAAAGCCGGGTATCCGGGGATGGTGTTTATTTCGTTTCCGGGAGACGAGAAGCATATGGGGGGGTGTCTTGCGGGCGGCAGAGGATTTTTCCATATCAATCCGTACGGGTCGGCGGAACCGTGTCCGTTTTCGCCGTATTCGGATCGGAACCTCCGCAACGTTTCCCTTTTGGATGCGGTGAACTCGCCGTTTTTTGCGAGGCTGATCGAGGCGGGCCTTGTCGGAGGGGAGCATGACGGAGGCTGCGCTTTGTTTGAGCACGAGGCGGAAGTCATTGCTCTCGTCAATAAGGAGTGATCCGGTTACTGGAGGCTGCAGGTGGAGCAGCTTCCGTGCAGGTTCCGTTCGGTGAGCTGGCCGACCTGCAGTTCGAGGTCGCGGACCCGTTCCATGAGGTCGGCATAGTCGCGTTCGAGTTCTTCGAGGCGTTTTTCGATGTTTTCCTGGGATGTCATGTATAGGAGGTTGGTGTACTGGGTTTTATAGGTTAGTCATGTGGAAGGGAAACGTATGAGATATTTTTCCGCGATTCGCGGTTGGTTTTTCTCATGCGTCCAAAAATTAGGATATTCCACCGCGAGCCGCTCCACGCCGAAGTCGCGGCTCCGCACCCCCCCATTCTCATTGTTAAACTATCTGTCTCTTCCCTCATCTGCCCCTGTTTCTCTTTTTGTGCATTTCGTTGATTTGCGGGTTGGACGCTGAAAGCGGCCGACCTCAGCTGAGGCGGATCGACGGCGCAGTCGGCGATCTTAGCCGAGCAAGGCTTTGCCTTGCTACCAAATCTTTGATTTGCGACCAAGTCGATAGATTTGCGATGATGGTGCCACGAAAAGAATCCCGCACAAAAAATCAAAAAACACCCAAAAAAGCTCAATATCTAAAAAAAATGATAATGGATCTATTCCAGAGATCAGTGAATGGAAAGACCCGAAAGAACTCCTTCAAGGAATTCTTTCAGGAAATTTCCCCCTCACTTCACCCGGACAAGAAGCTCCGCATTCTCGATCGCGACATCAGTATGGTTCACCATCTGTGCCGCCGCGATCGAAAACGACCTCGACTTCTCCGCTAACGTGTCTCCTTCCACATCCACATCCACGCACACCGTCTTGATCCCCACAAGCTCATCCGAATACCGAATGATCTCGAACGTTCTGAACTCCTGCGGGAAATCCCTCAGCGATGCCGTCTCCACGACCCAGAACCCGTACTCGGGGTGAGCCGGATCCGGCGAAGGGACCGCCGCGATCGTATTTCTGTGATTGTGTCCTGCGACCCACATCAGCAGGTTCGGATACTTCTGCAGCTCCGTGATAAGTTCCGTCTGGGAGACCTCAGAATTCAGACTCCAGCCCGAAGGTGCCCCTTCCTCCATCGTCGCGATCGGGATGTGTGCTCCGATGATCATCAAAACGCCGTCCTCCTGTCCTTTCTGCAGCTCGGACTTCAGCCAGGCAAACCGCTCCTCGTCAAGCGAACCGCGACCGTGTGCCCAGATATCGCCGATCGTTGAACCGTTTACCGTCGTATCATCCAGCATAATGATCCGGACACCCTCCACCGGATCGAACGAATAGCAGGCGAAATCATTCGTGATCATCTCTTCCGTATAGCCGTGTCCATACGGAAGTGAGGTCGAGTTCAAAAACTCCTGCATGAACCCGATACGGGTTCCGTTATCCGAGATCGCGTGACGGTTTGCATCCGCGATCACGATTGGGGCCGACGCAAAGGTGGAAGCATTCCCCATACCTATGATCGTCCCGTTTGCGTCCGACCCGTTATAGACACCCATATAATACCCGGTAAGCGACGTGTCTCCGGTGACCATTACATCGAGCCGCAGATTCGCGACCGTATCCCCGACGAGGACACTGCTGAGGTTATCATCCATCGTGAATACGCCGGTAAAGAACTGATCGTGGTTCCCGATCGTCTGATACCAGGGCATATCCAGTCCTTCCGCCGTAAACGTCTTCTGGTAATCGATACTCTCCTTCCCGGCAGTTCCGCCCGAAGCCGGAGTGATCGTTTTTCCGTCGAGAACATCGATATACCAGCGTAGTTCGTTATACTGATCATTGTTTGCCGCATCGCCGAGCGAGAGAACAACGTCCAGCGTATGTTCTTTATTGATAGTGTTGATCGTCTTCACTGCGGCATTCAGCACCTGGGTCGAGTACATCGAGACCGGAGAGTATGCCGAAGGGAAGGGGCGTAGATACCCAAGAGCGATCACCTGAAGAGGCGACTCCTCATCCGTGATGTGGATATCCGTGATCGCCGCAAACGAAAGAAGCTCTGTTCCCTTTCCCGAAGGCGTCGCTCCGCCTGTGATATCGTCTCTCACGATGATCGGTACACCGTCATCGTAGGTCCATTCGCCAAAACCGTTGTAATGGTAAATGCTGAGATTTGCCGGGGTGATTGTCTGGTTTGCTCCCGGATCAACCGGGACAACGGTACGTTCCGTTGTGTTCAACGATTCCGTTTGACTCACACAGCCGCTGGAAAATACCAGCAGGATCGTGAACAGTACGATTACGACTGCCAAAATGCGTGACATAGTGATAGCCTTTTGTCTGTTTTAGGTTAAGAGCCTATCTACATTTAATCAAAAAAATGAGAAGACTGAGTCCAGCATCCGCCCGAAATGCTGCACGAAGTCCTTCTTCCTCGAAACACCCCCTGACAGATTCATCGGCGTTTTACTCCGGTTCATCGCAAGCATCGTCGCCTCGTCGGCTACCGTAAACCTATCAGATCCCATTTCCGAATACGTATTTTCTCTTGCATGAATTGGTAGGGGTCATGTCATTTTTTTGTAGATATTTTTACTTTATGTCAATTATGTTAATTAAATTCTCTAGTTTTTTCATATGTACACATAGGCAATCACGTGTAAATAACTTAATTATATTGTCGCAAATAGTTAATTTAACTCGATTAACAAAAATACGAAAAATCTCATTGCATCGCTTAATTCGTCTGATGAAAAAGTGGTGGAAAAGTATGCCTGAATTTAGTTTTTGAACCGGTCATCGGAGCGGGCAACTTCGATATCCGTCAGTTTGCCTTCAAACCACCCGTATCGTTCATTCTGATATGCGTCGAATAAGGGAACGTAGGGTTTGATGTCTAAGAGGGGCGTGCCGTCCAGAATATCGACATCTCCGATTTGGAGGATATTACCCTCACGCCCGATGAGGCGAACTACGGAAAAACCGATTGCATTCGGTCTTTTCGGGACCCTCGTTGCGAAAACACCGTGGCTTTGCGTGTCAAGAAACGGCTTCACGGTAAGGCTGCACCCTTCACTTTTATGCAGGTGATAGATGAGCATAAGTCTCGTGAAAGCTTCAATATCCTTTAATCCGTCCGAAAACTCGGGGAATATCTCAATCGTTCCGGAAAATTCTTTGGCTGCAGGAGGCTGGATCGGCATTCCGGCAAGATCCTTGTGAGGGGAATGAACACGCCCAATAGGCGTAAACTTGACCATTTTTTCATCATGCATGTTCATCATATCATCTCTTCCATTCGCTTTCATTGCTCATCTTCATCTTCACTATGTTTTTAAAAAATGTACCTTTTGTCCTGCACTGTAGATTCTCTGGCTCTCTGCACCGGATGCTATCCGCAGTGCAAGAGTATTGTCTGTAATTACGAGACCGGACAGGTCATCAACTCCAAAGTCAAACAATGGTGCTGCGAGCGGAGTTGCCGGGCCCACAACAACGACTTTATCTGCATTCTCGGATAGTTCCAGAAGACGCGGCATGCTTTTATCGCCAAGTGCTGCGCAGGTCAGATATGCATAATCGCACTCCGGCAGCAGATATTCGCATGCTGTGTAGGGATAGTCTCCCTCTATTGGATCCCATTCAATGATACGCAGGTCAGAGACCGGTGCGAAAAGTTTCTCTATAAAGGGAAAATGACCTACAACACAGACCATCTTCCCTTTCACCTGATTCTGCGAGTTGATAAACGGGTCATTCAGTCTGTCCTTGACCGTTTTCCGGTCAGGGACATCGATACCTGCACGTCTGGCGGTATCCGGATGATTATACCATGCATTGATGGCGGCGTTCCCGATCGAAGCTTCAGGGAAGTTCCAGGATTTTACGCATTTGGCAAGTTCTTTCAGCGGCATACCGAGTTTATTCTGCGTTAAAGATGGTGCCCGCTGGAAATACTGACGGAACGGAGCGAATCCCACCCCGCCGATATTTGATTCCACAACCGTAGTCTCATTTCCGACAATGATATTCTTTGCAGTAATATCGTCAGGAATCTGTTCGATTAAAGCGTCATAAAGTTCCCACATGATTATCCTCCATTTTTGGTATCATTTCCATGGTGATAGTATCACCTTTTCTGAGATGATTTCTCAGGTTCTGCAAAATCTCGTCCATCTGCTGGATATGGTCGAGACTTTGCCGTTCAGTTTCGGTCGTCACGAGAATTTTTGCTATCCCGCCGTTTTTGATCACGATCCGTTTATCCGCCCGGAGAGCGAGAAGCGGGTCGTGGGTCGACATCAGAATGATCTTTTCGTGATTTGCAAGCAGTTTTATCGCCTCTCTCCGGTCTATTCCGGCATTTTCGATCTCATCGATGAGGATGATCGGTGATGCACTCATAAGGGCAGTATCTGCTATCATCAATGCCCTGGACTGACCTCCGGAAAGCTGAGTTACTTTCGTTTCCGGAGTAAATTTTTCTCCGGCAAGCGTGTTCGCACAGGCAAAACACCGGTCTGCAGTCTCTGCCGGATCCGTCGTCATCCGGCTTTTTGCATGCATCTCCAAAAATTCGCGAACCGTGAGGTCCATGACGAAATTCATGTTCTGCGATAACTGTGCGACGAGTTTTCCGCCTGTCGCAAATCTTCGTTCATCCGTTGGAGCAGCACCATTCAGAAGAATCTGCCTTCCGGTTGGCGTATCCCTTTGAGCAAGACATTCGATATCTTCCAGGAGACGGCTTTTTCCCGATCCGGTAGGACCGACGATACTCACGATCTCTCCCGGGACTACGGTTATTTCGACCTGCTCGGGTTTACCGGATTTGTTCCGTCCGCCCAGGATGGTTATCGAAGAGATCTCTCCGTTCAGTTCCGTGTTCTTCGAGAATGCCGAAAGAAATGCACAAAAATGCAGAACTACACTGTCACGCGTGAGGCCGAACTCTTCGAGAATATCTTCGTCCACATCAAGGAGTGCTTCAGGGAGAGTCAGTTCGTGATTGATTTTACCAAGCCGGATATTTGCCAGATAATCGGATGCAAGAGGATAGCTTGTCAGCAGTTCGGATATTTTTGTCGTCGAGACTTCGGTAAAGTACGCATCCAGCTCCATTACTCTTCAAACTCCATGCGTTTTAACATCCCCATCTGGTAGGTGTCGCCTATCATCGTTTCACCCGTGCAATATGAGCATATTGCGGCAGGCATGGTAAATCTGAGTTTGCGGTCTTTGAGGGTGTCGATATCCAGGGTATCCTGCCAGTATTTCGCGAGGAGAAAAGCTCCCTGCCCGGTAATACCGTTGATGAACAAAATCTGGGCATTTGCGTTGACCTCTTTGATATTGAAGGCAAACACTTCGCGTTCTGCCTGAGATACAATGTCGCCTTTGGTCACAACGATGATATCTGCGTATTTGAGCATGGGGCCGATTTTTCTTGGAGTGTTGACGCCTGATAAATTGTCGATGACGCACACGGAGAGAATGCCGTTAATGTGGGGTGAGCAGCGGTTGCAAAGCCCAGCACTTTCTGTAATAAGGATCGAGAGCCCTTTTCTCTTCCCCCATTGTACGGCGTCTTCGATATTACTCACAAAAAAATGATCCGGGCAGATCTTTCCGGCGAACCCGGTCTGATTTGCTATGCCCTGTTCATCGTAGCGCAGATGATCGAATGAGGTAAGCGAGTCGAATTTAACGACACCGACCTTATCATTCGGCACTTTCAGTTGGGCTATGGTTTTGAGAATCACCGACGTTTTTCCAGATGATGGGGGGCCGGCTACAGTTATGAGTTTCATAGTATGGTGGTTCTGAGATAAATATCCGGACTCTATTCTCCATCATCGGATCAAGTAAATCACTTGTGATTAACCAGGTCTGTGATATTTACTATATCTATTGCTCCATTCAAGATTATAATTACGTATGCTTTGGTTGAGGTGCAGCTGTTTCAGCTTTCCTCTGATATTTTCTTCTTCCTTCTTAGGTATTCGCGTGGAAAAAATATGCCCGTGTATATTTCATCGATGTAAAAAGCATCTGATGAGAACGCGCTAGAATCGCTTCTCAAGAAAAACAGAAAAAAAACGAGTGGACCCGAAGGGATTCGAACCCCTGACCTCCAGCATGTAAGGCTGGCGTCATAACCACCTAGACCACGAGTCCAAATTACCTTACTAAATACTATTTACGTAGTTATTAATCCTGCGGAAAAAGAGTGGGAATGATCCCGACTCGATTTCTTGTCTTATGCAAGACCGAATGATTTCAGGGTCACAGCGGTATCGATCTTTCCGACCTGATACACTTTGCCTGTGGAAACTTCGTTGATGATAACTTCTGCCGGGGAGAAGAGACTCTTGTCGATCTTGTAGAAGTCGTATCCTGCTTCCTTGAAGATCTCATTGAACGGTTTGCCGTATCCGTTGGAAGAGCAGCTCGGGATCTTCTCAAGATAGTCAACGATCTCCGGTGCATTCATCGTCAGGTTGATCTGTCCGTGGTAGATGGTTGCATCGTTGGTGACGCCCATTGCGAGTTTTGCTCCGCGTACCGGCGGAATCGGGGCAGTACCTGCCGCTGCGATGATCTTTGTCGTGTCAAATCCGAGTTCGTTCAGTTTGTAGACTGCGGTCTCGACACAGCGTCCTGCGACCTGAATCGAACCGACCATAGAGGAAGTCGGAGCGACAAGAGCGCAGACGTTTGCGACATCGACCTTACACTTCTCTGCGATCATTTCCATGACTGCTCCGCTTGGGAGGCGGTCGGCTTCAAGACAGATCACTGCTGCATCGGACTCGTCCTCGTAGCCGATGACCTCGAACGTGTGTTTCGGCTGAAGGGACAGGGCACGTGCGGGTCCTGAACCCATGGCGAAGAAGTTGTCGAGTTTGACCGTCCAGCCGGCTTTCTGTGAGCCGAGGCAGGAGATTGCCGGGAAATCGGTGTTCACATCGATGAAGGTCATCGGGAACTGGCCGACCATACCCTGGCGGAATGCGATATCGCCAAGGCCGCCCATACAAATACGGGTAAAGTAGTCGCCGGCTCCGTAGCCGCCAGGAACACTCACACCACAATCGACGACCCGGGAACCGTTGTCGAGTTCGTGGTATGCAACATTAAAAAGATCTGCGTTCTCTACGAGTTCTTCGAAGAGATCAAGTCCAAGTTCATTTACACTTACCAAAATAAATCACCCTAAGGAATATTAGTCAAATATGGGACTGTCAAATAGATAAGAGTTATGAGTCGGGATTTCGTGTTCAGTTCTTCTTTTGAAGAAGCTTGTTGACCCGTTCTTTATCGTATCTGAGGTTCACATACCGTTTTCTTCCGCTCCCCTTGTTTGCATATCCAAGCGTAATCAGCCGCAGATGATCGAATTTTTCGATGATCTCGTTAAATCGGGTAAGTTTCGGTGCATCCCTCGGCATCGCTCTTCTGATGTCTCCCGTCGTAATGAGCGTCTCGTCATTCGTCATTTTTACCAGTTGTCTGAGAACAAGCAGCTCGTCTGGAGAAAGCGACCGGAGAGTTCCGGAGAGATGCAGATCCTGGGAAGCGGAGAAGGCTTTCTGCAGATCTTCCTGCATGACCTCCCTTCGTGCATCCGTCTCCGCATACATCACGGCACGTTTGATCAGATCAAGACCGATCCTGATATCCCCGCACCTCATCGTTCGGTCGACGATGTAGTCCATCTGTTCTGTCGAGAGAACGTTCGGGTACAGGCCCTGGGCAACTCTCTGCGAAAGGATTCCGGCGACCTCCGAGGCGCTGTATGGGGAGAAATTGATCGTTTCGTACCTGAAAACCGATGCGACCCGTGCATCGAGTACGGATTCAAGGAGGATATCCGGGTCGCTGATGACAACGATCACCCCGATACCGACGTTTTCGTATACTTCATGGATACGAAGGGCCGCATAAAGGACATTATTGAACTCTTTATTATATATGAGATAGTTTGCATCGTCCAGACAGATAAGCGGGATCACGCCTTCCTTTTCGATGTGCTTTGCGAGCATGTCGATGAGGACCTTGAAGGCGGTCCCTGAGGGGGGCGGGCTGTTTTTCGTCAGTTTCGTATATATTCGGGAAAACACCGCATACTCGGTGCCGTCGATCTGACAATTGATATGGATCGGCACGATCTTCGTCGTGGCCTCTTCGATCTCTTCGAAAAATTTCTTGACTGAGGTGGTTTTACCGGTACCGGGAACGCCCCGGCAGATGGTGTTGAGAATACTTCCGCCGATCAGAGCGGGTTTGACGGCAAAGGCCAGCCGTTCAATCTGCTCGTCCCGGTAATCAAACTGCTCGGGGACATAGGTGATCTCAAAGACTTCTATGTCTCTGAAAAGGGTCTGATCCCACATAAGCAGATTCTTTTTCATTTTCTCCTCATTTCATGCATTTTTTGCAGAGAGTCTTTCCCATAAAGAGATTGGAAACATCTCTTTGCACTTTGGATATCGAAACCCCGCATTTTTCGCAGACAAACTCGCCTTCGGGAGGTGAAACGGCAGGCGTCTGATCTATGTCCGCCTCAGGAACATCCGCTTCGACAGGAGGGATTTCGATGCGCGTATCCTCCAGAACCTGCATGGGAATCTCCTCCTCTTCTTCCTCGACCGGGTGCGTAAGGGGCATTTCGTTCATCGGATAGTATCCGGATTCCTCCTCTTCCTGCGCGTATTTGTCGAGAACCCGTTCCTTATATCTTTCAACTGCTGCTCTCACTGCGGCGTCCTGTGTCCCGAATTCGTCCAGAGTTCTTCCGAGAAAATCCGCAAGACCTCTGACTGCCGCCTCATTTTCGGCTGTATCGGAGACTTCAACCCTCAGGCTCTCGTAATTGCCCAGATTGATCGTCACTCCAATAGTTACTGTCCTCTTGTCGGCCATAAGCAGTATTGTACCTTTCTCATATGTTTTGCAAAGAATTAATGATACTGGTGAGTGATATAATAGTTAATCGGACAGATGATGAAAGTTACCCCCGCTGAACCGCAAGGTTGTGATGATGCGTGGTCCTGATGTCCTATCACATTTCTTATTCTGTGAAACAGGTCTTTTCTGTGATCCCAATCTCCGGTTTTTTCTCATACGACTCCTAATTAAGTATTCAGTATGGCAAAACGCGGTCTGGAAAAATATGTGACCTATCCCTCTATCGTCCCGACTGAAAAGTCTGAAACGATCTCCGTAAAAATCGCGTTCCCTTATCGTCATCTGAATTATTCGTTCACAATAGAGGTACCCCTCTCGCTTTACGAAGGTGCGGGGCTTTCGGGAAAGTCGGCTCGTGTCCCTCCCGGGATTCAGGATGCATGGCTTGCCGGATACTACAAAGCCTTCGCGCTCGATCCATCGCAGACTAAAGTGTATCAAACACTCTTATCACAGTTCCGCAGAATCAGAAACGAGCGAAATCTGAACTCCGACGAGTATCTGGAGCTTTTGACCGCCTATGTCCAGTCGCTTCCGTATGATGCGGAAAAACTCTCTTCAATAGAAATTGCTCCGCGTTTTCCGGTCGAAACAATCGTTGACGGAACCGGGATCTGCAGCGACAAATCCCTTCTTCTTGCCGGTCTCCTTTCCCACGAAGGATATGCGGTGTCCGTTCTCCAGTTTGGAAAAGAGAATCATCTGACGGTAGGACTGCCTGCTCCGGCAGGATATGATTTTGCGGGATGCGGTCAGGCGGTTGTTGAAACCACGGCGATATCCTATATCGGCCACCCCGCGGGTGAGTATGCAGATACAACCTCGCGCCCGAAGGTTTTTCCTATCGGTCACGGGACAAAACGGTACGACTGCATTCGTGACGTCGCAAAAATTCTCGCGACTCTCTCCTCTCTCAACGAAAAAATATCTGAGGACGGAACGCTTACTTTGGAGATCGTCCGTCTTCACGAAAAACTTCTCCGTCTAAAAGAGGAGCTGACGAAATCCCGCGATGAACTGTCCGTCCTTCTGAATGAAGATAAAACTGAGGAGTATGAATCACTTCGCAAAATCCACAACAAAAACGTTGAGCGCCTGAAAAAAATGCTCGACTCCTACAACAGACTTGTTGCCGAGTACCAGAACCTTGCCGGCCTTGCCGAGTTCATCCAGCATAACCGGCTTGACCGTCCGGCGGTCTCCCTAAAACTCAGATCCTTCGAAAAATAGGTCCTCTCGGGTGTGGGAGAATTATATGGGAAGAAAAACAAAACGTACTCCACATGTTGACCGAGGAACTTCCAAAGACCTACGACTTTGCCTCTGTCGAAAAACGCTGGCTTGACCAGTGGGACGACAGCGACTTTTACTTCGAGAAAGACTCGAAAAAACCACAATACGTAATAGATACTCCCCCTCCGTATCCGACCGGCAAACTCCACATAGGACACGCTCTTAACTGGGTGTATATGGATATCATCGCCCGCTACAAGCGTATGATGGGTTTCAATGTCATGTTCCCTCAAGGGTGGGATTGTCATGGACTTCCGACCGAGGTTAAGGTCGAAGAAACTCATCATATCACCAAAAACGATGTTTCCCGTGAAGAGTTCCGCAAAATGTGCCGGGAACTCACTATCGAAAACATCACCCGGATGCGGCAGAGTCTGCGAACTATGGGTTTCTCCGTCGACTGGAGCAACGAATACATCACGATGGAGCCGTATTACTACGCAAAAACCCAGCTGTCGTTTTTGCGCATGCTCAAAGCCGGCTACATTTATCAGGACGAGCATCCGGTCAACTTCTGTACCCGCTGCGAAACGGCGATCGCCTTTGCAGAAGTTTCGTATTATGACGGGGAGACCCTTCTGAACTTCTTCGATTTCGACGGCATCGAGATCGCGACGACCCGTCCCGAGCTCCTCGCAGCCTGCGTGGGGGTCGCGGTTCATCCGGATGATGAGCGGTACAAATCTATCGTAGGAAAAACGCTCAAGGTCCCGATCTTCGGTCACAAAGTAACCATCATCGCAGACGATGCCGTTGATATGGCATTTGGTTCCGGGGCAGTAATGATCTGTACGTTTGGTGACAAGACCGATGTATTCTGGTGGAAAAAGCATCATCTCCCGCTCCGCAAAGCTCTCACGACAAAAGGCACGATGACCGCGATCTGCGGAAAATATGAAGGCATGCCTTCCAAGGAGTGTCGTGCAGCGATCCTTGCGGATATGAAAGAGCTCGGCATTTTAAAGGATCAGAAGAAGATCGAACAGAGAGTCGGCGGCTGCTGGAGGTGCAAGACCCCGATCGAGATACTTTCTGAGCGTCAGTGGTTCGTGAAGGTGAACGGCGGCGAGATCGTCAAGGCAGCCAGAGAGATCAAATGGTATCCCGAACATATGCTCCAGCGCCTGGAGAACTGGGCAGAACAGATGGAGTGGGATTGGTGTATCTCCAGACAGAGACTGTTTGCAACTCCGATCCCGGTCTGGTTCTGTGACAAATGCGGAGAACTTATCCTTCCCGACGAGGCCGATCTTCCGATTGATCCGACCATCGAAAAACCCAAACACGCCTGTCCGAAATGCGGCGGGACCGAGTTCACCGGCGAAAAGGATGTTCTCGACACCTGGATGGATTCATCCATCACCGATCTCCACGTCACCGGATGGGACGGGAGCGGCAGACCGCCGTACTTCCCGGCGCAGATCCGCCCGCAGGGTCATGATATCATCCGGACCTGGGCCTTCTATACGATCCTTCGGAGTGTTGCCCTGCTTGGCGAGAAACCGTGGGACGGTATTCTCATCAACGGAATGGTTCTCGGCGAGGACGGATTCAAGATGTCCAAGTCCCGGGATAATGTCATCGGTCCCGAGGATGTTATGGGACCCTACGGCGTGGATGCCCTCAGACAGTGGGCTGCCGCCGGCTCTTCGACCGGTCAGGATATCCTCTTCAATTGGAACGACGTCGTCGCTGCATCCAGATTCCAGACGAAGATGTGGAACATCGTCAGATTCTCGTTAATGCAGATACAGAAAGAGTCCCCTGTACCGGAGACGGATGCTCCGTCCACGCTTATCGACCGGTGGATGCTAGCAAACCTCTCCAAAACGGTTGCCGAAGTCACCGAGTCGATGGATGCCTATCTCTTCGATAAGGGTCTGAAGACCATCCGTGAGTTTGCCTGGAATATTATGGCCGATGAGTATCTCGAGTTCGTGAAAGGCAGACTTTACAGTGAAGATCCGCTGCGTGCCGGTGCGATTTACACGCTGAAGACGACCCTTGATGCACTCTGCAAAATGCTCTCACCCTATATCCCGTTCTTCGCTCAGGAGTGTTACCACCATTTATCCGGTGGAAAGCGGATCATCGACCAGCCGTGGACAACCTTCTCGTATGCGGACGAGGACGCTCTTCGCGACGGCGATCTCGTCGTGAAAATCGTCAGCCTTCTCCGCAAATACAAGCATGACTCCGGTCTCGCTCTCAACTCTCCGCTTGGAAACGTTACGATCTACACGCCGTCCCACGATATCGATGACTCCGGCGATCTCGGCCGGACCATAAACGCGACGGTTGTCTGGAAAGCGGAAGAGCCGGCTCTTGAAAAGACGGTCGGTGACGTTGCTTTTAATAAAGGCGTTGTCGGGAAAACCCTCCGGAACAAAGCAGGCGCATTCATGGCGGCCGTCAATGCCCTTTCCGATGCCGACAAGATCACGCCGCCTAAATCGATCCTCGTGGAAGGCGAAGAGATCTCCGTTCCCGAAGGTGCCTGGACCACTTCATACATCTATTCTGTATTCGGTGAATCGGTCGACGTCATCATGCTTGATGACGTGATGATCACCGTAAAACGCACCTGATTTTTCAGGTGTAATACGTTTTTTATATTCTTCACTCTAACATAGTAAGCACATGTCTGAAAGCTACGCATGTGGGACTTCCCAGAAACCACTTTTGGGAAGTACCGTAGGATACGTTTTGAACAGCATTGCGGCTAAATACCCACGCAATGATGCTCTAGTATCCTTTCAGCCGAATCCCTACAGTAAACGGTGTATGTCTGCCGCGGCAAATTACTGCCACGAAGGGCTCGTTTCCGACGAGCCGAACTCGTATCGCGAGTCCGGACTAACACTAACCACTGCCGGGTCTAAGGTCCTTCGCTACAATTGGGCGGAGTTCCTCGCTGAAACCAATGCGGTGGCCAAAGGTCTTATGATGCTTGGCGTGGAACACGGGACCCGTGTTGCCATCTGGGCAATGAATTATGCCGAGTGGGTACTCGTGCAGTTTGCGACCGCCAAGATCGGTGCGGTGATGGTGAACATCAATCCTGCCTACCGAACGTTTGAACTGGAATATGCCCTCAAGCAGTCGGAAGTGGATACCCTGATCCTTCAGGGAAAGTTCAAGACCTCCGATTACGTCGGCATGTTCTACGAGGCATGCCCCGAGGCATTCGAGGCAAAACCCGGCAAGATCCGGTCAGAGAAGTTCCCGTATTTACGCAACGTCGTATTCATGGGCGAGATCATCTATAACGGGATGTACCGCTGGAGCGAACTTCTCGAGATGGGCGAGTATGTCTCTGACTTCGAGTTGGAAAATCGTGAGGAGTCCGTCTCGTTCGATGATGCTCTCAACATCCAGTATACCTCCGGAACGACCGGATTTCCGAAAGGCGTTGTTCTGTCCCATCACTCGGTCTTAAACAACGGACTGTTTATTGGAGATGGCATGGGATTCACCGAGAATGATAAGCTCTGTATTCCGGTTCCGTTTTATCACTGCTTTGGAATGGTTCTTTCGAACATGGCCTGCGTGACGCACGGATCCACAATGGTTATCCCAGGTCCGTTCTTCGATGCCGAGGCCGTTCTACAGGCTGTTGAGACTGAAAAATGTACGGCTCTTCACGGTGTTCCGACCATGTTCATCGCAGAACTGGAACACCCGAACTTCGACCGGTATGATCTTTCCAGTCTTAGGACCGGCATCATGGCAGGATCCCCGTGCCCAATCGAAAAGATGCGGGAGGTTGCCTCGAGGATGAATATGAAAGACATCGTGATCGTTTACGGTCTGACTGAAACGGCACCGGGCATCACCATGTCCACCACCTCCGACACGCTCGAAAACCGTGTGGCGACCGTCGGCAGAGCATTCCCGCACACCGAGATCAAGATCACCGATCCGAAAACCGGACGGATCGTTCCTCTCGGCGAGAAAGGCGAGATATGTGCCCGCGGTTACATGAAGATGAAGTGTTATTATAATAATCCGAATGCAACCAAGCAGGTCATTGACAAAGACGGCTGGCTCCACTCCGGCGATCTTGGTACGATGGATGAGGAAGGCTACGTTCGGATGGCTGGCCGTCTGAAGGAAATGGTCATTCGCGGCGGAGAAAATCTCTACCCAAGAGAGATCGAGGAGTTCTTCCACCTTCACCCGAAGATCTCCGACATCTATATTATCGGCGTCCCGGATGCAAAGTACGGTGAGGAACTCTGTGCCTGGGTAAAAGCAGAGCCCGGTACGACGGTCACCGAAGATGAGATCCGGGCATTTGCTGAGGGCAAGATCGCCCGTCACAAGATCCCCCGTTACTACAAGTTTACTGACTCCTTCCCTATGACGGTCACCGGCAAGATCAAGAAGGGGGATATGCAGGAAGTGTCCATCGCCGAACTTGGTCTTGCGGACGTTGCGAAGATAAAAACCGCGTAATCGGAAAAAGAAAGAGTGAAATACTTCACTCTCTCATTTCTATTCTTATGAAGAAAATTCTGATTGCAGCTGTATTTGCAGTTCTGCTTGTCTCTGTGGGTGCAGCAGGCTGCATCGGCAGTGAACCGATTGTTGGTGACTGGCTTATTTCAGGTACCGAGATACCTGTTGTGTTCAACGATGATGGAACCGGGTCCTTGACATTCAGCATCTTTGGCATCACGTCTACGGTCCCCCTGGCATGGGAGAAGGTTGAAGAGAACACCTATAAGATTTCCGGAACCTCCGAATTATTCAATGCAGGAACCTACAAAGTCTCTGCCGACGAGAAAGCCCTTACGGAAGTCTCTACCGGACTCACGGTATTTGTAAAGAAAGCCTAAACATACTCTCTTAATCTTTTTAATTTTTAAGTATTTTGTTCTCTTAATTCGTGTTTTATGAATATTCTTGAACTAGAACTCCCACTTCCATCCATCCGTCTTCATCAGTTTTTCGACATCCTGATACCCGGGCATAAGTCGTTCGACCTCTTTCCAGTAGGTTTTCTGATGGTGGGGGTATCGAAGATGTACTATCTCATGGACGACCAGATACTCGGCAACGATTTTCGGGGCAAGCAGCACCCGTACATTGATGATTATTCCGTTTTTCGGTGTACAGCATCCCCATTTTTTCTTCTGAAGCTTCATTCGCAGGTTTGGTTTCGTCACGCCGGCAAGTTCAGCATACTTTTCCACATATGCATCCAGAACCGCGGTTCCACGCCGCCGATACAAAAGGATTACCATATCACGGGCAGTCATTTCGGCTTCATCCGGTGTAAAGGAATCCGGTGTTGATATGTGAAGAACTTCTCCCGCGATCTCCGCTTTGGCGGGTCCGAGACTTCGTTGTATGGTCAGTTCCTCACCGAAAAACGGTATTTGCTCCCCATCACTGTAGCTTCTGGGTTTTGTGTCCCTGTTTTGAAACAGAGCCTGCTGTTTTGCGATCCACTCGGCTTTGCTCTGTGCAATTTCCCGAACTTTTTCCAAGGAAACTGCTGTCGGAACGCGTATCAGCACCTCGCCGTTCGTCTTAACTTCGATCGCCCAGGATCTTCTCCGGTCCGAATAAACGACCTCGATGGGAATTATGTCTCCATTCCATATAACCGCCAAACCCATATGTGAAACATTATCTCTCATACTCTCCAATATAAGTAACTGAATGTTAGTCCGTGCCATAGACCGGGAAGTACTTGATCTCCTTTTGGAGATGGGCAGATCAAGCTTTCCTGATGAATATATCGTCATGCTGGGCATGGAAAAGGGTGTCATCAACGTCACCTATCCGATTCCCGGGACCACAGTATCACAGGATAGCGCCAATATTTTTATGGACATGATCCCTCTTGGGATGCAGATCGCAGGGACGGCGCACAGCCATCCAAACGGCTGCTTATCACCCTCGGATGCGGATCTTGCCACATTTGCCCAGAGCGGGCAGTGCCATATCATCGTCGGGGCACCGTTCGATGAAAACTCCTGGAGATGTTACGGCAGGGACGGGAAACACAAAGTTCTGGAAGTTATACCATGAAAAGAATCGTCGCCACCGGGACATTTGATATCCTCCATCCCGGACATATATACTATCTTGAAGAGTCGAAAAAATTAGGTGACGAGTTGTGGGTCATCGTCGCCCGGGAAAAAAACGTCGTGCATAAACCCCGTCCGATCGTTTCCGAAGATCAGCGGCTCAAGATGATCCTGAGTCTCAAGTGCGTTGATCATGCCGTACTTGGAGATCAGACCGATATGTACAAACCTATCCGCGAGATCGATCCGGCAGTCATCACTATCGGTTTTAACCAGAAATGGTCAGAGGAAAAATTGACACGGGAGATGCGTGAACGCGGAATCTCTGCCGAGGTCGTTCGTATTGCTGAGTATTCCGGGATGCCGTTCACCTCATCAACTAAGATCATCGATGAAGCCGTAAGGAGAAGATCGCAATGAAATCAGATAAGAAACTGGACAAGATGGACAAGATATCCGAACTTGTCAGATTTGTCGTTGAGAAGGGCGGCGAGGCAACGCTGATCCCGGCAAAAGATATTGTAACGGCTGAGTGGGTGAGACAGAAATGTCTCTTCGGGTGTAATGGATTTGGCCGCCGGTTTTCCTGTCCTCCTTATACACCAACCCCTGCGGAGACCAGAAAAGTTCTCAAAGAATACAAAACTGCCATCCTCATAAAATTTATAGGCGATATCGGCGAAACCACGCCGGAGAGGCTTGTCTCCCGTGAGATGACTGCCTATGTTCAGAATGTCATGTATGAACTTGAGCAGAAGGCATTCTCAGCAGGTTTTTACAAGACATTCGGCTACACTGGTCATCAGTGCGGGCTGTGTGCTCACTGCAAAGCAAAAGATGACGATGCGGAAATAACTGACTGTGTCAACCGAAGAAAAATGCGTCCAAGCATGGAAGCTGCCGGAATCGATGTCTATGCCACCTGCGCCTCCATCGGCTGGGATCTTGATGTCCTCTCATGCACGAATGTTCCCGGCGGATGCGTCCTGGATTCACCGATGACGACCGTTATGCTCCTTTTAATTGAGTGAATACGATGAAAAACTCTCCATTTCTTGCTCCCGTGCCGTTTTACTGGTGTGACAGATGTCATGCCCCGGTGATGGGAAAACTCTGTTCCTGCGGAGAAAAGACCCGTTCCGTTTCGGTGACTCCGCCGGGAGATGTTCGCCCGGCTTTTCAGCGCGACAGAGATCTTGTGAACCGCCTCTTTGAAGAACAGTTTGGTGTCCCGCTGATCCCTGACGGATTTCTTGCAATTCTGAATAAAGTCCCTGACGAGGACCGGATGGAGGAGATCATCATCGGCGGAGCAGTAGTCTGTGCGATCAGATATATCCCTGCCGAGTCCCGATGGGAGGTTCTCCCAAGGGAGGCGGCGGCATCTCTGGTCGTTCCGACCAAACGATTCATTCGGGTGACGGACGATGCCGCAGGATATATTCGGGACGGAAGCAGCGTTCTTATGCCCGGCGTTACCTTTGTATCGCCCGATATCGAAGTCGGCGACAGTGTTTTCGTCCTTTCCGAGTCTGGCGACTGCGTGGCGGTCGGCAGAGCTAAAATGTCCTATCAGGAGACGGTGGGTGCGACCCGGGGCCAGCTCGTTCGGACCCGCCGGACCCAAAAACCCGTGGTGGACGTTGCTCCTTCGACTTGGGAAGATGCGATCACGGCAAACAACAATATCCTCGATCTTTACGAAAGGAAATCTATCGAGTTCATCCTGGACGTCATCGCCAAAAACCCGGGGGTCCAGCCGACCGTATCCTACTCTGGCGGAAAAGACAGTCTGGTAACGCTTCTCATCACGCTCAAGGCGGGGCTTCGTCTGCCGCTGATCTTTGCGGATACCGGACTTGAGTTCCCGGAAACGATCGAAAATGTCCAAAAAGTCTCAGAAATGTTTGACCTCCCGCTGATTGTTGAGTCAGGGAATTCCGGATTCTGGGAAGGATTCGAACTCCAGGGTCCGCCGGCGGTTGATTTCAGGTGGTGCTGCAAAGCATGCAAACTTACGCCGGTCAAAACCCTCATTGAAAATAAATGGGGCGAGGCGATCTCTTTCATTGGTCAGCGAAAGTTCGAGTCTGCCAAACGCATGCAGAGTCCGCGGGTCTGGAGAAACCGTAACGTCCCCTGCCAGATCTCGGCCGCACCGATCCAGCATTGGACCGCTATGCACGACTGGCTCTATCTTTTTCGGGAAAAAGCTCCGTACAACCCCCTTTATGAACTGGGTCTTGACCGGATCGGCTGCTTTATGTGTCCGTCGTCCGACATAGCCTGCATGAAGGATATCGAAGCAAGATATCCGGAATTGTGGGCCGACTGGGAACGAAAACTGAAGGCATGGGGCGATGCAAACGGCAAATCTTCCGAATGGGCGGCGAAAGGTTTGTGGAGAATCCGCGAAACAAATGAAGAAGATGGTGATATAGATGGGCACTTCTGAAGTCGCCGTTTTGGATTACGGATTGGGAAATCTCCGCAGTGTTGTCCGCGGTCTCGAGGCGGCAGGGGCCCGCCCGAAAATAACGAATGACCCTGAGATCATTCAATCGGCCGACGGACTTCTCCTTCCGGGGGTCGGTGCCTTTGCCGAAGGAATGAACAAACTCGCCCCCCTGATCGACCTTGTGAAAAAAGAGGCGGCAAAAAAACCTCTTCTTGGGATATGTCTCGGCATGCAGATGCTTTTAGAGGAGAGCGAGGAACACGGTCTTCACAAAGGGCTTGGCTTTGTGCCGGGAACGGTTCGGCTGTTTCCAAAAAAACCCGGGATGAAGATCCCTCAGATGGGATGGAATACCATCTCTCCCTCGGCTCACCCTCTTTTTGAAGGAATCCCTGACGGGACGTATGTGTATTTCGTTCACTCCTATTATGCTGATACGACTCCCGAGTTCACGATCGCAAAAACCGATTACATCGTGCCTTATGCCTCGGCAGTGGGTGTCGGCAACGTGATGGGTGTACAATTCCACCCGGAAAAAAGCGGGGACGCCGGAATTTTGATTCTCAAAAATTTTGTTCAGATGATCGAGTGAGATAAAGGCATTTTATCCCTCTTTTCTCCGCATGAAAAATCATCTGTTTTATGCTGCTCTGTCTTTGGCCGCACACTGATTAACCCTCTATTTGGGCATATTCCAACCTGTTTCTCACTCGTGTCTCACCCACATTAATAAGCAATCCGCACTAATATAATAATGCAAATATATTTTTGAAAATCGCTTTCGAGGATGTTAACCATTTTCAAAAACGACTGTGAATATGACTCAAATTGATAAGGAGAACCAAACTTAGATGACTGATAATTACGACGCCTCCCACATTACTGTTCTGGAGGGGTTAACCCCTGTCCGAGAAAGACCTGCCATGTATATCGGCAGTACCGATACCCGCGGTCTTCATCACCTTGTATATGAGGTAGTCGATAACTCCATCGACGAAGCCTTAGCCGGATTCTGTAAGCATATCGTCATCATTATCAACCCCAACGGATCGGTAAGCGTGGAGGATGACGGCAGAGGTATTCCTGTCGATATCATGCCCAAGCAGAACAAGAGCGCTCTTGAAGTCGTTATGACTGTGCTTCACGCCGGCGGAAAGTTCGATAAAAACACCTATCAGGTCTCGGGCGGTCTGCATGGGGTCGGTGTTTCCGTTGTAAACGCTCTTTCCACGCGCCTTACTGCTGAAGTATTCCGTGAAGGGAATATTTATTCCATGGTCTTTGGCAAAGGACTACTTCTGCAGCCGCTTTCCTGCAGGCCAGAAACCGATGAAGAGTATCTTCAGCGCCAGAAGAGGATGGACAAGGTCGGTCAGGCAAAAGAAACCACCACGGGAACCCGGATCACCTTCTATCCCGACGGCTCCATTTTTGAGACGACCGAGTTCGATTATGATGTCCTTGCCCACCGGTTCAGAGAACTTGCTTATCTGAACAAAGGTCTGGAGATCCAGATCGAGGACCACCGTACCGGGGATTCCGACACGTTCTGCTATGAAGGGGGCCTTCGTCAGTTCGTTGCCCATTTAAATGAAGGGAAAGAACTCCTTCACCCTGAACCGATTTATGTCGACAAATCCGACGATGTAAATAAAATCGAGGTGGAGGTCGCTCTCCAGTATAACGATACCTACGGTGAGATTCTCTATACGTATGTAAACAGCGTGAATACCCGCGAAGGGGGCACGCACCTGGAAGGATTCCGCTCGGCTCTTACGCGTGCGATCAACAACAGTGCCCATGCAAATAAACATCTCAAAGAGGATATCTCCGTCCGCGGCGAGGATGTTCGCGAGGGTCTGACAGCCGTCATCAGTGTCAAGATTGCGAATCCCCAGTTTGAAGGCCAGACCAAGATGCGGCTTGGAAACAGCAGTGTCAAAGGTCTTGTTGACTCGATGGTGTATCAGGCCCTGACTGAATTTTTCGAGGAAAACCCGAAGGTCATCGCATCTATCGCCAAAAAATCCCTTGATGCCGCAAATGCACGCGAAGCTGCCCGCCGTGCGAAGGAACTTGCGAGAAGAAAGACGTCTCTTGAGATGTCAGGACTTCCAGGTAAACTTGCCGACTGTTCCGAGCGTGATCCGGCAAAAAGCGAGATCTATATTGTGGAAGGAGATTCTGCCGGCGGTTCGGCCAAACAGGGACGCGACAGAAAGTTCCAGGCGATCCTGCCGCTTCGGGGTAAAATCCTGAACGTTGAGAAGGCACTGGAGCACAAGGCTTTAAAAAATGCCGAAATTCAGACCCTCATCACCGCGATCGGTGCCGGATACGGAGATAAGTTTGACGCAGAACGTGCGAGATATCATCATATCGTCATCATGACGGATGCGGATGTGGACGGTGCTCATATCAGAATCCTGCTTCTGACCTTCTTCTACCGGTTCATGAAGCCGCTTGTGGAGATGGGATACATCTACATCGCCCAGCCTCCTCTCTTTAGAATTGCCAAAGGAAAACAGGAAAAATACGTGTACACGGAAGAGGATATGCGTCTTGCTATCGCCGAATTCGGCGAGAAGGGCATCTCGGTCCAGCGGTATAAGGGTCTTGGTGAAATGAACGCCGGCCAGCTCTGGAACACAACGATGAATCCCGAGTTCCGTATTCTCAAGCAGGTCCGAATCGAGGATGCAAGTTATGCAAACGAGATCTTCGAAAAACTCATGGGAGACGATGTCATGCCCAGAAAAGATTTCATTAAACGCCATGCAGGGGAGGTGAAGAACCTTGACATCTGAAGAGAACACCACGCACAAAACGGTCTCGATCAACATCGAAGATGAGATGAAAAACTGTTTCATCGATTATGCGATGAGCGTTATCATCGGGCGTGCGATCCCCGATGTCCGTGATGGTCTCAAACCGGTCCACCGGCGTATTCTGTATGCCATGTTCCACGACGAGGGGAACACGAGCGATAAGGCATACAAGAAATCCGCCAAGGCAGTCGCAGCCACCATGGGTAATTACCACCCGCACGGTGACTCTGCGATCTACGATACGCTCGTGAAGATGGCTCAGCCGTTCTCCTATCGTTATACCTTAGTAGATGGTCAGGGTAACTTCGGGTCTATAGACGGCGACTCGGCAGCAGCAATGCGTTATACCGAGGCACGGCTTACCAAAGCGGCAGAGTCTCTGCTGGAGGATATTGACAAGGAAACCGTCGATTTCGTCCCGAATTTCGATGAGTCGTCCCAGGAACCGGACGTGCTCCCAAGCCGGATCCCCAACCTTCTCGTAAACGGTACGACAGGTATCGCGGTTGGTATGGCGACCAACATGATGCCGCATAACCTCGGCGAGGTCTGCGATCTGGTCGATGCCTACATCGATAACCCGGAGATGTCCCTTGAAGAGATGATGAAGATCCTTCCGGCTCCGGACTTCCCGACCGGCGGTAAGATTATGGGGACCGACGGGATCGTCAATGCCTATCAGACGGGTCAGGGTAAAGTTGTTCTCCGCGGCATTGCCGAGATCGAGGAACGCAAAAAAGGATTCGAACAGATCGTCATCACCGAGATCCCCTATCAGGTGAACAAGGCGGCTATGATCGAAAAGATCGCCGATCTTGTAAAATCGAAGACGATCGAAGGCATCAGCGACATCCGGGACGAGTCCGATAAGGACGGTATCCGCGTCATCATCGAACTCAAGCAGAATACCCAGGCAAACGTTGTTTTAAATCTCCTGTACAAGCACACGCAGCTCGAGAGTTCGTTTGGGATCATCAATCTGGCGATCGTCGATAAGAAGCCGAAGATCCTTTCACTCGTCGAGCTTCTTCGATATTTCATCGCACACCGTGTCGATGTCGTTCGCAGACGGTCTCTCTTCGATCTGCGTAAAGCCGAGGAACGCATGCACATCCTCTCGGGACTTTTGAAGGCCCTCGATATGATCGATGTGGTGATCGCCACCATCCGTGCCTCGCCTGAAGTTTCGGTAGCTCAGGAAGCGTTAGTCTCTAAACTTGGTTTCTCGGAAGCACAGGCCGAGGCGATTCTCAAAATGCAGCTGCGCCGTCTCGCGGCCCTTGAACAGCAGAAGATTCTGGATGAGACTACCTCGCTCCAGTTGGTTATTGACAAACTTACCTGGATCCTTTCATCCGAGGAGAACATCCTCTCGGTCGTCAAAACAGAGACTGCCGAGATCCGTGATGCATATGCCGATGAACGCCGGACCCAGATCGATTACACGGCAAACACCGACTTCAACGTGATGGATCTGATCCCCGATGAGCAGACCCTTGTGATGCTTACAACCCAGGATTACATAAAACGCGTGCCTCTCGATCTCTACCGCCAGCAGAAACGCGGCGGAAGGGGAGTGATCGGCATGACCACGAAAGACGAGGATTCCGTGGATAAAGTCTTCATGGCGAGCACGCATGATTATCTGCTGTGTTTCACGAACAAAGGCAGAGTTTACTGGCTCCGCGTTTACGAAATCCCCGAAGGTTCACGAACCAGTAAGGGCAAGGCGATCGTCAATCTGCTGAACCTTACCGATGAGGAAGTTTCGGCGGTCATTCCGATGCGGGATTTCGATGCTGAAAAGAATCTTCTGTATGCTACGAAGAAAGGCCGTGTGGGCAAGTTCAGTCAGGATCTGTTCTCACGGCCAAGGACCGGAGGCATCATCGGCATCACGCTCCTTGACGGCGATGAGCTTGTTGATGTGGTCGTGACCGGCGGCAGTTCAGATGTCGTTCTTACGACAGCGTTTGGTCAGGCGCTCAGATTCTCCGAGGATGAGGTCAGGGCGACCGGTCGCGGGACTCAGGGCGTGATCGGGATCAGGCTGAAGTATGAGGGAGATTATGTCTGTGGTCTTACCCTTGTCGAGACCCAGTATCTGCTGATGATCACCGACAAAGGATACGGCAAGAGGACCGCGTTCGATGCATTCATGGGTCATGGACGCGGCACCCAGGGCGTAAAGTCTATCGTGGCGAACTTCGAGCGCGGCAAAGTCGTCTCTTCGCTCGCAGTCTCGGATGATGATCAGGTCATCATCACGACTGCCGCAGGCGTTGTGCTGAGGACCCAGGCTTCGGATATCTCGATCCAGGGACGCGGGACACAAGGTGTTCGTGTCATCCGGGTCGACTCCGGCGATAAGGTCACGAGTGTTGCCATCGTCCCTCCCGACGAGGATGAACCGACTCTGCCGGAAGGTGCAGACGAGGCCTGACCCTTTTCATTTTCACCTTTCTTTTTTGCGTGCCGGTGTACGGCATAATTCCGGCAACTTTGCTCATGTATTCACTGAGATGTAATCCGGGTGACATCTTTAATGCATACCTCCGCCAAATAGTACATCATTCATGACCTACCTCGACCCGATAGTAATAATCATCGCCTTTGGCGCTGCATCCGTCTCGTTCTTGTGGTTAAGGGATACCCGTATCTTTGTCAGAACCGGCAAGGAGGGGTATCGAAAAGCTGCGTATCATGGTGTTCTTTACTCCGCTCTCGGCTGGTTCGGCTGTGCTCTTGCCGGATTCGGTGAAACGACATTTATGTATCTGGGTGTCGGCTGTATGCTGATCGCTTTGTATCTTCAGTCCAGACTGAAGAAAGAGGATGTATGGGTAGGAAATGAATCTGCATGGACCCGGTTCATCGGATCGGCGCCTCGTCAGGAGAGAAAATAAATATGATACAAAAACCCCGCGGAACAAGAGACTTTCTTCCTGCTGAAATGGCACAGCGCCGATTTGTTGAACAGAAAATGCGGTCCGTCGCGGCAGGATTCGGATACGGTGAGATCGTTACGCCCATGTTCGAAGAGCAGGAACTCTTCACGATCAAGTCAGGCGAAGGGATCATCAGTGAGATGTATGCATTCGAGGATAAAGGCGGCAGAAAACTGACGCTCCGCCCTGAACTCACCTCTGCTGTTCTCCGTGCCTATGTCAACGAGGCGCAGATGGCGCCAAAACCCCTCCGCTGGTTCTATTTTGCGGAATGTTTCAGGTATGAACGCCCGCAGAAGGGAAGATACCGGCAGTTCTGGCAGTTCGGCTCCGAGCTGATCGGTGCCGATTCTGCAGCTGCCGATGCTGAAGTAATAGCCCTTGCTTATGAATTACTGAAATGCAGCGGCGTCCGTTTTGTTTTGAAAGTCGGCCATCTTGCTCCAATGAAGCATCTTCTTTCAGATCTCGATGCCCCTTCGCAAAAACAGGTCATGGCAGCTCTCGATAAACGTGATATGGAGCTACTTGAAACAACGCTTGCAGCTCTTGACCGTTCTGATCTTTTTGAGCCGCTGAAGGTTCTCGTGACCGCAAAAACGCTTCCGGAAATTTTCGCAGTAACGGGAGATATCCCGGAAAAAACGAGGATCGAGGAGACCTTCGGTTATCTCGAAGCACAAAACATCCCCTTTGAACAGAACTTTGGAATCGCCCGGGGTCTTGACTACTACACCGGGATGGTCTTCGAAGGATTTGCCGACAACCTGGGTGCGGAAAATCAGATCCTCGGCGGCGGGGCTTACCGTCTCGCACACCTTTTCGGCGGAAAGGATGTCCCTTCCTGCGGATTCGGCATAGGGTTCGACCGTGTCATGGTCTCCCTTGGAGAGTTCTCCCTCGAGACAAAACCGGTTGTGGCGGTCATCTGCACGCCCGAGACCCGGATCCCTGCATACAAAGCGGCGTCAGCTCTCCGCAGTGCGGGGATAACCTCGGTGATGGATCTTCTCGATCGAGGGTTCGGGGCCCAGCTTTCTTCCGCGCTGAAGTCAGGGGCATCATTTGCGGTGGTGATCGGAGAAAAGGAGGCCGCCGCCGAAACGATAACGCTCAAAGATCTTGCCACTGCCGTCCAGACTGAGATGTCAATCGACAATGCCATCGAGGTAATCCATGGTTCTTGCCGATGAGCTTGCCAAGAAACAGCGAAGCATCAGTGTAGCGGAATTTTTCGAGAAAAATAAACAGATGCTTGGTTTTGATTCTCCGACAAGGGGGATCATCACCACTATAAAAGAGGCGATCGACAACTCGCTCGATGCCTGCGAGGAAGCACAGGTCCTTCCCGATATTCTCGTTTCGGTCAGACGGGTTTCAAACGATGTGTTTCGCGTCGTTGTCGAAGATAACGGTCCGGGAATTGTCCCCGAAAAAATGCCGAGCGTTTTTGCCAAATTATTGTACGGTTCGCGCTTCCATCAGGTCAGACAGACCCGCGGTCAGCAGGGGATCGGTATATCGGCAGCGGTTTTGTATGCTCAGCTCACCACCGGCAAGCCGACCATTGTAACATCCCGAACCGATGCGAAGAACAAGGCGCACACCATGTCTCTTGTCATCAAGACGGAGACAAACGAACCCGAAGTCCTTTCCCACGAAGAAGTAGACTGGATCCTTCCCCACGGAACCCGTGTCCAGCTCGAATTCAAAAGCAATATCGCGGCCAGAAAAAAACTCATCGAGTATCTGAAGTACACCTCGATCGTCAACCCTCACGCAAAATTCCGTGTCGAGATCGATGACGAGTCATTTACGTTTGAGCGGGTTTCATCCGATGTCCCGCCATGTCCGGTGGCTATCAAACCTCATCCTTACGGTATAGAACTCGGCGTCTTAAAACGGATGACGGCGGCTTCCGATCTGCCCCTGAAGGAGTTTCTCGTAGAAAGTTTCTCGAAAGTCGGCGAGAAAACTGCTCTTGAGATCTGCAGTTCCGCAAGACTTGATCCTGCGGTAAAGGTTTCAACCCTTGATCTTGAATCGCTCAATCGTCTGCTCGATGCCATGCAGACAACCAGAATCCCTGCCCCTTCGGCATCCCAGTGTCTCTCTCCGATCACCGATGAGCTGATCGTCAAAGGCATGGAAAAGGAGTTCGAACTGGACTTTATCAAGGCGCGGACCCGTCCCGGAAACGTGTACGGCGGTCACTCGTTCATCGTGGAGGCGGCAATCGGATACGGCGGCAAACTTCCGCCCGAAGGAAGTGCCATTCTCCTGCGGTTTGCAAACCGCGTCCCGCTTTTGTATCAGCAGGGGGCCTGTGCGATCACAAACGCCGTCCAGAATGTGAACTGGAAAGCCTATGGGGTTTCCCAGTCGGGACTGCCCACCGGACCCATACTTATCCTCGTCCATGTGGCGGCGACAAGCGTTCCGTTCACAAGCGAATCAAAGGACGCCGTCGCGGCGATTCCCGAGATCGAGCGCGAGATCACGCTTGCTCTGCAGGAGCTCGGCCGAGATCTGAAAATGTTTCTCTCCCGCCGTGACAGAAACAAACTGCAGGATGACCGGGCGCGTGCCATATGTTCCGTGATCCCCTTGATCGCTGCAAAAGTCGGCGAGATCGTTGAGCTTCCCGTACCCGATACGTCCCTCATCGAAGGAAGAATTATGCGGCGCGTGGTCCTCAAGAAAAGTTCTGCCGGAGGAAAAGTTATGATCCATATCGACAACTACACAACAAAACCCCAGGAGATTTCACTGTATGATATATCCGGCGACGCTGCGGGTGATGCAAATATCCCTCCCTCTTTTGTTTCCGAAATGGACGGCGAGTACACAAAAATCTGGAAGTTTGCTCTTGCCTCGGGCGAAGCGTTCGAGGTGACCTATACCGGTCTTGGCGGTGGGATGATCGAGATGCAGGGTGTTTCGGAAAACCTCAAAGTGGTGGTGGATCTCGATGTCTGACCCGAGTGAAAGAGATACAGCGACAAAAAAACGCCTGATGGAGATTGCCAAAGTCTGGTACGACCAGATTGCGGGCGGGGAAGTTCCTTCGATCACACTTCCTACGAGAACAAAGTACAACATCGAGTATGATGACGAGTCCGAGGTGTGGAAGTACGGCGATAAAGAGTCCGTCAGAAATGCAGGTACTGCGAAGTCCGCCACGCACATGCTTAAGATGGCATATGTCATCTGGTTCATCAAAACTCAGTTGCAGGAAAACCGCTCTTCGACATTAAGAGAAATGTATTACATCTCGGAGGGCTGGAAGCAGGCGAAGTTCGGCGCTCAGAACGAGAGCAACTATCTGATCGAGGATCTGGAGATCATCACCGCTCTCCAGAGGGAGTTTTTCCATATGCGTCCGGAAGAGGACGGCGCCTCGATCTTTGGTCCGATCCGTGTTCGGGAAAATACCCGGCGCGGTATGAAAGAGATCCACTGTCAGGATGATGTAGGAGAAGCCGGATACAATATTCCGAATAACGTGGAGAATGTCGAGCTTGTCGATCACGACGCCTCCTGTGTTATCGCGATAGAAACCGGCGGTATGTTCTCCCGTCTGCAGGAGAACGGTTTTGATGAAGAGTACAATGCCGTTCTTCTTCACCTGAAGGGTCAGCCGGCCCGGGCAACGCGGCGCATGCTGAAACGCATGAACGAGGAGCTGGGAATCCCCGTTGTCGTTTTCACGGACGGTGATCCCTGGTCCTACCGTATTTATGCCTCGGTCGCCTATGGTTCGATCAAGGCTGCCCACATGTCCGAACTTCTGGCTACGCCCTCTGCCCAGTTCATCGGGGTAAAACCGTCAGATATCCAGCAATACAATCTGCCTGCCGATAAACTCACGGAGCAGGATGTTTCTGCGCTGAAAGCGGAACTCACTGATCCGAGGTTTGCAACAGACTTCTGGAAAAAAGAGATCAATCTTCAGCTGGAGATGAATCTCAAGTCAGAACAGCAGGCGTTTGCAAGCCGCGGTCTTGATTTCGTTACCAAGGAGTATCTTCCCTCGATGCTTTCCGAGATAGGTGTTTTAAAGCGCTAATGAACATCTCCAGGATTTCCCTCTACCTGGGAGCTTTTGCGACCATGGCTCTCTCGAATGCCGTTGTCCCGATTCTGGCACTCATCACGTCGGATGCTGCGGTTCAGGGAGCCATCTACTCAGCCTACTTTTTAGGCGCGTTTTTCATGGTATTTCCTGCCGGATGGATATCCGATAAAATCGGACGAGCTCCGCTCATCAAGATTGGTCTTGCCGGATCATTTGCTTCCGGTCTTCTTATCTGGTTCTTTACGGGCGATCCTCTATTGACCGTCGGCTTCAGATTCCTGGAGGGTTTGTTTACTGGCATGTTTGTATCATCGGCCCTCTCCTTTGTCAATTCGCAGCTTGAGCATACAAAACTCTCCGGTATGTATCTTGCACTGATGAATGTGGGTATGGTCGCGGGTCTTGTCATCCCCGGTATCTTATCGGTCATCCATCCATATGCCGGCGTTCTCGTGTTCAGCGTCCTGACCGGATTCGCATTTCTTGCAGGGATATTCTTCCGTGAAGGATCCGGTTTTATCTCAGTAAGGATACCTGTTCGAATGATCTTTTCGATCGCGCTCTATCACAAGTGGCTCTGGGCGGCTCTGTTTATTTTCACTGGCGCGACGGGTGTCGTTACGAGTATGTATCCGGAGATGTCGGGGTATTCTGCAGATATTTCCGGAGTCGTGACTGCGCTGATGAGTGTTTCTACTGCTGTCTGCGTTTATGCTGTATCACGGGTATCTCTTTTGGATTCTCTGGGATTTCTCCGGGGTTCGGCATTCATCCTCGCTCTCTCGGTACCTCTGGTTTTCTTTACGCCGATCGGCATGATCCTTGTCGGTGCCGTTTTTGGCATAATCTCGGTCGCGGTGTTGAATTATATCGCGGGCACCCCTCATCCCCAGGGCATGATGAATGGTCTTTTAATAACGATGCAGTATGCTGGAATGGCGGTAATGCCGTTTATTACTGGTCTGATCGTTATTCCCTTGGGATATCTGGGCGTATTCATTATTGTTGGGGCGTGCGTGCTGCTCGGCGGACTCCTTGTCGTCCGCTGTCCGTGTTATGCTCCTGCAGTAAAAAAGGGTAATTGAGTTTACTTGTGTTTTCTTCTTGGGCGATACTGATGTTTTGGAACATTAGCGTCCGGCAATTGGGCTGCGGGTTCGACAATCCTGTCTTTGAGGGGAGTATTGCAGTATTCCAAGACCGTAAGTGCCCGTTCCGCTCCGATTGCCGGTTTGGTGGCCTCGAGCCATAAATAGAATCCAACTCTTGACGGAGTGGGGCGTTCGTATTTGAATCCGCCCGTTTTTGCCGGAACCATCTTCAGATATGTGCGCTGTTTTTTTGGTTTGAGATAAATCACGGGAGACATCTCGGGAAAATCAACGGCGAGGATCACTCTGGTATAGTTTTCCTGAAGAGATTCGGCAGTGAGAACCTCAGATTTGACACGAAGACCGTAATTTGCCACCAATGCTTTTATCGCCGAAGGATACAGACCACCACAGATTACTTTTTTTACGAGGGGGGAGACGGATGGGTCCGAGAAGTACTGATCCGGCGTCATATTGTGATCCATCGCAAAAAACAGTTTGGTGAGTGCGTCGTCGTGAAGTTTTTTGTAATCGAAGTCCCGTATTTTTAGGGTCTCGCTTGGGATAAGGACAGGATTCTTTTCCGGTTGTTTTTGGAACGATGTTATCCGAAGACCTTTGAGACAGGATTTCATGACTTCGCATTCATGGGTCCCGATGTATACGTTGTCGGGATCTGAGACGAGCCTTCTCACGACCTGCGTCCCGGAGATGTCAACGGAAGAAAAAAGCATGAATCCCACATGTTCCTGATTGAACATGTAGCCGAACAGTTTTTTCTTATAAATGATCTCAGCTTCGAGGTCCTTAAGATCGGCGGGGCTGGTCACGATCTCGCTGAAGACGACCTGCTTATCTTTATCGAAGAGGAGGAGATCCACCTCTGCCAGATCCTGTCCGTTGCCTCTGACTCTGATGTCCCCTTTTTCCGCCGAGTATATTCCGTTTACGCCGAGTCTGATTTTTTCCCGGTGTTTTGGGACGTCGGCTCCCTTTCTTACAATTTTTTTGATGGTGTCGGTTTTTTCTGCGATCCTGATGAGCTGCTCGTATATGAGATTTTCAAACCAGTATCCTTCGGCGGTCCGCATCAGCATGATATCGTCCGAGAAGAGATTTTTGCGTTCGGCCGGACGCATGTGACGCAAAGCTCTTACGGCGATTGCCCGGTCAGGCTTGTAGTGGCTAAACTGCTCACTAATCCACGAGAGCATTACAACTCTCCGCTTGTTTGTTTCATAAGTTATTTTATGCGAGGATGAGTATCCTTCGCGTGAGACTTTTATGCACCCTCTGTTCGTAGTAACCAACGATTTCAAAGAGATCTTTTGCCAGAGGTCTGATGTCTTTATGCGTCACGATGACTGCCCTGCCTCCCCGTTTTAGAACACGCCTGATTTCCTTGAGAGATTCCGTGTACAAGGTGTCGATGCTTTCGGCTCCAATGGTAGTCGACTGACCGTACGGCAGGTCAGTTGCGATCGCGTCGAACGCTTCATCAGGATACGGCATCTTTGTAGCATCGGCCCGGATACAGGCTCCGTTTGGAAGATTCTGTCTGCATCCGATAAGCATTTCGGGGTCGTAGTCGCTTCCGACGGCTTCAATTCCCATCATTTCACATTCAAGGAGCATACCTCCGGTTCCGCAGAATGGGTCGCACAATCTCTCTCCCGGCTCGACATGGGTCAGATTGACCATGGTTCTCGCCATGAGAGGCATCATGACTCCCGGATGGAAGAATGCTCTTCTCTGGGGGTTTCGATAGGCATACGATCCGCGGTCTATGGTGTGCAGGACTTCTCCAAAGAAGCATCTGCCGTTGGTAAAGACAGCACGGTATTCTACATCGGGAGTGTTCAGGTCAACAGTCCCGTGAATTTTTTGTCCCATCATGCGCTCGAGTTCCAGTTGGGATGCATTGACGGTGACAGGATGAATCTTTCTTACCCGACAGCAGAATCTGCCGGGGGCTGTGAGCGCGAGAGAGTCG
Source organism: Methanocorpusculum sp. UBA424 (assembly GCA_002498375.1). Taxonomy (GTDB): domain Archaea; phylum Halobacteriota; class Methanomicrobia; order Methanomicrobiales; family Methanocorpusculaceae; genus Methanocorpusculum. The sequence goes on from DAHC01000015.1 coordinate 157,636, forward strand.
AGGAGCCTTTCCAAGTCTTCCTTTGACGCATCGCATTCTCCAAGGAGACGCATTACTACATGCGTCTGTGCGAGCCGTGTCGTTCTTTCCGGATCATTCACTTCAGCTATGGCAATACCGTTTTCCGTACGGGTCACGTTACCCGCACAGGAGATCTCGGCAGCGGCCAGAGGCTGGTTCTCTCCGGAGAGTTCAAACAACAGGTTCATCCGCTTTATACATGTGCCGTCTGGCTAATAATATCTGTGGGGTCCTGCGGTCGGGATATTATGTGATGACCCTCAATATATTTCGACGTCAGAGAATCTCTTTTCGTTTGATGTACCAGATTTTTGCACATTTTTCCGGATGATACCTGAGTTTAGCCTCGCGAAGTCCGGGAACATCCATGTCGGACTCGCGGTTAATCCAGCTGTATTTCCCTAAAAGTGATTTGGCGGTTTCCTGATTGATGATTTTATAGATGCCCTTATACTGAGAGATGCCTTTCTCAAAATGGATGACGGCAGTCTCGTTATTCATTTCCCCCCAAATGGCAATGGCCCCTATTTTGTTTTTGGGTAGTACGCGGATCATCAGTCCTTCACACCCGAGTTCATCCCATTGATCCAATGCGGCGTGGGCTGCTCCCACTTCTTCATCGAGAACTGAGTTCGCCTCGGTGTTTTTGGCGTCGCTCCATTTATTGAGCATCTCATGAATCTCGGGGATGCTTTCCGGGGTGATTGGATCCACGGTGTACTGATATTTGGTGTTGAATCGGTTGATCTGTTTACGGATGTTGAGATATTTTCGTCCGGCAAGTTCTGCAAGTTCTTTTGTTCTGTAATAATAATCGCTGCAGCCGCGTGATTCATACACGGGCGTTTCAGGATGATACAGTTTCATGTACGGGAGATATTTTTCTTCGTGGAAGGTAACGGCGCAGTCGCCTGTGTGTTTTTTGGCGAATTGCAGGAGTTCTTCGAATAATGCCGGGTCGAATTCACCGATTGGTGCATGGCATGTGGATTTTCCGCAGGTTGTGTTGGAAAGGATCAGGTGATCATTTATCACGGCATATTCGCAATGGGCGTAATGTTCCCAGCAGAGGAGTGTGAGAAAGTTGTGTTCCGAGTGGTACTGAGGAAATCGCCGGAAGTAGTCTTCGATAAGGGTTTTGTCGGCGAGCGTTATTTTTTTGAAATCAGTTTTTTTCATTTTCAAAGAGCATGGGGGTGTAGTTTTTCATTTCAGAGAATCCTGCTCTGAGGTAGATTGATTCTTTTTGGGGTGCAGAGATGAGTCCGATCCAGGTAAGGCCGTGCAATGATCCCAGGCGTCGAAGTGTTGTTGCTATGCGCTCTCCAATCCCGCGTCCGCGATATTCGGGGAAGACGACCACGTCCTGAATGTATCCGTCTGCCATTCCGTCAGCGATGATGCGTCCCATTCCAACTGCGCGATTCTGTGTGTCGTGGGCAATTATGAAGATAAAACTCCCTTGCAGTATCTGCGCGATGCGGTCGGTGCTCCATCCCATGTCCCACCATCCGCCAGTTCGATAAAGGTCGACGATTTCGGTTTTATTCCACGAACGGACTTCACTAAGGGTTATTTCATTTTCTGACACGGAAATATGGTCCTGTGTTTTATTTTTCTTATTTTCTTCTGGGTGGTTCAAGATAATGATATTTCTGGTCTTGCTATTGACATCATTCCGGTTGGTTTATATGC